>NZ_JAHKQT010000044.1 GCF_018861145.1 Poseidonibacter lekithochrous
ACAAGAGAAATGTTAGAAAATCTTTTTACTGAAGTTGAAAATGGAGCTGGTTGCGTTTGTACACATACTGGTATTGCTTCAGTTGCCCTACTTTTTGAAACTACATTACAAGCAAATTCTCATATTTTAGTTGAAGCTGATTGTTATGGTGGAACATTTAGATTACTTAAAATATTTGAAGAGAAATATAATGTTACTGTTCATTTTGCAGATTTCTTAGATTTTGATAATCTTGAGAATATTTTAAAATCAAATCCTATTGATTTAGTTTTATGTGAAAGTCCTACAAATCCTGGCTTAAAAATTATTGATCTTAAAAGAGTTGCTGCATTAGCAAAACAAAATAATGCCTTATTTGCAGTTGACAATTCACTTGCTACATTTATATCTCAACAGCCTTTAAATCTTGGTGCTGATTTTTCACTATTTTCAACTACTAAATATATCTCAGGTCATGGAGCAGTAGTTGCTGGTGCAATAGTTGCAAAGACGGAAGAGTTATCAGAGCAAATACATTATTATGCAAATGCAGGTGGAAGATCTCAAAATCCTATGGATGTATATTTAATCACATTAGGAATTCCAACATTAAAGGTGAGAATGGTTGAACATGAAAAGAACTCAATTTTAATTGCACAGTATTTAGAAGATCAAGACTATATAGAAAAAGTTACACATCCAAGTTTGAAATCACATCCTCAATATGATTTAGCAAATGAGCAAATGAAATATATTCCAGGTCTATTTTGTGTTGACTTTGCTAGTATTGAGTTAGCTGAGCAGTTTATTGAAAATACAAAAATATTTGGAGAAAAATGTTCTTTTGGTAGTCCAGATTCTAGAGTAGAAATACCTGCAAAAATTTCTCATGCAACATTTTCTAAAGAAGAATTAGCAGCAATTGGAATAAGTGACAGTACAGTTAGATTTTCAATTGGTTTAGAAAATGTAGAAGACTTAATCAAAGATATTGAACAAGCCGTAAAATAGATTAAAGAAAGAATAAAAAGTATATGAATAAAGAGTTTTTTCAAGCAATAAAATGCGGTGAAACATTACCTATAAATAATGTCCATGCAGTATCAGTATCAATGCCTTTAATTCAAGATGTAATAGATTATGAAGAGCAAACACCAGAAATCTTAGAAAAGATAAAAAGTGGATATCCTAGGTTTATTCTTCATCCATATTTAAAGAAACTTGGACTTTTTATAAAAGAAAAATATAAAGTTTCTGATGATTATGAAGTTGTAGTACTAAGTTCATCAAAAGCAGTTGATCTTATAAGTGATAAATATTTTATCCATAATAAAATTGAAATAGATGAACCTTTTGGAGTTATTTTAGTTCAAAAAGGAACGTGCCAACTTCAAAAAGTTTTAACTTATATTCAACATGTTGGTTGTAACTTATCTTCAAGATTAGCAGAAGAGTATTTATATAAAGAAAAACTTATTGATACTCTTCATAAAGAAGATGTAGAGGATAAAGATACATCAAAAGATATAATTATTCAAACTCTAGCAGACGCATATTCTCAGCCAAAAGAAAACATATGCTTAGCACCTTCAGGTATGAATGCAATTTATTCAATAATCAGAGGTTTAAACTCAATTCAAAGTCATAATGGAAGAGATATATTAGTTCAATTTGGTTGGTTGTATTTAGACACTATGAATATTGTAAATCATCACTATACTCAACAAAAAATATTTCCAGATATTACAAATTTAGATTTACTTGAA
Organism: Poseidonibacter lekithochrous; assembly: GCF_018861145.1. Lineage (GTDB taxonomy): Bacteria > Campylobacterota > Campylobacteria > Campylobacterales > Arcobacteraceae > Poseidonibacter > Poseidonibacter lekithochrous_A. Next base: position 1,746 of record NZ_JAHKQT010000044.1, read on the forward strand.
GAATATTTAAAAACAAATGGTTTAAAAGTAAGTGCTATAGTTACAGAAGTTCCAACAAATCCACTTTTAACAAGTGTTGATATAAAAAGATTGAGAAAACTTTGTGATGAGTACAATATTCCTTTAGTAATAGATACAACATTTGCAACACCATATAATCTCGATTTAAAAAATTATGCAGATATATTTGTAGAATCTCTTACAAAATTTGCTTGTGGAAATGCTGATGTTTTAATGGGTGCAATTATTTTAAACAAAAAGCATAACTTATCTCATATGACAACAGAGTTTTTTAGGTACTGTGAGAGCGTGTATATAAAAGATATACAAAGATTAGCTTTACAAATAAAAGACTATAGATCAAGAGTAAAAAAAATATCTTCAAATACAAAACAATTAGTTGAGTATTTAGAAAACTGCTCTTATATAGATGAAGTATTTTACTGTTTTGATAAAAACAATAAAGAAAACTACTCACAAACAATAATAGATGATAATTCATATACAGGTGTTGTTTCTGTTACTTTTAATAAACCTATAAAAGAAATTTATGATAAATTAAATTTTGCAAAGGGGCCTAGTTTAGGTACGGAATTTACTTTACTTATGCCATATACTTATCTTGCTCATTATGATTTAATTCTTACAAAAAAAGGAAATGAGTTTTTAAAACAAATTTCCTTGCCAATTGATTTAGTTAGAATCTCCGTAGGAATAGAACCTATTGAAGAGATTATAAAAGAGTTTGAAAGAATAAAGTAGTATTTATTTTAAATAGCTATTTGAGGGCTATAATAATAAAGTATACTTCTTCTAGAAAATATCTACATCTGTCATTTGGAGATATTTTTAATGACAAAAGACTTAATATTTAAATATTTAGCTTTTTTGCGAATTCCTTAAATACTTAAAGTTAAGAATAAAATTTCCTCATGCAGAGTATAATTCTCCTTAATATACTCTGCATTTTAAATTATAAACTATTTTATATTTTTTATATACTCATAAATACCTTTCATCTCATAAGAAGAAAAACCAACTGCATAGGGTTTCATTTCACTTGCATTTCCTAAATCATAAGAACCAATTTTATATCCTTTAAGAGAATCTAAAAAATCATCTAAACTCATGTTATTTAAAACAGCTGAATTACCTACTTTTTTATTAGCCTTTATTCCATGACAAGAAGAACATTTAGATAGGTATGTTTTTTTACCAAGTGAGAAAGACTTCTCTTTTTCTATTTTTAAAGTCTTAGTTAAATCTTCAGTTTTCTTTTCTTCAATTTTCTTCTCAACAATAGATTCAATTGATTCTTTATTTGTAACATTTAAATTTTTATCATCTTTTTTAAATATATATAAATAATCACCCTCTTTTATATTAAAGTTTTGTAAAGTCCAACCTTGTTTTAACATTTCATTTTGACTATTAACTCCTAAACATTTTCCTCCATCTAATTTTACACTCTCTAAAGTAGAGATATCTGAATGATTTTTCTTAAAACATATAGTAACTTCAGAATAAGCAAAAGTACTTAAACTTGTAATTAATGCTATTTTTGTAATTATTTTCATTTTTTTCCTTCAAAATTAATTTTATAAAACTAGAATATCATAAAAAATTTCAAATTTTAATTTTATCAATTTAAAATTATAAAATTAATGATTTTTAGGCATTTTTTGAAACAAAATAATAAAAAAACAGGTTTTTATAGCTTCAGTATAGCGGCTATATAGCCCCAGTATAGCGTCTTTGTAGCATGATTATAGCACTAAGTAAAGTTTAAAAAAAGCCAAGTACACTTTCTCAATGTTTCATTAATTTATAGTTATTTTTTTTAATGAATTTAAATAAAATCACTCTTTATTAATTAACAAAATAAACCTATTAGACAAGGAATAGAAAATGAAAAAATTAGTAAAAATGAGTTTAGTGGCTGCTGTAACATTAACGGGATTAACATCTAATCTTAGTGCAAATACTTTAGCTGAAGTAGCAAATAATTTTGATGTATTTGGTTATGCTCAAGTAAGATATGATGATAGTGATGTTAATGGTGCTAAATATACACATAAAGAAGTATTAGGAGCTAGTGGTAAATTAACAGATGATATTAGTTACATGTTTGCAGGAGCTAACCTTGAAGTTGATGATACTAGTGGTTCTGCACCATATTCAGGCGTGTTAATGGTATATAATTACTTTACTTATACAGGTATTCAGAATACTTCAATTTCTGCTGGTAAAGTTGGTGTTGATACGCCATTAACTGTTGTTTATGATCCAGCAACGGCTACTTCTGAAGCTAATGGTCTTACATTAACTAGTAAACTTGCTAATATTAATTTTACTGCCTCTTATTTTGCAAATACTAACTTTGATTATGGTGATACAGTTGGAATATTCCCAGGAACTGCAATTACTGGTGGAGAATCATATATTCAAGCAGGTCTTAATACAAAAATTGGTGAAGTATCTTTAGATGGGTTATATGCAACAATGGAAGATAAATATAAAACTTATACTCTGGGAGCATCAGCTGGTATTGATGCAGGAAGTGTAAAAATCACTCCTTCTGTTAGATATACAGCAAGTGATATTGATGGAGTAAATGTTGATCATGAATTATGGAAAGCTGGCGTTAAAGTACAAGCTGGAATTGTAGGTGCAGAAGTTGCTTATGGTCAAACTGGTGATGGGGGTTGGGTTACTTTTGATACTGATGCAAGTGCAAACTTAAAAGGTTGGAAAGTAGGATTATTAGGAAATGATGATTCAAAATTAATCAAAGCTGGATTAAATGTAGATGTAGTTCCTAAGTTAAATCTGTCTTTAACTTATGCTGATATGGAAAGAAAAACAACAGATGTAAATGAAATTTATGCAACAGCAACATATAAAATTACAAAAGGTCTTACAGCTTACGTAAGAATGGCACAAGTTGATGATGATTTAAATACTGATAAAGAAACAGTAGGAAGAGCTAATATTCTTTGGTTATTCTAAACTAAATTAATATAAGCGCAAAATAGAAGCTCTGAATTAATAATTCAGAGCTTTGATTTAAATTTAGACTTTAAAATTAATTAAAAACTAAAACTACTAGAATTCAATAAAAGTAATAAACCTAGAATAAACATAAAAATAGGTGCTAGTATTTCTAATATATTAGTAATTTTTCCTGATTTTTGAGATACTTTATGTAAAGAAACACCTAAGAATGAAGAAGCAAAAATCACTAAACCCATACCTAAACTAATAAAAATACTCGCTAAGAATACAGAAAAATAAGTCTCTAAAATAAATGCATAAACAAATAATATAACCGTTCCAGGACAAGGAATTAAGCCAGCAGTTAATACAAAAAATAAATTTTCATTTTTGCTCTTTTTATCTTGAATATGTATACTATTAGTATTCTTAAAAACATAATTTGGTTTTTGGCTAAATGTTGTAAATATTTGATTTTTATCATCTGGAATATTACAAGCGCAGCAAGCACATGATTTATTTTTTAATTTTCTATATAAAATATACATAGATAAAAGCATTATTAATACCGCACTAGTCTTTGTAATATATGAAATTGAATCATCTAAAAAACTAGAAAAAATACCTTCTATAATAAAAATAGAAATACTCACTAATACTAAAGCACCAACTATATGAATAAATGCTGTTAAAAATGATATTAGAAAAGCTTGTGAATAAGTACTTTTTTTAGAAGAAAAATATGAAAATGCTAAAGCCTTACCATGTCCAGGCCCTAAAGCATGTATCATTCCATAAACAAATGATGCAAATAATAAAAATACAATTGCATATTTATCTTCTCCTTTTTCAATTTCTAATAAAGATTCTTTGATTTTTTGAACAAATTTATCAAGTGGTTTTACTTCACTTTTTCTATCTTCAACTTTAATAAGATTTTCTTCTTTAAAACTCTCAGTTATAGAAATCTCTTTTTCTTCTATTGTCTCTTTCTCTTCAATTATCTCTTTTTCTTCTATTTGTGGAGCTTGTTTTAATCCTGGAGCATCAATTGTATATGATATATTATCTTCAGAAAAAACTTTTTTTACCTTATAAGGAATAGTAAATGATTGTTTCATTTCATCTAAAAAAATAGAAAAATATTCTGATTCATCATAGATTCTTATATAAAGTTCATTTTTATCAAAAATTTTGTAGTTTAAATTTGCTTTATATTCAAAAGATAAAATGCCTTTTTCAAAAAAGAGCTTGTGTTCCTTTACATCTAAATCTCTGCTTTCTTCTACGATTTTATTTGAATATGATATAAAAGTTAAATAATTTAGTGGTTTGATATACTTTAACAAGGAATCTTTAATAGGTCCAAGTTCTTTTTTACTAAATGTTCCATCAAGATTAACATCATAAATTCGCATTAATTCATCACTAAATTCTTTAGAGAAAGTCCATTTAAATTTTGCATCTTTAATTAGTTGTTCATTAGCATTAATATCTATAGAAATATCAGTTCGAGGAGAATAAATTGAGCATAAAGAGCATCCAAAAAGGATACTCTTAAATAGGAGGAATAATACTAAGAATCTTATCATTTATAAGTATCAGCTATTTTTTGCGCAGTTTGAATAAGATTTTCTTCCCAATTTTCGGATAAAGGATCTATAACATGAACATAGCCATTTATACTTTTAGCTATAGTTTCCGCACTCCCTTTCGAAAATTGTGGAGATACAAATACTATTTTTATATTATGTTCTTTTGCATCTTTAATTAGTTCAACAAGCTCTTTTGGTTTTGGCTCTTTACCTTGCGATTCAATAGCAACTTGCTCTAGTGAATATCTTTTTGCAAAATATCCCCATGATGGATGAAATACTAAAAATGCTTTATGTTCAAAAGGTTTTAAAATACTTTCTAGTTTCACATCTAATAAATCTAACTCTTTTATAAAATTTTCATAATTTTTTTTATAAAAAGAAGCATTTGTATTATCAAGTTTTATAAGAGCATCATAAATATTTTTTGCCTGAACTTTTACAAGTATTGGGTCATTCCAAATATGTGGATCTGAAGATTCATGTTCCTCATGTTCCTCATGTTCATGGTGTTCATCATGATCTGCATGCTCTTCATGATCATGATGCTCTTCATGTTTTTCTTCTTCATGGTGTGAGTGTTTTTCCATTTCAAGTTTTTCTATACTCTTTGATGTGTCTACAATTAACATATTTTTATTAGAATTTTGAAATCTTTTAAGCCATGAATTTTCAAAAGGTACACCAATTGCAAAATAAATACTTGAATCAGCTAATTTCTTCATCTGTGATGTTTTTGGTTCATACGTGGCAGGTGAAAAACCTGGCTTTACAATTACATTCACATTTATCTTCTCACCTGCTATTTTTTCTACAAAATATTTTTGAGGTAAAATACTTACAGTTACATTTTTTACTTGTGCATTTAATGACGCTATCATTAAAAAAGTTGCTATTAATAATCTTTTCATTTATTTCCTTTTTTCAAATACTGCAACCTAGTTGCGATTAGCGAATTTTAATGAATTCTTTCTTTAATGCAACTTAGTTGTAAATAAATTTAGAGAAAACTCGATATAATTGCTTTATGAATATAGAAAACATAGTAAATACAAAAAATATAAAATTAACAAGTGCAAGAAAAACTATATTAGAAATATTAATATCTTCTAATAAACCCTTATCTTATGAGGATATAAAAAGTAAATTGTCGATGGATAAAGCAACTTTTTATAGAAATATAACAAAATTTGAAGAAGAAAATGTTATAAATTCTTTTGAATCAAATGATAAAAAGAGATATTTTGAAATTCAAAAAACAAAGCATTCTCATTTCATTTGTACTTCATGTTCAAAAATAGAATGTATCCATGAAAAGCTTGATTTAAAGCTTTCAAAATATCAAATTGACAATATCATCATTAAGGGTATTTGCCCTAAATGTTTAGACAAATAGAAAATTAAAAGGAAATAAACATGCTTAAAAATCTGGTTGCATTAAATCAATTTATAAACAAAGAAGCCCTAAGTGGAATTTTACTTTTTCTAGCAACAGTTGCAGCTGTTATTGTTGCAAACTCTAGTTTAGGACAAGACTATTACGACTTATGGCATTTACCTCTTGGAATCAATGTTGGAGAACTTTCAATATCTATGACATTAACGTACTGGATAGATGATGGATTAATGGCCCTATTCTTCCTTATGGTTGGACTTGAAATAAAAAGAGAAATGATGATAGGTGAATTATCAAGTGTTGCTAAAGCATCATTCCCAATTATTGCTGCAATTGGTGGAATGTTAATTCCAGCACTTATATATGTAGGCTTTAATCCTGATAATCCACTAGGATTTGGTATTCCAATGGCTACAGATATTGCCTTTGCTCTTGGTATTTTAATGCTTTTAGGAACAAGAGTAAATCCAGCATTAAAACTATTTTTAGTTGCACTTGCAGTTGTAGATGATTTAGGTGCTGTTTTAGTTGTTGCTACAGTTTATACAAGTGATATTCAAACACAATATTTTTTACATGCAGCTATTATATATGCAGTAATTTGGGGATTAAATATTAAAGGTGTTACAAAACTTTTACCTTATTTAATTTTAGGTATCGCTTTATGGGTATATATTCATGCTATTGGTATACATGCAACTATTGCTGGAGTTTTATTAGCTTTTGCAATTCCAATCAAATCTAAACTTGATGAAAAAAACTTTATTGAAGAATCAAAAAAAGATATTGATGATTTTGAAAAACATATAGATGAAATTCCTATGTTAAACCATCATCAAATTGATTCACTTGAAAATATTGGATACAACTATGATAGGGTTCAAAATCCACTTGTAAGATTAGAGCATCAACTTCATGGTTTATCTGCCTTTTTTATCATGCCATTATTCGCCTTTTCAAATGCAGGTGTAATTATAGACTTTTCTACAATAGATGCAAACTTAATGATAGTTTTAGGTGTTGTGTTTGGTCTAATTATTGGTAAACCTATTGGTATTTTTGGATTTACATATTTAGCTACTAAATTAAAAATAGTTAAAAAACCAGATAATATCTCTTGGGCAGAGGTTATAGCAGTTGGTTTCTTAGGTGGAATAGGATTTACAATGTCTATTTTTATAACACACCTTGCTTTCTTAGATGAATCAGTAATAGCGGCAGTAAAACTTGGTGTTTTCGCAGCTTCATTTATTGCAGCCATTATTGGTGTTTTATTAATTCTTAGAGTAAAAAAAGCATAGTTAAATCTATGCTTTTTTATTTAGATATAATAATTCATGTCAAAGTTACTTACAAATACTCTTTTTGAAAATGTTACACATTCAACTGCAGATTTTACTAGACACTACCATGATACATATACTATAGGATTAACATATAGAGGTGTTTTAAAATCTTATAATTCTTATGAAAGTTATGAGTCTTATGAATATTCAGTACGAATTAACAATCCAGGTGAAGTTCATGCTGGAAAATCTAAAGATTGGTCTCATGTAAATTTCTATCCATCAGTTGATCTTATGACAGATTTATATCAACAAATATTTTATGATAGAAAAACACCTTTTTTTAAAAGACTTATAATTGAAGATAAAATATTATTTGCAAAACTACATAATTTTTTTGATTCATATTTTAAAAATGAAGATGATATAGTAATAGAATCTAATCTAATTGATGCCTTATCTCATCTTATAATTAGTTCTACAATTTATACTAAAAAATATAATGATATATTTGAAGATAAAAAAATAATCAAAGATACTTATGAATTTATCAATGATTCAATTGATACTAACTTTACACTAGAAGCACTTGCATCAAATGTAAACCTTAGTAAATTCCACTTTTTAAGATTATTTAAAAAAAACTTTGGATTAACACCTCATGCTTTTATAGTAAATGAAAGATTAAATCGTGCAAATAATCTAATCAAAAATGGATATTCACTTAGTTCTGCAAGTGTACAAGTCGGGTTTAACGATCAATCTCACTTTTCACGTAACTTTAAAAAATATTTTGGTTACACGCCATCTTATTTACAAAAAAATAGCAATATTATTCTATAAATTATTTTTATTTTCTACTATACTTCTTCCAGAATAAAAAAATCGATAGATAAAAGATACATATGACACAAGCAAATAAAAACATATTTTATATTTTAATGATTCTAGCAATGGCTGGTTGGGGTGCATCATGGGTTAATGCAAAAGTATTAAGTTCTTATGTAAATGAATATGAAATGATATTTTTAAGAAACTTCTTTACTATTATAACTTTAGCCCCAGTTCTAATAATAACTAAAAAATATTTTTATATAAATAGACATAGCTTATTACTAGCTGTATTGGCATCTGTTATTATGATTGTATATTTAAAGTGCTATTTCTTAGGAACAATGCATGGAACAGCATCACTTGGAGGTGCACTTGTAACTACTTTGATTCCTATAAATACTTTTATCTTTATGGCTTTATTTTTTGGTAAAAAAATATTAAGAAAAGATATTTTTGCTCTTATAATTGGAGGAGTAGGTGTACTTACAATGCTTAACATTTGGTCTTTTTCATATGAACAAATATTTTCAACACAAAATATGTATTTTTTAGGGGCAAGTATATTATGGCCTGCCTTAACAATTACAAGTTCAAAAATTACTAAAACTTCTCCTATGGTATTTACCTTGTATATGTATATCATAAGTACAGCAATGGTTTCTATATTTTTTGTAGATTTTTCTGCAATAAACTATGAAGCATTTGATTCAATATTTTGGATAAATCTTTTAGTTTTATCAATAATTTCAACGACTTTTGCAACAAGTGTATATTTTATTGGTATTGAAAAACTAGGAACAAATGAAGTAAGTTCTTTTATCTTTTTAGTTCCATTTTTTGCTATAATTTTAAGTATAATTTTCTTAGGTGAAACTGTACATCTAACTACAATTATAGGTGTAATTTTAACACTTTTTGCCGTTAAGACCTTAAATAATATTACCATATTTAAAAAGAAGAAAATTGAGCAATAACATTAACAAAGATACTAAAAAACTAAATACCTTTACCTTATCAGGTTTAATTATTGGACCAATTTTAGGTTCAGGGTTAATACTTCTTCCTCCACTTTTATATAATATGGTTGGAAACTTTACATTAGTTGTTTGGGCAATTATATTAATTTTAGGTTTTGTTTTTGCACTTATATTTGGAAAACTTGCAATTTTATATCCAGGGGATGGTGGTGTGTCTCTTGCAACTAAAGAAGCAATGGGTAAAAAATATCAACTTCTTACATCTTTTTATTTAATATGCGCAGTTTTCTTTGGTCCAGTTGCTGTTTTAATAATAGCAGCACAATTTATACAGCCTTATTTCCCAAATATTTCGCTTGAACTGCTAGGCTTTTTTACTTATATTATTACTTATATTCTACTTTTGATAAAGATTGATTCCCTTGGAAAAATCATGCTAGTAGTAAGTTCAGCTATTACACTTATTTTTCTAATTTCAAGTATAAATATAATACTACAGATAAATGAGTTTAGTTTTTTAATTCCATCTATATCACTAAATGAACTTGGACATGCTTTGATTATTGTATTTTGGTCAATCGTGGGATGGGAAGTAATTGGAAATTATTCAACAGAAGTAAAAGATACTAAAATACTTACAAATTCTGTTAAATTATCTGCGATTATAATATCTTTAGTTTATATCTTAACAACTCTAGCTATTTGTTTTGGAGAGTTTCCAAAAGATGAAGATTTTAAACTTGTATGGATAATAGAACCTATTTTTAAAGAGTACTCAAATATCATTTTAGCAAGTGTATCAACAATACTTTGTGTTGGTACTTTGATTCTTTTCGTAGGTGGTGTTTCAAGACTTATTTCATCTTTAAAACTTACTTCTTATACTTCAAAACATCTGAAAAATAATACTCCTATTGGTGCATTGAATCTTTTATCAATAATATATATTATTACACTTTTATTAGTATATTTTGATGTTTTAACACTAGAGAATTTAGTTGCCTTTGCAGATGGGTTCTTTATTGCAAATGCAATAATAGGTTTGATTACAGCTATTATTCTTTTTGAAAAAGGTTTTTTTAAAACTAGTGCAATTATTTTAACTATTTTGTTTGGAGTTATTTTACTTTTCTCTAATATTTTTATTTTAGCTGTAATTATTGGATTATTTATTTTCACTTATTTTAAGAAATCTAATTCTTTAAAATAAGTGATGTAAAGTTAATATTTACGATTCACTAAGATCACTTACTTTATTAAACGAAGTAAATCTTTTCATTACTAAAGATGCAGTTAAATCACCTGTAACATTAATAGTTGTTCTACACATATCAAGTATTCTATCAACTCCTAAGATTAAAGCAATTCCCTCAACAGGTACTCCAATACCTTGAAGAATTGTTGCAAGTATAACTATACCAACACCAGGGGTACTAGGAGATCCTATTGATGCTCCTACAGTTGTTAATGCTAAAATTATAATTTCAACAAGTGATAAATCAATACCAAAAAGTTGAGTTAAAAATATTGCTGCAATTACTTGATACAAAGCTGTTCCATCCATATTAATAGTTGCACCCAAAGGAATAACAAACTTTGAAATAGGAGTTGGAATATGAAGTTTATCTTCTGCTGTTTTCATAGATAAAGGCATAACAGCAGCTGAACTTGAAGTTGAAAAGGCCATAAGTTGAACTTCTCTAATATCTCTTAAAAAATCCAAAGGTTTTACTCTTCCTATAAAATATGCAACACATAAATAAAAACATAATAAAACAAAAAGTCCAAATAGAACTGTAAATACATACATAGACATAGAGGAAATTGCATCAAAACCAATTTTAATTGTAATACTACATAATAATCCAAACACTGCTATTGGTGCTAATTTCATAGCCCAATCTACTACTTTCATTGAAAAAGCTTGAAAAGACCTTGCTAAATCTTTCATAGGCTGAGCATCTTCTTTATCCATATTCATTAAAGCAACACCTACAAAAATAGCTAAAATCACAAATGCTAAAATATTTCCATCAAGCTCAGATTGAGCAGTATTTACAGGAATTAATCCTACAATCATATCAGGAATAGAAATACTTGGCATAGGAACTTTATCTTTTACAATAGCTACACTAGAAGTTATATTATTTACAATATCACTTGAAACAAAGTTTCCAGGTTTAATAGTAAAGGCAATAAAAATACCAATAGTAACAGCAACTATTGTCGTAAATACAAAATATGGAGCGATTTTCATACCTAAACTTTTTAATGTTTCAGTATTTTCAGCACTTGTAATACCTAAAATAATTGAACTCATAACTAAAGGAATAACAACCATTTTTATAAGTGCAAGAAAAATATTACCAGCTAGTGCAACCCAAGGTGCAATTTCAAGTGCTATATGTTCAGGAATTAAAGCAAAGGCACTAGGAGATAACATCAAACCAACGACAACACCTAAAACCATTCCAATTAAAACTTGAACCCAAAGTTTACTTAACATCTTCTACCTTTTCTTTTTTTATTTTAAATAATAGTGAATATAAAACTGGCACAAAGCCAAGTGTTAAAATAGTTGAAAACATTAAACCAAAAATAATTGCAATTGCCATTGGTTCCCACATAGGTCCTCCACTATACCAAAGAGGAATAAGACCAAAAACAGTTGTTATTGTTGTTAAAAATATTGGTCTAAATCTTGAAATACAAGCTTCTATTATTGCATCATATGCATTTCTATTATTATCCTCTTCTTCTGTTTTTATTCGCTCAAGTAATACAATTGCGTTATTGATTACAATTCCGGCTAAAGAAATAACACCAAGTAGTGTCATAAAGCCAAAATAAGAGTCCATAACATACAATCCAAAGGAAACTCCAATCATTCCAAGAGGAATTGTACTTAAGATGATTAAGGGCTTTCTAATTGAATTAAACTGTGTAACCATTAAAAGTAAGATAATCATAAAAGCTATTGGAATATTTACAACAATTGATTCATTCGCTTTTCCAGAAGCTTCATATTCTCCACCAAAAGAATAATAATATCCCAAAGCAAAATCCCTTGAATACTCATCTAACCATGGCTTTATCTCTTCAAATATAGCCATTGCGCTATATCCATCTTTTACATAAGTTCCAATAGTTACAGTTTTAGATCTATCTCGTCTAATAATTTTTGATTCTTCATAAACAGTTTGAATACTTGCAACTTGTGAAAGTGGAATATTCTTTCCACTACTTTGTGCATATACATTAATAGATTCTAATGCATTAATACTATCTTTGCTACTTTGATTTGAACGTAAAACAATTGGAATTAGTTTATCTTCTTTTCTAAAAGTTGTAACTTCAAATCCACTTAATGCAGTTTGCAAAGAAAGTGCAATATCAAAGTTTGAAACACCCTCTTTTAAAGCTTTTGCTTCATCAATATTTACTATAAGTTTTTTATTTTTTAATCCCCAATCATCAGATATATTTTTTACACCTTCAATTTGTGTAAGTTTTTGTTTTATATTTGATGTAATTTCAAATAGTGTATCTATATCTTTTCCACTAATCCGAATTTCAATTGGCTTACTAATAGGTGGACCATTTGATAAAAACTTTGCATCAATTTGCATATCAGGAAATTTTGATTTTGCAAAAATTTCAATCTCTTCTTTTATCCTACTTTTTGATATTGCATCTTTTGCATTAATAAGAATTGTACTATATTCACTACTTGCTAATTGTTGATTATATGCAAGCCAAAATCGAGGAGCACTCTCACCTATAAATGTTACAAAATTTATAACTTTTTTATTCTCCTCTTTCATATATTTTTCACGTATAAAATCTTCAATTACAGATACATCTTCTATAGTTGTTTCAATTGCCGTTCCAACTGGAAGTTGTATTTCCACAGTAAGACTATTAGCATCAGAATCTGGGAAAAACTTTTTTGGAACCTTATCTAAAAGAATCAAAGAACTTATAAAAACAGTAATTACAACAACAATAGTCACTAATCTAAAGTTTAAAATAAAAGCTAAAAATTTTCTATATCCTTTATAAATAAATCCTTCTTCATGATGTTTATTCATATCTTTTTTCATAAAGTATTTACTTAAAACTGGTGTTAACGTAAGAGCTAAAACCCAAGAAGATAATAATACAATTGTTACTACTTTAAATATTGAAGCAGTATATTCTCCAGTAGTTGATTTAGCCAAAAAAATTGGTAAAAAAGCGGCTGAGGTTGTAAGTGCTGAAGTTAAAAGAGGAATTCTTAACTCTTTTGCACTTTGAATTGAAGCTTCGACTACACTCTTTCCTCTTTGCATTAAAACCATAATTGATTCACTCATAACAATAGCAGAATCAACTAAGAGACCTAAAGATATAATTAAGGCAGCAAGAGAAACTTGATCTAACCAAATATCAAAAGTTGACATAATAATAAAAGAAGTTAAAATTGACATAGGAATTAAAACAGCTACTATAAGACCTGATCTTAATCCCAAAGATAAAAGCATAACAATAATAACTAACGCCATTGCTTGTAATAAATTGCTTACGAAATTACTAATAATATCATCTACAATTTTTGGTTCATTAAAAAGTCTATCAAGATAAACTCCTAAAGGTAATTTACTTTGAACTTTTTCTTGAAGTTCATCAATTTTTTTTCCTAGATTAATAATATCACCATCTTTTTTCATTGATATTGCTAAAATCAAGGAGTTCTTACCATCTTTATTTACTAAATAAGTAGTAGGATCTTTATATGAATAACTTACAACTGCTACATCTTTTAAATATATACTCTCTCCTGTTTTTAAAGGAATCAAAGTATTTTCTATTTCTTTTAAGTTATTGTAATTCCCTGATGGCTCTATTGATAATCTAGAAGAATCAACTTTTATACTTCCACCTGATAAAACAATATTTTTACTTTGTAAAATAGATTTCAAGTATGTTGCACTTAAGTTTAGGTTTGCAAGTTTTGAGTTATCAAACTCAATATGAACTCTTTGAGATTGAACCCCTAAGATATTTATTTTAGCAACCTCATCAAGTCTTAAAAATACATCTTTTGTATCATCTGCAATATCTTCTAATTCTTTAGGACTTAAACCATCACTTGAAATTGAGATTAAAGTACCATAAACATCGCCAAACTCATCATTTACAATAGGAGAGGAAACACCACTTGGCAATTCTCTAGATCCTGCATCAACTTTTCTTCGTAAAGAATCCCAAATTGAACGCATCTCTTTATGTTTTTCTAATATATTTACAAAGATAATTGAAACACCAGATTTTGAAGTTGATTTTATAAAATCAATTTCAGGCATTTCTTGAATATTTTTTTCTAACTTATCAGTTACAAGTTGTTCTACTCTTTTTGCACTTGCTCCTGGGAAATAAGTAACTACTGTTGCAGTTCTTATTATAAATCCAGGATCTTTAGCTCGAGGTAAATCCATAAAAGAAATAAGTCCATAAACAAAAAGTAAAAGGGTAAAAACTATCGTTACCTTATCTCTTTTAAGAGCAAATGACGTTATATCCATTTTATAGTCCTAACTCTTTTTTATTTCCTATAACAACTTCCATATTTTCAAAAACTTGACTCATTCCAGCTTTTAGAATTAAATCATTTTCCTCTAACCCAGATAACACTTCAAATCCTTCATCATCAAGCTTTCCAATACTTATATTTCTTCTTTTAATAAAATATTTATTATTCTCTTTTTCAAGGATATATACAAAATATCCTTTATTATCATTTAACACAGAAGTAGAAGAAACTTTAAATATTTGTTGTTTATTCTGGTTTAAAACAGAAAAAGAAACATCAGCAGACATTCCTGATTTTATCTTTGGAGAGCTATTTTTTAGTTTTACAATAACTAAATATGTTTTTGAATTTTTAGATATAAACTTTGATATTTCAGAAATATTACCATCAAATGTTTTCTTATCTATAGAAGTGAAAGTAACTTTAACTTCATCACCTTTTTTGATCTTATTTATATAAGACTCCGGAAGATAAACTGTTACTTCATCTACTAATTTATCACTTATTAAAACTATTGGTGTTCCTATTGCTATATTCTCATTTTCAGATACAAATTTAGAAGATATATATCCACTAATTGGAGCATATAATTTTGTATATGATAACTGTAGGTTTACATATTCTAACTCTTTTGATACATTATTAACTTTTGCTTTAGTCGCATTATAATTAGCACGTGCGTTATCTATATCACTAACACTTGCATTTTGATTTATATATAACTTTTTTGTTCTATCATATATACTTTTTGCATTTTGTAAAGCAGCTTTTGCTTCACTAAGAGCATAACGAACTTGAGATACTTTTAACTCATAAGGCTTTGAATCTAGCTTTGCAAGTAAGTCACCTTTTTTAACTTCATCACCATTTTTAAGCTTAAAATAGTTTAGATTACCTTGAACTTTAAAACTAAGTTTAATTTGATTATTAGAAGATGCAAGTGCGTTAAATATCCTCTTTTCATTATCTTTATTTACTTTTGGAATTGTTACATATACAGATTTAACTAAGTCCTTTTTCTCTATTACTTCTTGCTTTTTTTCACAAGAAGTAAAAATTAAAGTAAGAGTAAGCAATATAAGTGAAGCTTTAATATATTTAATCATTTTGTGTTCCCTTAGTAATATTTATAATTTTTTCTTCTAATTTTGTTTTTTTATCTTTGTTTACTAAAATATCTATTTTTCCACTAAAGAAATATATAGAACTTAAATCAACTAAATAATCTATAATTGAGATATTCAAGTTTAACTTAGAAACAATATATGAGTTTTGAGCATCAAGCAAAGATATTATATTTTCTTTTCCATTTTTATATTTATCTTGTATTAACTCAAAGTTTTTTTCTGATGAATTTTCTGAAACCCTTGCAAACTTTATTTTTTCATATGAGCTAGAAATAGATTCATAATTTTTCTTTACATTTTGAATTATTAAATTTTTTGTTTCATTATATTTCAATTTTAAATTTATTAATTCTATTGAGTTTTTTTCTATTTTATTATTTTTAATTCCACCTTCGTATAATGGAAGATTTAAATTTATTACAGCTTGATATTCTTTATCATCTGTATATCTTTTCGCATCACTTCCTTCTCCATATCTATCTATTATCTTTGTTGCACTTCCTACAAATGCCAATGTTGGTAGATATTTTGAATCTTTATTCATATCCAATTCATAATCTTTTGCAACTTTTAGTTCTTTTAACTGTTTTAGTCGTGAATGAGTAAAAACAAGTTCATTTATAAAGCTATTTTGTACTTTTTTATCTCTTATATGTACAATCGCATCTTCTTCCAATATTTTAAAAAGTTCAGAGTTCATTCCATACTCTTTAAAATCTAAATTATTTTCTATTTGTAAAATATTTGCCAATTCAATTTTAAGTGAGTTTAAATTTTTCTTTGATTGAGATAGTTCCATATTTACATTTGCTAATTCACTTTCCCATCTATAAATATCACTTCTATCTTGAACTCCAATACTCACTCTTTGTTTTGAAAAGTTTAAATTTTGTGAAATAAAATCATGTTTAATATTTATAATCTCATTATATTTTTTTGCTTTTATTATATTTAGATAAATAATTGTTAACTTATACATAATCTCATCATTTAAAGCTTTTGTTTCTTGTTTGCTTGCTTTAAAAATTGATTTTCTAATATTAATATTTTGAATTACATCATTTGAATAAATTAATTGACTTATTTTTAAACCAGCAGTAAAAGTACCTTCTGAATAAATACCACTTGAATATTTTGCACGGTCATCATCTATTTGTGTATAGTTAGAAAAAAGACTAATATCTGGCTTATAGTCACTTTTGGCATCATTAATATTTAGCTTATTTAATAATAAACTATTTTTGTTTTGCTGTATTTCAAGATTGTTTTTAAAAGCTAGGGAAAATACATCTTTTAGATTTAATTTTTTTGCATTTTTTGATATTTCACTTGTTTCTTTTGTTGTATTTACCGTGCTTATAAGTATCTCTTTATTTTCAAGATAAATAGATTTACTTTTTATATTTTCTTTTAAGTATTCAAAAATAGCTAAGGCACTAGTTCTTATAAAAATATCTTTTTCATACTTACTTAGTAAAAAATTGTAAGAAATTATATATAAGTTATTTCTTTTTTCATATTTTTTTCTACTATTAACCAAAATAATTTTATTAGTATACTTATTAAGATTATCTTTGCAGTTCTTATCACATATTTTTATATTATAATCTATATTATCCTTTGAAGAGAATAAGGTTTTAGCTTGCGTTTTTATTTCATTTATATATTTATTCGATGAAGAATCTACAAATAAATCAATTTTAAATGTTTTAGCATTTGCAATATTCAAAAAAAAGGCAAGGATTAATACTATTTTATAATTCATTATCACCCTTTAATAATAAGTTTTCTATATTTTTAAGTTTTTCATTATCTAAACTTTTTTGTGTTAAATAAGGTTTAATAAAATAATAAATATTTAAAGAACCATTTTTTACATTTGAATGTAAATCATTTGATAAAATATTCCAATAAGATAGATTATTTGTAACAATAATCCAAGTATTTGAAACTAAAAAATTCATTTCATTTTCACTCATTGGTTTGATATATCCATACAATATTTGATGATCTAAAAGTTTTTTTATTATTTTAATCTCATTTTTAAGTTGTTCTTCCATAATATATTTAAATTTGGGAAAACTCATAAGTAACAAGTTTAGCTCCAAATGTAAAAATCTATATTGAATATCTGTTTCAAGATTATTTAATAAAAAATCTTTCAATAGAAACATTTCATCTTTTTCATAATTTATTGAGTTTACTTCTTTAAATACAATCTTTACATAATTTGTAAAAATATCTATAAGAATATCTTCTTTATTTTTAAAGTGATAATATAAATTTCCAACACTAATACCAAGTTTATCTGCAATATGTCTAGTAGAAGTGTTTAAGCAACCTTTCTCATTAAATAGTTTAATAGAAGTTTCTATAATCTTTTCTTTTGTTGTAGCCATTTTTAACCTTAGATCATTTATTATATTATTTTAGAACAAATGCTCTAAACAAGAACTTAAAAAAAAGCAGTCAAAAAAAGACTGCTTTTATAAAACTTGTATTTTAATCCTAAAAACTTTCCCACTCATCATCATCTTTTTTATCTGAAGTGATGATTTTTGACTTCTCTTCTAGCTTTGTAGCTCTTGGTTTTGATTTTAATATTTCATTTTCTTTTGAAACAATTACTTCACTATATGATTTTTTTGTATCTAAATCTTTAGCTTTAACAGTATCTTTTCCAATAAAGTTTTTATCATTGGCATTTGTAACAATCGTATTTGCAATAAATTGTGTACTTTCTGCAATATGCTTTGTATCACTTGCTACATTTGCATTTTGTTGTGTTTGTTGATCTAACTCATTAACAGCACTATTTATTTGCTCAATTCCAGTTAATTGTTCTTTTGATGAGCTTTCAACATCTTTTATTAAATCTAATGTTTTAAATATATTATCATTTAAGTCACTATATCCTTTTATCATTTCATCTGCAATATTTTTGCCATTATCAGCTTTTGATGTTGCCGTTTGAACTAATACTTTTATTTCTTTAGCAGCTTCGGCTGATCTACTTGCAAGATTTCTAACTTCTTGTGCAACAACTGCAAATCCTTTGCCAGCTTCTCCAGCTGTTGCTGCTTCAACTGCTGCATTTAATGAAAGAATATTAGTTTGGAATGCTATTTGATCAATTACAGTAATTGCTTCATTAATAGCATTAACTTGCGTATTTATTTCATCCATAGAAACAGTAGTTTGGCTTGCTAAACTTTGACCGTCTGAAGCTGAAGATGTTAGGTCATTTGCATAGTTTGACATTTGAATTATTTTTTGATTATTACTAGAAATATTTGAAGTAATTTCTTCTAGAGCTGCTGCTGTTTCTTCTAAAGATGAAGCTGCTTGTGTAGATGAACTACTTAACACTTCTACATTATGCATTAAAGAGTCTGAACTTTCTTGAAGTGTTAAACCATTTGATTTATTTTCAACTAACATATCATTGATTAATTTTGTAACATTATTTAAAGCCATTGGTATTTTATTATTATCATCTTTTATAGAATTAGTAAAGTCTAATTTTGAAAAACTTTCTAATACTTCAATAATCTTATTTATATCTTTACCTATAGTTTCATTTAAATCTGAAATCATATTATTCATGCTATTTCTAAGTTTTTCAAGGTTTTCTGATTCTACTTTATTATTTAATCTAGTTGTTAAATAACCTTTATTAATATTTTCAACAAAATCGGCAACCTCACTTAGAAACTTTTCATCACTTTTGATTATTAAATCTGCATTAGTGATATTTTGATTTATAACCTTTGACATCATTCCAAATTCATCTTTTGAAGTATCATCTAACATAGATACTTCTTTTGTTTCTTTATTTAAATACCTAAAGAAATTTAATAATCCAGTTTGAAAGTTAGAAATTGAACCATTTATTCTTTTTATTAACATTCCAAATATCAGAAAGTTTACAATAATTAGAATAATTCCAAATATTAATAAACTACTTTGCATAAAACTAATAGTTTCAGTAATAAGTACAGATTTATCTTCACTTAATTTCTTTTGGATATCAATCCAAGATGTTAATTTATTTGTTAATTTTTCACTAAAAGGATCAAGTTCAGACATAAGTTTATTACCTTCAGTATGTCCATCTTTTACATAACTATCTGCCATTCTAACACCAACTTCATAAAACATTTTAAAGTCAGTTTTAAAATTTTGCAAATCGGTAACACTCTTAGAATCATTATCCTGTTTAGAAGATGTAATTAACTTATCAAGAAGCTTATTCCCTTCATCAAAATATCCTTTAGCAATTGCATAACCATCATCATATCCTTCAGCAGCTCTTGTTGCTGAAACATCAGTTAGCCATTGCTGTACTTGAATTACATCTTTTTCAAGAGTTAAAAAATCAATTACTTTAGGTAAGATATTCTCTTCTTGTTCTTTTACCTCTTTTTCTATAGAATTTAGTTCCACCACATTAAGTGTAAAACTTATTGTAGAGAATAAAATAATAATAAATCCACTAGAAATCAATACTTTTTTTATAGAAGAATTTTTAAACATAATGCCCCTTGTAGCATGAAGTAGCTTTGTATTCACAAGATAAAAAGCTATTCCGTTTTATTTATTTTATTAAAATTTACATTAAAATAAGATTTTAATAATAATTATTATCTACTATAAGAACAATCATTTATATCAAGAGTAACTCCATTTATATAAGAAGGACACTCTGTTGCTAACCAAACAATAGCTTTTGCAACTTCTTCAGGTTCTGCAAATCTCCCTGATGAAACAGTTTTTTTAAACTCTTTTTTTCTCTCTTCTGAATTATCTTTTTGCATATCAGTTTCTGTAGGACTTGGTGCAACACAATTTACTGTAATACCATGTGCCCCTAGAAGTTTTCCATATATTTTCGTAGCATTAATTAAACCTGCTTTTGCTATTCCATACCAAATATCAGGATGTCCAATTTGTCCTGCTATTGAAGCCACATTTACTATTCTTCCAGACTTTTGAGCTTTCATATTTTCACATAATAAATTCATTAATTCTACTGGTGCATGTAAATCAACATTTAATATTTTTTCTTTTGCTTCTTTTGGATAATTATCATAAGAGTATTTAGGTTGCATAAAACCTGCATTATTAATCAAAATATCAACATTTCCAATCTCTTTTGCTAAATCTTTTAAACCATCAATATTTGATAAATCATATTTGATTTCTGTAACATTTGGGAGTCCACCTAATGCAAAATTTTTAAAGTCTCTCGCAACAACAATAATTTTATAATCAAGCTCTAACATTGCTCGTGAAACTGCTAGCCCTATTCCTTTATTTCCACCTGTAATTAATACTTTTTTTGACATTGTTTAACCTTTGTAAGTTTATATAATTTTAATATGAGATTATTTTAGTATTTTTTCTTTTAGATTGGTTTAAAAAGGAGATTAAATTAATATAGAGAGTTAAAAGGATTAACCTTTTTTTATCATTTGCATTATTCTTTTATTTTCATCAATTTTACAAGCTGTAATTTCTCTTTTACTTCTTGAGTTCTTAAAGCAGCTAAGAGTTTTATTTAAAACCTTTACTCTTTTAAAAAATCTATCAAGCCTTGCAACTTCGACTCTAATTTCGTATTTATTAATAAGTCCCAGCTTCTCTTCTTCTAACATTTTAAACTTGTACGTATTAGCACTTAATCCGATGGTTATGAATATTAAAAGTAATATTTTGATGAGAACCCTTTTTTTTAATATACATATATAATACCCGATTAGACTTAATTAAAAGTAAATAAAACAAGGTTTTACACCTTATTTTAGAAAAGCGATTTGAAATTTTTTAATATTTCTTCTGCTCCATCATCACCTAACTTACCTTTTAAAACTTTATTTAGTTTCTCTTTTATTTTTTCTTTATTTTCATCAATTTGTTTATTAACTTGATTTGATATTAAATCTTTTGAATCAAGTGAGATTTTAGGTTTAGAAGTATCTCCTTTTATCTTTAAAGCAAATTGTGTTTTTTTGATTTTCGTATCTATAACGGCATCTATTGTACTTTTTTCTAAATCCAAAATAGATTTTGTTACATCAATTTGAGTATTTTTACTCTTCATATTAACAGTTGAAGATAAAACTAATTTATCAATATTTGTATTTATATCTACGGTATCGTAAATTTCTCTAGTAATATCAAACTTAGCAAACTGATTTAATAAAGTTGAAAAATTATTAGGTAAGAAATGACCTTTTACTAAATTACCTTTTAGTTTTCCTTTTTTCATTAGCATATTATAATCTAAAGTTAAATCGGTAACAGAATCAAAAACATCTGGATAATATAGCATATGAGTAAGTTCTTTTATTTGAACCTTTTTAATATCTGCATGTAAGTCATCATTTTTTAAATTAAAATCTAAATCTCCACCAAGAAGCTTTGAGTTTCCAGTTAAAAGAAGTGATTTATTTTTACTTTTCATATTCCCATTTATACTTACTTCGCCTCTCATTTTTGTAGATGTAATATCATATAAATTACTTAAACTTGGAATATCAAGTACATAATCAGTATCAAAAGCGGCATCTTTGAAAGTAAATACCGCTTTTTTAATATCAAGGTTTGCTAATGTTGTAGTAATTTTACTACTTGTTATTGCTTCATTTGGAACTAATGTAGTTGCAGTTTCACCCTTAAAAGTAATCTCTTTTTTCAAGTTTTGTTTAAATACTGTATTTGCAACAGGGTTGATTATTTTTCCATTTAATATCTCAGTTTTTATAAAACCAGCTAAAGACTCAGGCCTTGCATTTGTAATATTTCCATCAATGTTTAAAATACCATCAGCATATACAGGCTCATTTAAAATATGTAATAACTTATCAATTTTTGCATTTGTAATATTAAATTTTACATATTCAGGATTTGAATCTACTAACTTAAGAGAATACTTTGTTAAACTATCAAAAATATTTGAGCTACCGTCTATATTAATAATTCCATTATTTATAGCAATATTTCCACTAGTTATAAAATTACCATAAAGTTTTGTTCCTATAATTCCTTCAAGTTTTTGTAAGTTTTTTACATCTAACTTATAATCCGTTAATATTTTTCCACTATCCAAAAAAACTTCAGTTTCATTTGCAAATACATCTGTAATAGAAGTAATTAAATCAGATTTAATACTTGCTTTATTAGGAGTTAAATTAG
Organism: Poseidonibacter lekithochrous; assembly: GCF_018861145.1. GTDB lineage: Bacteria > Campylobacterota > Campylobacteria > Campylobacterales > Arcobacteraceae > Poseidonibacter > Poseidonibacter lekithochrous_A. Next base: position 24,724 of record NZ_JAHKQT010000044.1, read on the forward strand.
CGATAACATCACTTTTAAAATAAATTGGTGAAGATATATTTTGATTGAAATCTTTATTTATTACCTGATTATTTAACTTACCTTTAGAAATATTTACAATAACCTTCCCATCTAAACTAGGGATATTAGCATCTTTAATATCACCTTTAATAGTAAGATTACCTGCAGCTAAGTCTTTTTGATTTAATAGATGTAAAAGTTTTTCAATTCTTGCATCTTCAACAAGAAAGTTAATATTCTTTGCTTCAAAATCTACAAGCTTTAAATCATAAGATGTTTTACTTTCAGCAATATCTGAGATACCTTTTATAACTGCAAAATTAGCATCACCTTTAAAAGTTCCATTTGTAGAAAAAGGACCATTAAATTTTTGCTTTATAAGATTTTCTAACTTTGATAATTCATTTATTTTAATATCATATTTTAGATCAACTTTCTTTTTAAATATTTCTAGATCACCAGCAATATTTATATTTGAATTATCACTAATTGTTGCATTAAAATTAATTGTATTAAATGTTAATGTAAAATCATTCACTTTTAGTTGAACATCCTTTTGTTCATCATTCACTTTATTTTCAATATATGACGCTACAAAATTGTTACCTGTTTTTGTAAATAAAACACCATAAACTGTACCAATAATAAGTATAATTAATATCGTTAACCCTATAAAAAACTTTTTCATAATAACCCTTGAATTAATAATTAGATTAATTATAGCAAATTTTTAAATAAACTATAGATTAATAATTGTTTTATCTATTTATAATCTAATTTTCTATATAATTTTTCCGATTAAAGTAATTAGTAGGGAAATATTTGCATTTATGTGAGTATTGCTAATGTATTTATATATTGGTTACGCTATCCGAACAGACTTTTATCAAAATATTTTTTAAGGATTTCAAATGAAAAAAATCGTTTTATTAATGCTTGCTATTGCTGGAGCTGCTTTTGCTGCTGACGGTGCTGTTGCAAACGAAACATTAAAAGCTTATTCAGTACTTGCTGCTGGTGTAGGTCTTGGTCTTGCTGCTCTTGGTGGAGCTGTTGGTATGGGTAATACTGCTGCTGCAACTATTGCTGGTACTGCTAGAAACCCAGGTTTAGGTGGAAAATTAATGACTACAATGTTCATTGCTTTAGCGATGATCGAAGCACAAGTTATTTATGCACTTGTTATTGCTATGATTGCATTATATGCAAACCCATTTTTAGGGTAAGCTATAAGTTTCAACTTATAAACTTTAAAAGGGTCAGAAGTTTTACTTCTGGCCCTTTTTTTTACTTAATTTTTTATTCTTACTTTACCATTCTATAAACTATTTTATTCTCTAAAGTCAAAAAATAACTTCATAAATTTATTAATAGTTATTTGCAATCTAAAATAGATATCGTTGAAGCAATTGCAAATAAACTACAAAAAGATAATATTAATATTAATATAAATAATATAGAGATCATAAAAGCACTAAGTTTAGGTAAAAAAGCAGGAAATTTTGTTGATGTATATCTTGGTTTTGAATCGGATGGGGCGTTACTTTTATCTGACAATTCAATCTTAAATGTTGAAAAAGATAATTTCGATTCAAGAAAAAGACCTTGGTATATAGATGCCATAACAAAAAAGAAATCGGGAGTATCTGAACCTTATGTTGACGTAAGTACAAAGAAACTTGTAGTATCTGTGTATACACCCTTAATAATCAACAACAAAGTAACAGGTGTTATTGGATCAGATATTTTTATTACTACCGTTGTAGATACTATTCTAGATGTAAAAATTGATGGTATGGGAATGTCATATTTGTTGAATGAAAAAGGAAAAATTATCATTCACAAAAATAAAAAAGCAATAAATACAAAAGATGAACTTTATAGTCAGATTAAAACTAATAATAAAATAGGTTTTGGAGAAGCTATAAATAATGGAGCTAAAGAACTAGTTTCTTATGCAACAATTTTAACTACAAACTGGAAACTTATAATCAAACTTAATAAAGATGAAATCTTCGAGGAGATTGATAATACTATTTTAAAAGAGATCATACTTTATTTAGTTTTACTATTTATAATACTAGGAATCATCTTCTTTTCATTAAGAAAAATATTGGCACCTTTATCAACAGTTGAAGATGGTTTAAATTTTTTCTTTAGATATTTGAAAGGTGATGAAAATGAAATTAAGAAGATAGCTATCAATACTAGTGATGAATTTGGAAATATGGCAAAAGTTATTAACTCAGAAATGCAGTTAATATCTGAAGATATTAATCAAGATAGAAAATTAATTAATAATGTGAAAGAAGTTGTTTCTCAAGTAAATAAAGGGAAACTCGATGTAAAAGTTAGAGAATCTGCTTCAAATAAATCTTTAAATGAACTAAAAGATATATTAAATAAAATGATTACAACAATTAGTAACAATGTTAATAGTGATATAAATCCTATATTATCTCAACTTCAAGAATATTCAGAATTAAATTTTGTCCATAATATTCAAGATGCAAATGGGAATATTTCTAAAGGTCTAAATAATCTATCTAATATTATTAACAAAATGCTTCAAGAAAATAAATCAAATGGTTTAGCACTAGAAGATAGTTCACAAACTTTACTTCAAAATGTCGATATTTTAAATAAATCATCAAATATAACAGCTGTATCCTTAGAGGAAACAGCAGCTGCAATTGAAGAAATCACAAGTACTATTATAAATAATACTAATCGAATAACAGAAATGTCTAATCATTCAAATGAACTTTCAGCATCTATAAAAGAAGGGCAAAAACTTGCTAACTCAACGGTTATTTCTATGGATGAAATTAATGAACAAACACAAGCTATTGCAGATGCAATTACAGTAATTGATCAAATTGCTTTCCAAACAAATATTCTTTCATTAAATGCAGCTGTTGAAGCAGCAACGGCTGGAGAAGCTGGAAAAGGATTTGCAGTAGTTACAGCAGAAGTTAGAAACCTAGCTAATAGATCAGCTGATGCGGCTAAAGAGATTAAAGAATTAGTTCTAAATGCCACTTCAAAAACTGATAATGGAAAACAAATTGCTGATAGTATGATTAAAGGATATGATAAGTTAAATGAAAATATTATCAAAACAACAGATGCCATTGTTGATATATCTGAAGCTTCAAGAGAACAAAGAACTAGTATTGAGCAAATAAACGATGTTATAACTAAATTAGACCAACAATCTCAAAATAATGCAGCAGTAGCAACACAGACTCATGATATTGCGCAAAATACCTCAAAGTTAGCTATCCAAATTTTAGAAACTGTAAATACAAAGAAATTTAGAGAAAAGTAAAATATCTAATAATAATTAAGAGTATACCTCTTAATTATTTATCAATAGGTAAAATTATTTCAAACAAAGATCCTTTAAAATCATTTCCTTTATATTCATAAGAAACATTTGAAACTTTTATTTTTCCATTCATACTTTCAGTAACAAGTTTTTGAGACATATATAAACCAATACCCGTACCTTTACTTCCCTTTTTTGTTGTAAAGTTTGCATCGAAAACTTTTTCTATAATATTTTCATCAATACCTTTTCCATTATCTTTTATTTTTAAAAAAATGGAATCTTCTTCTTTATCAATATTGCAAAAAATATATTTATCTTTAATTTTATGCTCTTCAAAAGCATCTTTTGAATTACTTACAATATTAATAATAACTTGAACTAGTTCATTAGGATAGCCTAAAATATTAACTGTATCTAATGATGTAGAAACAATTACCTTTATCTCATTTTTCTTAATAAAACCATCTAGAAGCCTTAGAGAATATGATAAATTATCAAAAAGATTAAAAACTTTTTTATTATGAGTTCCTTTTATAAAATCTCTAAAATCATCTATTGTTTGTGATAAATATTTTGTTGTATCAACGATTGAATCTACTGAATCATCTATATATTCATTTGTTAATTCACCAAAATCCTTTTTAAGTTTAACTCCACTTGCAACACTTGAAATCATGGATAAAGGTTGTCTCCATTGATGTGCAATATTATCTAACATTTCACCCATTGCTGCCATCTTTGATTGTTGTGTTAATATTTTATCTTTTTTCTTTAACTCTATTTCTTTTTCTTTTTCTTTTGTCAAATTAACATCAATACAAAACATCTCAGGATATTCACTATCTTCACTTAACATAACATGAGAAGAATAAACATAAACATTAGCTCCAGCTTTATTTATTAAAGTTATTTCTCCAGAAGGAATAGGAACGCCATTTTTACACCAGTTATAATGTGCATTAATAACATCTTTTTTAATTAGGTCAGGAATAATTAAATCTTCAATCTTTTTTCCAAAAGCTTCATCTTTTGTATATTTATACATATCTTCACTAGCTTTATTCCAATAAATTACATTTCTATCTTTATCATAACCTTGAACAGCTACATTAGGTATTTTTCCAAGTAATTCAACAAATTTATTTTCATCTGAATTGTACATATTGCACCTGCCCTTTCATACAATAATATTATTATTTTAATTAAATCTTTATTTATCTTAAGCATTATTTATGCAGATAAGTTGTAAAATCCAAATCTTAAAATACATAAATCATAAATCATAAATCACTAAACATATGGTTTGATTAATATTTTTATTTATTTTGTGCAGATATGGTGGAATTGGTAGACACGTACGCTTGAGGGGTGTATGGCGCGAGCTGTGGGGGTTCAAATCCCCCTATCTGCACCAAATTATTTATTTCTCTTTAAAAGTTTATTACTCAAAAGTAAGCCTACTCATCGTATAATGATATTTAAATTTAACAATTATCCTATGGAGTAACAATGCATTTAAATATATTATCTAAAATTTTATTTATACTTATACTTCCAATTTTTTTATACTCTGAAAATATTGAAAAAGAACCTGTACAACTAATAAAATCTGAACCTACAGAGCAAGTACAAAATACACAAATAACTGAGAACTTGGATCTTCCTGAAGAAAGAGCTGTAGAAGCAGTTGAAAAAAGTCCAATAGAAAAACAAATAGAGGAACAAAATAAACTTCTAGAAGAAGTAATTAAAAATATAAATAGTGAAAAATATTTAAACTCTACAATAGATATACCTGCTTACAAAAAAGAGATAAGTCTTCTTACAAATAAAATTAATATAAATAAAATTGAAAAAAATATACTCGCTGTAAAACGAGATCAATTAAAAAGACAATATTTAAAACAAGAATATAATTATGAGCAGACACTAAAAAATATTATATTAGCAAAACAAGAGTATAAAGATAGAAAATATTTTGAAAATCTTATAAAAAATAGTCTTAAAGATTTAAAAATATCAGAAAATATAATTGATGAAAATACAAAACTTTATGAAGAAGAGTTAAAAAACAAAAATTATATCTCAAATGCTTTTACTGACAACTATATTGAATTATATAATCAAACTCACATCCAAATTTTTATATTAGAGTATTTAATTGACAACATGTCAAGTTTTAGAAAAACAAACTTTTTTATTGATGAATTTAATTTACAATATCTAGTAAATAAAATCGACTCTATTTATGGAATTTCTTTTATCTCAGGTCTTACATCTTATCATTTAAAGTTTTCAATAGGTGAAATTGTTGTTGTGCTTTTTATAATGGGCTTATTAAGACTTTTAAATTTAAGAATTATTAGTATTGTTGCTAATTTAATAGCAAAGTTTTTTGTAAGTAGTGAGCACTCTGATAGTGAAACAATAAGACAATATTTAAGAATGTCAATTGACACTCCTTTAAAACTTGGTTTATATTTATTAGGTATACAAATATCTGTATTTATCCTTGTAGATGATCCTGAATTAATTGATAAAATTATGCCATGGATAAATACTACATATATCGCATTATTAACCTGGGGACTATATGCTATTTTAAATAATAGTATAAGTATTTATGCACATAATTTATTAGAAAAATATCCTAATGTTAGAAAAGAAATGATTGTATTTATTCTTAGAATTATAAAAATTATTTTAATTTTATTAGTTATTCTATTTTTATTTACTCAATTAGGAATTGATATAAAAGCAATTGCTGCTTCACTTGGGGTTGGTGGTATTGCTATTGCTTTAGCATCAAAAGATACTCTTGCAAACTTTTTTGGTTCTTTAAATATCATGACAGATAACTCTTTTTCGCAAGGCGATTGGATTAAGACAAATGATGTTGAAGGTACTGTAGTAGATATTAGAATGAGAACTACAAGAATTAGAACCTTTGATAATGCAATGATTACTGTACCAAATACAGAACTTGCAAACACGCCTATTACAAATTGGTCTAAAAGAAGAATTGGTAGAAGAATAAAAATGAATCTAGGTATTACTTATGATAGTAAAATGGAAGATATTGTTCAATTAAAAAAAGATATTTTAAATATGCTTGAAAATCATCCCGGGATTGCATCTTCGGCAAATACTAAATCAGGTCAAACAAGAATATTTGAAGCTATTAAACAAGAAGACTTAATTGGTATTAAAAAGACTTTATTGGTTTATATTGATGCCTATGGAGCCTCTTCTATTGATATTTTAATATACTGCTTCTCAAGAAGTCCAGATTGGGAAGAATGGCTAATTACAAAAGAAGATGTTTTGATTAAACTTGAAGCTTTAGTTAAAAGAAACAATTGTGATTTTGCTTATCCTACACAAACTATTGTATTAAAAAAAGAAGAAGAGGAAATAGATTTAATATCAGAAAAATTATCCTCTATGAGTTAAGATAAATAGAAGATTTTTCTATTTATCTACTAACATATCTGCTTCATTCTTTAGTTTCTTTTTATATAAAAACTGTTTTTCTCTATCAGTAAATTTTTCTCTTGAAGGTTCTTCTTTTTTAGGAGTTTCTTTAAATATTTTATTCTTCTCTTTTTTCTTTTCTTTTTTTCCTGAAACTTCTTTTTCCTCTTCTTTTTTAAACATTGTTAAAAGTAAATAAATTGAAAAAACAATATTAAATATAATTATAAACCATTTAGCTAATAATACAATTTCAAGAAATTCAAGTTTCTTCTTTAAGGTCAAATACTCAACAACATCAGAATATATTGCATTTGCAAATAATGCAATAATAAGAAGTAAAACTATTAAAACTATTCTTCTTCTAAACTTGATTAAATAATACCAAAAAAGTGCAGATTTTACTTGTTTAAACATGTTTTATCTTTATACAAAAAAGTTTAAACCTAAAGCAGCAAGTGCAACTACCAAAGATTTTGTCTTTAAATCGTCTATTATTTTTCTTTCTTCATCTGCAATAATAACCTCAAGTTGCTCATCAAGATAATCATTAAATGTTTTATGATTTTCAGCAAGTCTAGCTTTTGTTGCAAGAACTGCTTTTTCTCTTATTTTAGATTTTACTGCATCTTTTAGTTTATTACTTTTTAATTTTGGATAATCAAATGCTTTATTGGCATTTTCTTTAATAATTTGTTTTAAACTCATTAACTTTCCCATTAATTTTTTTATCATTATATCATTTAACAATTAACAAAAAATTTCACTAGCTTTTTTTATCATTTTTTTCATCTTTAATTTCAAAAGCCGTTTTAATAATATCAATACCATATTTATCTCTTAGTTTTTGCATTTGATTGGTTAATTTACTTTTTTTACTATCTTGTTCATACTCAAAAAGGTTATAAGTAAACTCATTTGCTCTTGCAAAATTTGAGACAGTAATACTTAATTGTACAACTCCATGACTTGGATGAGTATCATTATTTGAAAAAAGTTCCATCATATGATTTTTAAAGTCTAATTCATTAAAAATTGTATTTACATTTATATAGTTTTTTGATTTTTGATTTGATTCATATTTAATTTTTAGTGCATAAGTTAAAGGATTTACTTTTGATTTCTTTACTAAAAAGCAAAGATAACGAGAAAGAATTGCAACTCTCCTTCTTAATTCATTTCTATCATAAATACAATCAAAAGTTCGTCCAATTCCAATAGACTTTTTTTCTCTAAAAGTTGTAAGCTTATTATCTCTAATTCCACAAACACGGTTATATAAATCAATTCCTGGTTTTTTCCAAGAATAAAAAAGTTCTCTTTTATTTTTTATATCTCCAAGTGTTTTAACCCCATAGCCTTTAAGCCTTTCTTGAAAAGCTTTACCAATACCAGGAAATTCAGAGATTGGAATATTTCTTATAAAATTTCCAATATTATCTTTATTTACATATTTAACACCATCAGGTTTTGCATATTCTGTTATTAGTTTTGAAAGATATTTAGTATTTGCAATACCAATTGAAATTGGAAGTCCTAACTCTTCTTGTATCTTATTTTTAATATTATAAGCAAACTCTACAACCTCATCTTCTTCAATATATCCACTTAAGTCACCAAAAAATTCATCTATTGAAAACTGCTCAACTAAAGGTATTTCTTTTATTAACAACTCTTTTAGTTTTTGTGATAACTCATGATATAAAGGATAATTTGGTGGAAGCATTTTTAACTCTGGACAAAGTGTTAAAGCTTCGTTTACGCTCATTGCAGTCTTAACTCCATAAGCTCTTGCTTCATATGAAGATGTAGTTATAATCCCTCTTATTTTTCCATTTTCATCTACAAAATACTCTTTAAAGGTTTTTTGTCCTTCATTTGTAAGTATTGATGATACAAAAGCACCCTCATTTGAAGATATTTTTCTTATCTCTTTTTTACTAGAAAAGATATTTAAATTACTTCTTCCTCCAACAGCAACTGGAATATGAAGTAAACTTGAATCAATAGTTCTATGAGCAGAAACAAAAAAGCAATCTAAATCTAAATGTATGAACAATACAGTCTCCTATTTTATAAATAATATTATATTGAATATTTTTAAAAGGATGTATTTTTATTACATATTGCAATGAAAATAAAATAAGCTGTTAAATTCTATTAAGTCAGGATATAGCACTTAAAAGATATTATTTTGAACTTTATTTAAAAAGGATAAAAAATAGTAAAGTGTAAAAATTGTAAAAGAGAAATCGAAGCAAAAAAAAGACAATGCCCTTACTGTGGGATACTAAACCCAACAGTAACACTAAGAGATATTTTTATATCTTTAGCAATCGTTTTAGTTGTAATGAGTATAGTAACTTATTTTATGTAAATATTACTAAGCTATTTTTTTCTTAAAACTTTTAGCTATATTTATTACAAATAAAACAATAAATCCAACTACTAAACCAATTATAAATTCATTTAAAATTACAGGAATTGCTGAAATAAACAAATGATGAACATATTCGATATTATGAGATAAAATCCCACCACCTACTAAAATCATAGCAATAGTTCCAACGATAGATAAGATTTTTATTAGTTTTGGCATTAAGGCAATGAAAAAATTACCTAAACTCACTTTCTCTTTTTTAATTAAGTAAAAACCTAAGTTATCAATTCTTACAATCAAAGCAACTATTCCATATACACCAAATGTAGCTAACAAAGCAACAATTGTTGTTGATATAATCTGAGTTGTTAAAGGCTGATCTAAAACTGTTCCTAAAGCAAGTATTACAATCTCAATAGATAGAATAAAATCAGTAATTACGGCTGCTTTAATCTTCTGTTTTTCGACACTAAGAACATCTTCATTTGTAGAGTTTTTTAATACCTCTTCATCTTTTGTATGTGATTTTTTATGAAAGTATTCTTCTATTTTTTCAGCACCTTCATAAAGAAGGTATAAACCACCAAATACAAGTATTATTGGTATTGTCCAAGGAGCAATTGCACTTAAAATAAAAGAAATAGGCAAAATAATAGCTTTATTTTTTAAAGAACCTTTTGTAATTTCCCAAATAACTTTTAATTCTCTATCTTGTTTAAAACCAGTAGCCTTTTCAGCATTTACTGCTAAATCATCACCTAAAATACCTGCTGTTTTTTGTGTAGCTATTTTTGTACTAAGTGCTATATCATCTGCTAAAATAGCAAGATCATCTAATAATGCAAAAATTCCCGATGCCATATAATTTTATTCCTTTTATTTTCTAATTAATGCGTAAACAAAGCCTAAGGCTAAACCAATAAAGTGTGCATACCAAGCAATTGGAAGTCCAATAAGTAGTGGTGCAACAGAGATAAGTAAGACCCAAGTAATAATCCCACCTCTTTGTGCTTTATCATAGTAAGCTACATATCCTAAAAGTGCAGATATTGCACCTGAAGCTCCTACTATATTTACAGTTTGATCTAAATAATAAACATAAGCAAAAGAGCCTAGAGAAGTCAAAATACCACAAATAAAATATACATAAATCAACTCTTTTGCACCACGTCCACGCTCAATTAATGAACCAAATTGATACAGTACAAACATATTCATACCTAAGTGTCCTAATCCACCATGAGCAAACATAGAAGAAAGAGGTTGCCACCAAAAATCTGCAATTATCATATACATATTAAGACCTAAATATAAGCCACCATTTTGTAAATTTATTTGAAAAATATACATTAAAATTGTGATAATTATAATTATATTCGTAGCTGTGAAATCTTTTTTACTAATATTTTTTAGCATGATTTTTATATACCTTTATTGTGCAATCAATTATAGATTGTATTTCATTTTTATCATAAAATTTAAAATCTTTTGAAAATATAAAAATCTCTATAGAATTTGCTCTAAAAGAAGTTCTTATTGTTCCAGCTTTAAACTTATTTTCTTTTTTTAAATTTATCTTTTTTTCTTTATCATTCTCAATAATCTCATAATTAATAGTCAAAAATTTTTGAATATCTTTTTTTGCAGGAACTTTTATAGCTTTTACAAAATACTCATCAGCTTCTAAAACAGGAATAAAATCTTCTATAATAGACTTAGAATTTAAAGCTTTTATATGTCCACCATCAAGTTTATAATAACCTTTATTTAAAGCTTCAAGTGATTTATTTAAAAGTTTTTGATTAAATAGTTTTGATTTTGAAGTTTCATCTTCACATTCAAGAGGAGTTACTTTTTCTTTTTTCATATATACAGCTTTAGAATCAGGATTAGGTTTTTCTACTTGTATATATTTCATATAAACTACTAATGTAATAGTAATCATAATAATAGAAGCCAAAGTAAAAAAATTGTTTATTATTGCACTTTGTCTTCTATTTCTTTTCATTTATTTTCTTAAACTAATGCCTCTTTTAAAACATCTTCAATAACATCAACAGGAATAATTTCCATAGCTTTTTTAACTTCTTCAGGGATATCTTCTAAATCTCTTTCATAGTTCTTTCTAGGAATTAAAGCTTTTGTCATTTTTGCTTTAAACGCAGCAATTAACTTCTCTTTTAATCCACCAATAGGTAAAACTTTTCCAGAAAGTGTAAGTTCACCTGTCATTGCAATATCTGATTTAATTTCTCTTTCACATAAAACAGATGCAATAGTTAAAGCCATTGTAATACCTGCACTTGGGCCATCTTTTGGCGTTGCCCCTGCTGGAATATGTAAGTGAATATCAAATCTTTTATAAACTTCACTTGCATCTACTTCAGTTTTATCTTCTTGTTCTTTTGCTGTTTTTGGAATAATTGAATTATCAATTTTTAAAGTTCCATTATCAATTAAAACTTTTACAACTGAATAAGAAATTCTAGATGATTCTTTCATAACGTCGCCTAAGTTACCAGTAACAGATAAAAGTCCCTTACCTTTTAATTTAATAGCTTCACTTTTTAAAACATCTCCACCAACAGAAGTCCATGCTAAACCATTTGCAATACCAATTGAGTTTTTCTTATCAGCTGGATCTATTTCAAAAATAGGATTATCTAAGTATGACTTTAAATTCTTTATAGAAATTGTTACTTTTGTTAAAGCATCATCATCTAATATCTTTTTAACAGCTTTTCTAAATAATTTAGAAAATACTCTACGTAAATTTCTTACCCCTGCTTCTCTTGTATATTTAGCAATAATTAATTCAATAGTTGCTTTGCTTAAAGATATTTCAGATTTTTTAAGACCATGTTTTTCTAACTCTTGAGGAATTAAATAATCTTTAGCAATATGATATTTTTCATTAGGAGTATAAGAAGAAATTTCAATAAACTCCATTCTATCTCTTAATGGTGCAGGAATTTTTCTAGCATCATTTGCAGTAGAAACAAAAATAGTTTGAGATAAATCAATTGGGAAATTTAAGTATAAATCTCTAAATTCATTATTTTGTTCAGGATCTAAAATTTCTAACATAACAGCTGTTGGATCACCTCTATGATTTGCACCTAGTTTGTCAATTTCATCTAAAACCATAACTGGATTCATAGATTTTGCATCAATTAAACCTTTTACAAGTCGTCCTGGCATTGCTCCAACATAAGTTCTTCTATGACCTCTTAATTCGTTTACATCTTCCATTCCACCAAGTGCAATTCTTACAAGTGGTCTTTTAAGTGCTTTTGAAATTGAGTTTGCAAGTGAAGTTTTACCAACACCTGGAGGTCCAACAAAACATAAAACTGTTCCTCTTGTTTTTAAGTTCTCAACTTTTCTTCTTTCAAGTAATTCTTTTACTGCAAAAAATTCTGAAATTCGCTCTTTTGCTTTAAATAATGAATAATGATCTTTATTTAATTGTTCTTCAACATTTGAAACAGAAATCTCTTCATTTGCAAATTGTCCAAATGGAATATCTAATACTTGCTCAATATAAGTTTGTAAAAGTGAAGCATCGGGTGAATCTTGGTGCATTCGTCCAAGTTTTTCTATTTGTTTTTTAACTTCTTTATATCCATCTTTTGGCATATGTTTTTTGATTTTTTTAAGTCTTTTTGTATATGACTTAATTTCTTCATCTTTTTTATTATCAGTACCAAGCTCTTTATTTATCGCTTTGATTTGTTCTTTTAAGAAGTAGTCTTTATGTGTTTTTTCTATTTTAGAGTTTACTTTTTGTGTAATCTCTTTTTGAATTTTATATGATTCAATCTCTTTTTTTACTACTTCAATAATAGCTAATAGTCTTTGTTCAATATCAGTTTGAGCAAATAAAAGATACGCTTCATCTTTTTTTACTTTTAAAACAGAAGAGATTAAATCAGCAATTCTTACGGCATCATCGTTTTCTTCAATTGTTTTAATTAAATCAGCTGGAAACTTTGCATTAAGTCTTGAAAGTTTTTTGATTTGATCGACTAAAACTGAAATAATAGATTTAATATTTTCTTCACTAAATTCTTTATTTTCTAAAATATCAACACTTGCAAAAAGAGAGTTTTCTTCCCTAAAGTCTTTAATACTACCTTTTGCTAAACCTTGGAAAAGTACTTTTATTTTACCATCAGGTAATGATACTTTTCTCATTATGTTTCCAACAACACCAACATCATAAAAAGAGTCTTTTTCCCTTTTATCTTCGCTACCTTGTTTAGAAACAGCAACTATAACTAATCTGTTATTTTCAATCGCATATTCAACTGCTTTAATATTATCTTCATTACTTAAAAAAAGTGGTGCAATCATAAATGGGTATAAGAATATTTCATCTTCTATTATTAATGGTATATCTTGTGGAAAGTTATCGTAATTTTCTAATTCCATGTAGTCTGGCTCCTAAAATTTATTATATTTATTCAAATAGTGATCTGTAATATGGAACATTTACAGCTTCAATTTCTTTTGGATTAATCCAAGATTCTTTTACTTTTTTATTATAAAAAGCTGCCGCTTCTTTTTTGTCTTTTTTCTCATATAGTTTAGCAATAGATAAGTCTAGTGAAGCTTTTGCCATATATAATCTAGCATTAATTGTATCAACTAAAGGCATATAAGGTGAATTTCTGTATTTCACTTTAAAATCTGCTACATCTTTAATTGTATTTTCAATTAATTCTTGATCTCGTAATTGATATGTAAAACCTAAAAAGTTTGCTTTAATTTTTAAATATCTAGCATAATCAATATTTTTACTAAGTGCAAATCTTTTAATATATTCATCTAAATAAAAGTTTGCTAAAGAGTATTCTTCTTCATCAATATGTGAATTAACTAAAATAAGTAATGAAGTAGCGATTAATGGTGAGTTTCTATGTTCACTTTCTAATGATGTATAAGTATCATCTGCTTGATCTAAATCACCTCTTGAAATCTGAGTTAGCATTTTATTATACCAATAAAGTGCTGGCTTATTATACTCTGCAACTTCATTTTTACTTGAGCATGCTGTAAAAACAAATATTGAAGTAATTACTAATAATAAACTTTTAATTTTTGAGTTATCAATCATCTAAATATCCTTTATTATAAAAATGATATTTTATCTAATACTTGCTTAGGAAATATCTGCTATAATTATTAAAAATAATTTAAAAGGCGATTTTATGAAACTTACTTTAATTGGTAACGGTATTATGGCTCAATCCTTAGCTCGTGGATTAGTTAAAAATCATGATGTAGAAATAATTGGAAGAGATGAGAATAAACTAAAAGCTATTCAAGTAAAAATACCAGAAATTACATTTAAAACTTTAGATGATCAAGAGAATATCCAAGGTAAAAATATTATATTTTGTGTGAAACCTTATGCCTTAGAAAGTGTCTCAGCACGACTTACAGGAGAAGCAAATATACTTCTATCAATTTTAGCAGGAACAAAACTATCATCGTTAAAGAAACAAATTAAATCTAAATATTATGTAAGAACAATGCCAAATATTGCGGCTTCAGTACAAAATTCAATGACAACACTAACAGGTGATAATGAAGCAAAAAATACTGCACTTGATATTTGTTCTTCAATTGGAAAAACATTATGGGTGAATACAGAAAATCAACTTGATATTGCAACTGCAATTGCTGGCTCTGGTCCTGCTTTTCTAGCACTAGTTGCAGAAGGAATAGCAGATGGTGCGGTAAATGCTGGCTTAGAAAGAAACCTTAGTAAGCAATTAGTACAAGGATTATTTTCAGGAACTGCTTCACTTTTAGAATATTCAAGCCCTGCTCTTATCAAAGATTCTGTTATGAGTCCAGGAGGAACAACAGCTGCTGGTTATGCAAAACTTGAAGAACATGCAGTAAGAAGTGCGATGATTGAAGCAATCAATGCAGCATATGACAAAGCTGTTGAACTTGGTAAAAAATAGTTTTACACTTTTTGAAACTTTATTAAGCATTACTATCCTTATAATCATAATAAGTGGTTTTTCAAACTCCTCTTATTATGATGAAAAAGCTATAAACAATTCTAAAATATTAAATACCTTAGAAAATAAATTTACTACAAATAACTTTGATTCTTTTTCTACAAGTTCAAAGAAAATTACTATTACAAAAAACTATACGAATAAAGAAGAAATAATAGTAAAAAAACACATTTTTATAAATGATGAAATAAAGATTTTCAAGTATGAAAAATAGTTTTACACTTTTAGAAATAATTCTAAGTATTTTAATCTCAGCAATAGTAATAATCAATTCTGCTTACTTTTCAAAAGAACTATTTCAAACCAATAAAGATATACAAAATATTGAAATACTAAAACTTGATTTATTATCTACAAAGATATTCTTACAAAAAAACAACGAAGATTTGGATAAAAAGCTTAACTATGAAAATAATGTACTTTATTTTGATAAAAATATATTACTTCAAAATGTAGATGAATTTACTATATTAAAAAAAGTAACATTTTATGAAATTTCTATAAAAGTTAATAATAGAATAAAAGAAAAATGGAATATTCTTATATGAAAAAGTCCTTTTCTTTATTAATTACAATATTTTTAATATCAATTTTTTCATATTTAGCAGTTTCAATTTTAGAAACAAAATCATTAATAAATACAAATCTACAAAATCAATATTTATATTTACAAGCAAAAAATCATAAAGAGTTTTTAAAGTCATACCTTATATCAATTGATTTAAAAGATATAAATCATGTGAATATTGAAGATGAATTTTTTGATATATATTCTATTATCAAAGAAGAAGATAAAAAGTACAAGATAGATATATACGTAAAAGCCAAAGAGTTTGATATTTCAATACATGAGCTTGTATATAAATAAGAGAAAAACTCTTATTTATATACTTATTATTTTTCTTTAATTGACGCTAATATATCTAGCGGGATTAATTTTGCTGCGACTAAATTATCAATAAAATTATCTGCTAAAAATTTCCATTCAATATTATTTTCATTTATAGCTAATATAAAAGACTCCATATCAATATTAAATACATTCTCTTCTTTATTATATGTTATTTTAGGTTTTTTATCTGCAAGCATTGTTTTTAAGATTGATTCAAATTGTTTGATTTCCTCTTCTTTTTTACTAGGAGAATCCATTCTCATTAGTATTTTATAATATGCTCTTGTAAATAAACCTTTTTCATACTTTGCAATTGGCAAAATTTTTATTTTCTTTGCATTGATTAATTTTGGTGTTTTATTACTTTCATAAGCAATCTCCATCGCTGCAACTAAATCTTTCTTAGGTGTCAATTTAAATGCTGGTTCATAAATGGAATCTACCATTCCTTTAACGTCATTGTTTTTTAGAGCAGTAAAATAGTTATCTAAACTTAGCTCTAAAGATTTCATCTCTTTGTCATTTGCAAATATAGAAGATGATAAACATATCACACTAAATAAAACAAATACTATTCTTAATATTTTTTTCATATTATTTTCCTTTTTTAATAATTTAACTATTTAATTTTAAGTTTTAATTCTTCTATCTTTTATACTTAGAAAGCATTCTATAAAGTTCTATTTTATATAAATCATTTGCTTCTTTTTGTAACTCCACTATTTTTTTTGGAGTATCCTGCCTTTTCCAATCTTTTACAGGTTCTATATTCATTGTATTTTTTAGCCATTTTCTATATTCCATAAAATATTCTCTCCGATAAGCTACTTCACCATCAGCTATATATTGAGAGTATTCTCCATCCATACCTTCTATACCAAGGCTAAGAATATAAATAAAATCTTTAATATTTTTTGCAACAACATTAATAGCACCTTCACTACCAAATGCAATAATTGGCGCATTCTCTAAATCTGTATTCCTTCCATCTTTTAACCAAAACCCAGCACTACCACCTGTTCCATCTAAGTTTGACAAAGGTAAAAAGTGTTGTGATACTTTTTTATTTATTTCTTCATCTTCTGAAAAGTTTAAATAAAAGAAATCTTCTGTATTTTCTGGATTGAGATAAAAAGAAACTACATAATTATCTGCACCAAGTTTTTCTTCTATTTCAATAAGTTTTTTTAAAGTATTAGGTACAGAAAAAGGTTTGTAAAGTTCTGTAAATTTTTCCAATAAATTACTTTGTGTTTGAGAAGTTGACTTAAACTTAAGTGATTCACCATAAGGTAATACTGACCCTACTTCTAATACTTTTGTCGTACTTGTCTCTCTAGGAACATACAATTCAGGTTGTGTGTAAAGTTCCCAAAATGAATATTTTGGTTTTATGTTTTTGAACTTACTTATCTTTTCTAAATAATCAGAACAATATTCATATTTTTCTTCTTGTATATGTTCATATTTATCGCATATATATTTAGTACTATTATAATCTTTAAATTCATAGGAACTTGTAATTAAGTTACGAACAAATATCCAGTAATTGCTATCTTTTTCTTGTAATTCATCATCACTTGATTGAAAAAAACTATATGCATCATTTTTTAATATGTTATAAGCTTGTTCATAAGATTTTCGTTCTCTATAAATACTTGCCATTGTTGCTAAACTAAAGACATACGAATTTTCAAGTTCGTGTGCTTTTTTTAAATATTTAAGAGCATCAGTATATTTTTCTATTATCTCATTTTTATATATAGCATAGCCTAAGTTATTGTATAAGGCAGCAGTCCCTCTATCATATAATCTATCAGATACTTTTATTAAAGAAAGAGTATCTTCAAGTAATGTAATTGATTCTTCATCTAAATCTAATTCATAGGCATAATCAAATAATGCATTTGGATTTAATTCTGAACTTTGAGCTGCTTTTTTATAATAATCTAAAGCTGAACAAGAAATATTTTCAGCATCATCACAAAACTCTGCAAGTTCTCTATAAATATTTGAAATTAGATAATCCCTAGAAGAATTTATATCCTCTATTATTTTTCCATCTTTAGTATAAAGTTTAACTATAGGAACATTTATATCACTATTCTTAATAATTTCTAATTCTTTATCCATCCAATATAAATAAATAAGTGATAATCTTTTTGATAATAAATTCCATATACTATTTTTACTATTAGTATCTAAATCATCTAATTTACTAAAGAATGGATTAAAGTCATATCTTTCTAACTCTTTAAGATTTGAGATATTTATCCATGAATTATCTATATTTTCTAATTGACTTTTTGAAAAAAGTTTATATACTTCTGTGTCATAATTTTTGAAAGTTTCTCTATTGTTTGAATATTTTTTGTAAGCAAGTATAATCATGTCTATTATATAGATATCATTTTGTGTTACTTGGTTTTTCTTTATTAGCTCAATATATTTATCTATGTTTGTAGGTACATTGATTTTATCTATTAAAGAAGTATCATTAAGATAAAATAGTTTACCTTTTGTTAAAATATTTATTAAATCAGATATAAAAGCATCTCTTTTATTTTCATCATAATAATCTAAAAATTCTAAAAACAAATAAGTATCTTCATTATCATAAAATTTGATAAGTTTATTTATCGTATTTAAATACTTACTTATCTCTATTTCAAATTTAATATCTTTAAAAGAATATTTTTCTATATTTATATCATTGTTATCATCTGTATCAAAGTTAATGATAGAATCTCTTGTAATTGCCATTCCAGAAGAAGTATAACCAAAAAAGCTATTTGATTTATAATATAACAACTCATTTTTATTTTTAATTATTTTTTTACTAATCAATTCCTCTTTTATGTCTATATCAACTAAACTTGAGGGATGCACTTCCATCTTAACCATATTATTATATGCAAATAATGAACTTATTGCTAAAGCAACAAAAAGCACAATAATAAATCCAACAAAAATTCGGAGAAAATAGCCAAATAAAGAAATCTTTTTTGATGTTTTGGGCTTGATTAATACTGTATTTGACATCTTGTCATGCCATGTTTGATTGTTTTTATCCCATAACATCCATAAATATCCTAAAAATATAGGAATTAAGGAAACAATATACCCTAAGTATCGTATGATAAATTGTTTTTTGCTTGGTTTTTCAAATGTACTAGCATCAACTATTTTTATTTTTAAAAACATTTTTCCAGGAGTAGCACTTTTGTAATTCCAGAATAATAAAACAATTATAACTGGTAATACATAAGCAACTATAATTTTAAAAGGATCAGATTCCTCAAGTTCAAAATAGCTTTTGTTATATATAAAAAATAAAGGTATTTGAAGTAGCATCAAAAGAATAGTATCAATTATATTTGCACATAACCTATCCCAAAAACTTGCAAACTGAGTATTCTCTTTCATAAATACTATTTATATTTACATTCGCATATTATGCGAATGTAGCCTTTGGATTATCTCCATATTTATTAGTTTCATTCATACTATTTTTTGCATACCAAACAATTAAAATTATCAATCCAATAATAGGTATTAAAATAAGTAATTGCCACCAACCACTTTTATTAATATCATGTAATCTTCTTGCACCCACAGCTAAAGTGGGAAGTAACACAGCAAGAGAATAAACCAAACCAATCATACCTATATCACTTCCAATTATATAATCTAAAATTGCACATATTACAGATACTATTGTACTGAATAACATAAAGTACCAAAACTCCGACCTTCTTGCTCTACCATTAAAAACAGTATATTTTTTTAGTACTTCAAAATACCAATTCATTCTTTCTCCTAAATTTTTATCATTATTATTAAATAATGTATAAAAAGATTATAATTAAATAATATTTAAAGTATTATTTAATTACAATCTTTTTTTAAAATAAATAAGGAAAGAAATGAAAAAAAAACAAGGAAATAATTTAGGCTTAGTTTTACTATCTTTATCAATTATAGTATTATTCACATCCTGTACAAGTATTGTAAAAATGGGATTAGGAGAAGGTAAAGAATTTACTTTTGATAATAAAGAGTTAGAATCAAAAATGACTTTTTACTGTACTGATGAAAAAGAAGGTGAAAATATAAAGTTAAGAGCTAGAAATGCATATGATTATTTTAACAATGAAAATGATAAAAACATTGATACCTTAACTGAGAAAATGTTAAAAAAAGAAATATCATCATTAGAATTTGCTTATGAGATAAATAAATTATCTGAAAAGTTAGTTAGTGATGTTAATAATAAATTTAATTGTACATTAATAGATGTAATTGATTACTAGTCATAATAGAGCTTTCTATTTTAAGAGAGCTCTATTTGACAAAATATAGTACTAATCAAAATAGTAGGCTATGATTATATGAAATTATTAACTATACAATAACTTCAAGAGCTTTTTTAGCTAAAGATAAAGCTTTTGTTCTATGAGAAAAATCTTTTTTAGATTCATAACCTAATTCACCCAATGTTTTATCATATCCATTTGCTATGAACATGGGATCATAACCAAAGCCACCTTCTCCTAGCTCTTTATTTATTACATTTCCATGCATCCAACCATGAACCGTGTAAACTTGGCCCTTATAAACAATTGCAATACAAGCAGTATAATATGCTTTTGTTTTTTCAATATTTTTTTTATTTAAATTATCAATTAGTTTTGCATTATTTTCTTTATCACTAGCATTAATACCTGCATATCTTGCAGAATAAATACCTGGTTCATTATTTAATATTGGTACGGTAATTCCTGAATCATCTGATATTACAATAATATCTTTATGACCTTCGCTTACTAGCTTTTGATAAATAGTTTGTGCTTTTTTAATTGCATTTCCTTTAAAACTATCTTGATCTTCAATAATTTCAATATTTCCTAATATTTCCTTAAATGCTACAACGTCATCGTTTGGCATCAATTTTTCAAACTCTTTTATTTTTCCCTTGTTTCCTGAAGCTAAAACTATTTTCACTTTTGTCCTTTTCAACCTATTATTAACATTAATTATATATAATCACGGTAAATTATATTATCTTTAGGATTACAAATGATTAAATCGGTTTTACCACTTAGTGCAATTATTGCTCTAAGATTCTTAGGTCTTTTTTTAGTTTTACCAGTAATATCAGTATATGCTATAAACTTAGAAGGAGCATCAACTACTCTTGTAGGTGTTGTTGTTGGGGGATATGCATTAACTCAAATGATTTTTCAAATCCCATTTGGAGTTATGAGTGATAAATTAGGAAGAAAAGGTACTATTATAACTGGTCTTTTACTTTTTGCTATTGGATCACTTATTTGTGCACTATCAACAGATATTTATACTTTACTTGTAGGTAGATTCTTACAAGGTGCAGGTGCAATTGCTGCTGTAATTACTGCAATGATTAGTGACTTAGTAAAAGAAGAACAAAGACCAAAAGCAATGGCAACAATGGGAATGTTTATTGGTGTATCTTTTGCTGTTTCAATGTTAGCAGGTCCTACTTTAGGTGCTGCATTTGGTATTGAAGTACTATTTATTATCACAATGATTTTAGCATTAGCATCTATTTATGTAATTATTAAATTAGTTCCAAATCCTCCACATATTACTCATACATATAATGGTAAAGCAAAACTTTCTACTGTATTAGGAAATAAAAACTTAATCAAAATGAATATTACAAACTTTTTACAAAAGGGATTAATGACATTTGCATTTATGATTATCCCTATGGTTTTAATGAAAAACTATGAATGGGTTTTGTCAGACCTTTGGAAAGTTTATCTTCCAGCAATGATATTTGGATTTATTGCAATGGCTCCTGCTGCAATAATCGCTGAGAAAAAAGGTAAGTTCAAAGAAATTTTAGTTATTGGTATTGCATTATTTGCAATTTCATATTTAATAATTGGATTTGCTACATCTACAACTATTTTTATTATTGGAGTTGTAGTATTCTTTATTGGATTTAATATGCATGAACCAATTATGCAGTCACTTGCAACAAAATTTGCAAAAGTGCATCAAAGAGGACTTGTTCTTGGTATCTTTAACTCTTTTGGTTACTTAGGTACATTCTTAGGTGGATTAATAGGTGGTATATTCTTTGACAGTGCAGACTTTACAAGTATTGTAATAGCAATTACTATTATTTGTATTTTATGGGCTATTTTAATTTATACTATGCCTAATCCAATAAAGAAAAAGTTTTTATACTTACCTTTAGATAAATATGACCTTGAAAAAACTTCTATATTAGAAAATAATGATGCTATTGATGAATGGTATATAAATAATACAGAAAATATCATTGCAATTAAATATGATGATGAAAAAATTACTGAACACAAAATAAAAGGTTCATTAATATAATTTTTTAAATACCTTATTTTAAACATTTATATTATAAAATAATAAATAAAAATTAAACTAGGAGATGATTTGAAGAAAATATTACTTATATCTTTTTTGATTATCTCACTAGTTGCTGTTAGCACAACTGCTAATAAGACTTTCTTTATCTCAAATTCTAAACTAAATTCTATTTCTGTAAAATATGGCACTAAAGCAAAGTCTCGTGTAGAATTATGGGATAATATGCTACAAGCATCTAAAAATGAAAAAATACTTAACAAACTTAAAAATGTAAATGATTTTTTTAATAAAATACAATATAAAACTGATTCAAGACATTGGAAGAAGAAGGACTATTGGGCAACTCCTTATGAATTTATGGGAACAGCTGCAGGAGATTGTGAAGATTATGCAATTGCTAAGTATTTTAGTCTTAGAAAAATTGGTGTTCCTGATAGTAAACTTAGAATCACTTATGTAAAATATATAAAAACAAGAAGTAAGTTTGAACAAGCACATATGGTTTTAACTTATTATCATAAACCAGGTGCTACACCAATTGTTCTTGATAATATTAATAAAAAACTAAAACTAGCAACAAAAAGAAAAGATTTAAAACCTGTATATAGTTTTAATGCAGGCGGTTTATGGCAAGCTAAGAACAAAGGTTCTGTAAGAGTTGGAACAAATAACTTAAGATCTTGGAAAGATCTTATGAGTAGAATTTAAAAAAGGAATAAAAATGTCTTTATCAAAACAGCTATATATAATAATTGCTTTTATATTTTTAATGATTTTTACTGGTAATTTTATTATTAGTGTAAAAAATACTAAAGAGTATTTAGAAATTGAGTCAATTACAAAAGCTCAAGATAGTGCAACTGCTTTAGGAATGGGTTTAAAATCTTTGTTAAAAGATAAAGAAGATCCCGAAATAGAAACAATTATAAAAGCAATTTCTAATAGAGGTTTTTATAAAGAGATTAGATTAGTTGATGCTCATTTTACTATAAAAGAAACTCAATTAATTAGAGCAAGTGCTGATTTAGATGATTCTTTATGGAAAATTTCGAACTTAAAAACGGATTCATCATTTGGAGTAATTGAAAAAATCACATCAGATGATGATATTTCAAAGCAACTATCAGCCTTGGAAAATGAAGAAATAGATATAGGAGAAAGTGAAGAAATTCAAGAAGATATTTATAGCTATTTACCAAGTGAACAATATAAAAATGGAGGGAAAATTACCTTTAATTTTACTGCAACAAATGAAAATGGTTCAAAAGTTGATACTAAAGCAAAACTTACAATAAACAAAGTAATCGCAAGAGCAACAAGAGATGTAAAATTTGATTATATTCCAAGTTGGTTTATCGATATGATTCCTATAAACCTTAAAGAGCAAAGCAGTGAGATAAGTGATGGATGGAAAACAACAGCAATTATATATGTAAGTGCAAATCCAGGAGATGCGTATGCAAAATTATATGACCAAGTTAAAGGTGCAATAATTTATGCAATAATTGCTTTTATCATCTCAATGATAATTTTATTTATTTTTGTTCAATATATTTTAAAACCTTTAAAAAGAATTGAGAAACTTGCAAACAATATTGCAGCTGGTAAATTTGGCACAATTTCAGAACTTCCATGGACAACAGAGATAAAACATGTTGCAATTGCAATGAATGATATGTCAACAAAAATTGAAGCAATTATTAATAAATTAAATAAAAATTTAGAAAATAGTACAAAAAAATTATCACAAGATGATCTAACAAAACTTAGTTTAAAACAAAACTTTGAAACAGATATGAAAAATATGTTCATACATAAATCAAGTGGTTATGTATTTGTAATCAAAATATTTGATTTAGGTACATTTGCTAAAGCGCATACAGATAATGAAGTAAATAACTTCATAAAAGAATTTGCTAATATTTTAAGAAATACAACAATTGAAAATAAAAAAACTTTTGCATATAGATTTTTTGGTTCTGAATTTACATTAATTGGGGAAAAATTCTCTTATGAAGATGCAGTTCATTATACTAAGCTATTACAAAACAATTTAGAAAACCTTACTTCAAAATTTGATAAAAAAGATATAGCGCATATTGGAGCAACTCCTTTTAATCCAATTGGAACAACTCCTCAAATGCTTCAATCTGCAAATGAAGCTTATGAAAAAGCTACATTAATTGGTACAAATGAAGCATATTTAAGAGACTCAAATGACCTTTCAAGAGATATGGAATCATGGAGAGAATTAATTTTTGATATTATTGATAACTCTAAGTTTAATGTTAAGTATATTGGAGATGCAACACTATTAAATCAATCAAATGAATTAATAATGCAAGAAGCTTTTACAAGTGCTTGCGATAAAGATGGAATTGATATTCCTATTGGAACATTTGTATCAATTGCAGAGAAATATGAAAAAATCATGGACTTTGATAAAAAAGTTATTTCAAGAGTAATTAATCATATTTTAATTAATAAGATTAATCATGATATTTCAATTAACTTATCACTAGAATCTATTAACAACACTGCATTTATTGCGTGGCTTGAAAGTAAAATACTTGAAAATAAAAATATCGCTAGCCAATTAGTATTCTCAGTTACAGCTTATGCAGTTGCTAAAGACATGGATACATTTAAATTCTTCGCAGATGAGATTCATCAATGTGGAGCAAAAATTATTATAAAAAGATTTGAGAGTAAGTTTATTCCACTTAATAATATCAAAGACTTTAATCTTGATTATATTAGATTAGCTAGAGATTATACATCAAATATCTCTAATGATACTTCAAAACAAAATTTTGTGGAATCTATACAAGAATTAGCAACACTATTAAATATAAAAGTTTTTGCTGAAAATGTAAAAGATGAAGAAGATTTAGAAATAATAAGAAGTTATAACCTATATGCAGCTAGTAGATAATTCCTAGTTTAGTTAATAAACGCAGTAATATTAATGCTGCGTTAATAAAGATATATTATAATTCTTAATCTAAAGAAGGATAATAATGTTTGATAAAATTTTAAAATTTTTTGTAGAAAATGCTAGAGTAAACTATACTCTATTTATACTAGTTTTTGCAATTGGAATTTGGTCTTATACAAAAACACCAAAAGAAATATTCCCAAGTTTTGATCTTGATATGATTTCAATAAAAGGCTCATATGCAGGTGCTTCAGTTGATATACTTGATAAAATGGCTGTTGTTGAAATAGAAGATAATGTGAAAAATATTGACAGTGTTGATACAATGTCTACTATTATAAGTCCCGGCGCTTTTACAATTGTATTGGAACTAAAAAAGGGTAAGAACAAATATAATGAAGCAGATAAAATCAAGGATGCCATTGCTTTAATTAAAACCAATCTTCCTTCAGATATGGATGAACCTACGGTTAATGTACTAGAGCGTTCCAAATCATTAATTGATATTACATTAACTTCTGATAAATACTCAACTGATGAATTAAAACCTTTTGCTGATACACTTAAAAGTAAAGTATTAGGTATCAATGGTGTTAATGATGTTACTATTTTTGGAGACTCAGATAAGTATTTTGAAGTGCTAATCGATGATAAAAAAATTGATGCTTTAGGTTTAAATAAAAGTGAAGTATTTAATGCCATTTCAACTTTATCATATATCTTCCCTGTTGGGAAAATTGAAGACCCTAAAAAGCACTATTATGTTTCTACTTTTAATGGTGCAAAAAATGCTATAGATTTTGGAAATACTTTAATCAAAGTTTCAAATACAAATATTTATGTAAAAGATATTGCCTTAATATCTAAAAAATATGAAGACTCTTCAACTCTATATTCTTTTAATGGTAAAAATGCACTTTCTCTTGCAGTTGAACAATCAGATACAGCTGATGCTATTATAGTTGCACAAAATATCAAAGATTTGTTACCAATAGTAAATAAATCCAATCCAGATATTACAACTACAATTGCAGATGATAATAGTGAAAGAATTACAGATAGGTTAAATATTGTAGTTTCTAATATTTTATTAGGAATTATTTTAATTACAGTTTTAGTAATGATTTTAATTAACTTTAGAATGTCATTTATTATAGCAATTGGTATTCCTACTTCTTTTGTAATTGCTGCTATTTATATGTATTTTTCTGGTTATACAATAAATATGATTTCTCTAGTTGGAGTTTTAATTGCAATTGGTATCGTTGTTGATGATGCCATTGTTGTAAGCGAAAATATTCAACAACATATTGAAGAAGGAATGGAACCTAAGGAAGCAGCTGTAAAAGGTGCTAGTGAAATGGTTAAACCTGTAACTGTTGCATCTATTACTACTCTATTCTCTTTCCTTCCAATACTAATGATTAGTGGAACTATGGGAGAGGTTATGAAGCTTATTCCTATTGCTCTTAGTGCATTAGTAGTAGCTTCATTAGTTGAGTCTTTTTTATTCTTGCCAATACATGCAGCACATACTTTAAAAAATGGTGCAAAAGTTACCTCATGGGAAAAAGCAAATAAAATCTATAATGGAATTATTCACTTTTTTATGAATTGGAAGAAAACATTTCTTATCATATTTATTATACTTGTTCCAATTGCAACAGTTACAGCTGTAAAATCATCAAAGTTCCAAATGTTTCCTCAATTTGATGCAACAGATGTAAAAATTTCTATGAAAGCAAATTCAAATACTACACTTGAAGAGTCTTTTAAAATAGTTCAAGAAATTGAAAAAGATTTAATGCTTAAAAAAGATGACTTCTTTATACGAAGTATAGATTCAGTTGCAGGATATAGACAAGATACGGGGAATAATACAGAAAGATTTCCTTATGTTATGTATATGACAGTAGAATTACAAAAACTAAAAGCAGCAAATTTTTTAGATAGATATGTAACTCCCTACTTAAGTTTTTATTATGATGATGAAGGAAGAACAAGAACTTTAAAGTCTAAAGAGATTGCAGTAAAGTTGAATAAATTTTTAAATAAAAACAATTATAAAGAAAAGTACAACCTAGAAGAAATTGGAACACTTGAAAGAAAGGTTGGACCGGTAAAAGCTGATATAAAAATCGGTTTAATTTCTCATAATGATCAAAAAGCTATAAAAGCAATAGATGCATTAACAGAAAAAATCAATACAATAGAAGGAATTAAAACAGTTTCAAATTCTTTAAAATTTGGTATTGATGAAATAAAACTTAAAGTAAATCAATATGGAGAATCTTTAGGTATAAGTGAATCTTTTATTGGTTCATATCTTTCAAATCTTTACTTATTAAAAAAGAAAGGTGTTTCTTTTGATGATAAAGAAATGTTAGATATTAAAATCAAGTCAAAAAACAAAGATGATTTCGAAGCTTTTAAAAATACTCAAATACCTTTAAGCAATGGTACTTTTGTAGCATTAGATCAAATAGTTGAATTAAATACAATTAGAGCTTTTGAGCAACTGTTAAAAGATCAAGGAGAAAAGAACTTCTATATCTTTGCAAATGTTGATGCTGAAATTATTACATCCTCTGAAGTAATTGAGATTTTACAGCCAATTCTTAACCAAATAAAAGAAGATAGTATTAAATTAGTATTTAAAGGTGAAGCAGAGAAGAAAGCAGATTTATTAAGAGATATGATTTTAGCATCTGCTTTAGCAATTATTTTAATCATGCTTGCAATGCTTTATTTATTTAACTCTTTTAGAGAAACATTTATTGTAATGAGTATTATTCCATTCTCTATCCTTGGAGTACTTATAGGTCATAAGGTTATGGGTCTTAACTTATCAATGCCTTCAATGATTGGAGCGTTAGGACTTGCTGGAGTTGTTATTAATGATGGTATTATCATGATGACTTATCTTAAAAAGGCAAAAACATTAGAAGAGATATTCCAAAGAGCTACAAAAAGATTTAGACCGATTATTATTACAACAATAACAACAATAATTGGAATGGCTTCTTTAATATTTTTCCCAACAGGACAAGCTGTAATATTCCAACCAATTGCAATTGCATTAGGATTTGGACTTGCATGGGGAACAATTCTTAACTTGATTTATCTACCTGTATTATATACAATCTCACATAAACTTAGAAAATCATAAGCAAAGCTTTTAAGCTTTGCTTTAAAATATATATATCAAAAAGTACTTTTAAAGAATAAAAATAAAGCTTTTTATAGCCGAAGTACTCATCTCATAAGGTTCGATATTTATCTTTCTTAATGTATATTCTACATTTAATAAAATTCTTGATAATAATACCTCAAAAGAAAAATTAGAGTGAGAGAAGATAGTCTCTTTATTCGCTTTTATATACTCTAAATCTTTTATAATATTTAAGTCATTTCTATCTTTATGTAAAAGTTCTAGCTGCCAATTATTTTGCCAAGTATTAAAAAGATAATTACCATTTACATCTTTTTGTGTTCTTATCTTCCATCTTAATACTTGCAAATATTCATAAAGTTTTTGTAATTCATATTTATTATATTCAAGTGCAGTAAATTTATGATTTGTATCTAAACTAAATGCTTTATAAATAAGTTTATAAAGACCAAGTATTAGAAAATCATTTCTATTTGATATTTCGTCATCTTTAAAAGCATAGTAAAAATATTCATTATAAGTTTCTAGTTTTTTACCATTTTGTGAAATATTAATATAATCTTGATTTTTTTGTATCTGAAAACTTATATTCTTTGCTAGTTTTTTATTATAAGAGTTTGGATTTCGTAAGTCTAGTTTCTTTTTATATTTTAGTAAAGAAGAGGTGATTTCATTTTTGTATTTCACTATTTCAATTGAAGAGTTTGTTTGTGCAAAACTTTGAATACTTTGTTGATTAAAACCACAGCCATCAAGAAAGAGTACTAAACTTGTAATAATAAAAGTCTTTTTTACTAACTTTATATTCATAGTACTCTCCTTTTAAATCTTTAAACTAAAGTATTAAGAAATCACTTTTAGTTCATTTTCTATTTTTTCTAGTTTATTCTTTGCATCTTCTAATGCTTTTCTATTCTCAGCAATAACTGCTTCAGGAGCATTTGCTACAAATCTTTCATTTGATAACATTCCATTTAGTTTATCAAATTCTTTTTGTGTTTTTTCTTTTTGCTTAGTTAACTTATCAATAATTGGACTCATATCAATTTCACTTGTTGGTAAGTAAACTTCTAAATTATCAGAAACATCTGTAATTGAGTTTTCAACTTTGGCATCTACAAATTCTATATTTTCAACTTTTCCAAGTTTTTCAATAAATGGTTTTGCAAGATTTTTATCAATACTTGAGTCTAATTTAATATAAGCTTTTGCAATTTTAGAGTTACCCATATCAATTACAACTTTAGCACGTCTAACAGAAATAATAGCTTCTTCAATTACTGCAAACATATCTTCCATCTCTTGATTTTTAGCAATATCTTTAGGGAAGTTAGTAATCATTAAAGACTCACCCTCTTCTAAAGTAGTTCCTGATAATTTATGATATAAATAATCTGAAATAAATGGCATAAATGGTGAACACATTTTTAATGTTTCCTTGAAAATTGCACCAAGTTCTAAAATAGAATCTTTTGAACCTTTTGAGTACTCGATACCCCAGTTACAAAATTCATTCCATACAAATTTATAAAGTGTACTAGCAGCTTCGTTAAATTTGAAAGATTCTAAGTTATCTCGTAACTCATCAACAGCAGTACTAAGTTTAGATTGCATATATAAACCAAGTGATGTTTTAATCTCAATATCTTTTAAATCAGGGAAAGTTTCTATATTTAATTGTAAAAAATTTGTAGCATTGTAAAGTTTATTTGTAAAGTTTCTAAATTGTTCTAAATTCTTTTCACCTAATTTAATATCTCTACCTTGAACAGCTAAATATGCAAGTGTAAATCTGATAATATCCGCAGAATGCTCTTCAACCATATCTAAAGGATCAATTACATTACCTTTTGATTTAGACATTTTAGCACCCGTTTCATCACGAACAAGTGCATGCATATAAATATCTTTAAATGGTAACTCACCTTTAAAGTGATCACCCATCATCATCATACGAGCTACCCAGAAGAACATAATATCAAAACCAGTAATTAATAGTGAATTTGGATAGAAGTCTTTCATATCTTGTGCTTCATTATATAAATCTTGAAGCTTTCCATTATTTCCCCAACCTAAAGGAGACATTGCCCATAAAGCAGAAGAGAACCAAGTATCTAATACATCTGGATCTTGTGTATAATGTTTTTCACCACATTTTGGACATTTTTCAGGAACATCACTTTTATCTGCCCATTGATGATTACAAGAATTACAAGTAAATACAGGAATTCTATGCCCCCACCATAATTGTCTAGAAATACACCAAGGTCTTAATTCGTCCATCCATGCTGTATATGAATTAATCCAATGTTGTGGGTGGAAGTTATTATGAGCTTTTGTTTTTTCAATTGAAGATTTTGCTATTTTTTCAGATAAGAACCATTGTTGAGAAATAAATGGCTCAACAATATTTTTACATCTATAACAATGCCCTACTTGGTGAACATGGTCTTCAATTTTTACAATATATCCTGCATTTTCAAGTGCTTTTACAATCACTGGTCGTGCTTCTAGTCTTTCAAGTCCTGCGAATTCTCCACAGTAATCATTTAAAATACCTTTTTCATCAAATACTTTGATAAATTCTAAATCGTGTCTTTTCCCTACTTCGTAGTCATTTTGATCATGAGCTGGAGTAACTTTTACAACACCTGTTCCAAATTCCATATCAACATGAGAATCTGTAATTACTTTGATAGTTCTATCAGTTAGCGGTAATAAAACCTCTTTACCAACAATATCAGTGTATCTAGAATCTTCAGGATGAACCATAATAGCAGTATCACCAAAATATGTTTCAGGTCTAGTTGTTGCTACCTCTAATTGTCCAGAACCATCTGCAAATTTATAAACCATAGTATAAAATTTACCATTTACTTCTTCATGTTCAACTTCAATATCAGATAATGCACCATCGTGTGTACACCAGTTAACCATATAATTATTTTGAGTAATTTGACCTTCATTGAATAACGATACAAAAGCTTCTTTTACAGCTTCTTTTAAACCTTCATCCATTGTAAATCTTTCACGTTTCCAAGCTGGAGTAACTCCAAGTTTTCTCATTTGATGAACAATATTTCCACCAGATGTTTCTTTTTGCTGCCAAGCTCTCTCTAGAAACTTTTCTCGTCCTATTTCTTCTTTTGTAGTACCTTCTGCAAGTAATTGTTTTTCAACAACATTTTGTGTTGCAATTCCCGCATGGTCAGTTCCTGGTTGCCAAAGTGTTTTAAATCCATCCATTCTTTTATATCTAGTAATAATATCTTGAAGTGTGAATGTAAGTGCATGTCCAATATGTAAAGATCCAGTTACATTTGGTGGTGGCATCATAATAGAAAATGTTTTTGCTTTTCCATTTTCGTCACAATCTTGAATTGATTTATTTCCTTCAATCTCAAAATAGCCTCTATCTTCCCAAATTTTATAATAATCTTCTACTTTTGATGGTTCGTACTTTTCGCTCATTTAAAATCCTATATCTCTTTATTATTCGCGATTATATCAAAATAATTGTTAATATATCAAATTCATTATTGTAATATATAATTATTTTGGATACAATCATAAACTAATTGTAAATAAATAATATTATGGATAAAAGAAAAATGAAAAAAAAAATTATGGATAAGAATAAAAAAACACTTATCATTTTAATTACTCTTTTTAGTATATTCACATTACTATCATTCATAATAATAACAAATGATTTTAACAAACTAGAAAAAAACATCAACAATTCAAATATTTCAAATTTAATTTATAAAATTCAATCTAAAATCGAATATAATCATAAAATAGCATTAGAATATTCAAGTTCAGATGAAGTTTACGACTTTGTTAAAAATGCAAATGAAGATTATATATATAAAAATTTTAGAGAGGGTTCATATACTCTTGAAGATTTAGACTTATCTTATTTTATTCTAAGTGATAAAAAAAGCAATATAAAATATTCTAAATTTACAAAAGATATTAATAATACAGAGAAAGCAAACTTCAGTTCTTTTATCATAAATAAATTTAAAGATATTAATAAAATCAATAAAATTATGATTTATAAAGATGAAGCTTATTATATATCAAAAAATCCTATTTATAAAACTGATTATGAAAATAGTTCTAATGGTTTTGTATACTTAGGTTCAAAAATTGATACTAAAATTATTGAAGATTTAGCACAAGGCTTTACAAATATAAAATTTATATCAGGTCCTCGAATTAATGTAAAAAAAATCAATCAAAGCAATAATCAAACAGTATCTTTAAAAACAAAAAATAAATATAACAAGATAAATAACTTAAATATTAATGAACTATCTTTTTATGATTACAATTCAAATATTTTATTTACTGTAAAAGTTGAAAAAGAAATAACTCTTATAGACAAAACAAAAATAAATATACTAATAATATTTATATGTCTAGTATTATTTAGTTTAATATCACTTCTTTATTTTAGCAATAATTACAAACATCTATTAAAAGAAAAAGAAAAATCTATATATGAAATTATAGAAAATAAAACTTCAGAAATGAAACTTCAAGTACGAGAACTTGAGAAATCAAATGAAAACTTATATGAAATTGCTCATACAGATCATTTAACACAAACAATGAATAGAAGAAACTTTTTTATTCACGCACAAACAAGTTTTAATCAGGCACAAAAAAACAATGAATTGTTATGTGTTGTTATGATAGATATTGATAACTTCAAAATATTTAATGATAAATATGGCCATAATGTAGGAGATAAAGTTTTAGTTCTTTTTGCTAAAAATATAAAGAATAACATTAGTGAGAAAACTATTCTAGGACGACTAGGTGGAGAAGAATTTGCATTAATTATCAAAAATACAAGTTTAGAAGATGCAATTAAAAAAGCTGAAAAGTTAAAAACAAAAATTGAAGAAATTGAATTAGAAGAAGATGGAAAAATTCTAAAAATTACAGCAAGTTTTGGTGTT
Organism: Poseidonibacter lekithochrous; assembly: GCF_018861145.1. Classification (GTDB taxonomy): domain Bacteria; phylum Campylobacterota; class Campylobacteria; order Campylobacterales; family Arcobacteraceae; genus Poseidonibacter; species Poseidonibacter lekithochrous_A. Next base: position 58,321 of record NZ_JAHKQT010000044.1, read on the forward strand.
AGTGATAACCAAAACTGTGAAAATATTGATGAAATGCTCCAAAAAGCTGATAAGTTATTATATTCAGCAAAAGAATCTGGAAGGAACTTAGTAAGAAGTAGATTAAACCTTTGCTAAGCAGAAGTTGTTTCATCGTCTTTTACAAGACCTGCTTCTCTTAAAAAAGGAGATGCAACAAAAGCCATTTTCTTAATCCTATCAAATTTTGCATAAGATAAATAAAGTATATCTTTAGCTCGTGTAACAGCTACGTAAAATAGACGTCTTTCTTCTTCTAGACTTCCACCTTTACTCATAAGTTTTCTATTTGGGAAACGTCCATCCATTAGGTCAATTACATATACTTCTTTAAACTCTAAGCCTTTACTTGCATGAACAGATAATAAGTTTACGCCATCACCTTCACTCATTTCTGAACCTCCTAAAATCATCGAGTTAATAAATTTTGATAACTCTTTAAAGTTTTTTGATAAGTTCTTTAAAATCATACCTTTTCTATTTATCTTAGCTAAGGCTTTTGTTTTTTGCATAGGATTTACAGTACCATCTTTTGCAGTTGCTCTTTTTGTTGATAAGAAATCTTTTAACCTAGAATACATCATAGAAGAACTAATACTAGTAACTAAGGATTCTGGATTTTTTGTTCTTTTTAAATGCTTCATAAGTAAAAAGAAATCATAAATATATTTTCCACCATCAACACCTAATTTAGGATGTTTTAAAATTGGGTTCGATAAAAAGGCTTCTTCAAAACCACAATCTTTAAACTTTGAAATAGAACCTAGTTCTAAGAAATCATCAAATAAACCTAATTGTCTATTTTTTACTTTCTTAGTATCATAAGGGTTGTTGATATCTGGATTAGGTTGGAAAAGTCCTCTTAATATATCTCCATCACCTAGTTTTATAAGGGCATCAAAGATATCTTTTGCAATAGCTTTTCCAATACCTTTACCATGCTCTAAAACATGAATAAAAGCCATCATATCATTATGAGATAATTGCATAACTAAAATATCTAGAATAAATTTTATTTCAACAGAATCAAAAAAAGACATTCCACCTTTTCTTTTTGCTGGAATCTCATATTCACGTAAGTTTGCTTCAATTCCATCTGCACTTGAGTTATTTCTATAAATTATTGCAATATCATTATGTTCTGTTTTACTTTCAGAAATCAGTTTAGAAATATATTGATATTGTGCAAATAGCTCATTAAAAGCTAAAAGCTTTGGCCTAATCGTTTCATCCGTTCTTATAACTTCTAAGTTTTTATCATAAATTCTTTCATTATGTTCAATTACTTTTGTAGCCAAATCCAAAATAGGTTTAGTAGAACGATAGTTTTTTCTTAGAGTAAAAACTGTTGCATCATTATATCTTGTAGCAAAAGTGGAAATAATACCTATATCAGAGCCATTAAAAGCATAAATACTTTGATCATAATCCCCAACACAAAATAAAGAATTAGGTTTAAACCCATCCAATAGTCTTCCTTGCAAAGGATTTGTATCTTGGTACTCATCAACTAAAATTTCTTTAAAATCAAAACTCTGAGTTTTTAAAGTATCAAGCATAATCGTTAGTAAATCATCAAAGTTTGCATAACCATATTTAACTTTTAAGGCATTAAACTCATCAACAACATCTTCATAGATTAAAGTATAAATTTCGTGAGAAGAGTTTTTGTCTTTTATCCAAGTTCCAAACTCTTCACCTGTATTTGAGTTAAGATATAAAGAATACATATCATACAAATATCCACCATCATATGGATTTGCTTCATCATCTCTATCATAAAAAACTCTTTTTTCATAAACCGATTTAAAAAGTGTTTTAAGTTCATTTGGTTGTTTAAGTGAGATATTTATATTTAGTTGTTTTAATAACTTGTAAGAAACAGAGTGAAATGTCCCCGCCATAACTTTCTTTGCCATGTCTTTTCCAAAGAACTTTGCAATTCTATGAACCATCTCAGCAGCTGCTTTATTTGTAAAAGTTAATAAAAGAATCTCTTCTGGTTTAACTCCACTATTAATTAAATTAGCAATTCTTCCAACAATAGTAGAAGTTTTACCTGTTCCAGCACTTGCAATAATTAAATTATATCCCTTAGGACAAGTTGCAGCACTTAATTGTTCTTGATTTAAATTTGATAATGGCATGTATTAGCTGATTCTTTATAGTAGTTTTTTTCTCGTTTTGAAATAGTAACATAAAAGACTTATCATTTATTTAATAAAGAGAAGAAGTTATTGATTAATTTGAATAAAAAAAAGGTGCTATCAAAGATAACACCTTCGTACAAGGAAACATAAAAAAATTATTCATATTTAAGAAATCTATCTTAAAATTCTAGTAAATAAATAAGTTGCTGCGTCAACTTATCTATGTAAAAATTATACATGTACACTATTAACTAAATCCTAATAAAGAATTAATGAAGAGTTAACTTGACTATAAAGTTAAAGATTAAGTCAATATATTAGACTCGTGCTTTTTATATTTCAATAAGGACAAAGACATTAAAAGTAATATAAATAAAATAACTAGTAGGAATTCCTACCAGTTATTCTGCATTAAACCTTGTTCTTTCATAGCTTGAGTTAAGACCTCATAACCTTTAAGTTCAGCAGGCCCTGTTTTAACCCATTTATTTAGGCCTTCCATTTGCATCATTTTTTTAATTATTGGATCTTTTGGATCTTGACCTAATAACATTTCGGTAAATACTTTCTGGATACTTTCATCTAAACTATCAAGTACTGTAAAATTACAATGACAATAACCCTCACTTACAAAAAATGATTCTACTTCACCACTTGGGAAGATTCCTTCTTCAAGCATTCTAACCCATGAACTAATTCCAATTGCTCCCGCATCAATTTCATTATTCATAAGTGCTTCAAGAATATCAAATTCACTTCTTCCTGTATCTCCATGTTTTCCTAAGTCTGAATTAAATCTTATGATATTTACATTGTTATTTTGTCCAAGTTCATCTTCAATGTATTTTAAAGGTAAAATAGCAGCTTGTGCAGAATCTGCACTTCCTAAAGCAAAGTTTTTACCTTCTAAATCTTTAATACTTTTGATACCACTATTTGCTTTTGTAATAAAAACAGATTGAAAATCAATATCTGTATCTCTCATAACTAGGGCTTTAGTTTTTCCACCACTCAATTCATTACTTCTTACCCATGCAACATTTGTATTCCATGCTACATCAATCTTATTTGATAATAAATATTCAACTTGCGCTTCATAGTTTGAAAATAAAATATAATCAAGTCTAACACCATTGTCATTAAAATAGTCTCTTATAATATCCCAAATAGGAATAACTTTTGGATCGTAAGCTACGGCTCCAAGCATAATTGGTTTTTTCATAATTTTCCTTAAGGTATTGGTTGATTAGTTAAAGCTTTTCCAAGCCAAATAGAAAGTACATCCGTACTAGGCGCCATAACTTGTGCGGCATAAGCATCTCTTAGTAGTCTTTCAATAGTAAGTCGTTTAGCATAAGCTGTTCCACCTCCAACTTTCATTGCTTTATTACAAACTTCAACTGCCATATTTGAAGCATTTAATCTTGCAGATATAATTTGTGCTAAGGCATCAGCATCACCATTTGCTCCACTTTTTGCAGCTGCAAGAGTAAAGTGTTTTGCACTTGTTGCATTTGTAAATATTTCAGCTATATGATTTTGAACAGTAGGAATTTCACATAATGCTGATGAATCACTATATTTTCTATTTTGTGAATATTCTATAATAGTATTACAAGCATTTAAAGCCACACCAGTGTACACAGCACTCAATCCTATTACGAAAAATGGCGCTACAACATTAAATACTTGCTCCGCTCCACTTCCTGCTGTTCCTACTCTATTTGAAATATCTACATTCACATTGTTAAATAACATAGGCATAGAAGCATTTCCTCTCATTCCTAAACCATTCCATGCTGATTCTTCAAAACTAATACCTGCTAAGTCTTTTTTTATAATCCAGTTATCTAAGCCTTCTGAATCAAAACTATTTGAAAGTACTAAGTAAAAATCTGCATAAAGAGCAGAAGTAACAAAACTTTTTCTTCCATTCATAAATAATTTATCATTTTCTTTACTTACAGTTATTTCTGGATTATAAAAATGTGTTCCTGTACCTGTTTCACTAAAAGCAAGGGCTAAAAGCAATTCACCATTTGCTATTTTAGGTAAGTACTCTTTTTTCATTTCATCACTACCAAATGCTACTATACACATAGTTGCAACATTATGCATCATATAACATAATCCTGTTGTTGCACAACTTGATGCAAAAGCTAAAACTGTTTGAGTATGTTCTTCAAGTCCAAGTCCTTGTCCTCCATACTCTTTTGGTACAACTAATCCAGTTATTTTTTCTTTTTTAATAGCTTCAAAACTATCAACTGGGAATGTTGCATCTTCATCAACTTTTTGTGTAAAAGGTTGAATATTTGATTGAGCAAATTCCATCATTTTGTTATAAGTATTATCCATTCTTTTTCCTACATAAAATTTGGTGTATGAACTTTAGAAATATCATGCGCTAAATCCTCATCCATACCTATTTGTATTAATCTTTTAATTCTGTTTTCATTCATTGTTTTTTTTAACTCTTCAACTAAATCAAACCCTCTTTTAAAGTCAGTAGCAGAATCACTTCCTCCTGCTAATATTGATAAGGATTCTAAAAGCATAGAGGATTCAGTATTTACTTCATCCATAAACTCTTTTCTTTGATATGCACTATTTTTTAAAGCATTTATTCTATTTGGATTTTGTTCAATTGCAGAACGAACATGTTCCATACCATAAGCAACATGACGTATTTCATCTCTTTTTGAAAGTTTTATGATTTTTTTAGTTGCATCATCTGGCATATATTTTTCTAAAAAGTTTAAAAGGTCAATAAAAGTACCTTCTCCCATAACATGAAGTAAAAAAGAACTTTTTAGATAATCATCTTCTTTAAAAAGAGAATAAAGTGATCGTTGTGTAACTTCACTTGAGTACTGAAACCCTCCCCCATTTGCATTAGCTCGTTTTGTAAAAACTTCTATATGTCTGGCTTCATCATTCATCAAAGAGGATAAAAATAGTGGCACTTCCATATAATAAGGATTAATTTTACTAATAAACTTTCCAGGGATATATAAAGCTGAAAACTCATTTTCAACTAGATAAGTCATTATTTGACAAATTGCTTTTTCCATAATTGGATTAAACTCAGGAATTTCATTCCATGCTATATCCCTAGTAGCATTCCACTGGGCATGTTTTCCTTCTTCATATAAAGAAGATACAGACTTTGACCAAACTTGCTCTTTATGTGAGAGTTCAAAATCATAACATGGCGTGCCATCTTGTCCTACCATTCCTCTTGTCATTAAACCATTTTCATCTGGTGCTTTAGATAATATTTCACTTGAAAGTTCTAAGTCTTTTAGTTTAGGATTTGAAGTATCAATTCCTTTCATCTTTTTGCCCCAAGATGGTTTTTTAGAAAAACTATCATGACCACTTTTTTTGATTTTATAAGAATAAAGTTGTTTTAAACTTTCTCGTCCTAAATAAATATGTCCTCGCAATCTTGACCAGCCACGAAGCTCAATTTCAATATTTGACTTTAAGGAAACAATTTCGATTATTTCACCAACAGTTGCAATTAGAAAAATATTTTCAAGCCTTAAAAAAAGCTCTTTAGAAGGAGGAAGATTACCTGTTTGTATTGATATAGAATGATTGAGTGAATTCAAATAAATCTCCAGAAGTTGATTAATTTTAATCCATCTAATTGTGATGGAATCTCAACCTGAGACCTATGTTTATAATAGTATCATATATTATTTAAAAAAAAGTAAAAAAAGATTTACCATATACTACTATTTCAAATAAAAAAGAAGGAGTACTTATCGCGAAGAAAGAGTACTTCCTTTCATAATTTTTTGCAAAAGCTTACAATATGCTAGTATGAAAATTATTGCTATATATCCTAATTGAAGAATAGTTATTGATTTTTGTGCCATTATAAAATGTATTGTTATTAAGATTAAAGCTAAATATATAAACTGATGTTGTTTTTTATACTTTTTAAATAAGCTCTTTGTTGATGTAAGAGTCATAAATAAAAGTATAAAAAATGCGATCATTCCTAAATAAACAAATGGCTTATCAATTGTCTCTTCAATAATAAATGCAAGATCAAACTCTGCATCAAAAACTACAAAGTTTACTAAATGTAAAAAAGCATAAAAGAAGCCAAATAAACCTATTAATCTTCTATATTTCATAAAGTTTATTTTTTTACTAATTAATGAAATTGTAATTGAAAAAAATAGTATTACAGTCGCGGTTACACCTGTAACTGTATATATATATTTTATAGGGTCAACTACATCTTCTAAAACTAAGATTTGCAAGCTTAACACGGCTAAAGGAACTAGTAGTACTAGATATATTAATAATCGTTTCATTAAATAAACTTTTTCAAATCCATTCCAGTATACATATGTGCAACTTCTTTTTCATAGCCATTGTACATTAAAGTTTTTTGTTTCAAAAACTTTCCTAGAACTCTTTCTTTTTTTTGAGACCATCTTGGATGATCTACATTTGGATTTACATTTGCATAAAATCCATACTCTTTTTTATTCGATCTTTGCCATGTGTTTAATGGTGCTTTATCTACAAATGTTATTTTTGAAATAGATTTTATAGATTTAAAACCATATTTCCAAGGTACAACTAATCGCAAAGGTGCTCCATTTTGATTTGGAAGTGTAGAACCATAAAGTCCAGTTGCCATAAACGATAATTCATTCATAGCTTCATCCATTCTAAGACCTTCAACATAAGGATAATCAATAGTTGAGAAAACTCCACGTGATTGATCAGGGAACATCTTTTCATCATATTTAGTCTCAAATCTAATATATTTTGCACCTGATAAAGGTTTAGCAAACTTAATTAAACTTGCAAGGGAAAATCCATTCCAAGGGACAACCATCGACCAACCTTCAACACATCTAAATCTATAAATTCTCTCTTCAATTGAAAAGTTTTTTACTAAATCATCTAATTGAATTTTAATAGGTTTTTCAACTAATCCATCAATTTCTATTTCCCAATTATCTGTTTTTAAAGTATGAGCCATATCTTTTACACCTTTTTTAGATGTTGTAAATTCATAAAAGTTATTATAAGTTGTGATTTGCTCATAAGTATTTAGTTTTAGGTTATTGATATTTTTATCTTTTAAATATTGTAAGTTAGGAACAGGAATATCATCTTTTGCAAGTGCTTCAATTAAAGCACCTGATGCTACTAATGATGCAGCTCCAAGTTTAATAAAAGTTCTTCTTTTATTAAATAATTCTTCAGGTGTCACTTCTGATGATGAGATATCCCACGTTGGTTTTTTTATTATATTCATAATTTACCCTTTTACTCTAAGTATTTATATTCTTTTGATGATTATATATATTTAGTGTAAAGGGCGTGTTTAGAAAAGATTTATTTTTTGATTATTTGCCTTTGATTAAAATTGTAAGATATTTTGTTGACCAAATAATTAAACCAGCTACTAAAAGGAAGGCAGTAAAATTAAGTAAGAAAATATAGTTTAAATCAAAGTTTAAAGAAAATGAAGTAAATATTCTTAAAAAGGCAATTACTTGAATAGCAATAAATATCGTAATCGCAAACTTCCCCGCAAATGGTGTAACACCTGAATGCCCTAAAACAACTCTTGTTCCAAAACCAACTAATACAGTTACAAAATAACCTAAAGCTAAAGTATGAATTACAGCTTTTTCAAAAATGATTTCTGGATTATATATATACATAAAAGATTCAATAACAGATATAAAGAAAGCAAAAGGTATCCAATATAATGAAATAAATAAAACCCACATAATAGCAGTAACTTTAAACGTAGGAAGATTCCATTTTATTAACTCTCTTGTAAATACAATCAATAATGGAATATCTGCAAAAAGATTTAAAGCATTATTTTCAAATGCTAGTAAAAAGATTTTTAGAGTTAATAATCCATAAATAATAGGAAGTAGATTTTTTGACTTATTTACTACATAAGTAGGTACTTTTGTTTTTGTAAAAAATGGAATCATTCTTTGAGAAACAGTAAATATTATCATAAATAAAAATAGGTAGAAGCCTACGTTTGTCGCAAAATGTGCAACTGTAAGAGAATATGTAAAATCAAAAGAACTCATAATAAATAAAAAGTGAGCTAAGATTCCTGTTAAAAATGCTATTAATATCCATTTTGTATCTTCTTTTACAGCAACGATACTTTTTTTGTGAATTGAATAAAGTAATTTAAAACTCAATATTTGAGCAAGAAGCATTAAAATTTGAAAAAGAATAGTAATACTTGGTAGAACTATTAATGTTAGAAGAATACCAATAGAACTTATGAAATAAAGTTGAAATTGTTGCATATATATTTTTGGTGAGATTTCAGCTTGTGATAAAAATCTTGGGAAAACTACAAAAAGAAAACCTAGAAAAAACTGAATAAATACAACAAAAATCATTGTGTATGCGTGGTAAGTTAAAATACTATTATCTAAACTTAAAACATTTGAGTATGAAGCTATAAAAAGCATCATAAATAAAATAAAAAATATAATTCCGTTTGTGAAAAAAGGTTGGTGAGGCTGAGAAGAAAACTTCTTGTACCATGTATTCAATATATCTGACATATCATCTCCTAAAATAAAAAAGCCACTTAAAAAGTGACTCTTTTTAACTTTTTGAAGTATATCAAATTGTAATAATCAAAACCTTGATTATTGACAAGTCCCACAACAAGAAGTTGATGTTGCATCACTTAATGCTGCAAGTGCGGCATCATAGTTTGGCTCTTCAGTAATCTCTGGACAAATTTCTTTGTAAGTAATAACACCTGAAGCATTAACTACAAAAACTGCTCTACAAGCTACACCAGCTAATGGTCCAGTGGCAATTAATACACCATAAGATTTAGCAAAAGCTTTAGCTCTGAAATCTGAACCAACAGTTAAGTTTTCGATTCCTTCAGTTGTACAAAATCTACCCATTGCAAATGGTAAATCCATAGATACAACAATTACTTCAGCATTTTCAATTTTTGCTGCTTTTTCGTTGAATTTTCTTGTCTCTGCTGCACATACTGCTGTATCTAATGATGGTACGACTACAATTACTTGTGATTTACCATTTTCTCCACCGATTTGAACATCAGATAAATCTTTTGCTACAACAGTTACGACAGGTGCTTTATCACCAACTTTAACTTCTGCTCCACTTAATTCTACTTCATTACCTTTTAATTTTGTTGTTGCCATATAATTTCCTTTTATTTTTAATATTTCTTGACATTATAATAAATTCGGATAAATATTGTCTTAATTGAGACCAATCAATTTTAAACTGTTACGATTTAACTCTAATACAGTTATCTTCTAAAACAATTTTATCATCATTTAATAATTTTGTTAGTGTTGCTTTAAAAGCTTTTTTACTAACACCAAATGCTTTTTTAATATCTTCTGCATCACTCTTATATGTAAAGTTCATTTTTCCACCATTTTGAACTAAGAGTTCATAAACTTTATCATCTTTAACTTTTTTACCAATTTCTTGTAAAGAGATATCAAGTTTATTATCATCTCTTATTTTTTTAACATAAGCTCTTTTTCTATCTCCAAAATAAACATTTTCAAAGATTTCTGTATGGAAAATCATCCCATCATATAAATCATTTACAATTACTTTATATCCAAGAGGAGTTTTAGAATATACTAAAATTTCTACCTCATCTTTTTCTTCTAAACCTTTGATATCTTGATCTAGTGTATATTTTTCAGTAGCGATTAATCTATCTGTTTTTTCGTCAAGAATCATTTTAAGAACTTTAAAATGTCCTTTGTGAAAAATACTTCTTTGTTTATTTTTAGGAACTAAAATATCTTTAGGTAATCCAATATCAACAAAAGCTCCAAAAGGTGCAGTATCTACAATCTCTAAATATGCAAATTCATTTACATAAAGATATGGATCAAGAGTAGTTGCTACTAATCTATCTTCACTATCTGTATAAATAAATACATCTAAAAAAGAGCCTAATTCCATCTCATTTGTTACATAAGCATTAGGAAGAAGTACTTCTTCTCTATCTTCACTGATTAAATAAATACCTGGTTCACTTTTTCTATATACAGCAAGTTTATTTATTTCACCTACATATATTCTTTCATTTATTATTTGTTCTTTTTTTACTTCTCGATTTTCAATCATTTTTAGTTATTCCGTTCGTTTAAATTTTTATTATTATAGCTAAATATAACTTTTCTAGGTCTACTACTTAAGCTATTGACATTTTAGAATACTTATTCTATAATAATGTTTATTAAATACAATAAGGAAATATATGAATATATTTGTAAAAATCACAACACTTTTAAGCGGTCTTCTTTTAGTAAGATTTGTTATATCGAAGTTTTTTGCTTGGCCAATTTCAGTTCAGGCTTTTATAGAAATGGCTAAACCTATGGGAATAGATCCTACATTTTTTAGATTATTTACAGGAGTTATTATTCTTATAGCTTGCGTAGGTTTTTTTATTAGTTTTTATTTATTAATAAGAGGTAGAGTAAAAACTCAATCTAAAGAATTAATATATACAGCATTTTTTTATTTATATGGAATAGGTGCAATGACAGGTGCGTTATTAGCAGAGTTTCTTCTTAGAGATCAACCTAAGATGCCTCTTGTAATTATTGCACTTTTTATTTTGATAACATCAACTATAAACTTACTTAACTTAAGAAAATATAATATTTTAAGCTCTCTTAAAAGCTTATCATCTTCAAAAAAGTAAACTAGTACAAATCCTCATTTAAATAAGAGGATTTGTACTTATACCTCTATCACTTAATTCTTGAGATAAAATATCTTCTAATCAATTTTACAATTGTTAAAATCACAACGGCCACAATAATAATACTAGCTCCTGAACTAATATCATATACATATGATATTCCAAGTCCTAAGATAGTAAATATTGTTGCAAGTATTGAGCTTAAAATCATCATTGAAGATAGTTTATTAGCAAAAGTTTCTGCCAGATATGTTGGTATTGTTAACAATGCAATTACTAAAATTAAGCCAACTGCTTTAATTGCAGCAACCACACATAAAGCCGCAAGGATTAAAATAAGTGTATAAAAGAACTTTACATTAATTCCCCGTAATCTTGCAAATTGACTATCATATGAAACTGTTAATATCTCTTTATAGAAAAATACAACTATTGAGATAATAAAAATATCTAAAATTGTCATATATAAAATATCATCACTTGAAACTGCAATAATTGAACCAAATAAATAAGACATCAAGTCTACATTATATCCAGGTGTCAAATCTACAAAGACAATTCCTATTGCCATTCCAAAAGCCCACATCATACCGATTATGGCATCTACTCTATTTCTATTATTTAGTGTTAATATTGAAATAATTACAGCCGTGATTATCGCAAAAATAGTTGCACCAAATAATACAGGTAAACCTAAATAAATTGCAATTCCAATTCCACCATAAGAACTATGAGCAATTCCTCCAGCTAAAAAAGTAATCTTATTTACAACAACTAATGAGCCAATAATACCAGCAGCAATTGAGATTAAAACTCCTGATATTAGTGCATTTTGTATAAAATCATATTCTAATATTTCTAACATTTCATTTCCTATTAATGCTTATGATCACAGCAAACTTGTGTTTTACCTAAAGCTGATAAAAGTTCAACTTCACATAAATGTTCATCTGTAGTATTTATATCTTTTTGTATTTTTTCTAAAGCATGATAAACAATATTTTTATTTACATGAGCAACATTCTTTGCATAATTTAATAAAATAGAAATATCATGACTAACTACTACTATACATATATGCTTATTTAACTCTTTTAATAGTTCATAAATTTCATTTTGACCTTTTACATCAATACTTGCCGTTGGTTCATCTAAGAGCATTACTTTTGGATTTGAACATAAAGCACGAGCTATAAAGACTCTTTGCCTTTGACCTCCACTTAAGTCACCTATTTTTCTATTTGCAAACTCTTCCATTCCAACTTTTTTAAGTGAGTGCATTGCACAATCTGTATCTGCTTTGTTATATCCAAAAAGTTTTTTAGCCCCTCCTATATGTCCCATGAGAACAACTTCTAATGCAGTTATAGGAAAGTCAAGATTTAAGTTTGTATTTTGTGGAACATAGCCTATTAATTCATTTTTAATATTTTTTGTTATCACACCATTTTGAGGTTTTAATAAACCTAAAATAAGTTTTAATAGAGTTGATTTTCCTCCACCATTTGGGCCAATGATTGCTAAAAAATCATCATCTTGAATAGTTAGATTGATATTTTCTAAAACTTTAAAGTTATTTTGATAAGAATAAGATAATTCTTTTATATTTAGTATTTCCAATATTTACCTTTATTTGCAACAAGGTCGCAATTGTAGCTAACTTTTGGTTAAATTATCTTTTATTTAAATATAAGCTCTTATATAAGCCCATACAAGTCCGATATATTCATGAAAAGCTACTTTAACTTTATATAAATTCTCACTTGAGAATATATTACTATAACTTTTAGAAACATCTGCCAAATTGTATGTTGGAGCTGCAATTGGATTTAAGCCCTGCTTTTTAAATAGTAAGATTGATCGCTTCATATGTGAAGCACTTGTCACTAAAATGAAAGGTTTCTCTCCTACAATCTTTTTCATTTCAATGGCTTCTTCTCTTGTATCTCTAGGCTTATCAAGTTTTCTTATTTTATCTTTTTTTACACCTAATGATATTGCAAGTTGCGAGGCCATAAACGAGTGATAATTTTTATCAAAGCCCTTATATCCTGAAAATACAATCTTAGTATTTTCATCTTTTGCTTCCAAAATTTTAAAAATTCTAATACCTTCATTTATACGAATACTAGCAGTACTTGATAATTGAGAAGTAATACTTAACTTTTCATTTGTAATATGTCCTGAGCCTAAAACTAACACATATTCAACTTTAGGAATATCAAATAGTGCTTTATGTGAGTTTTCTAAAGGATTTATAATTGCATTGGAAATAGGTTGAAAAGATAAAAGAATAAACCATAAAAAACCTAAAACTAAAAAAAATTTTGCTTTTGCATATGAGTTTATAAGCAAAAAATATAAAGCTAGAAAAAGTATAAAAAGGCCTAAGGGAACTGGTAATAAGAAAGCTGAAATAATTTTTTTAAAAAGAAACATCTACTTTCCTATAAGAGCAGTTGTATATCCTACAACTCTTGATTTATCATTAGTCACATCACAACTTGTACTATAATCTAATACTTTTGCATTTAATGATTTACTAATTGCTATTTTTAAAATAGCTTTAATTCCTATTTTTCCACAAGCTTCACTATTTTCTAAGATTGACATATCTTTCTTTTCAATCCCTTTTATGCAATTTAGATCAAGTTCTTTGGCTTTTTCTAAAGAATAAAAATGACTTAAATCAGTACTAATTACAAGAAGGTTATCTTTATCTTTTATTACCTCAGCTATTAATTCACTCAATGTATTAAAGTCCTGATTTCCATATATTATTTCTATAATTTTTGCATTTGGGAAATGATATTTTATAAAAGGGGCTTGTGTTTCAGTTGAATGTTCAAATGTACATTCTTCATTTATATTTAAAAAGCTATATTTTTCTTTTAAATCTTTTGAAAACTCAGTATCTACTTGAATATTTCCCAAAGGCGTTTCATACTCATCATCTAAACAAATATGTGAGCCTTCAAAATAAACATGATGAGAAGGACCTACTACTATTACTCTTTTAGGATTTTGTTCTGAGCATAAAAAATAAGATTTATTTGCAAGGTTCCCGCTATAAATAAATCCTGCATGTGGTGTGATTATTGCATTTATATGTTCAAAACTATTTTGGGTTTCAATCTTAGAAAAACTTTTAATTAAAGAAAGAAGTTCCTTTTTCTCATTAGGGTAAAAACTTCCTGCAACAACAGTTTTTCTAATACTCACTATCTCACCTTTATAACTTCATAAATAGATACATCAATACCTTTTTCTAAGGCATCTTCTTCAAAACTACCTTTATGTAATAACTGTTTAAAAAACTCTTCAAAGCTAGGAATTTGTTCCCATACTTGTGGTAAAAATGTTGAACGAGAATCTTCATCTTGTAAAACTACACCATGCGTTCCAACTTTTATTTTTGATTTTAAATCTTCTAAGCTAGTGTATTCTAGTTTTAAAGCAGGAGTTAAAATAGATATTTCTAAATCTATTTTTGCATACTCTTCTTCACTTAATTCTAAAAACCTTGGATCTAAAAAAGCAGCATTATAAGCATTTTCAACAATATCATCGATTAACATTCCATATACTTCTAAACTTCCAATACATCCTCTTAGCTCATTATCTAATTTTAATGTTACAAAACAGGCACCTGGTTCTTCTAAAAAAGGGTAGTTTTTAAGTAGCTCTTCTTTATCTATTTTTACTGTCTCATCAAATTTTGATTTGATTGAATCATGTGCAATTTTTAACAATATATCTTCACTCATAAGAACCCTTATTTTATAATATCTTTAATGGCTTCAATAAATTCATCACTTGCATTTACACATTTACAAACTTTGTATTCATTTACACCTATTTCTTCAGCAATTTCTTTATACTCAATAGTTAATTCAAAATCTGTTTCAGAATTATCAACAATAAAAGCAAGAGGATAGATAAGTACATTATCATCTTTAAAATCAAGTAATGCATCATCAAGTGATGGTTCCAACCATTTTAATGGCCCTACTTTTGATTGATATGCTAAAGATATTGAGTTAAATTCAATACCTCTTTGTCTTAAGATATTACTTAAAATATCAACATGTTCAATCATTTGCTTTTCATAAGGATCACCTGCATCAACTATGTTTTGAGGTAAACCATGAGCTGAAAATAGAAGATTATATTCACTAGGATTTTCAACATTTTTTACTATTTCATTTATTATACAATTATTAAATAATTCATTTTTATAAAAAGGTTCAATTATTCTAGTTTTAAAGGCATTTTTTGAATATCTTTGGAAATCTTCCAATGAGGATTTTGTTGTAGTTGTAGAATATTGTGGATATAAAGGAAGAAGAATCACTTCTTCAATTCCATCTTCTTTCATCTGTTTTATTACATCTTTAGAAAAAGGTGGAGTATATCTCATAACTTGATATGTTTTATATTCGTCTATTTTATTATTTACTTTTGAAACTAATTGTTCTGTTAATTTATTTATAGGAGACTCATTTCCAATTTCTTCATAATTCTTCCATGCCGAATTAAGTCTTGAATTTACAATAAAAAATGCTATTAATTTACGTAAAATTGGATTTACTGTTAATATATTTTCGTCATTAAACATATTTGTTAAAAACATTTTTAATTCATCTTTACTTCGTGCTCCACCCATATTAAGTAGTACTATTGCTTTATTAGTTTTTTGCATTATCTTCTAACCTTATTATTTTATCGCTACACCATTTTGCCATTTGCTCATCATGTGTTATTAATAATATTGCACATGAATCTAAATATTTTATAAGAAGTTTCATTACATCATATGCCATGATATTATCTAATGCAGATGTTGGTTCATCTACAAGTAATAGTTTTGGTTTCATTAAAAGTGCTCTTAAAATTGAACATCTTTGCAACTGTCCACCACTTAGCTCATGAGGTTTTTTATCAAGTAAATTTCTTTCTAAATTTAGTTCTTTTAAAAAATCTTTTAATTCTTTTGAAAAATCTCTTCGTACTACATCTTCTAATTGTTCAAATATTGAGTATGTGGGATGAAATGAATTATATGGATCTTGAAAAATAAGACTTAAATCTTTTTTTTCTATAGTTCCCTTTTGAGGTTTTATTGTTCCCATTATTAACTCAAAAAGAGTTGTTTTCCCACTTCCACTTTTCCCAAAAATAGTTATTAATTCACCTTGTGTTAATGACAGCGAAAAGTTTTTATAAATAGGAGCATTTTCTTTATATGAGAAATCTAGATTTTTTATATCTAAAATAAATTCGTTATTCAATATTATCACCTTAAATTTAATAGATACTATATAAAAATATGCCTTTATATTTGCAAAATTAAAATATCATAAACATTATTAACACAATTAATCTACAATTATTTGTAACACTCCTATTTATACTTAGCTTTTAATATAAATTATTAAGCTAAGAAAAAGAAAAAATAGCTAGAATATTTGTTCTAATTTTAAGGAGAAAATAATGAAAAAACTTGTATTAACTACATTAGTTGCAGCTGCAACAGCAGTAACTTTATCTGCTGCATCTTTCGCTGCATGTGCTGCATGTCATGGACAAAAAGCTGAGAAAAAAGCTTTAGGAAAATCACATATTATTGCTGGTTGGGATGTTGCTAAAACAACTGCTGCTTTAAATGGATATAAAGATGGTTCTTATGGTGGCGCAATGAAAGCCGTTATGAAAGGTCAAGCTATGAGATTATCTGACGAGGATATTGCTGATTTAGCAAAACAAATTGCAGCAATGTAATTAATTTTATTTTTTAAAGCTAGTCATTTTTATGACTAGCTTTTTCTTTTTCTTCAATTTTTAAAGCCTTAGCTTCTTTGGCTTCTTTTATTTTTCTTTCTTTATTAATAGCATCATTTAAATCATCTGTACTATCAAACAACATTCCATCTATAAGTTTATTTGAATCATCAAATTGCCCATTTTTTGCAGCCCATACAAATAAAAGTAATAAACCTGCGGATATTATTATCCCAACTATTAACATAAAAAAAAGTGTATCATCTATCATTTATTTTCCTTTTTCTATTTAATTTTAATTCTAAATGAATTCAGTACAACTATTAATGAACTTAAACTCATAGATAATGCAGCAACTAAAGGAATCACATACCCAAACATTGCAAAAGGAATTGTGATTAAGTTGTATACTAAAGATATAACTAAATTTTGCTTTATAAACTTATATGTTTTATTTGAAATTTCAAAGGCATCTTTTAAAGATATTAATGATGAATTTAATAAGACAATATCAGAAACTTCCATAGAGATATCAGCAGATGTTCCCATTGCAATTGCAACATCAGAGTTTGATAGAGCAACACTATCATTAACTCCATCTCCAACCATCACAACAATTTTCCCCTCGCTTCTTAGTTTTTTAATATATTCAGCTTTGCTAATAGGTGTCTGTTTTGATAGATATTTTTTAATATTTAACAAAGTAGATATTTTAGATGCAACTTGATCATTATCTCCTGTTAACATTATAACTTCAATATCTTTTTTTTGTAAAAATTCAATTAATTCAAAAGCATAATCTTTTACTTCATCAACAAGTTCAAAACTTGCAATTACTTCACCATTAATTGCAAAAACATAGACACTATTTTCAACTTTTAAATCATATTGTATTTTCTCATCTAAAATAAGATCAAGACTTCCACCAAGTAATTTTAATGTTTTAGATGTATTTGTATTAATAAATTCAGCACTCATACCTCTTGCATCAATATTTTTAACATTACTTAATTTTTGTGATTTTAAATCATATTTTGAAAGTAAATACTTTTTAACAGATTTACTAATAGGATGAGTTGATGTATCTAAAAGAGAGTAAAGTAAATTTAGTTTTTGTTTATCTTCATTTAATATTGAAGCTTTTACAACTGAGAGTTCACCTTTTGTTAAAGTCCCAGTTTTATCAAATACTACAGCATTTACTTTTGCAAGTGATTCAATAAACTTAGCCTCTTTAAATAATAAACCTTTTTTAGCTAGCTCTGATATTCCTATTAAACTTGCAATTGGAGTAGCAAGGGCAAGTGCACAAGGACAGGCTATTACGATTACAGAGATTGCTACAATAAATGACTTTTCAAAATGATTAGTCCCTTCATAATCAAACCCTAAATCAAGTCCAAAAAAATACCAAACAACAAAAGTTAATAAAGATAGAGTTAAAATAGATACAGTAAAACCTTTTGAAAATTCATTTGCCTTATTTTGAATTTGTGGTTTAGAGTTTAAAGAATCTTCAAGCAATGTAACAATTGATGAAAAAGTAGAGTTTTTAAAATTTTTTGTAACTTCAAAGTGTATTAAATTATTACTATTTATTGTTCCACTATAAACAGTATCACCTACTTTTTTAAAAATAGGAACTGATTCACCTGTTAAACTAGCTTCATCAAAAGTACCCTCACCTTTTACAATCACACCATCAACAGGTACTTTATCACCTGTTTTAATTTCAATAATATCTCCAATATTTATACTATTTAAAGCTACTTGCTTTTTATTCTCACCATCAACTACAACAGCTTCTAAAGGTAGTGAAGATTTTATTTTATCAAGTGTATCAACTGCTGATTTTTTTCCTATTACTTCAAGATATTTTCCAACTAATACAAAAGTAATAATCATCGCAACTGAATCAAAATAACTCTCGCCTTTTGCACCGAATAAAATAAATAATGAGTATATGTAGGTTAGAAGTGCACCTGAACTTACAAGGAAATCCATATTTAAAATTTTGTTTTTTAGGCCATAATATGCACCTTTAAAAAATACCCATCCAGAATAAAATAAAACAGGTGTAGCTAATAAAAACTCACCTATATGAATCATATGCATAACTTCTGGTGTAATTCCTGTAAAAAAACCAGTATATTTTGCAACACTTAACATCATGATATTCATACTTGCAATTACTGCAACCATCATTTTTATAAAGTATTCACGTTTTGCCTTTGTTGCTTTTTCATCTGCAATAGAAGAATCATATGCATACGCGTTATATCCAATAGATCTAACTCTTAATATAATATCAGATAATTTTAACTCATCCCCATCCCAAATTACCTTTGCTTTATTTGTAGTAAAATTTATATTGGCCTCAACTAAACCTTTAGTATCATGAAGTATTTTTTCATTTAGCCATACACATGCAGCACAATGAATTCCTTCAATAATCAAGTCAACTTCGTAGAAACCATCTTTATTTATAGTTGTATAGTTATTCATAAAGCTATCAGTATCAAATTTTGAAATATCGTCATCATCCAAATTCAAAGGAGGAGTAATAGTTTTATTCCCTAACTTATCATAAAAAGAATCTAGGCCATCACTTTTAAGTAAATGGTAAACTCCCTGACAGCCTTTACAACAGAAGTTTAACTCATCTTCTTTTATCATAATTTCATTATCAAAACTCAAATGACAATGATTACATTTTACTTGGGACACTCATAACTTCCTATCAATATTTTATTATTTTATTAGTTTTGCTTTATTTATTATGTTATATTATGTTATTATACCCTAATAACATTGGAGTGATTCTTAATGATAAACAATATATCAATACTAAAAAACGTTACTATATTATATGCTGAAGATGAAAAAGATTTAAGAGAGGTTACTCATCAAATTTTAAAAGGCTTCACAAAGAAACAGTATGTTGCAAAAAATGGTCAAGAAGGTCTTGATTTATTTAGAGAACATGAAAATGAAATTGACTTAATTATAACTGATGTTAATATGCCAATTCTTAATGGCTTAGAAATGGTAAAAGAGATTAAAAAACACAATTTAAACATCCCAATTATTGTGGCCACTGCATTTTCAAACAAAGAATACTTATTAGAAGCAATTGATATTGGTATTGACAAATATGTATTAAAACCAATTGATATATCAAAACTATTACAAGTAATGTCACAATCACTTCTTTATCATGAATTAAAAGATTTATATATTGATAAATTAACTAATCTTCCAAATAGAAATAGACTAAAAAAAGATTTAGAACAAGATAAAAATATTGAGCTAATGGCTCTTTTAGATATAGATGAATTTTCAACAATTAATGACCTTTTTGGTGAAACAAATGGTGATATTATTTTACATGAATTAGCAAATCTATTAAAAAATTATTTTGATAGTCCTGACTTTGAAATTTATAGAATGGATGCAGATAAGTTTGCAATCGTATCATTAAATAAAGAATTAGATGTTTCAACTTTTTATGATCAATGTTGTGCCTTTGCAGATAAAATTGAAAAAGATGCATTATGTATAAATGAGGAAGAAATTGATATTAATATTACTATAGGTATTGCAAAAGGTGATGGTTCAAGAGCATATAAATATACTCAAAGAGTTATTAATTATGCAAGAGCTAAACATCAAAGAATTATGATTTATAATGAATCTTTTAATATTCAAGAATCTTTTGAAGAAAATATAAAATGGGTTAAACAAGTTAAAATTGGTTTTAGAGACAACTTGTTTAAAGCATATTTCCAATCAATAGTAAATACTAAGACAAAAGAAGTTTATAAATATGAGGCTTTAATTAGATATATAACACATGATGGGAAAGAAATTGCACCAGCAAAATTCTTAGATGTTGCAAAAAGAACAAAACTTTATCCTAATATTATTAAAATAATTATCAATGACTCTTTTGAATTAATTAAAAAGAAAAATAAAAGAGTATCTGTAAATGTTTCATTTGATGATATAGCAAATGATGAAACAACAGCTTTTATATATGAAATATTAGAAAAGAACAAAGAGTATACAAGTCTTTTAGAATTTGAAATATTAGAATCTGAAGAGATTTCTGATTTTAATGAAGTTACTAAATTTATAAAAAATGTAAAAAAATTCAACTGTTCAGTTGGAGTAGATGATTTTGGAGCTGGATACTCTAACTTTAACTTACTAACACTACTAGATATTGATTTTGTAAAAATTGATGGTTCATTAATAGAGAATATTACGACATCTAAAGATTTAGAAATTATTGTAAGTACTATCGCTAATTTCTCTAAAGAGTTTAAAGTAAAAACTGTTGCAGAATATGTATCAAGTGAAGAAATTTATGAAAAGATAAAAGAGTTAGGAATAGATTATTGTCAAGGTTATTACTTTAATAGACCTGTAGGATATGAAGATATCAAGTAGGTCTTATAACCAACTTGATACAATCAAATTTTTATCATGTAGTTTTGTTTTAACTCTTGTAATATTTGCAATTGAAACTAATTGTTTTGAAGCCTCTTCTAAATTATCATTTATAATCAAATAATCATAATCTCTAAAATATTCAACTTCAGCTTTAGCATTCTTAATTCTATTTTCAATCACTGCTTTTTCATCAGTATTTCTATTATTTAATCTATCTTCTAAAACTTTTAATGATGGAGTTGTAATAAATACAGAAGTTACAATAGAATCAAGCTTATTTCGTACTAACTCATGCCCTTGAACATCAATATCAAAAATTACTAGTTTCTTCTCTTCTAAGGCTTTATTAATAGGCTTTAAAGATGTCCCATAATAATTTCCATGAACAAGTGCATACTCTAAGAAATTATCATCTTTAATATCTTGTTCAAATTCTTCTTTTGAAACAAAGAAGTAATCAACACCATTAACTTCTCCAACTCTTGGTTCTCTTGTAGTTGTTGAAATTGAAAAGTAGTAGTCATTTATTTCTTTATAAACTTCTTTTAATAAAGTTGATTTACCACAACCACTAGGTCCTGATAATATTAATATTGCGCCTTTTTTTTCACTAATCAATTTTCATCCTTTAATACTAACCTAATATCAATACTCTCACCATGAGAAAGTCTATCAATTGTATCTTGATTGAATTTTTCAAGTAATGGTTTTAATTCTGTAATATTATAATCGCTTAATACAAGTTTTAAAATATTTTCATTTGAAGTAGGTTCATTTAAATCGAATTCATATTCTTTAACTTCATCTAATGCATCATCAATAATATCTGAGATATCTTTCCAATCATTCTTATTCATTACAATTTCATTATGAATAACTTCTTCTTTTAAAATATCATTTATTTTAGATAATTCTGAATTATCTAAAATACCACCATTATTTAAAGAAGCTAAAGTAACTATACTTTCATCATTATCTTCTTCAATATCTAAATAAACATCCTCCGCTAAGGATTCAACATAATCAGTGATAATAGGAACAGTTACTTCTTCATCTTCTTCATATTCATCTTTATGTGTATTATATACATTAGAATCGATATAAGTACTAGTATTTTTATACTCATCATTTTTTAAAGAAATATCATCTTCATTTATAATACTAAATTGTTCTTTTAAAATCTCTTGTAATTTTGTAGGTAAAAAAGGTCTTGGAATTATAAAATCTCTTGATTTATCAAAAGGTAATTCTTCGCTAGAAATTGCACCAAGTTTTTTTGAAAACTGCTTAATTATATTAAACTTATCATCAATGAAATTCTGATCAATAACTATTAAATCATATTTTTCATTTACGTCATTTGATTTTGTTATTGTTAAATCAATATTTAATTTTTTACATACAAGTGAAAAAATTTGTTCTATAATTGCTGTTTCACATATTAATAGCAAAGTCATTTTAACTCCTGTAGTATTAAGTTTTCTAGTTTATAAACTTTGTCACACTTATTAGCTAACTCATGCTCATGAGTAACTAGTATTAAGCCTGCATCGTTATTTTTAATATAATTAAAAAGTGTATCCATCACAATATTAGCTGTTTCTTTATCTAAATTTCCAGTTGGTTCATCTGCAAATATAATTTTTGGTTTCTTAGTCATAATTCGGGCAATTGAAAGTCTTTGTTGTTGTCCACCACTTAACTCACCAACACCTTGATTTAAAACATGATTAATTTTTAAATCTTCAAGTAATTCTCCTGATACTTCTTCTCCACTTAAAAGAGTAGCAATATCTAAGTTTTCACCTGCTGTAAAACCTCTAAATAAATAATGTGCCTGAAAAATTATACCAAAATCTTCTCTTCTTATATTTAAAAGCTTCTTTTGTTTTAAGGAGTATAAATTTTTATTATCATAAATTACTTCACCAGAAAATGGAGTTAATAAAGATGATAAAATATTTAAAAAAGTAGACTTACCACTTCCGCTCATACCTATAATTGCGATTGATTCTTTTTTCTTTAGAGATAATGTAATATTGTTAAATAGTTCATAATCGAACTTATGAGAGATGTTATTTGCTTGAAGCAAAAGATCATCAGTCATGAGTGACTTTTTTAATTCTTTTTCACTCACAACTGATCCTTTTATATCGAAGTTAAATATTTATTATTTAGCCATTTGTGCAGCAACTTCTGCAGCAAAATCTTCTTCTTTTTTCTCAATACCTTCACCAAGTTCAAATCTGATGTAAGATGTTAATTTAATAGATGCATCAACGTCAGCAATTGCTTGCTCAACAGTTTTTTTGTCATCCATTACATAGCTTTGCGATAATAATGCAAATCTGCTATCTAATTGACAGTTATCATCAATCCATCTAGCAATTTGTCCTTTGATAATATTATCAATAATTTTCTCAGGTTTACCTTGCTCAATTAATGCAGCTTTCATTGCTTCTTTTTCAGTAGCAACTGCACTTTCAGTTAATTGTGATCTTGAAACGAATTGAGGAATATTTTTTAAAGGTTTTTTTAATCTAACTAATTCATCATTTTCTGCTTCAATTTCTGCAACGATTGCTTTATTTTCAGACTCTACAAAAGCAGGATCTAAATCAGTATATGCAATTACTGTAGGTTTCATAGCAGATGCATGCATACATAATGATTTTAATAATGCTGCAGTTTTTTCTTTAGCTGCTTCATCACAAGTTGCAGCTAATAAAACACCAACTCTACCATTTGTATGAACGTATGCATTTACAACGTCACCAGTAACTGAAGTAACTTTTCTTGCAACTATGTTTTCACCAATAGTAGCAATTTTTCCGTTTAAGAATTCACTAAACTCAACACCATTAATAGTAGAAGCTGCTAGTGCATCAGCATCAGCAATTCCATTATCTTGTGCATGAGATACGATCTCTTGAGTTAAGTTTAAAAAGTTTTCATTTTTAGCAACGAAATCTGTTTGTGCATTAAGCTCTAACATTGTAGCTTGAGTGTTATTGTCATTAACTTTAACAGCAATAACACCTTCAGCAGCAACATTTCCAGCTTTTTTAGCAGCTTTTCCAAGACCAGCTTCTCTTAGGTTTTGAACAGCTTTATCTAAATCACCTTCAGTTTCATTAAGTGCATTTTTACAATCAAGCATACCCGCACCAGTCATCGCTCTAAGTTCTTTAATTAATTTTGGAGTTGCTCCTGCCATAATTACGCTTCCTCAGTTTTAACTTCAGCTTCACCTTCAGTTACAGCTTCAGCTACAACTTCTGCCGCTTCTTCTTCTGATACTGGAGCTTCTTCTTCAACTACTTCTTCTCTTGATGCTTTACCTTCATTCATTGCTGCAGCCATTTCGTTACAGAATAATTGAATTGATCTAATTGCATCATCATTACCTGGAATTGGTAAATCAACAACATCTGGATCACAGTTAGTATCTAAAGGAGCTACAACAGTAATTCCTAATCTTCTAGCTTCTTGAATAGCAATTTTTTCTTTAACAGCATCTAATACAAACATCATGTCTGGAATAGTATGCATTTCTTTAATTCCACCAAGGTATAATTCTAACTTAGTTTCTTTTCTAGTAAGCATTAATGCTTCTTTTTTAGTAAGTAAGTCTAATTGACCTTCTTCTCTCATCTTTTTGATAATTTCTAATTTTCTAATTGATTTTTTAATTGTTCCGTAGTTAGTTAACATTCCACCTAACCATCTGTGGTTAACGTATGGCATGTTACAATTTTCTGCAGCTCTTTTAACAGCTTCAGAAGCTTGTTTTTTAGTACCAACAAAGATCATTGTTTGACCTTCAGCAGCTCTATCTCTTACTACATTATATGTATATCTGAAATATCTTAATGTTTTTTGTAAGTCAATAATATAAATATTTTTTCTTACACCGAAAATGAATTTTTTCATTTTTGGATTCCATCTTCTTGTTTGGTGACCGAAGTGTACACCACATTCTAATAAGTCTTTCATTGTAACCATTACAATTTCCTTGTATATTTTAAATTTGGGTTTAGCCTCTGTATCCCTTAATGTCTAAATAAATTTAGTCACAACCCATACCAGGAATGATACATGTGAGGTTTCTAATACGAAATTAGAACCGTGATTTTATCTAACTTAAGTTTAATTTATCTTTAAGAGTATATAATTTTTGAATATCACGCTTAAACATTAACTTTTTTAAGTTTTTAGAATAATATCTTTGATAAAATAAATCAATTAAAAATAAGGGTTATATTTGAGTTTCCATGATAAATTAACTAACTTAAGAAAAGAGATACATAAAGGTGTTGTAGGACAAGAAGAAATGATTAATTCAATTCTTATTGGACTGCTTACAAATGGACATATTTTGCTAGAGGGTGTTCCAGGACTTGCTAAAACAACTGCAGTTAAAGCTGTTGCTGATTCAATCGATTTAGATTTTAAAAGAGTTCAATTTACTCCTGATTTATTACCTAGTGATATTATAGGTGCGCAAATATATGATATGAAAGAGTCTTCATTTAAAATAAGAAAAGGTCCAATATTTACAAACCTTTTACTTGCAGATGAAATAAATAGAGCACCAGCAAAAGTACAATCAGCCCTTCTTGAAGTTATGCAAGAAAGACAAGTTACAATTGCAGATGATTCTTTTAAAGTCGATACTCCATTTTTAGTACTTGCAACGCAAAATCCAATTGAACAAGAAGGTGCTTATACACTTCCTGAAGCTCAACTAGATAGATTTATGTTTAAAATTGTTGTTGATTATAACAATAAAGAAGAAGAGTATGAAATTGCAAAAAAAGTTACAATGAGCTCTTTTGAACCAATAAACAAAATCATAGATAAACAAACCTTAGAAGCTTTAAAACAAGAAGTTTTAAATATTCATATAGATAAAGAACTTGAAGAGTATATTGTAAATATTATTGATGCTACGAGAAATCCTAAAGATTATGATTTAGAAGAATTAAGTGATGTTATTCATTTCGGAGCAAGTCCAAGAGCTACAATTGATATGTTTAAAGCAGTAAAAGCAAATGCATTTATAAGAGGAAATGATTATGTATCTCCTCTTGATATTACGATGGTTATAAAAAATGTTTTAAGACACAGAATTATCTTAACATATGAAGCACAAGCAAAAGAGATAAATATAGATACCGTAATTCAAAAAATCTTAGAAAAAGTAGATATTCCATAAACAATGCATCAATCTTTAAAAAAAATACTTATTAAAACTAAAAAACAAGTTTTCTCTGAAATCATTGGAAATAATACTTCACTACAAAAAGGTGAAGGTTATGACTTTTGTGAATTAAAAGAGTATGAGTATGGTGAAGATGTAAAAAATATTGATTGGATTACAAGTGCTAAGATGCAAAAACCTTATGTAAAAGTTTTTCATACGCAAAAAGAATTAAATATTAAAATAGTTAACTTATTAAATGGTTCAACTTATTTTGGAACAATGAAATTTAAACAAGATTTAATAACTGAAGTTGCTAGTACTTTAGGATTTATTTGTGTAAAACAAGGAGATCCTTTTGCTTCTTATATTGCAAATGAAACTTGTAAAATTTGTACTAAAAAATCTAAGCAAATATTTAATGTAAATCTAATGGCTGAACAAATTTATAACTATAATGTTATTGGTAAAACTATTAATTATCCACATATTACAAATGAGTTATTTAAAACAATACATCATAAATCTATAATCTTTTTAATAGGAGATTTTTTTGATATTGAAAAACTTGATTTAAAACTATTATCAAAAAAACATGAAGTTTTTGCAATCATTATAAGAGATAAATTTGAAGAAGAACCAGTTGAATTAGGAAATGTAAACTTCAATGACCCAAGTACAAGTCAAAACTTTGAAGGTATACTGAACTCAAATACAATAGAAGCCTATATAAAAAATGTAAAAGAGAATGACCACAAACTATTTACACATTTTCAAGACAATGCTATTAGATTTACAAAAATATATACAGATGAAGACCCAATTAAAAAATTAGCAGGATTATTAAAATAATGAATGAAAATATTTCTTTAAAAATTAATGATATTAAAGACATTGTTAAAATTCCAGATAATTCTATTTTTATTTATTTTAGCTTAGTATTTATTGCTTTTATAATTGTAATTAGTATTATTGTATATATAATTAAATACTTTAAAAATAAGAAAATAAATAAAAGAAAAACATATTTTAATATTTTAAAAGATATAGAGTTTAAAGAGCCCAAAAGAGATGCCTATACTATCACAAAATATTTAAGATTATTAGTAAGAGAAGACAGAGAGAAAAGATTAGCAAATGAGTTGATAAATGACCTTGAAGCTTACAAATATAAAAAAGAAGTCTCAGATATTGATACTAATATTAAGAATAAACTAACAACTTTATTGGATATATTAGATGTTAAATAATATTACTTTTGAGTTCCCTTATATTTTATCATTGATTTTTCTATTTATATTTTGTTCAATCTACTGTAAAGCTAAAAGTCCAAGTTATTATATTCCACACTTGAATATATTTAAAAAGTCAAATCAAAAATCAAGTCTTGTAATCAATATACTAAAATATCTAATAATTTCCCTAGCAATAATTTCACTTGCTTCTCCTATAAAAGAAAAAGATACTCAACTTATAAAAAATGATGGAATAAATATATTATTAGACCTTGATGCAAGTGGTTCTATGAATTATAATGATTTAGATAAAAAGGATAGGACAAAAAATAGATTTGATGTTGTAAAAGAGATTGTAAAAGACTTTATGCAAAAAAGACCAGCAGATAATATTGGTTTATTAATATTTGGTGATTCTGTAATGATGGCGAGCCCTCTTAGTTTTGATAAAAATGCACAAAAAGAAATCATCGATTATTTAGAAATTGGTATGGCGGGAAATAATACAGCACTTTTAGATTCTATTGCAAGAAGTGTAAATATTTTAAAAGATAAAAAAGCAAAATCAAATGTAATTATAGTATTAAGTGATGGGGCAGATAATATAAGTAAAATTCCTCTAAAAGTGGTAATTAAACTACTTAAAAAATATGATATAAAAGCTTATACTATAGGGATAGGAAATTCGAATAAACAAGTTTTAAATCATATATCATCGTCATCAAATGCAAAATCTTATACCGCTTATTCAAAAGAAGATTTAAGTGCTATTTATGAAGATATTAATAAACTTGAAAAATCTAAAATTGATCAAAATAAAATAATATTAAAAGAATACTTATTCTTTTATCCCCTCTTTTTTGCAGTTTTATTTTTGATACTTTTTATTTATTT
Source organism: Poseidonibacter lekithochrous (assembly GCF_018861145.1). Taxonomy (GTDB): domain Bacteria; phylum Campylobacterota; class Campylobacteria; order Campylobacterales; family Arcobacteraceae; genus Poseidonibacter; species Poseidonibacter lekithochrous_A. The sequence continues at coordinate 86,803 of NZ_JAHKQT010000044.1, forward strand.
AAAAAATAAAGAGTAAGTACAGAGATAAAATTTATTTAGATAATTTAATACGATGTAAAACTTCATAAGGACCTTGAATATCTTTAGTTTCGTATTGAGCAAATACTATTTTCTCAACTTTAAATTCAATATCAGGCAAAGAAAAATCAGAAATATTTTTGACTATTTCCAATGACTTATACTCTTCGTTATAAAATCCTAAAGTAACATGTGGTGTATAATCAGCTGCATCAACCTCTTCTGAAGTATTGTTCAAAACCTTACGAACAGAATCCAAGTTAGAAAAAGAATCCTCAATAGCAAGATAAGGACAAGTAGAAAAACTATTCCAACCTTTTAGTTTTAAAGAAAATTGTTTGATATCACTTATCTCAAGTTTTTCAATCTGTCTTTTTAGTAAATCTTCAGAAAAATACTCATCAGATAATAAACCAGAAGCAACTAAAGTAATATGAGCTTGACGTAAATAATTAGGATGCAAAAAAGAAGATAAATGATTCTGGTAACTTTTTATTTTATGCTCACACGTAGAACTTGACACCTCAATCGCCCAAAAACCAAAATACTTTATACCCTTGTGCCATGTAGGAAAATCTTGTAATTGAATTGGATATGTAGTGTTTGATTCTAGAAATTTTGAGAACATAATTATTGATTAAACCTTTTTTTTGAATATTACAATGGATTAAATAAAATTAGGTTCTCAAAGTTCACAAGAATATGTATCTGAGCCATTGAAAAAAATAAAAATTTTATAGTCATTTTTTAATAAAGTGTAGAAAGAGTTCCTAAAACTTGATAAAATATCGCAATAATTAATCAAAAATAAAATTATAGATTTATAAAATGCTAATTTTCAAGTGATAAATCACTCAAAGGGAAACATATAGGTAAGTTTAGAAAAAGAGCAGGGAACTACAGAATAATATATTTAAAAGAAAATAATTTATTAGTAATTACCATCATCTGATTAGCACATAGAAAAAAACATATTAAACTTAAACTTTTCTATCAACTGAGAGTATTTGACTAACCCCTCTACTCTTTATTCAAATACTTCAAAACTTCTTCTTTATCAGAAAATGCTAGTTTTTTATCATAGATTATTTGAGTAGTTTCATCGCCTTTTCCAAGGATTAAAATAACTGAATCTTCATCAGCTATATCAATTGCTTTTTTAATAGCTGATTTTCTATTTACATCAACTTGAACGCTTTGATGGTTTTTAATACCTTTTAAAATATCTTCAATAATTAAATCAGGGTCTTCAAATCTTGGATTATCACTAGTTACTATTATATGTTTTGCATAATTAGCAGCAACTTGTCCCATTAAAGGACGTTTATCTTGATCTCTATCCCCACCTGCACCAAAGACACAAATAATATCTTTATGTGCAAAACTTTGTAAAACTTCTTTCATTCCATCTGGTGTATGTGCAAAATCTACAATTACTAAAGGTTCTGAAGAAATAATTTCCATTCTGCCACTTACTCCTGCAAAATTCTCTACTGCTTCACATATTTCATCTAAAGGTTTTGAAGTTACTATATGCACAGTACTTAAAGCAGCCATTAAATTATATACATTAAAAATACCCATCATAGAAGATGAAAAAGAGTGCATTTGCCCAAAATGAGAAAACATTACATGCATTCCATTTTTAAAAGAATATGCCCCTACTTTATAAGTTGAAGGTTCATCAAGTGAATATGCAAATCCATTTTTTACATTGTATTTTACTACTTTGTCATCTTTATTGATTAGTTTTTTACCCTCATCAGAGAAGAATGAATTTTTAATATTGATATACTCTTCTATAGTTTTATGATAATCTAAATGATCTCTTGTAATATTAGTATGAATTTTAAGCTCGTAAGCTAAACCTTCAATTCTATTTTGTTGTATTGCATGGGAGCTAACTTCCATAACAAAAAAGTCACAATCATTTTGTATAGCTTTTTGTATATGTGCAAAGTTCCCAAGTTGTATTGGTGTAGTTAAAGAGTATTCTTCAACTCTCTCATCATTTATATAAAAACCACGAGTCCCTTGAAGTGCAACTTTATAACCTAAATCTAATAAAATAGAGTAAATAGCAGCAGCTGTTGTAGTTTTACCATTAGTTCCCGTAATTCCAATAATTTTAATAGAAGACATATCAAGATAGTTTTTTAAATCAGATGATTTGATAATCTCTTTACATCCATTCTCAATAGCTGCTTGTTTAAATCTTTCATTTTGTGAAGATACAACAAAAGAAGAATTTTCATTTGCTTCATTTGAATTATCTGTAAATATTTTATTATTAATTATTAACTGCAAAATTCTTCTCTTCTAATCTTTTATATAGTTTTTCAATTTCATCATCATAAGCAAAATATTCATTGAATCCATCTAAATAAGTATATGCCGTATTATTAAAATCATTATCTATTAGCTTAGTTACAAAATCAAAAAAATCATCTTTATTCTCAATAGCTACTTTTGTTGAAAACATAATATCTTCAAAAGCAATTCTAAAAGAACCTCGTGAATTTATTAATTTTTTAAAATCTTCGTATTTTATTGCATCTAAAGCATCAACCGTTGAAAGACTTAAATCTTTTAACATTTCCATCATTTTATCAATATCGCCATCATATGCATCAATTATATCTTCAACATATCTAATTGCATCTTCTAAACTATCTTCTTTTACAACAGAAAAATAATCATAAAGTGACATTGCTTTCTCTTCATCTTCACTTGCAATATCACAAAATAATGCATAAATTGGGTATTCTTTATTCTCTTTAAAAGTTGATGATAATTGAGCATATAAAAACATAGCTTTTTCAAATTTTTTTTGTAAAAAAAAGCTATTAGCCTCATTTAATAATCTACTTTCATTTATCATTAAAATTCCTCTAATTTATCTTCCATACCAATTGGAACATTAACTATTTCTAATTCTGGATGAATTGCAGCTTTTAATTCTTTTTCTACTACAAATTTTAAAGTACTACTACTTGCACTACAACCAACACATGAACCTTGCAATTGAATAAAAACTTTTGCATCTCTAATCTCTAATAATTGTATTGCACCGCCATCCCGCGCTAGCATTGGAGCAATTTTAGTTTTTATAATCGAACTTACAGGAGCTTGTAAGTCTTCATCTGAAAATGGCATCATTTTATTTTTCCTCTTTTGCTTTTTTTTTCACTAAATATATTCCAAGTGCAGTAATCGCTAGAATTACTCCTATTGTTTGGAATATAAATGTTAATGTTACTTCTTCTTGAAACATATTTTCCTACTTTATAACTTCATCACATCTTGAACAAAGTGTATCTTCTTCTTTTGCCGTAAACTTCCAACATCTTGGACATTTATGGTCATTTGCTTTATAAACTTCAAAAATATTATCATCAATTTTAAATGTTCCTAGAACTTCTGTATCTTGTTTACTATCTGTAATTGAAGAAACTAAGAACCAATCAGCTGCTTCAACTTCATCAAGAGCAAGAATATCAGAACTATTTGTATAAACAGATAACTCTAATGTAGATTTGATTGTTTTTTCTTTACTTAATGCATCTTTTATTTCTGAGAATTTTTCTTTTGCTGTTAATAAAATCTCTTCATTAATATTATTTTCAATAGATGGTAATTCTACTTTTGTATAATCAAAAATATCTTTGCAATCAGCTTTTATAAATTCTGGAGCATAAGTTAATAACTCATCCATTGTATATGTTAAAATTGGTGCTAAAGTTGATATTAGTTTTTTTGCAATTAGTGCCATAGCACTTTGAGATGCAAGTCTATGTATATCAGTTTTATCATCACAATATAATCTATCTTTACAAACATCTAAATAAATTCCTGATAAATCAACAACTAAGAAATTATTTAATTTATTTAATCCTTTTGAAAATTCATAAACTTCAAAAGAAGCTTGAATTTCATCAAATACAGATTTTGCTTTTGATAATATCCATTTATCTAAAGGACCCATTTTATCAACAGCTACAATTTCTTCTAAATCACTAACATTTGCAAGTAAGAATCTTGCAGTATTTCTAATTTTTCTATAAAGTTCTGCATTTTGTTTTAAAATATTATCAGAAATTTTTAAATCTGATTGATAATCACTCATTGCAACCCATAGTCTTAAAATCTCAGAACCATATTGTTTCATAACCTTATCAGGTGCAACAACATTTCCTTTTGATTTAGACATTTTTTCACCTTTTTCATCAACAGTGAATCCATGAGTTAAAATTGACTTATATGGTGCAATTTCAGAAGATGCTAAAGTTGTTAAAAGTGAAGATTGGAACCAACCTCTATGTTGATCACTTCCTTCTAAATACATATCAGCAGGGAAAGTACCAGCATCGTAATTTCCAGATCTTAATACTGCATTTTGTGTAGAACCTGAATCAAACCATACATCTAAAATATCTTTAGTTTTTTCTAAATCATCTGCATTTAATCCACTATTCGAAGGTAATAACTCTTCGATTGATAAATCGTACCAAGCATCACAACCTTTTTCTTCAAAAATTTTAGCTGTATGAGTTAATACTTCTTCATCAAAGATAATCTCATCTGTTTTCTTGTTTCTAAAGAATGCAATAGGAACTCCCCAGTCTCTTTGTCTAGAAATACACCAATCAGGACGTCCATCTAACATAGATTTTAATCTATTTCTTCCCCATTCAGGATAGAAAGTTAAATCTTCTACAACTTTAAGAGCATTTTCTCTTAATGTTTTATTTTCTTTTCCATACTCATCATCAATAGAAATAAACCACTGTTTTGTTGCTCTAAAGATAATAGGTGTATGAGTTCTCCAACAGTGTGGATAAGAGTGAGTTATATCAATTCTTTTTAATAATGCATCACCTAACTCTTCTAAAATTGGCTCATTAGCTTTAAATACATTAATACCTAAGTACTTATCTGTATCCTTAAAAAGTTTTTCTCTTACAATTGTTTGATCATATTTACCAAATGCATCAACAGGCATAATTACATCAAGGTCATATTTTAAACCTACTTTATAATCATCCTCACCATGTCCAGGTGCAGTATGAACAGCACCTGAACCACTATCCATCATTACATGTTCACCTAAAATAATTTTAGATTTTCTGTCATTTAATGGATTAATTGCAAATGTATTTTCTAAAGTATTAGGATCAATATCTTCAACAACTGTTCCAGAAATTACTTCATTTTCAATTAGTGAATTATAAAGTTTTTTTGCAACGATGAATTTATCACTTGTTAAAACATACTCTTCTTCACCATTTAAAGAAATACCAGTATTAGCAGGAAGTGTCCAAGGAGTTGTAGTCCAAATAATAACACTAGCATCTAAAGTTTCATGTTTAAATGCAACATAAATTGACGGAGATACTTTATCTTCATGCTCAACTTCAGCTTCAGCAAGTGCAGTTTGTGCAGCCCATGACCAATATACTGGTTTAGATCTTTGAATTAATAAACCTTGTTTAGCAATTGCACAAAGTTCTCTATAGATATTTGCTTCAAATTTAAAGTCCATTGTTAAATAAGGATTTTCCCAATCTGCAATGACACCTAAAGCTTTAAACTCTTCTCTTTGAATATCAACAAATCTACTTGCATGATCACGACACAATTGTCTTAATTTAGATTTGGGAAGTTCTTTTTTCTTAGTACTCCCTATCTTCTCTTCAACTTTTTGTTCAATTGGTAAACCATGACAATCCCAACCTGGAACATATCTAATTGATTTTCCATCAAAATAGTGAAATTTATTTATAATATCTTTTAGTACTTTATTTAAGGCATGTCCAATATGAATATGTCCATTTGCATATGGTGGTCCATCATGAAGTGTGAAAGTTTGAGCACCTTCTCTATTGCTTTTCATTCTGTCATAAACTTTTAGTTCATCCCACTGCTTGTATTTTTTTGGTTCGTTTTGAGGAAGATTTCCTCTCATTGGAAACGCTGTCTTTGGTAACAGTAAACTATCTTTATAATCCATTTTCATAATACCTTCAATTATCAATATTTATTGTTTTTCATTAAATCGCTGATTATATCTAAATATAAATAAATTTAATCTAATCTAAATTTTTAGTAATTTAACTTTTTTCAATCTTGTACAACTACTGTACATTCTAATTTATTACTTTAGTTTAATAGGTGTTACCAAACTCTATATTTTATATATTTATTGCACAATTACAAATTTTATTTAGAATAAATACAACTTAAATGTGATAATATCTTCTAATAATTAAACAATACATAGGAAGTATACATGACTGAAAAACATTATGAAGTTGTAATAGTTGGTGGCGGAATCTCTGGAGCGGCTCTATTTTACGAGTTAGCAAAATATTCAACAGCAAAAAATATTTGTATGTTAGAGAAATATGAAGCATTAGCTACTTTAAATTCAAAAGGTACAAGTAACTCACAGACAATTCATGTAGGTGATATTGAAACAAACTATACATTAGATAAAGCTAAGATTACAAAAAGAACTGCAAAAATGATTGAGAAGTTCTGTTTACAATATGGTTTAGAAGAAAAAATTATGTTTAAGCACCAAAAAATGGCTTTAGGTGTTGGAGAAGAAGAAGTTGAATTTATTAAAAATAGATATGAATCATTTAAAGAACTTTTCCCTTATTTAGAATTATATACTAAAGAAGACTTAAAAGAATTAGAACCAAAACTGGTTTGGGCAGATAAAGAGCAAACAATCGAAAGACCAGAACCTATTATAGCTATGGGTGCAAAAGGTGAATATACAACTGTTGATTTTGGTGCAATGACAAACGAATTAGCAAAAGCTGGACAAGCAGCTGATGAATCAAAAACTACTGATATATTCTATAACTCAGAAGTTGAAGAAATTCAAGAAATTGGTGATAAATATAAATTAACTACTGTTAATGGTACAGTTTATACAGCAGATTTTGTTGTAGTAAATGCAGGTGCACACTCATTATATTTAGCACATAAAATGGGTTATGGTAAACATATGGGTTCTTTATCAATGGCAGGATCATTCTATATTACTAGTGGTGAGTTCTTAAATGGTAAAGTATATATGGTACAAAATGACAAATTACCATTTGCAGCACTTCATGGGGATCCAGATATTTTAGAAAATGGAAAAACAAGATTTGGACCAACAGCTCTTGCTCTTGGTGTACTTGAAAGATATAAAGGTCTAAGTTCTGTAGGTCAATGTATTAAAACTATGAATATTGATGGAAGTATCTTAAAAATCTTCTGGGATTTATTAAAAGATTCTGATATTAGAAACTATGTATTTAAAAACTTCTTATTTGAAGTTCCAGGTATTAATAAAGGTTTATTTGTTAAAGATGCGCAAAAAATTGTACCTTCTTTAACTAAAGACGATATTGAATATGCAAAAGGATTTGGTGGTGTTAGACCTCAAGTTCTTGACAAGAAAGAGAAAAAATTAATGTTAGGTGAAGCATCACTTAGTGAAGGTAATGGTATCATCTTTAATATGACTCCATCTCCAGGTGCTACTTCTTGTTTAGGAAATGCAGAAAGAGATATTAAAGTAGTTTGTGATTACTTAAATTTAGAATTTGATGAAGAACAATTCTTAGCAGATTTAACAGATCCTGAAATAGTATAAAACTATTAATAACATTATTATAGAGTAAGATTAATTTCTTCCTCTATATATAAAGAGTACAACTATAATTCATTTATTTTTAAACACTTACAAAGGAAATTTCAATGTATGATAAAATATTTAATGAAACTGACATGATTACACTTCAAGATATACTAAGAACAAAAAAACAATCCATTACAACAGCAGAATCGTGTACAGGTGGATTAATTGCACATATGATTACAAAGATACCTAATTCCTCTGATGTGTTTAATGGAGCAATTGTTAGTTATTCAAATAATATAAAAAATAAAGAGTTAAATGTTCAAATTACTACACTTGATAAATATGGAGCAGTAAGTTCTCAAGTTGTTAGTCAAATGTTAGAGGGAAGCACTGAAAAGTTTGATGCGGATTATGCAATTGCAGTATCAGGAATAGCAGGGCCAGGAGGTGGTTCAATAAGTAAGCCAGTAGGTACTGTAGTAATTGGCTGTTGTGGGCCTTTAAACACAAAAGAAATAGATATATATCACTTCAAAGGAACAAGAGAAGAAGTGCAAATACAAGCAGCAAAAACAGGGCTTAAAAAAATTTTAAAATTTATTCAAAAAACTATTGACAAATAAAAATAAATCTATTATAATTCCACTCCATTTTAAGAAATAATTCTTAAGATAGTAGTGACCCGTTAGCTCAGCTGGTAGAGCATCTCCCTTTTAAGGAGGTGGCCGATGGTTCGAATCCATCACGGGTCACCATTTATAAATGTTATTTGATTATGGTCCCTTCATCTAATGGTTAGGATTTTGGATTTTCATTCCAACCATAGGGGTTCGAATCCCCTAGGGATCACCAATATTATTTGACATTTATTTGGTCGATTAGCTCAGTTGGTAGAGCGCTACCCTTACAAGGTAGACGTCGCAAGTTCGAGTCTTGCATCGACCACCATTTTTAAGAATCCTAAAATGCAGTGGCATTGATTTTTAAATCTTATTTTAACAGTGACATCTATTTAGATTTTATCTTTATAGTATTTTTAAGCGCGGTAGTAGTTTAGTTGGTTAGAACGCCTGCCTGTCACGTAGGAGGTCGAGGGTTCGAGTCCCTTCTACCGCGCCACTTTTTATTTAATGTGACCCGTTAGCTCAGCTG
>NZ_JAHKQT010000013.1 GCF_018861145.1 Poseidonibacter lekithochrous
TGTACCAACAGCAGTAAATGATAGTAAAACTGTTGAAGAGGGTAATACTTCTGGAATTAGTGGAAATGTTATTACAAATGATACAAAAGGAGCAGATGGTGCTGCACTTAATGGCTTCACTTACAATAAAGAAGGTGGAGGAACAGAAACACTAATCTTTAGTGATGCTAATACAACATATACAAAAGATACACCAACAGGAACATTAAAAGTTAACCAAGATGGTTCTTGGGAATTTACTCCAATATCTTCTGTTGATCATGATGATGATGAAACTCTAGGTAGTTTTAGTTATACACTTATTGATGGTGATGGTGATATTTCAAATAGTGCTACAAATACTATAAGAGTAACAGATACAAATGCATCTGCTACAGGACCAGATAGTACACTTGATGAAGATGACTTAACAGATGGAAGTAGTCCAACTCCCACTGATCTAATAGTTGAAAAAACTTTAGATATCACGAAAAGTCAAGATGATATAAGTGATATTAATTTTGATGATGCAACGATAACAGGATTAGAAAATTTAAATTTAAAATCAAATGGTTTAGATATTTCTTATACTTTAAGTAACTTAAATCATACAATCACAGCAAATAATGGCGAAAATAATATTTTTACTATCATACTTGGAAATACAGAAGATTCAACTGGTTTAACTCAAAAATACATATTTACTTTAATAGATACTATAGATCATCCAAATGGAAGTGATGAGAATAATGTTAATTTACCATTTAGTTTTAATATTGCAGATATTGATTCAACAGTAGAAGGAACACCGTTTAATGTAACAATAATAGATGATGTGCCAACAGCAAATGATGAAATTGAATTAAGTGTTGTTGAAGGTAATATAGCACTAACTGTAATGAATAACCTTCTTGATAATGATGTAAAAGGTGCGGATAATTTATCAACAATTACAAGCTTTACTTATAAAAATGAGGGTGGTAATACTGTCTCAGGAATTTTTGGTTCTGCTATGGATACACAATATGGTTCATTAACAGTAAATAGTGATGGTACATGGAGTTATACTTCAGATGCCACAGAAAATCATACTAATTCTGAAAGTTTAGCAGATAGTTTTACATATTTGATTACTGATACTGATGGTGATACTTCAACAGCAACTCAGCTTATAAATGTAACTGATGGAGCAAATCCTACAATTGATAATTTAAATAATACACTTGTAAAAGTTTATGAAGGTGATGCAAAATCAACATTTAATGGAAGTGATGATTATAATGAATCAAATACGGATGCAAATAAATCAACAACTTTAACACCTACTCATAAACTTGATTTTACAAAAGGTACAGATGATGCAGGGATTACATCTATTACTTGGGAAGGGATTACAGAGACTGTAACATCAACAGTTTCTGCAACTATAACAGATGATGATAAAGGAACACTTACTGTAAATTATGATGGAACATGGGAATATACACCACCTGCTACTTATATTCATGCTAATGGGGATGGTGTAAATAATTTTGAAACAACATTTAGTTATACAGTTACAGATACAGATACAGATGAAGTAACAACTGGAGCTCAAACTATTCAAGTAGATGATACTCTTGCTTCAATTACATCTACAACACCTTCAATATTAGATGAAGAAAATTTATCTACAGGTACAAATCCAAATACAAGTGAATTAACTAAATCTGGTGATATAAATATTGATGTTAGTAACTTAAGTGGTGCTCATGATATTACTTTTGGAACGCAAAGTGATACTACTTTATTAAATACTGCGGTACCAGGTAGTACTTTATCTTCTTCAGGTGATGATATTTCATATGTAGTTTCTTCTGATGGATATACTTTAACAATGTATACAGGAATGGATAGTACACAAAATCATGTAATGGTTGTTACAATAAATAACCCAACATCAGGGACACCAACATATACGGCAGTATTATCTGAAGCCTTTGACCATGAAACTTTACTTCTTGAAAATGGAAATTTAGAATTTGATTTTAATATATTATTAACTGATGATGATAATGATGCAAATCCAAGTACTTTTAAAGTATCTATTATTGATGATACTCCATCTGATACACAAACTCTTACTGTAAATGAAGAGAGCGATACCGGAGTACATGATACGTCAACAACTATCAATACTAATGCAGATGCAACAGGAGGAGTAGGAGGAAATACAACAATAACTACACAAGGAACGTATGGACATGCTGTTATAAATAGTGATGGTACTTTAACATATACACCAAGTTATGATGGCACTAACTCTATTGCTACAAACTATAGTGGGGAAGATACGGTTACTTATACAACTACTTTAGATGATGGTAGTACTAAATCTACAACTGTAACAGTTACTGTTAATCCAATTTCAGATGCTCCTGGTGTTACTGCTGATAATTCTATTGTATATACTCTTGAAGATACAGCTATTGCATTAGGTCTTAATGCACCGACTGTAACTGATGTAACAGATCAAAATAGCAGTGGAACAGCCGGAGATAATCCTGAGTTATTAGGTCTTATTACATTAAGTGGAATTCCTAGTGGTGTTGAACTTCAATATGGTTCATCTACATATACTTCAATAGGTAATGCGATTACAATTAAACTTAGTAATGGAAGTCATGTAAGTGATGTGAGTGGTGAAATATTAGAAATGACAATTGCTGAATTTGAAGCTCTAAAAGTTCTACCTATATCACAAGATGCAAATGACTTCACAGTAACTATGAGTGTTACAGAGTATGAAGTAGATGATAGTGGTGTCCAAATAACTGGAGTTGCAGGTGCTACGTCAACAACAACAGTTGATGTTGATGTCTTAGCTGTTACAGATCCAGTTGATATTAAGATAAATGGTTCTGATGTATCATATAAGGCTACAGTAAATGAAGATAAAGCTTTAGATTTACAAGCTTTATTAAGTACAGAAGCATTTGCTGATTTAGATGGAAGTGAAAATAGAAGTATTGAAATAAGTGGTATTCCAAATGGTACAATGATAAATGGAACAACAATTACAGATGGTACGTATAGTATCCCATTAACTGGGTCTGCTAATGATACAATTCCTAGTTTATCACTGACTCCACCACATAATTTTAGTGGTGATATTACAGGAATTACTATAAAACTTGTTGCACATGATACAGATACTGATAGTACACATGGGGATGGTACAACAGGAACTACAACTACAAATGATGGAACAGTTGCTAATAGTATTATCTATGATACCTCTGATAGTGTAACTTTAAATATAACAGTTGAGCCAATAGCAGATGATATTGCAGATATGAGTGCAAAAACTACAGATGAAGATACCGCAGCAACTTTCTTAAGTGATTTAGACTTAACAGATAAAGATACAGATGGAACTGAAAGCATTACAAAACTTGTAATTACTGGATTAGATGAAGGAAGTGTTATTGTTTACAATGAAGTTAGTACAACAATTGGAGTTGATGGAACTTTTACAATAGGTGATGGAACAAGTAATTTAGATATAACTACAATACAAGCCGCAACTATTCTTCCTCCTGCGCATAGTAGTAAAGATATGAGTATCACAGTAACTGCAACAGTACAAGATGTAAATGATACTACTAGTACAATTGATTATTCAAAAACATTTGACCTTATTGTAAACCCAATCGCAGAAAGAACAGATAGTGATACAGCTGGAACAGTTGATAGTTGGGATATTATCACTCAAGGGAGTCATGAATATACAGCAAATGCAAGTGAAGATATATTCTTTGATTTAAATAATGCAGATAGCGGATTTGGTCTTTCTTTAACAAATGAAGATAGTGTCGAAACAACAACAGTATTATTTTCTCCAAAAGATGGAAGTGGTGCTGATTTAATTGGAACAACCTTTACATATGATGGAGGAACAACTGTATTTACATATAATGGTACAGCTATTGAAATTCCAAGTTCAGAACTTGCAAACTTACAAGTAAAAGCACCAGCAGAATACAGTGGAAAACTAGTATTAACAACTGAAATTAAATCTATAGATTATGATGATGATAGTTCAGATCCTGAAGATGCAGATACTCAAACAAGTCCAGGAGATACTTTAACTATTGTAGTTAATCCAGTAGCTGATGCTGTAACATTATCTATTAAACAATCATTTGGAAATGAAGATGCAGGAAGAGATGATGATGGAGTTTCTGGAATTGCTTTAAATATAGGTGTTTCTTCATCGGATAAAGATGGATCTGAAACTAATGCTTTAAAACTTAGTGATATTCCAGATGGAGCACAGATTTATTATGAGCGTGATTTAATTACAAAAGATAGCGCCAGTACTATACCAGGAATAACAGTAACTGATGATGTAGAAGGGAGTTGGACTCTTATAATTGATGAATATAATAATAATAATGATTTAAGATATGTACCAGAAGAACATTCAAATGAAAATATCGTATTAAATGTACAAGCAAAATCTACAGATTCTGTTAATGTAGATGGATCATTAATAACTGATACTTCAGCTTTTATTCCTACAGATGGTTTAGATATTCTAATAAAAGTTGAAGGTGTAGCAGATACACCAACTTATGCTACACCTGTTTATGATAATAGTGTAGATGGTGTTCCCGATGATACATATAATGCTGTTGTAACAGAAGATACAAGTTCTATTTCTTTAAATACATTATTTCCAGAAGGTGAACCGAATTTTTCATCAGCTGACATATCAACAAATGGAGATATTTCAGAAACTCTTTTTGTAACGATTTCTGATTTACCAAGCGAATTTACTATTACTGGAACAGATATTATTAAAATAGGTGATAATTGGGTGGTTGAAGCAAAAAACTTTGACAGTATTAAAGTTGCAGTTCCCAAAAATTATAGTGGAGAGATAAATCTTAATTTAAAACTTCAAACTATTGAAGATGATGGTGATAAGTTAGAAGATGTAGATCAGCCTGAAATTCCTTTAAAAATACTAGTTACTCCACACGCTGAAAGTACAGTAAATATCAGTGATTCACAAATTGAAGACTCAGGAGATAATGTACTTGACTTTAGTTTTAATCGAATAGATAGTGATGAAAAACTTGAAAGTATTTGGATAAATACAGAAACAATTGATGCAGGTGTATCTCTTGTAACTACTCAAGGTACATTAGAAAAAACTTCAGAGGGAAGTCCTCAATGGATAGAATTAGATGTAACAAATAATGAAGTAGAAACTGTTACAGCTAAACTTGATTCTTCATGGAATGACAAATCAGGGGAATATAACTTTGATATTAGATATAGTGTTTCTGATACTGTTGTAATAGATGGTGGTACAGCTTATACTGATCACCCAAGTGAGTATATTATGGAAACATATACAGTTACTGTAACTCCTGTTACAGATAATGCTGAATCATCTATTAGCACTATAAGCACTACAGATACAGATAAAGCAACAGTAAGTGGAAATGATACGGATGGATATACAGTTACTGCAGAAAAAACAGATGTAATAATAAAAGTACCATTTACTCTTGATTCAGTTTCTGATAAAGATGAAAGTGAACAAATTACCTCTATTACAATTTCAGGGGTTCCTGAAGGGGTTAGTGTGGTTAATGGAACTTATATGGGAGATATATTATCTAATACAGGAACTATTATTACTTCTGGTAAGTGGACTATTCCTGTTGCTGATGCTGATGCAATTCTTAATGCAGATGGTACATCAAATACAATTGAATTTGAAATTCATGGAGAAATAGTTAATTTCAATGATGAAACAACATTTGGAACAATTTCTATTGATACAAAACATCAAGATTCTCCAGATACTGAACTCTCTAATACAGAGTTATTTACTTTAGAAATTACAGAGGATTTTGATGGAACTGCTGTAACAGAAGGGAATGAGACAGAAGATGAAAATAAAATTGAATTAATACCAAAAGAAAATGTACAACTTACAGAAGATACACCATTTAGTTTGAATAATCTAGTAACAGCAACAGATATTGGAACACAAGGAGATGAAAGTAATTATGCTATTTTAGTTTCTAACTTACCAGATGGATATAATGTAGATGGAACAACAGAAACTAAAAATGTAGATGGAACTACTTATTATGTATTATATGGAAAAGGTGATGTAGATGATATAAATACATCACTTGCAAATATTACTGTAAATCCAAAAACAAATGAAAACACTTTAGATGTAGATAAAGTTGATTTGGATATTAAAGTAATAACATATACTAGTGAAACGAATCAAACTAGTTACACAGTAGATGGAACAGCTTTAGATGCTGAGATAGCACCTGTGAGTGATAAAACAAATATTGCTATATCTGGAAGTGATGTTGCAGAAAGCACAAATCCAAAAGCTCAAACAATTACACTGGATTTAAGTAATAACGCAGATGGAACAAGAACAATTATAAAAGATGGAACAGTGTATGTTAAGTTTACAGAAGATTATACTGATACAAATATTGAGATGGGTCTTATAACTTATAATGGTGTAAATATTAATACTTTGACTCCTGATGCTAACGGATATTATGCAATTACAGGCATTAATGATTTAGATACTGATATATCATTTGAGTATACACCTCCTGCAAATTATTATGGAACATTAATGATAGACTCTAAAGTGACAACACAGGAAAATGTAAATGGTGCAACAGATCAGAATGAAGACCCTTACTCAACGACTGAAATAGAATCAGTAGCAAGTAAAACTATAACTATCACTTCAGTAAATGATGGAATAACTCCATTTACACCAACAATATCAGGTAATGAAGATGAAATTGCATTATTAAACTTTGGAGGAGGGGAATTAATTGACCCAACAGAGAAAATAATTGGTGCAAAACTAGAGGGTATTCCTTTTGGCTATGAAGTCTCTTATGATGGTGAACCTGTAACTGGAACTATAATAGGTCAAGAAAATGGTGAATATATTTATGAATACAATTTTGATGTTTCATCAGTTGAAGAACTTCAAAAAATAGGAGTAAAAAAAATAGGAGTAGAAGACTTTAGTGGTGAAATCAGTGGAGTAACATTAAGTGTTACAAGTGGTGAACCTGGAAATGAAACTGCACAAGTTTCTGATTCTTTTAGTATTGTCTTTAATCCTATAGCAGATGCTATTAATATTAATGCAACAAAAACATTTGAAGATGAATATGTATGGACAAATGTTAATTTAAATGCAAATGTTACAGATACGGATGGTAGTGAAACTTTTAATATTAGTTTTACTGCTGCTAATGGGGGAGACTCATTAGATGATAGTATGTTATTTAAATATAAAGATGAAAGTAGTGATGCTAGTACAATAAGTTCAAGTTTCGATTCTGGAACGAAAACATGGACATTAACTGGTATAGCATTTGATAAATTAAATGATATACAACTACTATATAAAGAATATAATGGCGATATTGATGTAATTGTTACTACTGTTGACAAATTAGGTTCTGTTACTGATGAACTGATTAATACATCTGATACATTTAATTTAAATTTAGCAACTTCTACAAATATTACTACAGGTGATGAAGATAATAAAATCACAACTTCAGATGCAGGTGTAACTGTAAATGCAGGAGGAGGAGCAAATAGTGTTACAGGTGGTACAGGCGATGATAATATTACTACAGGAGATGACGATGATATTATTGATGCAGGATCTGGGGCTGATATTATTAACGCAGGAGCAGGAAATGATACTATAAAATATGATGGTCTTGATATAATTGATTCAGGAGTAGGAACTGATACTTTGGCTTTTGATAGTGGATTAGATCTTGATTTTAGTACTTTAGGAAGTGATAATAGTAATAATATTATTAATAATATAGAAAAAATTGATTTATCAGAAAATGGAAATCATGCAATTACAGAATTAAGTTTACAAGATATTATTGATATGACTGATTCGAATAATATTTTACAAATATCAGGAGATTCTGGAGATAGTGTTAATTTAACAGATTCAGATAAAGCAGGTTGGACAGAATCAAGTCCAGGATCAGGAGAGTATACAAAAGATAGTAGTGGAACAACTGTTACATTAAAAATAGACACAGATATAACAACAAATATAATATAAGGAATATTAAATGAGTTTAAGAAAACTATTAGTTTTAACAATATTATTAGGTGCAACACTTAGTTTAAATGCAGGAATGATTGCTTCAATTACAGGTCCAAATGTACTTAAAAGTGAATATGATAGTAAAAAAGAAAGAGGAATTATTATTGACCAAGATGTTGATGGTGATGGAATAATTGATAGTAAAGATAATTGTTTAGAAACAAATCCTTGTAAAGGTGAAGGTTGTATTAAAGAAGAAGCAAAAGTAGTTCAAAAGTAAGTAGTAGTTCTAGATTCAGACACAAAATATAGCAAAATCATATTAGGAAAATAGCATACTTATTGTATGTTATTTTTTCTAAGTCATAAAATATAATACTTTCTTATATATATATTCAAGTACTTTTTGATATTATTAATAATATCAAAAAAGGAAATAAATGAAAAAATATCATCTTTCATTGAAAATTTTGCTAAGTCTTGTATTTTTAAGTCAAATAGTAATGGCTGATAAATATAAAAAAGTTATTGTGGCAAGTTATACAAATGAATCAAAAGCACAATTAATGTACGATAAATTACTTGGAAAAATTAACTCTAAAATAGAAGATAAAAAAGCTAAATATTCAATTAATGTTAATACAAGAAAAATTGGAAAATACTATATTATTGCAGTTGAACCATTTGAAGATATTGAAAATGCAAAAGAAGTTTTAGAAGAATTAAAATCAGATTTCCCTACTGCATTTATAAGTAACTATTCAGATTCATTAGATAATACTCAAACGTCTGTAATTAAAGATGAAACAAAAATAGTGGAAACAATTCCTACTTCTCCAGTAAAAAAAGCCCTTGTATCTAAAAAAGTAAAACCAATTCTTTTAAAAAGAAAATATACATTAGAAGATATGCTAAGAGAATTAATTTATACTGATCCGGAAATTCAAGAAAGATTATTTCAATATAATTCTGTAATGGAAGAAGTTAAAATTGCAGAAGCTGGTTATTATCCAACGATTGATTTATATGCTGAAACTGGAAAAAAAGAAACTGAAAAAGAAGGCAGTGCTAAAGATAAATATGATGCTTCTGAAGTTACTTTAAGACTTGTTCAAAATTTATTTGATGGTTTTGGAACAGAAGCTGCTGTTAATAGAGATGAAGCAAGAGCAAAAGCTGCATTTAATAAATATATAGAAGTTGCACAAGATAAAATGTATAGAGCTATTGAAGCATATCTTAAAGTAGTAAGATATAAAGAAGTATTAAAAATTGCAAAAGATAATGTAAAAATACATGAAGAAACACTTTTAAAAATTCAGAATAGATATGACAAAGGATTTAGTACATTAAGTGAAGTTGAAAGAGTAAAGGGACGATTAGCTTTATCTAAATCAAACTATGTATCAGAAACAAATAATTTATTTGATGCAAAATTTAACTTTCATAAATCATTAGGACGAAATATTGATGAAAATCTTTTAGTAATGCCTACTTTTAATGGAACTTTACCTAAAACATTAGAACATGCAGGAGATGTAGCAATTCATAAAAATCCTTCTATTATGGTAGCAAACTATGACATAAAAGCTACACAAGAAGCGCTACAGTATGCTGAAAAAAATGATTATCCAAGTTTAAATTTAGAAGTTGAGAGATCAAGATATAATAACTTAACAGGTTCTTCTGTTGGTAGAGAAGATGATTTAAGTGCAATGTTAGTTTTAAACTATAATTTATATAGTGGTGGAGCAGATAAAGCAAAAAAACAACAATATATTAGTTTATTAAATTATGAATATGCACATAAGAATAAGTTAAAAAGAGATGTTCTTGAAGCTTTAGGTCTATCTTGGAGTGCACATCAAATGATTTCAGAACAATATAAATACCAAGTTCAATATAGAGATTTAACAGCAAAAACTAAAGCTGCTTATGATGAAGAATTTCAACTTGGAAGAAGAACTTTAATTGATTTACTAGATGTTCAAGATGAAGTTAATAATATTAAAATAAAAGTTATACATACTCAATATGATTTATTATTTGCAAAATATAGAATATTGGATGCAATGGGTGAATTATATCAGTCGTTTGGACATAAATTTGAAGAAAAATATAAAAAAGATACAAATCTTGTTTATATGGATCAAGATCAGGATAATATTATAGATTGTGAAGATCAATGTGATAATTCAGTATTACCTAATACGGTTAATATTTATGGATGTCAAGGAATTAATTGTGTTCAAGTAGAAGAAATTAAATTTGATACAGTAATAAAAAATAATACAGAACAATTAGATACTACAGAGATTCAAAATTTATGGGGTGTTGAAAATTAAAAGAGTTTAAATGAAAAAATACTTATTTTTTATCTTTTTATTTACAGCTCTTTCTTCAAAAGAGTTGTATACTAACAATTTATTAAAAAAAATAAATCTAAAATATGGTAAATATACTGAAAACAGATTTATTTTATTAAAGAAAAAAATAAATAGTGTAAAAAATAAAAGTGATATAGAAAAAATAAATATGGTAAATAATTTTTTTAATAAAGTAAAATATGCATCTGATTCTAAAGTATGGAATAAAAAAGATTATTGGGCAACTCCTTACGAATTTTTAGCAAAAGACAAAGGTGATAGTGAAGATTTTGTTTTTGCTAAATATTTCACGTTAGTAAACGATTTAAATATTAGTAGTAATAAACTATCATTTACATATGTAAAATCAAAGAAGAAGAAAGTTTCATATATGGTTTTAACATATTATAAAACAAAAAAATCCATACCAATTATTTTAGATGCTATAAATTACAAAGCCTTACCTGCATCGAAAAGACAAGATATTATTCCTATTTATAGTTTTAGTGCAAAAAGTGCAGGATTAGATAAAAAAAGTAATAGTAAATTTAAAGCTTCCCAGAGTTTAAAATTTAGAAGACTTTTACAGAATATTAGAGAGGAAAAAATATGAGTTTATTTAAACAATTAACTATCTTAATTACTATATTTTTAGTATTTATGCTTACAATTTTACTCTGGTTTATACTAAGTTATAATAAAGATTTAATAGAAAACCAGTTGAATTCTAATGCAAAAAATAGTGCTTCATTTTTAGGATTATCTATTAGTAAAGCTGTAGACTTTGAAGATACAGCTACTATGGAAGGTATGCTAAGAGCGACAGTTGATAATGGGTTTTATGAATATATATCTATTATTGATACTGATGATAATATAAAACTTAAACTTTCTAGTCCTAGAGAAATTGAAAAAGCACCTACATGGTTTTCTAGTATATTTCAAATTAATGCTCCTGCTGCTACGGCTAATATTATGAAAGGCTGGCTAAATGCAGGGACAATAGAAGTTAAAATACATAGAGGTTATGCAAATAACCAAATGTGGAATACTTTTAAATCTATTTCAAATATATTCTTAGTTTCAACACTTATCTTGCTTGTATTATTTTACTTTTTTATAGATAGATTATTAAAACCTTTAAAAAGATTAAGTATTCAAGCAAAAGCAATTGACAATAATGAATTTATTATAGAAAAATCTTTGCCTAATACAATAGAATTTAAAAATGTTGTACAAGCAATGAATAAAACAATATCAAAAATGGAAATGATATTTAATAAAGAAGTGGAAACATTAAATAAATACAATAATGTATTGTATAAAGATGAGGATACTAATTTAAGAAATAAGAATTATTTAATATTAAAATTAAACTCTTATTTAAAAAATTCTCATGGACTATTAACTTTTATTGAAATAAAAGATGAACTTTCATTTAAGAAAAAAGTGGGTTTCAAGAATTATTTTGCTTTAAAAACTTTTATTATTGATGAAATCAGGAACAATTTTTCTTATAATAGAGATATAGTGTTTTCTGTCTTAACTGATGGTAGTTTTGCAGTACTTTTACCTCATACCTTATATGAAGATGTTAATAAAAAATGGAAAGATATATATTCAAATATAGAAAATTATATAGAAGCCTCAAAGTTAAATGAGTTGTTTGATGTAAAAATTGCCTTTGGTATTTCAAATTATGTTCAAAATACTGAATTAAAAGATATTTTAATTAAAACTGATCAATCTTTAACTGCTGCTATGCAGAATAAAACTTTAAAAATTAACTATTTAGAAAAACCTGTTAAGTTTAGAAAACAAGAATGGATTGAACTTTTACAATGGGCATTCGAGAATAATGGTTTGATTTTTAATACACAAGACGTTTTAGATATCTCATCTAGCAAAATATTTATGAAAGAATATTATACTAGATTAAAAGATAAATCAGGAACAGTATATTTCCCAGGTGATTTTTTATCTATTGTTCATTCAATGGATTGGATGATCCAATTAGAGAAACAAATTATTGGAAAAATATTTAAAGAGAAAGAAGAAAGTAAAGAAAAAAATAAAGCTGTTATAAATTTAACATCTGATTTTATTTCAAACAAAACAAGTGTTAATTGGTTAATAAATGAATTAAAAATTAAGTTTTCTAATTCGAGTACGACTTTTTATTTTGAATGTCCAAATGCTGATATTATAGAATATTTAAAAGAGTATAAATATTTCACAAAAGAGATATCTAAAACTAATCATAAGTTTGCAATTGAAAGTTTTAATTTTGATAATGATAATTTAGATTATTTAAAAACTCTTAAGCCAGAGTATTTAAAAATTTCTAAATCATATTTAGTAGATAAAAATAGTATCACGGATGGTATTTTATTAAATATTACTTCTACTATTGGTGCTTATCTTATTGTTAAGCATGTAGAAACTAAAGAAGAGTTTGAATTTTTAAGAAATATTGGAATTAAATATTTACAAGGTAGATATATTGATCAGTTAGAGGTTCTTTAATGTTTAAAAATCTTGAGCATAAAAAACTATCTTTATCCTTATTTGATAATTTAATTTATTTTCTAAAATATTATCATAAATCAATAAGTGCAAATACCCTTATTGAAGGATTTCCATTAAAAGCAGAACAACAAATTCCTGATATGTTAAGTGTATACAATGGTAAGCCTCTTTTTATTTCGCTTGCAAGAAAAGCTGGATTTAAATCTAAATATATAAAAAAAGAATTCAAAAATATTTCAGCATTAGTTTTACCTGCAATTATTATTTTAAAAGATAGTACTTCTTGTATTTTAGAAAAAATTGATAAAGAAAAACAAACTGCAGTTATTCATATTAATGAATTTGCAGAAGTTAAAGAAGAAATCTCTTTATCTAAATTAAAAGATTTATATTCAGGAGAAATGTTTTTATTAAAAAAAGATCATTTTGAAAGTGAAGTAAAACCGTCATTATTAGATAAAAATGATAGCCATTGGTTTTGGGGTACAATTAAAAAGAATTTTTCAATATATAAAGATGTAATAATAGCATCAATTCTAATCAATATTTTTGTACTTACAACTCCATTTTTTGTAATGAATGTATATGATAGAGTTGTTCCAAACTTTGCATTAGAGACTTTATGGGCTATGGCTATAGGTATCTGTGTTATATATGTATTTGATTTAGTCACAAAGTTCATAAGAGCTTATTACATAGATATTAGTTCTAAAAAAGTTGATATTATAGTATCTTCAAAATTGTTTGATAAAATACTAAACATTAAATTAGAACATAAACCTAAGTCAATTGGATCTTTTGCGAATAATATTAAAGATTTTGAACTTATAAAAAACTTTTTTTCAAGTTCGACAATGGCTGTATTAGTTGACTTACCATTTTCTATTTTATTTTTAGTTGCAGTTTTTTATATATCAGGTTCAATCGTAATTGTTCCTATGATTTTTATTGCACTGATTTTAATTTATTCTTTACTTATTCGAAATCCTTTGCATAAAAGTATAGAAGCTTCAAATGAAGCAGTATCTTATAAAAATGGTATTTTAATTGAAAGTTTAAGTGGACTTGAAACAATCAAAAGCTTAGGTGCTTCGGGGCATCTTAGATGGAAATGGGAAGAGAGTACTGCTGATATTTCAACAAAGTCATTATTTACAAAAATGATAACTACTTCAATTACAAATGTAAATGCTTTTTTTGTACAACTTACAACTATTTTTATAGTAATCTATGGTGTTTATGCAATTTCTGAAAACGAATTAACATTGGGTGGTTTAATAGCAGCTGTAATTTTAGGTTCAAGAGCTATTGGACCTATGGGTCAGTTTGCTTCACTTATTAGTAATTATGAACAAGCTAAAACTTCATACAATATGTTAGATAATATTATGAATCTTCCTGAAGAGAGATCTAAAAATAAAGCAGCAATTCATAAAGAGTATATTTCAGGTTCTTTTGAATTTAAAGATGTTTCATTTTTTTATAATGAAAATAAGAAAGTTCTAGATTCTTTAAACTTCACTGTTAAACATGGAGAAAAAATAGGAATTGTAGGAAAAATAGGCTCAGGAAAATCTACAATTATGAAACTATTAATGAAGCTTTATGATGCAAATGAAGGTGAAATAATAGTTGATGGTATTGAAATAAAGCAGATAGAACCATCAGATGTTAGGAAAAATATAGCTTATGTATCGCAAGATACTTTACTATTTAATGGAACACTAAAAGAAAATATTTTGTATAAATATCCTTATGAAAGTGATGAAACACTAATCAATGCTACAAAAACTGCACAATTATTAGATTTTGTAAATGCTCATCCTGAAGGTTTTGATTTACGTGTGGGTGAGAGAGGAGATACTCTATCTGGTGGACAGAAAAAGGCTATATCTTTAGCTAGAGCATTAGTTGGTAATTATTCTACTTTATTATTAGATGAACCAACTGATAGTATGGATATCTCAACTGAGAAGAATTTAATTAATGCTTTAAAAAATGAGATTAAAGATAAAACAGTGATTTTAACTACACATAAAAGTTCAATGCTAGAGTTAGTTGATAGATTAATTGTTGTAGATAATGGAAAAATAGTTTTAGATGGCGAAAAATCTTATGTATTAAATGCATTATCAAATAAGGTTAAATAATGAAAGATCAAGAAAAAACAAATGACTATGAATATATAAATTCTGTATCACAAGCATTAGTTGAAAAAGTACCAAGTAGTACTAAAGTTCTTTTATACTTAATCTTTTTATTACTAATATGTTTTTTTATTTGGGCATATTTTGCAAATATTGATCAATTAGTTAGAGGAGAGAGTAAAGTTATTCCTTATGGTCAGAATCAAATTGTTCAAAATTATGAAGGTGGTATTATCACTAAGATTTTAGTTGAAGAGGGTGATTTAGTTAATAAAGGTGATATTTTATTACAACTTAAAAATAAACAGTCCTCTTCAACTTATGAAAAAAATATACTTGAAATTGATGTATTAAAAGCACAGAAAAATAGATTATATGCAGAAGCAAATGATGAGGATTTTATATTTGATGAGAAAAATGATATTTATCAAAAAGAGTTTGATTTGTATGAAAGTGATATTTCTCAACTTGATTCAAAACTTAGAATTTTAAAGGATCAAATTTCACAAAAAGAAAAAGAAAGAAATGAAATAAGATCCAGAATAAAACATTTAGATCAAAATTTTAAACTTATTAGACAAGAACAAAAAGTTATGGATCCCTTAGTAAAAAGAGGAATTGTTTCTAAGGTTGAATATTTAAAACTATTAAGAGAAGCTAATTCAATAAAAGATGAATTAGAATCTTCGAAATTATCATTAAAAAGAGTACTTTCCTCTGTAGATGAAGCAAAAAATAGATTTAAAGAGGCAAAAAGTGAGTTTAAAAATAATGCACACAAAGAATATAATGAAATTATAGGAAAAATTAATCAGTTCTCAAAACAAAACCAAGGTTTAGCGGATCAAGTTGATAGAACATCAGTAGTTTCTCCTGTTACAGGCTATATAAAAAAAATGCATATAAATACAATAGGTGGAAGTGTTCAACCGGGAATGGATTTAATAGAAATTGTTCCTAAAAATAAAAAGCTTTTAATTGAAGCAAAAATTAAACCTGAAGATATTGCTTTTTTACATAATGAACAAAATGTTACATTAAAATTTACTGCTTATGATTTTACAATTTATGGATCATTAGATGGAACAATAGAAAAAATATCTCCTGATTCAACAACAGACCAAGAAAACAATACATATTATTTAGTATATATACGAGCTAATAAAGATTATTTAGGTACTGATGCAAAACCTTTAATGATTATGCCTGGAATGAGAGGAAGTGCTGATATTTTAACAGGTAAGAAGACAGTTCTAACTTATCTTTTAAAACCAGTTATAAAAACAAAACAATATGCATTTACAGAGAATTAAAATGAGAATAGTTTTCGTTTCCCCAAATAGACTATTGCATGATCAATGGAATAAAGCAATTGAAAATAATACGAAAATTTCAAATATTTATTTTGAAAAAGAGATAGAAAACTTCAATTTTTTAGAAGAGGATATTATTCTTTTTGATTATGACAATTTAAATGAGTTTTTGTCTTTTGCTTTAAAAGGAAGAGTTTTATGCTTAAGTTCGAAATTAGATAATATCAATGGTTTTAAACTTTTAAAACAGGGAGTAAAAGGTTATGGTAATAACTATATGACACCTATGAATTTAAAAGAAGCAATTAAAGTTATCAAAAGTGACAAAGTTTGGGTAAATCCGGATTTAATGAAGTTTATTATTGAAAATTCAACTTTGTCAAAATTAGTGAAATATGATGATAAAATTGATGGTTTAAGTCAAAGAGAATTAGATGTTTCAAAGTTTGTTTCAAAAGGATTTACAAATAAAGAAATAGCTCAAGAGCTTGATATTACAGAGAGAACTATAAAGGCTCATATATCAACTATATTCCAAAAGTTACAAATAAAAGATAGAGTAACTTTAGGAATTATGATGAAAGAGTATTTAAACTCTTAACAAATATTATATTAAACCTACGGCATCTCTAATAATTCTCATTTTTTCACTAGCAATTTTAGAAGCTTTAGAAGCTCCATAAGCTAATATCTCATGTACTTCTTTAGGATTTTCTAAAAGATGTGCTCTTCTTTCTTCATATGGTGCAAAGTGCTCATTTATTTTATCAAATAAAGTTAATTTAAAATGTCCATAACCTTCACCTGGTGTTTCAAATCTTTTTTGTAAATCTTTTAATTCATCTTCATTCATAAATAATTCAGATATTTTATAGATATTGTTATCTTGCCATTGTTTAACATCATCAAGTTCTTTTGAATCTGTAACAATTCCCATTACTTGTTTTTTGATTTTCTTTTTAGTGTTAAACATATCAATTGTATTTCCATAAGACTTAGACATTTTAGCTCCATCAGTTCCTGGAACTGTAGCAACTGTTTCATCTACTTTTGCTTGAGGCAATATAAATAGGTCTTGTTTATAAGAATGATTTATTGAAGTTGCTATATCTCTTGCCATTTCAACATGTTGAATTTGATCTTTCCCAACTGGTACGATATTAGAATCAAATATTAAAATATCTGCAGCCATTAATACAGGATAAGAAAATAATCCGTGATTTGCACCAATTCCTCTTGATGTTTTATCTTTATATGAGTGAGCTCGTTCAAGTAATCCCATAGATGTATGGTTTGATAAAATCCAGTAAAGCTCTAATACTTCTTTTACATGATGTTGTACCCAAAATGTTGATTTTTCTGGATCCATTCCTAGTGCTAAAAAGTTAACTGCTGCTTCAAAAGTATTTTGCTCTAATAAAGCTTTATCTTTTACTGTTGTTAGTGCATGATAAGAGGCGATAAATGCAAATAGCTCTCCATCATTTTGAGATTCAATCATCTTCTTAACCATTCCAAAATAGTTTCCAATATGAATAGTTCCTGATGGTTGAATACCTGATAAAATTCTCAAAATTTATTTCCTTGTAATTTTTTTGTAATTATAGCAAAAGTAGCTAAAATTAATTATTGTTTATTTTACTATGTAACTTTGAGATTATAAGTTCTAAATGCATAATTAAATCATAATATTCACCCATGTAAGAAAGTGGGACTTTTGTCTCTTCTTTAATCTCTTTTTTTAATTCTTCAACTTCAAGAAGTTTACTTTTTAATTCTTCTATTTTTAGACCTTCTAAAGCTAAATCAAGTGCTTGAAGTTCATCATACCATCTATATATTTTTGAACGAACACTCCACTTGTAAAGAGGTAAAGTACCTTTAATTAAAGGTATTAAGAGTGTGATTAAAGGTATTATTAAAATCTTTAATCTATCAAGATTTGAAGCAATCCAATAAGGAAAGATTTTCTCTAACCATGTATCTCCATAGTCAAAATATCTTTGAGCTTCTTCATTTGTCTTAATTGTTATATTATGCAGATTAGGAAATTGATTTTCTGCTTCAAAAAGATTTTTTTTATTATGTATATCTTTAATACTTTTTAAAACTAATCTAGTTAACTCTTCTGAAAAATCATCTCTAGCAACAAGTAAAGCTGTTGTAGCTAAAAGGTTAATATTCTCAGAAGGCACATTTTTATATAAGTTTATTGTTCCTTCATAAAGTTTAATTGGTTCTAAGAAATTATATTTTCTGCTATAAGCTTTTGCTCTTTTTAAACTAAAAAGATTTATATCAGGATTTTCTAATAACTCTTTTATCACAGCAGAGTCAGGAGAGCTAACTAAGAAAATAGCATCAAGTTCTCCTTTTAAAAGTTTTTCCTTACTTTCTTCTGTAGAATAGTTTAAAATACTTGAATTTGTATTATCAATCTTATTATCACTTAATATTTTTGATGCAAGGTCATTTGTACCACTTCCTTCTTGTCCTACTGATATTTTTTTTGAAGTTAATTCAACAATATAATCCATTGTATATTTTTCATTTCTATAAAATATCCATAAAGGTTCATAGTAAGTAGAAGCTAGAGTACTTACTTGTGTTTCT
This sequence comes from Poseidonibacter lekithochrous, assembly GCF_018861145.1. Lineage (GTDB taxonomy): Bacteria > Campylobacterota > Campylobacteria > Campylobacterales > Arcobacteraceae > Poseidonibacter > Poseidonibacter lekithochrous_A. Next base: position 19,088 of record NZ_JAHKQT010000013.1, read on the forward strand.
TTTTGGTCATAATCTATTCCATTTTGAATAAATGCTACATCAGCTTTTTTCTCTTTTATTAATTGAAGATTATCAATTGAACCTTTTGATGTAAGTATATTTACTTTAACTTTTTGTTTTTCAAGTATTTCTTTATAAATTAGTGCTGTTTTATAGTATTGGCCATTTTTAGAGCCAGTTGCTATTGTGAACTCTTTTTTAGGTACGGGTTGTATAAATTGGATTGTTGTATAAAACGAAGCAATTATAAATGCTAAAATTAAAAGTGAGACAAGTAAAACTTTATTTTTCATTTGGAATCTTTTTTATTTATATCTTATACAAAACTTTATAAAAAAACATATAAGAGAGTAGTAAAAGTTAATTAAAATATGTTTATGATACAATTCGCGAAAATTTAAAGGAGATATTATGGCAACAGTAAGAGTTGAAAGAGCATGTGGTTGTTTTAGAAATTCAGACTTTGAACAAGTTACTGAATGTGAAACAATTGATGCTGCATTAGAAAAAGCAAATGAAATGTGTACAGTTATGAATGAAGAATTTTGTGAGAAACATAGATTTAAAACAGAATATGTTGAGGGTGAAGTACTAATTAAAATGGTAATGAACGGATAATCTTCTCATCTATCTAATCTCTTTGTAGCAATTTTTAGATATAATGCAAAAAATATAAATACAAAGAGAAAAGATGATTGATATAAAACTACTACAAAAAGACTTTGATACTATGGCTAGCGCTTTAAAAAGAAAAGGTGTGGCTCAAGAAATTTTAGACAACTTAAAATCTATCTCAGAAAATGCAAAGCTTAAAAGACAAGACATGGAAAATGTTACAGCTGAACAGAATAAATTATCAAAAGAGTTTGGAAGATATAAAAAAGAAGGTTTAGATATAGCACCTCTTCAAGCTAATATTAATGCTCTTAAAGCGAATAAACAAACTTTAGAAGATGAGGTTAGAGTTATAGAAGAAGAGCTTACTTCAATAGCACTTGGTGTTCCAAATCTTCCTGATGATTGTGTTCCTAATGGTGCAGATGAGAATGAAAATGTTATTTTAGACACTATTGGAGAAAAACCAGAATTTTCTTTTACTCCTAAAGAGCATTGGGATTTAACAAATGGTTGGATTGATTTTGAACGAGGTGTAAAAATAGCTAAGTCTAGATTTGCAGCTCTTAGAGGCGAAGGTGCTAGAATGGAAAGAGCTCTTATTAACTATATGCTTGACTTCAACAGAGAAAGAGGTTTTGAAGAGTGGTATGTTCCTTTTATGGCAAACTCTAATACACTTCAAGGAACAGGTCAATTACCAAAGTTTGAAGATGATTTATTTAAAATAGAAGGTGAAGATTTATATCTTATTCCTACTGCTGAGGTTTCATTAACAAATCTTGTAAATGATGAAATTATACCTGCTGAAGAACTTCCTATGTTACTTACTTCGTATACTCCATGTTTTAGAAAAGAAGCTGGAAGTGCAGGAAGAGATACTAGAGGACTTATTAGACAACATCAATTTGATAAAGTTGAAATGGTTGCTATTACTAAACCTGAACAAAGTGAAGAAGTATTCGAAAAAATGGTAAATTGTGCAAGTGATTTATTAACTTCATTAGGATTAGCTCACCAAAAAATGCAATTATGTACTGGGGATTTAGGTTTTTCTGCGTCAACAACAATTGACTTAGAAGTTTGGTTACCTGGTCAAAATAAATATAGAGAAATCTCTTCAATTTCAAATACAAAAGAGTTCCAATCTAGACGTGCAAAAATTAGATATAAAGATGGGAAGAAAAATGTATTAACTCATACATTAAATGGTTCATCACTTGCAGTTGGAAGAACTCTTGTTGCAATTATGGAAAACTATCAAAATGAAGATGGAAGCGTAAGAATTCCAGAAGTACTTAAAAAATATATGTAAGTAAATTAGCTCTTTTGAGCTAATTTCTAAAATAAAAGATTGAGAATATGATAAAAAAAATACTGAAAATATTTCTAGCTGTAATACTGTTACTAATCAAAAAAATATTTGTTAGAAAAAATAGAGTTGCACATAAAATCATGGATGCTCTTGCTAATAAATTCCATTCTATTTTTATTGTTACTTCTTTTTCTTTTCTATATATATCCTTATTAAATATTCATATAAAAGAATATTCTCTTAACCCTTTACTTTATGTTCTGTTATTTCTTCAGTTTGTTGTTATTATTAGATATTTTAATCCTGAAATGCTAAAAATAAAACCATTACAATCAAGAATAATAACTTTAATTAAAAAAGTATCATTAGTTCTATTTATTGTGAATTGGGTATTTGTATCATTTTTATTCTCCTTATCGTTTATTGCGATATTCTTTATAAACTATGGACTTTATGTTTTTATTATAAATCAAATTAATAAACAAAAAGAACAAGAAGAGTTTAAAAAGCAATTTGGTGAAGGTAATTATTCATCAAAAGATATAGTTAAAAAACATGTAGAAAATTTATTTGAAGCAAATATAGATGAGAAGCAATTAACTAGAAATGAGATAAAAAAACAATATAGATTAATGGCTAAGAAATATCACCCTGATGTTTATGATGGTACAGATAATGATAAGTTTGCATCAATTAACCTATCTTATAATTTTTTATTAGATTTAGTGAAATCAAGTAATTAAAAGATTTTAGCTAAAAAAAAAGGATAAGTTATTTAACTTATCCTTTTTTTTGTTCGCACACTCTGATTTTATTTATATAAAAAATATTCAAATATATTCAAAAATAAAAATCATTTTGACATTATAAAAACTTTGATTTTTTACAATAATGAGTAATTAAAAGAAGTCTTATCCTGAAAAAAATTTTACAGCTACGTAATTCTTTTACTAAGGAGAGATAATAGATAAAACTTCTATTGCTGAAAGTATATCATAAAAAATGCTATTTTAATGCTACGTTATGTTTTTTTTTCAAAATTTGTAAATTAAAATATTTTTTCTGATATTTTCATAAAAATATAATAGAAACTTTACCATGAAAAATCTTATATTGACTTTTTATTTTAAAAGGAGGGGAAGAGGTAAAGCTTCTTATTATGGTGTAAGTATACTAGGAATGAAAAGTTATATTAATGATATAAATCAATAATACTTCTATTTTATGAAGACTTTAGAATCATATAATTTATTATTAACCCTTACTTCCATATAACCTTTTGTCACTTTATAATGCTTAAAAGTCATTTCTTGTGCAATCTTTATTTTTTGCTTATTATAAATAGGTATTGATTTTATAAAGTTACCTTTTGAATTACCTATTTTTACGTCTGGCATGATATTATTTAGTCTTCCAAATACTACTATTTTTGAGAAACATGTACCATTATAATCATCTTTTGTTTTTCGTAAGTGCTGTATATTTTCACCATTTCCATTTTGATGAAAGATACCAATTGCATGTGCAGTTTTTATTTGTGAAGAGTAAGCATTTAAGTTTGTTAATGTGAGTACTAGTAAAGTTATACTTATATATATTTTTTTCATAATTATAACTTTACTATATATTTGTGTATTTTTTGTTGTTATGTAAATTAAAGCTTGAATCTTTACTGTTTTTTATATTCTGTATAGTTTACATGACGAACTAATTCACCTGATGTTAGTTTTAATTGATCATATTTAACTTGGTATTCAACTTTCTTTTCAAAGCTCATTGGGCTTCTAATAGATTTATATTCTACTAATTTCCCATCTTTATGTACTTCTGAAATCTCAGCATAAACCCAATAATAACCTTGATCTTTACGTAAATTCTTTACATAACCCGACCATTTGCCTTTTGTCTCCAATTCTTTCCATAAGTCACTAAATACAGCTCTTGGCATATCCGGATGTCTTACAATATTATGTGGTTTTCCAATAAGCTCGTTTGGTGCATAACCAGAAATATGGGCAAAAGTGTCATTTACATAAGTAATATTCCCTTTTAGATCTGTTCTTGAAACAATTAGTTCCTCTTTTGGTACTATTGTTTCTAATAAAAAATTACTTGAGTTATATTCCATAATTACTTTCCTGTATTATCAAATGTTCTTGCAAAACCTTCTAAATCTTTTTTCTTTAAATCTCCATTATAAACAATATCCTTAGGATCCATATCATGGTCATTTAAAGCCTTTGGAACAAGGTCTGCATTATCTAAAACTTCCATATGAGCACTTAACTCATCTTCACTGTAAGCCATTTGCATTTCAGCCGCAGCTACATGAGGAATACCTTCGATAACTTTTAGTTTTTTTAATTCTTCTTCAACTCCAGCACCTTCGATGGTTATAATAATTCGACCTATTTCATCATGCATATGATAATCACAAACATCACAATTTTTTAATGATTCTACTACTTCATCTAAATACTTTGGTAATGTTGATACTACGATACTTGAAACGTTCATTTATAATCCTTTAGTTTTAATTAAATTTTTAATTAATTTTATAATAGTTTATTCTCTCATCATCACTAGAAACTAAGACTTCTTTTTCATTAATAAATATTATATTTGTTAATGTAGTTCTATTTCCTTTTAATAATGATAATTCTTCTCTTGTTTTTGTATTAAAAATACTTACTTCATTATCTTCATTACTAGCAATTCCAGCAAGTTCACCACTTGGGCTTAATCCTGCACTATAAATTAAAAAACTTGCATCTTTATGATAAGCACTTTTTTTACTTATTGAAAAAACAGCAGCACGTCTATCTTGTCCTGCAGTTAAAATAATATCATTTTTAAAATCAACCTGAAATACATTATCAAGATTTTGCTTTTTAAATACTTCTAATACTTTTAAACTATTAGTATCAAGCATTTGTAATATACCACTTTCATCAGCAATTACAATACGTTTTTTATCTTCACTTAATGCAAAGTATGAAAACTTAGATTGTGATATTTGAGTTTGAAGAATCTTTTTTTTATTTTCTAAATCATATAAATATAATTCATTTGATAATAAAGAAAAGAGTATTCTTTTTTTATCAAGAAATTTTGCACGTGCTATAAACATTCTTTCTTTTGCAGAGATTATTTCAGTAAGTTTTGAATCTTTATATATATGAATTGCCCGTCCACCTTTACTTCCTTGAGAAAGTATTAAAATCATATTTTCTAAAATATCTACACTGTAAATTTTAGAGTCAATTTCATCACCCATAAAATCTTTTATTCTTGGAATAGCAATAGATTCAAGCAGTTCATGAGTTTTAATATCAAAAATATCCACTTTTGAAGCTGCTGTTGCTACATAAATTTTATCATTTTTTAATACAATATCAGTAACACTTCCACTTGCTTTATATGTAAAAGATGGATTTATTTCTTTTGCATTTAATATATTTAAAAGTAAAGTTATAAATAAAATAGCTTTAAATAGTTTCATCTTTTTCCTTTTTTAGATAACTTTTATTGCCTGAGTAGGGCAAACTTTTATACAAAATCCACATGAAGTACAGTTATCGTTTACTATTGGTTTAAACATTCCAAAAAAATCAATTGCATCATCAAAACATGGATCTTTACATGAAAAACACATTGTATCATTCCACGCTAAACACTCTTTTGTATTTATTTGGATTCTAACATTAATATTCTTTTTATTCTCTATTGTTAAAACTTCATTAGGACAGGCATTTGCACACTCATCACAATAAGTACATCCATTTATCGAAAAATCAAGTTTTGGTGTTTTATCATCTTGTATTATAATAATATTTTCTTCACAAACTGTACTACATATTCCATCACACTCTATACAGTTTGTCAAAAAAATTGATTCATCATTAAAATAAGGTGGTCTTAAAATTATCTCTTGCTTTTCATCTTTTTTAAAAGAAGAAGCAAGAGAGCTAAAAAGCTCTCTTCTTTGCATTGTTTTCTACTTTTTTAATGTATCTAAATCATCTAGGATTACTTCATCCCAACTAGATTTAAATGCACCATTTTCTTTTGTGTAAGCTGCTTCAAAATTATTTTCAACTGCTAATTTACCAGTTGTTTGAGGCGCATGACATTGACTACAATTAAATCTAGAACCGGCTAATTGAGAAATTGGTTTTACAGAAACTTCATTTTTCATATTATCAATAGATTTTGTAAACATTTTCCCATCATAATTATGTTTTGGTCTAAAGTCCATAAAGTGTGACTTTGGAATTGGTGTTGCACCCATTGATTCAGCAACAGCTGGTTCATGACACATTGTACATTGATTGTTATCAATTGTAATTGGTAACATTCCTTCCGTATCATGAGGTATCATAGGTGGAGCATCTTGGAATGCTCTTTCAATCTTTTTAGAAGTACCTGCTACATCTGTTCCATATGCAGTTTTATCAGCAGTTGTATCTTTCTCAGTATATATATTAGTAGTTCTTAGTCCTAGAGACTCTTCACTAACCGTTTTATTCGCAGTACATCCAATAACTAATATCGTCGCTGTAGTTGCGATTGTTAAAGCTAATTTACCTAACTTCATTATCTTTTCCTTTTTTTAAATTCTTAATTGAAAAATTAAGAGCATCATCATCACACACTTCTATGCATCTTCCACAATTTGTACATTCCCCATCTAAAACAGGAATAGAAGTTTTTGTAACCATATGTAAAACATGGCTTTCCGGACAAACTTCTTTACATTTCATGCACGCTGTACAATTAGGTGCATTGTGATGAACTCTAATTAAACTAAATTTACCTATTAGTGAATACGCTCCACCAAGAGGACAGATATGACCACACCAGCCATTTTTTAAAACAAATAAATCAAAAAGAAATATTACTAGTATTGCTGCCCATCCAAAACCTAGGCCAAATATAATCCCTCTATGAACCATAGAGATAGGTGAAATAAACTCAAATGCTGTAATTCCCATTGCAAAAGAGATAACTAAACTTATAGCAATTACCCAATATCTTATATTTCTAGAAGCAGGTTGTTTTTTTTGAATTTGATTAAAACCAAATTTTCTTCGTAAATAGTTTGCTAAATCTGTAATTATATTTACAGGACAAACCCAAGAACAAAAAGCACGACCACCAATAGTCATATAAAAAATTGTGATGATTAAAGCACCTATTATAATATCAATTGATATCACTGCACCAGCTGCAAACATTTGTAATACAGCATATGGATCACTAAGAGGAATAATTCCTGCTAATAGTGATGAAGATAAATTTCCTGTAAGAAAATTTATTCCATATACATTTGCTATTACATATAGAACCATAATTAAAACCTGTGAGATTCTTCTAGCTATTAAGAATCTATATTTATCTAATAATGTTTTCATTAGTATAAATCCTCCATTGAACTATTTAAAGAATCTAATGCAGAATCTTTACTAATTTCAGTTCTTGTTTTTTCATTTGTTGCGTTTTCAAGTCTTTTTTCATCATTTTTGTCCCAGCCCTTGATATAATAATCACCGGCTTTACCTTCTGCTATTTCTCGTGGAAGTACGAAGATTGCTGCTTTATCAGTTACACAAGCTTTTTCACACATTCCACAGCCAGTACATACGTCTGCATGTACAACTGGTTTTAAAAATGCATGTTTACCTGTTCTTTCATTCTTAGTGTATTCAATGCTAATTGCTTCTCCTAATAAAGGACAAGCTCTATAACAAGCATCACATTGAATTCCCCAAAAAGCAATACAACTATTATCATCAATAACTGCGACACCCATGTCTGCTTTGTTTATATCTAACTCTTTCTTATCATTTTGTACTGAGAAAATATCAAGTGCATCTGTAGGACATACAGGAACACAAGGAATATCAGGACACATATAACAAGGAATATCTCTTGGCTCAAAAAATGGAGTTCCAAGAGGTTTATTATCACCTGGTTTTGCAAGTTTTAGTGTATCAAAAGGACATGCTTCTACGCACATACCACATTTTATACATGTACGCAAAAAGTCTTCTTCTTCAAGAGCACCTGGAGGTCTTAGTATTAGTTTAGTAGCTGTTACTTCACTAACATACGCACTCCAAGTTAGACCTCCTAAAATTGCAAGACCTGTAGCTCTTGCAATAGTTAGGAAAAATCTTCTTCTATCACTTATATGACTTTTTTTACCAGTATTCATTTTTGACTCTTTCTTTAATTACGCTTTATAAATTTTAACTGCACATTTTTTAAAGTCAGTTTGGAACGATTGTGGACAAGTATAATCAGCACATACTTTGTTGATAAATACTTTTTCATCAAACCATGGTACAAATACTAAACCTTTTGAAGGTCTATTTCTTCCTCTTGTTTCAACTCTTGCTTTAACTTTTCCACGTCTTGATTCAACCCATGCTAAAGCACCTTGTTTAACACCATATTTCTTAGCATCTTCAGGATGCATATAACATAAGGCTTCAGGAACTGCTCTATAAAGTTCAGGAACTCTCATCGTCATAGTACCTGAGTGCCAGTGTTCTAAAACTCTACCTGTACTTAACCATACTGGGTATCTTTCATCTGGCATTTCAGGTGCATCCATATAAGGACGAGCAAAAATCTTAGCTTTGTTTTTTAAAGATTTTTTATTTTTATCTGTAATACCTTTTAAATCACCTTGAGCTAATGCTTTAGCAAGTGTTCCATAGAATGCAAAATCTGTTCCAGGTTTTCCATATTTTTTAGCATATGGATCGTATTTAGTATTAAATCTCCATTGAGTTTCTTTACCATCAACAACTGGCCATTTAAGTCCTCTTACTTTGTGATAAGTATCGAAGTCAGCTAAATCATGTGCATGTCCTCTTCCGAATTCTGCATACTCTTCAAATAAGTATTTTTGAATAAAGAATCCATATCCTTTAAATACTTTTCCATCAGAACCAATAATATTTCTTGAATCACCAATTGCATCAGTATTGTCATATCCAGCTTGAATTGGATCTTCTAAATCAATTTTGTAAGATTTAGCTTTTTTATTTGCGAATAAGATTTCATACATAGTTGTATTTTCATCGTATCCCATTTTTTTAGCTTCAGCTGTAACGTCTGCTAATTTTTTACCGTTTCTTAGAGTTGATGCACCCCATAAATCTTTAACCGTAAATCTTTTTGAAAGTTCAACCCATTGCCATGTATCAGACATTGCATCACCTACTGGCAATACTTGTTGTCTCCAATGTTGAGTTCTTCTTTCTGCATTTCCATAAGCTCCCCATTTTTCATAAATCATTGCAGATGGTAGGATAAGGTCAGAAACTTTTGCTGAAATACCAGGGTATCCATCAGAAGTTACAATAAAGTTATCCATTTCTCTTGCTGCTTTAATCCAGTGAGATGCTGATGCAGTATCTTGGTAAGGATTACATACATTTACCCATGCAAATTTAATAACACCATCTTCAATATCTCTATGGATTTTCATGATGTGTTGATTTCCAATAGGATTTAGTGTTCCATTTGGAATTTTCCATGCATTTTCAGTAATTTTTCTATGCTTAGGATTTGCTACCATCATATCAGCTGGTAATCTATGACAGAATGTTCCAACTTCTCTTGCAGTTCCACAAGCAGATGGTTGACCTGTTAATGAGAATGCACCAGAACCTGGTTTAGCTTGTTTATTCAATAAGAAGTGAACATTGTATGCTAATGTATTAACCCAAGTTCCTCTTGTATGTTGGTTCATACCCATAGTCCAGAAAGATACTACTTTTCTATTTTTTTCAATATATAAACTTGCCATTTCTTTGATTTTTTTCATAAAATCAGCATCTGATTCATCAGGATTACCTTTTGAAACTTGAGTTGTATATTCAGCTGTATATGGCTCTAAGAATTTTTTATACTCTTCAAATGAAATTTCCCAGTGTTTTAAACCAGAATTTTTATTAACCATTACATCACCTTCTTTATAACCATAAGGTGCAAGTGCAGGGGCTTCATCTTTAGAAACTACTTTTTTCATTTCTTTTGAAATTGTTTCCATTTCAAGATCAGTATATTTACCATCTTTAATTGATTTTTCATCAGATCTTCTCATTCCATAACCCATATTAACAGGTGATGCTGCGAATACGATATGTTCTTTAACAAAATCCCAATCAATTGATTCTGGATGATTATAAACAATTTCTCTAGCAATATAATTCCATAATGCTAAATCTGAATTAGGTTTGAAAATAATTTCAGTATCAGCTATATCAGAAGTTCTATGTCTATATGTAGAAAGGTTGATAATTTTTACATTTTTAGGATCTGATAATTTTCTATCAGTAACTCTTGACCATAAAATAGGATGCATTTCTGCCATGTTAGAACCCCAAGTTACGATAGTATCAGTTAATTCGATATCATCATAACATCCAGATGGTTCATCAATTCCAAAAGTTTGGTAGAAACCAACAACTGCAGATGCCATACAGTGTCTAGCATTTGGATCAAAAGCATTTGATCTGAATCCACCTTTCATCATTTTCTGAGCAGCGTATCCTTCCATAACAGTATATTGTCCTGATGCAAATACACCAACACCTTCTGGACCTGAATGCTTAAGTGCTTTTTTGATATTTAATTCCATCTCATCAAAAGCTCTTTCCCAAGAAACAGGTGCGAAGTTACCTTTTTTATCAAAGTTACCTTTTGAATCTACTCTTAATAATGGTTGCTTTAATCTATCAGCTCCATACATAATTTTAGCATTAAAATAACCCTTAATACAGTTAAGACCTCTATTTACAGGGGCTGCAGGATCACCTTTTACGGCAACAATTTTACCAGCTTTTGTAGCAAGCATAATTCCACATCCAGTTCCACAGAAACGACAAGCTGCCTTATCCCATCTCCATCCACCTTCTGCTGCATTTGCTTTTGCAGCTAATTCTGCTGGTACAGTCATACCAACTGCTGCTGCTGCTGATGCTGCTGCTGAGCTTTTTAGAAAATCTCTTCTTGATAGCGACATATTTTCTCCTTTAATCAAGTTAATGTTTTACCTTGAAATTATATCAATTTTAGAAAGAGTTACTGTTGATTAACGTCAAGTAATTTAAGTTTTAATTAAGATAAAAATTATCCTATTTAAAAGAAGTCCCATATTTTGGTTGTTATAATAGTTTATTAGAAAATAAAATTAAATATATTTTTTTAATTAAATAAATTATTTAACTTGATTTATATCATGTAAGAGGAAAAATATTTAAGATAATATTTAATGATAAATAATCTAAGGAAATAAAATGGCTTTTCATGAATATATTAGGGCAGTTGGAACTGGACCCAAATCAAATAGAGAGTTAACAAAAAATGAAATGGAAGATGCAATGGAATGCATTCTTAATCAAAGTGTTCATTCAGAACAAATTGCTGCATTTTTATTAGGTTGGAGAGTTAGACTTGAAACAAATGCTGAATTAAAAACTTCATTTGAAGTATGTGAAAAATATATAAAAAGAAAAACTATAGAAAATTCAATTGAATTAGGTTATCCCTTTGATGGAAAAGCTGATAATCCATATATATTACCTTTAGTTGCAAAATATTTAAAAAAGTTTGATTTAAATATAGTTGTAAGTGGTGATGAATTACAACCTGCAAAAAATGGTTTAACTTTAAAACAATTACATGAAAATATTGAATTTGAAGATAATATTCATTATTTCGATAGAGCAGATTATTTTAAAGAATTAAGTAATCTTACAAAAATCAGAAATATTTTAGGTCTTAGAACAGCTTTTAATACAATAGAAAAACTATTAAATCCAGGAAACTCAAAATACGCAGTGAATGCAGCTTTTCATAAACCATATGTTGTAAAATATAATGAATTATTTGGTGAAAATTATGACCATTTGGTGATTGTAAAAGGGAATGAAGGTACACCTGAAATCTTCTCAAAGTGTAAATATTGGCTAAATAACAATGGTGAAATTAGCGAACATTTAATAGATCCTGAATATTTCGGAATAAAGTATAAAAAATCTACTTCTATTATAAGTAAAAAAGATTCTTTAAATATGACAAAAAATCCAAGTTCTGATTTTGAAAAACTTGCAAAGTTAAATGCTGCAATGTTTTTAATAGCTTCAAAAAAATCTAGTGATATTAAAGAAGCTTATGAGATGATTGATTAAATAGTTATAGGAGTTATTGCAGAAATATAAGAAGCCTTTTTAGGGCTCCTATTTTCAATTTTATGTGGAATTTGAAGAGAAAATCTAATAGAATCTCTTTTTTGAAGTATATGCTCATTTTTATTTAAAGTAATTATTATTTCTCCATCTAGTACATATATACAATGTTCACCTTTTGTATTTGATACAGCTTCTTCACAATTCCGATTTGGTGATAATCTTACTAAAGTAAATTCTATATCTCCTTGTAAATCTGGTACTAATAATTCGCAATTATATGATGAGTCTGGAAAAGATATTTTTTTTCTATTCATTTTTCTTACTATATATTCTGCTTCATTATGTACAATTAGATTTTCTTCATCCTCTTTAAATAATTCTGCTAATGTTGTATCTAAAACTTTAGCAATTTTTCGTAAGGTTTCAACTGAACCTTGGGTTAAATCATTTTCAAGTTGAGATAACATTCCAACAGAAATTTTTGCCATATGAGCTAATTCTTTTGCGTTCATATCTTTTTGAATTCTTAAATTTTTTATTTTTTTTCCAAGGCTTAATTCTGTTGTCATAGCTTACCTTTTTTACTTAATATTATATTTTAGATTATCAAAAGTGTTCTTTGATTTTAATATATTAATACTTTTATCCTCTTTTGTATATAATCTTTTCTTTTAAAGGATTATTTTGGATTTTGTAAATTTTGCACTGCTTGCTGTTTTTATACCTACTTTTTTTGTTGTTTCAATTACACCTGGAATGTGTATGACACTTTCACTTAGTATGGGAATGAGTATTGGCTTAAAGAAAACATTTTATATGATGTATGGTGAGCTAATAGGTGTTGGATTAGTTGCCACATCTTCAGTTATTGGAGTTGCAACTATAATGCTTCAATACCCAACAATATTTTTAGTTTTAAAATATGCTGGTGGAGCTTATTTAATGTATCTTGGAATTCAAATGTGGTTATCACGTGGAAAAATGGCATTAAATTTAGAAAAGTGTGATTATAATGTTTCTAAAAAAAGTTTGGCCATTCAAGGTTTTGTAACAGCAATTGCAAATCCAAAAGGTTGGGCATTCTTTATAGCTCTTCTTCCTCCTTTTATAGATGATAGTTTACCAATGACTTCACAACTAATAGTTTTAATATTTATGATTTTAATCTTAGAGTTTGCATGTTTAGTTATCTATGCAACAGGTGGTAAAACATTACGTAAATTATTACAAAATAGTTCAAATGTTAGATTAGTAAATAAAGTAGCTGGTACTTTAATGATGGTAATTGGAATTTGGTTAGCAACTAGTTAATGTAATGAATATAGATGTATACTTCTCTTATTACTTTATGGAGAAAGATATGCAATTAAAAATAGCCCAATTAAAAGATATAGACAATATATTAAAATTACATGCAAAATACCAACTAGCAACAATAAAAGAAGAAGATAAAAAAGACGGATTTGTTACAACTGGATTCTCTTATGAGGAATTAAAAGATATTATAGAGCAAGAGCGGGGGATATTCATAGCTGTTGAAGATGATATTGTTTTAGGATATGTTATGTCAGCTTCCTGGCAGTTTTGGTCTAAATGGCCAATGTTTGTTCATATGATAAAAGATTTACCAAAGTTAAACTATTTAGGACAGACTTTAAGTATAGATAACTCATACCAATATGGACCTGTTTGTATTGATAAAAGTGTAAGAGGAAGTGGACTTCTTGAAAAACTTTTTGATTTTGCACTAGAATCTATGTCAAAAAAATATCCAATTCTTGTAACATTTGTAAATAAGATCAATGAAAGATCATATGAAGCTCATAAAAGAAAGTTAGGTCTTGATGTAATTCAAGAGTTTGAATTCAATAGTAATAATTATTATGAAATGGTATATGATACTTCAAAAAGAGTACAGTATTAGTTTTTTTAGTTATTTTATAGAAGAGAAAGTCTTATAGACTTCTCTTCCCTTCAAAGTTATTTTTATTTACACTTTCAACTACACCTTGAGCAATCTTATTTGTATTCATTGAAATAGAGTTTGTTTTATTTGCAATTTCTGCATTTTCTTGAGTAAATCTATCTAATCCATTAATATTATCACTAATTAAGTTCATACCTTGTGTTTGTTCTTTTGCTGCATTAGTTACATCAGTTATAAGTTTATTTGTCTCATTTATTTTATCTTCTAATTCTTCAAACCCAGAAATCATTTTAGAACTGATTTCTTTACCTTCTTTGGTCTGCATTGTTGCGGATTCAACTAAATTTTTTATCTCTTGTGCAGCTTCAGCACTTCTTGCTGCAAGATTTCTTACTTCTTGTGCAACAACTGCAAAACCTTTTCCAGCTTCTCCAGCTGTTGCTGCTTCAACTGCTGCATTTAATGATAAAATATTTGTTTGAAATGCAATTTGGTCAATTACGGAAATAGCTTCATTAATTGTTTGTACTTTTTCATTAATTTCATCCATTGATATAACAGTTTTGTTTGCTAAGTTTTTACCTTCTTGTGAAGAGTTTTTTGTATTTGAAGATACTATAAACATTTCTTGTGTTTTTTGACTCGTTTGGTTTATATTATCTGATATTTCAGTTATTGATGCAGCTATTTCTTCTAAAGAAGCAGCTTGGTTATTTGCATTCTGGTTTAAAGTATTTACATTTTGTGATAGTTTTGTTGAACTCTCTTCTAGTTGTATACCATCAGTTTGATTATCGATTAACATTTGAGTAATCATGTTATTCATAACTAAAATTTCATTTCCAATTTTACCGCAAGTATTTGAATCTAATTTTTTTGTAAAATCTCTTTTTGCGTAACTAGCTAGGACATCACTTAAAATATTTATATCTTTTCCTACAAAACTTTCTAAATTTTCTAGCATTTTATTTATTAAATCTTTTAACTCATTTAATGCCTCTGTACTACAAGATAGTTGAATTCTTTTTTCTAAATGACCAGAACTTACCTCACTAACAACATCTTTTACATTTGAAATTAACTTATTGTCTTCTGTTATATGTTTTTTAATATCTTCAATATTTTCATTGACAATATTGGCCATTCTACCAATTTCATCATTGCTTGTAACTCTAATTTTTTCTACATTATCTTTTGATTTATTTAAATATGAGAAAAAGTCAAGAAGACCATCTTGGAATTTTTCTATTGGATTTGAGATTACTTTATTTATTAAAATAAAGATAACACTTAATAATATAAGTGTTAAAATAATAGTAGCAATAATAAATACTTTTTGTACTTGAGTAGATATTTCTAGAAATTCATCTTGATATGAACCTGCAACAATAATCCAATTCCATTTTTCATAGTTTGCAAAGGCAACAACTTTTGTTGCACTTTTATCTTTATCTTTATATTCATAATGAATAACACCATTTCTCTTTTTTAAAATATTTTTGATAAAAGATTTATTATTCTCATCTTTTAAATCTGATATATTTTTACCTTCAAGTGTTTTATGCAGTAATAACTTACCTTCTTCATCTAAAATATAAATATATCCAGTTTCTCCAATAACAACTTCTTTTAACTTGTCTTTTAAAGTTTCTAGTCCTTTAGTAAAATCATATCCAATATATAAAGCACCAATAATTTCATCATTTTTAATAATAGGAGAATAAACCGACATATAGTCTTTTCCTTCAATTCTTTCTAATCCTATAAATTTTTCTTTCTTCTCAATATTTTTATAATTTTGAGTATTCTTATCTATTTTATCTAGAAGAATTCTTTCTTTTTTTTCATTTCTTAAAGATGAAGTAATTCTTATATATTCATTTTTATCTTTTACATATATTGCAGATACTGCACCCGTTAATTCAGTAAAATGATCAACAGGATCAAAATTTTTATTTAATCTTGAAAACCCATCATATAATGTTAATGTTTCTACTCCATTAATTTTAGTTGTTTGCGTACCTTTTTTTCTTAAATTTAAAAAAGATTTTTCAAAAACATTCATAAGAATTAATGAATTAACTTCTAAAGAGTCATTATATATTTCAGCAGTTTGATAATAGTTCTGTACTTGTAATTGTAGATTAGATTCTAGTTCTTTTATTAGATTTTTATTTATATTTGAAATTATAAAAGTTGTAAAAATAGTCATTAAAATTAGAATTGTAATTCCTATTAAAACAGAGAATTTCTTATTTATTGTATTCTTTGTCATAAAATATCCTTTTTATTTGTAACTTAACATTCAACATAATGAACAGCTAAGCCACCTTTTGATGTTTCTTTATATTTATTTTGCATATCTTTCCCTGTTTGATACATAGTTTTAATAACTGAATCTAGTGAAACATAATGTATGCCATTGCCATTTAGAGCCATTCTTGCTGCATTTACAGCTTTCATGGAGGCCATTGCATTTCTTTCAATACAAGGTATCTGTACAAGACCTCCTATTGGATCACAAGTAAGTCCTAAATTATGTTCCATTGCAATTTCCGCTGCATTTTCTATTTGTTTAATTGTTCCACCTAAAAACTCAGCCATTGCTCCTGCTGCCATTGAACAAGCAACTCCTACTTCTCCTTGACATCCTACATCAGCACCTGAAATAGATGCATTTCTTTGATATAAAAGACCAATAGCACCTGCTGTTAGTAAAAAATCTATAATTACTTTTTCCTTATCTTCTTTACTTAATAAAAAATCAATAATATAATGTAATACAGCAGGGATTATTCCTGCTGCTCCATTTGTGGGAGCTGTTACTACTCTTTTCCCTGAAGCATTTTCTTCATTTACTGCTAAGGCATATAGATTAATCCAATCAACAAAAGCTAATGGATCTATTGTTCTTTTATCTTTTAATTTTTGATATATTTTATAAGCTCTTTTAGGTACATTAAGTCCTCCTGGAAGTATACCATCACTATTTAATCCATTATTTACGCAAGTTTGCATTACTTTCCATATATCCAAAAGAGACTCTTTAGTTTCTTTTTCACTTCTATAAGCTTTTTCATTTTCTAAAATTAATTGAGCAATCGTAAGTTTGTTTTCTTGACATAGGTTTAATAATTCTTTTGCATTAGAAAAATTGTAAGGTAAAACTATTTCATCATTTTCTAAGGTATTGCTCTTATTAATTTCATCATCACTTACAACTTCTCCACCACCAATAGAATAATATATTTTAGAAAACAACTCTTCTTTTGAGTCATAAATAGCTATTTTTATTCCATTTGGATGAAAAGGAAGTGATTTCCTTTGATGTAATATTAAATCATTTTTTATTGAAAATTTAATAGTTTTTTCATTTAATAGTTTGATTGTTGATGTATTTTTTATATCATTAATCAATTCTTCTATTTTATTAGTATCTATAGTTTTAGGATGCTCTCCTATTAATCCTAATAAAACAGCAATATCACTTTGATGCCCAATTCCTGTTGAACCTAATGATCCAAAGAGTTCTATTTTAATTCTCGTGATTTTTGGAAAGTAATTTTGCTCTTTTATTAAAGTAGTGAAGTTTTTAGTAATTATCATGGGTCCTACTGTATGAGAACTTGATGGTCCAATTCCTATTTTAAAAAGATTAAGTATAGTCATTTGATACCCTTAATATAAAGTATTTAAAAGTTTTAGATAAAAAGTTAGATATGAATACTCTTATTAGAGTATTCATATTAATATTGTGTTTGTTTTATTTTTAGTGGTCTAAAATTTGTTCTAAGAACATTTTTAATCTATCAGATTGAGGATTGTCAAAGAATTCATGAGGAGTATTTTCTTCAACTATTTGACCTTGATCCATAAAAATTACTCTATCTGCAACTTTTTTTGCAAATCCCATTTCATGTGTAACACAAACCATAGTAATCCCATCATCTGCAAGTTCTGTCATAACATCTAGAACTTCTCCAATCATTTCAGGGTCTAAAGCTGCTGTTGGTTCATCAAATAGCATAATATCTGGATCTGAACATAAACATCTAGCAATAGCCACACGTTGTTGTTGACCCCCAGATAGTTGGTTAGGATACTTATCTGCTTGGTCTGCAATTTTAACTCTTTCTAAATAATGCATTGCAGTTTTAATAGCTTCTTTTCTTGGTTTTTTACCAACCCAAGTAGGTGCTAAAATTAGATTTTCCAAAATTGAAAGATGAGGGAAAAGATTAAAGTGTTGAAATACCATTCCAACATGAGTTCGCACTTCTCTAATTCTTTTTACATCTTCCGTTAATTCTAATCCATTAACAATAATTTGTCCTTCTTGAAAAGGCTCAAGTCTATTAATACATCTAATAGTAGTAGACTTTCCTGAACCAGAAGGTCCACAAATTACAACTCTCTCACCTTTTTTAACTTTTAAGTTAACATTTTTAAGTACATGAAAATCTCCATACCATTTGTTAACTTCGTTCATTTCTATCATATGTTCTAATTCACTCATAATTTTTTCCTATTCTTATCTACTATTTGTGATCTGTATTAAATTTATCTTCAATTGATTTAGCATATCTAGACATACTAAAACAAATAACCCAATAAATCATCGTTACAAATACATAACCTTCTGTTTCAAAACCAAGCCAGTTAGTATCACTGTTTGTTAGTGTTACCATTGCTAAAATATCAAATAACCCAATAATTAAAATAAGTGTTGTATCTTTAAATAAAGAAATAAATGACCCAACAATATTTGGTATTGAAATTTTAAGTGCTTGTGGAAGTATAATTAATCCCATAGCTTTCCAATAAGTTAATCCTA
This sequence comes from Poseidonibacter lekithochrous, assembly GCF_018861145.1. GTDB lineage: Bacteria > Campylobacterota > Campylobacteria > Campylobacterales > Arcobacteraceae > Poseidonibacter > Poseidonibacter lekithochrous_A. The sequence goes on from NZ_JAHKQT010000013.1 coordinate 37,987, forward strand.
AAGCATCTGCTGCTTCATATTGACCTTTTGGAATAGCTTGTAATCCACCACGCACAACTTCTGCAATATAAGCAGCTTGGAATAATGTAATACCAATTAATGCTCGAAGTAATTTATCAAAATCCATTCCCTCAGGGAAGAATAAAGGTAAAATTACAGAAGACATAAATAATAAAGTAATTAGTGGAACTCCTCTAATAAACTCAATATAAATTACACTAAGTGTTTTAATAATTGGCATATTAGATTGTCGACCAAGGGCGAATAAAATACCAATTGGGAAAGATGCAATAATACCAACTGAAGCCACAATAATAGTAAGAAGTAATCCTCCCCATTTTTCTGTTTCAACAACTTCTAATCCAAAACCACCTGCTACAAGAATATAAGTGATAATAGGGAAAGAAATAATGATAAATGCTTTTACTTTTATGCTATGAATTTTTTTAAATGCAATTACGTATGCAACAAAAATAAATAATGCTAAGTTTGGTCTCCAATAAAGTTCTTCTGGATAGAAACCATAAATAAATTGATTGAATTTTTCAAAAATGAAAATCCATCTAGCACCTTCTTTTGTAATCTCTTCTTTTGTACCACTCCAAGTAGCATCAAAAATCATCCAATCTAATAAAGGTGGAATCGTTACATATAAAAGATAAAAAGATACTATTGTTAATATAGAACTAAGTATTGAAGAGAATAAATTCTCTTTTACCCAGTGAATTATACCTTTTGTACCTAAAGGAGCTGGTCTTGCTTTTAGTGTTTCATAAGTTGCCATCTTATCTCTCCTTTATTTGCATTCTAGAGTTTATATAATTCATTAAAATAGAAATTAATATACTCAATGTTAAATAAACGGCCATGGTCATTAAAATAATTTCAATAGCTTGTCCAACCTGATTTAAAGATGTTCCTGAGAATATTGTTACAAGCTCAGGATAACCAATTGCAGTTGCAAGTGATGAGTTTTTTACTAAGTTAAGATATTGATTAATCACAGGTGGAATAATAACTCTTAAAGCTTGTGGTAAAACTACTTTCTTTAAAATTACTGAATCTTTTAGTCCTAATGCACTAGCTGCTTCTTTTTGACCTTTTGGAACTGCTTCAATACCTGCTCGAACTGCTTCTGCTATATAAGTAGCTGTATAGATACTAAGAGCAAATGCAAGTGCAAGTAATTCAGGAATTAAAGTCCATCCACCTTTAAAGTTAAAACCTTTAAGTTCAGCTACTTCTAAAGTTGCTGGGCTTCCACTTACTAAGAATACAAGAAGAGGAGCAGCAATTAATATAGCTAGTGAAACCCAAAAAGTTGGAAACACTTTTCCTGTTTCTTCTTGTTTTTTATTTGCCCATTTTGAAAGGTAAATAACTGAAGCAATTGCAATAATAAATGCAATAATTACAGCTGTAAACCCACTTTCTAGAATTGGTCTTGGTATATATAAACCACGATTATTAAAGAAGATTGAATCAAAGAAAGAGATACTTTGTCTTGGACTTGGTAGTGAGGCTAATACAACATTATACCAGAACAGAATTTGTAATAAAATTGGAATATTTCTAAATGTCTCTACATAAATAAGAGATAATTTAGCAACCATAAAGTTTTTTGATAATCTACCAATACCAACTAAAAGTCCTATTATTGTTGCAAATATAATACCAATTACCGAAACTAGTATAGTATTTAATAATCCAACAATGAAAACTTTTCCATGTGTATCTGATTCATCATATTCGATTAATGATTGAAGTATTCCGAATCCAGCTTCTGAACCTAAAAAATCGAATCCTGTATTAATCCCACGCTTTTCAATATTTATAAACATATTATTTATAACAAAATATGTTAAAAGAAATATTAGTACTAATGCTACTATCTGATAGATAATAGCTCTATTATCAGGGTTGTTATAAAAAGCAACCTGTGGCTGTTTGGCCCTTTTGTGTTTATTCATTTTTTTGCCTTGTCATTAAAAAAGGGGGAATTAAATTTCCCCCTCGCTACTAAATAATTAATATCTTTGTGATCTATTATCTAATAGGTGCACCATATTGAAGTCCACCATCATTCCAAAGTTTATTTAAACCTCTTGAAATTTTAAGTGGTGAATCTTTTCCAACGTTCTTCTCAAATGACTCACCATAGTTTCCAACATTTTTAATAATATTGTATGCCCATTTAGCATCTAAACCTAAGTTTTTACCAGACTCACCAGACTCACCTAAGATTCTTTTAATTCCAGGGTTTTTAGATTTTAACATTGAATCAACATTTGCTTGTGTAATACCAAATTCTTCAGCATTTAACATAGCAATATGAGACCATTTAACAATATTAAACCATTTATCATCACCTTGTCTTACAACAGGACCTAATGGTTCTTTAGAGATAATTTGAGGTAATACTTCAACAGATGAAGGATCTTTTACTTTTAATACTAAACCATATAGTTGAGAAGCATCAGAAGTTACAACATCACAACGACCTGATTTAAATCCTTCAATAGTTTGACCAGATGTATCATAAGTAATTGGTTTATAAGTCATTTTATTAGCTTTGAAATAATCAGTTAAGTTTAGCTCAGTAGTAGTTCCTGCTTGAATACAAACAGTTGCTCCATCTAATTCTAAAGCAGATTTAACACCGATACTTTTAGAAACTAAGAAACCTTGACCATCATAGTAGTTAACACCAGCAAAGTTTAAACCTAAAGAAGTATCTCTAGTATTTGTCCAAGTTGTTGATCTAGCTAACATATCAATTTCACCACTTTGAAGTGCTGTAAATCTTTCTTTAGCAGTTAATGGAACATATTTAACTTTTGATGCGTCACCAAATACAGCAGATGCAACAGCTTTACACATATCAACATCTAAACCTTTCCAAGCTCCACTAGAATCAGTAGCTGAGAATCCAGCAATACCAGTTGAAACACCACAACTTAGTGTACCGTTCTTTTTAACATTTTCTAGTGTATCTGCAGATGCAAAACTTGAAGCTAACGCTAAAGCAGCAACTGATAATGAGGCAGTTTTTAATAATTTCATTTTCTATCCTTATGTTTTTTAATTGATTTTAATTTTCTTATTTATATTAAGCTATAAATAAACTAACACAAGTAGTATAAAATTATTAAGTAGCAATTGCATAGCATAATTTGTATATTTTTTAAACAATATTAAATAAATTACTTAAAATGTCTTCTTTTCTTCTATTTAATTGCAGATATTATTACAATTAATTTAATTAAATTAAACTAATTATAATAATTTTGATTATTTTTTAGTTTCTAAAACGATAGGGATATATTTTATACATCTAGCAGAGAAGAACTTTCTAGAATAGTTAGGAGAGCTGAACATATGGTTTTCTAGCGTCCATTCATTAGATTTTTCAATCGTTACACTTTGTGCAACTTTTCTAATCATTCTACTTTCACAGATAACTTTATCTCCCTGTTTAAATGCATTTTCTACATTATTCATCCTATCACTTGTAACATAAAAGTGCATTCCTATAAATATAGCAATAGCAGGACCCATAAAAATCAATCCTCTTTTTACTGAACCTTTACTCATAAAAGATCTACTTGTTACAATTAAAGTGATTACTAATGCGAATAAACCAATTCCTAAGTATCCTGCTTCTAGTTTAAAAAATAGTTCCATCTTTTTTCCTTATTTTATATATTTATCTTCCCACTGTTTGAATTCATCACTAAAGTATTTAATTCTAATCTTTTTAAATTCTCTAGATGAATAAAGTGGCATATTTGATTTGTATGATATTTCTTTTTGAATACTTTCAATCACAGCTTGTGTATCTTCTTTTGTTTTTCCATGAATCATAGTAAATAGATTATAGTTCCAAGTAGGGTACTTAGGTCTTAAATAACAGTGTGAAACTGCTGAAAAAGATGCTGCTATCTCACCAATTCTTTCACCTTCTTCACCTTCTTCTATATCCCAAGCTACCATTGCATTTGCACCAAAACCAGCTTTTCTATGATTTAAAATGCATGCAAATCTTCTCATAACTCCTGAGTCTTGAAAGTCTTGTAATGCTTGGAAAAACTCATCATAAGTAATACCTAGTTTTTCAACTATTTCTTTAAATGGTTCTGAAACTATTTCAATATCATTTTGAGCTTCTTTGATAATATTATAATGATAAGGTGTTAATTCTATATCTTTAAATTTCTTTTTTTCAAGAGTTTCTTTTTTATCTTGTTTATTAGTTGTATCTAATTTCACAGATATTTTAAAAAGTTTTAAAGTAGGTAATAAAATATAATCACTAGCTTTTGTAAGTTTTGATAAAAGCTTTACTGTATCTTCTAAATTGGATTTAGATTCAGGGGAGATTGCTATTGTGAACCAGATATTATACTTATGATTTCTTTCATAATTATGTGAAATACCAGGATGTGAGTTTAAAATGATTACTGCATCATCTATTTTATCTTCATCAATCTCAAAAGCTACAAGAGAAGATTTATAAGTTAATTTTTTCGTATCAAAAATTGCAGATGTCTGTCTAATGATATTATTTTCTTTCTCTTCTTGTAAGATTTTTATTACTTTATCTTCACTTGTATTTAGCTCTTTTGCAATTTGTAAAAAAGGTCTAATCACTAGAGGAAAGCTCTTTTGTACTCTATATAGTATTTCATCTTTCATATGTATTCCTATAATCAATTTTGAGAAAGTATATCAACTATTTTTTCTTTGTGCCTTGATATATATTAAGTATTTGATTTATAAATTTAACTATAATTTTTCTATGAACTTTAAGGATGAAAAATGAAATTAAGTAGATTATTAATAGTAGCATTTTTTGCTGTATTTATGTTTTTAGCATTGATGGCTTTAAAAGAGGGAATGCCTAGTAAAAAAGATGAAAGAGTTTATCCACTTTTACAACAACACATGCCATATATTTTGGAAAAAAGAGCTGGTGGACTAACTATTAAAAGTAAAATTACAGGTATAAAAGAAAAACCACCTGCAAAAGAAGTTTTTTTAAGATTAGAACAATTAGAAAAACAATGGGGACAAGAGGCTTTAAAACTTGATGGTATGACTTTATCTATATTTGATAAAGATAAAAAAGAAATAGCAAAAATAATTCTTCAAAATGACGCTGAGCTTTCTTGGATTAAAGAGTATTTTGAATTAAAATAAAATATTTTGACTTAATACAAGTCAAGACAAAAAAGCAAAAATTTAACTATACTTTCTATTAAATAATTTTAAAAATTAGGAGAGTAAATGAAAGTACAGTTAAAAGATGTTTTTTTATTTAAAGATTTGTGTGATGATACCTTATCTCAAATAGAAGAATTTACAACCTTACTTAAATTATCAAAAGACAATATTCTCTTTTATGAAGGTGACGAATCAGAGTATTTATATATTCTTACAAAAGGTATCGTAAAACTTTATAAAACAGCTTCTAATGATAAAGAAATTATTATGAAATATTTTCATTCCAATGAATTGATTGCTGAGGTTGCTAATTTTGAAGAAATACCTTATCCAGCAACTGCACAATGTTTTATGGAATGTGAAGTTTTAAGAATAGATTTTGCAAAACTAAAAGAGATTATATATGATGATCCAAAACTATCATTTATAATACAAAGATCGCTTATTAAAAAAATTAGGAATTTAGAAAAATTAGTATCTTTACATGTTGTTCTTGATTCAAAAGAAAGAATTGCAAAGTATTTGTGTGAACATACAGAAGATTTTTTTAATACAAAAAATATTATGGTTGCTGAAATATTAAATATTTCTCCTGAAACGCTATCTAGAATGTTAAGAGTTTTTAAAGATGATGGCTTAATAGATAGTAAGGCAAAAACAGTTGATAAAGAAAAGTTAAAACTTTTCTTTTAAATCTTGATTTAATAAGTCATTTAGATTATCAAAAACTGCAATAGTTGAATCTTCTATTGCAGCTGCTGTTTGTCTTAAAGTACTATTATCTGTTCTTAAAGAATTTTCCAATAAGTATTTTTGTACATTTTTATGTACTTTTTCATGATTTATTTTTAAATCTTCCCATTGTTTTATTTTTGTAAAACTTTTATTTTTTTGTTCACTAGAACTTATCCATTTCCCCATATTACAAGATTTACAGTCTTTTACTTGTTGGTTTTTAAAGTTGTTTAATTCTGAATAATATTTCTTCTTAAAATCAATATGGTCATTTTTATATTTTGATACTTCTTTAATTAAATCTATATTTCTAACCATTTTATAATACTTCTTATCAATCTTTGATTGCTCAGTAATTTGGATTAAGTTATTAGATAGTATTGATACTTCATTTGATAATATATCAATATTTGAAGCTGTCAGTGCATTTTTTTGAGTTGTTGAATCTAGTCTTGAGATAGTTTCGTTTATTTGGATAATTTCTATTTCTTGTTCCTTACTATATTTTGTAACATTCTCAATAATATCTTTAGTTTGAGTGATTTTTTCACTCAAGTTATCATAACCTTTTATCATCTCATTTGCTATTATTTTTCCTTCATTAGATTTAATACTGGCACTTTGAACTAATTTTTTTATATCTCGTGCTGCATTTGCACTTTTTGAAGCCAAGTTCCTAACTTCTTGTGCAACAACTGCAAAGCCTTTTCCTGCTTCTCCAGCAGTTGCTGCTTCAACTGCTGCATTTAGTGATAAAATATTTGTTTGAAATGAAATCTGGTCTATTATTGTAATTGCTTCATTAATAGCTTTAACTTTATCATTTATCTCATCCATTGAAGTAGAAGTTTGAATAGCCCCTTTACTCCCAATACTTGAAGCATTGTTTAGTTCATCTGCAATTTCCATCATTTGAAACATATTTGTATTGTTATTTTTTATATTTGCAGTGATTTGTTCTAAAGAAGCGGAACTTTGCTCTAAAGAACTTGCTTGTTCTGTTGATGAAATTGTCAGTTCATTAGAAGAGAGTGTTAATGTTTTTGTATTGTTTTCAAGAGCCATTCCTGAATTTGTAATCATAGCAATTAATTCTGATGAGGATTGTCCTAAAAGAATAGTAGAACTATATAAAGTTCCAAAATCTCCATACATACCTTTTATATGTATTTCATCTAACTTAAAATCATAATTACCTTTAGCATAATTATTCAATAAAATATTTATATTATCTATTTTTAATTTTGTTCTATTAATCATTTTATTTATAATATGAACTAAAGAAGATAACTCTTTTGTAGCTGCTTCTTCTTTTATAGAATATGCTAAAAATCCATTATTTACTTTTTCCATAACATCGGTAATTTCTAAAACAACTTTTTTATCTTTTTCAATAATCTTTTCAATTTTAGCAATTTGAATATTCATATTTTTTGTCATTTTTGCAAATTCATCATTTCCTCTAATCTCTTTTAATTTAATAAAATCTGTTTCTCTTAATGAATATGAGAAGAAAGCATCTAAGTTATCTTGGAATTTACAAATAGATTTGTTTATTTTATTTGTAAAAATTGTAATTGTTAGAAAAATTATGAAGAGTAAAGCTATTATGAAACAAACAAATAAATAAATATGAGTATTTAAGTTAGAAATATTTGTATTAATATTTAAAATAATATCTTCAACTATGTTATCTTTTATTTCTTCTAAAGAGGCTATTCTTTTACTTGATGATTCTTCCCATTTTACAATATTTGAACCATAAATATTTTTTGATAATTTGATTAAAGCTTTTATTGTTCTTGAATCTTTAAGACTTGACTCTTCTAAATTAGAATTTTCATAAGCTTTAGACATATAAGAATCAAATGTTTCTTGAATTTGATTTAATAATAAACTCTCTTCACTTGTAATATTTTTTAATCTTTTATACTTCTTTATATTTCTTAGCATTTTTGTATGATTTTTTTGAATTTCATTTAACTGTTTATTACTTCCTTCTAATACAAAATTTTTGTAAGAATGAATAATTCCACCATATCCAATAGCTTCTTTTATATCAGAAAGAAGCTTGTCTTTTTTCATTTTGATATATATTAATTTTCTAAAACTTTCTAGTTCTAAGAAACCTTTTGAAGTGATTTGTTTTTTATAAAAATCATATTGTTTTATTGATAAGTTTTTAACTAAAATATCTAAATAAGAGTTTTGTGAAGAAACAGAAAATAAAAGATTATTGTAATCATTAGTTGATATTGAGTTACGATTAAAAATATTTTTAACAATATTTTTTTCATCGTAAGCATTTTCAATTACATTGACTAAAGATAAGTATGCTTGTGATAGTTTTGATAAATCATTTTCAGTTGAATAAACTAATAAATCATCAAAAAAAGAGATTAGACTTTTATTTAAATCATTATAATAGTTAATTATTGAACTTGAATCAATTCTTAATTTTTCTGATCTTTCTCTTATAAATTTTATCTTTGAAATATTATTTTTAAAGATATTTATCTTTTTAAGTAGATTATTATCTCTTTTTGCAAGTTCAAATTCATCTAAAAAGATATCTAGGTTAGCTAGGACTTTATTACTTATGTTTATTTGTTCAGTTACTTCTGTTTTACCAAGTTCTCCATAACTATCTAGGTAAGAAATTATTAAAGCTCTTTCTTTTTGTAGACTAGTTAAAAGCTTTGAAACTCTTACTGTAAAATCAATATAGCTTGATGTTGTACTTATTCTTTGTTCTTTTTCGAACTTGTCATAAACTGAAAGTGAAGATAAAATCAATATAGCCATAATTGGTAAAGTCAATATTAATTTTATTTTATTTTTTAATTTTAAGTTACTCATTTTTACCTCGAAAGTTAGTTCTTTCGTAATATATTATTAATAGATTGAATATAAGATTAGGTACCTAAAATATGTAACCAAAATGTAATTTTGAAGTTATTTATTAATTATTTTTTATTTTTACTTAGATTAATGGACTAATAAGTCCATTTAATCTTTTCTCTTAATTTTACAACTTCTCCTACAACTATAATTGCAGGTGTTGGCATATTTTTAGAATCTTCTACAATATTTTCTAAAGTTGAAACAACAACTTCTTGTTCAGGTGTAGAACCTTTAGAAATTACAGCACATGGGTAGTTTTTATCTTTTCCATATTTCATTAATTTTCTTGTAATTAATCCAATATTATGGAATCCCATTAAGAAGATTAAAGTTTCATCATTTAAAAAACTTTCCCATTCTATTTGAGAAATTCTTTTATTTGGTGATTCATGACCCGTTACAACTCTAAATGATGTTGTAACTCCTCTATGAGTTACTGGAATTCCTGCATATGCTGGAACTGAAATAGCTGATGTAATACCTGGAATGATTTCAAATTTTATCTCTCTTTCAAATAGATAAATAGCTTCTTCACCACCTCGTCCAAATACGAAAGGATCTCCACCTTTTAATCTTACAACTTTTTCATGCTTTAAAGCTGCTTGATAAATGATTTCATTTATTTCATCTTGAGGAACAGAATGCTTACCATCTTGTTTCCCTACATAGATTAGTTCACAGCCTTCTTTTGCTGTTTCTAAAATCTTTGGATTTGCTAATCTATCATAAATAATGATATCTGCTTCGCTTACTATCCTAGCAGCTTTTACAGTCATCAAATCAATAGCGCCAGGGCCTGCGCCTGTTAAGTATACTTTACCCATTTTTATTTTCCATCCTCATATATAAATATTCCTGAAGGTTTTTTGATATTAAATATTTCTCTATTTAAAAACCACTCTTTTGTATGTATTACTGCTACTTTATTTGTATCATTTACAGATACATATAGTTGTGGAGATACATTTGACCATCTTACGTGTAAAACTTTTCCATCAAAATTAAAAGTATGAATTATTTCTAATGTTGTTGTATCAATTATCTGAATTGTAGGAAAATCCTTTCCTGAATAAGTAACTGCTAAATATTTTTTATCAGGACTTAAACTTGTAAATACAGGTAAACCTTGTGTTTCAATATTTTTAATAAACTTAAAATCTTTATCATAAACTAAAACTTTATTATCACCAACTGCTGGAACAAATACTTTATCTCCACCAATACTCCAAAAACCAAAGTGGGGAACTTTAAGTACCGTCTTTCTTTCATCACTTAAAAATATTTTGATTTTTTTGTATGACATTGTATCTAAATCTACAACTCCGTAATGTGGTGATGTAAAGAAACCTACAATATAGTTATTATCTTTTATCATTGCGTCAAAAGGTAACTGTCCTACGTCTTTAAACTCTTTAAAAACTTCAAAATTTGCAGTTCCAACTCCTAGGTTAATATCTTTATACACAGATATTATGTCATTATCCATTTGTGAAAAGATTAAATAATCTTTATAGATTTTAATTCCTACATTTTTAGAGTTTGTTTTTATTTTTTTAATAGGATTTAAATCTCTATCTAAAATATCAACACTTTTATCATCATAGTTTGCAACTGCTACATAATTCTTTCCAATTACAAAACCAATTGCTGATTTTGATGTTTTATATTCTGCTAATATTTTCTCAGCTTCAGGATCAAATTTAATCACATAGCCATCTCTTGAAATCACATAACCATCTTTTCCTTCAAACTTTACAACACCATGATTCATGTTGTGCATACCTTCTATATTTGATCTTTTCAAGCCCTTATAGATAGTTGCTAATGATGAGTTTTCTCTTTCAACTACAAAGAATTTCTCTTTTGCATAAACTGAACTTATTGCTATAAGTGCTACAAATATTATTTTAAAAAGTTTCATATTAATTCCTAATTTCTTCATTTGATAAATAACAAGATGGATCTTCTTCCCATAAATCTCCACTTATTGCATAAGCTCTTGATCTAGAACCACCATTACAAATGTCAATATATTTACAATCATGACATCTTCCTTTTATATCTCTTGGACTTTTTCTTAATTGATTTAAAATATCATTCTTTTTAGAAGTCCAAATCTCATCAAAAGGAGTTTGTAAATAGTTTCCAACAGTAAATGGAAAAAATGGATCTGGTTTAACATTCCCAGCCCAATCCATATTTCCAAGTCTATTTCCAGCAGAGTTCCCACCCCAAGCTTTTAGTTTTTGTTCTAATATTTCTACTTTTTGAGGATAATCTTTTTTAAATCTATTCAATAATAAAATAGAATCCATTTCCATATTCCCAGTAACTAGGTCGATTTTACTGTTATTCTTATAATATTCAAAGGCTTTGTCGATTATAAATTCAACATATTCTCTTCTTTGCTCTTTAGAAATATCAATTTCAAGGTTTTCTTCACCTCGTCCTGAATAAACTAAGTGTGAAATATATAATTTATCTACATTAAGTTCCTCACATAAATCAAACATTTTATAAAAACTATCTTGAGTTTCTTTTGTGATAGTAAATCTAATACCAGCATTTCCACCATGTTTTTGAACTAGTTTAATTGCCTCAATAGATTTTTTATAAGCACCTTTTTGTCCACGAAATTGGTCATGAATTTCTTCAATACCATCAATAGAAATACCAATATAATTAAATGTATCGATAATCTTATCAACATTCTTTTCATTTATATATATACCATTTGTAGAAAGATAAGTCATAATCCCATTATCTTTCATACTTTGAGCAATATCAAAAATATCTTTTCTTAAAAGTGGCTCTCCACCTGAAAAAATCACAAAATTTACGCCACCTTTTTTTAGTCTTTTGATTGTTTCTTCAATCTCTTCAAAAGTTAGTGTATCTTTTTCATTTGCATCAGCTTTACTATAACAATGATGACAAAATAAATTACAACGATTTGTAAAATTCCAAATCATTATGGAACCATTAAGTGTTCTTGATTTTTGATTTCCAAGTGTTGTTTTAATAAGGTTTGAAAGTCTAAACATTCTAATTATCCTTTTTTGATTTATAAGTATAGATAAAATGAGTTATTGCATTTATCTCTTCTTGTGAAAGTTTGCCTTCAAAACTTGGCATTACAGATCTTTTATGTCCAAATTGTTCATATAAAGATTTAGGGGCTACTATATATCCTTGAATTTCTCCTTTTGTTCTAGCATCTGCAATCTCTTGAAATGATGGTCCAAAGGCTACAGAAGTTTGATGATGACATCCCCAACAATATGTTCTAAATACTTTTTCCCCACTTATATTTTGAGCAAAACTAAATGAACAAAAAAATAATAGAAGCAGAGTTAGCTTTCTTTGTATTCTCATTCTGTACTCCTTATTTTTTATATTAAATGTTAACATAAATGAGAAATCTTACACTTGACGGCTATCAATATTATATGTATATAATTAGATAAAATTACATATATATTTTGATTAAATACTTAGGAGCATAATATGGAAGTTATAATCACTTTAGTTTTTTCATCAGCAATGTTGATTTTTATGATTTATCCAGCTATGAAAATAGTAGAGTTTATAGAAACAAAAACAGAAGTTAATAATAAAATGTATAATATTTTGACAGTAGTTCTTACTATTGTTTTATCTCTTGTTATTGGAATGGGATTATATTATTTATAAAATAAGTAGAAGTAGTAGAATTTTAAGTATATGATAAATAAAATATTCATCTCCTAAGAGATGAATATTTATTCTTCTTAATTATGCACCAGGAATATTTTGTCTGTGTTCAACAGAATAAGTAAATGTAGGAGTAGTTAAGTTATTAATATATTTAATAAATTTACCAGTCTTAGATTCATAAATACCAATTCTTCCAGTTGTCCACTCAGATATCATTGTCCATTTACCATGATTTGCAGGTTCTGCATGTAATAATCTTGGTTGAACAGGATTTTTAATCTCATCACCTAATTTTTCTGTATGTTTAATAATTTTGTCTTTACCTATTTGAGGATTAGACTCAGGGAATGAAAGTGTTTCATATTGCGTTGCATCCCAAGTTTGTAAAACTTTTTTAGTTTTAGCATCAATTAATTGACCAACTTTTTTACCAACTTTAACAATTCTATCAGTTTCTAAAGTCTCTTTATTAATTAAATAAACTTCATTATAAGTTTCAGGACTTCCAATTACAGTATCTGCCCAAAGATAAGGTGTATCATGTGCCGTTCCTATAAATAATCCACCACCAGAAGTTTCAACTTTTTTAATAATTTCCCAGTTTGAATCCCAAATTACAACAAGACCAAGGTTCATAGAAACAGTAGCATGTAATTGTTTACCCATTTTTTTGTTAAACCAAGAAGATCCTTGACCTGGATGTGGCTTAGTTTTTTTACCTGTATAAACTTTCGCAGCTAAATTTTTCTCTTTATAATCAACAATACCCATAACATCACTTCCTTGAGAAGCAATCATGTAATATCTACCAAAATCTTCACCTTCGTCTTCATTTAAGAATGCATCATGAAGTACTTCACCAATATTTGGAACATCTCCAACAATTGGGAAATCAGGTTTTGAATAATCAATAATATATACTCTACCTGCATCTTTTAATGCCATTGCAAAATAAGGACCATAAGGAGTATCAGCTAAAGAAGCTACTCTAGACGCTTCAATTTGACCTTTCATATTAATTACAGCAGATGTATCATATGCTTTTAATGGTTCTAAAGTCATTGCATCACAAAGTACTGCTCCACCTGGAGTGTAGTTTCCTGCAATAATATATTTACCATCAGGTGATACTGCCAATCCTCTTGATTCAAAACCAACTTGAACAGTTGCTAATGCTGGTTGACCAGGTGCTGCAATATCAAACATAGTTAATCTTCCCGATCTTGAGATTGAGTATGCATATCTAGGGTTTGTTTTATTAGTTACAGTTACGTGAACAGCAAATCCAGCTTTATGTCTTGATAATACTTTTCCATTTGTTGAATCTATAAAGTCAACTAAAGAGGCATCTCTTTCAGTTGCAAATGTAATATCTAAAACAGATTCAGTATCATGTGATTTTGTATATTTCTTAGCTAATGCTTCTCTATCTGCTAATTTAGTCCAAGTTGAATGAATTTGATCAAAATCTAATTTATAATTAGTATTATCTTTCCAATCCATTAACCAATCAACCATACCATCAGCATCATCTTTAGAAAATGAATGATCCCATTTAGGCATTGCAGTATTAGGAATACCATTTAAAATTGCATCTCTTAAAACATGTCTTTCTTGTTTTTTTAAAGCTCCTGGTCTTAAATCTGACCCAACACCACCTTGGTGAATTGGTCCATGACATCCTTGACACTCTTTTTCATAAACTTCTGGAAAATTCATCTCTGAAGTACCTGCAAATAAAGAACCTGCTGTTACAACAGAACACGCTACTAAACTTAAAACTTTACCTAATTTCATAACTTCTCCCTTTTTAATTATTAAACATAATTTTGAGGGGAACACGACTTCCCCTTATTTCCTAATCTTCTAACTCTTCTTCTAATCTTTTCTTTTCAGATTTGTAAATCCAAAACATTGGAAGTACAATAAATGTATGAAGAAAAAGTGTCAATGTTAAAGGTCCTTGGTTTAATGTTGCAAAAAAACTAGGTACCAAATCTGTCATAGGTTCCCACATAATAAACTCCTTATCTTTCGTGAATAGGATTTTTAGAAGTAGTTAATAAATCTTTAACTAAATATATAAATCCAATGAATGTCATAATTCCAGTTGCTAATCTCCAACCTAAACCTTGAACAAACCAAACCATATCTTGAGAAACAAAGAACCCTTCCCAAGTTGCACCCATTTGAGCACGTTCAACAAGTACTTGACCGTATCCTGCAACTGTTAATGAAACAGTCATTCCCATTACACCAAGTATAATAAGGAAAAGTGCCATTTTACTATCAAAAGTTGATTTCATAACTTTGATACCATTTTTACCTTGAACACCCATATAGAACATACCTATTAAAATAGTTGCATAAGCTCCAAAGAATGCTAAGTGACCATGTGCAGACGTAAACTGCGTACCGTGTGTATAAATATTTACCTGTGGTAATGTGTGGAAGAATCCCCAAACACCAGCTCCTAAGAAGTTACCAAATGCATTAGCAACAAACCAAGAGAACGCAGGTGAGTTATTCATTACTTTTTCACCAGATTGAGAACCTTCTTTAATTCCAGTTTCTTTTCCCCAGTCATAAATAACATGAACAAACATAGCTACTAATGGTACAGGTTCAAGTGCAGAGAATAAAGCTCCAATTTCCCACCAGTACTCAGGAGTTCCTATCCAGAAATAGTGATGTCCCATACCTAAAATACCTGAACCAAATAGCATAGATACTTCAATCCATAACCACATTTCAACTACTTCTCTTCTAGCACCAATGATTTTGATTAATCCAAAAGATAATAAACAACCAACAAATACTTCCCAAGTTGCTTCAACCCATAAGTGAATTACCCACCACCACCAGTATTGATCAACAGAAATATTATCTGTCCAGAACATACCAGCTAGATAAAGACCAGCAAGTGCTAAAACATCTGCCATAAGTACTGTAACAATACCTGTTTGTCTACCTTTTAATGCAGTTGCAAAAAGATTGAAAACAAATACTAAAACAACGATAACAATACCAATATCAGCCCATCTTGGTGCTTCAATGTATTCTCTACCTTCATTAATAAACCAAATAGTAGCTTCAGTTGCAGGTCCAATTTGAACGATGATGTATACTAAAACAACAACAGTAACCGCAGCTGTTAAAACATAAAATCCTAGTTTTGCTAATTTGATTCCAACTGTTTCAATACCAGTTTCTTCTGGTAATAAGTAGTAAACAGAACCAATCATTGCGTATAACATCCAAACTACTAATGCATTAATATGTACCATTCTAGCTACAGAGAAATCAAAGATTTCAAAAAGAAAACTTGGATATAAGAACTGAGTAGCAGCAATAAGCCCCATTACTAATTGAGCACCAAATAAAATAGCAGCAACAACAAAATAGTTAATTGCTAGTTTTTGAGATTCAAATTTTAAATTATTTCCCATGAATCGCTCCTGTTACACCATCAGTTGACATCCTAGCAAAGTTTCTTGGGAAACCATTTGTGTCAATTGAAGACATGTGTTTTAAGAATGCTACAAGACCCATAGCTTCTTTTTCTGTTATATTAAGATCTGGCATCATTCTCTCATGAGTTGGATACTGTGAAGGATCTTGTAAAAACTTAGACATCGCTTCTTCTTTAGTACTTGAATTTGTCATTCCTAAATAAGGTCCATTTGGTCCCCATGCAGGATCTAACCAAGCTTTAGTTAAATCAGGAGCATAATATGCACCATTTCCTAATAATGTGTGACAATTCATACAGTTCTTAGCTTGAGATCCTAATTTTCCTAAATGAAGTAGTTCCGCAGCTTCTTCTTCGCTCCAATCATCCCTACCAAAGAATTTCTCTTTCTCACCAATAACTGGCACCTCATGACCTCTTCTAGTGTCCATTTCATAAGTAATCTTATAATTAATTACTGTCGGTGCTGGTACTCTTTTTGTAACACCAGCTTTTAAGTCAGCATCTGTACCCATTGTAATTTGGTTCATAGAATCGAATGTAAGCCAAATTAATAATATTGAAGCGAAACCTGTTACCCATCCTGCAGATCTTCTCCAAAAAGGTATGCTCGTCCAAACTGAAACAACTTTTTTTGACACTTTATCCTCCTTGTTTTATTTTTCGTATCTTTCTTCACTTCTAATATTCAAGTAGTAATATAAGTGTGGAAGGATTAAATAACACACCATTGTTACCATCAACACTTTAAATGTAAAAGGGTTGGTTTGAATTTTATCAGCTACAAAATACATACAATATGTTTGTAAAGCCCAAAACATATACGCAAAAGGCATATATATATTCTTTATTCTTTCTATTCTAACTAAGACATATATTGCTATATAAAATAGTCCAAATATCAATACAAATGAAGATGATAAAAATATTGGTAAGAAATCATTTAGCGCAATTTCTGGTCTAAGTATCGTAATCTCTCTAAGCATATTTCTACTCCTCTTTTGCTAATGCAAGAACTAGGAAAATTTTAGACTAAAGAGGGGTATAAAAAAATGATATATATCAAGTATGGGAGGAAATTTGAGTTAAATTAACAAATAGTTAATAGTTAAAACTATTTGTTATCTTCTATATGGCAACTTTTTAAAAGTTTATCTAATTCATTTTTTAGTAATTGTAGTTTTTTAGTTGTTTTTATTAGGTCTTCATTTGATTGAATGATTATATTTTCTGTTTTATCAAGTTTATTTGTGATTTGCTCTGAATATTTTAAATCATTTATTGTTTTATCGAACTCATAAGTGATTTCTTCAAGTTTTATTGAAGCATTTTTTGATTGCTCAATTGCTTTTGAAGAGTAATCCATTGCTGAGTTTATTTTACTAATAAAACAATTTATAGTATCACTTGCTTCAACTATCTCTTTTTCTGCTTCTATTTTGATAGGTTCTATATGATTATTATGTGAACTTTGGGCTAGTTTTTTTGTATATTCAAAGAATTTTCTTACATTATCTTCCATTGCTTTTAATTGCACAAAGCTATAAAACATA
Source organism: Poseidonibacter lekithochrous (assembly GCF_018861145.1). Lineage (GTDB taxonomy): Bacteria > Campylobacterota > Campylobacteria > Campylobacterales > Arcobacteraceae > Poseidonibacter > Poseidonibacter lekithochrous_A. Next base: position 55,570 of record NZ_JAHKQT010000013.1, read on the forward strand.
AGTGAGATGATTGTTAGACCAAAGATATATTGAAGATATCTAATATAATCAGCTTTTTGTTCACTATAAATTGTATACATAGAAACTAATTTATCAACTTCTTCTAATAATGTATTATTTGCAATATGAATATTATTAACAATATTTTTTAAAGCAGCTTCATCTTTAGAGTTCTTATGAATAATATTGCTTCTAAAGTTATTGATATTTGTATGAAAACTATTCCATAAAATATCAACTTTTGATATTTGCTTTGCAATTAAGTCAGTAGGAGCTTTTTGAATACCTATTAAACTATTTCCATCTTTTAAAGAGTTTAGATTATATATAAACTCAATAGTTGCAGAATCTAATTCATTTATAAGTGTATTGTCATTGTTTTGATATAAATAAAAGATATTTTTAGAGATTTTTTGTGTTAGCATTCTCTGTTTTCCTACAATATTTATCACAAGTGCATCTTTTTTATTTTTCTCATTTAAATAAATAGTACTTAGAATTATACATGTCATTAATACAATAAATAAAATACCTATTAGTTTTATTTTTCTACTTATAGTATTTGTTTCCATACTCATATTCCTACTCCTTTAAATGCATATTCTAAAGCATTCTTATCTTTAATTTTAACTTCACTATTCTCTATTTCTATGCTTTCATTTCTTGATAACTTTTTTAAAACTCTAGATAAGGTTTCAGGCTGGATATGAAGCATAAAAGATACTTCTTGACGTTTGAGTTTATTAAACATTTCTAGGTCGTTACTTAGCATAAAGGCAACTTTAGCAGTTGCATCAAATACTAATTCTCTATTTACAATACATTGTAATTGATGTGTTTTATCAAGTAATATTTCCATTAATTCAATAGTTAGAATATTTTTAGATAAAAATAACTCTTGGAATTTCTCAAAGTTTATTGATAAAACTACAGAATCTTCCACAAACTCAGCATTTGAAAAACAATAAATATCATTTTGTTTAATTGATGAAAGTTCAGAAATCATTGAATTTTTATGTATGTGATAAAGAAAAATTTCATTATCAAACTTATCTAGCTTGAAAATTTTAAGTAGTCCAGAAACCAAAAAAAGAAGGTTTTTGCTTGTATCACTTTCATAGTATAAAATAGTGTTTTTTTGGTATTTTGTTACTATAGAGATTGAAGCTATTTGTTGTTTTTGTTGTTTTGTTAATGTATTAAAGAAACTTATATTGTTTATTTTATTTAGAGGAGTCAACATAATCCTTAGGCATTGTTTTGTTTAAGCAATTCTATATTATCCTTGCGTAAAAGCATATTAAATATAGAAAAAGGTAATTAAGAATGAATTTTAAAAAATATATTAAAGCAGTAGGAACAGGTCCAAAAGGAAATAGAGAATTAGAAGGGAATGAAGTAATAGATGCTCTTACTTCTATTTTAGACAATACAGTAACACAAAGCCAGATTGGAGCTTTTTTAATTGGATGGAGAACGAAGCTTGAAACAAATGACGAATTAACAGCAGCGGTTAAAGCTTTAAAAAAGTACATAAGGCATAAAAAAGTTGAAAACTCATTAGAATTAGGGTATTCATTTGATGGAAGAACTAATAATCCATTTTTATTCCCATTATATGAAAATATTTTAAAAGAGTTTTTTGAAAAAAATAAAGATATAAAAGAATTAAACCTAGTAATTTCGGGAGATTTCTTACAACCTGCAAAAAATGGAATAACTTCAAAAGATATATTTAATTCGCTTGACTTGAAACAACATATATATTTCTTTGATAGGGTAGAATATCTTAAAGAATTAAGTGATCTTACTCTTTTAAGACATGAATTAGGATTAAGAACTGTATTTAATACAGTTGAAAAATTACTAAATCCAGGATTAAGTGAATATGGAGTTACAACGGCTTTCCATAAACCTTATGTAAAAAAATACTTGGCAATGTTTAAAGAATATTATAAAGAAGTACTTGTAGTGAAAGCTAGTGAAGGAAGTCCTGAAGTATTTAAAGATGGAAAATATTGGAGAGAAGTAAATGGAGAGATTGAAGAGGTAGCTTTCTGTCTTAAAGATTTTGGAATTTCATATGATAAAACTTATGAAAATATTACACTTGAAGAAGCTTTAAAGATTGTGAAAAATCCAGATGAAGAGATACTTAAACTTGCAAAATTTAATATTGCACTTTATTTAGTATTTGCACAAAGAGTAGATACATTAGAAGAGGCATGGGAAAGGTTAAATTAATTTGACCTTTTTAAGTTAGATTATATTATTCTTTTAGATTAAGAACAGAAGGAAAAATTATGTTAATAGACGGACATGGTAGAAAAGTAGATTATTTAAGAGTATCTGTAACAGAGAGATGTAATTTTAGATGCCAATACTGTATGCCGGAAAAACCCTTCTCATGGGTTCCAAAAGAGAACTTACTTTCATATGAAGATTTATTTAAATTTATAAAAGTAGCAATTGATGAGGGTATAAAAAAAGTAAGAATTACTGGTGGAGAACCACTTTTAAGAGAAAACTTAGATGGCTTTATAAAAATGATTTATGATTATAAAAATGATATTGATTTAGCTCTTACAACAAACGCATTTTTACTTCCAGGAGCTGCTCAAAAGCTAAAAGATGCTGGATTAAAAAGAATAAATATATCTTTAGACACTTTAAGACCTGATGTTGCAGCTAAGATTGCACAAAAAGATGTTTTAAAAACAGTATTCAAAGGTATTCAAGCAGCTGATGATGCTGGTTTAAAAATCAAGATTAATTGTGTTCCAATTAAAGGAATAAATGACCAAGAAATTGTTGAGGTTTTAGACTTCTGTAAAGAGCGAGGTTATACTATACGATTTATTGAATTTATGGAAAACAACCATGCAAAAGATGGCGCTAAAGGTATTACATCTGATGAAATGAAAGAGATAGTTTCAAGAAAATACAAAAACTTTGAAATGATTCCAAGAGATACAAGTTCTCCTGCCCAATATTATAGATTAGAGGATGGATATCAGTTTGGTATTATAGAACCACATAAAGATGATTTTTGTGCAGCATGTAATCGTATTAGATTAACAGCTGAAGGTAACTTAATCCCTTGTTTATATTTTGAAGAAGCTATGAGTATAAAAGATGCTGTTAGAAATAATAGAATTGATGAAGCTACTGCAATCTTGAAAAAAGTACTTGCAGATAAACCAGAAAAAAACAAATGGTCTACTGATGACAAAAGTGAAATTTCAACTAGAGCATTTTACGAAACTGGAGGATGATTTATAAAATAAGTATTTAACAATACTTATCTATAAAAGAAGGCATATTATTGTCTTCATCTCCATCTTTTTTATAGGCTTCAATACTTGATCTTAAAAGCATTTCTTGATGAGTTTGAGGTACAAGATTTAAGTCATTGTATCTATCTATTTCTCTACGTTTAAAATTGTTTTGTGTATTTATCTTGTTTATTCGTAAATCTTTTTTAAACTCTTTTAAAATCAAGTTTTTCTCTAATAAATAAGTAATGGCATAAATTTCATATCTATTAAGCCCTTTGTTTTCATCTTCATTGTTATTTGACTTCATCCAGTAAAGTGTTGTGATAATATCGTGTGCTACATGATTTATGATATTTAGATTTTTTGCATAATCTATGATTTTGTATTCATTTACATTTAACCATCGCTCTTTTAAATTTGTAGCCTTGTCATTAAAATTAGATTTATCATCCATTATTGTAAATAGATTTTCTATTCCAAAATTTTCTATTCTTCTTTGTAGATTTATGATGACACCATTCCATATAGCAAATAGCGAGTATGTGTATTTTTCAATATTAACTAATTCATTAGCTTCTTTAAAAGAGTAGATTTCTGATTCTTGTAAGTTAAAGTTTGTGTTATTTGGATTATTCAATAGTTCAGGTGCATTAAACATAAAAATCTCCTTTTCTTTGTATTAGATAAAACAGTATAACATATTATTGAAAATTTACATACTTCTTAAAGTGTTATTAATATTCTTTTGAATATAATTCGCGACACTTACAAAAATGATAAGTGAAATTACATATACCTATTAGGAGGTCAAGATGGCTTTAGATCAGGATTTAAAAGCAGAGATTGTTGCAAAATACGCAAAAAAAGATGGTGATACAGGTTCAGCACAAGTGCAAATTGCTTTATTAACTAAGCAAATTTCAGTATTAACTGAGCACTTAAAAGTTTTCAAACAAGATCACTCTTCAAGACGTGGACTATTAAGAATGGTTGGAAAAAGAAAAAGATTATTAAAATATTTAAGAAGAACTGATTTTGCAGGATTCACTGAATTAGTTGCTTCATTAGGAATTAGAGCTAAATAATTTTAGTTTTTATTCTACAAAAAAAGGCTTGCAGTTTTACTGTAAGCCTTTTTTTTTACTTAAAAATTAAATCTTAATAATGTTTCTTGTAAAATACAATCAATAAAATATGTTAGGATATAAATGTTATTAACAAAAAAGAGTGAATATGCACTTCTTTCTTTGATTTCAATTGCACGAAGCACTGAACCAAAGAATGTCGATGAATTATCAAAAGAATTAAATATATCAAAATCATTTTTAGCAAAAATTATGCAAAACCTAGCAAAGAAGCAAATAGTAGTATCTCATAGAGGTGTAAACGGTGGCTTTGCACTAAAAAAATCATATGATCAAATTACAATATTAGAGATTACTACAGCAGCAGAAGAAAAAACACCTTCAGTTTTTGAGTGTTCACCTTCTGTGAATGATTGTCCAAGTCAAGTAGGAATGCTATGTACTATTTGGCCTTTACTAAATAACTTACAATCAAAAATTAATGGATTTTTAGAGGATTTAACACTAAAAGATATTGCTTCATGATGCTTTTTCATATTTCTCATACGGATTTAGATGGATATGGATGTCAGTTACTTACAAAACAGATGCTTTTAAATGGACAGTTTAAAAAAGGTTTTTTTTATAATGCAAATTATGGAAATGAAGTAAAATTAACTATCAAAAAGGTTTTAGCACAAATCGAAGAGTATAAAGATGAAGAAATTTTCTTTTTAATCTCTGATTTAAACCTAACACCACAAGAGTCAAAAGATTTAGATAGAAATATAAATATCTTAAATGATAATGGCTTTAATATCAAACTTCAAGTTCTAGATCATCATGCAACAGGACAGAAAAGTGCTGATATATATGATTGGTATTTTTTAGATATTTCAAGGTGTGCTACTAAAATAGTTTATGATTATATGTGTACAGAGTTTGACTCTTTTAAAGAAGAAAAAATTTGGTTAGCTCCTTTGGTTGATGCTATAAATGCAGTTGATATTTGGCTAGATTATGAAAAAGAAAACTTTGAGTTTGGAAAAGTTTTATTAATGATGGTTTCAAAAGCAAGAGAAGTAAACAATATACTTTTCTCTGATTTAAATAGAGAGTATAGAATTCACTTATTAAAAGAATCATGCAAATATTTAAATCAAAAAGATGGAAATATATTATTAGATAATAACTTACATAATATGAAAAAAGAGTTTTTAAAACTAGATGAAAAAGATGATACTTTAGATAACTTATCTGCAAAGTATTTAGTGAAATCACTAGCAGATGTAAAAGAAAAACTTACTGTTACATACAAAGGTCACAAAGGACTTTTAACATACTGTTTAGGTTCTATCTCAATACCTGCAAATGCTTTCTTAAAAGCAAATTCTGATTTTGACTTTTTTATAGATGTTGGAAGAAAAGGAAACTCAAGCTTTAGGGCAGATGGCAAAGTTGATGTATCTTTAATGGCTGAAAAACTAGCAAAAGGTGGAGGACATGTAAATGCCTCTGGCGCAAAGTTTAATGATTTTAAAGAAACAATCAATTATGAAGATGTAAGAGTATACATGCAAGGAAAACTAGACAAAATCTAAAAAGGAAGAGAAGTGCCAAAAACAATATTTAGAGAATATGATATCAGAGGTATTTACCAAAAAGAGCTAAACGAAACAACAGTTAAAAAAATAGCATACTATTTTGCAAAAGAAGTATTAAAAGCAGTACCTAGTGCTAAATACATCTCAGTAGGATATGATGCAAGAACTCACTCAGAACAACTATGCGAATGGCTAATAAGTGGTATAAATAAAGCAGGTTTAGAAGTACTTACTATGGGTATGGTTGCAACTCCTGTAAACTACTTTTCAAACTTTGCAGAGTTTGAAGGCAAAACTACATCAGCATCTATAATGATTACAGGATCACATAATCCACCTGAATACAATGGTTTTAAAATCACAATAGACAAGCAACCATTTTTTGGAGATGATATCTATGCTCTAGGTGATATAGTAGTAAATAGTGATATAAATATAGAAGACAATACAACATCAATTGATATAAATGCAAAAGAACAATATATAAACTATATGATAGAAAACTTCTCACACTTAAAATTAGAAGATAAAAAGTTTGTATTTGATTGTGGGAATGGAGCAGCAGGCTCTGTAATAAGAGATATTTTAGATGGTTTAAATATAAATCATAACTTGATGTATGAAACTCCAGATGGAACTTTCCCAAATCATCATCCAGATCCAAGTGATGAACATAATTTAGTAGATATAAAAAAAGAACTCTCTTCAAATAATTACGCTTTAGGATTTGCCTATGATGGAGATGCAGATAGAATAGCAGTATTATCACCTAAGTATAACTTCAAAGGTGATGTTTTAGCTATATTTTTCTCACGATTTATAGAAAATCCCACAGTAATAGGCGAAGTGAAATGTTCACAAATTATGTATGATACTATTAACTCATATGGTACTGCTATCATGTATAAAACAGGTCACTCAAACCTAAAAGTAAAAATCAAAGAAACAAATGCATCTTTTGCCGCAGAAGTATCAGGTCATCTGTTTTTTAATGACAGATACTTTGGATATGACGATGCTATATATGCAACACTTCGAGCGCTTGAACTTCTAGATAATGGCTTTGATTATGATAAAGAATATGAAAAATTACCACAACTGTTTTCAACAGATGAAATAAATATAAATACAACAGAAGAGTTAAAGTTTAAAACAATTGATGATTTAAAAGAAAATTTAGCGAATCCTCCAAAAGATTTTCCTATAATAAAAGAAATTATTAATGTAGATGGAGTAAGAGTAGTATTTGAAAATGGTTGGGGCTTAGTACGAGCGTCTAATACAACACCAAAACTTGTGACTAGATTCGAAGCTAATACCAAAGAAAATGCTTTACTTTATCAAGAAAAATTATTAGAATTAATCTAATTTAAAAGAAGGAAATTTATATATGATCAAAAGATGTTTATTTCCTGCTGCTGGTTATGGTACAAGATTTTTACCAGCAACTAAAGCTACTCCAAAAGAGATGTTACCAGTTCTAACTAAACCACTTATTCAGTATGGTGTAGAAGAGGCACTAGAAGCAGGTATTGATACTATGGCAATAGTAACAGGACGAGGGAAAAGAGCAATTGAAGATCATTTTGATGTTTCGTATGAATTAGAACACCAAATAAAAGGTACAGAAAAAGAGCACTATTTAACAGAGATAAGAGATGTTATCACAAAGTGTACTTTTTCATATACAAGACAAATAGAGATGAAAGGTCTAGGTCATGCAATTCTTACAGGTGAAACACTAATAGGACCTGAACCTTTTGCAGTAATTCTAGCAGATGACTTATGTGATAATACTAGTGAAGCTAATGGTGTACTATCTCAAATGACAAAACTATATAAAAAGTACAAATGCTCAATAGTAGCTATAGAAGAAGTGCCAAAAGATGAAACAAACAAATATGGGGTAATATCAGGTGAGCAAATAGAAGAGGGAATCTATCAAGTAGATGATATGGTAGAAAAACCAGATCCAAAAGATGCACCCTCAAACCTAGCAATCATAGGAAGATATATTCTAACACCTGATATCTTTGATATCATAAGAGATACAAAACCAGGAAAAGGTGGAGAGATACAAATCACTGATGCCTTATTATTACAAGCAAAACAAGGAAAAGTAATAGCATATAAGTTCAAAGGTGAAAGGTTTGATTGTGGAAGTATAGATGGCTTTGTAAAAGCTACAAACTATTTCTATAAAAAGCAAAAGACTAAGTAGAAAAAGGAAAATAAATTGAAAGTATTAGTAACAGGTGGAGCAGGATATATCGGATCGCATACTTGTATAGCTTTGCATGAAGCTGGATTTGATTTCGTAGTTTTTGATAATCTTTGCAATTCTTCAAAAAAGAGTTTAGAAGCAGTGGAAAAAATCATAGGAAAATCTATAGATTTTGTACAAGGTGATATAAGAGATGAAAAAGCTTTAAGTGATGTCTTTGAAAAGTATGATATTGATTCTGTAATTCACTTTGCAGGCTTAAAAGCTGTCGGTGAATCTGTATCTAATCCTTTGGACTATTATGATAACAATATCAATGGTACAATAGTTTTATGTAATGTTATGAAAAAATATGGATGCAAAAAGATAGTATTTTCTTCCTCTGCGACTGTCTATGGTGATCCTCATACTACCCCTATACATGAAAACTTTCCTTTATCAGCTACAAATCCTTATGGTAGAACAAAACTCTTTATAGAAGAGATTCTAAGAGATGTATATATATCAGATGAAAGCTTCAAAATAGTACTTTTAAGATACTTCAATCCTGTAGGTGCTCATCAAAGTGGAACTATAGGGGAAGACCCAAATGGTATTCCAAATAATCTTATGCCTTTTATCTCTCAAACGGCAGTAGGAAAAAGAGAATATCTTAGTGTCTTTGGTGGAGATTATGATACTCATGATGGTACAGGAGTAAGAGATTATATTCATGTTGTTGATTTAAGCTTAGGACATGTAAAAGCATTACAAAAAATAGATAGTATTGATACTGTGCTTACAGTAAATCTAGGGACTGGAAATGGCTATAGTGTTTTAGATATGGTAAAAGCTTTTGAAAAAGCTAGTGGAAAGAAAGTAGCTTATAAAATAGTGGATAGAAGACCAGGAGATATTGCAAAGTGTTTTGCGGATCCAAGCTATGCCAAAGAGGTTTTAGGCTGGGAAGCTAGTCGTGGAATTAAGCAGATGTGTGAAGATAGCTGGCGATGGCAATCAAATAATCCAGATGGATTCAAATAAATAAAAAGGATAAATAAATGAATTGTGAATTCCCAAGTGTTAATTCAAATGATAAAGAAATTATAGAAATATTTAAAAATACAAAAACAATAGCAATAGCAGGTCTTTCACCCAATGAAGATAAAGCTTCAAATATGGTTGCAAGATATTTACAAAATGCTGGCTTTAAAGTTGTTCCAATTTACCCAAAAGAAGATACAATTTTAGGTGAAAAAGTTTATAGAAGTTTAGACGAGGTTCCTTTTAAGATTGATATGGTTGATATTTTTAGAAAACCAAATGCAATAGCAGAAGTAGTTGATGCATGTATAACAAGAGGTGATATTGATACTGTATGGACTCAATTAGGTTTAGTAAACAATGAAGCTGCAAAAAAAGCTAGTGATGCTGGTATGAAAGTAGTTCAAAATAAGTGTACAAAGATAGAACACGCTAATTTTTTCTAAAAGTTTAGCTTTTTTAAGACTTCTTTACATCTGATGTGTTGTTGATAACAAGTTTAGCAACACATCCTGTTTTTCCATCTTTTCTATTTTTTAGTGATATTCTTGCTCTCAAAGCATCAGCTGCATTTTTTGCTAGAAACAATCCTAATCCTACACCACTTTGATTTCCATATCTTTTAAATGGAGCAAAGACATCAATCTTTTCATCAATTCCTGAGCCTTCATCTGTAACTGTGATAACTATTTTTGCTTTTGTCTTTTTTAGTCTTATTGCAATTGATTTATTATCAGGTGTAAACTTAATAGCATTTTGTACGAAGTTTTGAACTATTTGATTGAAAAGTGTTACTTGAAGTGATGTTCTTAGCATATTTACATTTGAGAAAAAAGTGATAATTATATTTTTTTGAGCACTTAGCATTCTATAGTCATTGGATTTCTTTTTCATATACTCAACTAAATCTATATCGCTAGTTTGTTCAAACTGTGCACCTTCAGCACGTCCTATATCTAAGATTGAGCTAATCATTATATTCATATCATCTATTTGTTTTACAGTTAGTTTTAGTGTTTCTTCATAGGCTTCTATTTCTCTTTTTTTACGTAATGTCACTTCATTTTTTAGTTTCATTACTGCAAGTGGAGTTTTTAGCTCATGAGCAGCACCTATAAATAACTCTTTTTTAAACTTTACATAGGTTTCAATTCTATTTGTTAAAGAGTTAATAGAATCAGATAATGAGTGAAACTCAATAGGTAAATCTTTTTTATCAATCTTTGTTAAAGAGTTTTCATCCATATTCGATAGTTTTTTATTAATCTGAATAATAGGTTTAAGTAAAGACTTTGAAACAGCTAATGAATATAAAAGCATCAGGATAAATCCAGGAATTGCTAAAATAAAAAGGTTTTTGAAAATCACAGAATATAATAAATCTCTTTCAAAATTGATATTTTTTATTATACGTATGTATTGATTTTTCTTTATATTAATAGGATAGATTAGTTTTATATAATAATTGTCATTTTTATCATATGTATAAAATTGGTGTTTAACTAACTTCACGTTATTGATAAGATCAATAGTAACATTATTAGCTTGTATTGGTTTAAAATTGTTTTTTGTTAGTTCTTTATTTAAAGATAAGGCGTAGATTTTTTTTGCATCTTGTAACATGATTTTCTGAATATCTTCATAAACAGTAGTTCTTGTGTATTCATAAAAAATAAAAGATAGGGCTATTATAAAAAGCGAAGTAGCAATGATTAGTTTTGTATAAAACTGTTTATATATACTCTTCGCTTCCATTTTTTTAATCTATTTTAAACTAGTTAAAATTTATTATGCTTGTGCTGCTTTAGCTTTAGCTGATTTTTCTTCTTCTGTTAAGTTAGGGTAACAAAATCTGTAACCTCTTCTTCTTATTGTCTCAATAGTAGAAATATTTAATGGTTTATCCATTTTTTGTCTAATTTGATTAATTGCTACTTCAATAACATTTGGAGTAACTAATTCTGGTTCTTCCCAAATTGCGTCTAATAATTGTTCTTTTGAAACAATTTGATCTCTATGTCTTGCTAAGTGAGTTAAAACTTCAAAAGGTTTACCTTTTAATTCAATCTCATTTCCAGCATATTCTATTTTTTCTTCATCTGGATTGATGATTAAGTCATCAATTTCAATTACATTAGTTCCACCAAATCTTAATCTAGCTTCAATTCTTGCAAGTAAAATATCAAAATCAAATGGTTTTTTGATGTAGTCATCAGCCCCTGATTTTAATGCTTCAATTTCAGATTCTTTATCATCTCTTGCAGAAATAATAACTACAGCTGTTCTTGAGCTTCTATTTTTTACTAATTTACATAATTCAATTCCATCACCATCTGGTAACATCCAGTCTGTTAAAACTAAGTCGTAGTTTCTAATATCTATAAAATATTCAGCATCTTTATAATTCTCTGCAGCATCAACTTGGTAACCAAAGTCAGCTAAGCCTTCTTGCAGTGTTCTATTTAAAGTTATTTCATCTTCTATAATCAATATTCTCATAAGTTGTATCCTTTAAATTTAAGTTAAGTTTAAATTTTGTCGGAATTGTACCATAATTTATGGAATAATTAAAGCTATTTTAAGGTAAATTTTAAAATTTCTTTAAGTTAACCTTTTATTAACTTAGAATTGATAAAATAACGCAAACAATCTTTTAAGGAAAAATATGAAAAAAATAATTTCAAGTTTAGTAGCAACTCTAGCAATAACGTCTGTATCGTTAAATGCGGCTGATTATTATGCATCAGTAGATGGGGATAAAATCACAAAAGCAGATGTTGCTTTGGTATTGCAAGATCCAAGAATTGATTTTGCTAAATTACCAAAAAACGCACAAAGTCAAGTTTTAGAGCAAATTATAAACAAAAAGCTTTTAGCAAAACAAGCTATGAAAGATGGAATTGAAAATGACTCTTCATATAAAGATGCATTAAAGAAAATGAAACAAGATTTAGCATTCCAAGTATGGCAAAAAAATGAAATTGAAAAAGTTAAACCATCTGAAAGTGAAATGAAAAAGTTTTATGATGAAAACAAAGCAAAATTTATAGTTCCACCAACACTAAAAGCTAGTCATATTTTACTTAAAGAAGAAGCAGAAGCTAAAAGTATTATCAAGCAAATAAACAAAGCTTCAAATAAAAAAGCAAAATTCGAAGCTTTAGCAAAAACTAAATCAATTGGACCTACTGGAAAAAATGGTGGTAGTTTAGGTGAATTCCCAGCAAATCAAATGGTTCCAGAATTCTCAACAGCTGCACAAAATATGACTCCAGGTTCATATTCTAAGACTCCTGTAAAAACACAATTTGGTTACCATGTAATTTATTTAGATTCTAAAAAAGCTGGTAAATCATTATCTTTTAATGAAGTTAAAGGTAATATTTCACAAATGTTAATAGGAAACGCTTATAATAAAAAAGTAAAAGAAGTTTCTGATAAGTTAAGAAAAACAGCAAAAATCGTAATTAAATAAATTTTCAAGGAGACTAGTTTGGGTGTATTAGAAGTAGTAAAAGCAGGAGTTTTAACAGGAAGTGAAGCAAAGAAATTATTTGCATATGCAAAAAAGAACAAGTTTGCAATTCCAGCAGTAAATGTTGTGGGAACTGATTCAGTAAACGCAGTATTAGAAGCAGCGGCAAAAGTTAATTCTCCAATTATTATTCAGTTCTCAAATGGTGGAGCAGGTTACTATGCAGGAAAAGGTTTAAAAACAGAAAATGCAGCAGTTTTAGGCGGAATAAGTGGAGCTAATCATGTTCATACAATGGCTGAAGCTTATGGTATTCCTGTTATTTTACATACAGACCATGCAGCAAGAAAGTTATTGCCTTGGATTGATGGTTTATTAGATGCTGGAAAAGAACACTTTAAAAAAACAGGTCGCCCTTTATACACATCTCATATGTTAGATTTAAGTGAAGAGCCATTAGAAGAAAATATTGGAACATGTGTAGAGTATTTCAAAAAAATGAAAGAACTTGATATGATGATTGAAATCGAACTTGGAATTACAGGTGGAGAAGAAGATGGTATTGACAACTCTGAAGTTGATAATGCACTTTTATATACTCAACCTGAAGAAGTTTCATATGCATATGAAGAGTTAAGTAAAGTTAGTCCAAACTTTACAATTGCAGCTTCTTTTGGAAATGTTCATGGTGTTTATAAACCAGGAAATGTTCAACTAAGTCCAAAAATTTTAGATAATTCACAAAAATATATTCAAGATAAACACTCTACTGAACTTGAGCCTGTTGATTTTGTATTCCATGGTGGTTCAGGTTCTGAACTTTTAGAGATTAGAGAAGCTATTGATTATGGTGTTATCAAGATGAATATTGACACAGATACTCAATGGGCAACTTGGGATGGTGTAAGAAATTATGTTGAAAAAAATCATGCTTACTTACAAGGACAAATCGGAAATCCAGAATGTCCTGACAAACCAAATAAATCTTACTATGATCCTAGAAAATGGTTAAGAGCTTCACAAGAATCAATGATTGCAAGACTTGAAATTGCTTTCTCTGATTTATGTGCCATCAATAAAAACTAATAAAATAAGAAGTTTATAAATATGTTAAAATATATAGTTTTAATCATATTTATATTTCTTTCTTTTTCTTCTGCAAAACAAAACTCTACAAAAAATAATTGTCCAGTACACTTAAAAGATTTAAAGCTTTTAAGCATTAAATATTTAGGATATGATGGAAGTGATAAGTTGGGAGAACTACTAGTTCATAAAGATGTTTCTTCTGATGTTGTAAAAATATTTGATGAATTATATGAAATTAAATACCCAATAAATAAAATGAACTTAATTTCTAAATATAATGGAGATGATTGGCTTTCAATTGAAGATAATAATACTTCAGCTTTTAACTGCCGTTTTATTGAAGGTACAAATAAATGGTCAAATCACGCTTATGGAAAAGCAATAGATATAAATCCAATTGAAAATCCATATCTATCAAAAAAAGGTCATATCTTTCATAAAGAGTCTTTAAAATATAAAATAAGAGAACATAAAAGTAATACTTTAAAAGATAGAGCTATTTTGTTAAAAGAAGACAAAGCAGTGAAAATATTTGAAAAGTATGGATGGAAATGGGGTGGTGATTGGATTACAATAAAAGATTATCAACACTTTGAATATAAAAAAAGGAAAATAAATGAATATTAAATTATCAAAAAAAGATTTAAAAAAGATTGATTCGGATATAGAATTAATTGTAGTAAAAGATTTAGAAAAATTAGAAAAAGCTAAGCAAAAGCTTTTAAAAAAAATATCATTTGATTTAAAATCATTTGATACATATTTTGATGCAAATGAAAACATATTTTATGTTTCAAGCCCAAAACTAAAAAAAGAAGATTTAAAACTTTGTTTCTCAAGTGCTATTAGAAATATAAAGAAACTAAATATCAAAAGTGTAAAGTTTGATTTACTTCAAAATGACAAAGAGTTAAATCTTAGCGAAATAGTAGAAGGTATTGTTTTAGGAGCTTATGAATTTACAAAATACAAATCAACAAAAAAGAAAAATAAAAAGATTAGTATTACAATTTCTACACTAAACTCTAAAAAAGATGAAGAAACTTTAGAAAAAGAGCTAGCAAACAGCTTAGCAATTACATCTAGTGTAAATATGGTAAGAAGTATTATCAATACTCCTCCAGAAGATTATTTCCCAGCTACAATGGCAAATGACGCTAAAAATATTGCAAGCGAAAATAACTTACAATGTATTATTCATGGGGAAGAGTACCTAATAGAAAACGGAATGAACGCAATGTTTAACGTAGGACGTGCTTCAAGACACGAATCACAGCTTATACATCTATCATATAAGCCAAAAGAACCAAAAGGTAAGATTGTCCTAGTTGGAAAAGGTTTGACGTATGACAGTGGTGGATTAAGCTTAAAAGTTGGTGGTAGTATGGTTTCTATGAAATGTGACAAAGGTGGAGGAAGTGCTGTATTAGGAATTATGAATACTTTAAAAGCACTTTCTTGCGAATATGAAGTTCATGGAATTATAGGTGCAGTTGAAAATATGATAGGTGGAGATGCTTATAAACCAGATGATGTACTAAAAGCAAAAAATGGTAAAACTATCGAGGTTAGAAATACAGATGCAGAAGGACGACTTGTTCTTGCCGATTGTTTATGTTATGCACAAGATGAGATTGAAGATATTGATTATATCTTTGATTATGCAACTTTGACAGGAGCTTGTATAGTTGCTCTTGGAAATGAAACAATTGGAACAATGGGACATAGTAATAAACTAAAAGCAAAAATGCAAAAAGCAGCAGACTCATCAGGTGAATTAATAGGAATATTGCCATTTAATAGATACTTACCAAAACAGTTAAAAAGCGGAATTGCAGATATAGTAAACTCAACAGCATCAAGAGCAGCTGGATCTATTACAGCTGGATTATTTTTAGATAACTTTGTAAAAAAAGAAAATAAGAAAAAATGGTTACACTTAGATATAGCAGGTGCTGCTTATAGTGAATCACCATGGGGATATCATTCATTTGGTGGAACAGGTGCTGGAATTAGATTGACTTTAGATTTTATTAAAAACTTAAAAAAATAGTAGTTTAATAAATAGTAGGAAATCCTACTATTTATTTCAGATAATCTTACGCTTTATTTCATCAAAGCATTTTCATATTTTGGATAAAGATTAATAACAGATCTCTCAAACTCATCTTCAATCATTGCAAGATTTGCAAACTCAACTGGTTTAGGAAGTTGTAGTATTTCATATACACTTAGTCCTTGTTCTGCTGAATCTTTTAAAGTCTTATCTAAATAGATAAGATATCTTTTCATTTGATCAATTGATTCTCTTCCTGTAGATATTGGACCATGTCCTGGAACTAAGACTTTAAAATCAACTTTTCGTAAATCTTCTAAAGCTTTTATCCAGTTTTCAATATTTGCATGAGGAGTTGCGGCAACTCTATTGTAAAAGATTAAATCAGATGCAAATAAAGTTTTCGTATATTCATCATAAAGAGCTATATCAGAACTTGTATGTCCCTCTAGATAAATCACTTTTAATTTATGTTTCCCAAGATTAATATATTTATCTTTTAACTCATCTAACTCTTTTGTTGGAGCTTTGAGTTTTGTATCTTGCATCCATTTATAAGTTAGATTGAAAAGATTTCCTATATATAAATCTCCATTATCAACAATGTCTTTTTTTGTGTATTTTGTAGCTAAAATTTCAGAGTCTTTAAAAGCAGAGTTACCTAAAAAATGATCAGGATGATGATGTGTATTTATTACAGTTACAATTGGTTTAGATGTAATTGTTCTAATTGATTTAAGCATTTGTTCTCCATACTTAGAAGAAGAACCTGTATCTATAACTATCACACCATCTTGTGTAACAATAAAAGCACTATTTGAAATATCACCACCATTTTTTACATTGAAGAACTCTTTTTTTCCAATAAATACATAAGTGTTTTCTGCAATTTTTTCTGGTTTTAAATTATAGTTATAATCATTTGCAAATAAAACTGTAGAAAACAAACTCAAAAATAATAGTTGATTAAAAAATTTCATCCGATACTCCTATATTTTTGTTTTTACTTCAAATTTATTACCATCCGTATCCGTAATAAATAGTTTATAAGCACCAAGACCTGCTTTTGTTTCAAGAGTAATTCTTGGATTTTCACTAACAGAACCATACAAATCAATTTTTCCAATAGTTTGTGAGTCAATTTTTATATCAACTTCTGATATATAAAAAGATGGATTTCCTACAAAAAGTCCTGTTTCCATTGGATGGAAAATTGACCATTTGATTCTATAGGTATTATCTTTTTTCCAAACTTTACTTTTTGTTTTTCCTAGCAAGTCTTCAAAACTCTCCATTTGGCTAGCTTCAGATGCAACGGAACATCCTCCACCAAAACTATTTATATTAGCACTTCCTATATGCCATAAACCATCTTCATCTAAAACAGCAGCTCTAAGTGGTGTACCTTGTGCTACTTTGATATTTAAAGATAAAATAGCTTTCATCTGACCCAAGTGATAATCTGCAACTTTAACAATAGCATTTATATCTGCAAAGACTAAAAGTCTTGTTGCTTTTTTGATTTTTGTAGCGTCAATAAATATAGGAACTTGAAGTGGATTATCAGCAAATGAGGGAACATTAATTTTGATATTTTTATCATCGAAGATGTATTTATCATCTCCAATCATTTGTTTTATTGTTTCATTCCAAAAGGATGAATTTAGAGGATCTTTAGCGAAGCTTACTTGATTTATTATTAATAGTAAAAAGAATATTTTTACTATGTTTTTAATACTTTTTTTCATAGCTTACCTTTTAAAGTTTAAGTTTTCATTTTCATCTTATTGTAAAGCAAGTGGAAGTTCATAATTAACATTGTATTTTTTAAATATTTCTTTTAGTATACCTTTTTGAATATATTCTTCAATATAACCTTCAATCTCATATCCTAAAGGTCTAAAATCAGTTCGTACAGCGATTCCTAAATCCCACTTAGATTTTACGTAATCTATTTTTTTTGTCATAAAGTACTTGTCTTTATTTTCATTATAATTTAAAGCAAACTCTAATTGTGATTTCAATCCTGCAACTGCTTGAATTTTTCCACTTTTTAAATCTTCTATTGCTGTAAGAATTGAAGGATAGTGAATAACATTAGATCTTAATTTTCCCATAAAAGATGAAGTTAAATGTGCATCGGGAAGAGTGTCTAACTCAACACCAATTTTATTGTACATAAAAACACCAAGAGTATTAATTTCAGGGATCTTTTCTCTATTTGTTGCTATTACCCAACTTTCAGCATGATAAGGAGCTTTCATAACAACAAGTTCATTACTAAGCTCTCCCGTACTTTTATCTTTTTCTCTAATAAATTCATAATCATATGGTATACGAAGCATTACATCCGCTTTTGTTTTGTGGATTAAATGCCCCTTCCAGATTACATTTCTTAAGTCATCATCTAATGTTTCATCAGAACCTGTCCAATACCAAGTAGGTTTTACACCCATTGATTTTGCTATTTCTTTTCCTAGATCAATATCAATTCCTTTAGCAATTCCATCTTCAATATATGAATAAGGAGGGAAATTCTCATATATAGCAATGATGATATCACCAGATTCTTTGATTTCTTCTACAGACCTAGCATTTAGGTTTGATATTATTAAAATGATTAGAAATGTAATCTTGTATAACATATGTTTATCCTATAAATCGTCTGTCGGTAAAGTTTCTAGCCATGATCTAATTGACCAAATTGCTTCAGGTGATAATACATCACCAAATGGAGGCATATAAACATTTCCATTTCTAACAGCACCTTCTTTTACTTTTGTAATAAAATATTCATCAATATCATCATCAGCTGCATCTAAAGCTCTTAAATCCGGAGCAACTCCACCAGACACTGCACCTAACCCATGACATCTTGCACAGTTAGTATTATATGCACCTTTACCTATTTCAATCGCAATTTCATTACCTCTCAAAGGGTTAACAACTACATCATCTGCAATTTTTTCTAAACCTTTTGTTTCAACAGAATGTGGAACTACATCCCCATGACCAAATGCTAATGTAGATGTTGCTAATACTACAAGTGCAATTTTCTTTATATTTTTCATTTTCGTCCTTTTTCGTTTCGATATTGGAAGTATATATTTATTTTATAGCTTGATTATAGCGCTTTTTTAGAAATTTTACTTGCTATAGTCAAGCTATAATTTTCTAATACAATTGTGAAACTATTCAAGGAGTAATTGTGAGATTAAAAATACTTATATTTATGTTTATAAGCTTATTAAATTTAAATGCAAATGAAAAGATAAAAGTTGGTGTATTAGCTTTTGGAACTGTAAATTGGGAATTAGATGTTTTAAAACACAATAAACTTGATAAAAAATATGGAATAGACGTAGAAGTTGTTAAATTAGCTTCAAAAAATGCAGTATCAATTGCCTTACAATCTAATAGTGTAGATGTTATCGTAAATGACTGGGTTTGGGTAAATAGACAAAAGTCAAGTGGAAAGAATATCGCATTTTATCCTTATTCTAAAGCTGTTGGGGCTTTATATGTAAATGATGAAAAAATAAAATCACTTGAAGATTTATCAGAAAAAAGATTAGGAATAGCAGGTGGAAATGTTGATAAAACATGGCTATTATTTAGAGCTTATTATAAGAATAAATATAATAAAGATTTAAAAGATATAGTAACTCCTGTCTTTGCAGCACCTCCAATTTTATATAAAAAAATGCTTGATAAATCATTAAATGCTACAATTAATTTTTGGCATTTTAATGCAAAATTAGACTCAAAAGGATTTAAAAGATTGTTAGGAGTTAAGGAGATTTTAGAAGAATTAAATATAAGTAGTAATATTCCTCTTATTGGTTGGACTTTTAGTAAAGATTTTGCAAATAATAATACAAAAGCAATAAATAGTTTTTTACAAGCCTCTTATGAAACAAAAAAATTATTAAGTACTTCACCTTCCCAATGGAATAGAATTAAACCCTTAATGAAAGTAAAAAATGAAGAGATGTTTAAAGCTTTAAAAAATGGTTATATAAATGGTATAGTAAAAAACTTCTCTACAATACATATTGAAAATTCTAAAAAAGTATTTGATATTTTATATAAAGAAGGTGGAAAAAAACTAGTAGGAAATAGTACTTCTTTAAATACTGAAATATTCTGGAATTTTAATCCAGATATTAATTGGTAAAAGCTCAAATGCCAAGCCAAAATAGATTTATTTCTATATTAATGATATTTATATTATGGCAGACCTTTGCTTTATTATTAAATACAGATACCTTTCCAAGTGCAATTGATGTTTTTAAAAGCTTATTCTTTCATTTAAATGAAGGAGAACTTCTTTATCATCTGACTATTACTTTGACAAGAGTTGTTATTACTTTCTTTATTGCAATGGCTATTGGCATTTTATTTGGTATTTTAATGGGATCATATAAAAGAATTGATAATGCACTAGATACCTTACTTATAATAGGACTAAATATTCCTGCTCTTGTAACTATTATACTTTGTTACATTTGGTTTGGATTAACAGATGCAGCTGCACTTTTAGCAGTAGTTTTAAATAAAGTTCCAACTGTTATTGTAACAGTACGTGAAGGTGCTAGAACAGTTGAGCAAAAATATATGCAAATAGCACAAATTTATAAAGTATCAAAAATTGATACCTTAAATAAAATTTATTTACCACAAATTTATCCTTATATAATGGCCAGTGCAAGAACTGGACTTTCACTTATTTGGAAGATTGTTTTAGTTGTTGAGTTATTAGGTAGAAGTTCGGGTATTGGGTTTCAATTATCTATGTTTTTTCAGTTTTTTGATATTACAAGTATTATGGCTTATTCTTTGGCATTTATTATAGTAATCTTATTAATTGAAACATATATTTTAAGACCCTTAGAGAAAAAAGCAAACAAGTGGAGATAAGATGTTAGATATAAATATAAGTTCAAAAAAATATCAAGATAATAAAATTATAGAAAATTTAAAACTTGAAGTAAATGAAAGTGAATTTATATCAATTATTGGACCTTCAGGTTGTGGTAAAACTACACTTTTAAACATAATATCAAATACTGATAATGATTTTTTAGGGTCAATTTTATTTGATGAAAGAAATATAGTAGATAGTAATATTGGAGTTATGTTTCAAGATTCAAGACTTATTCCATGGCTTACAATCTTTGAAAATATAATGCTAGTTTCTAATACTAAAGATGAAGAATTGATTTTACAATCTTTAGTAGAAGTTGGTTTAGAAAATTATATAGATTCTTATGCAAAAGAGCTGTCAGGAGGAATGCAAAGAAGAGCAGCATTAGTTAGAGCTTTTATAAATAAACCTGATGTTTTATTACTTGATGAACCTTTTATCTCATTAGATTATCCAACTGCACAAGCTTTAAGAAGTGATTTTTTAAAGTTTTATAAAAAGTACAAGCCAACTGTTATTTTTATAACTCATGATTTTAAAGAAGCAGTTTCTTTATCTAATAGAATAATTTTTTTAGATTCAAAACCTATGAAGATTGTTTTAGATTATGAAAATAAAAATGACTTTTCTTCAAACCTTGAAGACTTAGAAATAGAAAAAATAAAAGAAAATATTTTAGCAAAATATCCTGGTATTTTATCTGGAAGTATAAGCTAAATAGTTTAAAGTACTTAAACTATTTAGCTTACTCCAAACTATTTTCAATAAGTTGTAAAATCTCTTTATTTACTTTTTCTAATACTTTACTTTCTTTATTTGATACTTTTGCAAATCTATATACTATTTTTACAAGATTTTTTTCATTATTTAACTCATATAAAGCAATTGATAAAGGACAAAACATTAGATTATTTGGATTTTCTTCCATCATCTCTAATGTTAAAGTTTGTCTACAAAAACCTATTTTTTGTGCATTTTTAAAAATAGGCTCTTTTTTATAAAATGAGGAGATGTTTTTTACAGCATTTCCAATATCCGCTTTATATGAGGAAATAAATCCATTTTGGCTTATCTCATCTGAAAGTGTGAACATTATAGTTGAATATCTACCTTGTACTTCATAAATCACATAATCAGAATGAATTGTCTTTTTATACTGTGCTTGCAAGTTTAATGAAAATATTACAAAGATAAAAAACAATATAAAAACTCTCATTTTATTTTTTACACTCTACTTTATAAGCTGCAATTCCTAAAGTATCTAAATCATTCGTTGGATGTAAAAAACCATCTTGAGGTGAAGTTGAAACTAATGCATTAGGTTGAACAAGAGCCACTGGCATTCTCATTTGTCCATTAAAGTCTCTATATGTTAACTTTCTTCCTTTATAAGCTCCTAATTCAAAATCTTTTGAATAAATATAATCTAAAGATGTTTTCATATCCATGCTTTTTGTTTTTGTTACACTCGTAACAATAGTTCTAATAGCAACCCAAGCTGCAAAATCTTCATCTTCCATCCATCTTGAAGCAAACTTTTCAAACCTTTTTTGCATTTGAGCTGCACCCCATTGTTCAATTACTTTATGCCAAGTTTTAGAAGTCAAACCTTGTGTTCCAGCAAGCGGTCTTGGAAGCCAAGAGTTAAAATAAATAAATTCTCCAAAGTCCCCATAATTGTCAGCAGTAACAATTACATCATAATCACTAGCTTGAGTAAATACAGGTAATTCATCAGCAGCTTTTCTTCTAATATCTGCATCATAAACCCATTGTTTTTCTTCTACTATTTTTGCATTGAATTTTTTTACTGCTCTTTTAATATCTTTTTTGATTTGTAAATCTTTTTCTTTTGTTCCTGAAATTAAAAAGATATCTTTAAAATTTCTTTTTATTAAAAATTGAACTAGTCCATCATATAGCATTGCATTTGAAGCAATAGTATGTAAAAGATTGTTTTGACATACATTTTGTCTAAAATCAGAATTTTTATTTGCTATATTGAAGAATATTGCTTTTTTAAATAAAGGGTTACTAAGAAGTTCATTTAAGAAATCATCTTCAACTTTTAATAAAACAAAAGAGTTCTTTTCTTTTATAAATTTTTCTAGTGAAGATAACAACTCTTTTTTATCAGATGAAACTTTTTCTACTAACTTATATTTTTGATTCAAAAACTTTGCTGTTTTATTAGAATCTTTTACAGCTATTTTAGCTCCTTGTATTCCTAAGTCCTCAGGTATCTTAATAACATTTGATAAAACAGGAGGTCTTTGTATTTTTTGTTCTAAGTATAAAATATTTACTTCCAAAATATCTGCTTTTATAAATGAAAATAAAAGTGTAAGAAATAGTACTATTCTCATGATCTTTCCTTCTTTTTTTCTTTAAGTATATATAACTTTTATAGCTTCAGTTTAGCATATGTATATATTGCTAAACTCAGGCTATAATCATTTACTACAATTTTAGAATCAAAAAATTAAGGAGAAGATATGAAAAAGATTGCAATGTTTGTAATTATGCTATTTTTAACAGGGGAGTTTGCTTTTGCAAAGAACTTAAAAGGTTTATTACATTCAAGAACAACATTATCACCTATTAATATTAGTGCAGGTGAACCATTAGCTACTGAACCTTATAAATTAGAAGCAGGAAAATACTACAAGCTTATTATTAAAAGTGATGGTTCAAGAGAAGTACCTATTGTAGGCGCTAATTTTTTTAGAAATATTTGGGTAAATCAAGTATCTATTAATGACATTGAAGTAAGACCCTTAGGAATAGATAGTTTTGAATTTGATGATGAAGGTGCTATTGAGCTTACATTTATACCAATTAAACCAGGTACTTATACATTAGGTCTTCCTACAGCAAAAAGTGATAGAGAACGAGCTACTTTTATTGTTGAATAATATAAAATATTAAAGGAGATAAAAAATGTTAAAAAAAATTGGATTAGTTACTATTTTAGGTTCGTGCTTATTTGCGGATACAATATTTGTTTCAAATGAAAAAGACAATACTATTTCTGTAATTGATTCAAATACTCAAAAAGTTATAAAAACTTATGAAGTTGGTCAAAGACCAAGAGGAATTACACTTACAAGTGATTATTCAAAATTATATATATGTGCAAGTGATGATGATACTGTACAAGCTATGGATACAAAAACTGGGAAAATTTTGTATAATCTTCCTTCAGGAGAAGATCCAGAACAGTTTTCTTTACACCCAAATGGTAAAGAACTTTATATTTCAAATGAAGATGATGGTATTGTAACAGTTGTAGATACTGTTAATAAAACTGTTATTAAACAAATTGAAGTGGGTATTGAACCTGAAGGTATGGCTGTAAGTCCAGATGGAACTGTAGCTATTAATTCATCTGAAACATCAAATTTCTTGCATTGGATTGATACTAAAACTAAAGAGATTATTCATAATACCTTAGTTGATGAAAGACCTAGACATATTGAGTTTTCAAAAACTGGAGATAAAGTTTGGGCATCAAGTGAAATTGGTGGTACTGTGATTATTCTTGATACAAAAACTAAAGAAGCTATTTCAAAAATATCTTTTAAAATTCCAGGAGTTTATAAAGATAAAATTCAGCCAGTTGGTATTAAACTTACATCTGATGGTAAGTATGCTTTTGTAGCGCTTGGACCTGCAAATCATGTAGCAGTTGTAGATGCAAAAACTTATAAAGTTATTAAGTATTTATTAGTTGGAAAAAGAGTTTGGCAATTAGACTTAGCAAATAATGAAACAAAACTATATACTACAAACGGTGTTAGTGGAGATGTATCAATTATTGATGTAGATTCTTTAAAAGTCGAAAAGACAATTAAAGTAGGAAGATTCCCATGGGGAATAGCAGTAAAACCGACAAAGTAGGGTAAATGAAAAATCAGCTTGAAATAAAAAATATTTCTTATAAATATGACAAAGACTTAGTTTTAAAAAATATAAATCTAAATATAAAACAGGCATCATTTTTAGTCCTTTTGGGACTAAATGGTGCAGGAAAATCCACTCTTTTTGCTTTAATAACAAGATTACTTAAACTCCAAGAGGGAGATATATTTATAAATTCATTTCCTATTTCAAACTATAAAAAAGCCTTAGCAAATATTGGTATTGTTTTTCAAGAACCAACATTAGACTTAGATTTAACAGTGAGACAAAATCTAATCTTTTATGGTTCTTTAAAAGGGATCTCATTTAAAGAAACAATGGCTTCAATTCAAGAAGAGCTAAAAACACTAGAATTAGAAGAAAAACTAGATGTAAAAGTTAGATCTTTAAATGGTGGACATAGAAGAAGAGTAGAAATATTAAGAGCTTTAATTGACAATCCAAAACTAATCTTACTTGATGAAGCAACTTCAGGACTTGATGTAAAAAGTAGATACTCAATCATTTCTTATGTAAAAGATATTGTTAAAAAAAGAGGAATTTCTGTTTTATGGATTACTCACCTTTTTGATGAAGTTGATGATGAAGATGATGTTGCAATTATCAAAAAAGGCGAAATAATTGCTAATGGAATTGTAAAAGATGTGATAAAAGAAAATAATAAAGATTCATTAACAGAAGTTTTTGAATACTTAACAAAGTAAAAAATGAAAGTAGTAAAATGAGAAAATTATATTATTGTGCCCTTGGAATTATTTATAAAGAATTACTTCGTTTTATAAAACAAAAAAGTAGATTTTTCTCAGCTCTTGTTCGACCACTTTTATGGCTATTTATTTTCTCTGTTGGTTTTAGATCCGCTTTAGGTCTTGCAATTATCCCTCCTTATGAAACATATATTACTTATGAAACATATATTGTTCCAGGTTTAATTGGAATGATTTTACTTTTTAATGGTATGCAAAGTTCTCTTGCTATGATTTTTGATAGAGAAATGGGAAGTATGAAAATTCTTTTAACTTCAAATATCTCAAGATCTTACTTACTTTTTTGTAAAATGTTTGCAACGGCTATTGTATCTACAATCCAAGCTATTGTATTTTTAATTATTGCATATTTTTATGGTGTAGAAATTCCTTTATTAGGATATTTACTAGCAATTCCTGCAATTTTATTTACCTCAATTATTTTAAATGCCTTTGCTTTATTTATCTCCTCAGTTATAAAACAACTTGAAAATTTTGCTTCAGTTATGAACTTTGTAATCTTTCCAATGTTCTTTTTATCTTCTGCTTTATATCCTTTATGGAAAATTAAAGATTCAAGCTTGTTTTTATACCAAGTTTGTGTACTAAATCCATTCACATATATAGTAGAATTTGTAAGATTTACACTTTATTTAAGATTTGAGTTAAATTCTTTTTTAATTATAATCGCTATCTTTATAATCACTCTAAGCCTCGCATTTATAGGCTATAACACTAAGAATGTATTAAAAAGATAAGTCTTTAAATTATCTGAATTTAAGACTTTTTTTTATACCTATATTCAAGCTATATTTCTCATGTATACTTTCATTAAGACAACAAATCGTTGCTTGAGTAATTAAACAAAGGAGAAGGTATGGGAAAGAATAAATTTCTTAATAACGTAGCTAAAATTACATTATCTACACTATTAAGTGCTAGTGCAGTAAGTTCATTATCTGCTAGTGCAGGGTTTGCACCTGTAACAGATGCAGATATTGCTAATGATGCTAAAACTGTTGAAGATGTTGTAACATATGGTTTAGGTCAAAAAGGTCAAAGATATTCATCTTTGAAAGAGATTAACAAAAAAACTATTAAAGATTTAGTTCCAGTATGGAATTTTTCATTTGGTGGTGAAAAACAAAGAGGACAAGAAGCTCAACCTTTAGTTAAAGATGGAGTTATGTATGTAACTGCTTCTTATTCTAGAATGTATGCTATTGATATAGCAACTGGTGATGAAATTTGGCAATACGATGCAAGACTTCCAGGTGCTATTTTACCATGTTGTGATGTAATAAATAGAGGTCCAGCATTATATGAAAATCTTGTTATTTTTGGTACATTAGATGCAAAATTAGTTGCACTTGATAGAAAAACTGGTAAAGTTAAATGGAAAAAGAAAATTGCTAATTATAAAGATGGTTACTCTTATACAGCAGCACCTTTAATTGTTAAAGGTTTATTAATCACTGGAAATTCAGGTGGTGAATTTGGTGTTGTAGGACAATTAGATGCAAGAAATCCATTAACAGGTGAAATTGTATGGACTCGACCAATGGTTGAAGGTCATATGGGTACTTTAAATGGTAAAGATAATGGAATTACTGGGCAAACAAATGCTACATGGCCAGGTGATTTATGGAAACATGGTGGTGCTGCTCCTTGGAATGGTGTTACTTATGATCCAGATGCAGATTTAATTTATGTTCCAACAGGGAATCCTTCTCCTTGGAATTCACATGATAGACCAGGTGATAACTTATACTCTGCTTCAAGAGTAGCAATTAATCCTGATACTGGAAAAATTGTTTGGCATTTCCAAACAACTCCAAATGATGGTTGGGATTATGATGGTATTTCTGAATTTGTAGCTTTTGAGTACAAAGACAAAAATGGTAAAATGGTAAAAGCAGGTGCAACTGCAGATAAAAATGGTTTCTTCTATGTATTAGATAGAGTTACTGGAAAATATATTAGATCAGTTCCTTTTGTAGAAAATGTTACTTGGGCAAAAGGTATGGATAAAAACGGTCGTCCAATTGTAAATGAAGATAATAGACCTGGTAAACCAAGTGCTGATAAACAAGGTAAAACTGTTTATTCAACTCCATCTTTCTTAGGTGGTAAAAACTGGAATCCAATGGCATTCTCACAAGATACTGGATTATTCTATGTTCCTGCAAATGAATGGGGAATGGATATTTGGAATAAACCTGTTGCATATAAAAAAGGTGCAGCTTACTTAGGTGCTGGATTTACAATTAAACCAACATTTGAAGATCATATTGGAGCTTTAAAAGCTGTTGATCCAAAAACTGGTGAAATTAAATGGACTTATAAAAACAACGCACCATTATGGGGTGGAGTTTTAACAACTGGTGGTGGACTTGTATTTACAGGAACTCCTGAAGGTAAATTCTTAGCATTTGATGACCAAACTGGTGAAATCCTTTGGAAGTTTAATGTTGGTACTGGAATTGTAGGTTCTCCTATTACTTGGAAACAAGATGGTGAACAATACATTGCAATCGTTGCAGGTTGGGGTGGAGCTGTTCCTTTATGGGGTGGTGAAGTTGCAAAAACTGTTAAGTATTTAAATCAAGGTGGATCAGTTCACGTATTTAAATTACATAAATCAAAATAGATTATTATAAATCTTGATGAAAGGAGCCGATTATGGAATGGAAAAAACCAACTTATGTAGATAACAGATTTGGATTTGAAGTTACAATGTACATTTGTACAGTATAATTTCATTTAAGATTTAAAAGATTAGAGCTTAGGCTTTAATCTTTTTTTCATTTAAATGAGCTTTTTTATGAGAGCTTATTTTAATGAAAAAATAAAGGATTTATTTTGAAAATTCAAGTTTTAGGCTCAGGTGCAGGAGGAGGTCTTCCTCAATTTAATTGTAACTGCGATAACTGTAGAGGTTATAGAGAAGGTAAAAAAACGATTAAAAGAAGAACACAATCTTCAATAACAGTTAGTGAAGATGGTGAAAACTGGGTTTTATTTAACACATCACCTGATATTTTAGAGCAAATACATAATTCTCCTTTTTTACATCCAAAACAAAAAAGAGAAACTAAAATAAAAGCTATAGTTTTTAATGATGGGCAAATAGACCATACAACAGGACTTCTAATGTTAAGAGAAGGCTGTCCTCATGAAGTGTATTGTACTAAAGAAGTAAATGAAGAGCTTAATACTTCTTTTCCTTTATTTAAGATGTTACAACATTGGGATGGAGGAGGTACTAAATGGAATGAAATTCTTCCAGATAGTACAACAAAGTTTGAAATTCCTGTTATGCCATCTTATGAATTTTATGCACATGCTTTAATTTCAAATGCACCACCTTATTCTGCATATAGAGATAAGCCTAGAAAAGGTGATAATATAGGAATTACAGTAGTTAATAAAAATACTGGCAAAAGGCTATTTTATTTACCAGGTCTTGGAGTTTTAGAAGACCATGTTTTTGAAGAAATGAAGAAAGCTGATGTTTTATTAATTGAAGGGACTTTATGGACAAATGATGAAATGATAAAAGGTAACTTTTCAAAAAAACTAGGAACGGATATGGGACATATTCCTTTAAATGGAGAAAGTGGGCTTATCAAAGTATTAGATACTTTAGAAAAACCACGAAAAATATTAATACATATTAATAATACAAACCCTATTTTAGATGAAGCAAATGACGAATATAAAGAACTTATATCTCATGGAATTGAAATTTCATATGATGGTATGAGTATTGAAATATAAGAAAGAAAAGGAAATAAACATGAGTGAATTATTAAATAAAGAAGATTTTGAAAAAAAACTAAAAGATATGGGTTCTATGTATCATATTCATCATCCTTTTCATGTAAGAATGTAT
Source organism: Poseidonibacter lekithochrous (assembly GCF_018861145.1). Taxonomy (GTDB): domain Bacteria; phylum Campylobacterota; class Campylobacteria; order Campylobacterales; family Arcobacteraceae; genus Poseidonibacter; species Poseidonibacter lekithochrous_A. The sequence goes on from NZ_JAHKQT010000013.1 coordinate 84,872, forward strand.
GAAGGTACTTGTACTAAAGAAGAGATTCAAGGTTGGGTTGCTAATAGATTTTATTATCAATGTGCAATTCCTATTAAAGATGCTGCGATTATGTCTAATAATCCTCCTATTGAAGATAGAAGAAAATGGGTTGATAGAATTTTAGACCATGATAGTGTTGGTGGAGGAATTGAAGCTTGGCTTGATTTAGGAGTTGCAGTTGGTTTAAAAAAAGAGGACTTACTTTCTCATAAATTTGTACTTCCAGCAGTTAGATTTGCCGTTGATGCCTATGTAAATTTTGCAAGAAGAGCTCCTTGGAAAGAAGCTGCGATGTCATCTTTAACTGAAATGTTTGCTCCTCAAATTCATCAACAAAGATTAGATACTTGGCCTAAAAATTATCCATGGATTGAACAAGATGGATTAAAATATTTTCAAAAAAGATTAAGTGAAGCAAGACGTGATGTTCAACATGGACTTTCGATGACTTTAGTTGAATTTGATACAGCAGAATTACAAAATAGAGCTTGTGAAATATTACAGTTTAAATTAGATATTCTATGGACAATGTGTGATGCTTTATATTTAGCATATGAATTAAAAAGACCACCATATTTTAACATTAAGGATTGTAATGCAACTAGAAAAATCACTTGCGATTAATTCGCACTTTCAATTGCAATGGGAAGAAAAACAAGATTGTTTTGTATTGTTATATCCAGAAGGAATGGTTCAATTAAGTCAAACTGCAGGCGAAATTATGAATCTTTGTGATGGAAAAAATACTACAATTGATATTACAAATATCTTAGAAGAGAAGTTTAATCTTGTAGGTTTATTAAATGATATAAAAGAATTTCTTATAGATGCAATGAATAGAAAGTGGGTAATTTACAATGACTAGTGAAATAAAACCGCCATTATGGATATTATTAGAGTTAACTCATAAATGTCCCTTAGAATGTGCATACTGTTATAATCAATTAGACTTTACAAATACAAAAGATGTTATGAGTAAAGACGATTGGTTTAGAGTAATGGATGAAGCAAGAGATATGGGTGCTGTTCAATTAGGAATTTCAGGTGGCGAGCCATTATTAAACAAAGACCTTGTTCAAATTGTAGAGTATGCAAACAATAAAAAGTTTTATACAAACCTTATAACTTCAGGTGTTGGAGCTCCAAAAGGAATAGTACAAAAACTGAAAGATGCAGGACTTAAAACTGTGCAACTTGGAATTCAATCTCATGATAGAAATACAATGACTTTGATTACAAATAATAAAAAATCATATGATGAAAAAATTGCTTTTGCAAAAGAAGTAAAAGCTGCAGGATTACAGCTTATTATTAATACTTGTATTACTAGACAAAATATTCATCAAGTAGGTGAGATTATCGAGTTTGCAGATGAACTAGGTGGAAATTATCTTGAAATTGCAAATATTCAGTATTATGGATGGGCTTTAAAAAATATAAATGCCTTACTTCCAACTCAAGAACAACTTGATGAGGCCAAAAAAGTAACTGATTTTTACAGAAGCAAAGAAAAAGCTATGAAAGTATTTTTTGTGGTGCCTGATTATTTTGCAGATCGGCCAAAAGCCTGTATGAATGGATGGGGAACTACATTTTTAACTATCAATCCAGATGGTGTTGCCCTTCCATGTAATACTGCAAATACATTACCTTTAGAATTTCCTAATGTAAAAGATTTCTCAATTGAGCAAATATGGAATGAATCTCACGCTTTTAATTATTTTAGAGGTGATAGCTGGATGAATCCAACTTGTGCAACATGTGATGAAAAAGAGAAAGATTTTGGTGGATGTAGATGTCAAGCCTTTGCTTTAACAGGAGATATGAATGAAGCTGATCCTGTTTGCTCTAAATCAGAATTTCATCATGTAGTTACGGATAAAGTAAAAGAGAGTTTAGGTACTACAGATGCAAAAATATGGTATAGAAATAGAAAGAATTCTTTAGAATTATCTAAATAAACTAAGTAACAAAAATAGAAAGAAACAAATATTTTAATGTTTCTTTCTTTTATCTCTAATTTTTGATTTTCTAGCTGTATTTATTTTATAAGTGTAATTTAAATATTTTATAACCATTAGTTCAGAAACATCATACATCTCATCAATATTTGTTTTGATTTTCCATACAGAAAGTCCACTTTTCTCTGAGATTCTTTTTTTTAGTTCTAAATTGTTTTTATTATATATATTTACAATTTTTTCAATTGGTAATTTTTCAAGTTCTGGATATGATAAGAAAGATTTATTATGCTCTTTTTTATAATTGTAAATTAAACTAAAAGCTAGAAGTTCAGGAATCCAATCTGAACCATTTTTTAATCTACTTGAAAAAGTATTTATTAGATGTTTATAGTATATTTTCATAGGTTCAAGATTTCGTGAGAGTTGATCAAAAATTAGAGATTTATTCTGCTCTTTAAATATACTAAATAATGTGTCACTTATAATAATATTGTTTTCAAGATAGTTTTTTAAGTTTTCAACACTATTGTTTATAAACAGAATTTCATCTTTACTTGCACATATTGTCATAGGGTCAGGAGTTTTATCTGGATCAATTCTTTTATAGTCTTTTAGCAAAAAATGTATAACAAGTAGAAAAGTATCAATTTTTAATTTTTTTAAATTTATAGTTTTACATTGATTTAGTGCTAATTGAAATTGCTTATCTTGATACATATAAAATCCCTCTAAATATTTAAAGTCTCATATTATAGGATTTAAAGAAAAATATTTCTTCTTTACTTGTGCTATATTTATTGTTTATTAGTGCTAATTTTATGGTTCATTTATGCTATAATTTTTTATGAAGAAAGAAACTCTTAAAAAAAGAACTAAAATAGCAAATAATATTATGTACTATATTTATACTCATATTGATACAGATATTGATATCGAAGAGTTGAGTATAGATTTACATGTAAGTAAATTCCATATGCATCGTATTTTTAAAGAAGCTTTTGGAAGAAATATATATGAAAGTATCAAATCAATAAGACTACAAAAAGCCTCAAATTTACTTTTGACAAATAAATTATCGACAATTTCTAATATAGCAAATATATGTGGATATTCGTCTCAATCATCTTTTATAAAGATTTTTAAAGAAAGGTTTGAACAAACACCAAAGCAGTGGAGAACTGGAGGATATAAAAATTATTCAAATAAGATTTTAAAACAATCTTTAATAGCAATGAATTCAACAGCAGATTTTTCTAATATTAAACCTACTATTGTAAAAATGCCAGCATTAAAAAGTTTTTATATTAGAAATAGAGGTTATAACATAAATATCACAAATACATGGCAAAAATTATATACTTGGGTTTTGAGTAATAATATAAAATCATATAAGCAAATTGCTCTTTTTCATGATAATCCTACAATTACTCCTTTAAATGAATGTCAATATATCGCTTGTATAGTTCCAGATGAAAATGAGGAGATAACAAGCGATAGATTACCAAACTTTTATATTGCAAAAGGAGTTTATGCAAGATTTGATTTAAAAGGGAAAAAAGGAGATGCACTAAAATTTATTCATTGGGTTTATCATGAATGGCTTCCAAATAGTGAATATGAAACAACTACAAAACCTTCTTATACAGAATACAAGAAGAATAATTATTTAAGTGAAGATGATGAGTTTGATATTAGTTTTTATGTTTCGATTAGTTTTTAAAAAATAAAATATTTAAAGAAGAAGCTTAAGATAAAAATTAATTTATCTTAAGCTTTATATTTTTAATCAAATGCTGGTTTTGAAGTATCCTTAGTAGATTCTGGTAGTTGAGGATATGAGATATCTGGTTTTCTACCTTTTACTGTTTTTAAGAAAGTTACAATTGAAGCAGCTTCTTCATCAGAAATTGCAATTCCTAATTGTACAGAACCCATTTCTTGTACAGCTTCACTTAAAGACCAAATTTGTCCATTATGGAAATATGGAGCAGTCTCAGTAATATTTCTTAGAGTTGGAGTTTTTACCATCCCTTGTGCATTACCTTTAAAATCACCTACACTTGCAAATTTATACTTTGCAGCTAATTCAAAAGGTTGCATTGTTCCACCAAGTGCAATTCCATTATGACAAGAAGCACAGCCTTTATCTATAAAAGTGTTTAATCCTGCTTTTTCTTCTTTTGTTAAAGCGTTTTCATTACCATTTAAATAATCATCAAATGGTGATGGAGTAACTAGAATCTTTTCAAAAGTAGCTATTGTTTCAGTAATTTTTGTAAAATCAATTTTTACATTTTTTCCATATGCATTTTGGAATTCATTCACATACTCAGGAATTGAGTTTATTCTTTGTTCAACAAGTGAAGCTGGTGCAGCCATTTCTGGACCAGCTTCAATAGGACCTTTTGCTTGATCAGCTAAGTGAGGACTTCGTCCATCCCAAAATTGCGCTTTAAAAAATACAGAGTTATATACAGTTGGTGAATTTAAGTGATGAGGATTAGCAGTCCAACCATGACCAATTGCAGCTGGAATTCCATCTGCTCCACCAAGTCCAACATTATGACAAGTATTACATGAGATTATTCCACTCTTTGAAAGTCTTGGATCAAAATATAATTTTTTACCAAGTTCAACTTTCTCTTTAGTAATTGGATCATTCTTATCATTAATTAACTTCATTAATTCTGCTTTATCAGCAGGAATTGGCATCATGCCATTTTCTGATGCTTTTTGTATTAATGATGATGCAAATAAAGAACCTGTACCTAACACACATATTGTTAACGCGTTTACTAATTTCATTGTTGTCTCCTTTTAATGAATATAAAATTTTAGGATAAAAATTATTAAAAGAAGTTTAATATTCTATAAGTTTTACTTATGAAATAAGATAAAATATATCCTATTTAAAGGGGTTTGTGATTTTATTTTTATATGATATTAGATAATTAAAACTTATGGAATATAAGTTTTAATTAGGTCTTTCAACCATATATCCACTACCTCTAATATTTTTGATAAAATCTTCTTTTAGAACTTTTTTAACTCGATTTACTTCAGCTCTAATAGTAGCATTATCAATAAAATCATCATTCCAAACATAGTTTCTAAACATATCATATTGAACTACTAAACTTCTGTTATGTGCAAGTAGTTCGATAATTTGTATTTGTCTTTTTGGAAGAATTTGTGGTTCATTATTAAATAATAATGTCATAGTTTCACTGTCATAAGAGTAGTTTTTTGATAATCTTTTATGTTTTTGGGGAACAATTGTTGTTTTTAAAATTTTATTTATTCTTATTGTTAATTCTTTTAAATGAAAAGGCTTTTTTAAATAATCATGACATCCAATATCAAAGGCTCTTGAAATATCTTCTATTTCAATTAGAGCAGAAATATAAATAGTAGGAACCATTCTTTTTTGTTCATGTAAAGTTTCTAGTACAGTGAAACCATTAATATCAGGTAAATTAATATCTAAAATAAGTAAGTCGAACTTTTCTTTTTCTAATACTTCCATACACTCTTGTCCTGTAGTTGTACTTTTTACTACATGTCCTGTTGATGCTAAGTATTCACTTATCATCTCATTTAACATTGAATCATCTTCTAATAGTAATATTTTCATTTTATTTCCTTAAATATATATGTAAATGACGCCCAGTTTTCACCAGATGCTAATTGTATTCCAACATTTTCTTCACTACAAATACGTTTTACTAAGTTTAATCCAAGACCAAAGCCTTCTTGGTCATTGATTTGTTCTCTATAATATTCTTCAAATATTTTTTGCTGATCTAGTATCTGTTTTGAACGACTTTCTATTATTAAATGACAATCATGATTCATGATATTTAGCTTAACTACTATTGTTTCATTTGGGAGGGAATATTTAATTGCATTTGTAAGATTGTTATCAACTATTCTTTGAAGTTTAATTTCATTAAAATCTAATAAAATCTCTTTTCTTTGTGCGGAAAAATCAAATTCACATTTAAATTTTATTGCAGATTGTGTAAAGAAATCAATTCTACTTCTTACAAAATCTACTAAGTTAATCTCATGTGTTGCTTCATTGACTTGATTCTTTTTTATTAAATAAGATAAATCATCATATATGCTAGAAATGTTTTTCATAGCAACTTCTATATTTGATAAGTGCTTATTTTTCCCATTTTCCATTTCATACATTTCAATATTTCCCATTATAATTGATAAGGGTGTATTTGTTTCATGAACAGCATGTTTTAAAAACTGCTTTTGAGAATCAACTAAATTTTGTGCATAAACTTTACCTTCTTCTAACTCTTTTGATTGTTTGTCATAATCTTCTGATGATTGTTGTATTAAATGTGTTAGAGCCTGTAGACTTCTTGCATGTTCACTTATAGGTTGTGTGTCTTTTTCTAATTCACAAGAAACCTTTTTAATATTCTTAATATTTTCTAATTCACTTAATGCAACAATTGTAAATGTTTGATTTAATAACTCATTATTTCCATTATCATGATAAAACTCACCATAAGTAAAAAAACCAGAAGTAGGGGCAATTAGTGAAAATGGCTTTATTTCAATATCAACCATACTTGGCATATATCTTCTTCTTGCCATACATGAATATATAAAAAAAGATTGTGTATCTTTTATGTTAGAAGTGTCAAATAAAGATTCTAAAGGATTATTCATAATAAGTTCAACATTACCAAAGCCTAGTTTTACTTTATCTCCTTTATATAAGTTTCCTGCAAAACTTAAACTTCCATCTTTATGCTTTTGTATAACAGCGCGTGCTACAGGAAGGTTATTTCTTTGTGCAATTAATGGAAATTCAATACCCGTAGCTGGAAGAGCTTTTGCTACATATTCCCCTAAATATTTTTCATAAAAGTCTAAAGGTTTCATTCCTGATATTTGATAAACTCTATTATCTACTACTTTTTCAATAGTATGCTCAATACCAATTGGTGACCAATTAAAATTATAGGCATTGTTTACTTTTAATATTTTAGAATCCAAAGCAACACCCACTGCACCTTTTACAAGTATTTGATTTTGAGAAGATACAAAGGTTTGCGTAAAGTTTGCATTATCTCCTGCCATTCCCCCTGTTACTATAACTTTGTTATTTACAGATTGAATACCTTTTAAAAAGGATTCACCATTTGTTTTATCTCCATCACTAAATGTAATAAGTAGTTTGGTATCTTTAGTACAAAGTTCATTTGCTAAGTCTACACCATTACTAAAAGAATCTTTTCTTCTAACAAAGGTAGTCTTTAATTTTGTATTTTCAAATATAGATATAGAAATAATAGTTTTACAAGTAGTTATTTGACTATTATTAATTTCTCCATCTGTAGATGAACCAATACAAATAGCTTGAGGTAACTCATCTAATAATGTAGAAACTATTTCCTTTAAAACGGATTTTTTATCTCCACAAAATATTTGAATTAATATATTTTCTTCTTTTTTTAAGGAATTAAAATCAATTAAGGTATCTAATGCGTTGTTGTTATATGTATAGTTAAATGTTTTCATGAAATATTGTAGCATATAAAATAAAAAAATTAAAGAAAAAAAACCTTTGAAAAGCTCGAAAAATAGGGAAATTGTAACAAAAAAACGCATCGCTATATTCATGCTATACAAATGCTAAATTCATGCTATACTAGTCATGTAGAATTTCATCAAGCGAAAAACAATCTTTTTTATAAAGAAGATGTTTTTTCATAAATTAAACAAATAAAAGGACTATAAAATGGCATATACTAAACCTCAATATCAAGAACAATTTGAAAACTTTATCGGCGGAGAGTGGGTTGCACCTCTAAGTGGAGAATACTTTGATAATCTATCACCTGTTGATGGAGAAGTTCTTACAAGAATTCCAAGATCAAACGAAGCAGATGTAGATGCCGCAGTAGCAGCTGGATTAGAAGCTTTCCAAACTTTTAAGCATTCTTCAGTAATTGAAAGATCAACAATGTTAAATAAAGTTGCAGATGCAATTGAAGCTAACTTAGAAGCAATTGCAATTGCAGAAACTTTAGATAATGGTAAAGCAGTTAGAGAAACTTTAGCAGCTGATGTTCCTTTGGTTGTTGACCACTTTAGATACTTTGCTTCTGTAATTAGAGGTGAATCTGGTGATGTTTCGGATTTAGATGAAAATACTATTTCTCAAGAAATTCACGAACCTTTAGGTGTTGTTGCACAAATTATTCCATGGAATTTCCCATTATTAATGGCTGCATGGAAAATTGCACCGGCTTTAGCTGCTGGTAATACTGTTGTATTAAAACCTGCATCTGCAACTCCAATGTCAATTTTAATTTTAATGGAAACAATTAAAGATGTTCTTCCAAAAGGTCTTGTTAATGTTATTAACGGTGCTGGTGGAAAAATTGGTAAACATTTATCAACTCATCCAGATATCAAAAAAGTTGGATTTACAGGTGAAACTACTACTGGTCAGTTAATTATGCAATATGCAACTGAAAATATTATTCCTTCTACATTAGAACTTGGTGGTAAATCACCAAACATCTTCTTAGAATCAATCATGGATAAAGATGATGAATTCTTTGATAAAGCAATTGAAGGTCTTGTATTATTTGCATTTAACTCAGGAGAAGTTTGTACTTGTCCATCAAGAGCATTAATTCAAGAATCAATTTATGAACCATTTATGAAAAGATGTTTAGAAAGAATTGAAGCTATTACACAAGAAAATCCATTAGATCCTACAACTAAAATGGGTGCTCAGTGTTCAGTTTCTCAAAAACAAAAGATTCTTGAGTATATCAAAATCGGTAAAGATGAAGGTGCTGAATGTTTAATTGGTGGAGAAGCTTATGATAATAAAACTTATCCAAATGGAAACTATATTAAACCTACAATCTTCAAAGGTCACAACAAAATGAGAGTATTCCAAGAAGAAATTTTTGGACCTGTTTTAGCAGTTACAACTTTTAAAACTGAAGAAGAAGCACTTGAAATTGCAAATGACACTATCTACGGATTAGGTTCAGGTGTATGGTCAAGAGATGCACACCAATTACATAAATTCTCAAGAGGAATTGAAGCTGGTAGAGTTTGGGTAAATTGTTACCACATGTACCCATCTCATGCATCATTTGGTGGATACAAAAAATCAGGTATTGGTAGAGAAACACATATGATGATGTTAAACTCTTACAGACATACAAAAAATATTTTAACTTCATACTCAAAAGATGCTATGGGATTCTTTTAGACTCAAAGCTTAGTAGAGTTATAATTAATGCATAGAAGTTTACTTCTATGCATTTTTTTTTGGAATTTTTACATATTTTGAATGATAAAAATTAAAAGGATTTATTATGAGTATTGAAAGAGTAGCTATTACTCCTGCAGCAGCAGAGGTTGTAGAGAAACTTAAAGCCGAACATGGTGAATTAGTATTTAACCAAAGTGGTGGTTGCTGTGATGGAACTGCTCCTATGTGTTATGCAAAAGGTGATTTTTATGTGCCTTCACGAAATATAAAACTAGGCGTTCTTTGTGGTTGTGATTTTTTTATAGATAAAGACCAATTTGAATACTTTAGACACTCACATATTACAGTTGATGTAAAAGAAGAAAAAGCTGCTTTTGGTAATTCTTTCTCTTTAGAAATAGATTTAGGATATCAGTTTGTTACAAAATCTAGAATCTTCACTGACGAAGAATATGCACAATTAGATGAGAATGAAAAGAAATAAAAAGAAGTAGAATTAAGTTTCTACTTTTCTTCGTTTGTAACTAATGCTAAATTAGTTAGATTATATTTTTGAAGTAAGTCTAATACTCTTACAACTCTTTGATACTCCACTTTTTTATCAATTCTTACTATTACTGATTTATTTTTATTTTCAATTACTTTTAAATTATCTTCTAAAGAATCAAAAGATACTTCAATACCTTTAATTGCCAGTTTCTCAGAGCTTAATTCTATAAATACCTGATCTTTATCTATTTTCATTTCTTTAGCACTTGAGCTTGGTAAATCAAGGATTAATGCTAATTCATCTTTTTTAAATACAGAACTTACAATAAAAAATATTAGCAAAATAAATACAACATCAATAATAGGTGTTAAATCTAATCCTAAAGCTTCTCTTCTTTTCATATTATTTACTACTTCTCATGTTACTTTGAACCTACTATCTCTTTTTTAGCTTTTAGTTCTATAGCATCAATCATAAAAATAAAGTGATTATAAGCAATATGATGGGGAATGGCAACTATTAATCCTGTAATAGTAGTAATTAGAGCAATTGCAATGCCATTTGAGAAAATAGTAGGATCACCTAACCCATTTGCTGTTATTGCTTCAAAGGATTTATATACACCTATTACTGTTCCTAATAATCCTAAAAGTGGTGCTATTGTAGCAATATTTTTAATATAAGTAAGTCCTGACTCTAGTTTCTTTACTTCATATTCAATTTGCGAGATTATACTTGAATTTGATTCTAAATCAGTTTTATTTTTGATTCTTTTTATCATTGCATTTTTTCTAGGAAGAGTGAAAAACTTCCAAAGAATAATAGTAAAACCAATTGCATTTAATGCAATTAAAATATATACGATTATTCCACCTTTCTCAATATAGTCCATTAATATCATAGAAACCTCATTAGTTTTTTGTAATTGTACATAACTTTTGTTAATAGATAGTATATAGATTTATATTGAAAATACGTTAATTTATTTAATTAATTAAACTAATTTTCTCTTTTTTCTAGTCAAATTAAATAAATAATTAGTTATTGAGAATGATATTTGTTATTGTAAAGCCCATAAAAAGGTACTTTATTATTAAATAATAATTTTTGCTAAACTTATGCTATATAATCATTGTATCATTTTTGCTAGTTATCTTAATTGGACCAGTTAATGTCTGTTTAAATAAATAAGATAATAATTTAATAATATGGGAGTGTGTAAAATGAAGTACAATTTGTTAAAAAAAACTGCAGTTGTAACATTACTTAGTTTTTTGAGTGTTAACTCAGCTTTTTCAAGTACATCAACTAAAAAAGTTTCATGGGAAGATATTCTTAATGATCAGAAAACACCTGAAAATGTTTTAATGTATGGTATGGGTCCAAAAGCGCAAAGGTATTCTACTCTTGAGCAAATCAATACTAAAAGTATTAAAGATTTAGTTCCTGCTTGGAATTATTCATTTGGTGGTGAAAAACAAAGAGGACAAGAATCACAAGCTTTAGTTCATGATGGAATTATATATGTTACTGGTTCTTATTCTAGGATTTTTGCATTAGATGCAAAAACTGGTAAAAGAATATGGCAATATGAACATAGATTGCCTGCTGGGATTCGTCCTTGTTGTGATGTTATTAATAGAGGAGCTGCAATTTTTGGAGATAAAGTATTTTTTGGAACTTTAGATGCAGGAATGGTTGCATTAAATAAAGATACAGGAAAAGTTGTTTGGAAGAAAAAATTCGGTTATGCTGATAGACCTAATAAAGGTTATGAAGATGGTTATACAATGACAGGTGCTCCGACTCTTATTAAAGATAAAAAAACTGGTAAAGTACTTCTAATTCATGGTTCATCAGGAGATGAATTTGGTGTAATTGGTAAACTTTTTGCATTAGACCCAGATACGGGTAAAGAAGTTTGGATGAGACCACTTGTTGAAGGACATTACGGTAGATTAGATGGTAAAAAATCAACTCCTTCAGGTGATCCAAAAGCTCCTTCTTGGCCAAATGATCCTAATAATGAAACTGGTAAGAAAACTTCTTGGAGTCATGGTGGTGGTGCTCCTTGGCAAAGTGCAAGTTTTGATGCTGAAACAAACACTATTATAATTGGTACAGGTAATCCAGCTCCTTGGAATACATGGGAAAGAACTGCAGATGGTGGGGATCCAAGAGATTGGGATAGTTTATATACTTCAGGACAAATTGGTATTGATCCAAGTACTGGAAATATTAAATGGTTCTATCAACACACACCAAATGATGGTTGGGATTTCTCAGGAAATAATGAGTTAGTATTATTTGAATATCAAGATAATGGGAAAACTGTTAAAGCAACTGCTCATGCAGATAGAAATGGTTTCTTTTATGTAATTGATAGATCAGAAATGCCTTTAGCTAAAAAACAAAGAGATGATCAATCAAGAAGATTTATTAGAGCATTCCCTTTTGTTGATAAGATTACTTGGGCAAGTCATATAGATAAAAAAACTGGTAGACCAGTAGTTGACCCTAAACAATATCCTCCTTTACCAAAAGAAGGTGAATTAAAAGGTGAGTCAATTAATGTTGCTCCTCCATTCCTAGGTGGTAAAAATTGGAATCCAATGGCATACAGTCAAGATACTGGTTTATTCTATCTTGGAGCAAATCACTGGGAAGAAGAATATTGGACTACACCAATTGCATACAATAAAGGTGCAGCTTATTTAGGTCAAGGGTTTAGTATTAAACGAACTTATGATGACCATGTTGGTATTTTAAGAGCAGTTGATCCTATAAAAGGTGAAATTGTTTGGTCACATAAAGAAGAGTTACCATTATGGTCAGGTGTATTAGCTACTAAAGGTGGATTAATATTTACGGGAACTAGTGATGGTTATTTAAAAGCATTTGATGCAAAAACTGGAGAAGAATTATTTAAATTCCAAACTGGATCAGGTGTTATTTCTTGTCCTATTACTTGGGAAGAAGATGGAGAACAATATATTGGACTTGCTAGTGGATACGGTGGAGCTGTACCATTATGGGGTGGAGATATGGCTAAATTAACTAAAACGGTTTCACAAGGTGGATCTTTTTGGGTATTTAAATTAAAAAAATAAATTTTTAAAAAAGTAGATAGTTTTAACTATCTACTTAAAAGAGGCAAAAATGAAAAAAGCGGTTTTAATATTACTAGCATTATTTTGTTATAGTTATAGTGATAATATTTATCCAACGATTAATGGATGTAAACTTGAACCTAAAACAAGTTGTCCTAAAGTTGATCTTAGCTATCAAGATCTTTCAAATTTAGATTTACAAAATTCTAATTTTGAAGAAGCAAATTTTGAAGGTGCTATTTTAGATGGAACTAATTTTACTCAAGCAAAACTAAAAAAAGCAAACTTTAAAAAAGCAAACTTAAGGCACTCAATATTGAAGCAAGCAGATATGTCTCATGTAAATTTAGATAATGCAAACTTAGCTAGAGCAGATATGAGACATACAAATATAAAAGCTTCACATGCTTTTAATGCAAACTTTGAAGCAGTAAATGCCTGGGCACTTTTTGGTCAAGGTGGTAAATATGATGGCTCTTCTTTTCATGGAGCCAATTTAAACTTTGCAAGAATGAGTGGTTCTAGTATGAAAAATTGTAATTTAGTTGCAGTAAACTTTGAGGCTGCATGGATGACGAGAGTAGATTTTTCCAATTCAAACTTAACTAATGCAAATTTACAAGAAACTAAAATACCTAATTCTTCATTATATAAAGCAACCTTAAGCGGGGCAAGAATACATTATGCTAATTTTAGTAGTGTGTATATGGATAAATGTATTGATTGTCCTACTAACTGGTGATTTATACCTTCTCAAATCAAATCATTAGCTGAAGAACAGAGATTAATTCTCTGTTTTTCTTATTCTTTTTTTTGTAAATAAATGATATTATCATAAATGGATTACACAAACTCCCCAATACAAAAAATCACTTTTAATAATCAAGAAGTTTTTATAAAAAGAGATGATTTGCTTCATAAAGATTTTTCAGGAAATAAAGCTAGAAAGTTTTTTTATTTTCTAAAAAATGATTTTGACAATATTACAAAAGTTATATCTTCTGGTTCAAGCCAATCGAATGCTATGTATTCTTTATCAGTTCTTTGCAAATTAAAAAATTGGGAATTTGATTATTATGTTGATCATATTGCTCCATTTATAAAAACAAATCCTGTTGGGAATTATAAAGAAGCTTTAAAAAATGGTATGAGTATAATTGAAAAACAAATTCCCGAAGAACTATTTCAAAATAAAGATAAAAATACTTTAGTTATTCCTGAAGGAGGAGCTTTAAAAGAAGCAGCATACGGAATAAAAATATTAGCGGACGAAATAATAAACTGGGCAGTAGATGCAAATATTAAAGATTTAAAGATTTTTTTACCATCAGGAACAGGTACAACTGCGCTTTATTTACAAAAGTATTTACCTTTTGAGGTAATAACATGTGCTTGTGTAGGAGATGAAGAGTATTTAGAAAAACAATTTTCATTTCTAGAAAAAGAAAATCACCCTAAAATTTTAAGTTTAGAGAAAAAATATCATTTTGGAAAACCTTACAAAGAATTTTATGAAATACATAAAGAACTAAAGAAACAAACAGATATAGAGTTTGATTTATTATATGATTCAAAAGGCTGGTTGTGTGTAAATAAATACTTTGATAACTCAAAATCTACTATATTATATATTCACCAAGGTGGATTATTAGGTAATATCTCAATGTTACAAAGATATAAATATAAATATGATAAAATAACTTAAAAATTATGGATTATGATGCTATCAAAACATGAAACTAAAATATTAAAATTCATCAAATATATACCAGTACTTGTTTTTAGTTTTTTCTCAATACTGATTACTTATTTGATTTTTCTAGATAAAAATACAGAATATAAAAAAGATATTGAACAATTAAGAAAAACATTTTTAAACAATAATAAAAATAAAATAACGTTAGAAGTTAATAAAATTCATGATTACATACTCTATGAAAAAGAAAATAGTGAATTACAACTTAAATCTCTACTAAAATCTAAACTTCTATCTGCACATGAAATAATGACTTATATCTATGAAAAATATAAAAAAACTGAATCAAAAGAACAAATTTTAGAAAGAATAAAAGATGCATTAAGACATTATCGTTTTAATCAAAATAGAGCATATTTTTTTATATTCGAGAAAAGTGGAAAAAATATAATGTTGCCACCTCAATCACAGATGGAGGGAAATAACTTTTGGAATCATAAAGATGCAAAAGGTAAGAAGACAATACAAGAAATAGTTACTTTACTTGAAACAAAAGAAGAGCCTTTTTATGAATGGCATTGGTATAAACCAAATGACAGAAAAAAACAAAAAAAGAAAATCGGAATAATAAAAGAATTCAAACCTTATAATTTATTCATTGGAACGGGTGATTATATTGATGATTATGAAGATGAAGTTAAGGAAAAAGTACTTAAATATGTTCAAAATCTAAAATATTCGAAGAATGGTTATGTCTTTATTACCGATTATAATGGAAAGTATTTATCACATGTAGAAAAATCGTATGTTGGTATAAATAGAATAAACTTAAAAGATAGTAATGGCTTTATGATTACAAAAGAGATTATTAATACAGCGAAAAGTGGTTCGGGTTTTATATCTTATATTGGAACAATAAAACCAGATACAAAGATGCCTGCTAAAAAGATAACTTATGTCAAAGGTTTTGAACCTTGGAAATGGACAATTGCAACAGGTTTCTATACTGATGAACTTGAAAATCAGATTACAGAAAAAGAAAAAGAAATAAAAAATAAGAATAAAAACGGTATTATCAATTTTCTTATTTTAAGTATTTTTGTAATATTGATATTTATACTCTTATCTTTTTATATTTCAAGAGTTTTAAAAAAACAATTTTCAAAATATAAAAAAGAAGTATTATCTCATATAAATGAGAATAGAAAAAAAGATAGTGTATACGCACAGCACTCAAAAATGGCTGCAATGGGAGAAATGTTGCAAAATATTGCACACCAATGGCGACAACCTTTAAGTTCTATTTCTATGCTTTCAAGTGGTGTAAAATTTAAAAAAGAAATGGATATATTAGATGATGAAGATCTTTTTAAATCAATGGATGATATCACTAAATCTACTAAATATTTATCTCAAACAATTGAAGATTTTACAGACTTTTTTAATCCAAATAAAAAAGTTGTTCTTTTTAATTTAGAAAAAACTATAAACAAAGCGCTTAATCTTTTAGAAGTACAGTTAAAGAATAAAAATATTGAAATAGTACTTAATAGTGAAGATATTGATATTTATGGATATGAAAATGAATTTACTCAAGTAATTATAAATATTTGTAATAATGCTAAAGATGAATTAATTCAGTCAAATTTAGATGAAAAAGTAATTATAATTGAAGTGAAAAAACAAAATGACCTTGCTTATATTTCAATCAAAGATAATGCTGGTGGAATTAAAGAAGATATTATAAACAGATTATTTGAACCATATTTTACTACAAAACATAAAAGCCAGGGTACAGGAATTGGACTTTATATGTCAAGAGAAATTATTGTTAATCATATGAAAGGTACTTTACTTGTAAAAAATGATGAATTTACTTTTAATAATAAAGAGTATAAAGGCGCACTTTTCGAAATAATGCTTAACTTTAATATCTAAGTTAAGAATCCTTTTTATACTCTTTTATTTAAGTTTAGATATAATCTCTGACTATGAAAAAGAACAATATAATATTAATAGGTTTTATGGGTGTTGGTAAAGGTACAATTGCAAGAGGATTAGTAAAAAACTCTTCGATGTTTGCAATAGATACTGATGATTTAATTGAAAGTATGGAAAATCGAAAAATAAAGAAAATTTTTGCTACAGAAGGTGAAGCATATTTTAGAAATTTAGAAAAAAAGACTGCTATTTGGTTAGAAAAGAATGTATTAAATACAATTATTTCAACTGGTGGTGGATTTTATAAGCAAGAAAATATAAATAATATTGGAAAGGTAGTCTATTTAAAATCATCTTTTCAAGGAATCTTAGACAGAATTAATGACTGTCCAAATGCAAAAACTAAACTAAAGAAAAGGCCATTACTTCAAAATTTAGATGAAGCAATAAAACTTTATGATTCAAGAATAAGTGACTATGAGAAAGTATCAGACATCATTGTAGATGTTGAGAAAAAATCTATAGAAGATATTGTTAATGAGATACTAGGACAAATTTAAATGAAGATTATAAATACACAAGATTCAAACTTTAAAGAAGAGTTTGATGGAATATTAGCACGAGCAAAAAGTGATATAAAAGGTGTTTCATCAATAGTTATGAACATTATTGATGAAATTGTTGAAGAGGGAAATACTGCGCTTAAAAAACATATTGAAAAGTTTGACAAGTGGGAAGTGAAAAATGATGATGATTTAATGATTTCATGTGATGATATGAAAGCAGCTTATGAAAATATTGATGAAAAATTAAGAGCAGCTTTACATACAGCATACGATAGAATTAAAATGTATCATGAAAAACAACTTCCAAAATCTTGGATTGATTTTGAAAAAAATGGAACTATATTAGGACAAAAAGTAAGCGCAGTTGATAGAGCAGGGCTTTATATTCCTGGTGGAAAAGCTGCCTATCCTAGTTCACTTTTAATGAATGCAATTCCTGCAATCGTTGCTGGTGTTGATGAAATAGTAGTATGTACTCCAACTCCTGATAATGAAGTAAACGAATTATTGCTTGCAGCTTGTCACCTTTGTGGAATTAAAAAAGCTTTTAAAGTAGGTGGTGCTTCTGCAATTGCTGCAATGGCTTATGGAACGCAAACAATTCCAAAAGTTGATGTTATTACAGGTCCTGGAAATATTTTTGTAGCAACTGCTAAAAAGTTAGTATTTGGTGAAGTAAATATTGATATGATTGCAGGTCCTTCAGAGATTGGGATTTTAGCTGATAGTACAGCAAAACCTAAGTACTTAGCAATTGATTTATTATCACAAGCTGAGCATGATGAAATGGCTAGTTCAATTTTAATTACAACAGATGCTGCTATTGCACAAGAAACTAGTGATGAGGTAGAAAACTATCTTAAAACTTTAGAACGTGAAACGATTGCTAGAACTTCTATTGAAAATAGAGGTGTGATTATTGTAACTTCTACTATGGATGAAGCACTTGAACTTATGAATGAAATTGCTCCAGAACACTTAGAAGTAATGACAGCAAATGCTTTTGAATTATTACCATATATTAAGCATGCAGGTGCTATTTTCTTAGGTGAAAATACTCCTGAACCTATTGGTGATTATATAGCAGGACCAAATCATACTCTTCCTACTGGAAGTACGGCTAAATTTTATAGCCCATTAAATGTAGAAAATTTTATGAAAAAAAGTTCAATTATCAATTTTTCAAAAAATGCAATTGATGAACTAGGTGAAGCTTGTGCGTTACTTGCTGATACTGAAGGTTTAACAGCTCATGCAAAATCTGTAAGAGTTAGATTAGAAAATAAATAGATTTTATAAATTATAAAAAAATAAAAGGAAATTAAATGTCAGTTTTTAATGATTGGTTAAGTGAAGATGAAGATGATATATTTATGGGAAGCCCTAAATCAAAGTTCTTTGATGTAAGTAGAACTGCATCTGAAGATATTGTAGAAGATGAATGGGACAAGATTGTAGAAAAAGTTGCAGTATTAGAAATGATGCTTTCAGAAGGAAAAGGCGAAGACTTTGATATCAATCAAGTTATTAAGCAATACTCTTTTGATAATATAGACAAAGTAAATGCAGTAAAAAAAGGTTTATACGTTGAATTTACTGGTGAGATTATTTGTAGATTAGATTCATAAGGTAGAAAGTGGAAGAGTTAGAAGCTGTTAAAAGTCAAATAAAAGAGTTTGTTAAAGAGTGTAATGATGAAAAAAGTTTAGAACTTTTAGAAAAATTAGCAAGTGGAAAGATGCTAAGATCTAAACTTATTTTAAAAATTGCGGGAGTAAATATAGAGAGTGTAAAATTATGTGCAGTAGTTGAAATGATTCATGCTGCCTCACTTTTACATGATGACGTTATTGATGAAGCAGATACAAGAAGAGGTGAACCTTCTGTGAATGCTCTATATGATAATAAAACATCTATTATGTTTGGAGATATATTATATTCAAAAGCATTTACAGTGCTTTCTCAAATGGACAGAAAAATTGCTTATACAGTTTCAAATGCAGTAACACTATTAAGTATTGGAGAGATGTTAGATGTTGAGTTAACAAATACATTTAATACTTCTTACGAAAAATATAATGATATGATTTATAAAAAAACTGCTTCTTTAATAGAAGCCGCAGCAAAAGCCGCAGCTATAATGGCAGGCCTTGATGAAGAAAAATATGCTTTATATGGAAGAAATTTAGGTCTTGCTTTTCAAATGATAGATGATATTTTAGATATTACACAAGATAGTAAAACTTTAGGAAAACCTGCAATGCTTGATTTTGTTGAAGGAAAAGTTACTATACCTTATCTTTTACTACATGAAAGATGTGAACATAAATTAAAATTAGAAGAATTATATAAAAAAGAATTAACTATTGAAGAAACATCTTGGATTAAAGAGCAAATGAATGAAACAAATGCTCTTGAAGATTCTATTAAAATGGCAAAAGATATTGGAAATGAAGCAATACAAGCTGTTAAAGATGAAGATAACAGTGAAACTTTGATATTTATAATGAAAGCTATGATTGAAAGAGAGTTTTAAATGAGCTACCTAGTAATTAGTTTTTCTCATAAAAATACAGATATTGAAATGAGAGAAAAATTAGCTTTTGGATCAGATGAAGATAAAGATAGGTTTATAAGAGCAATATTATCAAATAATGTTACAAATGAAGCAGTTTTATTATCAACTTGTAATAGAGTTGAAATTATAACAAGATCTGTAAATATTAAAACTGGTGCAAAACTTATCTTGGAAGAATTAGCTAAGTATTCTAGTGTTGATTTTGATCTTTTATATAAAAGAGCAGATATATATGATAATGATAGTGCTGTTCATCATATATTTTCTGTTGCATCTGCACTTGATTCACTGGTAATTGGGGAAACTCAAATTGTAGGTCAATTAAAAGATTCTTTTAGATTTTCACAATCAAAAGGGCACTGTGCTCAAAAAATTACAAGATTAATGCACTTTGCTTTTAAATGTGCAGCAACAGTTAGAAATGCAACATCATTGGGTACTGGTTCTGTATCTGTAGCTTCTACTGCAGTTGCAAAAGCAAAAGATATTATTAAAGATCCTTCTGGAATAAAAGCACTTGTAATTGGTGCAGGTGAAATGAGTGAATTAACAATTAAGCATTTGTTATCTTCAGGTTTTGATGTAATTTTAACAAGTAGAGATATTAAAAAAGCACAAAACTTAGCTAATACATTTGAGCAAAATATTGATGTTGCTCCATATGAAAATTTAACTTCATTATTAGGACAAATTCCAATAATGATTACAGCAACATCAGCACCTTATCCAATTATAACAGCAGAGAATACACCGGATGCTAATTTTAATAGATACTGGTTTGATATTGCAGTTCCAAGAGATATTGATGATATAGATAGAGCAGGTTTAAATATTTATTCTGTTGATGATTTACAAGATATTGTAGATAAAAATATGAGTTTACGAGCTGAACAAGCAAAAACTGCATATGGAATTGTAAGTAAAATGTCTTTAGAATTTTATGATTGGTTAAAATCATTAGATATAGAACCAGTAGTTAAAAATCTTTATACAAAAGCTGATTTAGTAATAGATAAAAAAGTGCAACATGCAATAAAAAAAGGTTTTATAAAACAAGAAGACCAAGAAAATATTAGAAAACTTTGTCAAACAATTATAACTGAGTATTTACATGCACCTTCAAAAAAACTAAAAAATATTTCTAAAAATATGGAATGTGATATTGTTATCGCAACAATACAAAATATGTTTTCTCCAAATATGGAAGAAGACAGTGATCAATTTAAATGTGAACATTTATCAAAAAAATAAGATAGGAAAATAATTAATGAAATTTACTAATATGTTTATGCCAACTACTAAAGAAACTCCAAGTGATGCAACTTTACCATCACATCAATTTTTAGTAAGAGGTGGTTTTATATCTCAATCAGGATCTGGTCTTTATGATTTTTTGCCTTTAGGAAAAATTGTATTAGATAAAATTAGAGCTATTGTAAAAGAAGAAATGGATAATGCAGGAGCAAATGAAATGTTATGTTCTTTTGTAACTCCACAATCTTTCTGGGATGAATCTGGAAGATCATCTACAATGGGAAATGAGCTATTAAGATTTAAAGATAGAAAAAATGCTGAATATGTTTTAAGTCCAACAAATGAAGAATCAGTTGTTAATATGGTTAAAAATCGTATTACTTCATATAAAAATTTACCTGTAAATCTTTATCATATCAACTTAAAATTTAGAGATGAAGCTAGACCTAGATTTGGTTTAATGAGAGGACGAGAGTTTTTAATGAAAGATGCTTATTCTTTTCATTCATCTCAAGAAGATTTAGTAAGAGAATTTAATTTAATGGAAGAAACTTATAAAAAAGTTTATGAAAGATTAGGTTTAGAATTTAGAGTTGTTGAAGCAGATTCAGGTGCAATTGGTGGAAGTGGTTCTAAAGAATTTCATGTATTAGCAAATTCAGGAGAAGATACTATTGTTATATGTCCTGATTGTGAATATGGTGCTAATATTGAAGCTGCAGTTAGAAAAAAAAGACATTTTGATGCATGGTTTGAGAATACAGATACTCTTGCTTCAATGGAAAAAGTTTTAACAAAAGATTTAAAAACAATTGAAGATGTATCAAACTTTTTAAGTATTTCAAAAGCACAAAATATAAAAGCTGTTATGAAAAAAGCTATTTATGAAGAAGATACAGAAGCTGTTATTTTCTTTGTACGTGGTGACGATGAATTAGAAGAAACAAAAGCGTGTAATGCTGTTGATGCTTTAGAATTAGTTGATATAACTGAAGAAGAATTAATTGAAGTTGGATTAACTCCTGGATATTGTGGACCATTTAATTTACCAAAAGATACAAAGTTTATAATAGATAATGAATTAAAAAATGAAGTTGGATTAGCTTGTGGAGCGAATGAAGAACATTATCACTTTGTTAATACTGATTTATCTTTATTAAAAGATGCAGTATATAAAGATTTAATCATTGTTCAAGAAGGCGATATTTGTGCTTGTTGTGGTGGAAAATTAGAATATACAAAAGGAATAGAAGCAGGGCATATTTTTCAATTAGGAACAAAATACTCTGAAGCTATGGATGCAAAATTTTTAGATGAAAATGGAAAAAGTCAAGCTTTTATTATGGGATGTTATGGAATTGGAATATCTAGATTAGTAGCTGCTGTAATTGAACAAAATCATGATGAAAAAGGTTGTATCTGGACTAAATCTACAGCTCCATTTATGGTAGATGTTATTGTATCAAATGCAAAAAAAGAAGATGAATTAAATGCTGGTTTAGAAATTTATGAAGCTTTAAAAGAAAAAGGAATTTCTACGATTATTGATGATAGAACTAAAGAAAGATTTGGTTTTAAAATGGGTGATTTTGAATTAATAGGATTCCCTTATGCCGTTGTTGTTGGTAAAAAACTACAAGATGGTTTAGTTGAAATTGTTGATAGAAGAAATACATCAGAAAAAATTGAAGTATCTATTGACGAAGTTGCAATAAAATTACAAGAATTAATATAAAAATAAAAGAGACAAAAATTAAATGAACGAATATTTAAGCGAAGAAAAAATACAAAATATAACAGAAATGCTAATGCCATATCTTATAAATTTAGGTATAGCAATAGCTATTTTTATAATAGGTAAATGGTTAGCAAGAAGAATTACAAATATCGTAGTATCAATTTTAAAAAGAATCAAAGGAATTGATGTAACACTTGTAAAGTTTATTGAAAATATAATTTATTATATTTTAATGATGGTTGTTATTTTAACAGCTCTTTCAAAACTTGGAGTTGAAACAACATCATTCTTTGCAATCTTAGGAGCTGCTGGTTTAGCAATTGGTTTAGCATTAAAAGATTCACTAGGTAACTTTGCTTCAGGTGTTATGTTAATATTATTTAAACCTTTTAGAGTTGGAGATTTTGTTACAGTTGCGGGAGTTTCTGGAACTGTAAATGAAATATCAATTTTCTCTTCAATCTTAACAACAGGTGATAATCAAAGAATGATTGTACCTAATGGTGCAATTATTGCAGGAACAATTGTAAACGTAAATGCAAATCCTACTAGAAGAGTGGATTTAGTTGTTGGAATTGGTTATGACGATGATATTAAAAAAGCAAAAGATGTTTTAACAAATATCTTAGAATCAAATGATAAAATTCTTCAAGAAAAAGGATTAACAGTTGCTGTTTCAGAATTAGCTGATTCCTCTGTTAATTTTGTTGTTCGTGCTTGGGTTAATACGCCTGATTATTGGGCTGTAAAATTTGCTTTAACTGAACAAGTTAAATTAAGATTTGATCAAGAAGGTATTTCAATTCCTTATCCACAACAAGATGTTCATCACCACAATCAAGCCTAATATTCCTTTAATATTAGAAGAGATTGTTTTAAGCTTACAAAAAATAGGAGCTACTCCTATTTTAGTAGGTGGCTGTGTTCGTGATGCATTACTTCAAATTCCTTGTAAAGATTATGATGTTGAAATCTTTGGAATTGATTCTTTAGAAACTATTTTAAAATCCCTTGAAAAATATGGCAGTGTTAAACTTGTAGGTAAATCCTTTGGAGTTCTTACTTTAAAAGTAGATATTTATGATTTTGATTTTGCACTTGCACGAACTGAGAAAAAAACTGGATTAAGTCATCAAGATTTTGAAGTTACAACAAATGGCAGTTTAAGCTACAAAGAAGCAGCTATAAGAAGAGATTTTACTATTAACTCAATAGGATATGATTTTTTAAAAGAAGAGTTTCTAGACCCATTTAATGGAATAGAAGACTTGAAAAACAAAAAAATAAGACATATAAATGATGATACTTTTATTGAAGATCCATTAAGAGTTTATCGAGCAATACAATTTGCTTCAAGATTTGAATTTAATATTGATAATAAAACAAAAAAACTTTGCAAACAAATGGTTTTAAATGATAATTTATCTCATCTTGCAAAAGAAAGAGTTTATGAAGAGTTTAAAAAACTATTTTTAAAATCATCTAAACCTTCAATTGGTTTTGAACTTTTAAAAGAGTTAGAAGTCCTTAATTATTTCCCAGAACTTAAAGCTTTAATAAATTGTGAGCAAGAAAAAGAATATCATCCCGAGGGTGACGTTTGGATTCATACCTTAATGACTTTAGATGAAATGGCAAAGATTATAAAGGATGAAAATATTCAAGATGAATATCGAATTCTTTATCTTTTTTATGCAATTTTATGCCATGACTTGGGAAAACCATATTGTACAGAATTTATAAATGGGAAAATAACTTCATACAAACATGAAAGTTTAGGAATAGAACCAACTATATCTTTTCTTTCAAAGATTACAAATGAAAGTAAATTTATTGAAAAAGTTATTCCACTTGTAAAAAATCATTTAGCACCTTTTCAATTATTTAAAGATAGCTCATCTTTAAAAGCTGTAAAAAGATTATCACTAAAATGTAATATTGAAGATTTATGTCTTGTTTGTTTAGCAGATTGTAAAGGTAGAACTATTCCAAATAAAGATATATGTGATAAGGCAGTTTCCTGGCTTTTAAGTAAGGCTCGAGAATTAAATATCTCGTCAGATGGACTTAAATCATTTGTTCAAGGTAGAGATTTAATAAGTTTAGGAATGAAACCTAGCAAAGAGTTTAAAGAAATATTAGAGTTTGCACTTGATTTACAAATAGATGAAAATTCAAGTAAAGAAGAGATTATCCAAAGGATTAAAGAAAAATATCTTTAATCAAGGTCTAAATATAAAGTTAGGACTTCCATTTACTACATGAAAAATAGTTACTCCATATTTTTTTGAATAATATCTTAATAATAGTTTTTGTAATGTTGGCTCAATAGATGGAGTAAACCAAGCGTTATTTGATGTTACTATCATATATTTTACATCACCTAAATTTTCAAAAATTTTATCTGTTGTTGCTTCATAACAAATAGCATTTCTAAATTTTTGACCTTTTATAATAAAGTCTGTAGGTGCTTTTGCTTTTGAATAATCTTGTGCTCCATCATAAAAAACATCATTAATTAAATCTACAAAAAACTTAGGAAGCGGTATTTCTTCTCCAAAAGGTACAAGAACTAATTTTTTTGCAATTTGAACATCACCGTTTGAAATATAATAAGTTGCATTGTAAAATTGTTCATTTTCTAGGTATAAAGAACCTGTAATAATATCTATTTTATAAGACTTGTTTTTTAAAATTGAAAGTAACTCTTCACTTTTATTTAAAATACTTGGAAAAGCAGTTTCTGGCAATATTACTAAATCTTTTTCATTGTAAATTGCTTTATCTATGTATTCAAAGTTTTTCTTAAATATAGTAGATTGGTAATCTTTTTGCCATTTTAAATTTTGTTTAATATTTAATTGTGGCATTTCAATTTTTGAATTTGGATTATCAATATATATACCTGTGGGAAGGGAAAAAGCAAAAAGTAATGGAATAATTGAAAGAATTTTCATTCTTTTTAATTTTGTCATTATAAATAAAGATAGTAAAATCAATGCAAAATCTACTTTTGATGTACCTAAATATGAATCAAGAAAAAGCAATTCAAATTTCATCCAATTAAAACCAAAAGGTGCAATAAAGGTAAAAGCAAAAATAGCTAATAATCTAAAATATATTTTATCATATAAGGAAAAAAGTAAAAAGATTAATCCAAAAGCAAGTCCAATAACTATTAGTAAAATAGGTGTTAAATATACTAAATCATAATATTTTAAACTAACTGCCATCCAATAACACCAAAGAATACCTGTGGCAAATCCTGCAAAAAACATTGCTTTTCTTGGAATTGTAATTAAATAATAAAGACCTAACAGTCCTAAAATAGTGTTAATGAATCGATATTCAATATTAAAATAGCTTAAGTATATGAAAGCACTTAATAAAATAGCTGTAATCAAGCCCTTTATTATCAAATTTTTGTTAAAATTATCGCGTTTTACTAAAAACAAAATAAACTACTTATAAAAAGGAAATTTAATGGATAGTTCAAGTACTGATTTATTAAGCTCATTATTACCTCTTGTTGCATTATTTGCAATATTTTACTTCTTAATTATTAGACCACAACAAAAACAAGCGAAAGCTCATAAAGAAATGGTTGCTAATTTAAAAAAAGGTGATAAAATTGTAACAAATGGAGGCTTAATCGTAGAAGTTTCTAATGTAGGAGATGAAAGTCTTACTGTTAAAAATAGTGATGGAACAGAAATGAAACTTGTTAAAGAGTTTGTTTCAAAACTTTTAGAAGACTAATTTTACTATTTAAAACATGTAATTATTTTACATGTTTTACCCTTCAAAATACAAAAACCTTACTAAGGACTCAAGATTGAAAATCTTTAATTATAGACTTGTTATCTTTGCATTAAGTATAATTTTTGGTGTTGTTTTTGCAATTCCCTCACTTATGCAAACAGATAGTGGAAAAAAAATATCTCTAGGACTTGATTTACAAGGTGGGCTTCATATGCTACTTGGTGTAAATACTCATGAAGCAGTAACTGCTAAAATCAAAACAATCGCAACAACTGTAAAATATTACGCAGATGATGAAGACTTACTAATTGATGGATTATCGATTGATTCAGATAGTGTTGTTTTTACTGTTTTAGATAAAGATGAAATTCCTAAAATGGATAAGATGCTAGAGCAAATAAAAGGCTTAGATATTTCAAGAAATGATTTATCTTATACTTTAATTTTAACAGAAGCAGATATTGAAAAAACAAAAGATTTAGCTGTATCTCAAGCTGTTGAAACTATTAGAAATAGACTGGATCAGTTTGGACTTTCAGAACCAACTGTTATCAGACAAGGTGAAACAGCTATTGTTGTTCAATTACCTGGTATTAAAACACAAGCTGAGGAAAAAGCTGCAAGAGAACTTATCTCTAAGCCTGCAAACTTAGAGTTAATGGCAGTTGATGAAGAAAGGGCTGATCAAGTATATACTTTATCTAGATCTGCTGCTGCTGAATATGGAGATATAATATTAGAAGATACAAGAGATCCTAATATTAAATATCTTGTAAAAGAAATTCCTATTCTAAATGGTTCTCAAGTTGTAGATGCACAAGTTGCATTTGATCAAGGGAATCAACCTATTATTAATTTTACTCTAAATTCTACTGGAGCTCGAATCTTTGGAGAGTTTACAGGTAAAAGTGTTGGTAAGAGATTAGCAGTTGTATTAGATGGAAAAGTTTACTCAGCTCCAAATATTAGAGAAAGAATCGGTGGTGGTTCAGGTCAAATCTCTGGTGGTTTTACAACTTCTGAAGCTGGAAATGTTGCTATTGCTTTAAGATCAGGAGCACTTCCTGCAACTGTAAACTTACTTGAAAAAAGATCTGTTGGACCATCTTTAGGTGCTGATTCTATTAAAGCTTCAACAATTGCTTTAATTTCAGGTTTCCTAATAGTATTTGTATTTATGATAGTTTATTATAGACGTGCAGGTGTAATTGCAAATATTGCACTTATTACAAATATTTTCATAATTATTTCAGTTATGGCAATGTTTGGAGCAACACTTACTTTACCTGGTATGGCAGGAATTGTATTAACAGTTGGTATGGCTGTAGATGCGAATGTTATTATCAGTGAAAGAGTTAGAGAGTTACTTAAAGCAGGAGTATCTGTTCAAAAATCAATTGAAGATGGATATTCAAATGCTATGAGTGCTATTTTAGATGCGAATATTACAACTTTATTAGTTGCTGTTATTCTTTATGCATATGGAACAGGAGCTATTAAAGGTTTCGCAATTACAATTTCTATTGGTATTTTAGCATCTATGTTAACTGCTATTTTAGGTACTCACGGTATTTATGAAGCAATAGGTGGAAAAATAGCAAAAGATAAAGACTTAAAAAAATGGTTTGGAGTTAGCTAATGGAAATTTTTAAATCAGATAAAATTTATAATTTTATGGGAAAAAGGTTGCCTTTTTTAGGTTTATCTTCTTTACTAGTTATTGCTTCAATTGTTTTATTATTTACAAAAGGTTTAAACTTCGGTATTGATTTTGCAGGAGGAACTATTGTTCAAGTTAAATATGAGCAAAAAGCTCCAATTGATAAGATTCGAGATACTCTAAAAAACACAAATTATTCAAATGCTTCTATTTCAGAATTTGGAAGCCCTGAAGAAGTTGTAATAAGAATTACAGGTTCATCTTCTAGTATTACAAATGATATTGGTGATGAAATGCATGTTTTATTAAAAACTACAGGTGATTTTGAAATTAGAAGAGTGGATATAGTTGGTCCTAAAGTTGGTGGTGAGTTAAGAGAAAAAGGTATTATGGCTTTATCTTTATCTTTGATTATTATTCTAGCTTATGTATCATATAGATTTGAGTGGAGATTTGCCATTGCATCTATTCTTGCTTTAGCTCATGATATTATAATTGCTATGGGAGCAATTAGTCTATTTAGTATAGAAGTTAATCTTGATATCTTAGCTGCTATTCTTACTATTTTAGGATACTCTTTAAATGATACAATTATTGTATTTGATAGGGTTAGAGAAGGTGTTCAAACATCAAAAGAATCCATTTTAGAAAAAATTGTAAATGAATCAATAAGTAGAACATTATCAAGAACTACTCTTACTTCATTAACAACATTCTTTGTTGTATCTACACTGTTCTTCTTTGGTGGAGAGATTATTCATGGATTTGCATTTACAATGCTTGTAGGTGTTATTGTAGGTACTTATTCATCAATTTTTATTGCTGCAGCTTTCTTAGTAGAACTAAAATTCTCAATATCAGATTTTAGGTCTAAAGAAGCAGATAAAATAAAAAGACAAAAAGAAAAAGACAAATTAAGAGCAATGTACGAACAAGGTACAATGTAGTAATATTTTATTAAAAAATATAAAAGGGGAAGAGCTTTTGTTCTTCCCCTTTTTTATGTTTAAAATTATATGTAGAAGCAAATGTAATGAATATATAGATAAAATAAAGTTAGTTATTAAAATATATATTAAAAGAAGTAATATGAAATTAGACAATATTTTAAATTATATAAAAAAGTTTTTTACCAATAATAAGTCTACAAATCAGGAAATCAATATGGATACAGAAGAAAAAAAAATTATAGAAAAAATTTACAAATGTGATATATGTAATGATAATTTTGATGAAAATGAATTCAAATTTACAAATGATAAGAATAAATGTATTTTTCACTGTGATAAAGAGAGTTGGATTACGAAAGATAACCCAGAAAATAATAAATTTAATTTGGGAACTGAAATAGTATATTTTTGGGATGAAGAAAAAGTAAATTTCTTTTGGAGTAAATTTAAAGAATTCATTGAAAAAAAACGTGATTTATCTGAAAAAAATTTGTATTACAGATTTGATAATTTTATTTTCCCAGAATCAGAACAGAACACATTTAAAGATTATTCATTTGAAAGTCCTTTAGTTTTTCAAAGATCTTGTATATTTGAAGGTGATGTGGATTTCTTTAACTCTACTTTCAAGAGTGAAGTTTATTTTAATAATTGTGAAATAAAAGGGAATATTAGTTTTACTAAATCTATTTTTGCGAAAAGATTTACTTTTAATAATATGAAAAATATAAATAAAATTTCATTTCGTTTTTCAAAGTTCGAAGAAAAAGTTGAATTAAAAGAATCGATAATAAAAGGAGATGTTAGTTTTAGAGAAACACAGTTTAATAAAACAACTGATTTCTATAGAACAAAATTTAATGGAAAAGTAAATTTTCATAAAACAGATTTTAAAGGAATTTCAGTTTTTACAGAAACAGAATTCTTAAAAGATGTAAATTTCAAGTATGTAACTTTTGAAAAAATTGCAATATTTAGAGATGGAATATTCAAAGAAAAATTAGACTTAAGAGATTCTATTTTTAAAGATGAAAGAAATTTTTTAGATATAAAAGTAAATAAAGTAAATCGTGAAACTGCAAGAATAATAAAAAACTCATTTGAACAACAAAACAATATCATAGCAGCAAATAAGTTTTATGCTTTAGAAATGAAAGAGAGAGAAAATGAATTAACTTGGAAAAAAGATTTTTTTGAAAAATTAGTTTTCAAATTTCATGGTATTTCATCAAATCATTCTCAAAATTGGCTCTTGGCATTATTTTGGATTATTGTAATTGGAATGTTATCTTCAACAATAGATTTTTTATATTTTTCATGTGAACCTTATGTTTTTTATGATTTTTCAATTATTAATCTATCTTTAGCTTATTTTGGTGTGTTGATATTTTATTATTTGATTGCAACATATTTTGATGGGAATTATTTTAGAACTACACTTAGTTTATTTGCATTAGTTCCTATATATTGGTATTTAACTAATGATTTTTTATTTTATAATTTTTCTAAAACAATAAATCCTTTTTCTATTATGTCTGGGCAAGATAATATAAATGGAATTCAACTAATATACAAAATTATTATTGCTTATTTGATTTATCAATTAATTATATCAATAAGACAAAATACAAGACGTAAATAATACGAGTTTTTAATTATATTTGATATAGAATATATATTAATTTACACAAGGTTTTGGGAAATGAAAGAGAATAATACAGCTTCTAGTGAATTTAAAATGTATTTTAATAAATTTGATAAAATTACATCAAATAATGGAAAAGATTCATTATTAGCTTTAATATGGATTTTAATTCTTGAGTTTACTTCTTCAATCTTAGAATATGAATACTTAGATACTTCAGAACAATATATTTTTCATATGCAAGATGGTTTAGCAAAAGAACTATTTATTGCATTATTATTTGTATTGTTTATTTGGTATTGTGTTTATAGCATAATCTTTATGTATAGAAAACAGTTTATCACTCTTTCTTTGTATGGCTCTTTATGTATTTATTTACTTATTACTCATGACATTACATTTAACTTATTATTACATAATTTAAATCCAATTCATTTACTTGAAAATGGATTTAGTTTTTATATGATGATACAACTATTTTTAAAACTTATTATCATTTATTTACTAATAAAAATGTTTACTATTTTGAAAAAAGAAAAACTAAAACACTAAATATTCAACTTTATAAATGCCTCTGAAATAGATAATAAAAGCAATTTATTATTATATTTTAGCTATTATCTTCTCTTAAATTTAAAAGTAAAACTATAAAAGGATTTAAATGGATTGGGGTAAAGTAATTTATATATTTTTTTCGCTAATGTCATTAACAACTACAGCAGGATTCCTGTATGAGCAAAATGAGATAGCGTTATTCATAGCAGCAGGTGTGAATGTAATATCAACAATATTAAAAATTGGTGTTAAAAATTTACTAGCAGCAGAATTATTAGCAAGTTCATTAGTAGCTGATCTACATTTAATTCCAGCTTTTATGGTATTAACTTTTATGAATGATATATCTTTAGCAATTTCATTAGCTATAGGAGCAATTGTAGCAAATATTTTCTCAATTGCTTTAGCATTAATTGAAAGCGCAAAAAGTCACGATAAGGAAGAGTTTTAATGGAATATAATGCAAAAGCAATAGAAAATAAATGGCAAAAATTTTGGACAGAGAATAAATCGTTTGAGCCAAGTGATGATCAAAGTAAAGAAAAAAAATATATCCTAAGTATGTTTCCCTATCCTAGTGGACGAATTCACATGGGACATGTAAGAAATTATTGTTTAGGTGATGCTTTTGCTAGACATTTTAGAAAGTCAGATTTTAATGTATTACATCCAATTGGATGGGATAGTTTTGGAATGCCAGCAGAAAATGCAGCGATTAAACATAAACTACATCCTAAAAAATGGACGTATGAAAACATTGATTATATGAGAGATGAATTAAGAACTTTAGGTTTATCATTTTCTGAAACAAGAGAGTTTGCAACTTCTGATGAATTATATACAAAATGGGAACAAGAGTTTATCATTAAAATGTATGAAGAGAAGTTATTATATAGAAAATCAACTACAGTAAACTGGTGTGAACCTTGTCATACTGTTTTAGCAAATGAACAAGTTGAAGAGGGATGTTGTTGGAGATGTGATACTCCTGTTGAACAAAAAGAAATGCCAGGATACTATATTGGTATTACTCAATATGCTCAAGAACTTTTAGATGATTTAGATAGTTTAAAAGATACATGGCCATCTCAAGTTTTAACAATGCAAGAAAATTGGATTGGAAGAAGTGAAGGTTTAGAATTTAAATTTGAATTATCAAAAGATTCAAAAAATAAATTAAATAGATCATTCTCTAAATACTTAGTATTTACAACAAGACCTGATACAATTTATGGTGTTTCTTATTCTGCCTTAGCACCTGAACATCCAATTGTAAAATATATTTTAGAACATAAACTTTTACCTCAAAAGAAACTTGATGTAATAAAAGATATGCAAAAAGTATCTGAAAGAGATAGAGCAACACAAGATAAAGAAGGAATTTCTTTAGAAATTGATGTAATGCATCCTTTAACAGGTGAAAAAATTCCAGTATGGGTAGCAAATTTTGTATTGGCTTCTTATGGTGGTGGTGCAGTTATGGCAGTTCCAGCACACGATCAAAGAGATTTTGAATTTGCAAAACAATATGATTTACCAATTACACAAGTAATTGTAGGAAAAGATGGCTTAATTGAAAAACAAACTGAAGCATTTATAGGTGAGGGTGAATTAATTAATTCTGAAAGTTTTACAGGATTAAAAAATACAAAAGCTAAAAAAGCAATACTTTATCACTTTGAACAAAACTCGTTAGGAATTAAAAAAATTAATTTTAAACTTAGAGATTGGGGTGTTTCAAGACAAAGATATTGGGGAGCTCCTCTTCCATTTATACACTGTCCTGATTGTGGTTTAGTTCCTGAAAAAATAGAAAACTTACCAATTGCATTACCCGAAGATGTGGAAATTACAGGTGAAGGGAATCCTTTAGATACTCATCCTACATGGAAGCATACCTCTTGTCCAAAATGTGGAAAAGATGCTGTACGAGAAACTGATACTTTAGATACATTTGTACAATCTTCTTGGTATTTTTTAAGATATGCGACAAATCCTAAAAAATGGAATGATGAAGGAATTTCAAAAGTTGATAGTGATTATTGGATGGATGTTGATCAATATATTGGTGGTATTGAACATGCAATCTTACATCTTTTATATTCAAGATTCTTTACAAAAGCTCTAAACTCTTTAGGATATACAAACTCTAAAGAACCATTTAAAAAACTTCTTACACAAGGTATGGTTTTAAAAGATGGTGCAAAAATGTCAAAATCAAAAGGAAATGTAGTAGATCCTGATTTAATTGTTGAAAAATATGGAGCTGATACTGCAAGATTATTTATGTTATTTGCTGCACCACCTACAAAAGAATTAGAGTGGAATGATTCAGCAGTTGATGGAGCTTTTAGATTTATTAAAAAGTTTTTTGAAAGAGCATCAAATGTTACTAAAGTAGGAGTTGATACATTTAAAGATATTGATCACAAATCTTTAAATAAAGAGGAAAAATATGCTAGAAAGAAAGTTTATGAAGCCTTAGTAAAATCAAATGAAGTATTTAATAAAACATATACTTTTAATACTTTAATTGCAGCTTCTATGGAAGCTTTAAATGCCTTATCAACACAAAAAAACGAAGTAGTTTGGACTGAAGGTTATTATATATTATCTAATATTTTAGAGCCAATAATTCCTCATGCATCTTGGGAAATATCAAATGCATTATTTAACCAAGAAAACTTTAACAATACAATTGAAGTAAAAGAAGAAGTTTTCCAAATGGATTCAATAGTTTTAGCTGTTACTATTAATGGTAAGAAAAGATGTGAAATTGAAGTTGAACCAAATGCTTCAAAAGAAGATATTTTAGTAATTGCAAAAGAAAACTCGATCAAATGGATAGAAGGTAAAGAGATTATTAAAGAGATTGTTGTTCCTAACAAACTAGTTAACTTAGTAATAAAAGGATAATTAAAGCATGAAAAGTACGAATAATATTAAAAAAGTACTATTGGTACTTTTTACTTTAAGTTTTTGTTTTTTTACATTTAGTGGATGTGGATATAAACCAACAACGTATTATGCAAAAAAAGAGCTTTCTGGTAAAGTTTTTGTAAAACTATTTATTGATTTAAAAGATCCACAAAATAGTGTTTTAATTAAAGATGCTATTAATCAATTACTTGCCCATAAACTTGACTCAAAACTTGTATATGAGGAAGCATTAGCTGATACTATAATGAATATTAAAATTAACTCTGTAAGTATGACTGAACTTCAATATGATGCTGATGGATATAATAACTTATATAGAGCAACTGTTATTATTAATGTAAAATATGATAAAAAAGCAGAAAAAATATCAAGAAATTTTACAGTTAGTGGAGAGAATGATTTCTCTTTAGGAAGTAGTACAACGATTACAGATACTAAACGTTTTGAAGCTATTAAAAGTGCCTCAGATGAAGCTTTAGATGAAGTTTTATCAAGAATAGCAATTCAATCTTTTAAAAAATAGTCAATGAAAGTTGATTTAAAAAAAGCTAATTTAGCTAAATTCTTAGAATTTAAAACTCTTTATTATGACAAGATTGATTTTACAACTGTAGAATCATCTTGGAATTTACTATCACAAAAAATCTCTTTACCTTTTGTTATTCACATTGTTGGTACAAATGGAAAAGGAAGTACGGGAAGATTTCTTTCTCACTATTTAAATAAAAGTAATTATAAGGTACTACACTATAGTTCACCTCATATTGTTAAATTCAATGAACGCATTTGGATAAATGGACAAGATATTAGCGATGAAGATTTAGAGCATGCACATAAGTTTTTACAAGAATTATATCCTTTAAATTTATTGGAGAAATTGACATATTTTGAATATACAACGCTTTTATCTTTTTATCTAGGAAAAGATTGTGATTATCTAGTTTTAGAAGCAGGTCTTGGCGGAGAGTTTGATGCAACAAATGTTGTAAAGAACAACTTATCTTTAATTACTACAATTGACTTAGATCATCAAAACTTTCTAGGAAATACTGTTGAAGAAATAGCTCAAACAAAAATGCGTTCAGTTGATAATAAAATGATTATAGGTTATCAAATACATAAAAGTGTTTATGATACAGCTTTAAAAGTAAAAGAACAGCTTTTAAGAGAAAGAAACACTAAAATAACAATTAAAGAAGTAAAAGATTTTAATAAATATAAATTAAATAAGAAGTTTGCAAGCTATTTAAAAAGAAACTTACATCTAGTAATAGCTTGTTTAGAAGAATTAAAAATAGATATAAATTTAAGTTTATTTGATGATGTCGAACTATTTGGAAGGTTTCAAAAGATAACAAAAAATATAACTATTGATGTAGGACATAACCCTTTAGCTGCAAGAGTTTTAAAAGAAGAGTTTGCAAATAAAAAGATTACATTGATTTATAATTCCTATAAAGATAAAGACTATGAAGAAGTATTGCAAATATTAAAACCTATAATAAATAAAATAATTATTATAGATATTGATGATAAGAGAATGGTTTTAAAAAATAATTTATTAAAGATTATAGATAAATTAAATATAATGAAAGAAAATACAATAAAAATTAATGATAATGAAGAGTATTTAGTCTTTGGTTCATTTTTAGTTGTAGAAAAATTCTTATATTTGATTGGGATGAATGAAAAATAGATTAATAATTACAGTTTCAGACATAAAAGGTACAAAGTCCTACAATGTTCATCAGTTTATAAAAAAAGTTTTACTTTCCGTAATTTTAGTAATTTTATTAGTAATTGGTGGAAGTTTTTGGTTAATATCCTATTTAAATCAAGAAGTTGAGAGTGTAAAGAAAACTAAAGAAACAGAATTTAAAATATTAAATGAAAAAGAAGAAAAACTTCTTGCTCAAAATAAACTTTACTCAATACAAATAAAAAGTAAAGTAAAAGATATTGATGAATTAAATCAAAAGTTAGATGAAATTCATACTATTATTGGTGTTGGTAAAAATGCTACAAAAAATGAAATTACTAAAAAAACTTTAGCTGCAATAAATATTAATAAGAAAAAATATACTTTAATGGTTATTCCAAATGGTAAACCACTTAAACAAAGTAGAGTTTCTTCAAATTTTGGATATAGAATAAATCCAATTACAAAAAGAAAACAGTTTCATCGAGGTTTAGATTTAGCAGCACCTAGAAAAACTCCAATTAGAGCAACTGCTGATGGAATAGTTGAACATGTGCAATCAAAAAATATAGGAGATTATGGTAGAGTTATAAGATTAAGTCATAATTATGGATTCAAATCTACCTTTGCTCATATGAGTAAAACATATGTAAAATTAGGTGATATAGTGAAAAAAGGTCAAATTATTGGTTTAGTAGGGACTTCAGGAAGAAGCTCTGGACCACATTTACACTATGAAATAAGATATGCAAGTACACTTTTAAATCCAAAAAACTTTATAAACTGGAATTTGGATACATACGATACTATTTTTAAAAATGAAAGGAAGGTTGAATGGGAGTCTTTAATAAGTCTAATAAAGGATCAACACCAAATGGCGCTACAGTAATAGCGCAAGGTACATGTATAATTGGTGGAATTAATACAAAAGGTACAGTTAATATTGATGGAAAATTTGAAGGTGTTATTTTAGAAGCAGATGTAATTGCTATTGGATTAACAGGTGAGGTTATTGGTGATATTAAAGCTAATAATTTAATTGTTAATGGTTTATTTGATGGAAAGATTGATTGTAATATTGTTCAGATTTTAGAAAATGGAAAAGTAATTGGTGATATGAAATATAATGAACTAATAATTGAACCAAATGGAAAATTTGAGGGAAGAGGAGTTAGAAAAGATTCTGATTTAAAAAGTAGATATAATGAAGTAGAACAAAAAATCAATAATATTATAGTAAGTCCTTCCGCAATAGCTCATGATAAATCTTGAAAAAAAACTTAAAAACCTTTACTTACAAAAAGAGAATATAGAAGAAGAAATAAAGAGTTTAGAAGAGCAAATAAAAAATGAAAAAGAAAAAGTTACTAAAGCTATAAAAACTACATTTACTAAAGATGAAAAAATTGATATTTTCAAATCTTTATTTATAGCAAGACAAGATATATATGCAAAAAAATGGGTAAGTAAAGATGGAAATAAACAAGGTTTTTATCCAGTTACTAGAACTTTTCAAGGTGAAGATTATATTCCTTTAACAAATAAAGAAATAGAGAGTCATTTAAGAGGGTTAGTACATCTTGCAACTTTTTGTATTGACTCAAATAATATGTCTAAATTTTTAGTTTTAGAAATTTTAGATGAAGACAAATTCAAAGTTCAAATTGCATTAAATAGTCTAAATATAAAAGCTTATTATGAATTGAATTCATTCAACTCCTTAATCGTATGGATTTTTTTAGAAGAAAGTATTGAAACAAAAGTTGTTTACAATTTTGGAAAATATCTTTTAAAAAAAGCTAATATAACAGCAAAAATGTATCCTAATAAGGAGTTTGCAAATAATGCTAATTTAGGATTAAGTCTTGAACTACCTCTTTATTTAAAAAGTAGGAATAAAAATAAAACAGTTTTTATTGATACAAATACGAGTAAAATTTATGAAGATCAATGGATGCTTTTAAATAGTGTTAAAAAAGTCCCCAAACAAATAATTTATAATAATGCATCAGTTAGTAATAGTGTAAATAGTGAAAAAGATTTTGGTAATATAGAGTTTCCAATTGAAAAAATAAAAATAGTATTATATGATTTTTTATATATTCCTATTTCACTATTATCAAAGTCTTTAATAAATAAATTAAAATCCTTTGCTTCTTTTGAAAATCCACAAATAAAAGTTTTATTAGGACTTCGAAAGCCATTATATAATACACCAAGGCTAATTCAAAGTTTTGAAGAAGATGAAAATTATCTAATGCTTCCTAGAGGTTTATTAAATACAGTTAGTGGTTTCTTAAATTCCAATGGTGTTTCATTTTCTATAGAGGATAAAAGACATTTAGATGCATGTCAGACTAAAGAAGTGAAGTTTAAATTAAGACCAGAACAAAATGATGCAATAAATCAAATAATAAAAAATGACTTTTGTATTTGCGTAGCACCTCCTGGCTTTGGAAAAACATTAATAGGTGCAAAAATGTTTGAAGAAAGAGCATGTAAAACGCTTATTATTGTAAATAAAAATATGCTATTAAATCAATGGATTG
This sequence comes from Poseidonibacter lekithochrous, assembly GCF_018861145.1. Lineage (GTDB taxonomy): Bacteria > Campylobacterota > Campylobacteria > Campylobacterales > Arcobacteraceae > Poseidonibacter > Poseidonibacter lekithochrous_A. The sequence goes on from NZ_JAHKQT010000013.1 coordinate 123,257, forward strand.
AGCGTTTTGTTGATTACTTTGAATATGATAAAAAAGATATAGGATATTTAGGAAAAAGTAAAAATAAACTAAATGGAAATATTGACGTAGCAACAATGCAAAGTTTAAAAAATTCACCTGATTATATTCATAATTACTCTTTTGTGATTATAGATGAATGTCATCATATTCCTGCCATTACTTTTGAACAAATTGTGAAAAACTTTAGAGGTAAATATATTTTAGGTTTAAGTGCAACACCAAATAGAAAAGATGGATTACAAGCAATTTTATATCAACAATTAGGTGATATTGCGTATGAATATAAAAAGAAAAAAACTCATTATAATAAATTAAAAATAGTTAGAACAGATTTTATTAGTCAAGCTGATAATTATGCGAGTATTATAAATGAATTATGTATTAATGAAAAAAGAAATAATTTAATTGTAGAGGAAATAAAAAATAATATTGATAGAAAAATTTTACTTTTAACTGATAGAATAGAACATATAAATATACTAGAGCATTTACTTACTTTAGAAAATATTGATTATGTGAGTATTCATGGAAGTCAAAATAAAAAAGAACAAGTAGAAAATATGAATCTAGTAAAAGAAAAGTCTTTGATACTTGCAACTACATCATATTTTGGAGAAGGAATTGATTTCCCTCATTTAAATACTATTTTTTTTGCAACACCAATTTCTTATTATGGAAGATTAGTTCAGTATTTAGGTCGAATAGGAAGGGGAAATCAAGAGTGTTTAGCTATTGATTTTTTAGATACAAACAACGTAATGCTTAATTCAGCTTTTAAAAAAAGAGCTGAAGGTTATAAGCAAATGCATTATAAGTAAGGAGGAGTTTTAGAATGTTAGGAACAATCGTAGCTACAATTTTTATTGCACTTGTAATAAATTTAATATTAAAAAGATTCCAATTACCAACAATCATTGGATATATTTTTACTGGAACAATAATTGCTTATGTTTTTAATTTACATACAGCTGTTAATAATCATGACTTAAAAGAAATAGCAGAGTTTGGTGTAGTTTTTTTAATGTTTACTATTGGTTTAGAGTTTTCAATAGAGCATTTAAAAAAGATGAAAAAAGAGGTCTTCTTTACAGGTTCTTTGCAAATTATAATAACAACTTTATTTGTTTTTGTAATTTCACATTTTGTTTTAGGAATAGATTTAAAATCTTCTTTAGTAATAGGAGCTGCACTTTCTTTATCCTCAACAGCAATTGTTTTAAAAACCTTTAATGAAACAAAAGAGATTAGAAAACCCTATGGTCAAAGAGTTTTAGGTATTTTAATCATGCAAGATATTGCAGTTATTCCTATTTTACTTATGATATCTTTTTTTACAATGAATGAGAGTAATAGTGTTGGATTAATGATTTTAAAAACTGTAATTGCAGCTATTGTTTTATTATCGGTACTTTATTTTTCAGGAAAATATTTACTAGAACCATTTTTAAATCATGTATCTAAAACAAAATCAGATGAATTATTTGTAGCTTCTGTTTTGCTTCTTGCAATTGGATCTTCTTATTTAGCATATTATTTCGGTTTTTCATATTCTTTAGGTGCCTTTGTTGCTGGTATGATGATTGCAGAAACTAAGTTTAAGCATCAAGTCGAAGCTGATCTTATTCCTTTTAGAAATATATTATTAGGTGTCTTTTTTATAACAGTTGGTATGCAAATTAATTTTGCTGTAATTTCAGAATATATTTTGGTGATTCTTGTTTTATTACCAATTTTAATGGGTTTAAAATATATTATTATTTACACATTAGTAAAGCTTGAAGATACAAGAAGAATTGCATTTAAAACAGCATTTTCATTAATTCAAATAGGTGAATTTTCACTAGCAATTATAGAACTTGGAAGAAGTCAAGGTTTAGTTGACCAAACTTACTCTCAAATATTAATTGTTACTATTGTTATCTCAATGATTTTAACACCAATTATTTTAAAGAATTTAACAAAAGCATCAAGATTATTAATTAGTGAAGATACTTTAATGGTATGTAATTCATATAATGTTGATAAAGATACAGCAGATCATGTTGTAGTTTTAGGATATGGACGTTATGGACAAGCTATTGTAGAAGAGTTAAAAGTATTAAGTAGAAAATATATAATAATTGAACACAATATAAAGTTTTATCAATTAGGGCTTGATAGAAATGAACCAATTGTATTTGGTAATGCAGCACAAAAACATATTTTGAATTCTGTAAATATTACAAGTTCTTCCGCTGTTATTGTTGCGGTTAATAATCCTGATTCTTTACATATAATTTGTGAAGCAATTGATTCTTTAACACATAATACAAAAACTATTGTTACTGTTACAAATGAGAGTGAAAAAGAGCTTTTAGAAAGCCTTCATTTAGAACATATAATTGTTGAAACAAAGCAATTATCAAAAGCAGTAGTTGATGAAGTTATGTATTGTTCCTTAGAGACTAAAGTATAAATTTAGTCTCTATTTATATATCTTTTTCTAGGAGCATCTTTTATCATGTCAACATCAACTAGAATAAACCCATCAATACAATCAGAAAATTCTTTATCTATATTAAATCCCAAAAACTTTACTCCGCCATCTTGAGTAATTTCACTATACTGTTTATAAAGTGTAGGGATAGAAATACCCATATTTAAAAGTGTAGATTTTAAGTATTTAAAGTCTTTTCTTTTATCATCTAATACAAAATTGTTTTTTATTTCATTAATACTTGTTGAATATTGATATGGAAGTTTAGGTGATATTAATTGTTTAGAGTTTTTAAAATAATGAGAATAATAAAATACCATTAAATCTTTGGCAATAGAAGGAAAACTAGCACTCATACTAACAGGTCCAAACATATATTTAACATGGGGATTCTTTTTTAAATATGCACCAATTCCATACCAAAGATAATCGAGGGCTCTAGTGCCCCAGTATTTAGGTTGTACAAAACTTCTCCCTAATTCAATAGAATTTTTGAAATAAGGTGTCATATTCTCATCATATTTAAATAAAGTATTAGAATAAAAACCTTTAATTCCAATATTTTTAAAAATAAAATTTGAATTTCCAATTCTATATGACCCTACAATTTCTAAGTCATTCTCATCCCAAAGAATAATATGTTGATAGTATATATCATATTTATCGGTATCTCTTTTTTTATTTAAACCTTCGCCTACTTTTCTAAAAGATAATTCTCTAAGTCTTCCTAATTCTTTTAATACAATTGAATCATCAGTATAATCATATAAATATATCTTTTTCCCATCATTTGTTTCACCTAGTAGTTGTGATGATTTTAGTTCACTAATTAAATCCTGTCTTTTTTGAGGATGAGCTATAGCACTTTGTGTTTGAAAATAGCTATTTTTTCTTTTTTTCAATGAATATAAATGCTTTTTATATAAATTTACTAAATATTTCTTATTTAATCCTTTTGGTGCAATATTTTCATTTGGAATTATTTTTCCAATTTTGATATTTATTCTTTTAGATTTTTTATTAAACATTTCATTTGATAATAGAAGAGTTGAAAAAGTTTTATTAATTATTGATATTGTATAAAAAGTTTTGGAATTTTTGGCATCAAGAAATATAGGTAAAATAGGAGAGTTTGAATTCTTTGCAAAATTTAAAAACCCTTTATTCCAAGTAGGATCTTTTATTCCTTTACTAGTTGCTCGACTAACTGCTCCTGCTGGAAAAATAATAACAGCTTCTTCATTATTTAATGATTCATATATTTTCTTTATATCACTTTTTGATTGTTTAATTTTATAATTATCTATTGGTATTAAAAGATTGTTTAATGCTTCAAAACCTAATAAAAAATCATTAGCAACTATTTTTACATCAGATCTAACTTGTGATACTAATCTTAATAAACATAGGGCATCTAAGCCACCTAATGGATGATTTGCAATAATCACAACTTTTCCTGAGCTTGGAATATTTTCTATATCGGTACTAGAAATAGTATAATCAAAATCAAAGTAATCTAAAACAGAGTCAACAAATTCAAAACCTTTTAAATGAGAATTTTCATTCAAAAATTTATTTATAGAGTCTTCGTGAACAATTTTTTTTGCAATTGTAAATAGAGACTTTTTAAGAAAATTGTTTTTCTTACTTATCTTTGGAAATTTTGCTTCAATTTCCTTTTGTATATTAATCATAAATATTCCTTTACCTAATTGTAATTATCTTTTATTACAAAAAGGTTACAATGATTTTGTTTTGATTTTTTCTATCTTAATGCAATAAAATTACAAAAGTTAACTTATGATAAAATTTGTTTTTATAAAAAGGATTGAGTAAATGAACAAATCAGATATAACAAATATACTTACGGTTTTAATAATGGCATATGGTTATTCAAATGGGAACGATACTATTTTTATAATAGGACTTTTTGCTCTAAGTGGTGCTATTACAAATACTTTAGCTATTCATATGCTTTTTGAAAAAGTACCCTACCTTTATGGAAGTGGAGTAATAGAAAAAAACTTTACTAAGTTTAAATCATCAATTCATAACTTACTTATGAAGCAATTTTTTACAAAAGAAAACTTAACAAGATTTTTTCAAGAAGAAATGAAAAGTGCAAAAAGTACTGTAGATTTTGAAAAGATATTAAATAAAACAGATTTTACACCAGCATATAACTCTTTAAAAGAATCAGTGATGGAATCCTCTTTTGGTGGAATGTTGGGAATGTTTGGTGGAGAAGCGGCATTAGAACCTTTAAAAGAACCCTTTACAAATAAACTTCAAACTTCAATTATAGATATTACTAAAACTGAAGCTTTCCAAGAAGTATTGGATGAAGCACTAAAATCGGATGACTTATCTGATGATATATACAATAAATTAAGCCAAATTGTAGATAAAAGGTTAGATGAATTAACTCCTCTACTGGTTAAACAAATGGTTCAAAATATTATAAAAGAACACTTAGGCTGGCTAGTTGTTTGGGGTGCAGTATTTGGTGGACTGATTGGTTTTGCTAGTACATTTTTAAGATAGTAGTGTAGGTTAGAAAATCAATGAGTTTTAATAACTCATTGATCCTGCATTTAATAGTCCAATTGAAATTGATAAAAATGCCATTAAAATCCCAACAGAAATAATTCCTTGTGAAATTTTAGTTTTAAACGAATATTTACCACCTAACCTTGTTACTATAAAAGCAAATACTAATTGAATTAAAATAGCAATAGCTCCCCAAATAGCAAAGTCAAAATATGATGTAGAATGAACAAGTGCACTATATAAAGGAATTGACACTCCTATAATAGCTCCACCAAAACCAAGAGCAGCAGCTAAATTGTTATCTTCAAAAATAAGTTTGTAATCGTCATAAGGTGTTACAATTGCATATAAATAAAGAAAAATAATAACTAAAACAATAGCTGTAAAAAAGAAGCCAAGAAAGCCTATAAATAATTCTATTTCCATTTTAAATCCTTTTTTTCTGAATTCTAGCTAAACGTAGCTATATGGCTTATTATAAAAGCAACAAAAGTAAAATTTCTAAATCTTCATTTTTAAGAATGAAAAACAGTTGACATTATAGAATTAATATTCTATAATGAATAAATCAAAAAAATAAATTGTTTTTTTGATAGTTATAGAATAAAATTTAAAATATATTAAGGAAATAAAATGTCAAGATTAATAGATGAAATTAAAAAATATAAAGATGCTTTTAAAATAAAAGCTCCACAAGAAGTTCAAGATAAGATGTTAGCAGCAACAAAAAAACTTGAAGATACAAGTATTAGTAAAAATGCACTAACAGTAGGCTCATTAGCAAAAGAGATTAACTTACCAAATGCAATAGGTAATGAAGTTTCATTATTTAAAACTTTAGAAGAAAATGATTTTGCTGTTGTAAGTTTTTATAGAGGTGTTTGGTGTGCATATTGTAACTTTGAGTTAAAAGCACTTCAAGGAATTAATGAAGAATTAAAACAATTAGGTGCAAAATTAATTGCAGTTTCACCACAAAGTCCAGATGCAAGTTTAACTACAAAAGAAAAAAATGAACTTGAATTTGAAGTATTAAGTGATAATGAAAATATAATTGCAAAAGAGTATGGACTTGTATTTTCACTTGCAGAAGAATTAAGACCAATATACTTAAGTTTTGGTATTGATATCCCTGCAACAAATAAAGAAGATTCTTATGAAATTCCAATGCCTGCTACATATGTAATAAATAAAAATAAAGAGATTATCTTCTCATTTATAGATGAAGATTATACAAAAAGATGTGAGCCTCAAGATATTTTAGAAGCGATTAGAAAAAATTCTTAAAAGGAAAGTAAAATGAGTGGAAAAATTAAAATTGATATCGTTTCTGATGTAGTTTGTCCTTGGTGTGTAATAGGATATAAACGTTTAGAAAGAGCAATAAGTGATTTAAAACTTGAAGAAAAGATTCAAATTCAATGGAAACCTTTTGAACTTAATCCCAATATAAGTAAAGATGGTGAAAATATTACAAAACACTTAAATCGTAAGTATGGAATGAGTGTAGATGATGTTGAAAACTTTCAATCAAATATGACTAAAATGGGTAAAGAAGAAGGGTTTAAATTCGACCATTTTACTGAAATGAAAATTGTAAATACAAGAGATGCACACATTTTACTTGATTTTGCAAAAGAATATGGAAAACAAACAGAATTAAAAATGCGATTATTTGAATCATTTTTTACAGAAAGAAAAGATGTATCAAATAGAATTATTTTACTAGATGCAATAAAAGAAATAGGTCTAGATGAAGAAAAAGCTCTACTTATATTAGAAAATGATGCTAATTTAGAAATCCAAAAAGAAGAAGAATATTGGAAAAGTTTAGGCATCAAAGGAGTTCCCACAATTATGTTTAATGATGCAGTTACTCTAAATGGGGCACAATCAATTGATACTTATAAAAAAATATTAGAAAATTTAACTTCATAAAAATAGGAGAAAATGATGGCAAAGGTAACATTAGCTTTTGATGTTTATGGAACATTGATTGATACAAATGGAGTTTTAACTCTATTAGAGAATTTTGTAGGAAAAAAAGCAAAAGCTTTTTCTTCGACATGGCGAGATAAGCAATTAGAATACTCTTTTCGACGTGGACATATGCAAAACTATGTAAGCTTTGCTGTTTGTACGCAACAAGCACTTGATTTCACTTGTTTATTTTATAAAGAAGATTTAAGTAAAGAACAAAGAGCTGAACTCATGGCTATTTATGCTATTCTTCCCGCTTTTGAAGAGGTTAAAGTTGCATTAGAAAAATTTAAAGAAAAGGGATTTAGATTATTTGCTTTTTCAAATGGGAAAAAAGAAGCTGTAGAGAAACTTTTAAATAATGCAGGAATAATAGATTTATTTGATGGAGTTGTAAGTGTTGATGATATAAAAACTTTTAAGCCATCCCCTGGAGCATATGCACATTTTTTAAGAAGTGCAAATGCAAAAAGTGGAGAGTCTTGGTTAATCTCAAGTAATCCTTTTGATGTAACAGGTTCAATTTCTGCTGGAATGAGATCATCTTGGATTAAAAGATCAGAAGAATCAATTTTTGATCCATGGGAAATTCAACCAACAATAGAAGTAAACTCTTTATTGGAATTGACTAATAGAATTAGTAATTAAAGATATGTTTCTATTTAGTTTTTAAACCCTAAATTAAACCTTATTTAAATACAATATCTTTTTTAAAATAATAGATATTATGAGTTAAATATAGGAATTATAAATATGGAAAATATTGAAGTATTAGTATTATTAGATGTAAGTGGTTTAGAAGATGAAGAAAAACTAAATAAATTTTTAAAAAGAAAAAGTTTTAAAGTAGTTGAGGGTGAAAAAAATGTTTATACATCATCATCAACTACGACATTAGTTACAACAAAAGCCTTTATTTTACAAATGTTTAAAGAAGGATTAGAAAAGGCTGGTTTTATTGATGCAAATTTAATCTTTTTATTAAATGAAACACCATATCCTGCACATTATTATAATCACAATACAAAAGATTTTGAGTTATCAAAAGAAGAAAGTAAGTAGTGAACAATATATATGAATTTCTAAAGAATCTAAAAGACGATAAGAAACTAAAAAATTGTGAACTTCTAATCGTTAATGATGACAAACAAGCCCAAATAGCTAGTGATATTGTTTCTTTCTTAGGCTTTACGCCTTTTGTCTTATCGGATTTTAGAGCAAATTTTGGAGATGATTTATTATCATTTTCAAGTGAACTTCAAGACATTACAAAAGTATTAAATGAATTTTACTCATATAAAAAGCAAAATAAGATATTAATCTCGCCTATACGTACAATCTCTTTTCCTCTACCAAAAGAAAAATGTTTTGACTCTTATACAATAAATTTTGCAGATACTATAAAATTAGAAGAGTTTAAGTCAAAACTTTATAACTGGGGATACTATTTTGTAGATATTGTAACAAGTGAAGCAGAAGCTTCAATTAGAGGAGATATTATTGATATCTGTCCACTTGGAAGTGATGTTGGATATAGACTTTCACTTTTTGATGATGAAGTTGAAAGTATTAGAAAGTTTGATATAGAAGATCAAAAATCCTTTAAAGAAGAAATAGAAACTATAGAAATAACACCTGCATTTTTAGCTTTAGATGAAGAAACTTATGAAAATATTACAAATGAAATTCAAACAGTATCAAGTGATGCTTTCATAAAAGATATTCACTCTTTAGGGTTTTGGTACTTAAATGACTTAGGTGAATATTTGCCTTCAAGTATGCATTGTTTTATTACCCAAGAATCATTAGAAGAATTAGAAGAAGTTTACGTTTTTGAAGAAAAAAGAATTAATAAAGATAAGTTTTTATTAACTCCTCAGATATATAAAAGTAAAACTCACAAAGAAATTGCACCTGCAAATATAAAAGAGTTTATAACTTTTCATAAAAATAAAAAAGTTACAATTATCTCAAGTACAGAAGCTAAAGTTAAAGCTTTTGATTTAGATTTAAGAGATTCAAATATCAATTATGTTTTTGAATCTTATATTATAAACCTTGTAAGTGATGATGAGGTAATTATTTCTTTAAATAAAGAGATTAAAAAAAGAAGAAAGAAAAAAATAAAACTTGTAATTGATGAATTACAAGTAAATGATTTTGTAGTACATGAAAAACATGGTATTGGACAATATAAAGGAATAGAACCTGTTACGGTAATGGGAGCTAAACGTGATTTTGTAATTGTACAATATGCAGGAGAAGATAAACTTTTAATTCCTGTTGAAAATATTGACTTAGTTGATAGATATGTTGCAGATGGAAGCTCATATGCTATGGTTGATAAACTTGGAAAAGGTTCTTTTGCTAAATTAAAAGAGAAAGTAAAAGATAGATTATTTGCTATTGCAAATGATATTATAAGATTAGCAGCCGCACGAGAGTTAGTAAATGGTATAAAAATTGATGTAAATAAACAAGTATTAACTGATTTTAGAAAAAGTTCAGGGTTTGATTATACAAAAGATCAGGCAAGATCAGTAAATGAAATTTTCAAAGATTTAAGCTCAGGTAGAGTAATGGATAGATTACTTTCAGGTGATGTTGGCTTTGGAAAAACAGAAGTTGCGATGAATGCTATTTTAGCAACTGTATTAAGTGGGCATCAGGTGATTTTTGTATGTCCCACAACACTTTTAGCAACTCAGCATTTTCATGGAATGTTAAAAAGATTTGAACCTTATGGTATTTCTATGGCTAAACTTGATGGAAAATCAACATCGAAAGAAAAAACAGAAATCAAAAAAGGTTTAAACTCAGGAGAAATCCAATTTGTTATTGGAACTCACTCATTACTTAATATCACAGCAAAAGATTTAGCTTTAGTAATTGTAGATGAAGAACATAAGTTCGGCGTAAAACAAAAAGAAAAACTTAAAAATTTAAGAGACGATGTCCATATTTTCTCAATGTCTGCAACACCAATACCAAGAACACTAAACCTTGCACTTTCAAAATTAAAAGGTATGAGTTCACTACTTACTCCACCAAGTGAAAGATTAGGTGTAAGAACTTATGTAAAAGAGTATAGTGATAAATTAATCAAAGAAATAGTTTTAAGAGAAAAGAGAAGAGGTGGACAACTTTTCTATGTTCATAATAACATTGCTTCAATTGAAGCAAAAAAAGCAGATATAGAAGAAATTGTTCCAAATATAAAAGTTGAAATTATTCACTCAAAAATTAAACCAGCAGATGCGGAAAAAATTCTTGATGCTTTTGAAGAAAAAAAGTTTGATATTTTATTAGCAACTTCAATTGTAGAATCAGGTCTTCATCTTCCAAATGCAAACTCAATTATAATTGATGGTGCTGATAGATTTGGTATTGCAGACTTACACCAATTAAGAGGAAGAGTAGGACGAAGTAATAAAGAAGGTTTCTGTTATTACGTAGTTGAAGATAAAAAGCAAATCACATCAGATGCAGTTAAAAGATTAGTGGCTTTAGAATCAAACTCATATCTAGGAAGTGGAACAGCCTTAGCTCACCAAGATTTAGAAATCAGAGGTGGTGGAAATATTATAGGTGAAGCACAAAGTGGTCATATTAAACAAATTGGATATGGCTTATATTTAAAAATGTTGGAAGATACACTGGCAACCTTAAGTGGTGATGCAAAAGAAGAGAAGAAAAATGTTGATATTAAATTAGCGATTTCTGCATTTATTTCAGATGATTATATAGTTGAAGATAGAGTAAGATTAGAGTTATATAGAAGACTTTCAAAAACTACACAAAAAGATGAAGTTTATAAAATAGAAGAAGAGATGGAAGATAGATTTGGAAAGCCAGATTTACCAACTAAACAATTCTTAGAATTAATTATGATTAAAATATTAAGTTTACAAAAAGGTATTCAAACAATTAGTTCATATGAAATGAATATTACATTTACAAAATCTGATGATACAAAAGAAACTATAAAAAGTCCAAGTAAAGATGATGATGATATTATTATTACAACGTTGAAGTATTTAAGAAAATAGTATAATAAAAGCAAGACTAATTAGGAGAACTTGTCTTACTTTTATTTAAGGAGAAATGAGAAAATTATTTTTTATATACATTTACCTAAGTTCGCGGCTTAATTTAAATGTTATATTGATTATATAGTGTTAATGTTAATAGTTTGTGTAGAGATTGTAAACAATTTGTTAATGGAATATATTTATTTAAATGTTAATTCACAAACAACTTGAGCATGATCACTTTTTAATATTGAACCATCAGGGTTTTCTTGTAAGTGCTTATCACAGATAATATAATCAGAGACTTTTGCAATACAATTTTTATTTTTCTTATTAAACTCTTTTGAAATAAATATATAATCAAGAACATTTCCTTTTCCTGCAAAAAAACTTGTAGGTGTTCTTTTTATTTCTTTTTGTTCCGGGTGTGGGTTATAAATAGTTTTTTCATGTTGATTATACACATCATGTAAAATTAAACTCTCTTTTCTTTTATCATCATGATATTTATTATTGCATAATGCATCAATTGTTATTGAAAACTCTTTATCATTTAAATCACAAATTAAAACACATGGCTTGTTTTTTTCTTTCTTTATATCAAAAAAAAGAGATGAGGCTTCACAAAGTCTTTGTTTTAAAGAACTTGAATATTTATTTTTCAAAGATTCATCAACAAGATTTTTTTTATGTTCTAAAGAATCATTTTGATTAAATGTATATTCAAACTCATTTAATCTATTTGATTTTAAATGACAAACATAAACTGCAATTTCTTGCTCATTGGGAAGAACAATAGTAGCTTTTATAGGTATTCTTGCAAATTTGAAGAAACCTTCATAATTATGTTTTTTTATACTTGGGATATGTATTTTTACATCTTGAATGTGAGAGATAGGAAACTTTGAAGCAATAGCAACCGTAGTACTTATATAAATGTTAGAATTTTCTTTACTAGTTTTTGCAATATCTGTAGTTTCAAAATACTTAAATCCTAAATCATTTACAATTTCTTTTAGTGCATTTCTTGAAAAAACTTCTTGAAATCCAATTACATCGCAATTCATTTTGACAATTTGATTTTTAATCCATTGTGTTTTTTCTTGCCATTGAAGTTTATTGAATTTATCTTTTTTAATATACCAAGAGTAAGGAGGCTCTACAAATTGAAAGAGGTTAAATGTACCAAGTCTTATTTTCATAAATTATTATATCTAAATAATAGATTATATTTAACAATCTTTAGTTATTATTAGCTAATGAAAACAAATAATTATGATGTAATAGTAATAGGTTCTGGCGGTGCTGGAATGATTGCTTCAATAACTGCAAAAAAACAAGGTAAAAATGTACTTCTTTTAGAAAAACTACCAGCACTTGGTGCAAAACTAAAAGCAACAGGTGGAGGAAAGTGTAATCTTACTAACACTTTAAGTAGTGAAGAGTTTATGAACTCTTTTGGAAAAAATGGAAGATTTATGACAACAGCTATTAATATGCTAAATAGAGATAGCTTACGAGAATTCTTTTTAAACATTGGAGTTCAAACAGATACAAAAGATGGCTTTAGAATTTTCCCAGTAACACATAATTCTTCTACAATAATAAAAGCATTAGAAAAAGAGTTAAATTCATTAGGTGTTGAAATAGAATGTAATCAATCAGTACAAAAACTTCTAATGAGTGAAAATAGAATCGCAGGAGTTCAAACACAAGATAGAATTTTTAATGCACCAAATGTAATAGTTGCAACTGGAGGTTTAGGGTTTCCTGTTCTTGGAGCTCATGGTGATGGTTATGAATTTGCAAAAGAATTAGGTCATAAAATCACAGATTTATATCCCGCAATGCTTCCTGTTTATACAAAAGAAACATGGGTTGCAAATTGTACTGCTGATACTATTGCAAAAGCAATAGTAAAAATTGATTTAAAAAAAGTAAAGAAACTAAAAGCAATAGGAGATTTAATCTTTACATCAAAAGGATTAAGAGGTCCCGTTATCTTAGATTTCTCAAGAGAAATCACACCCTTATTAGAAAAATATGATGAAGTACCACTATTAATAAATATGGTAAAAGGTAAAAATGAAGATGAGGTTTTACAAGTTATAAAAAAAGAGGCAAGTAATAACCCTGATTCAAACGTATTAGATAATGTATCTACATTAGTTCCACAATCAGTAGCAAAAGAATTATGTCAAATTGTAAATGCAGATATTAATAAAAAATTTAAAGAACAAAACGGTGAAGTACGAAATAATCTTATCAAAATACTTACAAATACACCTTTAACTGTGATAGATTCTGTAGGCTTTAAAAAAGCTATGATTACCAGAGGTGGAGTAACACTGAAAGAAATAGATCCAACAACAATGAAAAGTAAATTAGTAGATGGTTTATATTTTTGTGGAGAAGTAATGGATTTAGATGGACCTTGTGGTGGCTTTAATCTTCAATGGTCTTTTTCAAGTGGAAATTTAGCGGGACATTTACTATAAAATAAAAAACACAGAAAACCGCAAGAAAAACAAGAAAAAAGAGATAGAACCATAAATTTCAAAATTTAAA
>NZ_JAHKQT010000038.1 GCF_018861145.1 Poseidonibacter lekithochrous
TGAATTGCTAAGTTAAGTGGGTGATTAAATGCAGAAATTGCAGCAACTACACCTATTGGTTCTTTAAAAGTATATGCCATTCTATTTGCAGACGAAGCTGTATGCCCCATTGCAATTTGTTTACCTTCTCTTACCCCTAAAGCTTCAATTGCAAGTTTAACTCCATTTATTGCTCTATATACTTCAACTTCTGAATCCATCCAAGGTTTTCCACCTTCACTTGCACAAAGTTTTGTTAATTCATCAATTTGTGAAGACATAATTTTTACTACATTTTCTAAAATTTCAACTCTTTTATATGTTGGCAATGCATTTTTATGGTCTAAAAAAGTAGCTTTTGCTAAATCTAAAGCTGCTTCTACTTCTACAACTGATCCATATGGAACTTTTCCAACTACACTTCCATCAAATGGTGATGTTACTTCTATTGTACTCATAATTTTCCTTTTTTTAATTATATAAAAACGTCATAAATTTAATAGTCAGTAAGACGTATAACAAATACGGAACAACCTGCATGACGAATAACTCTTTCTGCTGTGCTACTTATAAAATAACTATGTAATCCTGGCTTTGTTGCCATCATTACAATGGCATCAGCATTTATTTTCTTTCCTGTTTCAAGTATTTCTTGATGTGCTGATCCATCTTTTACCATTAATGTTATTTTGTCTAATGGTAAAGAATGTTCTTTTATAATTTCTTTTAATTTATCTAATGCGACATGGTCATAATTAGTTTGTGTATTATCATCTAAAATAGGATATACCGAACCATGCGAACGATTTTGATTAACATATAATAATGTAATCTTCCCATCATCATCTAGTACTTCAAAGGCACCTTTGAATAATTTCTTATGATTCTTTGTATACTCTAAATGAATAGGTACTAAAATATTTTTAAACATTTATTATCTCCTTTATCCCATGACTAAGTTTGGTAACCATAGAACAATTTCTGGGAAAATCATACAAGTAATTAATACTACTAAATTTACTAAAATAAAAGGAGTAACTGACTTATAGATTTCTCCCATTCCAACATCTGGTGGCGCGATACCTTTTAAGTAAAACAGTGCAAAACCATAAGGTGGAGTTTGTACTGCGATTAAAATATTAATAATCATTAATACCCCAAACCAAATTGGATCATAACCAAGAGCAACTGCAATTGGTGTAAATAATGGTGCACACATTAATACAATAATAAATTCATCAATAATAAATCCTAAGAACAACATGATAAGTTGAAACATAAGAATAATCATAATTGGTGGTAACTCTAATCCATGTGTAAAGTCTGCAATCATACCTTGAATCCCCATTAATAAATGGTAATTGCTAAATACAGAAGCTCCTAAAATAATCCACATTGCAACACTAACAAGTGCTGCTGTTTGGAAACCAACTAATCTAAACATATCAAGTTTAAAACGTTTAAAGAAGATAGCAAGAAGAATAGCTCCGGCAACTCCTAATGCACCAGATTCAGTTGGTGTTGCAATACCTGAAATAATACTTCCTAAAACAACAAAAATTAATCCAATAGCAAAAAAACCATCTCTTGCAATTTTAAATTTCTCTTTTTTAGTAAGTTCTGGTAAAGTCAGATTTTCACTAAGAAGTGGCGCTTTTTCTGGTTTTAATTTTGTACTAATTACAATATAAGTAATTAATAAAATAATTGTAAATACAGCTGGTACCATTGCTCCTAAGAACATACGTCCAACAGAATTTTGAGTTGAAGCTGCAAACATAATCATAGGAATACTTGGAGGTATTAAAATACCTAGTGCTCCTCCTGACATAATTGTTCCAAGGGCTAGTTTACGATCATAACCTGCATCTAACATAGGTTTTAACGCAATACTACCTGAGCTCATAATACCAGCACCAATAATACCAACCATTGCTCCAATCATAGAACAAATAAAAACAACACTAATTGCTAGTGAACCACGGATTTTTCCAATTAGCATTTGGCTTGCACTAAACATAGCATCACCAATACCTGAATGGGTTAAAAGTTGTCCCATGTATATATACAATGGAATTGCAAGTAGGATAAAACTAAAATAAGTTGATTCTACAGTAGTTGGAATAACATTAAATATTCCATCTCCCCATGTAAAATAGCCAATTATCATGGCAATTCCACCTAGAGCTAAGCCTACAGGTGCACCTAAAGCGAAAAAGATTAAAATACAAACTAATAAAACAACGGTAAGTAATTCAACACCCATCTGCTAACTCCTTTTCAAATAATTCATCACCTGTAATTAAGTGATAAAGTTCAGTAACAATATCTCTTGTTAGTTGCATTATAAATAATCCGCTAGCAATACACAACATAACCCAGAAGTGCCACATAGCAGGGGCCCATTCACTTTGACGTCTAAAATCAAATTCAATTGCTTCTTCAAACTTTCCAATACTTACATAAAATATAACCATAAGAAAGAAAATCCCTAATGAGAATGAGATAATATTAAAAATATTTTTAACTTTTGGAGAAACTGTTAAGTAAAGTATATCTACATTGATATGTGCTCTTTTTTGTTGAGCATAAGCTCCACCTAAAGCAGATATATAACCAAAAAGAAATAAAGATAAGTCATATGCCCAAATTGTAGGGGCATCAAATATATATCGAGCTGCAACCTCGTATACAACAATAAAGGCCAGGACAGGCATCATATATGATGCCGCCTTTCCTAAAAACATTATAATTTTGTCATTAATTGTACAAAATAGTTTTAGATTTTTTTTAAACATGATTAATACCAGTTTTAAAATTCAAATTATTTTGTTTGTGTTTTTCTAAGAATATCAACAAGTTGTTTACTATATTTATCTTTAGAAGAATACTCATCCCATAACCCAGCACCTGCTTTTGCCCATGCAGCTTTATCAGCTTCTGAGGGTGTAGGTGACCATTGTAAACCTTTTGCAACCATTTGATCTACAGCTTCTTTTTCCCATTTTTTAGAATTTTCTAATTGAGATTTTGCATGTGCAACTGTTGCATCATAAACTGCTTTTTGTAATTCAGGAGTTAGTTTTTTCCATGCAGATCTATTAACAACAATTGGTAAAACTTGTGCACCTGCTAATGGTAATTTATACATATATTTAGCAACTTCAACATGATTTCCATCTCTATGGTCAATCATATTTGAACCAATAGAACCATCAATAACACCAGTAGCTAAACTTGTATAGATTTCACTCCATGCCAAAGATACAGGAGAAGCACCTAAATTTCTTAAGAATTTACCATAAGCACCTGGAGCTCTAATTTTTAGACCTTGAAAGTCTGCAACTGATTTAATAGGTTTTTTAGTAATAATATAAACAGCTGGTTGAATATATGGTTCTAACCATGCAAGTCCTTGAGAACCATATGCTTTTTTAAGAACATCACCAAAACCTTGCTCATGGAAAAGTTTATGTAATGCTACTGCATCATCTGTACCACCAGGTAATCCAATTTCAACTATACCTGCTGGTAATTCACCTGCATGCATTGATTGGAATGGCGCTGCCATAGAAATTAAACCAGATTTTGCAGCTCCTAATAAACCAGAAGTTCCAACACCTTCACCTGAAAATAAAACTTGTACTTTAATCTTTCCATCTGTTCTTTTTTCTATGTCAGTAGCCAGGTCTTTATATAGTTCCCCAAATGCAGTACCTCTTCCATATAGGTTTGCAAATCTCCAGTTATGATCTGCAGCTTTTGCAGTATCAACCATTGTCATAACACTTAATAATGCAACGATTGATGTTGTCATTAAACTTTTTTTGATATTAGTAAATAATTTTAACATTTTTCTTTCCTTTTATTTTATTTTGACTAGTTACCTTTGATAATAAAGAACACTTAAAGAGTGAATTTTTATAACAAAGATTAATTTAAATATATTCATTTTGTCTATTTTATACCTCCTACTCTAAGTTTTTATTTTTCTACTAAACTTGAAAAAAGGTCAGCAAATTTGTCTAAACCTTCGTTCATGATGTCATCACTAATTGTAAGTGCTGGTAAGAATCTAATTACATTACTATTAAATCCACAAGATAATAAGATTAATCCAAACTCAGCTGCTTTTGAAATAATTGCTTTTGTTAAATCTGCATTTGGTTTGTCTGGATTACCATCACACATTAATTCAATTGCAATCATTGCCCCTTTATTTCTTACATCAGAAATTAAATCTGGGAATTGAGATTGAAGCTCACTTAATCTTGAATTGAAAGTTTTTCCAATTTCATTTGAACGATTTATTAAATTTTCTTCTTCCATAATCTTTAAAACAGCTAATGCTGCAGCACAAGCTACTGGTGACCCACCGTATGTTCCACCTAATGCTCCAGGAATAGGTGCATCCATAATCTCTTGTTTTCCAACTACAGCAGAAAGAGGATATCCACCTGCAATACCTTTAGCCATAGTGATTAAATCTGGCTCAACACCTGAATATTCACAATTAAACATTTTCCCAGTTCTACCAAAACCTGTTTGGATTTCATCTGCGATTAATACAATTCCATGCTCATCACATATTTTTCTTAGCTCTTGTAAAAGTTCTACTGGAGTTGAATAAAATCCACCTTCTCCTTGTACAGGTTCAATGATAATTGCGGCAACATCACTTGGTTCAATATCAACTTTAAATAAGTTTTTAATAGCTTTTAATGAATCTTCAATAGTTGCACCATAAGAGCTAGCTGGAAAAGGAACATGATATATATCACCAGGGAATGGTCCAAATGCTTTTTTGTATGGAGCTATTTTTCCAGTAAGTCCCATTGTTAAATTTGTTCTACCATGAAAAGAGCCATTAAATGCAATAACTCCACGTCTGCCTGTATAAGCTTTTGCAATCTTTACACAATTTTCAACAGCTTCAGCCCCTGTTGTTACAAAAATAGCTTTTTTTTCACTGTCCCCAGGAGCCAATTTTGTTAATTTTTCTGCTAATTCAACTGCTACCTCATAAGGATTTACCATTACACATGTATGAGAAAAATTCTCAATTTGTGCTTTTACTGCAGCAACAATCTTAGGATGGCTATGTCCTGTATTACACACAGCAATTCCTGTACCAAAATCAATGTATCTATTATCTTCTACATCCCATAATTCAGCGTTCTTTGCGTGCTTTACATAAATAGGATAAGCATTTCCTTGACCTCTTGCAAAAACTTTATTCTTTCTATTTTGTAACTCATGATTATTCATTTTTCCAACCTTTTTTGTATTTAAATATTTGCTTAATTAAATTATTGCTGAAGACAGTATTCAAATAGTATCATTATGGATTAATTTTATATGTTTTTAAATATTTATTATTAGAAGTAAAAGGGAGTTTTATTTTATGATTTGATGAAGTTTAGAACAATGTTCTAAAAGTTCATTTTTAGCATGTATATTATTTATGATATCTTGATGACTGTATATATGAGCATTATAAACGTATATATATAATTCATCATTTTTTTGTAAGTAGTTTTTTTTTGCAAATTCACTATATGATGTTGCACCAGCTGCAATTAATATACCTTTAGCATCTTTAGCATTTTTCATAAATTGAGTTATTTCTTCTAATGGACCACAATCTTTTTGTGTATTAAACTGGTTTACCATCCAATCTTTTAGTTGAGTAAAGAAATAACTATAAGAATTAATTGCAGAAATTGTTCCATAGTTATGAATTTGATCATTCCTTTTTATAAAAGAAGAAATATGATATTCATTTAGAATTCCATTTTCTGTAAAGTTATCAATTTCAATAATTTGACTTGAAATACCTTTTGTATTAATACCCCAGTTTTTTTTTGTGCTTAATTTACTTCCGTTTTGTATTCTAAGAGAACAATCATTAAATGCAGTAAAATATCTAGGTATTATATCAATAACTTTACCGTCTTCGTAAATAAAATTACAGATTAATGCAACTTCTGGTTCTGCTTGTATCTTATCTTTTTCTCTTTCATGTGTTAATATGATTTTCTCAGAAATAGGATATGTTCCTAAAAAAGACTTATCTCCTTTTATATAAAAAGGAAATAAACCTTTTGGTGTATTTTCCCCTTCTGTTTGAATCTGTGTAAATTCATTTTCTTCCCCAGCTTCATTTAAATGATTAGGAAAATTACCAGCGACAGCAAATCCTAAATAATCTTTTAATTCTTCTATTAACATTATGCTATCCTTATTAGCTTATTTTATTTTTATAAGTATTTTCATCATTATTAAAAGAACCTTGTTTGTTAAAAACTCTTCTCTCAAATACGCTTTCCATATCATCATAAATAATTGAATCTTTATCTAAAAAAATTAATTTTTCTTTATCTAGTTCATTTACATTTTTTAATCCCATAACTGCCAATAAACTTTTCATACTTTTTAAAATATTATTATGGTAATTTTTAATGAAGTCTGAATGCTTTTTAACAAAATAATGCTTTCTCTTTTTAATATCTTGTGTAGCTAAACCAACTGGACATTGATGTTTTCCTGCACCAGAACAATATCTTGCTCTTATACACCCAGCACTCATCATAAAACCACGTGCAATTTGCACAAAATCTGCTCCAATACATAATGTAATAACTACGTCATCAGGTGTTAATATTTTTCCACTAGCAGAAATTTTCACTTTATCTCTTACACCAAAATCCTTAAGAACTTTATCAACTAAATATAAAGCATCACGAATATCCATACCAATTCTTTCCATCATATCTAAAGGTGCAGTAGCACTTCCACCACTCCCTCCATCAAGAGAAATATAATCTGGATATGGTAGATTTAAAGAGACTCTTCTTTTTATTTCCTTTACAATAGGCACGATATTATCATAATCAGAGATAACAATTTTTATACCAACAGGTTTCCCTGATGCCTCTTGTAGTTCTCCTATAAAATCAAATAATTCTTCATTTGAATTTGCATATGGAAATCTATTTGGAGAAAATGCATCTTTATTAACTTCAATATTTCTATAATAAGCAATAGCTGGTGTGACTTTTTCAGCAATTAATTTTCCACCGGTTTGTTTTGCTCCCTGAGCAATTTTAATTTCAGTCATACGGCAAAAGGCCATTTGTTTTTTGTATCGTTCCTTATCAAACTTTCCATCTTTAGTTCTAACCCCATATAATCCTGAACTAATTTGCAAAATTATGTCAGCCATATCTTCTGGAACATCTTGAGGAAAACTTTCTATAGGAACATCCCAATTAGGTCTATAAAAACAGTCTTTTTCTTTATTAAATATATAAGTATCTGCTTCTAAATCACCTTTAAATACAGATTTTCTATAAAATTCAATTGCTACTGGTGTATTAAGTAATGATTTTGATAATTTAAATAACCATTCTTGAAAAGGAGTTCCTTTTACTTCTTTCATATATATAGGATCATAGTTAGTATGAGTTACAAAAAAGTTTGATGTTAATCCACCTTCTCCTGAATTAATTGGGAAATTTCCTCCTTTTGCACCATAAACAAAGGCTCTAGTTCCTTCTGGAGAAATTGAACCATCGCTCATAGGTCCTCTTCCTATAATTGAATTTGCAAAAAAAGGTTTTTCCCTATTTTCACCAAAAGTAACTGAAAAGTCATTATCAACTTCATCGTCATTTAAAACAATATTTGTGTGTTTTAACATAAGTTTTGGTTTTGGCAAAGGTTGAGATGGTGAAAAAGAGGAATAATTAACTTTATCCCTTGATGCAGCATAAACCCAATCTAATTTATCCATTGATTCATAAAACTTTTCATCACCAAAATACTGTCTAAAAGGTTCTCTGAACTCTTGAAAAATAAATCTAAGTCTTCCTATAATTGGATAATTGACCAAAATTTGATGTGTTCTTTGTACATATTTATCGTGAAAATACCATGCAAATATACCTACTAAAAAAACTAATAACATTTCCATATAAAAATCCTATATTTTCTATCTTCTTCTTTATTAAATTATTACAGAAGAATGTATTGAAAAAGTATCATTATGCTTTGTTTTAATGGAAATATTAATAATTAAGAGGAGTAAATAATTATAAGTTGCTTATATTAGATATTAATAGGAATATGAATACAAAAAGTAACTCCATTTGGGATATTTTGTACACTTAATTGACCTTGCATATTTTGTTCAATAATCATTTTACTCATATATAAACCAAGGCCAGTACCATTATAATTATTCTTTGTTGTAAAATAAGGTTCAAATATTTTGTTGATGATAGCTTCATTAATTCCTCCTGCATTATCGGAGATTGATATTTGAATGTCATTTTTATTTTTTTTAGTTTCTATGATAATATTTGGATTTTTAACTTTTGTTTCTAAAAAAGCATCTTTCGAATTGGTAATAATATTTAAAAAAACTTGTGAAAGTTCACTTTCAAATCCATAGATAATTACGTCATCTGAAATTATAACTTCGATTTTTATACTATTACTTTTGAAACTGTCATTTATAAGAAAAATAGTTTGTTGAAGAGCTTTTTCTATTGAAAAAGGATGCATCTCTTTATTAGGTTTAAAAAAGTCTCTGAAGTCATTAATAGTTTGAGACATTTTTTCTGTAAGTGCATTACTAAGAATTCTTTGTTTTTCTAAATACTCTTTATCAAGTTTTTCAAGAGAATATCTCAGATGTATATTTTGAACAATTGTACTTAATGCACTTAATGGTTGTCTCCATTGATGAGCAATCATACTAATCATTTCTCCCATTTCGGCAAGTTTTGATTGTTGGATTAATATTTGTTCTTGTTTTTTTCTATTATTAATTTCTACTTTTATTCTTGTATCTAATGTATTATTTAAATGTTCAAGTTCGTGAGTTTTAATCTTAAGTTTTTTATTTGAAAGTTCTAATTCTTGAGTTCTAATCTGTACCTTTCTTTCTAAGGTACTATTTAAAGTTTCAATTTCATCTTTTGCTTTTGTTAATTTTCTAATATATCTACGTTGCATCATATATGTATATAAAATTATTAATAAAATAATAATAAATGATGCAAGAATTTTCCAAAAGAGGTTATAGTCAAAGATTTTTTCTAATTTTACAGGTACCCAATCATTCATAATTTTTTGTCTAAGTTCATCACTTATAGATGATACTATTTTATCAAATATATTTAAAAGTATAGGATCGTCATTTCTTACCCCTACAGCTAATTCCCATTGATTCTCAAATTTACCTGATATTTGTAAGCTTCCATAAAACTCTTCTTGAAAAGCATAAGCTACGTTAAGATGTGTTGTAACTTGTCCAAAAAGCTCTCCTCTTTCAACTTTTTTTAAACCAACACGTAAGTGTTCTTGATCTATTACATCAATATTAGGATAATTCTTTCTAATTTTTTCATTGTACGCAAAGTTTTTTTGAATACCTATTTTTTTATCTTTTAAAGTCTTTAAGTCACTAATAAAAGTTACAGTTCTTTTTGTAACTAAAACTAAAGGTGCTGTTATATATGCTTTTGTAAAATTCATATATTTTCGTCTTTTTTCAGTATCCATGACTAAAGAGAGAATATCACATTTTCTATTTCTTACATATTCTAAGGATTGTGTCCAATCTTTTGTTTCTACAAGGTTTATAGGAATTCCAACTTTTTTCTGAAAATCTTTCATATAATCAGCAACAATACCAACATGTTTATGATTTTCTATTTTTTCATAAGGCATCCAATCTGGATCAACACACATATTTATACTTACTTTGTTTTTTAAATAATTTAATTCTTTTTTAGTAAGTTTTAAAGGTAAAATTGCTAAATCCTTTAAAAACCATTTATCAAAAAGTACTTTCTCTTCTTTTACGGATATTGAATTTAAGCCTTTTTCTAAAATTGATTGTAAATGTGTTTTTTCTTTATTTATAAAAAAAGATAAATTTGAAGGTTCAAAATTAATTAGAGGCATTGCTTTTAAATCAATAATTAAATTATCTTCTAAGTATTTTTGAATAATAATTGGAGAAGCTATAAAAGCATCAACACTTCCTTCTAAAAGCTTTTCTACAGATTCTTGAATACTTTCTGTTTGAATGATTTTAATTTCATAATCTTTATTCTTTAATTTGAAGGTTTCATCTTCTTCTGTGATAATTGCAACTTTTTTATCTTTTAAATCTTGAAGAGAGTGGATATCATTTTGTTCTTTTTTTACAAATAAGATTTTTTTGATTTGTAAAATTTCAGAAGAATATACCCCATAATTATTTTTTATTCTTGAATTATTTACTACAGGTACTACATCAATTTCGCCATTTTCAAAAGCAAATCCTATATTACCTTGGTTAAGATCAACAGTTTTAGTTTTAATTTGAAATTTTTTTATAATAAGTTCTAGTACATCGATTGCAAAACCATCTCTTTCATAATCTTTATTTAGAAAGCTTAATGGATACAAATCTGTAACACCAACTTTCATACTATTATTCTTTATCCATTCTTTCTCTTCTTTACTTAAGATTGATGAATCTGCAAATAATGTACCAAAAAAGATAATAAATAAAACAAAAAACTTCAAATAATAACTCCAAATATCTTTATAAGATTATATCATAGAATGAAGTATTATTGAAAAACAAATACCATCATTAACATTTGAGGCAAAGATGCTTCCTCTATGATTTTTTTCAACTATGATTTTTGACATATAAAGACCTATTCCTGTACCATTCTTTTCTTTTTTTGTTGAAAAGTAGGGTTCAAATATAATATTGAGTTTATCATCTTCAATTCCTCCTCCATTATCATATATATCTATTTTAATTGTATCTTCTAAATCTTCTGTTTTAATTTCAATTTTAGGATTTTCTGTCTCTTTTTCAACAAACTTATCTTGTGCATTTTTTAATATATTTATAAGTACATGAATAATCTCATTTTCATAAATATCAATTTGTTTTTTACTTTTAAGATCTAGAATAACTTGAATATTGTTTGATTGTAAATCTTTTTGAATTATTTTTAATGTATGTTGAATTGAATTTTGAATATTTGTATTAACAGATATCTTATCTGTTTTAAAAAAGTTTCTAAAATCATTTATTGTTGTAGTTAGATTTTGTACATAAAATTCAATTTCATCAAGTTTCTTACTAAAAAAATAAGATTGTTGCTCTCTACCTTCTTTTGTCTCTAAATCAAATTCTTCTCTGAGTAATTTATATTTTAAATTAAAAGATGCCGTTCCTATTGAGGCTAAGGGCTGTCTCCATTGATGAGCTATCATATTTATCATTTCACCCATTGCTGCAAATCTAGATTGCGTTTCGATAATATGTTGCTTTTCTTCATTTTTTTGGATTTCTATTTCTAGTTTTTTATTTTTTTCTAATAGCTCTTCTTTTAATACTTTTGCTTCAATTGCTTTGATTATATTTTTTTCTAATTTATATATGTCAATAGGTTTTAATACATAATCATTAATATTATATTCTATGGATTGCATAAGAAAGTTTGTTTCTTGATGAGCTGTTGTAATAATTATAGGAATATATTCATCTAGTTCTCTGATTTTTTCAATCATGCCTAATCCATCTAATTCTGGCATTTTTATATCAGTTAAAATTAGATCAATACTTTCCCTGTTAGATTGGAAAAGAGATAAACCTTCTTGACCATTCTTTGCACAAATTACATTTATACCAAAAAGAATTAGTGTTTCTGTTATTCCTTCTTGTATTACCGATTCATCTTCTGCATACAGAACAGTTATATTTTTAAGAATTTGTTTATCCATCATAATAATCTCTTTTGCTTTTTTTATATCATATCAATAAATAGCACTCAAATAGTATTCAATTCTATCATAATATTAATATATTTAAATAAATAAGTTATAGGATGTTTTAACAAGATTTTTTATAGATTAATGTAAGAAACAAAATGCTAATATGATAAAAAGGATTCTAATGGACTATGGCTTATTAAAAAAATATACTAAAAATTTAACTGTACTTTTAGTTGAAGATGACATAGATTTTAGAAAAGAATTCTCTGAATTACTGCAAGATATTTTTCCAAGTGTAACAGTTGCAATCGATGGATTAGATGGACTTAATAAATATAAACAATATCACAAAGATACAAATAAATATTATGATTTAATCATTTCAGATATAAAAATGCCAAATTATGATGGTGTAGAATTAATAGATGCCATTTATAAAATTAAAGAAGATCAAACAGTTGTAATTTTATCAGCACGGAGTGAATTTAATTATCTTTTACCTTTAGTTAATTTAGGGATACATCAATTTTTTACCAAACCTATAGACTATTCTAGTTTTTTGGATGATATATTTAAGTTATGTAATCAAATTTACAATAATAATTTAAATCATAATAATGATATTATAAAAATTGATGAGTTTTTAATCTGGGAAAAAAAGAATAAAAGATTACTTCAAAATAATAGTGAAATAGAATTAACGAAAAAAGAAATTATTTTTTTAGACACAATATTAAGTAATAATGAAAAAATATGCACCGCAGATGAATTAATCAATGCTATTTGGTTCGAAGAATTTGATTTTAATGCAGATATTAAAAATCTCAAAAATATGATATCACGTTTACGAAAAAAAGTACCAAACTTATATATTAAAAATATTTATGGTATGGGATACAAGGCTGCATGTACATCAAAATAGTAAAAAGTAAGTTTACAGTTCTAAATTTTCCTGCCCAATCATATAGTTGGAAAAAGATTTGTTCATGAACTTTACAAAGGTATTTTTCATCAAATTTAATATTTTCATCTAGCTTTGTATGTAGATTTTCATAAGCTCTAGCTAATAACTCTTTTTCAATCTCAGTTATAATTTCAAGCTCTTTGATATTTAGTTTATTTATAGGAACATCACTATTTTCATAATAAATGTGGTTTGAAGGAGGATAGTATTTCATTATTTAAGTAAAGATAAATATTGTTTTACTTTTTTTAATGTCTCTTTATCTTTAATAGGTTTATAACCCTCAATTTGATTTGAAATTGAAGCAGTTTTTAAAGCTTTTTTTCTAGAAAAAGGTGGTTTACTCATAACTTAACTCCTTTATTTAAATTAAATCTATATCTTTTTTTATTTACTTTTAGAAGTAAAAATTAAATTTACCTATTTATCCTATACATCTAATATTTTGAATATATAGATTCAATTTATGTGACACTATTCAAAAAATCTATTTTCATCTATATCATCGTGAATTATATCATTTTCTCTATCAATAATGTTTAAAATAATTGTAAGTATAAGACTTAACTAGAAGTTATAAAAATGATTTAGATAAAATAAAATCACATTTTATAAAAAAGAGAATAATGCAAAATAATACAATTATTTATTACAATAATAATTCAAAACAATTAGCAAATCGTTATGAATCAGCAAATGTAAAAGAAGTTCAAAACTTTTAATTGAAACTTTTAAAAAAGAATCAAAAATTCTTGAGGTTGGTTGTGGTTCTGGTAGAGATGCCGCATATATGATTAAAAATGGTTATTCTATTATTGCAACAGATGGTTCAAAAGAAATGATTGAGGAAGCAAAAAATATTCATCCTGAATTATCAAAAAAACTTTTGTATAAATCTTTGCCGAATGATTTAAATTTTGAGATGAAATTTGATGGAATATATTCAATTGCAACTCTAATGCACTTATCAGAAAATGATCTTAATAAAACAATTTCAAAGATTTATAATCTATTAGAGCACAATGGTAAATTTTTAATATCAGTGTCATTGTCAAGAGATGATATTAACGAAGAAGGTTTTGATAATAAAGGAAGGTTCTTTTTAATTTTGACACTTGAAAACTGGATAAATATTTGCGAATCTATTGGTTTTAGAATACTATATACATATATTAATAAAGATGGACTGCAAAGAGATGGTATTGAATGGCTAACATTAGTAGCTCAAAAATGAATATTGAAAATATAAAAAAAGATGTTCTAGATTATTTAGGAAATGATTTTTTCTTTAATAAATATCTTTTACGAGGTATTCTATTAACTGATAACTTTAATAATTCAATTATCATTGATAATAATATTTGTGATGAAACTAATTCTTTTACATATAATGAATACACAAAAGAACAAAATTCTTTAATGTCAGTTCACAATAAAGTTTATAGATTTGTAATTGATAATGAAAAAGATTTTGAAAAATTTAAATTAACTTATTCACATATTCAAAACAATGATTTTAATGAAGATTGCTTGAAAAGTAATCTTTTTTATAGATTACATTTTATTTTTTTAAATGCTTTTGTTGGATTTTAAAATATATGATACTTACAATATAAGCAATGATATTATAAAAATAAGTTTACGTTTCTTAGATTTGAGAGAGTAGATGTTTTAAGATTTTTGATTATATTAATATTTGGTGGAGATGTCCGGGATTTAAGTTTCTTATTATATAGGTATTTAAGAATGTATTTTATAAAAGCACCCCTAAAAAGTACCCTATAATTTATTATAAAGTAAGTTTTATTGAATATCTTTTATTATTTGAATTGTAGTTTTATATAATTCATTTACATCTTTTTTACAAAGATTAAAAATTACTTCAGCATCTAAGTCAAAATAGTGATGTGATAAAATATCTCTAATTCCTTTAACTTGTTTCCATGGAATATTTGAATAATTTAATAAAAGTTGATTATCTGATAGTTTATCAATATTTTTAAATCCTTCTCCAATAGCAACTAATCTCATTGCAATACTGTCAAGTTTTTCAAGTCCATTTTCAGTTTCTAAAAAGTCATCACTAGACTTAATATTTTTTACTCTTGTTTGGATTAACTCAAGAGAATATTTTATATCTTCTAATGTTGAAAGTATTAATTCTTTGTTAGACATTGATTAAATCTTTTTTAATTGTTTGAAGGAAGAAAGGTTTTATATTTTTGTGTTCTCTTATTATATCAACTTTTTTATTTAAGTCATGCTCAATTTGATTTTTAATAGCTACCATATCAAATAAAGATGGTTTCATTTTTACAAAAATATCTATATCACTAGATTCTGTTGCTTCATCTCTTGCATAGCTTCCAAATAGTCCTATTTGTTCTACACTATAATTTTCTTTGAATTCAGAATAATGCTCTTTTAAATAGTTTAAGATATTTGCTTTATTGATTTGTTTAGACATATATTAAGCCTTTCATAATCTTTTTATTTGAATCAGATACAAATAATTTATTTAAGATTTCTTTTTTGTTCATAATGATAATTATATCATAAAATATTAGATTCTTTTATCCCAGGTAATCAGGTCTAAATTCTAAATTACCTAGATTCTGATTATTTAAAAATACATTACATTTTGGTTGAGAAAAAAGATTATCTTTGCCACATTCAATTGTAAGTGGCTTCTTATTGTAGAACAATTCTATTCTTCCTGAAAAGTTTTCATTAAGTGGTGCTTTTACAATTAGTTTGTTATCAATATATAGTATAACTCTATTTTGTACTGTTTCAGTTAGAAAACCTACATTTCTATAAAGTTCAATATTTCCACTTATTTTATAATCTTCTTCTAGGTTTACATTTTTTTTAAAACTAGAATTATAATTAAGTTTAGATGAACAAGCTGTAAATAATAATGGTAATGTAATTATTAATGGTATTAATAATTTATTCAAGTCGTATCCTTTGTGCTTTTTATAAAAAATAATAAAATGATTATACTTATTAAATTATTTATATTATCTTAATCTTGACATCCAATTATTTATTTTTTCTTCTTCCCAAACTGTAATACGTGGGCTTAATTTAATAGGTTTAGGGAATTTATCCTCTTTTACCCACAACCATATTGTACTTTTGGCAATACCCGTCTTTTTCATAACTTCTGTTATTCTCAAAAAATTACTCATAATTCTTTACTCTCCTTTCCTTGGCTGTTTAAAGGAGGGAATAAATCCCTCTTTTTACTATTGTTCTAATCATTCACTTCCTGAGGACTAATATCTAAAACCAATCCTCTTTTCATAGCTTCTTTCAAAGCAACCTCATATATATGCTTATTTTTTGTAGATAAGTTTTGTTTTTCTCTTACCTTGTCTAAGTAAGTTAATAAATCATAGTTTTGTAACTGCACTACTGTTTCAATAGCTAATGGTTTAATTAAATTACCATCCTCTAATAATCTTAAATGCTCAGAATTACCATCTTTATCAATAACTTCAACTTCTGTATATCTTTTTCTCATACTCTTTGGAGTACTAGTCTTATTTAACGACTCTTTAGCCTCTGTATAGAGTTCTTCTAAGAAATCAACATCAATGTTCAATCTATTTACTAAAGCACGTCTTACTAGTGCTATGTACTCTAATTTAAACTTGTAATCGTCATAAATAGATACAGCTCTTTTAACTCTTTGTAGAGGTAATTGTATTTGTAAAAAATCTTCTAATAAATACTCTTGTTTTATCTCTTCCCAAATAGGAAGAGTATCTCCTCTATGTTTGTTATTGTGCTTTACTGCATTATCACTAAGAGTTGTTATATCTATTAACCTTATATCATCCATAGAAGCTTTAAATAACTTCTCTGCATTACAAAGTAAGTCTTCAATAGTTAAGATATTAAATGTCTTTAAATAGCCTCTTTGCATCTCAAACTCAACATTAAAAATAGGCTCTTCTAAATCAAAGCCATTATTTAAAAAGTACTCATACATTAAGTCTCTTTTTTTGTTCTTCTTTAACTCTTCTTTCTTGTTGTAAAGTCTTAATTTAAAAGGTGCTTTACCTACATATATTGTTTGTAGTTCTGTTGAACTTCCAATTTCACTAATAGTTGAATATTGTTTCTTTCTTGATACAAACATTTCTTTGCTTACAAATGAAAAATCATATTGAATAAAACAATTTAAATCTGCTCTTGTTATTGGATAATATCCACTAACATAATCTTTTAATAAGATGTCGTTAATAAAATCAATTAAACTTCTTATTCCAATAGTATAAATACCAATACCTAGTAATTGAATTCTAATATCGTTTAAACCTCTGTTTTTATATCTATCTTTTAAACCTATTTTAAAATAATCATTGATATCTTTAAACCAATGAAAGCCTTCATTTTTTCCTAAGAAATTTAATGGAATATCATTTAAGTTAATGTGAATATCATTATTCTCAAACTCAATATCTTTCTTCTCAAAATTTCCTTTTACTTCTTCTATTTGGTCTAACATTTCTAGATATAAATCATCATAGTTTTCGTTTGATTCACAAAAGTAATAAAGTGTATCAATACCAAATATCTTTTTAGTAGTACTCATTTATTTTTCCTTTTGACGTGTAGTAAGGGGTGTTACTAAAGACCCCTTTTAAACTATTCATTGTCACAAAGAAAAAAACATTGCATCCGTCCCTCTGCAATGTTTCTTTTCTTTTTAGACACCATAATATTTGACTTCTCCAATTACACCAACATCTACTTCTACAATTTTTCCAATTCTATCTTTTGTGAAAAGATTTACTTTTTCATTTGGAATACTTACATCTAGTAGAGTAATCTTTGTTGAACTATCCTTCATAACTTGTTTACTTAATAGTTGTAATTTTGTTTTACCTATTGTTGTAACATTTGTATTTTTATCTGTGAAATCATTTGATTTATATATTCCCATTAATTCAGCTTTTAAAACTAACATTTTTAATTCCTTTATGAATTTATCTATTTGTTTAAATAGAAAGTTTAGTAAACGTCTTTACTGTTATATAAATT
Organism: Poseidonibacter lekithochrous; assembly: GCF_018861145.1. Classification (GTDB taxonomy): domain Bacteria; phylum Campylobacterota; class Campylobacteria; order Campylobacterales; family Arcobacteraceae; genus Poseidonibacter; species Poseidonibacter lekithochrous_A. Next base: position 17,792 of record NZ_JAHKQT010000038.1, read on the forward strand.
TATATGTCTTTGTTTTGATATCGATAAAAGAAGTATAGAATATAAGGAAGGAAAAAATCTTCTTAACTGAAATTAAAAATTAATTCTAGTTAAGTTGAAATTATTTTTATATTTTGATAAGTAAGTGTTGAGGTTTTAGTCTATTTGAAATATATTCATAATATGAAAAAAGAAAGAACACTTCTCTAGGTATGAAATTCATCTCTTTTAAATTTCTTATTAAGTTTTTAAGTTGTTCAATATCTGATATTTCACTTTCTAAGGGTAAGTCTTTATTATAATCATGTCTAACTCCTGATAAGCTTTTAAATCCAATTTCAATCATTTTATCTAGAGCATTTATTTGTTCTGCCTTCTTTTCATAAACAAATATAGGAGTATTCTCTATAATTGTTTTTTGTATATAACTTTTACCTATTTTATCAGTAGTATAAGTAAAAACAGCTCTTTTGTTTTCTAAGTTTAGACTATCTATATTTTCTCTATAAAGTGTATAAGAAATATTGGCAATTGCATCAGCTTGTTTTATACTAAACTTTTTATCATAAATTCCTATTGTTTCACATATAAAAATTGCAAAGCTATATAATATTTCTAGTTCAGAGGTAAGAGTACCATTGAATAACTGTGTTAATTCTCTAAAGGATGCATTTTCAAGGTCTGTTGATTCATCATTTTTATAATCTATTCCATATAGATTATTTGCAGTATTGATAATTTCTGGTAAATCTTTAAATCTTTTATCTTGACATTTTTCTAGAATTCTTATTTGATGTTCAGTTTTTTTAATTTCAAAATCATCATTTATTTTGAAGTAAGGATTATTCAGTTTATCTCTTAGTGCTGTTAATTGGGTATTAATCATATCTTTTAAACTAGTACTAGCAGACTTTGTACCATTGTAAGTAGATTTCTTTAATGGATATTCTTTTAATAAACTATCTACTTTTTTTGCATAAGTCATAATTGAAACAATTTCATTAAATATTGGAGTATCTGATTCTAGATTTATTTTAATCTTCTTCTTTTTTATAAGAATTTTAAATTCTTGTTTTAATGTAGGGATTAAATCTTCATCAATATCAGGATAGCCTATTAATATACTATCGTTAATCATTTTCTTTTTTGAAGTATTATACTTTTTAAATAATTCTTTTAGAGATTTAAAATGTATTGTTTCCTCTGGTAGGTATTGTTTTATTACATTTTCTAGTGAATGTCTTTTTTCATCATCTGCAATGTCACTTAATACATTTTTACTAATTTTATTAAATAAGTCTATTATTTGTTTTTCTGATTTAAAGTATTTAATATTATATTTTTTATACATGAATGATTATAACTAAAAACAAAATAAATAATTAAAAAAGTATAATCTACGTTCTATAGGCTGATAACCAAATACTTGAATAAGGTGGCAGTTCATGACCTGACCCCTTCATTAAAATATTATCCTTAACTTATTAAATTTATGACTTAATAAATCCTTTGTCTTTCTTTAAAAAAGTTCTTATATTACCTAATTCATCCTCAGTCACTTTAAAATTTTTCTTAATTACATCATCCTTTAACCCCATTAATATAGAATTTTTGAATAGCTCATAATTGGAACTTTTTATACCCTTATTCCTAGGTGATGAAGAAGATGAGATACTCTTTTCCTCTAGTTCTTGAATTTTCTTATCCATTTTTCTAGTTGCATACAATATTTCTTCTAACATATCATTTTCAGTACGTTCAGGGTATTCAATATCCTGATTTGGTTCTTCTTTCATAATTTCTGTAATCTTTTCATTGAAGGAATCCCAATATACGGCAAATACATCTTCTAATATTTTCTCAGGAAGTTTATTTTCACCTAGTTCTTTATTAATTGTTAATAGTAGTGAAAACATGCCCTCTTTATTTGGTAAAGTATGATTAAATTGGGCTAAAGGACCTTTAATATCTTTTGGCTCTAAATTAAACAATATAGGACAAACTCTATTTGTTGCAATTCCTTTTGCTAAAGCACCAGCTTCAAATAAAAGCCAAGGTTTTTCTTTATTATCTTTAGTTAAACATAATATTCCAATTCTAGTTTCTTCTAGGCTCTTATGAATATCACTAAACCATATTGCCCCTTTATCTAAATCTTTAGAAGAAATCCAAGGTTCAGTTGCTTGTAATGTACATTTAATCCAATCTCTCAATACTTCTGCAAATTGATTACTAAATTCACCTGACCAACTTATAAATACTTTCATGAAAATCCTTTTTTTATTTAATTATTTCTTCTGTATATTTGTGCACTAGGTGCTTTATGCTTGTTTTTCAGATAATTAGTAGGAAAATTATCTAAAGAATATTTTATTTTATGTAATTCAAAAGGTACGGATAGAAAATAAGAAGTTTTCTTTAATATAGGAGGTGTCATTTTATGTGAACCATTTATTTTATTTAAATTTACAGCAATAATTGGTATATCCATGCTTATTGCTATATCTATTTCCCATCTCACAAATTTATATAAAAATTTTGTATTATCGCCCACTAAAACTAATACTTGCTTCGTATTTATCATTCTCTCACGAAGTTTTCTTTTGATTGTATCCTCTAAAGACCCATCTCTTAAATTATTTAAATCATGTGCATTATGAAAGTTAAAATCAATACTATTATTTTCTTTCCATGCTGTCATTAGCCTATAATATTTCATATCATTATCAGCATCAAATATTATATAAGTCTTATTCTTATAACTCATGTATTTCCTTTATCTAAAGTTTTTGGTATTGAATTAGTTATTATAATTGTTAAAAATATAAATGTATTAATCACTTCAGAAAGAAATAGAATTCTAATCTCTTGAGTTAAAGGTTGTATTCCACTATATGTTAATGTGAATGCGGTAGAAACACTTAAATAAATGGAGGTTAAATTATCTAGTAAAAGAATATCAAAATATGTATCATTAATTAGAATCATTTCTGAATAATGACATTTATATAAATATGCATAGCAAAATAGATAGAAAGCAATAGCTAACATGTAATTTATAAAGTTTTTTTTAATTGCGATGTCATCTACTCTTTGCTTATATTTACTTCCCCAAGTATGATAATAAAAATATACAAATAAGTTACTATATAGTAAATAAAATATAAAATATTTTGATAAAGGATTATTATATTCTTTAATCCAAAAAATAATCAATATAGACCATTTAAAGACTTGATAGATATCAATAGCAAAAATACTGTATTTTCTAATTTTATCAATAGAAGTTAATTCTTCACCATTAGAATTGAATATTGCAATTTTTTTTGCAATAAATTTAAAGAATTCAACTAAATTAGTAAAATACAGAATTGAAATTAAAAAATTAAAACTAGGATATATAAAACCGTTCAAAAAAAACCTTACCAAATATTATTTAATTTATTATAACAAAATAATATTTTAGTTAACTTCAAGATAGATATAGATAAATTAAGGGTTACTATTTTAATCTAAGTATTGGTAGATAAATAATTCTTCAAGTTTTTTAAATAATTAGCATACCACTTAATTAAACTTCTCATACTATCTTTATATGAAGCACGATTATACGCCTCTTTAACTTTATTAGATTCTTTATGTGAAAGTAAAGCTTCAATAACTTCTCCACTATATCCATGTTCTTCCATATTCTCATAGGCAATAGTTGAAAACATAGCTCTAAAACTATGAGGTACAAACTCTTCTTTTGTATATCCCATTCTTCTTAATGCTCCAATAAGAGTATTATCACTCATTGGTTTATCTTTTGCTCTAAAGCTTGGAAATACATATTGACCATTTCCTGTAAATTGTTTTACTTCTTCTAGTATTTCTATTACTTGATTTGGAAGTGGAAGTATAAATTCTATTTTAGTTTTCATTTTTGAAGCTGGTATTATCCATTCTTTTTTTACTAAGTCTATTTCAAACCATTCACAATGTCTAATGTTATAACTTCGTACAAATACATAAGGAAGCATTTTTAAAGCCATCTTTGTAGTGTAATCTCCTGAGTATTCATCAATAGCTAAAAGTAATCCTTTTATATCTTTTTCTTTTGTGAAAGTAGGGTAGTGTTTCTTTTCCCTTTTACCTAAGATATTCTTTTGTTCTATGTCTGCTACTATATTATGAGGAACATATTCTAAAGTTACTGCATACTTATATATTTTATTGATAATCATAAATACTCTACTCGCTGTATCTTGTAAATCTCTTTCTTTTAGTATTTTAAGTATTTCAATTAAATCTAATCTTGTTACATCTTCTATTGGTTTATCTTTCATATATTTATATACATAGTTTTCTAATGCACGACCTAATTTTATATGATAATTTTCTGATACTTCTGTTTGATAGTTTTCATGCCATTCTTGAGAAACTTTATAAAATGTATTTTCTTTTTTCTTTTCTACTTTTTGGATTTCTTCTTTTTTTTGTTTCTTTTGTTCATTTGGATCTATATCCTTTGCAATTAAAGATTTAAGTTCTTCTCTTTTTGCTCTTACATCTTTTAGAGATAAACTTGGATACGTTCCTAATGCAATAACTTTTTCTTTATTATTGAATCTATATTTCAATCTCCATCTTTTCCCACCAGTTTTTGCAACTAATAAAAAAAGTCCTCCACCATCAAAAAGCTTATAATCTTTTTCTTTAGCTTTTGCAGTTTTTACTTGTGTAGCTGTTAGTGGTAGGGTACTTTTTGCCATTTGTTAATTCCTTATGGGGTACTTTTTTTAAATCGTATAGGGAATTTTATCATGATGCCCCTAAAAGGTACCCCAAAAGTTATAGATTTGATAGTATTAGCTTAGACTGTGTTGGTAGATAAAGTGGCTATATAGCCTATATATTGGTGTCTAGATAGACTTTATAAGATTTGTTTGAATTATATTTTGGTGGAGATGTCCGGGATTGAACCGGAGTCTTAAAACATATCCGCATAGCGTCTACATGTTTAGAAGAGGTCGATTAATTTCACTTTTTATAAGCTCAACCTGCAAGGCTTATAGAAGCTAAGATTTGGAATGTCTCTTCAAAGGGCAATCAACTCTTCAAAGATAAGCTATTGGGGTGAGCCCATTTAAATCTACCTATATAGCATCAGTAGAATGAGCCTCCTAGTCTCGACCCAATTAAGGGGAGTCTAAATTAAAACTTACGCTGCTGCGTAAGCTGGAGAATAATTGTTATTATTTGCGTTTAAAAATTATGAACCGTGTAACGGCATGTTCAGGCCGACATGCAACTAAGCTTCAATGCTCTAATCGAAGCCAAATCATCCCCATATATTTGTTCGCAACTTTAACAAATATTTACTTAAAAGATAATATAATCATTATAATAAAAAACATAAGAGGTCAAAAATGACAAATTCAAATACTGGTATCCTAATAATAGGTGCAGGTGGTGTTAGTAGGGTAGCAACTGTTAAGTGTGCGATGAATATCGATACATTTGAAAAGATTACATTAGCATCTAGAACAATTACAAAATGTGAATCAATTAGAGATGACATAAAGAAAAATCAAAATGTTAATATCAATGTTGCATCTGTTGATGCTAATGATGTACCAGCACTTGTTAAATTAATAGAGCAAGTAAGCCCTAGAGTTGTTTTAAATGTGGCTTTACCTTATCAAGATTTAACAATCATGGATGCTTGTACTCAAGCAGGTGTTGATTATGTTGATACAGCAAACTATGAACATCCAGATGAGGCGAAATTTGAATATAAACTTCAATGGGCAAAACAAGAACAATTTGAAAAAGCTGGTGTAAAAGCTCTTTTAGGTTCTGGGTTTGATCCTGGAGTTACAGGTGTATTTTGTGCTTATGCCCAACAAAACTTATTTGATGAAATAAACTATATTGATATTATGGATTGTAATGCAGGGGATCATGGTTATCCTTTTGCTACAAACTTTAATCCTGAGATAAATTTGCGAGAAGTATCTGCAAAAGGTAGATATTGGGAAGAGGGTAAATGGATTGAAACTGAACCTTTAGAAATAAAAGTTGAACATAATTATCCAGAAGTTGGTGTAAAACCTTCTTATCTTTTATATCATGAAGAGTTAGAGTCTTTATGTAAAAATATTAAAGGTTTAAAAAGAATTAGATTCTTTATGACATTTGGAGATTCATACATTCAACATATGAGATGTTTAGAAAATGTAGGGATGTTAGGTATAAAAGAAGTAGAGCATAAAGGTCAAAAGATTATTCCTATTGAATTTTTAGCTACATTATTACCAGATCCTGCATCACTTGGACCTCGTACAGTTGGTAAGACAAATATCGGTTGTATTATAAGTGGAATTAAAGATGGGAAAAAGAAAAAAGTTTATATCTATAATATCTGTGACCATGAAGAGTGTTATAAAGAAACAGGGGCACAAGCTGTTTCCTATACTACAGGAGTTCCTGCAATGATTGGAACGAAGATGATTTATAAAGGTATTTGGGATGGAAAAGGTGTATTTAATATCGAAGAGTTTGATGCTAAGCCATTTATGGATGAGTTAATGACTCAAGGGTTACCTTGGAAGATATTAGAATTACCAGCTGATTAGGTAAAAGTAAAGTAAGTTTAAATTATAAAACTAGTTTTAGAATAAAGTATTTTTAAAACTAAAAAACTTGTATAATATTTTATAAAACATTAGGAGAAAATAATGCAAAAATATATATGTACAGTGTGTGATTATATTTACGACCCAGCTATTGGTGATCCTGATTCAGGAATTGAACCAGGAACAGCATTTGAAAATATACCAGATGATTGGGAGTGTCCAGATTGTGGTGTAACAAAAGAGGATTTTGAGCCATTTGAAGAAAAATAAAAATAATGAAATAGTAAATAGTTTTGAGAAGTTACCAAGTCCTAGTTTTGTATGTGAACAGGACTTATTAGAAAATAATTTAAAATTATTAAAAAAAATACAAGAGGAAGCAGATGTAAATATCCTTTTAGCTTTAAAAGGTTTTGCATTATATTCAACATTTGATTTATGTAGAAAATACTTAAAAGGATGTTGTGCTTCAGGACTTCACGAAGCAATACTTGCTAAGGAAGAGTTTGGTGGAGAAGTTCATACTTATTCACCTGCTTTTAAAGATGAAGAAATAGATGAAATCATAGAGCTTTCAAATCATTTAGTTTTTAACTCTTTTAATCAATTAAATCAATTTAGAGAAAAAGCTTTAGGAAAAACTTCAATTGGACTTAGAATAAATCCTGAGTATTCAAGTGTTGAGGTTGATTTATATAATCCTTGTGCGGTTAATTCTAGACTTGGAATTACAAAAGAAAATTTTCAAGAAGATAATCTTAAAGGAGTTGAAGGATTACACTTTCATGCTCTTTGTGAACAGAATGTAGATGCTTTAGAAGGAGCCCTTGCAGCTTTTGAAAAAAACTTCTCGCAATATTTTGAAAACTTAAAATGGGTAAATTTTGGTGGTGGACATCATATTACAAGAAATGATTATGATGTTGAGGGTTTGATAAAACTATTAAAAGAATTTAAAAAAAGATATCCACATCTAAAAGTATTTTTAGAACCAGGCGAAGCAGTAGGTTGGCAAACAGGTTATTTAGTAGCAAGTGTTTTGGATGTTATTAAAAATGGAATGAATCTAGCTATTTTAGATACTTCAGCAGAAGCACATATGCCAGATACTCTTGCAATGCCATATCGAGCAGATATTAGAAATGCAGGAAATGCAAATGAAAAAGAGTTTACTTATAGATTAGGTGGAAATACTTGTTTAGCGGGTGATATTATCGGAGATTATTCTTTTGATAAGCCTTTAGAAGTAGGAGATAAAATCATTTTAGAAGATATGATACATTATACGATGGTAAAAACTACAACTTTCAATGGTATTAAATTACCTTCTGTTGTAATAAAAGTATCGGATGATTGTTATCAAATTGTAAACAATTTTGGATATAATGAGTATATAAGCAGACTTTCATAAAGGATTAATTGGCAATGGTAAAAAAGAAAAAGAAAGCAAGAAAAGTTCAAGTTTGGGTTAAAAAAGAGACCTTAGAGTACGAAAAAGAACTAAGAAAAATGCAAATTGAGTTATTAAAGTTCCAAAATCATGTAAAAGATAAGGGTTTAAAAGTTTTAATGATTTTTGAAGGTAGAGATGCTGCTGGAAAGGGTGGAACTATTAAAAGAATTACTGAACATTTAAATCCTAGGGGTGCTAGAGTAGTTGCTTTAGAGAAGCCAAGTGATAGAGAAACTTCTCAATGGTACTTTCAACGATATACTCAATATTTACCAAGTGCTGGGGAAATTGTTTTATTTGACAGGTCATGGTATAACAGAGCTGGTGTTGAGCCAGTAATGGGATTTTGTACTAAAACAGAACATCATGAATTTTTAAAAGAAGTTCCAGAATTTGAGCAAATGCTTGTAAAATCTGGAATTATTTTAATGAAGTTTTATTTTTCTGTATCAAAAAAAGAACAAGCTAAAAGATTCAAAAAAAGAGAAGTAGATCCACTTAAGCAGTATAAGCTTTCGCCAGTAGACAAAGAGTCTCAGAAATTATGGGATAAATATACTATTGCTAAATTTTCTATGTTAATGGCTTCGAATACTGATATGTCTCCTTGGACTGTAATTAAAAGTGACGATAAAAAACAAGCTAGATTAAACTGTATGAAGTATATTCTATCACATGTTGAATATCCAAATCAAATTGATCCTTCATATATACAAACTGATGATCGTATTTTAACAACAGGTACTCAAGAGATTGAAAATATGGAACAAGAAAATAAATTTGCAAGGTCTCGCTAATTATGAATTTAAGTGATTTTGAAAGAACAAACCATAGTGGATTATATATTTCAAAAGCTGCTCATCCAACTTTTGGAAAAAAATATATAGCAAGATTTCAATATGAAAAGAAAAGATATGTAAAGGTATTAGGTTATACAAAAAAAGATAAGCTAACAAAAAAAGCTGCATTAGATTTAATGCAAAAATTCAAAGATTCAATAATGGTAAATAAAAAAGTAACACAGCCTATTAAAAATAACATAGTAAATGAGAGTGTCAATAGCTCTGATAATGAAGAACTTAATAAATTAATAGAAGAAAACAAGAGTTTAATATCAATTTTAGGCGATTATAAAAAACTAAATGAAGATATTTTAAAAGAAGGTATTCAAAAGATTTATGATCTAGAAGAGCTTAAGAAATATCAAATTGAACTAATTAAGTTACAAAATTATTTAGAATCAAATAGTAAAAGAATGATTGTTATTTTTGAAGGAAGAGATGCTTCTGGAAAAGGTGGTGCAATTAGACGAATGACTAGATATATGAATAATAAGCATTATAGAGTTGTAGCACTTGGGAAACCTACTGAAACACAACGAACACAATGGTTCTTTCAGCGATATATCGAACATTTTCCAAGAGGTGGAGAAATAGTACTATTTGATAGATCTTGGTATAACAGAGCTATGGTTGAACCTATTTTTGGCTTTTGTACTAAAGAAGAACATGAAATCTTTATGGAAGATGTTGTAAATTTTGAGCAAGATTTAGTAAGACAAGGAATGATTCTAATCAAACTTTATTTTTCTGTTTCAAAAGAAGAACAAAAAAGAAGATTTGATAGAAGAATTGAAGATCCATTAAGACAATGGAAGTTTTCAGAAGTTGATATGCAAGCACAAGACTTATGGGATGAATTCTCTGAAAAGAAATATGAAATGCTAAGACGTACAACTTCAAGAAGCGCACCTTGGAATATTGTAAGAAGTGATGATAAGCATAAAGCTAGACTTGAAGCTATGAAGATAATTTTAAATTCGGTTGATTATGATGGAAGAAATTATTCACTTGATTATGAACCAAATGAAGCTGTAAATATTTCAGTTCAAAAAGAACTACTTCAAATGAGAAAATCTAAAAACTATTAGTTTTTAGATTTTACTCTTTTTTATTTTTAGTAAACTAATCCTAAATTTTTCATTCTTGCTTTTTGTGATAGGTAAATAGCTACATATATACCTAATCCAATTACATAAGACACATACTCATGTGGTAAATGTAACCACTCTTGAGCAATATTTGGAACTAACATAAAAGGTACAATTAAGAAAAATGCAAATCTCTCAATTATGCTTGTTTTCATCATAAAGTAACTTTGTGTTGCACTAGAGAATGCGAACATTCCAATTACAGCCATTGTAAATATAAGTGCTATTTCAGCAGGATTTGTAATCCATTGCCATAATGCTGGATTATCAGGATCATTAGCATCTACACCATCGATTAATAATAATTTGTTATTAAAGAAAAATGCAAATGGCAAAATAGCGGTTCTGATATCATAAGCAAAACCTTGAACACCTGTCTTTATTGGATCAGATTTTGCAATCCCAGCTGCGGCATATGCCGCAATACCAACAGGTGGGGTGTCATCGGCTAGAATACCAAAGTAAAATACAAAAAGGTGAGCGGCGATTGTAGGAATTAAGAATCCATTATCAGCTGCTAGTGAAATAATAATAGGTGCTGTTAAACTTGCCATAATAATGTAGTTAGCTGTTGTAGGCAGTCCCATTCCAAGAATTAGAGAAATGATTCCTGTAAATAATAAAATAGCTAAGATATAACCACCTGAAAGCTCTTCAATTACTTCAATTAAAACTTGACCAATACCTGTTAATGTTACAGATCCTACAACAATACCAGCAACACCAGTTGCAATTGCAATAGGAACCATATTTTTAGCACCATTTACCATACCAATAGCAATATCTTCAAAACCTTCTAAGAAAACTCTTTTTGTAAGTTTTTCTTTTCTTAATATTGCACCAATTGGTTTTTGAGTAACCATAATTAACATCATAAATTGAATTGCACTAAGAGCAGCACTTTGAGCTGACTCTTGTAATACTATTAGTGTATAAATCAAGAAGAAAATAGGAATGATATAATGAATACCTTGTTTAAAGATATCCCAAACACGCGCTAATTTACTTGGTTCTTCACCTTCTAATCCTAATTTTAATGCTTCTAAATGAACTATATAAAATAGTGCAAAATAAGAAACAAAAGCAGGAATAAATGCAGCCATTACAACATCAGTATATGCAAGTCCTAAAAATTCTGCAATAATAAATGCTGCTGCTCCCATAATTGGAGGCATAAGTTGTCCATTTGTAGAAGCGGCAACTTCAACAGCGGCTGCTTTATGTGCTGGGAATCCTAACCTTTTCATTAAAGGAATAGTAAAAGTTCCTGTTGTTACTGTATTTGCAATAGATGAACCTGAAATAATACCTGTAAGTCCTGATGCGGCAACAGATGCTTTAGCAGGTCCTCCTCTATATTTCCCTAAAGCCGCATAAGCCATATTAATAAAGTAATCACCAGCACCAGCACGTTCAAGTAGTGCTCCAAAAAGTACAAATAAGAAAACAAATCCAGCTGAAACTCCTAATGGAACACCAAAAATACCTTCAGTTGTTAAATACATTTGTGAAGAAAGTTTTGTTAAACTCGCACCTTTATGTGCAATTAAATCCGGCATATATTGACCAAAGTAGTCATATAATAAGAAACAAATTGCAATAACTGAAAGTGCCATACCTAAAGCACGTCGTGAAGCTTCAAGTAAGATTACTATTGTTATAAGTCCTATTACTACATCTCTTTGAAGATATGCTCCTGCACGCATTGATAAGCCAGTATAATCGTAATAAACATATAATGCACCAATAGCACCAACTATAGCAAAAGCAAAAGCATGCCATGGTATTTTGTATTTTAATATTCGTGATTTATACATTGGGTACATCATAAAACATAATACAATTGCAAATGCTAAATGCACAGATCTTACAAATGCACCATTTGTTGGTACAAAAGCTACGTAAAGTTGGTATGAAGACCAAAGAAACGCAACTATTCCTATTAGCCAAAATTCCCAGTTTGTTTTATCAAAAGATCTTTGACCTTCTAAATCTGCAATTAATTCCTCTTCATTAGAGTGTATCTCTTTTGATTCTGGGATATGCTTTCTATTATCTTTATCCTCAAGATGACAAAGAAGTTCTTCTTCTCTATTACTTAAGTCTACTTCATGTTTCATATGAATCCTTTTGGTTATTAGATATTAAAAAAAATTATTATAATGTAGTCTTTTTAAATATCTTAAAAAAAAAGGTTAAAGAGTATTCTCTTTAACCTTTTGACAAAAAATAGCGGGTCTTATAAAAGACCTGCTTCTTTAAATGCTTTTTTTGCACCTTCATGTTGAGGAACAGATAAACCATCTAATAATGATTTTTTAGTAATAGTTTTATAAGCTGGGTGAAGTTTTTTGAAATCTTCAAAGTTATCTAAAATTGCTTTTGTTACAACATAAACAGCTTTATTATCTAGTGCAGTACTAGAAACTAAAACAGCTTTAACACCAATACTTGGTACATCAGTAGTTACACCTTTATAGAAAGTTCCAGATATAGTACCTTTTGCATAGTATGGATACTTTTTAACTAATTTATCAATTTGTTCACCATCAATTGGTACAATATTGATATCTACAGAGTTTGATGCATCTTTGATATTTGCAGTTGGGTGACCAAACATACCAAAGTAACCATCAATTTTTTTATCTTTTAACATATTTGGACCTTCAGTAGATTTTAATTCACTTTTTAAATCTAATGAAGAATCTTTTACTCCAAATGCATCCATAACAATTTCAGTTGTCATTCTTGTACCTGAACCTGGAACATCAATATTGATTTTTTTACCTTTCATATCTGTAATAGAATTGATATTACTATCTTTTCTAGCAACAAATGCAAGTAATTCAGGATAAATAGCAATAACAGATCTTAAATCTTTATTTGGTTTACCTGTGAATTTTCCTTGACCATTATATGCTTGATATGCAGTATCACTTTGAGAAATACCAAAATCAAGTTCACCTGCTTTAATAGTATTTACATTATATACAGATCCACCAGTTGATTCAACAGTACATCTAATTCCTGTTTCTTTTTTCAGTTTGTTTACCATTCTACAAACTGCACCACCTGTTGGATAATATGTTCCTGTAACTCCACCTGTACCAATTGTAATAAATTGAGCAGCCATTGCTGGAATACTTAAGGCACCTACTAATGTTAAACTTAATACACTTTTTTTCATATATTCTCCTTTTTTTTAGTAATAAATGATATAAAAAAATGTATTAAATGTACCTTTTTTATGAAACTTTTATGTAATTACCAAGGGTTTTCTAGTGTATTTGTCTCTTTTTTGCTTTCCATTTTCTTCATTAATGAGTTGGTTTTTTGGTTTTCTAATTGTTTTAGCCATTTTTGTTCTTCTAAATCTGATATCTCATGTGGTTTAGCAGGTTTTAAATTTTTTTGTTCTTTTTTATCTTGACTTTTATTTTTTTGTTTGTTTTCTTCTTTCTTTTTATCTTCCTTGTTGTTATCTTCCTTGTTTTTTTCTGATTCTTTTTTTTCAGTATTTTTATTCTTATCTTTTGATTCTTTATTGTTCTTTTTATCTTTTTTATCTTTATTTTCTTCTTTTTTCTTATCGAGGGCTTTATTAACTAAATCTAAGTTTTCTTTTGTTTGTTTATCATTTTTTAATTTTAATGCATTTTCATAAGCGGTCTTTGCTTTTTCTAGATTTCCTGCTTTTACATAAGAATTCCCTAGATTATGAAGTTTTTGAAAATCAAAATTTTTGTCATTTGTTTGAATTTCTTTATACTTTTTAATAGCCTTTTTATATTTTCCCTCTTTATATAATGAGTTAGCAAGATTATATTTTGTTTGTTCATTTTGTTCTAAACTTGAATATTTTTTTATAGCTTCTTTATAGTTTTCAGTTTTATAAGCTTTATTCGCTTCTTCAATAGTCTTAAAATCAAAGATTGAAGCTTGGAGTTGATTTATATTTAAAGATATAAAAACTGCAAAAATACTTATAATGGTTTTTTTCTTTCTAGTTTTAAAAGTAGGCAAAGAAGAAAAAGCAATAAGTAAGAAAATAAGTCCTAATGATAAAGGATAGTAAAATAGTTCAGTATATGTTTTAAATCTTTTTTCTTTAAACTCTTGTTTTTGAGATTTTGAATTTATATCAGTTAAAACCTGTGTAATATCATTTGAATCTAATGAGTAGTTAATATATCCACCATTTGTTTCCATACTTAAAGTTTTGATATGTTCATTTAATCCTAAAGTCACAATATTCCCCTTTGCATCAACTAAATAGTTTCCGTCTTTTAGTTTAATTGCAGAGCCTTTTTTAGTTGCTGTTGCAATTACATATATATTGATATTGTTTTTATTTGCAAATTCAATTTCTTCATTAAACTCTTTTTTATCTGCTCCGTCACTTAAAAGAATGAGATTTTTACTTTTATAATTTTTAAGTAGTTTATTTGTAGTTTCTAATGTTGAATAAATATTTGTACCATTATCAAAATTTATTCCTGTATCTAAATTCTCAATTAATATTTTAAGTGAAGTAAAATCCTGTGTTACAGGTGAAAGTAAAAAAGAAGACTTTGCAAATAGGATTACTCCTAGTGCATTATTTTTAGATGTATCAATTATATCTAAGAGTTTTTTCTTAGCAAATTCTAATCTATTAGGATATATGTCATTTGCCATCATTGATTTTGAAACATCAATTGCTATTACAACTGCATTTAATTGTTGTTTTGAATCATGTGTTTTCTCATTTGTAACAGGCCTTGCAAGAGATATAGTTATTAATAATAAAGCAATAAATAAAGTTATGTTTCTTGCTTTGTTTGAAAAGTATTGACTTGAAACACTTAATTTATCAAGAACTTCTTTTGAAAAATACTTATCAAATGTATTCTTTTTTTTGATAATTAAAATCATTAATATTATTGAAGGTATTAGCATTAAATATATAACATTTATGTATAAAAATTGCAATTGAAAACTCCTTGGAAATGTATTTTATTAAAGCTTTATTAATTTTTAGATAAAATCACGATTAAAATTATAACAATCGGAGTAAATTTGATGGAATTTAACGCAAAAAAAGTTGACGAAGCAAATGCAGTTATATCTGCAACAATCGCAAAAGAGACAATTGAAAAGAACTTAGATAAAGTAGCAAAAGAAGCTGCAAAAACTATGGATATCCAAGGTTTTAGAAAAGGTAAAGTTCCTGTTGCTGTTGTTAAGCAAAGATATGCTGACAAATTAAGTGAAGACGCTGAAGGTGAAGCATTAAGAGCTGTATTAGCAAATGGTTTAAAAGAATTAAATATTAAAAATGAAGATTTAGTAGGTGAGCCTTCAATTTCTAAATTTGATAAAAAAGAAGATGGTTCAATTGATATTGAAGTATCTGTAGCTTGTAAACCAGTAGTTGACTTAGGTGATTATAAATCATTATTACCAGAAGTTGAAGATAAAGCAGTAGATGCAAAAGAAATTGATGCAAAAATAGAAGAAATGGCTAAACAATCTGCTCCTTTAACTAAAATTGCTAGAAAAAGAATGGTAAAAGATCAAGATCACGCATTAATTGATTTTGAAGGTTTTGTTGATGGTGTTGCATTTGAAGGTGGAAAAGCAGAGAAATTTGCATTACACGTAGGTTCAGGTTCATTTATTCCAGGATTTGAAGATCAAGTTATTGGTATGAAATATGACGAGCAAAAAGACATCACTGTTACTTTCCCAGAAGAGTACCAAGCAAAAGAATTAGCTGGTAAAGAAGCTGTATTTAAAGTAACTTTACACGAAATTCAAGAAAAAGCTGCTGCTGAAATTAATGACGAATTTGCTGCTAAAATGTTACAAGGTGAAGAAAATGCAACTGTTGAAACATTAAAAGAAAAATTAGAAGAGCAAATGAAAGCTGAAGCTAAAAATAAATATTATAGAGAAGAATTAAAACCTGCATATTTAGAAACTTTAGTTGAAAAAGTAACTTTTGCATTACCTACAACTATAGTTGATCAAGAAATTAATCAAGCTTTAAATAACAAAGCTAGAACTATGAGTGAAGATGAAATCAAAGTTTTACAAGAAGATGCTTCTAAAGTTGAAGAATTAAGAGAAGAATTAAGAGCAGATGCTGAAAATTCAGTAAAAGCTACATTTATCGTTGATGCATTAGCAAAAGCTGAAAGTGTTGATGTAAGTGATCAAGAAGTTTCACAAGTATTATACTATGAAGCAATGCAAATGGGACAAAATCCTCAAGATGTTTTAAAACAATATCAAGAAGCAGGATACTTACCAGCAATTAAAATGTCAATGATTGAAGAAAAAGTTATTACTAAATTATTAGACGAAAAATTAGGAAAATAAACCTTTAGGATAAACAATGAGTTATATACCATACGTAGTTGAAAAAAGCGGAAGAGGAGAGAGATCTTACGATATCTACTCTAGACTTCTAAAAGATAGAATCATTATGTTAAGTGGAGAAGTAAATGATCAAGTAGCATCAACAATTGTTGCTCAATTACTTTTCTTAGAAGCAGAAGATCCAGATAAAGATATCTACCTTTATATAAACTCTCCAGGTGGAGTAATTACTAGTGGAATGTCTATATATGACACTATGAATTATATTAAACCTGATGTTTGTACTATTTGTATAGGACAAGCAGCTTCTATGGGTGCTTTTCTTTTATCAGCAGGAGTTAAAGGTAAGAGATATTCTCTTCCTAACTCTAGAATTATGATTCACCAACCATCAGGTGGTGCTCAAGGGCAATCAACTGATATTCAAATTCAAGCAAAAGAGATTCAAAGAATGAAAGATAGTTTAAATGCAATGATTGCAGAACAAACTGGACAAAGTGTTGAAACTATTGCTAATGATACAGAAAGAGATAACTTTATGAGTGCAACTGAAGCGTGTGCTTATGGTCTTATTGATGAAGTTATTACTAAACATAAGTAGATTTTAAAATGCTTAGAGAAGTTATAACTTATCCAAATAAACTACTTCGATTAAAATCAGAAGATGTAGTGGAGTTCAATTCAGAACTTCACACTCTTTTAGATGATATGTATGAAACCATGATTGACCATGCTGGTGTTGGACTTGCAGCTATTCAGGTAGGAATTCCTTTAAATGTTTTAATAATTTGTTTACCAAATGAAGAAGATACTCAAAGTAGAGAGAATTTAATAGAAGCTATTAATCCAGTTATCACGCATAAAGATGGTGAGCAAGTTTTTACAGAAGGATGTTTAAGTGTTCCTGGTTTTACTGAGGATGTTACAAGAGCTCAACATATTATTGTTGAATACTATAACCGAGACGGTGAAAAACAAACAATGGAAACAGATGATTTTCTAGCAGTTGCTTGGCAACATGAAATGGAACATTTAAGTGGTCATTTGTTTATTGAACATTTATCTTTTATGAAAAGAAAGAAATTTGAAAAAGAGTGGAAAAAAAGACTAAAAGAACAGAAAAAATAAATTAATATTTTTTCTGATTTTTAAATTATCTGCAGTTTATTAGACACATTATATATCATTGATAATAGTAATGCATTTACTAATATCCAAACTCCCCAGAAAAATATAGCTTCAAATTTTGTAATGAATAAATCTTTATGTAAATATGGACAAGATTTATATGCTACTACTAAATAGAAAATTACACCAAAAGCAAAAAATATTTCATTCATTGATGAGATAATAATAAGTAAAAATGATAGAAATGGCAAAAATACACTTAATGCAAAAAACTTACCATATTTGGGTCTTTTTGTACTTTCATTAAAATATCCAACAGTATGACCACATTTAGGGCATACAGTTCCAAGTCTTTCTAATATTTGGTTTTCACACTCAGGACATGAAATTAATTTCATATATAATACTCCGTAAATTAAAATTGAATTTATAAAGTATATTTATACCTTTTTGTAGATTGTATTGATATTAAAAAGAGTAAACATAGATATAAAATTAAAAAAGAATAAATATGAGTAGCATTTTATTATAATATGAATTATTATTATATTAAATAATTAGATATAATGAATGATATTATTAAAAAAGGATTTCTTTGAAAATCATAAATTCAGCCTCATTAGATGGAATAGATGCCTTAAGCATATGTGTAGAATCATCTTTTACAAAAGGTTTACCTTCATTTACAATTGTTGGCTTAATATCAACAAGTATTCAAGAATCAAAAGATAGAGTAAAATCTGCATTATTAATGAATGATTATAAATTCCCACCTTTAAAAATAACAGTAAATCTATCTCCTTCTGATATCAAAAAAAAAGGTACACATTTTGATTTAGCAATTGCTTTACAACTTGCTTTATATGATATAAAAAAAGATGTATTTGCAGGATTTTATGTATTTGGCGAGTTAGGGCTTGATGGAAGTATTAAAGATACAAGCACTATTTTTCCTTTAGTTTTATCTCTTGCTAAAAATAGTAAAAATATGAAAGTGTTAGTATGTGAAGATAGTGCAAAAAAGATATCAAATATACCAAATATTGAAATATTTGTTGTTAAAAATATTAGTGATGCAATAGATTTTTTTAATACAGAAGTAAAAGATAAATTTAAATATATATCTAATGAATTAAGCAGTAAAAATATTAAAATAGGTAATCAAACATATTATTATGAAGATTCATATTTAGATGATTTTTCTGATGTTTTAGGACAAGATAATGCAAAGTTTGCTGCTTTAATATGTGCTGCTGGCAACCATAATCTAATGTTTGAAGGTAGTCCTGGCTGCGGCAAGAGTATGATTAGTAAAAGAATTAGATATATTCTTCCTCCTATGAGTTTAGATGAAATATTGGAAAAAGCAAAACTACAATCTTTAGATTATAAAAATATAGAGTTTTCAGCTTTAAGAGTATTTAGAAGTCCTCATCATAGTTCTACAAAATCATCTATTTTTGGAGGAGGAAGTAGCAATGCCAAGGTGGGAGAAATAGCACTTAGCAATAATGGTGTTCTGTTTTTTGACGAATTGCCGCACTTCTCAAAATCAATTTTAGAAGCTCTTAGAGAGCCTTTAGAAGATAATAAAATATTAATTTCAAGAGTAAATAGTAAAACTGAATATGAAACTAAATTTATCTTTATTTCTTCAATGAATCCATGCCCTTGTGGTAATCTTCTATCAAGCATAAAACCTTGTAGATGCAATGATGCTGAAATCCAAAGATATAAAAATAGATTATCAGAACCCTTCTTGGATAGAATTGATTTATATGTTGTTATGAATGACACATTAAATGACTCTAAAAATATTGTTTCTTCAACTGAATTACATAAAAATGTTTTAAGTGCTTTTGTAAAGCAAAAGATGCGTGGACAAATAGAATTAAATGGTAAATTATCAGATGTTGATATCAAAAAATATTGTCTTTTAGATGATGAGTCAAATATTTTATTTGAAAATGCAAAAATAAATTATCAATTATCTTTTAGAAGTATAAATAAAGTTTTAAAAGTTGCAAGAACGATTGCTGATTTAAACAATAATGAAACTATTACAAAAGATGATTTATTGAAGAGTTTAAGCTTTAGGCGTAGATAAAATCAATTTAAGCCTTTATAATCACAATCATGCTATTATCCAAATAATTAAAAAAGCTTTAAAGCTTGAGGAGAATTAATGACTAAATGTGGTTATGTATCAGTAGTAGGTCGACCTAATGCTGGAAAAAGTTCGTTACTAAATTGGTTAGTTGGTGAAAAAATTGCAATGGTTTCACATAAGGCGAATGCTACAAGAAAAAGATCAAATATTATTGTTATGCATGAAGATGATCAAATTGTATTTGTTGATACACCAGGAATTCATGAAACAGAAAAACTTATAAATAAGTTTATGTTAGATGAAGCGTTAAAAGCTATGGGTGATTGTGATTTAATTCTATTTTTAGCACCTGTTACTGATAAACTTACACATTATGAAGATTTTTTAGTAAAAAACAAAAAGAATATAAATCATATTTTGCTACTTACTAAAATTGATAATGTGTCAAATGAAGAAGTTTTAGCAAAAATGAAAGAATATGAAATTCATGCTGATAAATATCAATCTATTATTCCTGTATCCATTAAAAAAGCTACAACTCATGCAAATATTTTAGATGATGTTGTTAAACATTTACCAGAACATCCTTATTTATTTGACCCAGAAATTTTAACAACTGAACATATGAGAGATATCTTTAAAGAGTTTATTAGAGAAGCAATTTTTGAAAATATTTCAGATGAAATTCCTTATGAAACAGATGTTTTAATAAATAAAGTAGAAGAGAAGCCAAAAATTGATGTAATCAAAGCTACTATTATTGTTCAAAAAGGAACACAAAAGGGTATGATTATTGGAAAAAATGCAGATGCTATTAAAAGAATTGGTAGAGATGCAAGACTTAAAATAGAAAAACTTACAGGAAGAAAATGTTTCTTAGAACTTTTTGTTTCAGTTAAAAAAG
Organism: Poseidonibacter lekithochrous; assembly: GCF_018861145.1. Lineage (GTDB taxonomy): Bacteria > Campylobacterota > Campylobacteria > Campylobacterales > Arcobacteraceae > Poseidonibacter > Poseidonibacter lekithochrous_A. Next base: position 38,339 of record NZ_JAHKQT010000038.1, read on the forward strand.
GTTGGACTAAAGATAAACAAGGTCTTAAAGAACTTGGTTATGATGTAACATTCTAAAGAGAACTCTCTCTTTAGATAGAAAACTTAAAAAAATAAACTAATATAAAATCTTAATAAATATATCTATAAATTATTATAAAGTGTAAGTAAATATTATTAAAATGGTTTTATATGAAAGATATTGCTTTACCTTCAGATATAAAAAGTATAATTGTTGATGTTTCTGAAGAGATTCAAAAGAAAAATCTTTTAAATTTTGTATATACTTCTTTAGATCTTAATAATATTGATTACTCATCAAATGACATAATATATTCTAACTTTTTAGAACACTCAAAGCAGTATCAATTTTTTATTTTTTCTAATAATTTTAAATATATGATAATAGAATTGTTAGATGATGAACATTCAGAAGATTCATCAAATAGTTTTAGATTATATATAGCAAAAAACTTTTTTGTTATATATAAAGACTCAAAACTCTATGCATATCAAACTTTAAATCAAGAATATTCAAAAGATGAATTATTAAATTTTATAAGTAAAAGTTTTAATATTACAATTTCTGATATTAATGAAATTAGTGATTCAAGTTTGATTAAACTTAGTGAATATACAGAAAATAAAAATCAAATGTTTACTAATATAAATAAAAAAAACAATAAAAGTTTTCTTCTTTTTCTTTCTTACTTGCTTTTTTGTATTCTTAGTACGGTACTTTACAAGACTTATGATAATAAAAGTTTTCAAAATGATAAATTAGAAAGAAATAAAGCCTTAAAAAATGAACATCTTAAAATATCTAAAACGTTAAAGTTTAAGCCTTTTAATACTCGCTATAAAAGATTGATAAATACTGCGAATAAATTTAATCTAAAAATTCTTTCCCTTGATTATAATCCTGAAGTTACAAATATTAAATTAAGTACAAAAAAGAAAGAGAGTATATATTTATTTTTAAATGAATATCAAAAGAGTTTATTAGGAAATAGTATTGTAAAAGTTGATTCAAAAAATATATTTATTGGTACGATTAATGTTAAGTCAAATTGAAAATAGCTTCTTAAAAAGTGAAGCAAAAGTTAAATTACAACTTTTTATACTACCAATTATTTGTATCTATTTTTATTTTTATTTTTTTAATAAGAATGATTTAGTTCAGAGTAAAAGTAGTAGTTTAAATACTATTAATAGTTTATTAACTAAGAAATTTAATGGTTCTTATTTATCATTAACCAAAGATATTGAAGCTTTTTGTTTATTAGAAAAAATTAAGCTTAATTCTATAGATTATAATGAAAAAAAACTTTTAATAAAAGGCAAAACTTCATTATCAAAGATTAATAAATTAATATTAAAGCTTGAATATATCAATAACTTCTCAAAAATAAACTCTTTGAGTATTGAAAAGATAATAAATAAGAATCAATATATATTTCAAATAAGTAGTGAATTTAAAAAATATCATATTAAAGAAAAAATAGTAAGTATAGAAAAAGTGAAGAAAAAAAATGTTGATAAGTTTAAACTAAAAGCTATTATCTCAAATCATGTGTTATTAAATAATAAATGGTATGTATTGAATGATAAAATAGGAAAATATAAGATTCAAAAGATTGAAAAGAATCTAGTAGTTTTAAAGTATAAAGACAAAAATATAAATTTGAGGCTAAATAAAAATGAATAATACAAATAATATATTAATTGATTATGATTTATTTTTTATATATACTAAAGAGTATTTTCTTAAAAATAAAATTATACCAATAAAAGAAGATGATATTTCTTTAGATTTGTTAGTGTGTAAAGAATCAAATTTAAATAGTGTAAATACTGATTTTAACAAGGTATTAAAATATACTGAGGTTGATACAAATGATTTACTTTTTTTTCTTAGTTTTTTAGATATAAAAATTGATTTATATACTAATGCTAAAAGTATTATATCTTTACAAAAAGAGGAAAAGAAATCAGTTGAAAAGTTTCTTCATACTCTAATAAATTTTTCTATTCAAACTAGAACAAGTGATATTCATATTGAAAAATATATAAATACTGTTCTATTTAGGTTTAGAGTTGATGGGAAATTAAAAACTTTTTTTGCTTTTCCTAGTGAATTATTAAAGGTTCTTTCTTCATATGTAAAACTCATTTCAAATATTGATATAACCCAAACAAGATTACCTCAAGACTCTAGATTCTCAGTTTTTATAAACAATGAAACCTATGATTTTAGAGTTTCTACAATGCCTACAATTGAATCGGAATCTATTGTTATTAGAATACTTGATAAGAAAAATATAAATAAAAGTATTGAAGATTTAGGCTTATCTTCAAATATTTACTCTATATTAAAAAAATCTTTAAACTTAACGCAAGGCTTAATTCTTGTTACTGGACCTACTGGAGCTGGTAAGACTACAACTTTATATTCAATTTTACAAGAGTTAAATTCAAGTGAGAAAAAAATTGTTACGGTTGAAGATCCTGTTGAGTATAAGATAGACTCTATTTCTCAAATTGCAGTAAATAATAAAATTGGATTAAGTTTTGAAATAATATTGAGGAATATTTTAAGGCAAGACCCTGATATTATATTTATAGGTGAGATTAGAGATAAACTTTCATTAGATATTGCTTTACAAGCATCATTGACAGGGCATTTAGTACTTGCTAGTATTCATTCAAATAATAGTGTTGAAACAATCTCTAGACTTATGGATTTAGATGCAGATCCTTTTTTAATTTCTTCAAGTTTAAAACTTATACTTTCTCAAAGACTTGTTTTAAACTATTGCAAGTTTTGTGATGCAAAGGGTTGTGAGAAATGTAACTATACAAAATATTATGATAGGTCATGTATTGCTGAAGCAATGAAGATAGATGAAAAGATATCTTCAATGATATTTAAAAAAGAAGATATTAATGATATAAGAAAATATTTAAAGAGTATTGATTTTAAAACTATTCTTGATGATGGAAAGGAAAAGGTTTCTTCAAAAATAACATCAATAGAAGAAGTTTTAAAAGTAGTGAATTTTTAATGAAAAAATATAAAGTTGAATATCAAAGTGATAGTGGAATTAAAAATGTTCTATTTGAGACTAATGATATATCAAAAGAAAAATTGCCCTCAAATATTATAAATATAAAAGAGATAAAGAAGTTAAATAGCGGAAGTTTTTTTCAAACTAAGAAGACAATAAAAGAAAAAGTTCTAATTAATATTTTTTATGAATTAAATTTGATGTTAGAGTCAAATATTACACTAAGTGATGCCTTGGATATTTTAATTAAAAATAGAAAAGATAAGGTAGTCTTAGAGTTTTTACAAACTCTAAAATACTCATTTTCAAGTTCAAAAAAAGTTTCTCAAGAATTATCAAAGTTTAAGATTAATTATTTAGTCGGATCTTTTTTAGATATTTCACAAAGTAGTGGAAATATAGTTGCAAATATAAAAGCATTATCTGAATTACTTATTGAAGCACATGAAATAAAAAAGAGTTTTATAAAATCTATTACTTATCCAATAATTTTAATGATAAGTTTTTTTCTTTCACTTATTTCAATTTTTTATTTTGTAATACCTAAATTTAAAACTATTTTTGAACAAACTAATGCTGAACTTCCTCTCGCTACACAAATGCTTTTAAATGTTCAATATTTATTTGAAAATTATTTAATTATACTTTTGATTATAGTGATTTTTTTAATAAGTTTATTCATTTTTTTCTATAAAAAAGATGAAAATTTTGAATATTTTATTCATAAAATTGCTATAAAGAATATATATTTGATAAAAGATATTTACTTAAATATGCAATTATACAAGCTTTTTTTGTTCTTAGATATTATGTTAAAATCCAAATATGAATTTCATAAGTCGTTAATCTCTTCAAAAGTTTTAATTAAAAACAAATACCTTTTAGATAAAATGTCAATTATTGATAATTTACTACAAAATGGTAAAGGTATTAGTTTCTCTTTTTCAAAAACAGAAATATTTGATGATATTACTTTAAATCTGATTAATACAGGTGAGGTATCTAATTCGTTAGATATAACAGTTTGTGAAATAAAGAAAATATATAAAAATAGGTTTAATGATAAAATTAATTTATTAACAGCCTTAATTGAGCCATTCTTTTTGGTAAGTATTATGAGTTTGATTCTTTGGATTGTACTTGCAGTATTTATGCCAATTTGGGATATGGGTAATATCATAAAAGTTTAAAGGAAATATTTAATGGATAAAAATATAGAGTTTGAAAATTCTATTAAAAAGATGCTTGAGCATGTAGGTGAAGACGCAAGTAGAGAAGGTTTACTTGATACTCCAAGTCGTGTAAGAAAAGCTTTTGAGTTTATGTGTAGTGGTTATACTCAAGACCCTAAAGAGATTTTACAAAAAGCATTATTCACTTCAAGTAATGATGAAATGGTTGTTGTAAAAGATATAGAGTTTTATTCTCAGTGTGAACATCATATGCTACCAATTATTGGAAAAGTGCACGTTGCATATATCCCAAATGGAAAAGTTGTGGGACTTTCAAAAATTCCTAGAGTTATTGATGTGTTTGCAAGACGTTTACAAATTCAAGAACAATTAACAGAGCAAATTTGTGATGCATTAAATGAACACTTACAACCAAAAGGTGTTGCTGTTATGATTGACGCAAGACATATGTGTATGGAAATGAGAGGGGTTCAAAAGATTTGTTCAACGACTGTAACATCTGCATTAAGAGGTTTATTTAAATCAAATAAAAAAACTAAAGATGAATTTTTATCAATAGTTTCTTCTTCTTTACGTAAATAAAAAACTAAGAGTCTCTCTTAGTTTTTTATAAAAGTATAATCTTTGCTAACATTAAGAAACTAAAAAATCCAATTATATCCGTTACTGTTGTTAATAATACAGTACTTCCAATTGCTGGATCAATATCTAGTCTTTTTAGAAGTAGAGGAATCGATGCTCCAAAGAAGCCAGCTGCAAATAGGTTTAGAACCATTGACATTCCAATTACAAGTCCTAATAACTTTTCATCAAACCAAAGCCATGCAATTATTCCCATGATTACAGCAAATAAGAAACCATTAAATAGTGAGATTATAACTTCTTTTTTAACCGCATCTTTAGAGTGTTCTAGCTCAATATCTCCTAAAGCTAACTGTCTTACCATTACGGCTAATGTTTGTGTTCCAGCATTTCCACCCATTGATGCAACAATAGGCATTAAAATTGCAAGTGCTACATATGCTTGAATTGTTTCGTCAAAATAACCAATAACTAAAGAAGCTAAAATAGCAGTTGTAAGATTTAGAAATAGCCACATTGCTCTTTTTTTAGCAGTTGCTAAAAGATTATCTTCATGCTCGAAATCATCATCAACCCCTGCTAATTGATACATTTGCTCCGTTGCATTTTCTTCAATTACATCTAAAATATCATCAGAAGTAATTCTTCCCATAAGCATATCTTGATAGCCTACAACAGCAACAACATTTAAATCATATTTTTCAAACTTCTTTGCAACATTATCTATATCGTCTTTATCTTGAACAACAAAAGGTTTGAATTTATTTTCATCATATTCAGATAAAACTTCCTGATAAGTTTTTTTAAAATCAATAATAATTAAATCTTCAAGTAAAATAGATGCAATTAGTTTTTTATCATCATTAATAATAAATACTTGATGAATATTTTCTAATTCATCTTTTGCTTTACCCTCTGTTAATCTATCAAGGGATTGTTTAATTGTCTCTTTTAAGTTTGCTGAAAAAAGCTCAGTTTGCATATATGAACCAGCTTGATCTTCCTCATACGTTTTAAGCCAGTCAATCTCTTTTTGATCTTCAACTTCTAGACCATCATATATTTCTTTTGCTTTTTCAACATCATGTTCTTCAAGTTCTTGGATTATATCTGTTTGGTCATCAGATTCAAGTTCATCTACTGCATCAGTTAATTGTTTAATTGTAAGTTCAGAATAAGCATCTTCTCTTAAGTTATCAGGAAGTTCTAGTAATACTTCCCCTAATATATCATCAGGTAGTTTTTTAAGTACAGCAAAGAAATCTTCTTCACTATTTTTCTCAATTTTTTTAAGGCTATTTGCAATATCACTGGGATGTAAGTTCTCAAGTTCTTCTAAAAGTTTCTTTGGTTCTTTTATAATTTCATCTTGAGGCATGTGATATTCCTTATAGTTTTTTTACTTCACTTTTATATGTAAGTCTATTTAATTTTGTAGCTTGAGTTCTATTCTCACTTTTCATTTCATCATTAAAGTTGCTTATAATCTTTTTTGCATTAGCAATAAAAGTCGCTTTCTTTTTACCACTTAAGCCATTTGTTTTAGGTCTTTTTATTACTTTCATTGGATCAACAGCTCTTCCGTTTTTATAAAGACCTAAATGTAAGTGAGGTCCAGAGCTAAGTCCTGTAGTACCAACATATCCAATATGTTGACCTTTTTTAACTCTTTGACCTCTTTTAAGACCTTTTTTAAATCCATTTTGATGAGCATATAAAGTTTTATATCCATTATGGTGATTAATGATTATAGTATTTCCATATCCACCTTTACGACCTTTAAATTCTACTTTTCCACCAGCTGCTGCATATATTTTTCTTCCTCTAGGAGCTGCGAAATCTGTTCCTAAATGAGCTCTATATCTTTTTAATACAGGGTGCCATCTTTTTTTTGTAAATACACTTGAAATTCTTTTGTATGTTAAAGGTATCTTAAAAAAGTATGATTTTGTAAAACCTTTTCCTTTTTCATTATAGTATTTATCATCTCTACTATTTTTGATTCTATAGTATTTTTTTCCTCTTATTTCTACCATTGCTGCTTCTAGTTCTGGTAATCCTAAACGTCTTCCTAAAAGACTTTTTTTCTTATATTTTAGTGCAACAAAATCACCTTTTTGCATTTTCCTAAAATCAACAACACCTTTAAATAATGATTTTAATTGTAAAGCTAGAGTAACATCTCCTGTTGCTTGTTGTAAATCATGTGAAACAGAAACACTAATAGGCACTGCGATTGTTTCTGTATATTCTTCATAATTAATAGGAAGTGTTTGAAATTTAAACTGTCCATTACTTTCTTTATAAATATGTAATTGTATATCATCTGAAACAGGAATTAAAACTTGATTAAAGTCACCATTGTCTTCAGTATAAAGATAAAATCTTTTATCAGCAACAATCTCAGAACATAACTCTTTGTCTTCTTTTTCAAGATCAAAATATAGTTTTTGAGGAATTGAATATTTTTCTAAGAAGGTAAGAAAGCTTTCACCTTTAGGCCATGGTAATTCTTGCACTTCTGCAGAATGCAGAAAGTTTAAAAATAAAATAATACTTATTATGATTTTTTTCACTGTTAAATTCACTTTTTATATAGAAATTAGAACAACTATTATACAATTGCACAACTTAAAAAATAATATGGAGAAGCAATTGAGTAAAATCATAATTTTATTAGCTATGGTTATAAATATATTTGCAAGTGATTTAGTAGATTTATATAGACATCAAGGACTAAGTGCTGTTGAGCAACAACTTGAAGAGAGTTTGAAAGATAAAGAATATTGGAACAATTATTTAAAAAATAAAAATGTAGAATTAGGTTATTATGAAACAAAAAAATATATTATCTTAACACAAAAAAAAAGATCTGAATTAGCTTTATATAAAATAAATAATCACCAAACAACTTTAGTTACAAAAAATAATGTTATTGTAGGAGAAAAAGAGGGTGATAAATATTTAGAGGGTGATAAAAAAACACCAGAAGGTGTTTATGATTTAACTAGTAAAAAAACAAGACTTGATCAATTTTATGGTCCTTTCGCTTTAGTTACTTCATATCCAAATACTTTTGATAAATCCTTAGATAAAAAAGGTCATGGTATTTGGATTCATGGTATGCCTTTGGAAAATAGTGAAAGAGAAAAATATACTAGAGGTTGTATTGCTTTAGATAATCCTGAATTAGAAAATCTTGAAAAAAATATAGATTTAGAAAATGCAATCTTATTAACGAGTCAAGATGAATTTCAAAAAGCAAATAAAGAAGAAATCTCATTAGTCCTTTCTTCAATTTACAATTGGAAAGATTCTTGGAAAAGATCTGATATTGATAAATATTTAAAATACTATTCTCCTGAATTTAAAAAATATGATGGAAGTGATTTTAAAAAATTTGCAAAATATAAGAAGCGAATATTTAGAAAGAAAGAGAGAAAAAAAATCCATTTTTCTAATATTAATATAAGTCCTTACCCAAACTCACTAAATAAAAGAATGTTTAAAATAATTATGGATCAAATGTATAAGAGTCCTGCAGTTGATTTTAAAGGGAAAAAAGAACTATTTTTAGAAATAGTAAATAATGAAGTTAAAATTTTAACTGAAGATTAAAAGTAAATTTAACTCTTTTTTTGATATAATCGCCTTAACTATAACAACCATATTTAAGGCTAAAGATGCAAAAAAAAGACATGAACTTAGAAGAGATGGCATTAGCTCACTCTTTAACACTTGAAGAATTAGATAATATTAAAGAAATTTTAGGAAGAGAACCAAATTATGTTGAAATTGGTATCTTCTCTGCTATGTGGTCTGAACATTGTTCATACAAATCAAGTAAAAAATACTTAAATGGTTTTCCAACTAAAGCTCCTTGGGTAATCCAAGGTCCAGGTGAAAATGCTGGTGTTATCGACATTGGTGATGGATATGCTGCTGTATTTAAAATGGAATCTCACAATCATCCTTCATATATTGAACCTTATCAAGGAGCTGCAACTGGTGTTGGTGGAATCTTAAGAGATGTATTTACTATGGGTGCAAGGCCTATTGCAAATATGAATTCAATTAGATTTGCTGGTATTGAAGGCGATAGTGAAACTGCACAAAAACATAGATTTCTTTTACGTGGTGTAGTTGCTGGTATTGGTGGATATGGTAACTGTATGGGAGTTCCTACTATTGGTGGTGAAACTACATTTGAAGAGTGTTATGCAGGTAATAATCTTGTAAATGCATTTACAATTGGACTTGCAAAAGCTGACGAAATTTTTCTAGGACTTGCTGAAGGTGTTGGAAATCCAGTAATGTACGTAGGTTCAAAAACTGGTCGTGATGGTCTTGGTGGCGCAGTAATGTCATCAGCTTCATTTACAGAAGATAATGAAGCAAAAAGACCAACTGTACAAGTTGGGGACCCATTTACTGAAAAACTATTATTAGAAGCTTGTTTAGAATTATTTAAAGAAGATTTAATTATTGGTATTCAAGATATGGGTGCTGCTGGGCTTACTTCATCTTCATTTGAAATGGCAGGAAGAAGTGAATCTGGAATGATTATGCATTTAGATAAAGTTCCAGCAAGAGAAGAAGGAATGACTCCTTATGATTTCATGCTTTCTGAATCTCAAGAAAGAATGCTTATTTGTGCTAAAAAAGGTAGTGAGCAAGCTATTATTGATATTTTTGAAAAATGGGAATTAGACGTAGCTGTTATTGGTGAAGTTACAAATACAGGAAATATGGAATTATTCTGGCATGGTGAAAAATGTGCAGAAGTTCCAGTTCAACCTGTATCTGAACAAGCTCCTATTTTAGATAGACCAACTTCAAAACCAGCTTATTTAGATGGTTTAGAAGATATTAAATTAGATAAAGAAATTTCAAATCAAGCTGCATTTGATGACTTATTCTCTGATATGGAAGTTGTTGATAAATCTTGGGTTTATAATCAATACGATTCAATGGTTCAAACAAATACTATTAAAGGGCCAGGTTCATTAGATGGTTCATCTATTAGAATTAAAGAGACAGGAAAAGCATTATCTATGTCTGCTGATTGTAATACAAGACTATGTTTCATAAATCCAGAATTAGGAGCTGCAGCTGCTGTTATGGAATCAGGAAGAAATGTTGCAATGAGCGGTGCTAGACCAAAAGCTATTACTGATTGTTTAAATTTTGGTAATCCAGAAAATCCTGAAGTAATGTGGCAATTTGCTCAATCTTGTGAAGGAATTAAAACAGCTTGTAAAGAGTTAGATACTCCTGTAATTGGTGGAAATGTTTCTTTATATAATGAAACAAATGGTGTTGGTGTTTTCCCAACTCCTTCTATTGCAATGGTTGGTATTAATGATGATGCAAATAAAGTCTTACCTTCTTGTGTTCAACAATCAGGAAATGTTTTATATATCTTAGGAGATACTAAAAGCGAATTTGGTGGATCTTTATATATGAAAAAAATGTATTCAGTAGTCGCAGGAGCTCATCCTGAAGTAAATTACTCAAATGAATTAAAACTTTGGGATACAGTAATTGATGCAAATAAAGCTTCACTATTAGAAGCAGCAAAAGATGTTAATGTTGGTGGAATTGCAATTGCATTAGCAAAAATGGCTGTAGTTGGTAAAATCGGAGTAGAAGCAGGTATTTCATTAGATGAATCAAGAGATATTTTCTCTGAGTCTTTAAGTAGAGCAATTGTTGAAGTTAAACCTGAAAATTGTGCTGCTTTTGAAAAATTAGCTGATAGTAAAGATATTCATTGTTCTAAATTAGGTTTAGTTCAAGGAGATAAAATTTCTATCAATGATATTTATAAAGAGTTAGATTCTGCATCTGATGTTTACTTTAATAAATTCAAAAATGTTATTGAACAAGATTTATAATCTTAGAATAATATAAAATATTAAGAAGTTTAAAACTTCTTAATATACAAATACTTTATTTCTCCCATTTTCTTTTGCTTGATACAAAGCATCATCTGCATGTTTAAATACATCTTCAAAGGTTTGATCTTTATTTTTAAAACTACTAACTCCAAAAGAAGCTGTAATTTTCTCTACTACGGGAAACTTTTCTTTCTCAATGTCAACTCTTAGCTTTTCAGCAATAATTTGAACAATTTCCAATTCAGAGCTTTTAACAAGTAAAACAAATTCTTCTCCACCCCACCTTGCGATTACATCAGATTTACGTATATTCTTTGATATTATTTTTGCTAAATGTTTAAGTACTTCATCTCCAACATCATGTCCAAATGAATCATTTACATGTTTGAAATTATCAATGTCAATTATTACAACTGAATATTTGTATTCAAATAATTTTGTTTTGATATATTCTAATAAACCTCTTCTATTAAATATTCCCGTGAGTACATCGGTATAAGCTTTTTGTCGTAAATTTTTATTTGAATTAGAAAGTTTCTCATTTTTAAGTCTTAATTGACCTAGCAAATGATTAAAGAATTTTGCAACTATCCCAACTTCGGTATCTCTTTCTACATAAACATTTTTATCAAAATTACCTGTTTTCATAATACTTGTAATACTTTCAATTGTATCAACCCAAGGAAGTTTTGCATTATGCTCACTTACATTAAGTCCAATAACTTCATGTTTTTTTCTAACTCTTAATAAGTTAAATTTAAATAAGATAAAAAATAAAATTAAACCTAAAGAAAAAGCAAAAATAAATGCGGTTATAACACCTATTAATTGAACACTTATAAATTCATATCTATTTAATCCTTCTGGCAATTTTGCAAATATACCAACAGCAATTGTTCCCCAAACTCCTGCTACTCCATGGATACTAATTACACTTAAAGGATCATCAATTCTCATTTTTTTTGAAATAAATTGATCCGAAAAATACATAAGAATTGAAGATATAAATCCAACAATTGCAGATTGCATTAATGTAAATTCATAACATCCCGCAGTAATTCCTACAAGTCCAGCTAAAATACCAAAACTAAATATTTCTACAGCTACTTTTTCTTTATTAAATAGTGTAAGTAGCCATGCTCCCATACCACCAAATACAGCAGATATTAAAGTATTTAATAAAATTAATGTTGTATCAAAATTAAATTTAAATAAACTTCCTGCATTAAACCCAAACCATGAAAAAAGTAATATAAATACACCAAATACAATAAAGTTATGATTGCTTGGTGCAAAATGTTTTACTTTCCCATCTTTAAACTTTCCTAATCTTGGCCCTAAAACTATTGTTCCTGCTAATCCAATCCATGCACCAATTGAGTGAACAACAGTAGATCCTGCAAAATCAATAAATCCCATTTGTGCAAGCCAACCATTTTCATTCCAAGCCCAATGTCCATATAAAGGATATATTATTGCACTAACAACAATAGAAACAAGAATGTATCCATTAAATTTTATTCTTTCTGCAACTGCACCTGAAACTATTGTAATTGCAGTTGCTGCAAACATAGCTTGGAAAAAAAATAGTGCATTTTGTTCTAAATCTTTTCCATCAATTAGAAAGTTATTTGTACCTATTAATCCCGAAGTATCTACTCCGAACATAATCCCAAAGCCAATAATCCAAAAAAAGATTATTCCAAAAACCGTATCGATTAGATTTTTCATTGCAACATTAATAGTGTTTTTTGTTCGTACTGTCCCTGTTTCAATTAAGGCAAAACCAAATTGCATTAAGAATACAAGAAAGGAACTTATTAAAATCCATAATAAATCAATATTTGATAAGTTGTACATTTATTAACTCCATTGTGTTAATTTTAATTATTTTATCAAGTTACAATAATAAAAATATCTTTAAAATAGTTATTTAATAGACAATTTTTTATCTTTATATTATTATTTATTAATTTTAATGATAAAAATAGAAACTTTGTTTATACGGCAAAAGCTAGTACTAACTAATTGTTTTATATAATCGCAAGGACAAAGACAAATAATTTTAATATATCAAAGGGATAAGTGTATATGAGAGCATTAATTAGTGTAAGTGATAAAAGTGGTGTTGAAAACTTTGCAAAAGAGTTAGTTGGTTTAGGATATGAGATCATTTCTACTGGTGGTACATACAATAAATTAAAAGATGCGGGTATTGCAGTTATCGAAGCAAATGAAGTTACAAAATTTCCTGAGTGTTTTGAAGGTAGAGTTAAAACTTTAAACCCATATATCCATGGTGGAATTCTACATAGACGTGATAAACAATCTCATCTTGATCAAGCAAAAGAACTTGGTGTTGAAGGTATTGATTTAGTTTGTGTAAATTTATATCCATTTAAAGAAACTATTGAAAAAACAGATGATTTTGAAGAAATTATTGAAAATATAGATATTGGCGGTCCTGCAATGGTAAGATCAGCTGCAAAGAATCATGATTCTGTAATTATTGTTACAGATGTAGTTGATTATGATGTTGTTTTAAACAATCTTAAAAATGACACTAACACAGCTGAATTTAGAAGAGATATGATGATTAAAGCTTATGAGCATACTGCAGCTTATGATTCAATGATTGCTAATTATATGAATAAAAGATTTAACAACGGTATGGGACAAAAACAATTTATTGTTGGTGAAAAAGTATTTGATACTAGATATGGTGAAAATCCACATCAAAAAGGTGCATTATATGAGTTTGATAAGCACTTATCAAATAAATTCATCACATTAAAAGGTGAAGCATCATTTAACAATATGGGTGATATTAGTGGAGCTGCTAAAATTGCATCTGCATTTGGTGATGATAATGCTGTTTGTATTGTAAAGCATGGTAATCCATGTGGTTTTGCAATTAAAGATAGTTTATTTGAATCTTATGAGCAAGCTTTAAGATGTGATCCTATTTCTGCTTTTGGTGGAGTTGTTGCTGTTAATGGTATAGTTGATTTAGAACTAGCAGTTAAAATGAATGAAATTTTCTTAGAAGTTGTATTTGCCGCTGATTTTACTCCTGAAGCTGAGGAAGAATTAAATAAGAAAAAAAGAATTAAATTATTCAAGCAAGGTACTAAAAAACTTGAAATGTCAAATGATGCATTTAATTTTAAGATTCTTGATGGTGGATTTGTTTATCAAGATGCTGACAAAGTTGAAGAAGATGAAGTTACAAATTCTGAACTTAAATCAAAAAGAGAAGCTACAACTCAAGAAGTAAAAGATATGGAAATTGCATATAAAGTGGCTTCTTTAACAAAATCAAATTGTGTTGTTTATGTAAAAGACTCAGCAATGGTAGCTGTTGGTATGGGTATGACTTCAAGAGTTGATGCAGCAAAAGCAGCTTTAAGAAAAGCAGAAGATTTAGGAATTGATGTATCTGGTTCTGTTTTAGCTTCAGAAGCATTCTTCCCATTTAGAGATAGCATTGACGCTGCACAAGAAGCTGGTGTTAAATGTGTAATTGAACCAGGTGGAAGTATAAGAGATGATGAAATTATTGAAGCTGCAAATGAATTTGGTATGGCTTTATATTTCTCAGGTAAAAGACACTTCTTACACTAAGACTTTATTATATTAAAGATAATTTATATATATTTTATAAATTATCTTTTCTTCTTTATTTTTTACTTTCCTTTCTTATTTTAATTTAATATAATCAAATAAATGCTAAAGTCTTATATTAAACATAATTATTATTTTAAAAGGACAGTTTTGCTTTCTAAACATTTTAAATCATTATTCTTTATATTAATATTTTTATGTACCTCTTTATTTTCAAAAGAGTTAAAACCTGTAACTATTCAATTGTCTTGGTTTGATCAGTTTCAATTTGCTGGTTATTATATGGCAAAAGAAAAAGGTTTTTATGAAGAAATGGGATTAGATGTAACAATAAAACCTTTTGCATTTGGAATAAATATTCCAAAAGAAGTAAGTCTTGGAATTTCTGACTTTGCAGTTGGTAGAGAAACACTTCTTTTAGAAAGAAAAAAAGATCAAAAGATTGTTGCTTTATATGCACTATTTCAAGCGACACCTTTAATCTTATTAACAACAAAAGAATCTAATATTAATAGCATTGAAGATTTCAGAGGCAAAACTATTATGACTACAATAGATGATGCAAGTGAAGTTTCTTTAAAATCAATGATAAATTCTCATAATATTAAAACAGAAGAAATAAATTTTATTAAACATACACATAATATTAATGATTTAATTAATAAAAATACTGATGTGATTTCTGCATATTTGTCAAAAGCGCCTTTCTACCTTCAAAAGAAAGGTATTGAATATAATATATTTGATCCAAAAAAATTTGGTTTTGATATGTATAGTGATTTTTTATTTACTAGTGAGAAATTACTTAATAGTGACATTAATACAGTTGACAAATTTAAAAAAGCTTCTTTGCAAGGTTGGGAATATGCATACTCGAATATTGAAGAAGCAAGTGATTTGATTTTTAAGAAATATAATAGCCTAAAATTAACAAAAGAAGAATTACAATATGAAGGTCAAGAATTAAAAAAATTATCATATTTTAAAACTAGTAAAATAGGTGAAATAAAAAAAGAAAAAATGCAAAGAATTTATGATCTGTATAATGTAATGGGCTTAGCTAGCCAAAGAATAAATATAGATGAATTTATTTATTTTGATAAAAAAATAGAAAATTTAAAGTTTACAGAAAAAGAAAAAGAGTATTTAGAAAATAAAAAAGAAATAAAAGTTTGTGTTATTCGTGATTTTATGCCTTATAGTGATATCCAAGATGGTAAATTTATTGGCGCGATTTCAGATTTTATGAGTTTAGTTGAAGAAAAACTAGCTTTAGCAGTTTTCCCAGTTGAAACAAACTCTTTATCTCAAAGTTTAGAATATTTAGAAGATAATAAATGTAATCTTATCCCATCTTTAGCATACAGTAAAGAAAGAGCAAAGCATCTAAATTTTACGCAAGCTTATAATGAAATACATTATGTAATTGTTACTGAGAATTTTGTTCCTTTTATTTCAGATATAAGAGAAATAAAAAATAAAAAAGTTGCAGTTTCTAAAGATCATGAAATTCTAAATATACTAAAAAATAAATATAGAGATATTGATTTTATTGAAGTAGAAAACTTAGATGATGGGCTTTTAAAAGTAAAAAATAAAGAAGTATTTGCATATATTGGAATAAATGCAAGTGTTTGGATTAAACTACAATCACATTATATTGATAAACTAAAAATATCTGGAAAAATTGATGAAGTAATTGAAGTTCGAATGGGAATAGAAAAAGAAGATAAAAGTTTACTAAAGATTTTAAATAAACTTGTAATAAATATTGATGATGAACTAAAACAAAATATTACAAATAAATGGTTATTTATTCAATATAAAAAAGCTTTTGACTATAAAACGTTATGGCAAGTATTAATATTTATAGGGATTATTTTATTTGCAATTCTATATCGACAAAAATTTTTAGAGAAAATGAATAGATCATTGACTCTAAAAGTTGAAGAAAAAACAAAAGAATTAAAAGTTATTAATGAAGAATTAGAACAAAGAATTTATAAAGCAGTTGAGGAAAACTTAAAAAAAGATAGGATTATGTCACAGCAATCAAAAATGGCTGCAATTGGTGAAATGATGGAAAATATTGCACATCAGTGGAGACAACCATTATCTTTAATTACTACAGGTTCAAGTGGTTTGAAAATAAAAAAAGAACTAGGTGTTTTAGAAGATAAATTTTTAATTGATACATTAGATTCCATAATCAATTCTGCAACAAACTTATCAACTACAATTGATGATTTTAGAGATTTCTTTAAACCTACAAGAGAAAAGAGTAAATTTTCTTTAGTTGAATGTTGTAATAAAACTTTGGATTTATTAAATTCTAAACTTAAAACTAAAAATATTAGAATAATTAAAAACATTGAAAGTATTCAACTTGTAGCATACGAGAGTGAATTAATTCAAGTTATAATGAGCATTTTAAATAATTCAAGAGATGCATTTTCTACCCTTGGAGATCAAGAAAAATTTATTTTTATAGATGTGACAAATGATGATGAGAATGTTATTATAAGAATAAAAGATAATGCAGGTGGAGCAAAGGACGAAATCTTAGATAAAATTTATGAACCATATTTTACTACTAAACACAAAGCACAGGGAACAGGAATTGGTCTTTATATGTGTGAAGAGATGATTACAAAGCATATGAATGGTAAAATTGAATCAACAAACAAAATATATATTTATGAAGATATAGAGTATAAAGGTTTAGAAACTATAATTACTTTATATCCAGAAATGTAAACATTTTGTAAAGCGAATTTAAATACATAGGAATATTATTGAATTGGATTGAATTAGATAAACAACACGTATGGCATCCATATAATTCTTTACCTTCACGAAGTGATTTGTTAAGCGTAAAAAGTACAAATAAAACATCAATTTTTTTAGAAGATGGAAGAGAATTAATTGATGGTATGAGTTCATGGTGGAGTTGTATTCATGGATATAATCATCCAAAATTAACGCAAGCATTAAAAGATCAAGCTGATATTATGCCTCATATTATGTTTGGTGGTATTGCACATGAAAAAGCTTCTATATTAGCTTCAAAACTCGCTAAACTTACAGGTTTAAATAGCGTATTTTTATGTGATTCAGGTTCGGTATCTGTTGAAGTAGCATTAAAAACTACAATTCAATATCAAGAAGCAAAAGGTTTAAAAAAATATAAGTTTATTGCTTTAGAACACGCTTATCATGGAGATACTCTTGCAGCTATGAGTGTATGTGATCCGAATAATTCAATGCACAGTATATATGGTTCTTATTTACCTAAACATATCTTTACAAAAGCTCCTTCTTTAGGATTTAAAAGTGATTGTTCTGCTTCTATCAAAGCTTTAGAAGAAACATTTTTAAAGCATCATTCGGAAGTTGCTGGATTTATATTAGAGCCTATTGTTCAAGGTGCAGGAGGAATGAGGATTTATAATCCAGAGTTTTTAAGAAAAGCTAGAGAGCTTTGTACCAAATATGATGTTTTATTAATTGCTGATGAAATTGCAACAGGCTTTGGACATACTGGAAAAATGTTTGCATGCCAATGGGCAGATATAAAACCTGATATTATGACACTTGGAAAAGGTTTAACAGGTGGTTATATGACAATGGCTGCTATGATTACTTCTAAAGAAGTCTCAGATACGATATCAAATTCAAATCTTGGGATTTTAATGCACGGACCAACTTTTATGGGAAATGCACTTAGTTGTAGTGTTGCAATTGAGAGTTTAAATTTACTTGATGATGGTAAGTGGCAAGAAAATGTTTTAAATATTGAAATGATATTTAAAGAAGAATTAGTTAATGCAAAAGATTTAAAAATAGTAAAAGATGTAAGAAATATTGGTGCAATAGGTGTTATTGAATTAAAAGAGGAGTCATATGCTCAAGAAATTCAAGATTATTGCGTAAATCATGGAGTTTGGATAAGACCTTTTGGTAAACTTATTTATTCAATTGTTGCATATAATATAGAAGAAAAAGATTTAAGAAAAGTAATAAAAACTATGATAGATGCAATTAAATCAGTAAAGACAAAATAATGAAAAAACAAAATTTAAAAAAATTATCAAAAAATTTACCCCAGAATCCAGGTGTATTAGGAAGAGAAAGACTTTTTAATTCTGCAGTACTAATTCCTCTTATTAAGATTAATGGTGAATATTTCTTACTTTTTCAAAAAAGAGCAGCTCATATAAGACAAGGTGGTGATATTTGTTTCCCTGGGGGTGGTTTTGAAGAAGGAATCGATAAGGATTTTAGAGATACTGCTTTAAGAGAGACATATGAAGAGTTAGGAATAGAAGAAAAAGATATAAAGATTATTGGACAACTTGATACTTATGTTGCACCAATTGGAGCTATTATTGAGCCTTTTGTAGCTAAAATAAAAAAAAGTGTTTTAAAAACGATGGTAATTGATAAAAATGAAGTTGAAAAAACTCTTTTAATTCCAGTATCGTTTTTTAAGAATACAAAAGCAGAAGAATATACACTAGCCCATGAGATTCAACCTTATAAGATAAATGAAAAAGGTGAAAAAGAGATTTTATTCCCTGTTGAAGAATTGGATTTACCTGATATGTATAAAAAACCTTGGGGAAATAAAAGACATAAAATTTGGGTTTATAAATATGAAAATGAGATTATATGGGGAATTACATCTGTTATAATTAATGATTTACTAGAAAAATATTAGTAAATCCTTTATAACTACACGTAAACTAAATACTGATAGTATATTATACTAATAACAAAAATATAAAGGACATATTATGATTAATAAAATCAATAATCTTTCAGAAAGAATTCTTCAAAACTTCCAAAGTCTTTTCTTACTCCTTGCAAGACTTACAATTGCTTATGGTTTTTTAGATCCTGCAATAAATAAATGGAATAGTATTTCTGATACAGCTGCATGGTTTGAAAGTTTAGGAATACCTTTCCCTCTATTAAATGTATATATTTCAGCCTCAGTTGAATCATTAGGGGTTGTTTTATTAGCACTTGGATTATTAACAAGAGCTATTAGTTTACCTTTAATTGGTACAATGATTGTTGCAATTTTAACAGTTCATATTGGAAATGGTTTTAGTTCAGGAGATAATGGTTTTGAAATACCACTTTATTTCTTATTATTTTTAGGAATATTTGCTTCATTTGGAGCAGGTAAGTTTTCTTTAGATAATTATTTTTCTAAAAAGTAAACTTTTACTAGAGTTTAACTCTTATTAATTATAAGTATTTTGATAAAATACTTAAAATTAAAAAAAGGGTTAGACTTGAAACTTTTAAACTCATTATTACTTACTACATTTATTTTTACAGGTTGTTCTCAAAATAATTTAAATACTAATAACAATTCAACATTAAATATAAATAAAATTACTGAATGCAAAGTATTAGAAAATGAAAAAGACAGAATTATTTGTCACTTAGAGAAAGCTAAAAATGGTAATGTAAAATCACAAACTTGGCTTGGATATTATTATAATGTTGGTAAAGTCGTTCCAAAAGATAAAGTAAAAGCAAACTTCTGGTTTACTAAAGCCGCAATGCAAAATGATCTTTATTCCCAAAGAGAATTAGCAATTAATTATATAGAAAAAAAAGATTATAAAAATGCCTTAATTTGGCTTGAAAAAGCATCAAATCAAAATGACAAAGTTGCACTAAGAGAATTAGCTTATCTTTATGATTTGGGACATGGCGTAGAAATAGATAAGAATAAAGCTTTTGGATTATTTAAAAAAGCAGCTTTACAAGGTGATATGATTGCACAAAATGAAGTTGGTTTTTATTATGAAATGGGCTGGGTTGTAAAAAAAGATTATAAAACAGCAATTCAATGGTATGTTCAAACTGCAAAAAAAGAGAATCTTTTTGGATTACATAAAATGGGAGCCTTTTACGCAAAAGGATATGGTGTTCCTCAAAATTATAAAGAATCGTACAAATGGTTTAGAAAAGCCGCTGTAAATGGAAATAAAGATTCAATGCAATGGCTTGGACTTTTTTATGAGCAAGGTAATGGTGTAGATAGAAACTATGCAAAAGCTAAAGTATTATATGAAAAATCAGGAAGTGATTTCTCAAAAAATAGACTTAAAATTATGAGAGACAAGAGGTTAATAAAATAAATGAATAAAATATTATTAGAAAATAATGAGATATATCCATCAAAGGTTTTTTGTATTGGGAGAAACTATACAGAACATATTGCCGAGTTAAATAATGAGACTCCAGATGAAATGGTTTTTTTTATTAAGCCAAACTCATCAATTTCAGATTCATTAATTTTCCCAAAAGGAAATAGTTCTTGTCATTATGAAGCAGAAATCTCTTTTTTAATTAATGACAATAAAATTACTGCAGTTGGATTTGGTCTTGATTTAACATTGAGAGAAGTTCAATCAAAATTAAAAGGAAAAGGTTTACCTTGGGAAAGAGCTAAGTCCTTTGATAACGCAGCTGTTTTTACTGAATTTAAATCTTTTGATGGCGATATAAATGAGCTTTCTATACAGCTGTTTATAAATGATGAGTTAAAACAAGATGGAAATGTTACTATGATGATAAACAAACCATATGAAATTATAAAAGAAGCAAATACTTTTCTAAGCTTTGAAGATGGTGATATTTTAATGTCAGGAACTCCAAAAGGTGTTGGAGAGTTCAAAGTAGGGGATAAGTTTTTAGGAAAAATTTTATATAAAAATGAAATTATAATTGAAAAAGAACTTATTGTTTCTTAAAAAGGATGAAAATGAAATTTAATGAATTATCAGATAAAGAAAAAAGAGTAATAGAGAATAAAGGTACAGAAATGCCATTTTCTGGAAAATATAATGATTTTTATGAAGAAGGAACATTTGTATGTAAAAAATGTAATGCACCTTTATATAAATCAGATAGTAAGTTTTCATCAGGTTGTGGTTGGCCAAGCTTTGATGATAATTTAAATAATGCGGTAAAAAGAATACCTGATGCAGACGGAAGAAGAGTAGAAATTGTATGTTCAAATTGTGGAGGTCATTTAGGACATGTGTTTGAAGGTGAAGGTTTTACTTCTAAAAATACTAGACATTGCGTAAATTCTGTTTCAATATCTTTTGAAAAATCAGAGTTATGAGGAGCATGATTACTATGAAAGACTTAAAAATGTCTTTCATAGTTATAAAAAATATTTTAAACAGCCCCTAATATATAATAAATAGGTTTTTTATCTAATTGTTGAAGTTTTACATTGTATTTATCTGCCCAGTGTGAAACTTCATTATGAAATTCTTTTAATATTGCATCTGCATCATTTTCATCACATTTAATTTTTAAGTAATCTGTTTTATTTGATAATCCTACATACGCATTCATTTTTTTTAAATGATCATTTAATGAAAAAATGTGTTTTGAAAATTTATCAAAATTATCAGTAGATGAAATCATTTTTTCGGCTTGTTGTAATGAAGAATCGCTTTTTGAATAACCAAGTTGAGATAATATTACTTCAGGTGATACATTAATTTGCATTTATTTTCCTTTTTTTTTAATTCATCATATTATCAAATCTTTTTTAAATAATAGTTGAATTTTTAGATTAAAATGTATAGACTTTTTTTATGTTTACAGATAAAATAAGATTAATATTAAATAGATAATTATGGAGATTAATGAACAAGATTTTATTTTTACTAATTTTTTTTACGCAGAGCTTTTTATTTTCAAAACAAATTGATTTAACAGAAGTAGAAAAAAAGTATTTAGAGAATAAAAAATCATTAAATCTATGTATTGACCCTTCTTGGATGCCTTATGAAAAAATTGAAAATGGCAAGCATATAGGAATGACAGCTGACTATATAAAACTTTTAGAAAAAAACATTCAAACAGAAATAAAATTAGTAAAAACAAATACTTGGAGTCAATCTTTAGAATATGGAAAACAAAGAAAATGTGATATTTTTTCTTTAATAATGAAAATACCTTCACGAGAAGTTTACTTAGATTTTACAAAACCCTATTTTGATATTCCTTTAGTTGTAAGTACACAAATAGATGAATTATTTATAAGGGATATTACATCTTTAAATAATAAAAATATAGGTATTGTAAAAGATTATGCTTATGCAGAAATTATTAAAGAAAAATATCCCAAAATAAATCTAATATATGTAGATAATATGGAAGTAGGGCTTGAAAAACTAGTAAAAGGTGAATATTTTGGATTTATAGGTACTTTATATACATTAGGATACCAAATACAAAAAGAATTTTTAGGAAAACTAAAAATTGCAGGAAAATTTGATGAAAAGTGGGAGTTAGGAATTGCAAGTAGAAATGATGAACCTTTATTAAAATCTATATTCGAAAAAGCTATATTGTCAATTCCGAAAGAAGAAAAACAAGAAATTTTAAATAAATGGCTTTCTATTAAGTTTGAAAAGAATTATTTTACTTCAATGCTGGGTATTCTCTTTTTCTCAATCTTAATTATATCTATAATACTTTTAATAAATAAAAAACTAAGTAGCGAAATAAAAAAAAGAAAAGAAGCTGAAAAACTTTTAAAACTTACAATTACAAGTGCTAATTTAGGAGTATGGAGTTGGCATTCTAATACAAATAAAAATGAGATTAATGATATTTGGGCTTTGATTTTGGGCTATTCAAAAGAAGAGATAGAAGAAGGCTTAGATTTCTTTAGTTTTGTTCATAAAGAAGATATTATAAAATTAGATAAAGCCTTGGAAAAGCATGATAAAGATGAAAAGAACCAATATCAATGTGAATTTAGAATGCGCTGTAAAGATGGCAGTTATAAGTGGATATATAGTAATGGAAAAATCGTATCTCGGGATGAGAATGGAAAGCCTTCTTTAATAGTAGGAATTCATCAAGATATAAATGATCGTAAAATATTAGAATTAGAAGTATTTAAACAAAAAGATTTATTTATTCAACAATCTAGACAAGCTGCAATGGGTGAAATGTTAGAGAATATTGCACATCAATGGCGTCAACCATTATCGGTTATTACTACAGTAGCAAGTGGTTTAAAAATTACAAAAGAGCTAAATACCCTTACGAATGAAGATATAGATTATTCTATGGATAGGATTATAAGAAGTGGAATGTATTTATCTCAAACTATAGATGATTTTAGAGGTTTTTTAAATAAAGATAAAATTAAGACAAATGTTAATATCAAAAAAGTTATTGAGAACTCAACATATTTTTATAAAACTCAATTTGATAATGAAGAAATAGATTTAGTGTTAAATATTGATGATTGTATTATTAATAGTTATGAAAATGAATTACTTCAATGTATACTAAATATTATTAGTAATAGTGTAGATGCTTTAAGTACTTTTGATAATAAAAAGAAATGTATCATAATAGATATTTATAAGGAAGGTAAATCTTGTATTATTTCTATTAAAGATAATGCAAGAGGTATTAAAGAAGAAAATTTATTAAAAATATTTGAGCCTTATTTTACAACAAAACATAAATCACAAGGAACAGGAATAGGCTTATATATGAGTCATGAAATTATCACTAAACATTTACATGGTAAAATTGAAGTTGAAAATGTAAGTTTTAAATACCTAAATGAAGAATCACGGGGTGCTTGCTTTAAGATTATATTACCTAAAGATGTTGAAGATATACTAGAATAAACTTTTTTGTATACCTTGAATATCTTCATCTAAAGCTTTTAATCTGAAAGTATATCTATGCTCATCACATCTTCCATGCTCTTTTATAAGTTCAACATGAGCTTTTGTTCCATAACCTTTATGTTTATGGAAATTATATAAAGGATAATTCTCTGATATTTCACACATATATCTATCTCTACTTACTTTTGCCAGTATAGAAGCGGCACTTACTTCAGCAACTGTTGCATCTGCTTTTATCTTATGTTGTAATGTTTGTATTCCAAAAGAAGTGTTTCCGTCCATTAAAAATTCATTGGCATTTTTTTTAAGATTAAACATAATTTCTGTAATGGAGTTTTTTAAACATGCACTTAAACCTTTTTCATCTATAGTTTTAGCATCTGTAAATACAATATGATAAAAAGAATTTTCAATAATTAAAGGAAATAGAGCTTCTCTTTTTTTTTCACTTAAAATTTTTGAGTCATTTAACCCTTTTATTTCCTTGTTAATTACTACACCAGCTACAACTAAAGGACCCGCTATTGGACCTCTTCCTGCTTCATCAATTCCACATAACATATAATGCCTTTTACTTTTTTTTATTATAACATTTGAATTTATATAAAAAACACTTGACAAACATACACTCAAGGTGCTATAATTTTATTAGCAGTTAAACATAAGGAGTGCTAAATGAATAAAATTTTTGAAAAACTAACAAACCAATTATCTGAGACAATTGATTCAGGTGTTGCATTATCATTACATAATAAGAATCAAGAAGTAGAAGTTATACATCTTTTATGGGCTTTATTAACAAATACAAATTCGGTTTTAAACCAATTATTAAATAAAATGAATATAGACAAAGCCGCTATAGTTTTAGAAGCAAAATCATATGCGCAAAAGTTACCTGTGGTTTCATCTGTAACTAAAGAAAATATTAAAATATCAAGAAATCTAGCTCAAAGTTTAGAAAAAGCACAAGGACAAGCAGCAAAACTTGGTGATAAGTTTATAGCAATTGATTCATGGCTTATTGCGAACTTTGATACACCAGAGTTAAAAGAAGTTTTAGGAAAGTATATAGATTTAAGAGAAGCAGCAAAAGAACTTGAAGCTATGAGAGCAGGAAGTACTATTGATTCTGCTAGTGCTGATGAAAACTTAGAAGCTTTAGGGAAATATGGAATTGATTTAAATAAAATGGCTATTGATGGAGAATTAGATCCAGTAATAGGACGTGATGAACAAATCAATAGAATGATGCAAATTCTAATAAGAAAGACAAAAAATAATCCAATTTTATTAGGAGAACCAGGTACTGGTAAAACAGCAATTGCTGAAGGACTTGCTCAAAGAATTGTAAATAAAGAAGTACCAACTTCATTAATGAATAAAAAAGTAATTACACTTGATATGAGTGCATTAATAGCAGGTGCAAAATATAGAGGTGAATTTGAAGATAGATTGAAATCTGTAATAGATGAAGTAAAAAAAGATGGAAATATAATTTTATTTATTGATGAAATTCATACAATAATAGGTGCAGGGGCTTCTGAAGGTTCTATGGATGCAGCAAATATTTTAAAACCAAGTCTAGCACGTGGTGAGTTACACACTATTGGTGCAACAACACTTAAAGAGTATAGAAAGTATTTTGAAAAAGATACAGCAATGCAAAGAAGATTTCAGCCTGTTAATGTAGATGAACCGAGTGTAAATGAAGCTCTTCAAATATTAAGAGGTATAAAAGAAAAATTAGAAACACACCATAATGTAACTATTAATGATTCCGCACTAATAGCAGCAGCAAAATTATCGGACAGATATATATCAGATAGATTCTTACCTGATAAAGCTATTGACTTAATAGATGAAGCAGCAGCAGAACTTAAGATGCAAATAGAATCAGAACCAACTGTTCTTTCAACATTAAAAAGACAGATCCAAACTATTAATGTTGAAAAAGAAGCTCTTAAGATGGAAAAATCTAAAAAAAATAATCAAAGATTAGAAGAGATAGAAAAAGAGCTTGCGAATTTAAGTGAAGAGAAACAAAACTTAGAAACTAGATTCCAAAATGAAAAAGAGACTTTTAACGCAGCAAGTACTTTAAAAGCAAAAATTGAAGAGCTTAAAACAAAAGCAGAACGAGCTAAAAGAGAATCAAAATTTGAAGAAGCAGCTTCTATTGAATATGGTGAAATACCAAGCTTAGAAGAAAAGATTAAAGAAAATGAAGCTAAGTGGAATAGAATGCAAGAGCAGGGTACACTTTTGAGAAACTCTGTAGATGAAGATGCAATTGCAAATATTGTTTCTAGATGGACAGGAATTCCAGTAAATAAAATGATGGATTCAGAAAAAGAAAAAATACTAAAAGTTGAATCTGTATTAAAAGAAGATGTAGTGGGACAAGATGAAGCACTTAAAGCAATTTCTAGAGCAATTAAAAGAAATAAAGCAGGATTAAGTGAAGACTCTAAACCTATTGGTTCGTTTATGTTCCTAGGACCAACAGGTGTTGGTAAAACAGAAGCTGCAAAAACACTTGCAAAATTCTTATTTGATGATCCAAAATCACTAATAAGATTTGATATGAGTGAATATATGGAAAAACATGCAGTAAGTAGATTAATTGGTGCAGCTCCTGGATATGTAGGATATGATGAGGGTGGACAGTTAACTGAAGCAGTTAGAAGAAAACCTTATTCAGTAATTCTTTTTGATGAGATTGAAAAAGCGCATCCTGATGTGTTTAATATTCTTTTACAAGTTTTAGATGATGGAAGATTAACAGACAATAAAGGTGTTACAATTGATTTTAAAAATACTATTATTATTTTAACATCAAATATAGGTAGTGCTAAGATTATAGAAATCAGTGATAAAAATGAAAGAAGAACAGAAGTTTTAAATGATTTAAAAGCTTATTTTAAACCAGAATTTTTAAATAGACTTGATGATATAGTGATTTTTGAACAACTAAATCTTGAAGCAATTACTAAAATCGTTGATATTATGTTTAATAGTATTAAAGTAAAATTAGAAGAAAAAGATATAAGTATCTCTTTAACACAAAATGCAAAAGATTATATAGCTCGCGCAGGGTTTGATCCAGTATATGGTGCAAGACCTTTAAAAAGAGCAATTTATGAAATAGTTGAAGATAGACTTGCTGACCTAATTTTAGAAGATAAAGTTTCAGAAGGTTCTAAAATAGAGTTTGATGTAGTGAATGATGAGGTAGTTGTAAAATTATAAAATAAATAAACAAAAGCTTAAAACTAAAGAATATTTAAGCTTTGTTTAACTATAATCCCCAACTTAATTAGTGAATACAGAGGAATAACAATCATGAAAAGAACATACCAACCGCATAACACTCCAAGAAAGAGAACGCATGGTTTCAGAATCAGAATGGCTACTAAAAACGGTAGAAAAGTTATTAAAGCTAGAAGAGCTAAAGGTAGAAAAAGATTAGCTGTTTAAATAAGCGACATCGACTTAATAGTTCTAAAGATTTTAACAAACTATATAAAAGCGATAAAAGATGGCATACGTCATCTTTTATCGCTTTTTTTGGTTCTAACGACACATTAAAAGCTGGATTTGTAACTTCCAAAAAAGTTGGAAATGCAGTTTTAAGAAATAAAGCTAGACGCAGAATGAGAGCTTTATTTGCTACTTACGAAAATCAAATAAAATCAGGTAAATAT
The DNA here is from genome assembly GCF_018861145.1 of Poseidonibacter lekithochrous. Taxonomy (GTDB): domain Bacteria; phylum Campylobacterota; class Campylobacteria; order Campylobacterales; family Arcobacteraceae; genus Poseidonibacter; species Poseidonibacter lekithochrous_A. The sequence goes on from NZ_JAHKQT010000038.1 coordinate 66,092, forward strand.
ATTTTTGTTGTTAAAAATAACATACATGATAAAAGCTTTTTGCAGCTAAAAAAAGATTTTGATTTTGCACTTAAACGACTTGAATTATTGCAATGAAAACAATTTTTAAATACTTAGTTAGGTTTTATCAAAGGTATTTAAGTGTTTTTTCATACGGATCGTGTAGATATTATCCAACATGTTCGCAATATGCCCTATGGCAACTAGATAATAATACATTTTTTAAGGCGATTTACTTTACAATATCACGCGTATTAAAATGTAACCAACTTTTCGCTGGAGGTATTGACTATCCAGTTATAAAGTTAAAAAAACTACAAAATCAAAATTTTGAAAAAATCAAAATCAAATATTGGTATATTCCAATAGAAAAAAATAAATATTTTGTAGTTAAAAACCGGGAATGGAAACAGGAGAATGAATAGTATGAATAAAGATAATGGTATGCAAAAACGAATGTTGATAATGACAGTAGTTGTTTTTGTATTTTTCATAGCTTATGAGTTTTTAGTATTAAAACCACAGCAAGAAGCAAAAGCTGCTCAAGTTAAACAAGAGCAAACTACACAACAAAAAGCAACACCTGAAGTTAATATGGTAGCAACAGATGCCTCTGGTAATCCAATAGATATGTCAAAATCTGTTGAAGCCTTATCATCAAAAGCAGTTGCCTCATCAGAAATCATTTCTGTTATTACAACAGCTAAAAATATTATTGAAATTGATAGTCTTGGTAGAATCGCTCAAGTTACTTTACTTGAAGCTAAGTACAAAGATGAAGATGGAAATAAAATAAAACTTTTTGAAGCTAATCAATTAAGACCTTTAGAAGTTAGATTTGAAGATAGAAATATAAATGAAAAAGCATTTAAAGTTTCAGCTACTTCAAGTGCGGCTACATTAAACGCAAGTTCTTCAAAACAAGAATTAGTAATTACACAAAATTTAGATGAGACAGTTTTAACTAAGAAGTTTACAATTTATCCTGATGGACATTATGATTTAAATACTTCAACTACAAATAATAAAAATTTCTTTATTACAAACGGATTTAGACCAAATGTTTTAGCTGATATGTATGCAGTTCATGGGCAAATGGCTCAATTAGCAGATGGTACATTAAATACTATTGAAGATGGTGATTTAGATAAAATTGAGAACTTAAATGGAATTAGATTTATTTCAAATTTTGATAGATATTATGCAACTGTTGTTTACAATTTTGAAAAAACTTTAGCAATTTCATTAATGCCAGATGCAGATTCAAATTCGCAAGCATTTATTCATGGAAAAGATAATATTACATTCTCAGGATACGCAGGACCTAAAAACTTTAAAGATTTAGCTGCTTTAAATAAAGAATTAACTCATGTTATTGATTATGGTTGGTTTACATTTATTGCAAAACCAATGTTCTTACTTTTACAATTCTTACAAAGTTATATTGGAAACTGGGGTTGGACTATTGTTGCTTTAACTATCTTAATTAAATTAGTACTTTATCCTTTATCATACAAAGGTATGGTATCTATGCAGAAGTTAAAAGATTTAGCGCCAAAAATGAAAGATATCCAAGCTAAATATAAAGATGATAAACAAAAACAATCTATGCATATGATGGAATTATATAAAAAACATGGTGCTAACCCAATGGGTGGATGTTTGCCATTAGTTTTACAAATTCCTGTATTCTTTGCAATTTATCGAGTTCTTTTAAATTCAATTGAATTAAAAGGTGCTGAGTGGATTTGGTGGGTACATGATTTAGCTGAAATGGATCCATATTTTGTTTTACCTATTTTAATGGGTGCATCAATGTTCTTACAACAAAAAATTACACCAAATACAATGCAAGATGAAATGCAAAAGAAAATATTCCAAATGTTACCGGTTATTTTCACGTTCTTCTTCTTATGGTTCCCTGCAGGACTTACATTATATTGGTTCGTGAATAACGTATTTACAATTTCTCAACAGTATTATATTAATAAAATATTTGAAAGAAAAAGAGCTGAAAAATAATAGGAAGTTACAATGAAAAAATTTGAAGCTAAATGTTTAGAAGAAGTTTATGAAATAGCAGCAGCTGACTTTGAGTGTTCAATCACAGAGTTAGATATTAATGTAATCCAACAGCCAAGTAAAGGATTCCTTGGCTTTGGAAAAAAAACTGCAATAATTGAAGCATGTTTTAAAGATAATTGTAAAAAATACGAAAAAACATCTGAAACTCAAACATTTAGAAAAAAAGATATACAAATTGATGATGTTTCTAAAAGAATCAATGATTCAAATAAAAGTGATGAATTAGCAAAGAAAAGAACTGAAGCTAAAGAAGAACCTATCCTAAATGAAGTACCAAAAGACAATTCTAAAGATAAAATTTTTGATAATTTTTACAATGAAGATAAATCTCAATCTGAGATTTCAACTCTTGTTGTAAAAAAAGATAAAGAATATATTATAGAAGAAGTAAGTGCTTCTATAAATTTATTATTTAAAGATACTTGTTATGAAATTGATAATATAAAAATAGATTTCTATGATGAAGAAACATTATATGTAGAATTTACAGGTGAAGATTGTGCTTTATTAATTGGAAAAGAAGGTTATAGATATAAAGCTTTATCTTATATCTTATTTAATTGGATTAATGAAAAATATGGATTAATGTTAAGATTAGAAGTTGCAGAATTTTTAAAGAATCAAGAAGCTTCTATTTATGCATATTTAGAACCAGTTATTGAGGTAATAAAAGAAAAAGGTACTTTTAAAACTAAACCTTTAGATGGTATTTTAGTTCATATTGCTCTTAAAAAATTAAGAGAAGAGTTCCCAAATAAATATGTTGCTGTAAAAACAAATGTTAGAGGCGACAAATATGTACTTGTAAATGAGTACAAAAGTAAAGAACAATAAATTGTTTGATGATAGTACAATTGTAGCCATTGCAACTGCAAATGGTATAGGTTCAATTTCTATAGTTAGATTATCAGGAGCATCATCTCTTGATATTGCCTCTAAAATCACAAAAAAACCACAATTTCAACCTAGACTTGCAACCTTAACTTCTTTATATAGTATTGAAGATGAAATGATTGATGAAGCTTTAATAATTTACTTTAAAGCACCATTTTCTTTTACAGGGGAAGATGTAGTAGAGTTTCAATGTCATGGTGGTGTTGCTATTGCTAATATGATTGTAAATGAAGCTTTAAAAAGAGGTGCTCGATTAGCAAACCCTGGTGAGTTTTCTAAAAGAGCATTTTTAAATAATAAGATTGATTTATCAAAAGCTGAAGCAATTTCAAAAATTATTGAAGCTAGAAGTGAAGATGCTGTTAAATTATTAGCAAGACAATTAAAAGGTGAATTAACTTCTTTTGTAAATGATATTAGAGAAGATTTACTATTTATGTTAGCTTATACAGAAGTTTCAATTGATTATGCAGAGGATGATTTACCATCTGATATTTTTGAACAAATAAAAACTAAGATGGATAAGATAATTGTTAAATTATCTAATACTTTAGATGCTAGTAAAAGACGAGAAGGGATGATTGAAGGCTTTAAAGTAGCAATTATTGGAAAACCAAATGTTGGGAAGTCGTCATTACTTAATAAGCTTTTAAATTATGATAGAGCAATTATCTCAGATATTGCAGGAACTACTAGAGATACAATTGAAGAATCAGTTAAAATTGGAACTCATATAATCAAAATAGTAGACACAGCAGGTATTAGAAATGCTTCTGATGTAATCGAGCAAATTGGTATTGAAAAATCGATAGAAGCTATTTCTGAAGCTGATATTGTTATTGCATTATTTGATAACAGTAAAGTTTGTGATAACGAAGATGAAAAGATACTTGAACTTTTAAATGAAAATAAAAGTAAAGAAATTATAAAAGTAATTAATAAATCTGATTTAGAAAGTAAGTTTGATACCCCACTAAAAAATGAATTTACTCAATTATCAACAAAAGAAGATATTAATCCACTTATTAAAAATATAGAAATAATTTTAGATTCAAATACGCATAGTGATGAAATGACATTAATTTCTAAAAGACAAGTAATTTCAGTAGAAGAAACGCTCTTTCATATAAGACAATCTATTCAGCCTTTGGATAGTGGAGAATTAGAGTTTTTTGCGCATCATATAACTGAAGCTGTAGAAAATATTTCAAATATTACAAGACCTTATGATAATGATCAAATGTTAGATGTTATGTTTGGAGAGTTTTGTTTAGGTAAGTAAAAAAGTATAAATAAAAGTAAATTATGCATTACTTTTATTTATCAGGTAAAATATATGAAACTAATTTTGCATTTTCTTTTCCTATATCAATCCATGAATTACAGTCAAATTCTATTTCCATAACTCCCCCAACTTCAAATTTCTCTTTAAAGTCTATTAATGTAATTGCTAAAGCGGTTAAAGAAGGATTATGACCAATTAAAATCATAGTATCAACTGTATCAAATGTATAAGAGATTGTTTCTATAAGTTCATTAACAAAAGCTAAATATAAAACTTCATTATACATAATTGACTTATCATAGTTCAATATATCTGCAAATACTTCTGCTGTTTGTCTTGTTCTTACTGCTGGACTTGAAACAATTAAATCTGTTTTAATAGATTTGCTACTAAGTTTTTGAGCAATTTGTTTTGCTTCATCTAAACCTTCTTGACTTAATTCTCTATCATAATCATCTTGCCCTGATTTCACTTGCGCTTTATGTGTGTGTCTTACAATGTACAGTTTTTTCATATTAGTTCTCTTTATACTTAATACTAATCATTTTAAAGAAATAATCCTTTTTATATAATAAAAGCTATTGGCTATTGTAAATAATCAATAGTAGTGTGTAATATTTACAAGTTTTTATTAAAATAGTTAATAATTATTTTATTATTTACAAATAATAGTTTTGTATTTGTTTAAATCGAGTATTTGTAAAATAAATAATTAAAATATGCTTTAATAAAAGAATTAAGATTATTTTAAAATTTATTATAATAATTTTTTCTTTAAAAAAAATATAGTTTATAGTTTAATATTTGTATAATAAAAAAAATTTAAGGTTATTAAACGTGGGATATGATTTAAATAAAAAACTAGTTATTGCAATTTCTTCTAGAGCACTATTTAATTTAGAAGAAGAGAATAAAATATTTGAAGAAAAAGGTTTAGATGATTACTATAAATATCAAATTGAAAATGAAGACATTCAAATTGCACAAGGAACTGGTTTCAGACTTGTAAATAATTTATTAAAGATTAATGAAGATTTTCCAGAAGATAAACAAGTTGAAGTAATTATTATGTCAAGAAATAATTCAGCAACTTCATTACGAATTACAAAGTCAATTCAGAAATATAATTTGGATATTCAACGTTCAGCTTGGACTGGTGGAAATGATATCGCAAAATATTTAAAACCCTTTAAAGTTGATTTATTTTTATCTGCAAATGAAGAAGATGTTCAAAATGCAATAAATGAAGGAATTGCATCTGCTAGAATTTTACCTTATGAAAATATAAATAATGAATTTTCAAATCAAGTAAAAATTGCCTTTGATGGTGATGCTGTTTTATTTTCTGAAGAATCGGAAGTTATTTATAAAACTCAAGGATTAGAAGCATTTTTAGAACATGAAAAAAAGAATGTTTCTAATGCAATGAAAGATGGACCCTTTGCACAATTACTAAGAGTAATTTCAAACATCCAAGCTAAATATCCACAAGAGCAAACTCCAATTAGAACAGCACTTATAACAGCTAGGAACTCACCTGCTCATGAAAGAGTTATAAGAACTTTGTCTGATTGGAATGTACGACTAGATGAAGCTTTTTTCCTAGGTGGTGTGGATAAATATGAAGTTGTAAAAGCATTTGGTGCTGATATTTTCTTTGATGATCAAGATGTTCATTTAGAAACAACATCAAAACAAACTCCAAGTGCTAAAGTATTATATAAAGAAGAATCAATTTTAAATAGAATTTAGTTTAATATTTATTAACTTTTCTTTATTACAATTGTAAATATATAAATAAAAAGGAATATTATGGAACAAGCAAAAACTGTATTTTTATTAACTTCACTAACTGTATTATTTGTTTTTATTGGTTTCTCATTTGGAGGAACTACAGGAATGCTAATAGCATTTTTATTAGCAGGTGGAATGAACTTTTATGCATATTATTATTCAGATACTCAAGTTTTAAAACATTATAATGCTACTCCACTTGAAGATAAGAGACATCCTGTTTATCAAATTACTCAAAAATTAGTTAAAAAAGCAGGGCTACCAATGCCTAAAGTTTATTTAATTCCAGATCATACGCCAAATGCATTTGCAACGGGAAGAAACCATGAAAATGCAGTAGTTGCTGTTACTATGGGTTTATATGAAATGTTAAATGAAAAAGAGCTAGAAGGTGTTATTGCTCATGAATTATCACATGTAAAACATTATGATATTTTAGTTGGAACAATTGCAGCTGTATTTGCAGGAGCAATTGCCATGATTGCAAATATGATGCAGTTTGGAGCAATGTTTGGAGGTAATAGACAAAATTCAAATCCTATTATGATGATTTTAATGGCAATACTTTTGCCTCTAGCTGCTTCAATTATACAAATGACTGTTAGTCGAAGTAGAGAATATATGGCTGATGAAGGAGCTGCTAGAATGACAGGAGATGCTAGTGGTTTACAAAGTGCATTGTCAAAGTTGGAAAACTATGCAAGAGGTGGACATCAAATACATAATGCTACAGAACAAACTGCACATATGTTTATCATTAATCCTTTCTCCGGATTAAAATCCACTTTTGGAGGATTGTTTAGAACACATCCTACAACTGAAGATAGAATTGCAAGATTAGAAGAATTGAAAAGAGAATTGTAATGGAAATGAATACTATTGAAATTGTTATATCGTCAGTTTTTGTAATATCAGTACTTGCATTTTTGTATTTTAATGTTATTGGACCATTTTTAGATAAGAAGTATAAGAAAAAGTAGAATAAAAAAGCAATTCTAATAGAAGAATTGCTTTAAGTTAAATTTATTTAGAATAAACTTTTTTTACATTTTCAATTTTAGAAGACATATTTAAAAGTGCCATATCAGCTAATACTAAAGCCATCATAGACTCAGCAACAACAGAACCACGAACAGCAACACAAGGATCATGTCTACCTTTTAACTCACAATCTACTTCATTATTATTAATATCAACAGTTTCTTGTTTTATAAAAATTGATGGAGTTGATTTAAAATATACTTTGATATTTATATCATCTCCATTTGAAATTCCACCTAGAATTCCACCACTATGATTTGTTTTAAAGCCATTTTTTCTTATTTGGTCATTATTATCATAACCTCTTACTTTTGAGGATAGTGTTCCATCACCAATTTCAACAGCTTTAACCGCATTTATGCTCATCATTGCATTTGCAATTTGTGAATCAAGTTTAAAATAAAGTGGTTCACCCAAACCAATTGGTGCATTCTTAACATTTATTAAAGCTACTCCACCAACACTATTATGTGAATTTTTTGCACTTAAAATTGCATCTTTTTGAGCTTGTTCTACATTTAAGTCTAAAGAGAATATTTCAGATTCACTTACTTTTGAAAAATCATAATTTACTGCTTTAACTCCATCAATTTCACAAATCCCACTTTGAACTTCAACTCCAATTTCTTGAAGCATTAACTTAGCAATTGCACCTGCAGCAACACGTGCTGCTGTTTCTCTAGCACTTGATCTTCCTCCACCTCTGTAGTCTCTTGTTCCATATTTATTAAAGTATGTAAAATCTGCATGACCTGGTCTAAATAAATCTTTAACATTTGTATAATCTTTAGATTTTTGATTTTCATTAAAGATTATCATTGAAATAGATGTTCCAGTTGTAATTCCTTCAAACACACCTGAAAGTATTTCTACTTTATCACCTTCTTTTCTAGCAGTCGCATATTTGTTTTTACCTGGTTTTCTTCTATCCATTTCGTTTTGAATAAATTCTTCATCGATTTTTATTCCAGCTGGAACTCCATCTACGATACAACCAAGTGCTTTTCCGTGACTTTCTCCAAAAGTTGTGAATCTAAATCTATGCCCAAATGTATTCATTTTTCATTACCTTTTAAAATATCAATAGCAATTTTTGCAACTGCTTGTTGTGCAAGTTTTTTACTTTTACCTTTTGCTTTTCCATAAGTTTCATCATCAATCCAAATAGAAACTTCAAACTCTTTCTTATGGTCAGGACCAAAAGAAGCTTCAATTCTATATTCAGGAATGGAACCAAATCTAGCTTGAGTTATTTCTTGTAAAGCTGTTTTGTAATCTGAGAATAAAACATCTAGATTAATTTTATCGTATGATTCATCTAATAATTCAAGAATAATTGGTTTTAAAGCTTCTAATCCAGATTCTAAATAAACTGCACCCATAATTGCTTCAAAAGCATCTGAAAGAATAGAAGCTTTTGTTCTTCCTTTATTTCTCTCTTCCGCACTTGAGATAAAAATATATTCACCTAATTTAATATGATTTGCAAGTCTTGTAAATCCAGTTTCATTTACTAAAGAAGCTCTTATTTTAGATAGTTCTCCTTCATTTGATTTTGGAAATTTTAAAAATAAAAACTCTCCAACAATCAAGTTTAAGACAGCATCTCCTAGAAATTCTAATCTTTCATTATTATATGGTTTTTTATAACTTTTGTGTGTAAGTGCTTCGATTATCAGATTTTTATCTTTAAACTGATAACCCAAACACTTTTCTAATTTCGAATAATCGCTCATTGTCCTACTTTCCTTAAATTTTTTATTGTTTTTTTAATAATAAAGTGAAGATTATATCACATCTTTCATTTATTTTATTATTGTAATGATTGTATTGCTTGGTCTAAAGATTTACTTAATGTATGATTTACATTAAATGTCAAAATATTATGACAATGAGGGCATCTATTATCATAAATTGGATGAGTATGTTTACATGAACTACAAATAAACTCAAAATCTAATGTTGCAGTTACTTCTTTTGAATATTTATGAAGTAATATTAAAATATTAAAAATGAAATCTTGACTATGATCTATTGTATCTAAATAACCTTTTGCATTATATAATTCAACTAAAAATTCATTATTTGAAACTTTTTTAAAATCAATATCATCAATATTTAGATACCACATCAAATCAATAAAAGATTTTGCATCAAACTCTTCAACGTGATTCCAAAAATATTCTTTGTTAAATTGCAATAAAAATTGTACAAATAGTCTTTGAATATTTTTATCTTTTTTATATATTTTATGTAAAAGTTCTATTCTTTTATCATATGAATATAAAGGGTCGTTTAATATAATAAGTGCATCTAAATATGTTTGATCTTTTGTAACATTTTTATTAAGTTCTTCTAAGCAAGTTGTAATTTCTTTTGCTTTTTTGTAATCTTTTAATTTTTCATAAATTAGAAGTAAATATGTTAATGTTTCTTTATTTCTTGGAGAAAATTTTAATATTCGTAAAAATACATCTTTTGATCTTTGTAAAAAACCACCTTTAAAATAAGTAGTTCCAAGTAGTTGTAAAAGTTCTTCTTTTTTAACTCTATCATTTACATGTTCAAGTAGTGTTAAATAAACGTTTATAGCTTTATTGTAATCACCTTTATGTAAAAATGTAGAAGCTAATAATAGTATTGAATCAAAGGGTAAGTTGTATGTCTTATATAAGTGAACATAATCGTCTTCTTTAAGTTTCCCTAATTCAAATCTACGAGATAACTTTCTATAATCTTTTCTAGCAATTCTTTCTCTGTAAATTCCATAAGAGTATGCAAGAAATGAAATTATAAATACAAGTGCAACTAGTATTATTACACCGAACAATGGGTCTCTATATTCTAAAACTATATTATCCACTTTATGCCTTATTTATATCTTTGAATAGATAAGCACTTTATCATAAAAGTACATATAAAAAAATAAAGTGCTATAATCGCAAATGATTAAAAAAGAGTCCATTGAAAATTTGAAAAACAACCTTGATATTGTTGATGTAATTTCGCAGTTTATTGAAGTAAAGAAATCAGGTGCAAACTTTAAAGCATGTTGTCCATTTCATGGAGAGACAACTCCTTCATTTGTAGTAAGTCCTGCAAAACAAATATATCACTGCTTTGGGTGTGGAGTAGGTGGTGATTCTATTAAATTTGTAATGGAATATGAAAAACTATCTTATCCTGAAGCCATTGAAAAATTAGCTTCGATGAATAATGTAAATTTAGAATATGATAATGTAAATACGAAACAACAAGATATAAGAATATTAGAAGATGTAAATAAATTTTATCAAAAGCTATTTGTAAATAATAATACTGCTAAAAAATATATAAATTCAAGAGGAATCTCAGAATTCTCAATTGAAAAATTTGAAATAGGTTATGCTCCCACGTCAGGTGACACTATTAATTTTTTAAAGTCCAATCATTATAATTTAACCGATGCAATTGATTTGGGTGTAATTGATACGGGAACAAATGGTTTATATTCAAGGTTTATTGAAAGAATTACTTTTCCTATTTATGGAATAAATGGGAAAATGGTTGGTTTTGGTGGACGAACAATTACAGGACATAATGCGAAGTATGTAAACTCACCACAAACAAAAGTCTTTAATAAATCACGTTTACTTTATGGATATCATTTAGCAAAAGAACACATTTATAAAAAGAACCAATTAATTGTATGTGAAGGTTACTTAGATGTAATTATGCTTCATCAAGCTGGTTTTAACACAGCAGTAGCAACACTAGGAACTGCACTTACTAAAGACCACTTACCACTAGTAAGAAGAGGCGAACCTAAAATAATTTTAGCATATGATGGAGATAAAGCAGGACTTACAGCTGCTTTTAAAGCTTCCGTTATGTTAAGTCAAGGTGAATTTGAAGGTGGAGTTGTAATTTTTGGTGAAGGCGTGGATCCTGCTGATATGGTAAAAGAAGGTAAAATAGAAGAGTTAAATCAAATCTTTTCAAGTCCACAAGCTTTTATCCCTTATAGTATTGATTATATTATTGATAAATATGAAATTAATAACCCATCACAAAAACAAAAAGCTTTAACTGAAGCAAATGATTACTTAAAATCATTAAGTCCTCTTAATCAAGATGAGTATAAAAGATATATCGCACAAAAATTAAATATTAGAGAAAATAGAGTAAGTGTAAATAATGATGTAAGTCATAGACCTATTGATTCTAACTTAACAAAAATAGATATAGCAGAACTATGTATAATAAAATCTATTTTAGAAAAACCATCAAGATTAGATTCTGTTTTGGATATAGTAGATGCTTCAATGTTTGAAGCACATAAAAATGAGTTTGATTTAGTATTAAATGATATTAGTAATATTTCATTAAATTCAATTACATTAAATGAAAAGTTAGAAAATTATGATGATGAAAGATTAAATCAAGAACTACTTACACTTTTATATAAATTCTATTCAAATAAATTAACAGCTATCTCTTATGATAAAAGTTATGATTTTAGAGAAAAAGCAAATTTAATACGAAAAATCAAAGATAATATTTATCAGTTAAAACAGGGTAAACTAGTTAGTTATAATTTATAATTTATAACTAATATATAGAATTAATTTCTATTCTAGATTCTTTTTTGTAGAATACTAAAAAAGTTATCTAAAATATAAGAGGAAAAGATATGAAATTAGTACAAAGTGATAATTTACCAGCAGCAATAGGCCCATATTCTCCTGCAGTTAAAAATAATGGGTTAGTTTATACATCAGCACAAGTTCCAATAACACTTGATGGTACAATGGTTGAACGAGATATTAAAGTTCAAACTAGACAAGTATTATCAAACTTAAGAACATTATTAGAAGACGCAGATAGTGGAATGGAACAAGTTATAAAAGTATCAGTATATTTAGAAAATATTGATGATTTTGGAATTGTAAATGTATTATTTGCAGAGGCTTTTGGAGAACATAAGCCAGCAAGAAGTACAATTTCAACAAATGGATTACCACAAAATTCACTTATAATGATTGACTGTGTTGCACTTGCTGCAGATTATAGATAAAAGATAATTGTCTTAAAGAAAGTTTAAACTAACTTTAGATACTATTCACGTTCAAAATAAAGTTAGCATTAATAAAATGAAGTTAACACAAGAGAAGTTAATTTAGAGGAATAAAAATGTACGCAATTATCAAATGTGGTGGAAAACAGTATAAAGTTTCTGAAGGTGATATCTTAGACATTGATTATACTGGTAAAGCTGCAAAAGAAACATTAGAAATTACTGATGTATTAGCTGTAAACAACGGTGAATTAGTTACAGGTGATGCTGTATCAAATGCTAAAGTTGAAGCAGAAGTAGTATTAGATGGTACAGGTGTAAATAGAGATAAAAAAGTTATTATTTACAAAAAAAGAAGAAGAAAAGATTCTAAGTTAAAAAGAGGTTTTAGAAAAAGCTTCACTAAAATTAGAATTACTAAAATCGCTGCGTAAGCACAATCAAGTTAAGGAGATAAACTATGGCACATAAGAAAGGTCAAGGAAGTACACAGAATAATAGAGATTCAGCTGGAAAAAGACTTGGTGTGAAAAAATATGGTGGTGAAGTTGTAAGATCTGGTAATATTATTATTAGACAAAGAGGTACTAAAGTTCATGTTGGACAAAATGTTGGTATCGGAAAAGATCATACAATTTATGCTTTAATTGACGGTGTTGTTAAATTCGAAGTTAAAGATAAAAAAAGAAAGAAAGTTTCAGTTTACGCTTCGTAATTCTGAATTTTTTTGAGTTTTTAAGTAGGGTGTTAGCATATGCTGGCACCCTTTTTTTTTATACAAAATGGAAAATAAAAAGTTAATATAGTGTTGATTTTTTATTTTTCACAAAAGTGAGGTTAAAATGTTTATAGATAATGCTAGATTTAATGTTTCATCAGGAAAAGGTGGACAAGGTTGTGCCTCTTTTAGAAGAGAGAAGTTTGTTGTAAAAGGTGGACCAGATGGTGGTGATGGTGGAAAAGGTGGAGATGTTTACTTTGTTGTAGATTCTAACACTGATACATTATCAAACTATAAGGGTAGAAAAGTATTTAAAGCTGAGCCTGGAAAACAAGGAATGGGTTCTAGAATGACTGGAAAGTCTGCTGAACCTTTAGTATTAGTTGTTCCACCTGGAACTCAAGTTATAGATGATGATACAGGTGATATTCTATTTGATTTAGTAACAGAAGGTGAAAAGGTAAAGATTTTAGAAGGTGGAAAAGGTGGACTAGGAAATGTTCACTTTAAAAATTCTAGGAATCAAAGACCAACATATTTTCAACCAGGACTTCCAGGTCTTAGTAAAAATATTAGATTAGAACTTAAGTTAATTGCAGATGTTGGATTAGTTGGATATCCAAATGTTGGTAAATCAACATTGATTTCAACTACATCAAATGCAAATCCAGAAATTGCAAATTATGAATTTACTACTTTAACTCCTAAATTAGGTGTTGTTGAAGTTGGTGATTATAACTCATTTGTAATGGCAGATATTCCAGGAATTATTGATGGAGCTGCAGATGGTAGAGGTTTAGGTTTAGAATTTTTAAAGCATATTGAAAGAACAAAAACTCTTTTATTTATGATTGATGTGGCAAATCATAGAACAATGATTGATCAATATAATGTTTTAAAAGAAGAAGTTGCAAAATTCTCAACTGAATTATCAGGAAGAAATTATGCAATTGCATTAAGTAAAATTGATGGATATTATGGTGAAGATTTAGAATCAGATATTAAACAATTTATTATTGATATTGGTTTAGAATGTTCTAGTTCTAATGAGTTTGGTTTTGATAAAGAATACCCATATTATGTACAAGATTTAACTTATTCTAGATTTGACAATAGTAAACCATTTTTTGTATTACCAATTTCATCAGTTACAAGAAAAAATACAAAATCAATTACTTTTGCACTTTATAATTTATTAGATCAAAATAAATGAAACGTTTAGTTATAAAAGTTGGTAGCGCTGTATTAAGAGAAGATACAACATTAGCTATTAATAGATTAAATAATTTGGTCGATTTTATAGCTAAGTTAAAAGAAGAAAAAAATCTTCAAGTAATTTTAGTATCTTCAGGTGCGGTTGCAGCTGGAAATACTGTATTAAATCTAGATAGAAAAGAAATTCTAAATAGACAAGCATTAGCTGCTATTGGTCAACCATTACTTATGAAGTATTATAAAAAAAGATTTGCTCAACATGATATGAAATGTGCTCAAATGCTTTTAGTTGCTGAAGATTTTGATTCAAGAAAGAGATCTGAAAATGCACGAGCTGTAATGGAAATATTATTACAAAACAATATTGTACCTATTATAAATGAGAATGATGTTATTGCAAATGAAGAACTTTTATTTGGGGATAATGATCAGTTAGGAGCGCATGCTGCTTACTTTTTTAATGCAGATATGTTAGCAATATTAAGTGATATTGATGGTTTTTATGATTCAAACCCTCATGAAAATCCTGATGCAAAAATATTAAAAATTGTTAATTCTATTGATGAAGAAGAGTTACAAATGAAGCATACTCCAAACTCAGAGTTTGCAACAGGTGGAATTGTTACAAAATTAAAAGCTGCAAACTTCTTAATAAAAAGAAATAAAAAGATGTACTTAACATCAGGTTTTGATTTAAAAAATGCCTATGATTATTTACTTTATGATAATCATAATAGTGGAACAATTTTTCAAAAAGAAAAATAAATTTTAAGGAAGATTAATGAGTAAAAGAATACTTTTTATGGGAACACCAGATTATGCGACTAGGATATTTAAAGAGTTAAATAAAAGTTCTTATGATGTAATTGGTCTTTTTACTCAACCTGATAAACCTGTTGGAAGAAAACAAATTTTAACAGCTCCTCATATTAAACAGTTTTGTATAGATGAAAACATAGCTACTCCTATTTTTCAACCAGAAAAATTAAGAGGAAATACTCAAGCTGTTGAAGAAATAAAAAATTTAAAACCAGATTTTATAATTGTAGCAGCATATGGTCAAATATTACCAAAGGAAATTTTAGATATTGCTCCTTGTATAAATCTTCATGCTTCTCTTTTACCAAAATATAGAGGTGCAAGTCCAATTCAAGAATCACTTTTAAATGATGATTATTTTACAGGTGTAACTTCTATGTTTATGGAAGAGGGTTTAGATTCAGGAGATATTTTAGGTTTACAATATTTAAAAATTACTCCTAACATGGAAGTTGATGTAGCTTTTGATAAACTATCTGATATTGCAGCAACTTTAACTATTACAACATTGGATAATTTTAATAATATTAAACCACTAAAACAAAATGAAGCGGAAGTTAGTTTTTGTAAAAAGATTAAAAAAGAAGATGGCTTAGTGGACTTTTCTTCTGCAAAAAAACTTTTTTTGAAATACAAAGCATATTCATACTGGCCTGGGATTTTTTTAGCATCAAGTTTAAAGCTAAAAGATGTGGAATTTATTGAGAATGAATCAGAAAATAATGAAGGTACTATTTTAGCAATTGAAAATGATTGTGTATTAATTGGCTGTAAAAAAGGTAGTTTAAAAATAAAAACTATTCAAGCTCCTTCAAAAAAAGCTATAAGTTCTGTTGATTATTTAAGAGGACAAAGATTAGAAAAAGGTGATACTTTAAAATAATTTCTGCTACTATGAATAAAATAATTAATTAAGTAGAGGATTATGGATACAGAGGATTTAAAACATATCTATGATGTTAGTTTATTTAATATAAGTGATTTAGATGTTTTACTTCATGAAATATTAAAATATACTAGAGAATTATTAAAAGCTGAAGCTGGAACTATATATATAAAACAGCAAGAATTTTTAAAGTTTCATGTTTTTCAAAATGATGCTTTATCATATGAAAATATTTATAAATTCTATCATTCTTCAAATGAATACAAATTACCACTTGATAAAAAAGATAAGTATTTAGCTGTTGATTCTTTTTTAACAAAGAAAATCATCATGATTGATGATATATATTCTGCATCAGAGTATGATTTCTTAGGTGCAAAAGAGTTTGATAAAAAATTTAATTATAAAACACACTCAACTATCTCTGTTCCCTTAGTTCATCCAATTACAAAGAAAGTATTAGGTGTTGTTCAATTACTTAATAAAAAAGAAAATGATAAATATTCAGTCTTTACTAAAAAAGATAAAGATGTTATCTCAATGATTAGCTCTTTTATCTCTCTTTCTATCTCAAAAGCACAAGATGATGTTTTAAAATTACAGGAATTAAATAATCAGCTTATAAAAGCAAATGAAGATCTAGAAATAAAGATTGAAGATAAAATTAAAGAAGATCAAAATAAATCTGCTATCATCTTTCACCAATCAAAAATGGCATCAATGGGCGAAATGATTGGTAATATTGCTCATCAATGGAGACAGCCTTTAAGTACTATTTCTACACTTGCAAGTGGTGTATGCATTAATTTAGAAATTCAAAGTGGTAGTAAAGAGAATAATATATCACAATTAAGGCAGATTGTTAAAACAACACAAGAACTATCTAAAACAATTGATGATTTTCGAGATTTTTATAATGTTAATACAATGGATGAAAATTTTAATGTTTCGCAAGCTATAAAGAAAAGTTTAGAAATTGCAGAAACAGATATGAGTATTAATGATATTAATATCATATTAAATTTAGATAATAGTTTATATACATATGGACTTAAAAATGAATTTACACAATGTATTTTAAACTTATTAACCAATGCAAAAAATGCATTATTATTAAATATTCCAATGGGTGAAACTAGATATATATTTATTGATCTAGAAGAAAAAAATAAGATAATATCTTTAAAAATAAAAGATAATGCAAAAGGTATAGATTCCTCTTTAAAAGAAAATATTTTCGAACAAAGATCTAAAAATAAAGATAATCATGAAGATACTGGAATAAGACTATTTTTAACAAAACTTATTATAGAAAAACATATGAAAGGCACTATTAGTGTTGAAAATTCTGATTATTCATACAAAGATAAGAATTATACAGGAGCAGTTTTTACAATTAACCTAGCAGAATAAATCATGCTAAGTAAGTTGTGTAAGCTGTAATTGTAAGTAAACTTAAAAGAACTCCTAAAACTAATGAGTTAATAGCAACTTTTTCATCTAATCCACCTTTTATTGCTAAAACTGTAGCCATAGTCATAGGAGGCATTGCTACTTCAATAATTGTAACTTTTACCCAAGTTTGATCAATTCCATAAAATACTTGAAAACCAATTAACACAATTATTGGAACTATCACCATTTTTAATATCATAGCCATAGAGACTATATGAAACTTTACAAAAATGTGTTTAAGTTCTAATTTCATTCCTATTGCAATCATAGCAATAGGAACAAGAGTAGCTCCTAATGTTTGACTTGTTAGCATTATAAAATTTGGGATTTCAAAGTTTTTTGCAATTACTGTAATAAAAAACATTAAACTAGGTGGAAATAATAAAACACTTTTAAATATAGATTTTGTATCATTTTTTCTTCCACTTCCCCAAGTTATAATAAACATTCCAACAGAAACTAAAAGTAAAAAAGAACCAAATAAATCATAAATCAAACCGTAAACAATATAGTCTTGACCATAAAAAGCATCTATATATGAAAATCCAATAAAAGAAGTATTTCCAAAAGTAGACATAATCATAAATGTAGCAAGAAGCAATTTGTTTAACTTCATCATTTTTCCAATAAAGTATGCAAGAGTTAAGTTAAATAAAATAAAGCCTATAAACATAAGAATAAGACCAAGTATTTTTTCATCTAAAACTAAAGGATATATTTTTGAAAATACAATTGCAGGAAGTGAAAAATATATGATAAACTCTATTAGTTGTTTTGAGTTGTCATGATAAACAATCTTAAATAAATATCCTACAAGTAGATACATGGCTATTGGTAAAACTGGATCTAACATATTAACCTTTTTAAAATGATTATATTTAATATAATCTTGTAAAGTTATTATGTATACTCTTATTATGAAAATAATTAAACTAAATGAAGTCAGTTCTACGCATACATATTTAAAAGAATATATAAAAAACAATACATATACTGAGAATATATGTATTTGTACTGATTATCAAACAAATGGAATTGGAAGTAGGGGTAATTCTTGGAGTGGAATTAAAGGCAATCTTTTTTTCTCTTTTGTAATATCAAAAAAAGATTTACCAGATGATCTTTTACTTCAAAGTGCATCAATATATTTCTCATATATATTAAAAGAAGTTTTAAAAGAAAATACTTCAAATGTATGGTTAAAATGGCCAAATGATTTTTACGTAAATGATAAAAAAATTGGCGGAACGATTACAACTGTATCAAAAGATTTAATATATTGCGGCATAGGTTTGAATTTAAAAACAGTAAATGATGATTATGGAAAATTAGATATTAAAATCAACTCAAATGATATTTTAAAATGTTACTTTGATAAATTAGAAAGAAAATATTTATGGAAGCAAATCTTTAGTGATTTTAAGGTAGAATTCGAAAATAGTAGAAAATTCAAAGCAACCGTTGATAATGAAAAAATATCATTAGAAAATGCGATATTAAATAGTGATGGCTCAATAGAAGTAAATAATAAAAAGGTATTTAGTTTAAGATGACAGAAATTATAGCAATAGCTAATCAAAAAGGTGGAGTAGGTAAAACTACTACTGCTGTTAATTTAAGTGCAGCATTAGCATTAGAAGGTAAAAGAGTATTATTAATTGATGCTGATCCTCAAGCTAATGCAACAACATCTTTAGGATTTCATAGGGATACATATGAGTATAATATTTATCATGTAATGCTAGGGACTAAAGAATTAAGTGAAATTATCTTAGATTCAGAAATAGAGAATTTAAAAGTAGCACCATCAAATATTGGACTTGTAGGAATTGAAAAAGAGTTTTATAAAAATACTAAAGAGAGAGAATTAGTCCTAAAAAGAAAAATTGATCCAATTAAAAAAGATTATGATTTTATAATTATTGATTCACCTCCCGCTTTAGGACCCATTACAATAAATACTTTAAGCGCTTCAAATTCTGTACTTATTCCAATTCAATGTGAATTTTTTGCACTTGAAGGTTTAGCACAGTTATTAAGTACGATTAAATTAGTCAAGCAGACAATAAATAAGACTTTACAAATTAGAGGTTTTCTTCCTACTATGTACTCTTCTCAGAATAATTTATCAAAACAAGTGTTTGCAGATTTAGCACAGCATTTTGAGAGTAAATTATTCAAAGTTGATGATAGCTCATATGTAGTGATTCCACGAAATATAAAACTAGCTGAAAGCCCTAGTTTTGGAAAACCAATTATGTTATATGATGCAAGTGCTAGTGGTACTAAAGCATATACAAATCTTGCTCGTGCAATTACTGCATAACTTTATAAAATTATATTATAACTAGGAAAACTTATGGCATTAGGTAGAGGATTAGGAGAATTATTAGGAGAAGTAGAATCAGCATATGAGAGTAATAATACTCATGATTATGCTTCAAAAGTAGTCGATTTAGATATCTCATTAATTCAAGCAAACCCAAATCAACCAAGAAAAATTTTTGATGAAGAGAAACTTGAAGAATTAAGTTTATCTATTAAAGAACATGGTTTATTACAGCCAATAACAGTAATACAAAATGAAGATGATACTTTTACATTAGTTTCAGGAGAAAGAAGACTAAGAGCACATAAATTAGCAAAAGAAGAAACTATTAAATCTATTGTCTTGGATATTGATGCTTTTAAGTTAAGAGAATATGCATTAATTGAAAATATTCAAAGAGATGATTTAAATATTGTAGAATTAGCATATTCATATGCACAATTAATCAATGAACACAATATTACTCATGAAGAATTATCAAAAAAAGTATTTAAAAGTAGAACATCAATTACAAATACTTTAAGATTGTTACAATTAAGCTCATATGCTCAACAACTTTTAGCAAGTAACAAAATTAGTGCAGGTCATGCTAAAATTATGTTAGGTTTAAGTGATAATGAACAGAAAATGGTTTGTGATTCTATAATTGGACAAAAACTGTCTGTTAGAGAGACAGAAAAGCTTGTAAAAGAGTTAAAATCTAAAAACAATCCAAGTCCTAAAAAACAGAAGAATAAAGCGAATTTTGATTTTAAACCCTTATCAAATGTTTTATCAAAATTTGAAGCAAATGGCCTTAAAGCCAAGGCTGAAAAGAATTATTTTAAAATTGAAATCAACTCTCAAGAAGATATTGAAAAAATTTCTTCTTACTTTAAGTTACAATAGTAACAAAAACTAAAAATTTATACTTTAATTTTTTCCTTTAATATAATTTTATAGTTAACTTTGCTAAAATAATAGAGTTTTAGTTAAACTAAACTGTAAAAAATATGGAGGAATGAATGTTAGACATAAGTCCTGTATTATTGCTTAGCTCTGGTGTTATCTTTCTTTTAGTTCTTGCTAGACTAAACAGTTGTCTATTCAACCCATTACTTAAGCATATGGATGATAGAACAGCTTCTATTTCGAAAGATTTAGAAGATGCGAAATCAAACGGTGCAAATGTTGATGGAATGATTGCAGAAGCAAACAATGTGATTGCTGAAGCAAAAAAAGAAGCAGCTGCTATTAGAGAACAAGCCTATAAGGAAGCCAAAGAGAGCGCTGATGCAAAACTTGCAAGTGCTAAATCTAATTTAGAAGCAAAGTCTTCGGAATTTGCTAAAAACTTACAAGATGAAACTAAAGCTCTAAGAGATTCTTTAGTATCTTCTATGCCTCAATTTAATGAGAGCCTAAAAGCTAATCTTAGCTCAATTTAAAAGGGAAGTGGAAATATGAACAGAATTTTATTACTTGGATTAGCTTTAGCTCCTGTTGCATTATTTGCAAGTAGCGAAGGTGCGGTTGAAACAGATATTGTTCAAAGAACCGTTAACTTTATTATATTTGCTGGAATTTTATGGTATTTAATTGCTGATAAAATTAAAGCATTTTTTGCTGATAGAACTTTATCTATTCAAGCAGAACTTGACAAAGTACAAGATACTTTAAAAGCTTCTGAAGATAAAGTAAATGAAGCCAAAAAACAACTTGAAGATGCAAATAAAATTGCAGCTGAAATTGTTGAAAACGCAAAAGCTGATATTGATTCTGTTAAAGAAAAAGTATCATTAGCTGTAACTGCTGATATTAATAATCTAGAAAAAAATCTAGAGGAAATGATTAAAGTAGAAACATCAAAAGCTAAAAAAGAAGTTGTTGCAGAAATTCTTGAAGAGTTATTAAAATCTGACAATATCAAATTATCTCAAGATGAGTTAGTTAATATTGTTTTAAAGAAGGTAGCTTAATATGAATGATTTAGTAGCAAAAAAATATGTTAAAGCATTAGTTGATGGAAGAGATATTAAAGATATTACTGTTGTAAATGATAATCTTAATAGTATTTCTTCAGCATTCACTGATGATAAATTTAACTCTATTATATCTTCTCCTGAAGTAAGTGATAGCAAAAAAGTTGAATTAGTACTTTCATTAGTGAAAAAAGCTGATAAAACTTTAACAAACTTTGTTAAATTACTTGGTGAAAAAAGAAGATTAGAGATATTACCATTTATTGCAAATGAACTTAATGTTCAAATTGCAAAAATGAATAATACATATGTTGGAGTTGTTTATACAAATGAAGAATTATCGAAAGATTATGTTTCTTCAATTGAAAAACAATTTAGTAAAAAATTTGATGTTAAATTATCATTATCGCAAAATGTTTGTGATTATGATGGTATCAAAGTAGATATTGATGGATTAGGTGTTGAAATTTCTTTCTCTAAAGAAAGATTAAAGTCACAAATGATTGATCATATTTTACAAGCAGTTTAGAACTTAACAAAGGAGAAATTGAATGGGTACAAAAATTCAAGCTGATGAAATCAGTTCGATCATAAAAGAAAGAATTGATAACTTTGAATTAAATGTAGATGTAAATGAAACTGGTAAAATCATCTCTTATGCAGATGGTGTTGCTCAAGTTTACGGTCTAAAGAACGTTATGGCTGGAGAGATTGTTGAGTTTGAAAATGGGGACAAAGGTCTTACATTAAACTTAGAAGAAGCTTCTGTAGGTGTAGTTGTACTTGGTAAGGGTGATGGATTAAGAGAAGGAAGTTCTTGTAAAAGACTTGGTTCTTTATTATCTACTCCTGTTGGTGATGCAATGAAAGGAAGAGTAGTTAATGCTCTTGGTGAACCTATTGATGGTAAAGGTGCAATTGAATCAACTGAGTCAAGATTAGTTGAAGAAAAAGCTCCTGGAATCATGGCTAGAAAATCTGTTCATGAACCATTACAAACTGGTATTAAAGCAATTGATGCACTTGTTCCAATCGGAAGAGGTCAAAGAGAGCTTATTATTGGTGATAGACAAACTGGTAAATCTACAGTTGCTATTGATACAATCCTTAATCAAAAAGATCAAGGTGTTACTTGTATTTATGTTGCAATTGGGCAAAAAGCATCTAATGTTGCTACAGTAGTAAGAACATTAGAAGAAGCTGGAGCAATGGATTATACTATTATTGTTAATGCAGGTGCTGCTGATTCTTCAGCATTACAATTCTTAGCACCATATACTGGTGTTACTATTGGTGAGTTCTTTAGAGATAATGGACAACATGCACTAATCGTATATGATGATTTAACTAAACATGCGGTTGCATATAGAGAAATGTCATTATTATTAAGAAGACCTCCAGGTCGAGAAGCATTCCCAGGGGATGTATTCTATCTTCACTCAAGATTACTTGAAAGAGCTGCAAAAATGTCAGATGAAAATGGTGCTGGGTCTATGACTGCATTACCAATCATTGAAACACAAGCAGGGGATGTTGCTGCATATATTCCAACAAACGTAATTTCAATTACAGATGGTCAAATCTTCTTAGAAACAAACCTATTTAACTCAGGAATTAGACCTGCAATTAATGTTGGTTTATCAGTTTCAAGAGTTGGTGGAGCTGCACAAATTAAAGCTACTAAACAAGTTGCTGGTACTTTAAAATTATCTTTAGCACAATTTAGAGAACTTGAAGCATTCGCACAGTTTGCATCAGATCTTGATGAAGCTACAAGAAGAGAACTTGAACTTGGTCAAAGAATGGTTGAAGTACTTAAACAAGGTGTTAACGCTCCTTTAGTAATTGAAAAACAAATTGTTATTCTTTATGCTGGTACAAAAGGTTATATTAATGATGTAGCTGTTGAAGATGTTGTAAGATACGAAGCTGAATTACATGCATTCTTTGAACAAAAATATACTAATATTTTAGATGCTATTAGATCTAAGAAAAAGATAGATGATGAAACTGAAGCAGAATTAAAAGCTGCATTAGAAGAGTTTAAAACTGTATTTAGTGCAAACTAAGGATTAGTTAATGGCTAACTTAAAAGAGATTAAAGTACAAATTGGTAGTGTGAAAAACACTCAGAAGACAACTAAAGCTATGAAGCTTGTATCTTCTGCAAAACTAACGCGAACTAGACAACTGTCTGATCAAGCGAAAAGTTATGCAGGTAAGATAAATGATGTTCTTTCTGATATCGCTGCTAGAGTTAGCAAAGTTCAAGACGAAGGAAACATCGGTAAGGCATTTATTGCAAATGATAACCCAAAAACAGTTGATATTGTTTTTGTTACTGCCGATAAGGGACTTTGCGGTGGTTTTAATATGGCAACAATTAAAACTGTTAGTAATATGATGAATGACTATAATGCAAAAGGAACAACAGTTAGATTAAGAGCTGCTGGAAGAAAAGGTGTTGATTACTTTAACTTCCAAGGTGTAAGTTTACATCAATCAGTTTCTGATTTATCTTCTGCTCCTGAGTATGATAGAGCAGCTGATTTTATTAACGATGTTGTAGAAGACTTTAATACAGGTGCTACTGATAAAGTAGTAGTTGTTTATAATGGATTCTTAAACATGTTAACTCAAGAAATTAGAGTTAGAGAATTGTTACCAGTTAGCTTAGAAAGTGCAGATGTTGAAAATGCAAGTTCTATGTTAAATATTGAACCAGATGATGATGAAGAAGTGTTAAATGAATTAACAGGTAAGTATATTGATTTCAATATGTATTACGCTCTAATTGACTCTTTAGCTGCTGAACATTCTGCAAGAATGCAAGCAATGGAAGCAGCAACTAAGAATGCAAAAGAGAAAGTTGACTCATTAACAGTACAATATAATAAAGCTAGACAAGCTGCAATTACAACAGAGTTGATTGAAATTATCTCTGGTGTAGAATCATTAAAATAATTTAAAGGAGCATCGCGTATGAAAGGTAAAGTTATTCAGGTAATGGGTCCGGTTGTTGATGTTGAATTCGACGGCTACCTACCAGAAATAAATGAAGCTATTGACGTAGTATTAGCAGACGCTAACGCTGACAGATTAGTATTAGAAGTTGCTGCACACATTGGTGATAGTAGAGTAAGAACTATTGCAATGGATATGACTGAGGGATTAACTAGAGGTCAAGAATGTAACGCTACAGGAGGTCCTATTAAGGTTCCTGTTGGAGATGCTGTATTAGGAAGAATTTTCAATGTAATTGGTGAACCTGTAGATGAAGGTGAAGCTATTGCTGAAGATACTCCAAGATGGTCTATTCATAGATCTGCTCCTTCTTTTGAAGAGCAATCAACTAAAACAGAAATGTTTGAAACTGGTATCAAAGTTGTAGATTTACTTGCACCATATTCAAAAGGTGGAAAAGTAGGATTATTCGGTGGTGCTGGTGTTGGTAAAACAGTTATTATCATGGAATTAATCCATAATGTTGCTTTCAAACATTCAGGATACTCAGTATTCGCAGGTGTTGGTGAAAGAACAAGAGAAGGTAATGACCTTTATTTCGAAATGAAAGATTCTAACGTACTGGACAAAGTTGCATTATGTTATGGTCAAATGAGTGAGCCTCCAGGAGCTAGAAATAGAATTGCCTTAACAGGTCTTACTATGGCTGAGTACTTCAGAGATGAAAAAGGTCTAGATGTATTAATGTTCGTTGATAATATCTTTAGATTTGCACAATCAGGTTCTGAAATGTCTGCATTATTAGGTAGAATTCCTTCAGCAGTTGGTTACCAACCAACACTTGCTTCAGAAATGGGTAAGTTACAAGAAAGAATTACATCTACTAATAAAGGTTCAATTACATCTGTACAAGCTGTATATGTTCCTGCGGATGACTTAACAGATCCAGCTCCTGCTTCTGTATTTGCTCACTTAGATGCTACAACAGTACTTAACAGAAAAATTGCTGAAAAAGGTATTTACCCAGCAGTTGATCCATTAGATTCTACTTCTAGAATTTTAAGTGCAGATGTATTAGGTCAAGAGCATTATAATACTGCAAGAGGTGTTCAATCAGTTCTTCAAAAATATAAAGATTTACAAGATATTATTGCAATTCTTGGTATGGATGAATTATCTGAAGCTGACAAACTTGTTGTTTCTAGAGCTAGAAAAATTGAGAGATTCTTATCTCAACCATTCTTCGTAGCAGAAGTATTCACAGGATCTCCTGGTAAATACGTTGAATTAAAAGATACTATTGCTGGATTCCAAGGAATCTTAGAAGGTAAATATGATGACCTTCCAGAAATGGCATTCTACATGGTTGGTGGAATGGACGAAGCTTTAGCTAAAGCTGAAAGTTTAAAATAATTAACCATTAAGGCATAACATGGATACAATTAAATTATCAATAGTTACACCTAATGGAGAAATCTTTAATGATGATGTAAAAACCGTAACTCTTCCAGGAAAAGAGGGAGAGTTCGGTGTTCTACCAGGACACTCATCATTAATTTCTTCACTAACAGTTGGTGTGATTATTATTGAAAAAGCTGATTCTACTGAAGCTGTTGCCATAAATTGGGGACATGTTAAAGTTGATGAAAGTTCAGTTGACGTTCTAGCAGATGGTGCAATAGCATTAACTTCTGGACCAGATTCACAGATTGCTAAAAATATTGAAGCTGCAAAAGACTTAGTTAACTCTGTTAAAGATTCTAAAGTCTCTGTTGCCTCAGTTGAAGCAAGAATTAACTCATTTGCATAATAGCTTATGACTGATACAATACTAAATTATTTGACTAATAGTAGTGCTATAACTTATATAGTTTTAGCGCTATTGTCAATCTACTTAATCATTACAATATGGATTTTCTTATATAGATATTTTGCACTTACTGCACTAATTAGAAATGAAGAAAAATCATTAGAATCTCTTACTTCACGAGAAGCTACATTTTCACCATTATCTGCATTAAATAAATGTGCAAATAATACGAATTCAAAAGAACTGCTAAATGCATGCGAACTTAATATTATTAAAGACGCTAGTGTTGGTGTATCTTGGTTAGCAATTATCTCATCTACAGCACCTTTTATTGGTTTATTTGGTACGGTTGTAGGAATATTAGAATCTTTTGCAAAATTTTCTACAGAGTCTAAAGTTGCTTTTTCAGTTATTGCTCCTGCAATCTCAGAAGCACTAATAGCTACAGCTGCAGGTATTTTCGTGGCAATTTTTGCATATACTTTTCATCAAATAATTGTAAGAAAAGTTTATGAATTAAATACTTATATTAAGGCTCAATCTCAAATATTAATTGCTAAGGGTTAATTTATGTATGATTTTAATCAAAAACCAGATTTAAATATAACCCCTTTAGTTGATGTTATGCTAGTTTTACTAGCAATTTTAATGGTAACTGCACCTGTAATTAATTATGAAGAATCTATTAATCTTCCAAAAGGAAGTAAATCAAAACAAGTTTCTAATTTCAAAAAAATAGATATTCAAATTGATAAAAATAGAGTAGTTATAATTAATAAGAAAAAATATGATATAGCAAACTTCCCTGATAGTTTTTTACTATTTGTTAATGGCAAAGATAAAAATACTCCTGTTCATATAAGAGCAGATAAATCATTGAAATATGACGATATTATATTTGTTTTAAAATCAGTAAAAGAGACTGGATTTTTTAAAGTTGCTTTAGTTACAGATGGTTAATCAATGCAAAAAAATTCATCTCTTTTAATATCTGGAATATTATCTTTTTCTTTTTACATTCTTCTATGTTTTTTAGTTGTTTATTACATTAGTTCACCTCCTGTGAAAAAATATACTGCTAAAACAAAAGTTACAGTTTTAGAACTTGACGTAATTGTTGAAAAAAGTGATAAAAAAAGAATAGAAAAAAAAGAAGATAAAAAAATTGAAAAGAAAGAAGTCGTGGTGGAAAAAGCTGCTTCAAAAGCTGCTGAGAAAAAACCCGATTTAAAATCTTTATTTGCAAACGTAAGTACAAAATCAGCAAAAGTTGCGAAAAAAGAAGTAAATAAAGTTGTTAAATCAATTGACCCTAAAAAGTTTAAATCAAAATTTGAGAAACAAAAAAAATCATCAAATGTAAAACTTGATAAATTATTAAATGACAAAAAAACAACTACAAATGTAAGTAGTTCTAGTAAGAGTAAAAGTAAAGAAAGTGATGAATATTTTTCTCAAGTTTCAAGTTTACTTGATGTATGGATACCTTTAATTAGAGAAGATGGATTACAAGCTACTGTTCTTGTTATGATTGATACAAATGGAAGATTTGATTATAAATTTAAGAAATATTCTGGAAATAATGATTTTGATATTTCTTTAAAAGCTTTTTTAGAAGAACAAAAAAGTATAATATACCCTAAACCTAAAAAAAGAAAAAAAGTTCAAATAGATGTTGACTTTAAATCAAAAGGATAAATATGAAAAAAATATTACTAATTACAATATTACTAATAAGTTCAGTTTTTGCAGCAGTTGATGCAAAGCTTGAGATAGTAAAAAAAGCAAATACACTACCGAAAATTCTTATTTCAGTTGCAAGTGATACAAGTGAAATTTCTACACTAAATAAAATCAAGAAAATACTTTCAAAAGATTTAGAAATTAGTGGGCATTTTGAAGTATTAAGTATTCAACATAATAAAAATTATACTGAGTTACCAGATTTAAATGTCTTAACAAATGAAAATGTTGATTTATATTTAAATTTATCTGCTGTTAGAAATGCTACAGGTGGATATAGTTTATTAACTAAATTATATGATATAAATGCACAAGCTATGATTTTAGAGAAAAGTTTCACGAGTTCAAGAGAAAATAGATATCCATTTTTAGCTCATAGAACAGCAATCTCAATAAATGATCACTTTAAAGCGCCAAGTATTAAATGGATGGATAAATTTGTAATTTATTCAGTTTATAAAGGTGCTGGTAAAGCAGATATTATGATTGGAGATTATACTTTAACTTACAAAAAACAGATTGTATCAGGTGGTTTAAATATCTTCCCTAAATGGGCTGGAAAAGATCAAAAAAGTATTTATTACACATCATATAACTATGATAAACCTACACTTGTAAAATTAAATATCTTTACAAGTAGTAAGAAAGTTATTATGAGTTCTGATGGAATGATTGCTTGTTCTGATGTAAGTGCAGATGGGTCAAAGTTACTAATTACAGCTTCTCCTTCAGGTCAACCAGATATCTATGCTTATGATACACGAACGGCTAAAAAAACAAGAGTTACAACATATAGTGGTATTGATGTTGGTGGACAGTTTATTGAAGATGATAGTAGAATTGTATTTGTTTCAGATAGATTAGGAAATCCAAATATTTTTGCTAAAAGTGTTAACTCAAGAGGTGTAGAAAAATTAGTTTATCATAGTAGAAACAATTCTTCAGCAACTTCATACAAAGACAATATTGTTTATGCAAGTAAAGATAAAGAGAATGAATTAGGTGAAAAATCTTTTAATCTTTACCTAATGTCTACAAAGTCTGATGATTTAAAAAGATTAACTGCAAGTGGAATAAATCAATTCCCAAAATTCTCTCAAGATGGCGAGTCACTCCTATTTATTAAGTCATTCAAAGGTGTTAGTTCAATTGGAATTTTAAGATTAAATTTCAATAAGTCATATTTATTCCCTTCTAATAATGGAAGAATTCAATCAATTGATTGGTAATTAAGTTTTGATTTTGTAAAATAAGTTAATTTTTAATTTAAGGATAAATTTATGAAAAAAATTAGTATTTACTCTTTCTTAGTGGCATCTGTTTTATTTACAGCAGGTTGTAGTGAAAAAAACGTTGACATGACAGTTGACAATACTCCAAAGCAAGTTGTTGTTGATAATTCAGAATCAGCTTTAAACACGATTCCAGAAACAACTATCAATGAAATTACAGATGGTTCTTTCTCAATGGCTGGTGAAGCTGATAATGGTGTTTACTATATCATTAATGGTAAAAAAGTATTAATTGAAAATGTATACTTTGGATTTAACAAGTATGACTTAACATCATCAATGAAAGATGTAGTTATGAATAATGCTAATAAATTATCTGCTGTTAATACTTCTTCTACTATTAAAGTTACAGGTAACACTGATGAATGGGGAACTGATGAGTATAACTATGCTTTAGGTTTAAAAAGAGCAAAAGTTGTAAAAGATGTTTTAATTAATAATGGCGTAAATGCTAATGTTAGATTAGTTACATTAGGTGAAAGTAATCCAGCTTGTACTGAAAAAACTTCTGCTTGTTGGCAAAAAAATAGAAGAGTAGAACACGCTCTTACTAAATAATTCTATGAATAAATATATTTTATCTTTTTTAATCATTAGCACATTAGCTGTAGCCGAAGAGGTTTCAGTTTTTGGTGCTGGTGATCTAAATGCTAAAAACCCTTATGGATTAAACTCTTCTGAGAAATATATTCTTAAAAATCAAAAAAAACTAAATACACTTACTTCAAAAGTAAGTGATGTTAAGTTATTAATTGATTCATTAAATAAAAGAATTGAAGGTCTTGAATCAATTTATGAAGGTGACTCTTCAAAATTGAACTCTACAGTTTTAAAAATGAATGAAATTATAAAAAAAGTTGAGTTATCTTCAGATATGGCTAGTAAAAATAGCACAGAAACTGAAGAAATCAAAAATGTTTCAGAACAACTTCTAAATATGAAAGAAGAGACTGATAAAGAAGTTAAAACAAGTATTTCAACTTTAAAACGTGCAGTTTCAAAACTATCCAATTTAGTTAATAAAATTAATTCTCAATATATTTCTGAAAATGAATTAAAAACCAATATGAATCAGTTTGTTACAAGAGCTGAATTTGAAGCATTAAAAAAAGCAGTTGGAGTTAAATCAACTTCAAGTGCATCAACTTCATCATCTCCTTCTGTAAGTGTAGAAAAAAAGTCTAAAGAAATTGATCTTTCTGATAAAGCTGGTTTATCTGCAAGTGCAAAAGAAGATTACAAAAATAGAAACTTTACAAAAGCAATTCCAAAGTTTGAAGCTCTTGTAGGTGCAAATTATAAACCAGCAGAAGGTAATTATTACTTAGCTGAAATGTGGTATGTAAGAAAGAAATATGACCTTGCAATAAGTCATTTTAAAAAATCTGCTATTCTTTATGATAAAGCAGCTTATATGCCTACATTATTATTGCACAGTGCTATCTCATTTGAAAAGACAAAAGATAAAGAAAATGCTAAAAGCTTTTACAGTACTTTAATAGATCTTTATCCTAATTCTTCTGAGTCTAAAGTAGCCAAGAAAAATTTATCAAAATTATAAAAAATAATAAAAAGGAACATTTATGTCAAATAAAGTTATAGGTATAGAATATAATCTTAAAGATGCTAAAACTGGTGATCAGTTAGACACTAATTTAGGTCAAGCACCTTTAGAATTTATTACTGGAAAAGGTCAAATTATTCCAGGATTAGAAGCAAAAGTTGAAACAATGGCTGCTAACGAATCTGCGGATGTTTTAGTTGAACCTAAAGATGGTTACGGTGAGTACAATGAAGAAGCTATTCAAGTTTTACCAAAAGAGCAATTTGCTGGTATTGAGTTAGCTGAAGGTATGTCATTATATGGAACTGGTGAGCAAGGTGAAACTGTTCAAGTTTTAGTTAAATCATTTGATGATAAAGAAGTTACTATTGATTATAACCACCCAATGGCTGGTAAATCTTTAATGTTCTCTGTTACAGTTCTATCTTTAAGAGATGCTAGTGAAGAAGAAGTTCAAACTGGTGTTGTTGGTGGAATGGCTGCGATGAGTGGCGGATGTTGTGGTGGTGGTTCATCTGAATCTGCACCTCAATCAGGTGGTTGTGGTTGTAATTAGTAGTTGCTAGGTTAGCAAGATATTACAAAACAATTATCTTTTTTGCCCGAGTGTATTTATGCACTTGGGCAAAACTATTTTTTAGGGTTATGAATTTTAACTTTAACAAATAGTTTTGAAATAAACTACATATTTAAAAATTTAATTATATGAGGTATTATAATGAAAAAAGTTGCTTTTATTTTTCCAGGGCAAGGTTCTCAAGCTGTTGGAATGGGTAAAGATTTTTTTGAAAATAGTGATATTGCAAAAGAGATGATTTCAAAAGCTAGCGAGCGTTTAGGAATCAATTTTGAAGAGCTATTATTTACTGAAAATGACAGATTAGGTAAAACAGAATTTACACAACCTGCAATTTTACTTGTAAGTTCAATTGCAAATGCAATTTTTAAAGATAAGTACGATATTCAACCTGAATTCGTTTTAGGACATTCGTTAGGTGAATTTTCAGCTTTAGTAGCTGCTGGAGCACTTGATTATTTAGATGCAGTTGAATTAGTACATAAACGTGGTTTATTTATGCTTGATGCATGCTCAAATGGTGGTGCTGGTATGATGGCATTAGTAGGTATGGATGACAAAGCAGTAGAAAATATTTGTGAAGAACAAAGAGCAGCAGGAAAACAAGTATGGCCAGCAAATTATAATATGGATGGACAACTTGTACTTGCTGGAATTAAAGCAGATTTAGAATCTTTAGTTGATACATTTAAAGAAGCAGGAGCTAAAAGAGCTATTGTTTTAGATATGTCTGTAGCTTCACATTGTGAATTATTAACAGCATCTGTTGAAAATTTAAAACCATATTTAGAAGAGTATTTAAAAGATGAATTTTCTTCTGTTATTTCAAATGTAACAACACAAAGTTATACTATGAAAGATGAAGCTATTGAATTATTATCATCTCAACTTACATCACCAGTAAAATATAAGCAATCAATTTTAGCAAATACAAATGTAGATGCATTTATTGAATTTGGAAATGGTGCTGTTTTAAAAGGTTTAAATAGAAAAATTTGTAAATCAATTCCTACATTAAATGTAAGTGATTTTGCATCACTAGAAAAAACAATTGAGGCTTTAAATGACTAAATTAGCAATCATGGGAGCAATGGAAGAGGAAATCGAACCTCTTTTATCTCACTTTACAAATGTAAATGTAGTAGAATTTGCAAATAATAAATATTATGAAGTAAATTACAAGGGTTTAGATATTGTAATAGCATATTCAAAAATTGGAAAAGTTTTCGCAAGTCTTACTGCTACAACTATGTGTGAGAAATTTGGTTGTGATACTTTACTTTTTTCAGGTGTTGCAGGTGCTATCAATCCTGAGCTTAAAATAGGTGATTTAATTATCGCTGATAAATTATGTCAACATGATTTAGATATTACAGCTTTTGGACATCCAAATGGATTTGTTCCAGGTGGAAGTGTTTTTGTAGAAACTTCAAAAGATTTAAGAAAAGTTGCAATAGAAGTAGCAAAAGAAAATAATCTAAAAGTAATTGAAGGCACAATAGCAACAGGTGATCAGTTTGTACACTCTACAGAGCGTAAAGATTTTATAGAATCAACTTTCAAAGCTGATGCCTTAGAAATGGAAGGTGCAAGTGTTGCTGTCGTTTGTGATGCTTTAAATGTACCATTTTTTATATTACGTGCTATTTCTGATAGTGCTGATATGGATGCAGGTTTTGATTTTGATGAATTTCTAAAATCCAGCGCAGTTAATTCTGCTAATTATTTAATAAAAATAGTTGAAAAATTAAATAGATAAAATAAATTGTTAAAAAAACTATTCAACAGTTTTAAAAAAGATGATATAAAAGTTCCTTTATTTTATACCACAGATTTACATTCACATTTAATTCCTGAAATTGATGATGGATCTAAATCTATGGAACAAAGTATAGATATGATTAAATCTTTAAAAAAACTAGGTTTCAAAAAACTAATCACTACCCCACATATTATGTCCCATAGATATCCAAATAATAGAGATATTATTTTGAATGGTCTAGATAAAGTACAAAAAGAATTAGTAAAACAAAATATTAATATGGCTATAGAAGCAGCTAGTGAGTATTATTATGATGAACATTTTATTGAACTTATTGGAAAAAAAGAGCTTCTTACTTTTGGTGATAATTATGTCTTATTTGAGCTTTCCTATACTACTCCTACCTTTGGTATAGAACAAACAGTTTTTAAGCTTTTAAACGCAGGATATAAGCCTGTATTAGCACACCCTGAAAGATATACATATTTCTCATCTTCTTTAGAAAAATATTATCAATTAAAAGAAATAGGTTTAGAGTTTCAAATAAATGTAAATTCAATTGATAACTTCTATGGAAAAAAATCTAAAGTAGCAGTTAATTATCTAATAAATAATGGTTTAGTAAGTTTCGTAGGAAGTGATACTCATAGACCAAAGTATGTAGAAGCTTTAGAAAAAAGCATATCTAGTAAAATATTTAAAAAAATAGAAGAGAAGAATAGAATAAAAAATATTTATTTATAAAAAAAGATAAAGAAAATTTATTTCTTTATCTATTTTTATAATACTTCTCATTTCCATAGCCATAGCCATATACAGAGCCGTAACCATAGCCATATTTTTCTCCAATTTCAACACCATTTAAAATTAATCCAAAAGTATTTTGATTATGTTCTCTTGCAAATTTATCAAGGTTTTTCACAAACTCTTTTCTTGTATAATTAGCTCTAACTATCATAAAAGATATATCAGAATAATTCATAAGAATAGCTGCATCAGTTACAAGTCCAACAGGAGGAGTATCTATAATAATATAATCATAAATTTCTTCTAATTGTTGGATAAATGAAGTCATTTCTTCTGTTAATATTAGTTCAGAAGGATTTGGAGGTAAGGTACCTGTTGTAAAGACATCAAGTGTGCCATCTTCATTTATACTATTTTTAATATCTTCAAATGTATTTTGAAAAGTTAAATAGTTAGTGATTCCTACATTATTTGGAATATTAAATTCATTGTGTAAACTTGCTTTTCTTAGATCTAAGTCTAATACAGCAACTTTTTTATCTGCTTGAGCTATTATTTTGGCAAGATTTGCAACAACTGTAGTTTTACCTTCTCCTGATACAGAAGAGGTTATTGCAATAATTTTATTTTTCTCATGTTTTGGAAGAAACTGTAAATTTGTTCTAATACTTCTATATGACTCATCAATTAATTTGAGTGTTTTTTTATTTTTCTCATTTGGGATTATCCCATAAATTGGAATAGAACTAAACTTTTCAATTTCATCTGCATTCTTAACTGTATTATTCATAAATTCTCTTAAAAATGTCCATGCAAGACCCATAATAAATCCTAAAATAATACCAACTAAAACAATCATTGTTCTCTTTGGCTTAATAGGGCTTCTATTTTCAATAGCCTCATCTAAAAGTCTAGAACTTGAAATAGTAGATGATTCTAATATTGCTGTTTCGGCTTTTTTCTCAAGTAAATAAGAATAGATTTTTTCATCTATTCCAAAGTGTCTCGTAAGTCTTGATAATTCTATTTCTTGCTTTGGCAAAGTTGCAATTGACCTATGGAACTTTGAAATAATATTCTTCATAGAAGATTCTCTTTGAGTTAATTGAGTTAAGTTATTTTCTAAAGTTGCTTTTATTGATCTTTTAAGTCTTGATATATTTTGATTTGCCTTTTCTACATCAGGGTGTAAGTTAGTAAAGTCAACTAATAAAGTAGATTTATTTGTAGCCTCTTCTTGTAATTTTGTTACTAAACTTCCAAGAGCAGGATCTGCAAAGTTAATAGAACCAATAGTAAGACCTGTCAAATCTTGATTTGTTTTAATATATTGATTAAGATTTGATAAGATATTTAATTCAGTTTGAATCTCTTCAAGTTTTGCTTCGTATTGACTAAGCTGTTCTGTTGTTTTTATAGCTTGTTCTCCAAGTCCTACAACTTGATTTTTTTCTTTAAAATTTTCTAGCTTAGTTTCAGATTTTTTAAGTCTTGCATTTATTGAATCAAGTTGTACATCTATAAACGACAATGTAAGATTTGCTTCTTTTGTTTTTTGACTTATTTCT
The DNA here is from genome assembly GCF_018861145.1 of Poseidonibacter lekithochrous. GTDB lineage: Bacteria > Campylobacterota > Campylobacteria > Campylobacterales > Arcobacteraceae > Poseidonibacter > Poseidonibacter lekithochrous_A. The sequence continues at coordinate 101,660 of NZ_JAHKQT010000038.1, forward strand.
TGTTCTACATATGCTTTATGTACTGCGTTTAAAATCTCTTTTGCTCTTAAAGATGAAGTATCTTGAAATGATAATCTTAAAATTGTAGCTTTTTTTGATATTTGAGAAATAGAGATATTACTTTTATAATGGTTATAAAGTCCCATATCTGTCATAAAAGAGAAACTATAATTACTATTTGTTAATGTATGTATCTTTTTGATATTTAGTGTGAAATATTCTGAATTTATAGTTTCATTATATTTATGTATCTTGTTATAAACTATTTTATCAGAATTACTCAATGGTAGAATACCAATAGTTTTTAGAAAACCTTTTATACTAAACATTGATATAGGTTTAATTGTTAAGTTAAATGTCTCACTATCTATAGGTGTTAATATAAAGTTTTTACCATATGCTAAATCATCAATAAAAGTTGATGTTACAACAAAAGGCGAATTTTTATATAGTTCTATTTCTCTAAAGTTATGACTAGTAAAATATCTAGTTTTAAGATTTAAGTAAGAAAATACTTTTTGCGCTAAGAATCTAGATTTAAAAACTTGGATTTCATTATCTACATTTGCTCCTCCACCATCAAAAGCTTGAAGCATAAAATCAGTACTAGAAGCTGACTTTTTATTTTCCATCAACTCAATAGTTGAAGATGCTGAGTATATACTTGGTTTTGAATAAGCAAATATAGTACTAACTATCATAAATAAAAGGGTAATAAATATGATAGAGTACTTATATCTAAAGATAGTTTTAAAAACATCTTTTAAATCTATTTCATCGTTATGTCTTTGGCTTATTGTTTCGTTACTATTCATATTCTTCCTATTAATCTATAAGAGTTTTTCTTTGCACAAATGGATTTAAGATACTAGATATAGTATTCCAAAGTGGCGAAATCTCATTAAATGCTTGATTGAAACCTTTCATATCTCTAGGTTGCACATAAAGTATATCGTTTGGTTTTAGATATAAACTAGAAAGAGATAAAGCAGACATATTTGTAATATCAATATTTCTAATCTCAGGTTTTCTTAAATCCCCACGTATTACTTTTACATTTACTCTTGAAGCATAATCTGTAAGATCACCTGATCTAGCAATTGCTTCAATAATATTCATAGTACCATTTGTTACAGATACGATTCCTGGATTTTTAACTTCACCTATTACTATAACTCTTTGGTTTTTTATCTCTACTAAAACATAAGGATTTCTGATATATTTTTTATACTCTTTTATTAACATATTAGAAGCTTGATCTTGTGTAAGTCCTACTACTTTAAAACTGCCAATAAGAGGAAGTCTTACTGTTCCTTTTTGAGTTACTAAAAGTCCTATATTTTCTTGTATAGGATTACTTGTATTTGTTTCTCTACTTGTCAGAATTGATGTCATTTGTTGTGAACCTTGACCTGCTTGAATATATACAGTAATATCAACTCTATCATTTGGTGCGATGATATTTTCAAAAACAACTTCCTCATCATAACTCTCTTGACTAATAGTTGTAATCTCATCACTAGATTGAAAAAGTTTATATTCTTTCATACTACAACCACTAAAGACAAGTGTAAATAAAACACCTAAAAATATTATATTTCTCTTCATAACTACTTCCCCTTTATTATAATGCGATTATAACATATTTTATTATAACTTTTTTATTTTCTACAAATTTTCTCTAGTATTTTCTTTTATAATCTTCACTATTAACAAATATAGCACAATACCTAATAAACTAGCTAAGGCATCATTAACGCTAGCTTCTCTACCTACAAATGACTGAATCACTTCTATAAGCACAGCAAATAAAGCTAATATAGAGAACTTAAATTTATTATTAATATCTTCAAAACTTCTAAAAAATAAAAAACTTAAAATAAAAAATGCTAGAAAATGTTTGATTTTATCTGCACCTTCAAACAAATAAGGATTTATAAAAGTAGAGTTAAATGAAATATATACAATTAACCCAAGTGCTAAAATAAACAAATATCTCATATCAAACTTTTTATTTTTTCTAAATATTTAGCTATAACAATACTTTCATCAAATTCATTGACAACTTTTGCTCTTCCTTTTTCACCCATATCTTTTATCTCTTCTTTTGATAATAAGATCATCATTTCAATTTTTTGAGCTAAATCTTCACTATTTTTTACTTTACATAAAAAACCATTTTCTTTATGAACTACTACATCTCTACATCCTGGTACATCTGTAGTGATTATAGGTTTTGCAAGGCTTGCAGATTCAAGTAATACTCTTGATAATCCTTCTCTATAAGATGGGAGTATCACACAGTCTACTTTTTCTATTTCTGATTTTACATCATCACTATGTCCCAAATAGTCTATAAGTCCATTTTCTATCCACTTATTTAGTTCTTCTTCTTTTACCGCTGTTGGATTTGCTTCATATAAAGAACCTAGAAGTTTAAACTTAACATCTGGATACTTTTCTTTTATGATTTTTATAGCTTCTATATATTCTAAAATACCTTTATCTTTTACAAGTCTTGCTATCATCATAAAAGTAAAGTTTGTATTTTCTTTTAGCTCATTTGATTTTTCTTGTGGTTTATAAATATCTGTATTTATTCCTGAACCAGGAAGTAAATCACACTGTTCTTTTTGTACGAGTTTATTTTCTATAAATAAATCTTTATCATCATTGTTTTGAAAGAAAACACTATTTTTCACAAGTGCCACTTTATAAAGCCAGCGAGCAATTTTTGATGATAAATTATCATTTAAAAATACAGTACCAAGACCTGAAATATTTGATATGACTTTTTTACCTAAAATTCTTGCAGCTATTGAACCATAGATATTTGGTTTGATAGTGTACTGAAGTATTACATCTGGATTTATCTTTTTGTAAAGATTATAATAATCCTTAATAAGTTTCAAATCCTCTATAGGATTTGTACCTTTGTTATTCATCTTGATATCATGATATTCAAAACCTAAGTCTTCAAGTTTTTTTGAGTATTCATCATACGGTGAAACACAAACTATTTTGTAGCCTTCTTTTTGTAAAGCTTTTAAAAGTCCAACTCTAAAGTTGAAAATATTCCATGATGTGTTTATTGTGATTAATATTTTTTTCATTTTCTACTTCCTTACCATAAATCATGGAATAATATATTTTGATATGGAACCCATAAATAAGCATGTGCTGCAAAATTCAACCATACATACAAAACTAAACTATAGTAGGTAATTATTGCTAAGTTTACCATAGACATAGAAAACTGATGAGACATAAGAATAGCAAGCCTACTCCAAACTACAAGTTGAATAGGTATAAGATATAAAGCCATCCTATCCACTGCTGTAGAGGCAAATCCAACTATTGCAAAAGAAAATATTGATAATAAAGCTATAATAAACCAGAAACCAAAATCATTAAACAACTCTTTCCATCTTTTTCTATATAGTATTAAAAATATTGCAGGAATAAGGTTCATAAAAGTTCTTATATATGCTCCTGATGATTGCATTTGAGCAGTAACATAATTTTGAATAAGTCTATCTTGATATTGGGATAAAAAAGCATCCCAAACTCCAAATCCAATTATACCTACAGCAAACATTTTAAGAAGTTTTCCTCCTCCATTAGAAAAGATGCCAAGACCAATCATAAGTACAGCAGATTTATGAAATGTGGTAGCTAAAATAACTAATATAAAAAATCCTAACATTTTATTTTGTCTAAGATAGACCAGTGCCCATAGAACAAATCCTAAAGCTACAGCTTGCCTTGTATATCCCATACTTACAACTGTAATAGTATATGGAACAGCAACTGCTATTACCATCCAAGGATTATCTTCATGTCTTGCAAAAGTTATAAGACCATACATAAATATTGCAGCGCAAACAAGATTTACAGTACCAATACCAAAATCTAACTGATATATAATAAAATTTAATAAAAAGTATCCTTGATCTTCTCCCAAAAGTACTTTCTGATAAGTATAGTACTGCATATCTACGTAATGATGTAAATATGCAAACCAATCTCCTCCAATTTCAAATCGAAGTCCAATTATCATCGAGTAGACTATTCCTAAAATTAGCCATAAAACGTTATTGCTTAAAATTCTATTATTTATAGCTAAAAAAGCTGGAATTAAAAACATTATAAAATAAGTAATCATCCTAGCCACTCCTCTTTCCACATCTCAAACATAAGTATAAACCATATTAAAGATATATTGACAGTTTTTCCACTATATAAATCTTTTAAGATATTTTCTATTTCATTTACATTATAAATATTACTTTTTTCAAGTTTTTCTTTTGAAAGATATTTTTCTACCAATGGTTTTAAATCTGTTCGTAGCCAAGATTCAAGAGGAATTTGAAAACCACTTTTTGGTCGCTCAATAAGTTCTTTTGGTACATGTTTATAAAGGACTTCTTTTAATAAATATTTTCCTACACCATTTTTGTATTTTAAACTATTAGGTAATTGTGCTGAAAATTCTATAATTTTATGATCAAGTAGTGGTTCTCTAGCTTCAATACTTACACTCATACTAGCTCTATCTACTTTTGTAAGTACATCATCTACCATAAATGTTTTATAATCCATTAGTAACATTTTATCTAAAGCTGAAATGTTACTTTTAGCCTTTAGATTAAAAGCTGTTTTATCAAACTCTATTGTTGTATCTTTAAACACTTTTTTTAAAGTATCATTATCCACATATGAACTAGCATTTATAAACATCTCTTCTATGTTATTTGATTGGATTGCATTTTTAAATTTCTGATATTTATCTTTGATATTTTTTTGTTTAAATTTATTTGGTAAAAGATTGTTTATTGTTTGTATATTATTTGCAGAGATAATACTTGTTAAGGCTTTTAATACACCTTTTTTTAAAGCTTGATTTTCTAAGTTAGAAATTTTATTTAAAGCAAAGTATTTGCTATATCCTATAAAAGCTTCATCTCCTCCATCACCAGAAAGTACAACTGATACTTTTTCTTTTGCCAGTTTTGATACAAGTATAGTAGGAAGTGCAGAACTATCACCAAATGGTTCATCATATAAAAATGGAAGTTCTTTTATAAGTTCTAACATATCATCTGTATCACAGTAAAGTTCTGTATGTTCCGAACCTATATGTTTTGCTATTTCTTTTGCATATATTGCTTCATCATAATCTTTTTCATTAAATCCTATAGTAAAAGTTTTAATAGGACTCTTTGAGTTCTTTTGTATCATTGATGCAACTAAACTACTATCAACTCCACCACTTAAAAATACTCCTACTGGAACGTCTGCAATCATACGTAGATTGAAAGACTCTTTTAGAATATTTTCAAGTTCTTCTAAAACTACTTTTTCATTATCTTCTGATTTTTTTTGAGTATAAAAATCTTTTACATCCCAATATTTTATCTCTTTAATATCTTTTGATTTAATATCATATTCTAAATAGTGACCAGGTTTTAACTTGAAAGTATTTTCAAATATAGTAAAAGGTGCAGGAATATATCCAAATCTAAAATAAAATGGTAATGCTTTTTTTTCTATCGATTTTTTGAAGTTTTCATGAACATAGAAAGATTTTAATTCACTACCAAAAATAAATTCAGTTTGGTTGATATGATAATATAAAGGCTTTACACCTGCTCTATCTCTAAAAATATATAGTTTTTCATCATTCTTATCATAGATACAAAAAGCGAACATACCTCTGAATCTATTTACACATTTTATTCCCCAAGCATCAAAAGCTTTTAGTATAATTTCTGTATCACTGTGTGATACAAAGGTATAGTTTAGTTTTAAAAGTTCTTCTTTTATCTCTTCGAAATTATATACTTCACCATTGAAAATAATACTTAGATTTTCAAAGCTCATAGGCTGATGTCCAAGCGGACTTAAGTCTTGGATAGACAATCTTCTATGACCTAAGCCTATTGTGAAATTATCTTTTTCAAAAATTTCTGTACCAAAATCATCAGGACCTCTATAGTTTATAATATCTCTCATTTTATTAAAAGAGTTTTCTTTTATATTTTTTGAATAGTCAACTATTCCTATTATTCCGCACATTATTTTTATATCCTCATTTTATTTACTATTAAAATTATTTCTGAAATAATCAGATAAATATTCAGAGTATACATCTCTTCCATAAATATTTAAATGTGACTGATTTGCCCAATATTTTTTTTCAATTTTATAATTTGTTAAATCAATTATATTTTTTGATTTAATTAAACTTTTAAGTTTATCTAAATCATAACTAAAAGATTTATTATATGTAGGATCAAATATTATAATTATATTTATATTTTTAGAATTTATTTCTTTTATTAAACTATTAATTAAATTTATATGAGTTTCATTTATTTGATTAAGAACAATATTTTTATCTTCAGCATTAAAATTAATTCCATACATTACACCTTCTCCATTTGTACAATTCGAAACTAACCCTTGTTTCGTAGAATAGGTTTTTAGAACTTTACAATTAGGCTTAATATTTTTAATTTTTTTTTCAGTTAATATTACATTACTTTTTTTTTGAATATTAAATTTATTGTAAAACATTTGGATTTTCTCATTTATAGTTACTGAATAAGCGCTAATTAAATGTAGATTTTTAACATAGGAAAGAAATGCATTTTTAATTATTTCAGAATCTTGTTTTGTTTTAAAAAGATAATGTATATCGGTATAAGTTATTTGTTGATAGTCACCTAATTTAGAGTCTTTAAAAAGTTTATCAATACTAAAGTTAAGAACAATATTTTTTGGGTTTTCATCTATAGCTTTATTAACCATATATGGAAAATCTATTAATTCTCTTCCTGAAACTCCAAAATTAAAAATATCTATATTTTTATTATTAAATATTTCAGAATTGATATGATATTTAACTCTTGAAGAACCAATAAAAATATAGTCTTTTTGATTGTCAATATTTAATTTCATATGTTTAGCTCTAGAAATTTTCTCTTCTATATAAGTAGATTTATTCGTTTTATTTGAGATATAAAAATATAGTACAAAATCTATCAGTAATATAAAAATAAAGAATGATATTATAATAGACATAACATATTTATTTTTAGAATTGAAAGTATAAAAATTCACTTGAACTCCTTATTTCCAGTATTGTTAAAGCAATAAAAATTAAAAAACCAATAATAATAGATATAAGAGTATTTATTTTTAATTTTTTTATAATTTCATTTGAATTTTTGAAAAATAAAACAACAATTAATCCCAATAAAATACAAACTACTTCTAAATAGTTTAGATTAAATGTTAAATTCTCCAAATTAAACATAGCCCCTAAAACCTTAATAGCATCATCCCATTCTTTAGCTCTAAAAAATACCCATGCAATATTTACAAAGTTAAAAGTAATAAACCAAGCTAACCAAGTCCACATTTTAAATCCAAGGTTTGACCATAGTCTATGTATAGATAAAGCTAAACCATGAAGTAATCCCCAAAATAGAAAAGTCCATCCTGCACCATGCCAAAATCCACCTATTATAAAAGTAGTCATTAGATTTGAGTATGTTCTAAAATTACCTTTTTTATTTCCACCTAATGGAATATAAATATAATCTCTTAAAAATCTTGATAATGTAATATGCCATCTTCTCCAAAAGTCTTGTATAGATAAAGCTTTATATGGAGAATTAAAATTAATAGGTAGTTTTATATTAAATAGTAAAGCAATACCTATTGCCATATCTGTATAACCTGAGAAATCAAAGTATAATTGGAAAGTATAAGATAAAGAAGTAGCCCATGCTTCAAATAGATTTAATGTAGTTGCAACATCAAATCCTTGATTAGCCCAAACAGCAAAAGTATCTGCTATTACTACTTTTTTAAATAATCCTATTGAGAATATAAATATACCTAAAGCTATATTTTTATAATTCTTTACCATATTTCTGTTATTAGCAAACTGTGGCATCATTTCTTTATGATGAACAATTGGTCCTGCTATTAGTTGAGGGAAGAAAGTTACAAATAGTGCATAGTTTAAAAAGTCATACTCTTTTGTTTCACCTCTATAAGAATCAACTAAATATGCTATTTGTTGAAAGGTAAAAAAAGATATTGCTAATGGCAATAATAAATGTAATAAATTTACATTTGTACCAATTACAAAATTAAAATTTTCTATAAAAAAATCTGCATATTTAAAATATCCTAATAATGAAACATTAGAAATAATACCAAATATTAAAATAGATTTTTTGGAAAAACTTTTTTTAGTATCTTGAATTTCTTTATTTAAACTACTACCTATTACATAGTTAAATAGCATACTTATTAAAATTAATGGTAAATAAGCTATATTCCACCAAGAATAAAAAAACAGTGAAGAAAATACCAAAAAACCTTTTGAAGCTATTGTTAATCTTTTATGGTTTAAATAAAAGTAAATGAAAAAAGTTATTGGTAGAAAAGCAAATAAGAATTCATAGGAATTAAAGAGCACTTATTACCTTCTTGATTAATTTTAAATAAGAATCACAATTTTTTTCATAATTAAAACTTTCAAATACTTTTTCAAAGTTATTTTTTTCCATAAATTTTTTTTTATCTTCATCTAAATAAAGTTTTTCTATTCCATCTTGCCATTGAATATTTGTATTTGCTAAATACCCATTTATATCATCTTTAACTATACAATTATTTATCCCAACAGGACTTGCAATAACAACTTTTTGACATGACATATATTGGATTAGTTTAAATCCACATTTTCCTTTACTCCATGGGTCATTTGTAAGTGGCATAATACCTATATCAAACTCTAAAATATTCTTTATTTCATTTTCTTCTTTCCATGTGATGATATTAATATTATGATTTTTTATTTCACTTTCTGATAATAAGTTTTTATCAAAACCGATAAGGTTAAACTGAATATTTGGATATTTACTGATTAATTCTTTAAATATATCCAAAAGATTTAAGATATAAATACTTGTAGACTTTGAACCTATCCAACCTATAATAAATTTATCTTTTGCTTCTTTTTTATAGAGTTCTTTTTCTTTGATATATTTATCTAGTAAAACTACTGTAGGAAGTCTAAGAATATCTTGATTATATTCTCTTATATAGTTTTCTAAATATTCATTGCAGGCTATACAATATGTTGCATTTTTTATTACATTTGAGATTTTATTTTTTAATAGAAACTTTATAATAGGGTTTTTATTCATATCATATTTATGAAAGATTGCATCATCATAATCAACTATATACTTAATACCTCTCAGATTGAAAAGTTTTTCAAAAAAGCTTGGGAAATAAGGTAATAATTCATATTCTAAAAGTATTAAATCATATTTCTTTTTTAATAATAAAATATTTAAAATAATAAAAATTCTTAGAAAATATGACTTCAAAACTATAAATATTTTCTCAAGTTTATTTTTAGATTCAAAATATGATTTATTAAAAAGTGGTTTTATCTCTACTTTAATATGATTCTTTTCAAAAAAATCTTTATAGTTGTAAAATCTATATCTACTACTTGGACCTTCATATGAATATTTTGTTAGAGCTAATATTTTCATATATTAAATACTTTCATATATGTTTTGATATTTTTTAACAGCCATATTTTTATCAAAATGCGTATAAAAAAGATTTTCAAAATTATTTTTGTCAAATTGTTGTTTAGATTTATTTAGTATTCTAGAAGTGATTTCATCTAAATTTATATTATTTAAATCAACTAAAAATCCAACATTGTATTCATTAATATAGTATTCCATATCACCTACATTTGAGTTTGTAATAGAAGGTAAATGACAAATTACATTTTCAGCAAACTTTGTAGGAGCGGAAGCTTCTTTCGAATAAGAAGGTTTAATAAAAAATATAGAATAATCTGCAATATTCAAGTACTTGTACATTGAGTTAAAATCACTTGACATAATTTTGATTTTTTCTTTTGAAAGCTTATATTTAGAAATAGTATTGTTTATAAATTCTTGCTCGTTTTTATTTAAAATTAAAAAATTGATATTAGAGTCTTTTTCCATTAATTCTTTTACAACTTGTACTTCCTTATCAAAATCATACCATCCTGAAACTGTTCCTGTATGGATGATAATTTTTGATTCTAAATCATAATTTAATTCTAATTTAAAATCTTGAATTTCTTTTATTGGCATTGTTTTAAAAATCTCGTCATTTGCACAAGTTGGAATAACTGTAATTTTCTCTTTTTTGATATTTAAATTTTTTGCCAATATCTCTTTTGCTTTATGTGTTAAGGTAACAACATGATCAGATTTTTGATAAAGATAATTATCTAGTTTTTTTAAAGTCTTTGCTAAAAAACTATTTTTATTTAATCTTTTAGTATCAATTTTCTCATCAATTGCAAATCCTCGTATATCAAAAAGTAATTTTGCATTTGTAAATTTTTTTATAATAAACCCCATAGTTGCAGGAATAAAACTTCTTGCATGGATAATATCTATCTTATTTTTTCTAACAATTCTTAATCCTAAAAGCATAACTTGAAATATTTGAGATATTGTTGAAAAAATACCATATTTATTAGAATATATAAAATACTCCCATGTGATATTATAATCTTTTATAAGTTCTTTAATATCATCTAGATTTTTTAAATCAGAATCTCTTTCAAATGAGATTAGATAATATTCATTTTCTTTTGATAAATCAAATAGATATTCTAATACTTGTGACCGGCCTAGAGGTTCAGTCATTCCTGTTAGAGAAATGTATAAAATTCTTTTTTTAAGCATTGTCAATTACCTCTTTATATTTATTTATCATATTATTAAAAGAAAATTTATTTAGCATATTTTCTCTAACTAGATTTCTATCTAAATCTTTATTATCATTAATTATTTCTATTAATTGTTTTTCTAAATCACTAGCATTTTCACTAGTAAATTTAAATCCATTTATATTTTCTTCAATAATTTCATCAAGCCCACCTACGTTAGAAGAAAGTATTTTAGCTTTTGCAAGCCCCGCTTCAACAGCAATATTACCAAATCCTTCAGATTTTGAAGGTATAACTGTTAAGTCAGATTTAGCAAAATAAAGATGTACTTTTTCATTATTTACATTTCCTAAAAATATAAAATTATCAATATATGTACTTTTTTTAGTTAAATCTTCGCATTTTATTTTCAAAGGTCCTTCTCCTAAAAAATAAACTTTTATTTTTTTTGTAAATAATTTATTATCGAATGCATTAATTAATACTTTTATCAAAAATTCTTGATTTTTTTCAGGAACAAATCTACCTACCGTTATTATATTGAATGAATCAGTTGATAAATCATTTAATATAAACTTATCGTTAATATCTACAGACTTTATTCCATTATAAATTATTTTAGTTTTTTCTAATGGTATTTTTAAATAATTCAATTGATCATTTCTACATGCATTACTAATAAAAATATTTAAGTAATCATATTTATTTGCTAAAAAAGAATTAAATTTCATAAATATTTTCATTATCACATTTGGAGCATGGGCTTTAAATTGTAATGATCTATGGATATTTACTAACTTAAATTTATGATTACTTTTATATTTTACTAGACGTAAAATATAATGTGTAATTGGTAAATTAGCAAATATAATATCTGGTTTTATCTTTTCAGTTAAATTTGATATTTCTTTTACTACGTCAAAAATTTTTATAGATAAAATCTTCTTTAATGAAAACGTATTATAATTTGTTTTTAATACAAATATATTAGTATTCTCAATTTCTAAATTTTTAATTAAATCAATATTTGAAGAGAGAACAATTATAAAAACTTCAAAATGATTTTTAAAAAAATTAATCATATTTATTGTTTGATGTTCGGCTCCTCCTGTATTTAATGTTGGAATAACTATCAGAAGTTTTTTCATTTTGTACCTTTTGAAAGTTGATAAAAATAAATTAATAATAATAAATAATTAATACTCATTGTTGTTGAAAAATAGAATAGAAAATTTTCAAAATTATCTTGATTTATAAATAATACAATTAATGTAGTACTTAATAATATTATATTTGAAAACAATTCATTTTTTTGTTTTTCATAAGCAATTAAAATTGTGCTTAAGGATGAAGTTAAAAATCTAATAAAAAATAAAGGCATTAAAATTTTAATTATATTTCCTGTACTTTCCCATTTTTCACCAAATACAAAAATAATAATATCATTTATAGTCATATACAGAGGAAAGAATAGTACTAAAGAAATTAAAAAAAGTTTTAATAAAGTAGATTTGAATATTTTCGAACTATTGCCAAACTTTCTTTTTTCAGATATTGTTTTTTCTAAAAAAACTTGACCTACTGCTTTTCCTACTACAACAGAAGGTAATCCCAAAACTCTTTGAGCTAATGAGTAAAATCCCATTGATGAATAACTAAATAACAGAGCACCAACAATATTTATTATATTTTGTATCGAAGTATTTAATAATACAGATAATGCAGAGTATTTAGGAAAGTTTCTATATCTTATCCCCAAAATAAACATTTTTTTTAAATTTATAATTTCAAATAAGTTATTATTTAATAATAAATTTTTTAATAATTTCAAATTAGCAAATATCTGTGAAATTAGAAACCCACTTATTAGTCCAGTAGCTCCATTTTTTATTAGGCCAACACTTATTTGAATAACTGCTAAAACTACAGATTTTATTATACTTGCTTTTGCTATATCTGAATAAAACTTTTTTCTATTATTAAAAAATGATAAAGAATTAAACAATCCAATAAAAAAAGTTCCTAAAGGAATGAAGTATAACCATAATCCAATTTCTTCATCGCCTATTATTAAAATTAATTTATTATAAAATATAATAATAAATATTAATAATATAAGTGAAATTATAATTGATATTATTAAAGCTAATGCAAAAATATTTATGGCATCATTATCTTTTCTTGGTAATATAATTGCAGCTTCATACCTTGCATTTATAATAGATGCAAAAATCATTACTATAGACATAAACATTGCATAAATTCCAAAATCACTTGGTTCATAAATTCTTGTCAAAATTGGACTAATCATTATGGGTATAGCTTGGGATATTGTTGTTCCTGTCATTAACTTTAATATATTTTTATTAAAGTCATTTATCTTTGGTGTTTGTATGTTATTCATTTGTTGATTTACTAACTAAATACATTTATTATTATACTTCCCTAAATACCAATCAACAGTTAAAACAATGCCAGTATCAAAGTTCTCATCTGCTTTCCAGCCAAGTTCATCTTCAAGTTTTGTTGCATCAATTGCATATCTTCTATCATGTCCTGCTCTATCTTCTACAAAGGTAATTAGTTCTTTATATGAAGTAAGAGTTTTTGAAGGAACTTTTTTATCTAAGATTGTACAAATAGCATCTACTATTTGTAAGTTTGTTCTTTCATTTCTTCCACCAATATTATATGTATTTGCTGTTTTTCCTGTATGGTAAACTATATCTATACCTTTACAATGATCTAGTACATATAACCA
>NZ_JAHKQT010000018.1 GCF_018861145.1 Poseidonibacter lekithochrous
GTTTGAATAAGATGTTTTAAGTTTCTTCCAAGCCTATCAAGTTTATAAACAACTAAAGTATCATTTTCTCTTAAAGCTTTTAAACAATGTTCAAGTCCAGGTCTTTGATCTTTGGAACCAGATATTTTATCAGTATAAATATTTTCTTTATTAACACCTTCTTTTGTAAGTGCATCTATTTGTAAATCTAAAACTTGATTTCCATCTGCTTTTGAAACTCTTGCATATCCTATGAGCATTTTTATCCTTTTTTGAAAAGTGTATATTAAACGATGGTTTAGTATACATTGAGAAGATATATCAAATTAGTATTCATTAGTGTATATTAATATGTAATTTATTCAAAGTATAGCAAACTACATATAAAGTTTGATTAAATTACAAATATAAGAGAATTTGAAATTAAACATTTGTCGATTATAAAAAATAGCATTTTATTAAAATGTTATTGTGAGTTGCAAAAATCACTCATATCTGAACACCGTATCACTTTACATTCGAACACCCTAGCACTTAACACTTGAACACCGTATCACTTTTAATTCGAACACTTTAGATAAAAAAGTGATACGTAAGTTTCAGTTAAGGTTGAGATATTCTCCATATTAAACTACACTTCTAAAAAGAACTTTAGGAGTGATAATGAGGAGAGTTTCAATGAAACAAATAAAAGAGGTACTAAAGTTAAAGTATCAAATGGATTTTTCATTTAGAAAATTTCTAAAAGTGTTGGAATATCAGCATCAACTGCATTAGAATATTGTAGAAGATTTGAAATATTAAAAGATAAATTAGAAGATTTCATTTTATTAGATGAAGAGGTTATGTATAAAATGCTGTATCCTGAACATAAAGCTATAAAACAAAAATCAAAAAGGCCTAAGCCAGATGTTGAATATATAGATAATGAGATACGCAAAAAAGGTGTTACATTTTTATTATTATGGCAAGAATATAAAGAGCAACACCCTGATGGATATGGTTATACTCAATTTAAAACTTATTATCATAAATATAGAAAAAAGTTAAATCCTTCAATGAGACAAATACACTTAAATGGAGAAAAACTATTTGTAGATTATAGCGGACTTACTGTTCCTATTTATAATAGTAAAACAGGTGAAATTATAAAAGCACAAATATTTGTAGCAGTACTTGGTGCTTCGGGATATACTTATGTTGATGCAACCCCAAGCCAAAAGCAAGAATACTTCATAAAATCCCATGTAAAAGCATTTGACTTCTTTGAAGGTGCTCCAAAAATATTAGTGCCAGATAATCTAAAAAGTGCAGTTATTAAAAATACTAAGCATGAAATAGTTTTAAATGAAAATTATCAAATAACTTCACAATTAAGTGAATTTATTTGTATTCTAACTTATCCTTTCTCTTTTTCCAATCAGGCATATAAGTATCTAAGTAGTTATAAAATTCTCTACTATGATTTGGGTGTACTAAATGAGCCAACTCATGAAAAATCACATATTCTATTGATTCTCTTCTCTTTTTAATTAACTCACTATTTAAATTTATATAGCCTTTTGAAGTATTGCAAGAGCCCCATCTTGTTTTCATTTGTCGAATTTTTATATTTTTTACTTCTTTTTTAACTATAGATAAATATTCTTCAACTACCTTTTGGAAGTATTTTTCTGCTTTTAATATATACCATTCATTAAGCAGTTTTTGCTTTTTATTTATATTTGTCTTATCTTTAACAAATATTTGAATATAACCTCTTAAAAGTTTTACTTGCTCTATATTAGATTCAATAACTTTAAGTCTATAGTTTTTACCTAAATATTTAAAACTCTCTCCACTGACATACTCTTTTTTTTCTACTTTATTATTAGCTTCAAAAAATTCTACATTTTTTGATATCCAACTTTTTCTTTTTTCTAAGATATAAGTAATATGTTTATCATCTGTTTTTAAAGGAACAGTTAATATTACATCACAATTTGGTTTTACTTTTAGTGTAATATTTTTTATATCTTTTTTTATAACTTTTACATTATGAGTAGTTATTGATTCCAATATTTCTTATCCTACCTATAATTTCATCTGAATTCTCAAACTGTATATCATATTCGTCTTCTAAATCCCATAATATATCTTCAATTTGACCTTCTATTTGATTTGTCACATCACTATTATTTGTCCAGTCTGGCTTCTTTGAAACTTCATTAAATATCTTATTTACTTTAATTACAACCTCTTCTAAAACATCATTTTCTTTTATTAGACCAGATATAAATTCTCCAAGATTATCATAAAATGCAATTGCGCATTTATTATTTCTAATGCTTTCAGGATAGTTGTTTTTTTCAGTGGTATTTTGGGACATAAGCAAACTTCTTATATCTTTTGCATGTTTTAATTTTTCTTCTTCTGATAATCTACTATCTTTATACTCTTCAAGGATTTCTTGAATTCTGGCTGCCAACTTTTCATAGTATGCAGGATTTGATTCCATTTTTTCATTAATTGTTGCAGTTGATGCACTTAATATTGTATCTGCTCGTGCATTATCTCCTACAATTCTTTCAATCTCACTATCAAAGTCTTCATCAAAAATATTAACTAACTTTGTAAGTTGATTAACATCATCAGCACTGATAAATGTATCAAGTAGTTTTTGCATTTGTTTTTCATACTTACCAAAATCAACTGTCTCATGGTATCTAATTTTTATACTTGCTCTTAAATTTGAATAAAACTTCATTTTACTTTTAAAAGCTGTTATTTCTTCTTCTGAAAATATTTCATTTATTTTATCTGAAGATAATGAAAGTTTTAATGCTCTTCCATAATTTGATAAGTATTCATAGAACTCTTTTCTTTTCTCTTCCTCAGATAAAAATACTTCATAGCTTTCTTGGTCATTTTTATTTTCTACATTTTTAAATAACTCTTCTAAATGAGAATAAAAAGTTTTTAATTTTGCTATTTCATTTTTGATATCAACTACAGTTCCTGCTAAATCTTCCTCTTCAAAACCATCAAGTGAAGAATATGAAGTTAATGCACTATCAAGATTACCTAACAATCCTCTATAATCAATGATAAATCCAAAATCTTTACCATCATAAAGTCTATTAACTCTTGCTATTGCTTGTAAAAGGTTATGCTCTTTTAGTTCTTTATCTATATAAAGTACAGTTGCTCTTGGTGCATCAAAACCTGTCAGAAGTTTATCAACAACTATAAGAAGTTCTAATTCATCACCTTCAATAAACTCATCTTTTATTTTTTCTAAATATCTATCTTCATCACCATATTTTTTGATAATCTTTTGCCACTCTTCATTAATAAAAGTTTTATTATCATCATCAATGTTTTCATGTCCTTCTCTACTATCTGGTGCAGATATAACAAAGGCACTTTTTACATTTCCTAATTCTTCAAAAAGTTTATGATATTTGATAGCTTCAAATTTACTACTCGTTGCTAACATAGCTTTAAAACCAGTATCTTTTATATTTTTCACAAAATGACTGTCAATATCTAACATAATAAGTTCAAGTCTTTGTTCACTTGAGGCTAACCTTTGGAATTTCACCCATTTTCTAGCTAAGTCTCTTTTTTGTTCTTCACTTAAATCTCTGGAAATAATATCAAATCGTCTTTGCAGACCTCTTTCGTCACTTACCCATTGTTCTACTAATCTTCCCTCATAAAGTAAAGGTAAAACAGCTCCGTCTTTTACTGCTTGGTCAATAGTATATTTATGAAGTAGTCCACCAAATTTTGAGATAGTACTTTTTTCTTTTTTCATTAAAGGAGTACCTGTAAATCCTAAATAACAAGAACTTGGAAATACTTTTTTCATAGCTCTATTTAAATTCCCACCTTGTGTTCTATGTGATTCATCAACAAGTATAAAAATATTAGGGTCATTTAGTATTACTTTTTCTTTTGCAACAGTTTCAAACTTATGTATAAGTGTAGTAATAACGCTCTTACCACTTTGTAGCAAACTAACTAAATGTCTACCATTTTTTGCTCTTTGAGCTTCTATCTCACTGTTTTTAAAAGTTGAGTGTATCTGTCTATCTAAATCTTTCCTATCAGTTACTACAATAACTTTTGAATTTAATATTTCTCTTTTTATAACTCTTGTTAGCATGACCATTGTTAAAGATTTACCACTACCTTGAGTATGCCAGATAAGACCTCCACCTCTACGACCTGTATTATCTAACTTTTCTATTTTTCTAACAATTTCTTTAATAGCAAAGAACTGTTGGTATCTTGCTATCTTCTTTATTTTATTGTCAAAGATAATAAATGAGTGTAAAAGTTGAACTACTCTATCTTTATTAAAAAGTGAATAAACTGTATTATCTAATTTACTTGCTGTTCTATTAATAACTAATTTTTCTAGTTGTTCATTTGTATCTTCTTCCCAAGTTGCATAAAACTTTTTTGGTGTACCTGTTGTTGCATATTGTGGCGAGTGATTATTACCTGCAAGTGTTATTTGTACATATTTAAAAAGTTGTCCTATTTCACCTTTTAACTGATTTCTAATCATTTGTGAAATTCCCTGTTCTGTATCTACACTTGATTTTTTTAGCTCAATTACACCAAAAGGAATACCATTTATAAATAAGACTACATCAGGTCTTCTAGTTTTCTCTGTCTCATTTTGAATCGCTCTTGATACTGTAAATTCTTCAGTAAAATGAAATACATTGTTTTCAGGGTTTTGAAAATCAATATATTTAAATGAAAAACTTTTTTTAGCTCCATCAATAAGCTCTTCTTGATAAGAATTCCCAAGTATTAGTTGGTCTGATACTTTTGAATTAGCAGTCATTAAACCTTCGTTTAATGACTCATCCAAAGAAGCTATTGCATTTGCTATATTTTTAGAAGAAAAAGGATAAGTATTACTTTTATATTCAAAGTTATTTAACTTTTGTAGTTGTTTAACAAGTATATCTTTTAATACTACTTCACCTAACTTTCCATCTCTAAAATTTACATTCTCTTCTTGAGAAATAAACTTATATCCCATAGACTTTAATAAATCTATAGTGTTATTTTGTAATTGCTTTTCTGTTGATATATCAAAACTCATTATATATTCCTTTTAAATCATTATCCATTTTCTCTTCGATATAATTTACTATGCCTTTATCAGAAAATTCTACATTTGTACCAAAAAAAGATTCATATCTCTCTCTCAGTTCTTTAAAAACTGTAGACTTACTTGTATCTTGATTCTTATAGTCAACTACTGTAATCTTAATATCAGATTCTTTTTTAAGAGCCCTAGATAACAAGATTTTAAATTCAAAGTCTGCTAGAGGAAAAGAATAACCAACAAATACAATATGTTTAGCTTCAGATAAATCAATAAAAGCATTTTGCCAAATATTTTTTATATGGTTTGTTTGAAACTCTTTCATAAAAGTTGGTGAAATCATAAACTTTTCTAAATTTACATTACATGATTTACATTTAAACTCATTACTTATTTTCTTTTTATTGATATATACTTTATGGCAAGAATGACAAATATTCCAATTTATTGAACCATGAAGTTTAATAAGTTTAATATTATTTATACCCTTTACTTTTAAATGAGTAGATGGTACATGATTTTTATTCTCTTGGAATTGTTCCTCAAATGAGTAATCAAACATGCAATAATCTAATCCAACAGTATCATCTACTATTTTATTTTGGATATATTTATCAATTAAATTATCCCAATTCAATGTAATAATAGATTGATTGTCTTCTTTTCCAGACTCTTTTCTAAATTTAATTAATTTATCAATAAATTCACTAATGTAAGTATTGTCTTTTTCAATAGATTCAAAATAATCAGCAATTTTGTTAGTTAATATATTTTCTTTATTAATAAAATCTGATACAGTTAAGTCTTTGTATTTATGCGCAGATTTAATACTCCTATCTAGAAGTGAAAACACATCTTCTAATGGTATTTTAGATAAAGCAGGTTTTGTTAATTTTTTAGAACTAAATAAATAAAACTCTTTATAAAACTTCTTCATTTCTTTTAAAAAATCAGCATCCTCAAAACAATGTTTCATAATATCTTTTTGAGCAGGTATACCATAAGGTATTGAAAATCCAGCTCCTAACACATAAACTATTTTATTCATATTTAACTCTTACTTTACCCGTAAGAAGATTTTGCATTAAGCCTTTTTTTTGTTCTTCAAGTTCAAAAAACTCTTGCTCCAATATTTCAATTTCTTTATCTGACAAGAATAGAATATCAACTATTTTCTTTTGTTCTTTAAGAGAAGGAATTACTACTTTTAAATTATTAAATTCTTTTTTACTAATTTCTTTTTGACCAGTTCCACCTATTATATAGTCTACTCTTTTATAAAAATCATACTGACTAAAATAATATTCAATAAATTTTAAGTTACAAATATTTTCTTTTATTTTTAAATGTGTTATTGCATTTGATGTAACGAATCCCTTCCACTCATCAGGAACAATACCAAAACCACCATTATGAAAATTTTGTCTTCCAATCAAAAGTTCTCCTGGCTCTACGATATAATATGGTCTACCATTTTCAGTCACATTTGGATATTTTCCACTTTTTGAGATACCTTGACAATGAAGTTTTACGGTTAACAATTCATGATTCTCAGGATTTAAAACTTTATTTTTTTTAGGTTCTATTAATAAGTCACCTAGTTTAAATTCATCCCAATTATCGGTAAACTCTGAAAATCTAACTTCACCTGTTAAAAGTTTTTGCATTAAACCTTTTTTCAACTTCTGTTTATATGATATTAAA
Source organism: Poseidonibacter lekithochrous (assembly GCF_018861145.1). Taxonomy (GTDB): domain Bacteria; phylum Campylobacterota; class Campylobacteria; order Campylobacterales; family Arcobacteraceae; genus Poseidonibacter; species Poseidonibacter lekithochrous_A. Next base: position 6,797 of record NZ_JAHKQT010000018.1, read on the forward strand.
AGTTTAGTCTTATTTATTGCTTCATTTGAAATTTTAAAGATATTATTTACTTTTTTAACTTCCTCTATATTTTCAGGTATAAATATTGGTAATTTTTTCAAATCTTTTATATTTATACCTTTTACTGCTTGACCTATATTATTATCCCTTAAATGGTCTTCTGCAACCTTACTAGTTAGATAATAGTAAATATAATCTCGAATATCTTTATTATCTACTCTTATTCTTGCTACATCACGAGTAATATTAGACCCATTTAAAATTTGAGGAACAATTGCAACTCTTCCAATTGTTCCTCTAATAGCAATTACAATATCTCCTGTTTTTAATCTAGACCTTTTGTATTCACTTTCTATTTCAGGTGTAGTTTTTTTTACACTATCTATATCTATTTTGCCATTTCTAATATCTTTAACTTCGACTGCATATATTCCTTCTTTTTGAGGAAGTCCTGTTTTTACAATACCATAACAAATAGAAGCACTTACATACGAATCAAGTTCTTTATAGTTTATATTTTCTGACATGTTAAAGACCTAATTCATTCAAGTATCCACTCATTTTAGATTTTATATCTACAAGCTCATTTTCAATATTTTTAATATTTTGCTTTGTAGATTCAATATCAACTTCAGCTTCTTCTTCAAAGGTATCAACATATCTTGGAATATTTAAGTTGTAATCATTCTCTTTGATTTCATCAAGTGTTGCTAAATGTGAATACTTTTCAATTACAGTTTTATTTTTATAAGTTTCTAATATCTTATTAATGTGTTCATCATCAATATTATTTTGATTTTTATCTTTATTAAAATCACTACTTGCATCAATAAATAAAATATCAGTATTATCTCTTTGCTTTTTGAACACTAAAATAGTTGCAGGAATATTTGTACCAAAAAATAAGTTAGCAGGTAAACTAATAATCGCATCAAGTAAATTTTCTTCTATTAATTGCTTCCTGATTCTTCCCTCACTTGCACCCCTAAATAATACTCCATGAGGTAGGACTACACCCATTCTTCCATTTTCATTTAAACTTGCCACCATATGTTGAATAAAGGCATAGTCACCTTTACTCTTTGGTGGAACTCCTCTTTCAAATCTTTTATATTTATCATCTGTAGCTTCTTCTGCACCCCACTTATCAAGAGAAAATGGAGGATTCGCAATTACTACATCAAATTTCATTAAATGGTCAGCTTCTAAATGAAGTGGATTTCCAATAGTATCTCCCCATTCAATTACAGCATCATTTATATCATGTAAAAACATATTCATTTTACACAATGCTACTGTTGCATTTTTACTTTCTTGACCATAAAGTCTAAAATTGTTATTACCTACTTCTTTACTTGCTTTAATAAGTAGTGAACCTGAACCACAAGTTGGGTCATAAATTCTATCTCCTTCACTTGCTTCTACAAGTTTTGATAAAAGTTTAGACACATTACTTGGAGTAAAAAATTCTCCTCCTTTTTTACCTGCATCACCTGCAAAATGGGAAATAAGATATTCATAACTATCACCTATTACATCATTGCCTTCTAACATTGAAGGTCTTAAATCTAGTCTAACATCATCAAAGTCTTCAAGTAAGTTTTTTAAGATTTTATTTTTTTCTTTTGTTCTTCCAAAAACTGCCTCACTGTTAAAACTAATCTCTCTAAACACACCATCAAGTTTTTCTTTGTTATCTTCTTCAATTCTTTCTAGTACTTTATCAATAACTTCTCCTAAATTCTCAGCCTCTTTATGTTTCAAAATGTATTCAAATGTACACTTTTCATCTAGTTTAAACTTTTCTCTATTTAAACTCTTTTGAATTCTATCTTGATTATCACCATATTTAACAGTTAATTCTTCTAGTTTTTCTTTATAAAAATCAGATAAATATTTAACAAATAACATTGTAAGAACATAATCTTTATATTGACTACTATCCATTGTTGTCCTAAATGTATCACACGCTTTCCATACTATTCCATTGATTGTTTCTTGAGTTGTTTTAGTCATTTGTTATCTCCTGATTTATTATTGTTTCAAATACTTTACTTGTATATTTTTGTTTTTCTTCTATTAACTGATTTAAAAGATTAATCTCTTTATTTGACAGGGCTTGAATCTCAGCAACTTTATTTTGTGTTTCTTTTGGTGGTAATATAATTTCTAATTCACCAATAAATTTAACATTTAACATAGATACAGCAGAACCTTGACTATATAGTTGTCTTTTTATATATGAGGAATTTAGATAATTAACTAAAAACAGAGGATTAACATCACACTTTTTAGTTCTTATTATAGCCGCAAGTGATGAGATTATAGTATCAGTATAATCCTCATCTATATATACTGCAATATTTGGTTCTCTAAGCCTAATAAGAATGTCACCTTTTTGTAAAAGGTTCTCTTCTTTTATTTCTTCATTTGCAGTAAAGTCTTCTGCAAATGAATGGTTATAATAGCCATTCTCACTAAATGATTTAAGAGAGATTACATTATAATCTTTCTTAAATTCAGATTGCTGTGAGGCTTTCTTTCTTGATAAAACTAAGCCAGTCTTAATTGTCGTTAGGTGGTTCATTTTTATTTTCAAAGCTTCTCCTTTCTGGGTTTTTTATTTGTCAAATCACAAGTAGACAACTTGAACAAAAGAATATTAACATCCATTTTCTTTATTTAAACTTAAAAAACATACTTTTATTGTCAAATCACAAGTAAACAATAATAAATACCATAAATAAACTTCAATTAAAAGTCACTTGACAAATTTCATAGAAGTGTAAAAAATTAGAATAGAGAAATCACATAGAGTATATATTTAAAACATCTGTTTTTCGACACCCTCTTCAAAAATCCATAAAACTTCTAAAAAACACCCAAATAATATACGATAAATACTGTCGGATTATGATACAATACGAATACTATATTAAAGGGGTTTTTCGTATGCTTGTAGGATATATAAGAGTATCAACAGCTGATCAGAATTTAAATTTACAAAAAGATACACTAATTAAATATGGTGTTGATGAAAGAAATATATTTTCTGATAAAACATCTGGTTCAAAAGATAAAAGAGTTGGTCTTGATAAAGCAATTGAATTTTTAAAAGAAGGAGATACTTTAGTTGTCTGGAAATTAGATCGATTAGGTAGAAGCTTAGCTCATCTAATTAGTGTAATTACTTCTTTAAAGAATAGAAATATATCATTTGCATCAATTACTGAAGGGATGGATACAACAACAGCATCCGGAGAACTATTCTTCCATATATTTGGAGCACTAGCTCAATTTGAACGATCTCTAATACAAGAACGAGTTAATGCTGGATTAGAAGCTGCTAGACAAAGAGGAATAAGAGGTGGACGACCTCGTGCAATAGATGATGAAAAATTAATTGCAATGAAAAAAGCTTTGGATGATGGTATGAGTAAAGCTGCAATATGTAGAACATTTAACGTAAAGAGAAGTACTTTGATTGATAGTTTAAATAGAAGCTAAACTCTTATGTACTTTAAAAAATAAATATTGTTTCATTTCATTAAATGAAAT
>NZ_JAHKQT010000007.1:0-99961 GCF_018861145.1 Poseidonibacter lekithochrous
TTTACTTCTTTTTATTCTCTATATCACTCTTATTGGTACATTTACTTCTATTTCAAAATTACCTTTTTCTATTAAATGATTCTTTATATATTTTATATATGTAGGTAGTATTGTTATTTCATATCCCTTATCTTTGATCCATTCATGATGAATATATCTTATTAGGTTAATTATATCTCCATATTCTCCACTATATTTAAAGACTGCACATAATGATTTTGGTATGATTAGTGTTGAAATTATATTCTTTAGTTTCATATTTTTTGGTATTGTTATTGCTGCTACGTAATTACAATGTTCTAAAGGTGTAATACTTGGGTTGTCATGATGCAAGCCTATCTCTTCATAATCTTGTATATTATTCTGAAAAGCTAAGGCTCTTAATCTTTCCCATGTATATTTTATATCTTTACTATAGCCTTTATGTCTTATATATGCGCAGTTTATTTCTTCTTTTACTTTTATAGTAGCTTCTATATTTAAGTCTTTAAAATATTTATTATCTATTATATTTTTTGAATACTCATTAAATGCTCCATTCTTCCATTGTGTAGGAGTGAAGTTAAATCTTTTTTTAAAGGCTTTTATAAATGATGAATGTGATGAATAACCACAAGAATTTGATATCTCTGTAATGGTTGAGTGTTCATTACTTATTAATAAATTTGCAGCTTTTTGTAATCTTATAGATGTGAGTATATTTGAAAAATTTTCTTTTGTTTCATCTTTAAATATTCTATGAAAATGAAATTTTGAGATATTATTTAAATTTGCTAACTCTTCTAAAGTAATATTTGTTTCGATGTACTTATATATATAATGCAAGCTTTTGTTTATAATATCGGCTCTTTGTTGTAGAGTTTCTTTTTTCATAATATATTATATCTAATAATTAGCAATATAAGACAAATAAAATGCAATATAAGATAAAGATATAAATAATATATTTTAATATAATTGTTAAAAAAGGGATTATGATGAAAAGGTCATATATAAGAGAAATATTAGATGCAACTGATGAGGATACAATCTCTTTTGCAGGAGGCCTTCCTGATAAAGAGTTATTTCCCTTAAATGAATTGTCAAAAGCTAGTAAAAAGGTATTTAAAAATGCTGATTGTTTACAATATTCAAAATCTCAAGGGATAGAAAGTCTAAGAGAAAAAATTGCATCAATTTATACTAATAAATTAGGGTTTAAGACTTCAAAAGAAGAAATATTAATTACTACAGGTAGTCAACAGGCTTTTGATATAATTTTAAAAAGTTTAAATTCTAATCAAATAATTGTTGAAAGTCCATCTTATATTGGTGCCTTAGGTGCATTTAAAATGTTAAATAAAGAAATAATAGATTTTAAAAAACTTAAAGAATTAGATAAACTAGTAAATAGTTCTAATATTTTATATGCTATTAGTGACTATCAAAATCCTTCTACTAATGTGTATAATAATAAAAAAAGAAAAAGTATTGCAAATATTTTAAGTGAAAATAATTCTACTTTAATAGAAGATGGTGCATATTGTTTTTTAAATTTTAAAAATAAAGTAAAAACTCCTATTTCAAAATTATATGCTAATTCTTATCATTTAGGTTCTTTTTCTAAAATTGTTGCTCCTGGACTTAGATTAGGTTGGATTAGAGCAAAAGCAGAAAATATTAATAAATTATTAGCTGCTAAAGAATCTTTAGATTTACATACTTCAACTTTTAACCAAATGTTATTAGATGAATATTTAGAAGAGAATGATTTATTTGAGCATATATCTAAAATTAATGATGCTTATAATAAAAAAATGAAATATATGGCTAAATGTTTTAAAAAATATATTCCTTCTTTTAAATTTAAAAAGCCAAAAGGTGGAATGTTTATTTATGGTTCTTTTGATGTTGATTCTATGTTATTAGCAAAAGAGGCATTAAAAGATAATATTGCATTTGTTCCTGCTGAAGTTTTTTATATAAATAAAAAATCTACTGAGGCTAGATTTAATTTTACAAATGAGAGTTATAAAAATATTGAATTAGGTATTAAAAAACTTGCATGTATTTTAGCTAAAACTCAAAAATGAGTTTTAGCCTGCTAAAGCTTTTTTAACATTATCATTTGCCATAGTAACATTCCATACTGGTTCCCATACTACTATAGCTTCTGCTTTTTGTACCTTTGGTAATTCTCTTAAAACTGCTTCTTCAACCCAATTTACAATCATTTGATGTAAAGGACAAGCTTTTGTTGAAAGAGTCATTGTTACTAGAACTACCATATCTTCATTACAAGTAGCATCATAAATTAATCCCATTTCTACAAGATTAAAACCTACTTCTGGATCGAGAACTGTTGAAACTGCTTTGAATATTTCTTCTTTTGTATACATTATTTAAACCTTATCATAAATAGTAAATTTTTTAACAAAAAAATTGAAGCAATAAAAATGAATGTTGCTCCAGCTTTAAAAATTTCATCTGACATAAATAGTAATCCCATTGCTGATACTACTACACCTATTGCTCCAAATGTAAATTGAAAATTTGCAGCTTTAACTGGAACCATATCTGCTAGCATTGGAACTTTTTGTTTTCCTACTAGGGGTGAAAATTTCTCAAACCAGACTAAGAAAGGAACAATCTTATATAAATGGCCTATTATTACATAAGCAATAAACCCACTAAAAAAAAGCCATGCAGATGTAAATAATAAAGGTTCATAATTTGTAAATATATAAAAGTATGTTAATGCTATTGATACTAAAAATGATATAAAAGAAAAAAACAAAGATATAACATATATGTCATTTTCTTTTCTTGCTCTTGTTTTATATATTAAATAAATTTGATAAAAGTATATAATTAAAGATACAATACTTAATAAATAAGCTATTTTGTCTATGATTTGAATACTAAATAATGCAGATATTATTACTAAACTTACTGATGTTGTCATAATTATAACTGCATTATTTAGAGGCTTTTGTGAAAAGTTATGTGATAATCCAAACATTGGCAATAAAACTAATGATAATGCCATTATAGTAATTACAATATAACCTAAAACCACAGAAAAGACATGTGCTTTTAATAATTCCTCAATATTTGCATTTAACTCTCCTGCATATGTTAATGCCATTACAATACCAATTATTACACCTATTAAAAGAAATAAGTTAGATACTAAAATACTTTTTACTACATTTGAAAAATTACTTACCTTTTTCATTGTTAAAAATATTTCTGCAAGAAATATAAACATTGATAAGAGTACTAGTATCCCACCATATGGTAATAACGAAGTGGATATTGTAAATCCAATTGCCATTAAAATTGTTCCAACTAAAAGTAATGGATATATTACATAATAAAACTCTACACTAAAATGTCCAACCTCTAAGGTTACAGGTATTAATTGTGCCATTGCTCCAAATATAATCATCATGACAAAACCCAATAAAAACATATGTGTCCATGAAAGTAAATTAGGACTATGAATACTTAGTTCACTAGGATTTATACTAAATAAATAAATAGTTGATATTAAATAAAATATTACTCCAATAATAAAATATGGAGCAATTAGTTTAAACGGTGGTGCAAAATCTTGTGTGATATTTATCATTTAGAGTTCTTTTAACCCGCACAAGTATTCTGTGAAAAGTCTGTTTGTGGTTTTGTATTATTTTTATACGTAAAAATAACACTATGTTTTCCATCTTCTATTTCTTGAATTTCATAATTATAATTTTGTTGAATTTTTGGGAATAATCCCATTGGAGGTTTATGGTTAATCATTATAAGTTTTGAATTTTCATCTAATAGTTGCAATCCAGCCATTGCATTTACCATAGGTTCAGGTGGTCCAACTTCTGATGTATCAAAATAATAGTTTGTTGTTCCATCTTGTATAAACGTGTAAAAATCAACAGTAGAACCTTCTATCTCAATTTTTTTAGCATCTTTTGGTAATAGTTGCATTTGTAACTCCTAAATTTTTGTATTTTTAATAGTAATATTTTTTGAGAAGATATACATTGACTACTATCAATAAAAATAAATAAATCTTATTTAATTATCAAGCTTATAGAATGTTTCAAAATAGATAAAAAATAAGCTTTGTTTATATTAATATTTACTTAAATTTATGTATACTCAGTGCTTGATTTTAAAATAAGGATAAATTGTGAACTTTTTTAAACTAAAAGAGCATAATACTACTGTTAAAACTGAGCTTTCTGCTGGTTTTACAACATTTTTAACAATGATGTATATTGTTCCTGTAAATGGTTTCATCTTAGCAGATGCAGGACTTCCCATGGATGCAGTTGTAACCGCAACAGCAATAATAACTATTTTAGCAACTCTTTTTTCAGGTCTTTGGTCTAATACTCCAATTGCAATGAGCGTTGGTATGGGACTGAATGCATATTTCTCTTATGGATTAGTATTAGGAATGAAAATACCTTGGGAAACAGCATTAGGTATCGTATTTTTATCAGGTATTTTATTTGTAATATTATCCTTAACAAATTTTAGAGTATGGATTATGACTTCTATTCCTATGAGTTTAAGGCGTGCTATTAGTGCCGGTATTGGTTCATTTATTGCTTTTATTGGTTTGAAACAAATGGGTATGATTACTGGAAGTGATGCTACCTTAGTTACATTAGGAGATTTTTCTAACTCGAATGTATTACTTGGAGTACTAGGTTTAATTTTAGCATTTTCTTTTTATGCATATAGAATTAAAGGTGCATTTATTCTATCAATTGCTATTACTTCAGTCATTGCATGGATTTTTGGATTAGGAGAATTACCAAAAGAAATTCTTTCAACACCTGCATCTATTAGTCCTATCTTTATGGAGCTTGATATTTTAAGTGCAATTAGTTTATCTTTATTACCAGTAATTATTACATTTTTAATTACTGATATGTTTGATACATTAGGTACATTAACAGGAGTAGGAACTCGTGCTAAATTATTCCAAGAGAATAATAAAGACGATAAATCATTACAAAAAACTTTAGAAGCAGATGCAATTGCTACAACTGCTGGTGCTTTGATTGGTGTTTCTACAACAACTGCATTTATTGAGAGTGCTTCAGGAGTTGAAGAGGGTGGACGTACAGGTTTAACTGCTGTATTTACTGCAATGTTCTTTGTAACTACATTATTTATGTTGCCATTATTTAAATCTATTCCTGCAAATGCAATTTATCCTGTACTTGTAGTTGTTGGTGTTCTAATGTTTACAGAACTTGGAAAAATTAATTTTGAAGATTCAGATTTAGCAACTAGTGCAGGGGCATTTTTAATTGTAATTTTAATGCCTTTAACTTTCTCTATTACAAATGGAATTGCTGCTGGGTTTTTAGTATATACTATTATTAAACTAGCAAAAAGAGAATTTAAAGATTTAAATTTAGGTATTTTAGTAATAACATTTATTAGTGCATTAGCATTTATTTTATAAGGAATAATTTTGGAAAAACTATATTATAGTTATGATTTATTTAAAGAAGATACTCAAAAGCTTGTAAATAGCTGTAGAGATTATGAGCCAGATGTTTTATTAGCAGTGGCTAGAGGTGGTTTAACATTAGCTCATTTAATGGCACAAGCAATGGATATGAGAAATTTATATACTTTAAATTCTGTTCATTATGAAGGTGAATTAAAATTAGATACTTTTAATGTATTTAATATTCCAGATGTTTCTCATGCAAAAAGAGTTTTAATTATCGATGATATAGTTGATTCTGGTGAAACAATGGAAGAAATTTTAAAGATACTAAAAGAAAAGTTTCCTAATGTTGAATTCAAACTAGCAACTTTATTTTATAAAAAAACTGCAGTATTACAACCTGATTATACTGTAAGAGAAGCTACACAATGGATTGATTTCTTCTGGGAAATTGACGTAAAATAAAAATATTTTAGAACTCATTTTGGGTTCTAAAAGTATATAAAATATTACTTTTATATATATAACCTCTACTTTTACCTTACTTTTACAAACTACTTTGTATAATTAACAAAAATTATTTGGACTATTAAATGACATTTATAGATTTTAAAAAATTACTTTTAGATGCGGAGCTTACTATTCCTAAGTTTACTGCGTTAATTAAAGTTAGTGAAAAGAATATTCAAGCGTATAAGAAAAAGAAGGAAGTTCCAAATACAATTGCTTCAATAGCAGCATGTTTTGCTCATATGAATAAACTTGGTATGGATTATAAAGCTTTAATTGATGATTTAGAATTGGTTAAAAAAGAGAAAAAAGGTGCTGGCTTTTCTAAAGATAAAAGTTTAAAAACTAAAGAAAAAGAAAAAACTAAAACAAGCTAATTTAAATAAAATATTTTGTTAACTTTTTTTTGATATACTTCGCAAAAAATTAAAATTTGGAAGTATTATGACACTTATTAAAAATAGTAAAAAATTCTTAGCAATTGCTTCATTTATGATGGCTCTTGCTATTGCTTTTGGTGCCTTTGGTGCACATGGATTAAAATCAATTTTAGATGATTCGATGATGAAAGTATATAATACTGGAGTTGAATATCACTTTTACAATACTCTTGGTCTTTTTATTGTTGCATTTTTGATTAACTTCTATCCAAACTCTAAAAAGATTCTTAGAAGTGCATGGCTTATTTTTATTGGAATGTGTATTTTTTCTTTTTCATTATACGCCTTAGCTATTTTATCTCTTCCTATTTTAGGTGCTATTACTCCTATTGGAGGAAGTTTGTTAATTATTGCATGGTTAATGACAACATATGCAATTTTAAAGGATTAAGTATATGACAGCAATGGCAAAGATTGAAGAAATAAGAGATTCTAGATGGTTTTCTAATTTAACCACATTTATTATTATTGGATATGCTTGTATTCTTGGATTTAAAACTCTAGATGAAGTTGAGACAAATTACAGTCTGTTTTTAAAATTTGCAGATTATTTTGTAACAATTTATTTTGTATTTGAATTAGCTATTAAAATGGTTGCAGAAAAGAGCATTAAAAACTTTTTCAAATCAGGCTGGAATATCTTTGATTTTATCATTGTTGTAATTACTCTTTTACCTTTAGAATCTTCAAGTTTTGCAGCAATTGCAAGGCTTATGAGAGTATTTAGAATTTTAAGATTATTTACTTCACGGCCTGAGTTAAAAGCAATAATTGATATGCTAATTAAAGCAATTCCTTCAATAATTGATATTGTAATTTTAATGTTTATAATTTTCTATATATATGCAATTATAGGAAGTTTTTTCTTTGTTGATTTACCCTCTGGTTTATGGAAAGATTTCTTAATCTCAATGCTTACATTATTTAGAGTTCTTACATTTGAAGACTGGACAGATGTAATGTATGAGGCAATGGAAGTTTACCCTTGGGCATGGGTTTATTTTGTTTCTTTTGTAATTATTGCTGCTTTTGTCTTTTTTAATCTTTTTATTGCAGTTATTATTGGAGAGATGCAAAAACTTCAAGAAGCCGAGATGAAAGATGAAATTCATGAGGATAGTTTAAAACTTGATACTTTACTTCAAGAGATAAAATTTTTAAGAGAAGAAGTAAAAGAGTTAAAGGATAAAGATAAATGAAAACTTTTAGTATATTAGGAACAGGCTGGTTAGGTTATACCTTAGCTTGTGAATTAAAAGATAAATATAAAGTAAAAGTTTCAATAAGAGATAAAAGTAAAAATGACAGATATAAAGAAGAAGGTTTATTCCCATTTTTTTTAAATGAAGAAAATCTTGATTCTTTAGATGATTTATTAGAGACTAATTATCTTTTTATAAATTTTCCTCCTTCTAAATTTAAAGATTATACAGGTTTTTTAAATATAATTTATTCACATAAAAAAATAAAAAATATTGAAAAAATTATATTTATTTCTTCAACTTCAATTTATCCTGATTTAGATTTAGTATTTAAAGAAGAGTTTGTTTTAAAAGATTCAAAATCGCCTAAAGTTTATGATGCAGAAATTCTTATAGAAAATAAAACAGATTTAATTTTTAGATGTTCTGGACTTATGGGATATAACAGAATCGCAGGTAAACGTTCAAGTTCTAAAGTAGTAAATGATAAAGATATAAAAGTAAATTATATACATAGAGATGATGTCATAGATGCAACACTTTTTGCAATAGAAAATGACTTAAATGGAACTTTTAATTTAAGTGTTGAGGAACATCCTACAAAAGAAGAAATATATTTGTTTAATTCAAAAAAACATGGTTTCGAAAAATCAATATTTAAAGATGAAAAAGGTTTAAAAAATAGAATAATAGATGGAAGTAAAATAGAAGAATCAGGATTTAAGTATAAATACTCAAACCCTTTTGATTTTATATAAGTTGTTTAGTTAGTATTAAAAGCTCTGTCTCCAGCATCACCTAAACCTGGTCTAATATAATTATTCTCATCTAATCTTTCATCAATTTGAGCAATATAAATATCAACATCCAGATGTGCTTCTTGTACTTTATTTACTCCATAAGGAGAACCTAAAACATTTAAACAAATAATTCTTTTTGGATTTTTTGTTTTTAAGTATTCTATTCCATCAATTAAAGAACCACCAGTTGCTACCATTGGATCTAATAATAAAACAGTTCTACCTTCTAAATTAGGAATATTTTCATAAAATAATTTACTTAATGAAGTCTCTTCATCTCTTTTCATAGCTAAGAATCCACTTTTTGCATAAGGTAATGTTTTTAAAATACCTGTAAGCATTGGTTCTCCTGCTCTTAAAATTGGAACAAGTACTAATTTTTGTACTTCGATCATTTCTACATCCAATGGCCCTTGCCATGTATTAATATTTTGACTTACTGTTTCAAAATCTGCTAAGGCTTCTGATGCAATTATTCTTGATATTTCTTCAATTGTTAGCCTAAATTCATTTGATGTTGTTCTAACATCTCTTAATCTGTTTACAAGATGTTTAACAACAACATTTGTGCTTTCTTTATACATAGTGATTCCTAATTATTGGTTTATAAGTCTAAAAATTATTTTAAGTTCTAAACCTTATATATTACTAAAAAATTGCTTATAAATTGTATATTAATTAAATCTTAATTAACTGATATTTAGATATCATTAAAAAATTTTTAAATTACAAGAGGTAATATGAAACCCACAGATTACAATTTTAGAGGAAAAGACTCTATTTTAGGACTACAATTTTTATTTGTAGCTTTTGGTGCACTTGTGCTTGTTCCAATTTTGACAGGATTAGATCCTAGTGTTGCATTATTTACAGCAGGTCTTGGAACTTTAGTTTTTCAATTTGTAAATAGAGGTGCGATTCCTCCAATCTTTTTAGCTTCTTCATTCGCTTTTATTGCTCCTATTTCTTATGGTGTTCAAACTTGGGGAATTGCTGCAACAATGTCTGGACTTGTAGCTGCTGGGTTATTATATGTAGTATTAAGTATGTTAATTAGACTAAAAGGTGATGGCTTTATTCATAAGTTATTACCAGCAGTTGTAGTTGGTCCTGTTATTATGTCAATTGGTTTAATTCTTTCACCAGTTGCTGTTAATTTGGCAATGGGTAAAACAGGTGATGGTTCAATTGTTTTAGTACCTTTTGAATCTGCAATTGTAATTTCAATGATTGCTTTATTTGTTACTGTATTTTTCTCATTATTAGGAAAAGGAATGTTTAAATTAATTCCTATTTTAGCTGGAATTTTAATTGGATATATTGTTGCTTTAATGTATGGAATTGTTGACTTTACTGCCGTTTCAAAAGCTACTTGGTTTGCAATGCCGAACTTTACAGCACCTGAGTTTAATTGGCAAGCAATTATCTTTATTTTACCAATTGCAATTGCTCCTGCAATTGAGCATATTGGTGATATGTTAGCAATTTCTAATGTTACAAAAGAAGATTACTTAAAGAAGCCAGGTTTAAAAAATACTTTATTAGGTGATGGTCTTGCTACTTCTGTTGCTGCACTATTTGGTGGTCCTCCTAATACTACTTATTCAGAAGTTACAGGTGCTGTTACTATTACAAAAGCATATAATCCTGCAATTATGACATGGGCAGCAATTTTTGCTATTGCATTAGCTTTTGTTGGAAAAATTGGTGGAGTTTTATCTACAATTCCTACACCTGTTATGGGCGGAATTATGTTGTTATTATTTGGAATTATTGCTACTTTAGGTATTTCTACACTTATTAAAGCGAAAACTGATTTTACTTGTCCTAGAAATATGATAATTGTTTCTATGATTTTAGTATTTTCAATAGGTGGTATGACATTTAATTTTGGTGGTGTACCATTTTCAGGAATTGGACTTGGTGCAATTGTTGGAATTTTATTAAATTTAGTGTTACCTCAAGCAACAAATAAATAGTTTTATAATTAGCTAGAAGAAAATTCTAGCTAATTTCTTTTTCTTCTTTACAAACTTTCTTTGCTATAATATTTATAAATATATAAAGCGATTTAAAAATGAATAAACTAACAATAAAAGTTAAATTAATTTTATTATTTACAATTATTAAAATAGTACCTTTGATAATCATTATGTATATTTCATACAAAGGTATAAAAAACTTAAATGAATATATGAATGATAGTACCACTTATTTATACAACCAAAGTAAAGAAATTATTTTAAATACGGCAAATAAATCAATAGATGATAGTATTAAGAATTTGAATAAAAAATCTCAACTTTCACTTGAACGATTAAGTATTGAAACTGCAAATAAAATATCAGAGTTTTTAAAACAAAGAGATGAAGATATTTTATTCTTATCACAAATACAACTTAATGATAAAATATTAGAAGAATTTTTTTATAACAAAAAAAAAGAGATTGTAGTCCATGATGATTATATCTATGATGAAAATAATAAAAAATGGATTTCTTCAAAACTTGATAAGAAGAATACAAATAAATACAAACCCAAAATACATGAAGATAATAAAAGAGAATTTAGCTACATAACTCCTTTAGATATTAAAACAAAATCTGTTCCTATTTATAAAGAGATATCTTTTTTTAATCTTGAGGGAAAAGAAGAAAATAAAGTTTCACTCATAAATGAAGAAAAATTAGATATATCAATAAAAAGTAATACATATATTAACTCTGAATCATATTTTGATGAAATAAAGCTTTTAAAAAAAGGTGAAATTTATGTATCAGATGTAATTGGTGAATATGTAGGAAGTAAAATAATTGGTACCTTTACACAAGAAAAAGCAAAAAAAATGAATATTCCTTTTATTGCTGAAAATTCTGCTTATGCTGGATTAGAAAATCCAAATGGAAAAAGATTTGAAGGTATAGTTAGATTTATTACTCCCGTTTTTAAAAATAAAATTAAAATTGGGTTTTTATCATTGGCACTAAACCATAGACATATAATGGAATTTACTGATAATTTAGATCCTATTGGAGTTTATCCTAAGTTAAAAATCTCTGACCCATCCAAAGGTGATTATGCTTTTATATGGGATTATAAAGGAAGAAATATTTCACATCCTAGAGATTATTTTATTGTAGGATTTGATAAAAAAACAGGAAAAAGAGTTCCTGTTTGGGTTAGTGAAGATACAAATAAAGAGTTTTTATCATCTGGTAAAAAAAGTTTAAATGAGTTTTTAAAAACTTATCCAACTTTTAAAGATCAAACATTAAAACAAAAAGCTAATTTATCTCAACTTGCTAAAGGTGAGATACCTTTAGATTGTAGATATTTAAATTTTGCACCACAATGTAATGGCTGGATGGAGTTAACAGAAGATGGAGGACATGGTTCTTTTATAATATATTGGAGTGGAGTTTTAAAACTTGTTACAGCAGCACCTATAAAATACAATACAGGGAAATATAAAAATTCAAAAAGAGGTTTTGGTTTTGTTACAATTGGTGCAACAATGGACCAATTCCATGCTGCTGCAAATAAAACAAAAAATAATATTGAAGATATATTAAAAGAGCAAAGTGATATTGTAAAAGATATTGTTGATGATAATAGATTTGAAATTAATTCTTATATTAATAGTATGCTTAAGGATTTAACTTTTGTTAGTTTACTTATGATTATTATTGTAATAATAATTGCATTATGGATGTCTTCATATATATCATCTAAAATTGAAAAACTTCTTCTTGGTACAAAGATGTTTGCTAATAATAAACTTGAATATAGAATTAAAGTTGATGCAGATGATGAAATTGGAAACCTAGAAAAATCTTTCAATGATATGGCCTCAAAGATTGACATCTTGGTAAAAGAAAAAAACGAATTAAATGAACATTTAGAAGAAAGTGTAAATAAAAAAACAAAAGAATTAATTGAAATTAACGAAGATTTAGAAGATAGAATAAAGAAAGTTGTTTTAAAGAATAGACAAAAGGATGCTCAATTAATTCAAAATAATAAAATGGCATCTATTGGTGAGATGATTTCAATGATTATTCATCAATGGAAGCAACCTTTAAATGCGATTAGTATGATTAACTCTTCGCAAGAATTAAGAGTATTATTAGGAACTAATAGTGATGAAGAGCTAAAAAAAGATAATGAATCAATAAAAAAACAAGTTGAGTTAATGTCTTCAACAATGGAAGACTTTAGAAATTTCTTTAAAAATAAAAATAAAAGTGAATATAAAGTATCGTCAATGATTAGAAAGTCTTTAACCTTAATTCAAAAGATTTATAACTATCAGGGAATATTTATAAATTATAAAGTAGAAGAAGGATTTGAAGAGGCAAAAACTTCAGGATATGAAAATGAAACTATTCAGGTTATGATTAATCTTTTAAATAATTCAAGAGATGCAATACTTATAAATAAAAGTGAAATAAAAACTATTGATGTAAATTGTAGCATTGAAAATGAGGATTTAGTTATAAGTATTCAAGATTATGCTGGTGGAATTGATGAAGAGATAAAAAATAATATTTTTGATGCATATTTTACTACAAAAGGCAATGAAGAGGGAACTGGATTAGGATTATATATGGTTAAAACAATTCTTGAAAAAGTAGATGCTACAATTACCTTGGAAAATAAAGATATGAAAGTTGATAATATTTTATATAAAGGTGTAAACTTTATAATCAAATTACCTATTCTCCACTGATCTTAATCTAATATTTTTACTTTAGATATAAAATTATTTATATTACATAATATTAATAAAAATTAAATTACTATTAAGATTAAATATATAATAATGATAATCTATATCAATAAAGAGGAAGAAAATGAATTATAGAATTGAAAAAGATACAATGGGCGAAATAAAAGTTTCTAATAATAAATATTGGCAAGCACAAACTCAAAGAAGCTTAGAAAATTTTCCAATTGGTGAAGAAAAGATGTCAAAGGAAATAATAGAAGGCTTTGCGTATTTAAAAAAAGCTTGTGCAATAGTAAATAATAAGTTAAATAAACTCTCTAGTGAAAAAACAGATGCTATTTGTTTAGCTTGTGATGAGGTGATAAAAGGGAGTTTAGATGATAACTTTCCTTTAGCTGTATGGCAAACAGGCTCAGGAACTCAAACAAATATGAATGTAAATGAAGTAATTGCATCAAGAGCTATAGAATTTTTAGGTAAAGATTTTAGAAAAGATAAATTAATTCATCCAAATGATGATGTAAATAAAGCTCAAAGCTCAAATGACACTTATCCTACAGCTATGAGAATAGCATTTGTTCTAGATATTCAAAGAAGATTAATTCCAGCGATAAATACTTTAAAAACTACTTTTGAGAAAAAAGAAAAAGAGTTTGAAAAAATAGTAAAAATAGGAAGAACTCATCTTCAAGATGCAACACCTTTAACATTAGGACAAGAAATATCAGCTTATGTTGAAATGTTAAATAAAGCTTTGATACAAATAAATGATGTTATGAAATATATTGTTGAATTAGCAATTGGAGGAACAGCTGTAGGGACTGGATTGAATTCACATCCAGATTTTTCACCTATGGTTTGTGATGTTTTAAATAAACTTACTAAAACACAATACGAGTTCAAATCTCATCCGAATAAATTTCATGCTTTAACTGCTCATGATGGAGAAGTTGTTTTGAGTGGAGTATTAAATGCACTTGCTTCAAATCTTATGAAAATTGCAAATGATATTAGATGGCTTTCAAGTGGTCCTAGATGTGGAATTGCTGAAATTAACATTCCCGAAAATGAACCTGGAAGTTCAATCATGCCTGGAAAAGTAAATCCTACTCAAAGCGAAGCTATGACTATGGTAGCTGTTCAAGTTATGGGAAATCATACAACAATAAGTATTGCAGCATCACAAGGAAATTTTGAACTAAATGTATTTAAACCTGTAATTGCTTTAAATATTTTACAATCAATTAGACTCTTAAGTGATACGATGCTTGCTTTTAATAATAATTGTGCGATTGGAATTGAAGCAAACTTAGTAAATATAAATAAATATCTAAATGATTCTTTGATGCTAGTTACTGCACTAAATCCATATATTGGGTATGAAAAAGCAGCACTTATTGCAAAAACTGCACATAAGAATGGAACAACACTAAAAGAAGAGACTATAAACCTAGGTATTTTGACAAAAGAAGAATTTGAATCTTATGTTAAACCAGAAGATATGATAGCAGCAAAAGCATAATTAATTTTAAAATAAGGATTTAGTTTATATGAAAGAGTTTGAAAAATACTTTTTGATTGGAAACTTTGAAGAAGGTTGGGGTATGGAATCTGCTGATTGTGAAGAACAACTATTTGAATATTGCCTTGAAGTTTTATTTATTCCAGATAATAAGATTGAGGAGTTAAATATGATTGGTAATGAACTTGAGGTGATTTTAAAAGATTTAGAAATAGAAGATGTGAATGATGATTGGTATGTAAATCTTCTTAAAAGCTCAAAATATAATTAAAAATATGAAGAAGAATCTAGTGATATGATTCTTCATATTTTCTCTAGATAGTAATGATAACAATTATCAGTTTTATCAAGATTTAAGATTTCCTTGGTTAATATCCCATTTACGTTTTGTTAATAATTAGTTAAATATAAATTATAAAAACGAATAAATTGATAAAAAATAAAATAGCCAGCCAAAATGTAGTGTTCTCCTAAATTAATAGTCAGCTAAATATTTTACAAGGAATAAAATGAAATTAAAAATTGCAAGTTCAGTAGCAATATTACTACTGGCTCAAAATTCATTAACTGCGAATGAGACTACTTCTTTAGAAGATATTACAGTGAGCACTGCTTCTGGATATGAACAAAAACTAGCAGACGCGCCTGCTAGTATTTCTGTTGTATCAAAAGCTGATTTACAAAAAAAACCATATACAAATTTACTTGATGCTGTAAGAGATATTGAAGGTGTTGATATTGGTGAAACTAGAGATAAGTCAGGGCAAGGTGGTATTAGTATAAGAGGAATGGGTTCTGATTATACACTTATTATGGTTGATGGGAAAAAGCAAAATAATAATGGTGATATTTACCCAAATAGTTTTGGTGGATTTCAAAGTGCAAACTTACCACCACTTGAAATGATTGAAAGAATTGAAATAATCAGAGGCCCAATGTCTACACTTTATGGTGCAGATGCTATGGGTGGAGTTGTAAATATTATTACAAAAAAAATATCTAAAAAATGGACAGGTTCCTTTACTCATAGTAAAACATTACAAAGTCAAAGTGAATTTGGAAATGATTCTACAAGTGATATTTCTTTAATGGGACCACTTATCGAAGATAAATTAGGCTTAAGTTTAAGAGGAAGTTATTACGATAAAGAGGAGTCAAATCCTGTAGATGAAGATAGTGGTTTTGGTGGTGCTGGGCAAACTATGGATAACCAAAACTGGTCTTTTGGTACAGGATTGACATTTACTCCTAATGATAATCATACTATTAGAGTTGACTATGATATTTCAAAACAAAAATATGATAATAGCGAAGGTCAAGTAGGAACAATTGATTCATATGATACTATTTTTGATTCTCAAAGAGTTGGATATGCCCAAACTCAAAGAATGGAAAGAGAACAGTTCTCTATTGCTTATGAAGCAGATTGGGATTTAGGAAAAAGTACTATAGGGGCTCATCATATTACTTCTAACAATTTTGGAAGAAGTTTACCTTTAAATGCATCTCAAAGAAAATTTATTGCAGATAATACAAATGGAAATGGTGAAAACTGGGCAAGTGTAGATGAAGCACTATTAAATTCAGAATTTGCTGCTTTAATGCCAAGATCTACAAGAACATTAAAATCTCAAAATACTACGTATGATGCAAAATTTGAAATGCCAATAGAAGATCATTTTGTAGTTGTTGGTGCTCAATATGTTCAAGGTGAGGTTGAAGATGGTGTATTTGGAATGACAGCTGATAGTACAACAGAATCTGGAATAACAAGTGATTATAATCAATGGGCATTATTTGCAGAAGATACTTGGATGATTACTGATAAATTTACCTTTACTACTGGTCTTAGATACGATAATCATGATTCGTTTGGAGGTAATATTAGTCCAAGAGCTTATGCAATCTATGATTTAAATGATAGTTGGACATTTAAAGGTGGAATTTCAACAGGTTATAAAACACCTAAAACAACTGATTTATATGATGGAGTTACAGGTTTTGGTGGGCAAGGTACTAGACCATGGTTTGGAAATCCTGATTTAAAACCAGAAAAGAGTTTAAGTAAAGAAATTGCTGCATATTATTCTCATGAAGATGGACATAATTTTAATATAACATTATTTCAAAATGATTTTAAAGATAAAATTGAAAGAAGTACTACAAATGTAGATGTTCCTGCTGAATGGGATGGATTTGGTGTAATAGCTGGTCAAAATCAAAATATTGGTGATGCAACAATTGAAGGTATTGAAATTGCAGGTAAATATAATATTACTAATGCACTTGCAATTAAAGCAAACTATACTTATACAGATTCAAAACGAGATGATACTGGTGAGCCTTTAGGTTCTAGTGCAGAGCATTTATATAATGTAACTCTTGCATGGGAAGTTAATCCTAAGTTAAATACATTTATTAAAATGTCTGGAGAAAAAGGTAGATGGAGAGGATCAGATGATGATGAATCTATAAAATATTATGAAGATTTCCAAATGTTTAATTTAGGTGGTTCTTATAAATTATCTAATAATGTAACATTTAATGGTGCTATTAATAATTTACTTGATAAAGATTTTACAGGGACTTCATATTCAGATTATGAAGGAGAGAATATTGATGATTATAACTTAGCTCAAAAAAGAAGAGAATTCTGGTTAAGTATGAATGTTACATTCTAAAATAATTAAGATTTAAATATACAAAAAGCCACTTAAGTTAAATTAACTAAGTGGCTTTTTATTAGCTTCCTTTTATTTTTTCATGATGTTTTGCATATATTAACCAATTATCTAGTAAAATTTATAAATAAATTAAAAAAGGAAAAAAATGGCTAAAAGTAAAGAACATCAATTTGATATTTCAGCAAAACTAGATATGCAAGAGATGAAAAATGCAGTAGTTCAAGCTCAAAAAGAGATAGATAATAGATATGATTTTAAAGGTATTGATAAAGACATAGATTTAAATCAAGGTGCAAAAACTTTAATCTTAACTAGTGCAAGTGACAATAAAATTGATGCAATGAAAGATGTACTTATTTCTAAAATGAATAAAAGAGAAATTTCTATTAACTCTTTAGAAGAAACTAAATCTGAAGATTCAAGTGGTGGAAATAGAAAATTTACTTATAAAATTATTGATAGTATTGAAAAAGATGAAGCTAAGATTATTCAAACTGAGATCAAAAGTTTAAAATTAAAAGTAAGTGCTGTTAATCAAGGTGATGAGATTAGAGTAAGTGGAAAGAATATAGATGACTTAC
The DNA here is from genome assembly GCF_018861145.1 of Poseidonibacter lekithochrous. Taxonomy (GTDB): domain Bacteria; phylum Campylobacterota; class Campylobacteria; order Campylobacterales; family Arcobacteraceae; genus Poseidonibacter; species Poseidonibacter lekithochrous_A. The sequence continues at coordinate 17,927 of NZ_JAHKQT010000007.1, forward strand.
AAACAATTATGACACATCTTAAATCATTAGATTTAAAAGCTCCATTAGTATTTGATAACTTTAGATAATACTTTTAAATATACTTAAAAATATACTTCAATTTTTTGAGGTATATTTTTCTATTAATTCTATACACACTTCATAAACAAAATTATAATATAATCTTTTTATTATAAATAGGAATGTATTATGAGAGTTTTATTATTAGAAGATGACAATTTATTAAGTGATTTATTAAATGATCACTTACTTGACAAAGGTTATGATGTAACTTTATGTTTAAATGGACAAGATGCTTTAGAGTATTTAATAGACGAAAAGTTTGATTTTGCTTTATTAGACATAAATACTCCAATAATGTCAGGACTAGAAGTTCTTAAAACAATAAGAGAAGAATATAAAAATAAAACTCCTGTAATAATACTTACTGCATATCAAGATACAAAGCATTTAAAAGACTCTTTTGAAAATGGCGTTGATGATTATATTAAGAAGCCTTTTGATTTAGAAGAGTTAGATCAAAGAATATTAAGGCTTTGTAGACAGTTTTCAATAGAACAAAATACTAAAATAGAAATTTCATCAAATATATTGTTTGATCCAGAATCTTGTAAAATAAGCACAGAAAATAGAAATATAAGTATTGCACAAAAAGAAAGAGATATTTTAAAATATTTTTGTACACATAGAAGTAGAGTAATTTCAAGTGAAGAGCTACTTCAAAATATCTGGGCATATGAAGAGATGCCAACTGATGCAACAATAAGAGTTTATATTAAAAACTTACGAGAGATTATAGGGAAAGAAAAGATTACAACAATACGTGGAATAGGATATAAATTTGAATAAAAATGAAAGAAAAGCTTTATTTAGTTTTTTATCAATTTATGTAGGTTCTACTGTTCTACTTATGTCGGTATTACTTTATATTTATTATAATGATGAATTAAAATCCGTTGCAGATTCTTGTAGTATGGAAATGAATAATGCTACTATGCAAATAAAAGCAGATATATTAAATTCATATATGAAGCATAAAGAATATGTACCAAAAAAATTAGAAAATGCTGATATTAAATATGCTTTATATGATAAAAATCAAAAAGTAATTTATTCTGATTTATTGGAATCTCAATCTGTAGATTTTACAAAAAACATGTATGAAAGTTCTTCTTTTGAGTTTTATATAACTAAATTAGAAGAAGAAACAATACCTATTAAATACATTGCTGTTGAAACTTGTATTGGCATAGATAATCGAAATAATTTAAAAATATATGTAGTTGTTAAATTAATATTAAGTGCTATATTTATTGGATTTATTGGTTTTTTACTTTCAAAAATCTTATTAAAACCAGTACGAGAAAAAATTGATCATATGGATAAGTTTATAAAAGATTCTGCACATGAGTTAAATACACCAATTACTGTACTTATGACATCAACTTCAATGCTAAAAAAAGGAAAAAACCCAGAAAAAATGATGAGGTATATTCTTAGTAGTACTAAGCAAATATCACAAATTTATAATGATATTCATTTCTCTGCTTTTAATGAAATAAATGATGATGTTTATGAAGAGTTTAACTTAAAAGATTTAGTAAAAGATAGTGTAGAGTATTTTAATGATATTTCAATTACAAAACAAATTGTAATAAATGATGATTTAGATGATTGTTATATTTTAATGGATAGGACTAAAACACAAAAAGTTGTAAATAATTTAATATCTAATGCAATTAAATATAGTGATAATAACTCAATTGTTAATGTGTCAATAAAAGACACAATATTAAGTGTAGAAGATTTTGGTATAGGAATTAGTAAGAAGGAACAAAAAGAGATATTTAAAAGATATAAAAGAGGAACAAATATTGAAGGTGGCTTTGGAATAGGTCTTGATATTGTAAAAAGAATATCAGAAGAATATGATCTAAAATTAGATTTAAAATCAGAAATAGGTGTTGGATCAACTTTTTATATTGATTTTTGTACAATTATTAATGGTTCAATATGTAATTTAACAGGTGAAAAAAAATAATATGAATAATATAATAAAAGATTTTAAAACAGGTGAACTAACAGATACAAAATTTGTACATCCAGTTAGTATCACTTACAATCAAAATGGTAAAAAAAAATCATGGGAAGCAGTTAAGAGTTTTGACTCAGTTGCTATTTTACTTTATCATAAAGATAAAGATGCTTTTTTACTTGTAAAACAATTTCGTGCTCCGGTTTATTTAAATGATGAAAATCACTTATGTACTTATGAATTATGTGCAGGTATTGTTGATAAAGAAGTTTCCTTGGAACAAATTGCAAAAGAAGAAATTGATGAAGAGTGTGGTTATGAAGTACCTTTAAAATCAATTGAAAAAATTACATCATTTTATACTAATGTTGGAGTAAGTGGAGGATGTCAAAGTTTGTATTTTGCTAATATTGATGAATCTATGAAAATTCATAAAGGTGGTGGAGTTAATGACGAAGAAATAGATTTAATGTTTTTACCTATTTCACAAATTGATGAGTTTATTTTTGATGAAAGTAAAGCCAAAACACCTGGATTGATGTTTTCTTTTTATTGGTTTATGAAAAAGAAAAGGGTAGAACAATAATGAAAATAAAAAGCTCTCTTTTATTTATCTCTTTTCTCTTATTTCTATCTGTAAATTTAATAGCTGATGATAAAAAATTGATAAAAGTTAATAATTCATTTATTACAAAATTTGAATATGGGGAAATGCTTTATAATAATCCTAGAGGAATAGGCTGTAATACTTGTCATGGAAGTGATGCAAAGGGAAAAGATATTGTATCTTTTACCCATGTTTATGATAAAAAGAAGTATAACTGCGTTTTAAGTGTACCAAATATTAAATCTTCTAGTTATGATATCTTCTTCAACAAAGTAAATTCAAAAAAGAACCCAAAGAAAAAGTTTAAAAAAGAACAAGTTTGTGAAAAGTTAATTTATAAGTCAAATATTATGCCTACATATTTCTTAGTTGAAGAAGAAATAGATGCAATCTATTATTATATAAAGAATTTAAAATAGATATAGTTTTATCTTGAAAAAGCTATACCTATCCCTATCTTATGAGTTTCTCTATCATAGTCAATTAAACTTTCTCCATAACCTGAAAATATTTGTAAAAAACCATAAGAGTTTGGAGTTGAGAAAAATTCAGGTAAAGGGAAAGTCCAATTTAACTCTGCTGCACCTTTATTTTGTGAATTAAATCTAATATTATTTCTAAGCATTAATTCAAAAGTATGTTTTTTATATGGATAAAGAAGTGTTAAATCTCCATATCCATAATATTCGTAAATATCAGGATTATCATCGTCATTTCTTTTTTCAGGAATTCTATACCAAATTCTTGGAATCACGAATAAATTAGAAAACTGCAAATAACTTTCCAAATATAATCTATTCCAAGATCTTGATTTAGCTTCGTTTCTTCCATTTGATTCATGTAATAAAGAGACTTTAAACCCTTTAATTGTTTCACTATTGTTATAAGGAAATTGAAGAAAAACTTCTGGCATATAATTTGTTTCTCTAAAAGGTGAAGAATCAGAACCTGTTTGCCAAAAAGATTTTTGAGTATAGGCTGCTGAAAAAGATTCATTTAAACCAAAAAAATTATATGCAATAGGTTTTTCAATACTGAATTGAAAAATTGTTTCAAAAGGATTTCTATTTTCATCTTTGTTTAAATCATAACTAGCGGGTAGTAAATAGTTTTTTTTATATGGATATAATCCAAAATCTCCAGTAATCATTTGCTCTAAATTAGAGTTTGTCTCTTTATCTTTTGTTTTATTTATGTAGTTTTGATAAAAGTCTCGTTTCATTTTTGTAAAAGATTGTACCTCATGACTTTGTTTTGAAGTTTCATTTTGATTTTTTGACAAATCTAAAATATATTTATCTTCTTTTGTAATATTTAAATTAACAGCTTTTTTATATAGAATCATGGCATTTTTAAAATTACCTAACTTTTCTTGTTCTTCTGCTTGTTTATATAAATTTGTAAAATTTTCTTCTGCTTTTAATGATATTAGAGTAAATAAAAAGATTAAAATATATTTCATTATGTATTCCCTTAAAATAAAAACATAGTTTATAACATTTTTTGTTTTAATATACTTTGTATAAAAGTTTTTCATGGTATAATCGCCTAAAATTAAGAAAAAAGGTTATGAATATGCAAGTTGCTCCGTCAATATTATCAGCAGACTTTGGAAAATTAAATGAAGAAATTAAAGCTATTTGTGAAGGTGGTTGTGATTTAGTTCATGTTGATGTAATGGATGGTCATTTTGTTCCTAATATGACTATCGGTCCAGTTGTTGTAAATCCAGTTGCAAAAGTTGCAACAAAACCTTTAGATATTCACTTAATGGTTGAAGATAATACTTTTTTTGTAGATTTATTCGCACCTTGTAAACCAAAATATATATCTTTTCATATTGAAAGTGAAAAACATCCACATAGACTTATTCAAAAAATTAGAGGTTTAGGTATAAAACCTGCAATTGTTTTAAATCCTCATACTCCACCTGAAACAATTGAGTATTTATTAGAAGATTTAGATATGGTTTTATTAATGTCTGTAAATCCTGGTTTTGGTGGTCAAAAGTTTATTTCAAGTGTAGTTGAAAAAGCTACTAAATTAAAAGCTCTAATCAATAAAAGAAATCCAAATTGTCTTATTGAAGTAGATGGTGGAGTAAATGATAAAAATATCCATGAGCTTAAAAATGCAGGTGTTGATGTTGTTGTAGCTGGATCTTATGTATTTGGGAATAATGATTATTCAAAAGCTATTAAGAGTTTACAGGTTTAATTATGAAAGTTAAAATCTGCGGAATTACAAATTTAAATGATGCCTTAGATGCTATTGATGCAGGAGCAAATGCTTTAGGTTTTGTTTTTTATGATAAATCTCCTAGATATATTGAACCTTTCAAAGCTAGAGAAATTGTAGATAAATTACCTCCTTTTATCCATACCATAGGTTTATTTGTAAATGAGCCAAATACATTTATAAATCAAGTTTGTATAAATGCAAAAATGCAAACAGCTCAAATAATAGATGATGATGCTTTTACAGACTTTAAAACCTTAGATACTAGATATATAAAAGTAGTAAGAGCAAAAAACAAAGAAGATATAGAAAATATAAAAGATGAATATGTTTTAGTTGATGCATTTGTTGCAAGCTTTGGAGGTGAGGGGAAGAGACTTGCTTTAGAATGGTTTAAAGATATAGATTGTTCAAAAATGATTTTAGCAGGTGGCCTTACTTCTTCTAATCTAGGTGAATTATCAGGTTTTAACTTTTATGGTGTTGATGTAAGTTCTGGAGTGGAAGCGTCAAAGGGAAAAAAAGATAAACAAAAAATGATTGATTTTGTAAAAGCAGTAAATGAAATCTAAAAGAAGAATAATCATAAAACCCACTTTTAAAATATCAAATATAATTGATAAATTATTAAAAGAATCAATTAATTATGATGAATTACTTAATCTTCTTGAAAAAGCAAATGATACTTTCTTTGATAATCCTGAGCTTGAATTAGAACTTTTATTATCAAATGGCTTACCTATAGAGTTTGATAATAATAACAATATCTATTTAAAAACTAAAAAAGCTTCTATAGAAGAGCAATGTTTTTGTATTGTTGATATAGAAACAAATGGTTCTTCTATAAAAAAAGGTCATCAAATAATAGAAATTGGAGCAGTTAAGTATAAAAATGGCGAGATAATTGATAAGTTTGAATCTTTAGTATATGCAAAAGAAATTCCAAGTTATATTCAAGAGGTTACAAATATAAAACCTCTAATGTTAGAAGATGCTCCTATTTTAGAATCTGTTTTAAAAGAGTTTAAACTCTTTTTAGAAGATGATGTTTTTATTGCTCATGATATAAAGTTTGATTACAATTATATTTCAGATTCTTTAGAAAAATATGATTTAGGAAAACTAGAAAATAGAAAATTATGTAGTATTGATTTAGCAAAAAGAACTATTGATTCTCCTCGATATGGTTTAGGTTTTTTGAAAGAAGAGCTTAATATAAAAGTTGATAATCATCATCGTGCATATTATGATGCATTAGCAACTGCTCATGTTTTTACAGAATCTTTAAAAGTAATAGATAAAAATAAAATCTCAAATGTTGAAGAGCTTATATCTTTTTCTAAATCATCAAAAACAATAGCTTCTATAAAAGAAAAAAAAGAGAAAGAAAAAGAAAAGGAAGTTAAATAAATGTTTTGTCAAGAAAACTATATAAAAGCTTTAGAATACGCCGCTAATGCTCATGGGGAACAAAAAACACCTAAAGGATTACCTTATATGGTTCATGTTACTTCTGTTGCTATGGAAGTTATAAACGCCTGTGAAAATTCAAAGCTTGAAATTGAGAAATCTAATTTAGCAATTTCATGTGCTTTATTACATGATGTTATTGAAGATACTAATATTACTTATGATGAGTTATATGTAGACTTTAGTGAAGCTGTTGCAAATGGTGTTGAAGCACTTAGCAAAGATAAAAGTTTAAAATCAAAACAAGAACAAATGAAAAGAAGTATTGAAATGCTTTTAGAACAACCTTATGAAGTTCAAATGGTTAAATTAGCAGATAGAATTACAAATCTATCAATCCCCCCAGAACATTGGGATAATGATAAAAAGAAAACTTATCTAAAAGAGGCTAGTTTTATTCTTTCATGCTTAAAAAATTCAAATATATATTTATCACAAAGACTTGAAGAAAAAATTGAAGATTATAAAAAAAATATAGAATAGTTAGAGAATTATATATTTTGTAGTTTAAAATTTAGTATTTAAAAGTAGTCAAAAGACTACTTTTAAATTATGAAGCTTTATTATTAGAAGCTTCAGCTGCGTATTTAAGACCTAAGTCAAACGCTTTATTATTAATATCATGTACTTTTGCAGGTACTTTAGAAAGCATAGTAGTTCTAAGTACTTCATTATCAACAGTTTCACCTGTAAAATAATTCGCCATAGCTAATGCTAATACTGATTGAGTAATTACATTACCAATTTCTTCTTTTGCAATTGTAATGATTGGAATCTCAACAATATTCCATCTTTTTTTGTCTTCAGCTGTTGGAGTAACTAAATTTGGTTCAATAACAATTGTAGCACCATCTCTTACACCATTTTTGAATTGATCATATGAAACTTGAGCAACTGATAACATGAAATCAATTTCACCATCATTTGCATAAGGATATAAAATCTCTTCTTCAGCTAAAGTAATATCAACAACAGTTGGTCCACCTCTTACTTGAGATGTATATGTTGCAGTTTTTAAACCGAAACCACCAGCATTAATTTTTGCTGCTGCAAAAATAGAACCTGCTAGAAGAACACCTTGTCCACCAACACCTGTAAATCTCATTAATGTTTTACTCATGTTGTTTCTCCTTAGAATTGAATCATTGTATTAGTTCTATTAGCCTCTTTTACTTTTTCGTAAGACTCACAGTATTCTGGTGCATTTTCATCATGTTTTAAAATTCCTAATGGGAATTTTCCAACTTGTTCTTCTGCTTCTAATTTCTCAAACTTAGCTTTACCAACAGAAATAGATTTAATCCATTCTAAGTTAGCCATAGCTGTAGCCATTTTATTTTTTCTACCTAAGTTAACGTGACAGTTAGAGAATACTTCAATAAATGAGAATCCTGTATGTTGGAAACCTTTTACTAAAATTCTTTCTAATTTCTTAGGATCTAACATAGTTTCTCTTGCTACAAAAGATGCTCCTGCTGCTTCAACTAATTTACAAGCATCAAAAGTAGGGTCAATATTCCCTTTACTCATTGTAACTGTCCACATACCTTGAGGAGTAGTTGGAGAAGTTTGAGAGTTAGTTAATCCATAAATGAAGTTATTGATAATAATATAATTTAAATCAATATTTCTTCTTGATGCATGGATTGTATGGTTTCCACCAATAGCAAGACCATCACCATCTCCACCAACTACGATAACTTTCTTTTCTGGATTTGCTAATTTAATTCCAGTTGCATATGCTAAAGTTCTACCGTGAGTTGTGTGTACTGTATTACAGTTGATGTATGAAGAAAATCTTCCTGAACAACCAATACCAGAAACAACACAAACATCGTCCATGTTCCAACCAGTTTTTTCAATTGCTCTAATTACAGATTTTAAAATAACTCCATCACCACATCCCCAACACCATAGTGTTGGCATTTTGTCTGTTCTTAAATATTCATCATAATTAAATGCCATAATTACATTCCCTTCACTTTTTCAATAATTTCTAATGGAGATAATGGTCTACCATTAACTTTGTATAATCTATCAAAGTCATTTCTACCACTTACTCTTTGTACTTCATCAGAGAATTGACCCATATTTAACTCAGCAACTAATACTTTGTCAAATTTTTTCATCAATTCATTAATTCTATCAGCAGGACTTGGCCAAATTGTTATTGGTCTGAACATACCAACTTTGATACCTTCTTTTCTAAGTCTGTTAATAGCTTCAGTTACACCTAATGATACAGAACCATATGCAATAATCATGATATCAGCATCTTCTAACATATATTCTTCATTTAATTCAATTTCATCCATATGTGCATCAACTTTGTTGAATAATCTCTTCATTAATGCATCACATGTATCAGCATCTTCAGTTGGATGTCCTGTTGGTCCATGGTGTAAACCAGTGAAGTGGTATCTATATCCTTCAAACATTGGATTTAAAACAGCTGGTTGATCATCTTCACAACCATAAGGTTTATAATCTTTTTTATCACCTGTAAATTTCTTTCTTGAAATTTTACCTGCTTGAACTTCTTCTAAATCAGGGATACTAGCTTTTCCACTCATGTGACCAATTGTTTCATCTAATAAAACAAATACTGGTTGCATAAATCTGTCTGCTAAGTTAAATGCCCGTGCTACTTCAGTATAACATTCAGCTAAATTACCTGGTACTAAAGTGATTGACTTAACATCACCATGTGTAGGATTTTTAGCTTGTAATAAGTCACCTTGAGCAACTCTTGTAGGTAAACCAGTTGATGGACCACCTCTCATTACATTTATTACAACTAAAGGTACTTCTGAAATATATCCAACACCTAAGTTTTCTGCTTTTAAAGAAATTCCAGGTCCACTTGTTGCTGTTAATGATCTTTTTCCTGACATTGCTGCACCTAATGCTGCACAAATACCTGAAATTTCATCTTCCATTTGAATACATGCATCGCCTCTAGCTGGTAGTGCAGTTGATAAAATATGCATTACTTCACTTGATGGAGTAATAGGATATCCCGCAAAAAACTGAACGTCAGAGTCCAGTGCAGCTTTTGCTGCTAATTCGTTACCTGTTGATATTAATTCTCTTGACATTAATTTTCCTTACGCCTCTAATTCTCTATAATTATTTTTAACAATTGCTTCTTTTCTTTCTTTTGCTTCTTCTGATAATTTAGCAAATTTGAATTCTTTCTTATCTGCTACATATATTGCAAAGTCTGGACATGCTAATTCGCAATCCGTACAACCAATACAAGAATCAGGATTAGCAACTTTTATCATTGATCCTAATGTTGAATGAACTTCTTGTCTCATTACAAGTACACCAGCTGGACAAACAGATACACATTTATCACATGCTTTACATCTATCTTCATTTACCCAAACAGGTGTGTTTGCAGGAGCTTCCATATTAGACATAATTTCCCCTTAAATTTTTTATTTATCAATATTTGAATAAACTCAATTATTATGAGTGAATAATAACCTATAATACATCTAAAGAATGAGTAAAACTTTCATTTCATAAAGCTAATTTTTCTCTTGTTACATTTTGCTACACTGTAGCTATAAAGTGTATTTAAAGTGTCTTTAAAACTATGATTAAACTTAAAGATAATTATTAGTATTTAAGTAAAAGAATGTATTAACTTTATTGCTTAAAACATATATAGGGTAATCTTAGATACAATATTAAAAATATATAAAGGAAAATACTTGGTTTTATATCAACCAATGGATGGTTATTGTTATAATAGTGATACACATTTCTTATATAATTTCATCTTTTTAAATATGCAAAAATTTAAGAATGTAAGAGGTGAACTTTTAGATATTGGAAGTGGCAGTGGAATACTAGGTTTGCTAGTTTCTAGAGAATATCCTAACTTAAATTTGAATCAGTGTGAACTTCAAAAAACTTTTCAATTTTTTTCTTTAAAAAACTCAGAAACAAATAGTCAAAAAACGAATTTATACAAAGGTTCCTTTTTACGAACAGAATTTGAAAAAAAGTTTGATATGTGTATTTCAAATCCACCTTTTTATCATTCAAGTGTAATAAAAAGTGAAAATGAAAATCTTAAAATAGCAAGATACAATGATTCTTTGCCATTAGAAGATTTTATACGAAGAAGTGCTCAAGTGCTTAAAAACTCTGGGAAATTATTCTTCTGTTACGATGTGAAACAAATTAATGAAATACTATTGTTTTTAAATAAATACAAACTTAATTTAGAAGCTTTACAATTTGTTCATCCTAAAGATCAAAAGGATGCAACATTGATTTTAGTATATGCTAGAAAAGACTCAAAATCTTTAACAAAAATATTAAAACCATTATTTGTTTTTGATGGAGTAGAATTTACTGATGAAGTTAAAAAAATATATGAAAAATCTCAAACACATAGTATAAAGGTAGATATTGAGTAATTTAATTAAAAAAGAGGGCTTTGATTATGCCTTTGAAGCAAGTGCATGCGATACTTGCGCAGGCAACTGTTGTATTGGCGAAAGTGGTTATATATGGATTACAATTCAAGAAATTAATTTCTTAGCGAAACACTTAAATATTAGCCAAGAAGAGTTAAGAGAACAATATTTAAACAAAATAGGTTATAAATACAGTATAAAAGAGGTAAAATTAGCAGAAGATAATTTTGCATGTATGTTTTTTGATTTAGAAAAAAGACAATGCTCTGTTTATGAGGCTAGACCAACACAATGTCGTACTTTCCCTTTTTGGGATTATTTTAAAGAAAATGTAGAAGAGGTTTATAAAGAGTGTCCAGCTATAAGAACTATTTAGTTACAAGTGCTTTAGTATTTATATTAGCAGGTTGTAATAATAACTCACTAACAACACCAACAAATAAATCAACAATAAATAATGCACATTTTAAAAAGCAAGATGTAAAATACTTTAACTTAGAAAATGAATATATAATGTATGCATTAGAATATGAATCTCAACAAAAATTTGAATCTTCTCGTGAAATATATTTAAAACTTTTTGAAAATACAAATAATCATGAATATTTAGTAAACTATTTAAATTTATCTTTTATATTAAAAGATTATGAAAATGTAAAGAAATATGCAGTTTCAAATTTGATAGAAAATATAAAACAAGAAGAAATGATTTTAAAGCTTTATACTCTTTCATTATTAAAACTTAATGAAAAAGAAGAGACTATTATAAATGCAAAGAAATTAGTAAATAAATTCTATCATAAAAGTAATCACACTTTATTAGCTAGTATTTATTTAGATTTAAAAGAGTATAAATTAGCATTAAAAGAGTTTGAAAAAGCCTATGAAATTGATAAATCAATAGAAACTTTACAAACAATAACTAGTATTCAATACTATTATACAGAAGAAAAAGAAAAATCAAAGAGTACGATGCTTAATTATATAGAGAGAAATTCTTATCCTTTTACTTTATCTTTACAGCTTTTATCGTTTTATGAAAAAGACAAAGAAAAAGATAAAATTACACCTCTTTTAGAAACTATGTATTTTACATATAAAAAAACAAATAAAGAGCCAATACTTACAAAAACTCAAGATTTATTGATTAAATATTTGGCAAATGAAGATAAAGATAAAGCAATACTATTTTTAGAAAAAAATAATATTGAAAGTACTATCTTATTAGATTTATATAAGAATACAAATAAATTAACTAAAGCTAATTTATTATTAGATAAATTGTATAAAAAAACAAATAACTTGGACTACTTAGGGCAACAAGCAATTATAGAATTTGAAATGGCGAAAAATAAACAGATGGTTTTACCTAATGTTATTTCAAAATTTGATAAAGTATTAAAAAAAATTTCAAATCCAATTTATGAGAATTATTTAGCTTATATTTTAATTGATTATGATTTAGATATTAAAAGAGGATTATCTCTTGTTAAAAAGGCATTAATTTTAGAACCAGATAATCTAGCTTTTATTGATACTTTAGCATGGGGATTTTATAAAAATAAAGATTGTAAAAATGCATATATACAGATGAAAAAAGTTGTTGATAGTGTAGGATTAGATGATGATGAAATTAAATTACATTGGGAAAAAATTAAGGAGTGTACTAAGTGATATTAGATGAAATTATAGAAAGAACAAAAGCAGATTTAGAGATTAGACAAAAAGATATACCTTTAGATTTATTAGGAAGAACATTAGCTTCAAACCCTTTTGCTCCAAGAGATGTTAAAGCATTTTTAACAGCAACAAAAGAAGAGCCAATTAGAATAATTGCAGAAGTTAAGAAAGCTAGCCCTTCAAAAGGTATAATAAAAGAAAATTTTAATCCTATGGAAATTGCACAAGCTTATAGTAATAGTGGTGCAAATGCAATTTCAGTATTAACTGAACCTCATTATTTCCAAGGTAGTTTAGAGTATTTAACTGCAATTAGAAGATATGTACCAACTCCACTTTTAAGAAAAGATTTTATTGTTGATAAATATCAAATTGTTGAAGCTTTAGTTTATGGTGCAGATTTTATTTTACTTATTGCAAAAGCATTAGGTACCAAAGAGATGAAAGAATTATACGAGTATGCTTTACATTTAGGTTTAGAAGTTTTAGTTGAAATACATGATAAAGAAGATTTAACTAAAGCTATTAAATGTGGTGCAAGTATAATTGGAATTAATCATAGAAATCTTGATACATTTGAGATGGATATGGAATTATGTGATAAATTAATTCCAATGATTCCAAATGGAAAAATTATTGTTGCAGAATCTGGTGTTTCTAATGTAGATACTATACAAAGATTATCAGGAATTGGTGCTGATGCATTCTTAATTGGTGAGCATTTTATGAGACAAGTTTCAATAGAAGATGAAGTTAAGAAATTTAAAAACTCTTTGAACTAGGGGCTTGTAGCTATATTTTGTGTATAAAAATGAAGCTTATAATTTTTTATTAGAAAGCTTCTGATACACAATCTGATACACAAAATTTATTAATTATACTTTTACTTTTAAAGGTGTAATTTGAAAAAACTACCAAAGATTAGAATTAAATCAAATGGAACTTTTTATATTAAGTTTAGAGTAGGAACGATTCTTTATCCTTATTTTAAAAAAGAATTTATCACTAAATCATTTTCTAAAAAATCAAATCATTTTATAAATCTTGAAAGAGCATTAATTTTAAAAAAATATTTGGAGCTAGAAGAACTTGCAAAAAATAGTTTAATTGATAAAAAGTACATTGAACATTTAGTTGTAGATTTTAAGATTAATATTTTAAATCAAAAAATTGAAAATAAAAATCTAGATAACTGTAATATTACAATATTTAATGCTTATGAAAAGTTCAAAAGATTTTATAACTTAGAACAGATTAAAGAATCAACAAGAAAACAAACTTATGTAACTTTAGATTTATTTATAGAATTAATAGGTAAAAATAGATTAATAGAAGAAATAGAACTATATGATTTAATAGGAATAAAATCTAAGCTAGAAAAATTAGGAAATAGAAACTATAAGGAATATAAACATTTATCATTAAAAGATTATGTAAAAGTGAAAGATGTACCTATTGAAAAAAGAATAAATGATGGAAGTTTAAAAAGTCATATAAAACATATTAAAAAGTTTTTTACATTTTGTGTAAAAAATAGAATTATAAAATATAATCCATCAGATAACCTAACTGTAAAAGTTGATTTAGATAAAAAGGATGCATTTACTCAAGATGAGATAGATAAATTAATAACTATTATAAATGAATATCCTAATGAACTAAAATATCTTTTCTTAATAATCATTTATACAGGTATGAGAAGAAATGAAGTTTTTAATTCTACTATTAAGCAGTTTGAAGGGATTAGATATTTTGATATAAATGAATCTAAAACAAAAAGTGGAATAAGAAAAATTCCAATACATTCTAAAATAGATTTTATTTCTAATTATATGTTTGAAGGAGCAAAACAAATTACAAATTCAGTAAATTTTGGTGCAATATTTAACAAAAAGATTAAAACATTAGTTACAACAGATAAAAGAAAAACATTACATTCAATAAGACATTATGTTGCCACAAAGTTAAAAAGAACCTCAGCAAGTGATTCAATGATTAAAACAATATTAGGTCATAGTGAAAATGATACTTTAAATACCATTTATGCAAAAGAGGGTTATAGCTTAAAACAGATTAAAGAGGTGATAGAATATTTGTGAGAATTAAAAATTTAAGAAAAAGATCTGTATTTATAAATAATTTAGATAAATAATAATAATATAAATATTATTTGTAGTTTTTTACAATGATTAATGATTTTTAATAAAAAAAGGAAAAATATGGGTTTTTTTAGTAAATTATTTGGGAGAAATCAATCATCAAATAAAACTGAGAATGTAGTAGAGGATAAACAAGAAATAAAAGAGGTACTTTCATCAAACAGAACTAAAAATGATGAGAATATTATAGATGATGAACCTGAAGTAAAAACAGTACCGTTAGATACTATACTTGATGAAAAAATAGAATATTTATTAGAAAAAAAGAATGTTTTCTTTCAGGAAATCGAAACACTTGTAGAAGAAAAGAAAGAACTAACTATTGAAAATTGGAATATTTTTATTATAGATTTTTTTCAAAAGTGTAATGTAGCTGTTCCATTAAATAATATTGATGAAAGATTTGATTTTATTAATAAAGTTAATGAAAAAATTCATGAATATGCTATCAATAAAATTTTTGAAGAAATTAAAGTACAATTTTTAGAAGAAATAGATAAGCATATAAAGGTACTAGCAAAAAAATTTAATATATTAGTTTATCAAAATGATTATGGAGATTATCAATTTGATAATTGGTATAAGGAATTAGATTACTTTTATAGTAGATATTCTATAGATTTAAGTTTATTTGATGAAAGTAAATTGAATGAACTTTATAATGTTGCTACGGAAAAGGTTTTAAGATATTTAGAGCAAGAAGATTTAACTGATAAATTAGTTTTTGATGAAAATATGTCACCTACAGACTATGAATATTTTTGTGCTGATATATTAAAATCAAATGGTTTAGATGCAAGAGTGACAAAAGCTTCAGGAGACCAAGGTGCAGATGTAATTGTTTATGATAAAAATAATCTAGCAATTGTAGTTATTCAATGTAAGTTATACAGTAACCCAGTTGGAAATAAAGCTGTACAAGAAATATATAGTGCAAAACAACATTATGGAGCAAGTAGAGCTATTGTTGTAACTAATAATACTTTTACTAAATCAGCCCGACAATTAGCAAATAGTACAAAAGTAGAATTACTACATCATGAAGATTTATATGATTTAGTTGAGAAATTGCCTATTTCAACTAATACAAATCAAGTTGACAATTATTTTAATGAAGATTTTGTAGAATTGATGAAACCTATTTTAGAAGGTTTAGTTACTACAAATTATTTTATACTTGTGAATCATTATATTGAAAGTAATGATTATTCAATATTAAATAATTATTTTAAAAAGTTCTTTATCTCTATAAATGCTTCACATTTTGATAATAATGAGACAATAGAATCAATTGTCAACTCTAAACAATATAAAGATTTAGAGTTATTTTTTAAAATACAAATATTTCATAAGTTAGTGTTTATATTATTTGCTCCAATATTAAAATTATTTTATGACAAACTTAATGAAGAAAATACAAAGAGTAAAATTCATGAACTTATTAAAAGTAATATTTTAAAAGAATTAAAAAATGTTAATTTAATTAATGATATTGATGAAAAAATAAATGAGTCATTAAATATTTTATTTACTGATGAAAGTACTATTCTTTATGCAGTAATTAATTACATCCATTTTAATATATATACAAAAAATCCAGAGTTATTTTTAAAAGTAAAAAATTATTCAGATACGGAATGGAAAAATATATTAATATCAAAATCAAAAGAAATATTAAAAAATGAATTTTCATACTTAGATTTTCCAGATACAGATGATAATATTTTAATAATAAACTTTTCTCAATGGCATCAGTATTTAACAAGTGATGAAAAATCAAAATTGATAATTACAGAAGATGATTTACAGTAGAGTACATTTTAATATTTTGTAATTATAAACGACCGTTTAATATTGTCTTATTGTAAAGTTTATATAGTTGTTTTAAGCTTGACAAATTAGTAAAGTTTAGTTAAAATTACATATATAAACTTACAAAGGTTAGAAAATGAATAAAATTATAGGATATTGTAGAGTTTCAACAGATGTTCAAACAACAGAAAACCAAAGAAGAGAAATATTAGATTATGTTCATTCTAAAAATCTAACGATTGATGAGATTATTGAAGTAACTATTAGTTCAAGAAAAAATACAAAAGATAGAGAAATTGATAAAACATTATTAAAACTTGAAAGAGGAGATACTTTAATAGTAACTAAGCTTGATAGATTAGGAAGAAGTACAATAGAAGTTTTAAAAATCATTGAAGAACTAAAAGAGAAAGGTATTATCTTACAAATTATAAAAGATAGTATTGTTGTTGATGATAATAATACAAATCCTATTAATACAATGATGCTAACTTTACTTAGTGGTTTTGCTCAAATGGAAAGAGATTTTATAAGTGAAAGAACAAAATCAGCACTTGCACAAAGAAAAGCTCAAGGAGTAAAATTAGGAAGAAAAAAAGGTCAAATAGTAAAATCAAAATTTGATGAACATAAGGAGAAAATAGAAGAGTTATTATCTTATGGTGTACCTATTAGTAAAATTGTAAATCAAATAGGAATAGGAACAAGACAAAGTTTAACTACATATATAAACACACGAGGATTAAAGAAATAGGGGGGAGCTATGCCCCAAAGAGGTCTATTGTAAAAGGTTTTACTATTGAGTCTATAATTTTAAAAGCCTAAATACCTTTAAAAAACTCATTTATATCAACTTCTAAAACATCAGCAATTTTTACTAAATGTTCAATATTAAAATGTTTGTTTTTTATACAAAGCTCAGCCATAGAAACTGTACCAACTGCTTTATGACCAATTGCTAAAGATAAGGCTAATTGAGAAACACCCTTTTCTTTTCTAACTCTTTTGACATTTTGTCCAATAGTCTTATATATCTCTAACATTTTTTCTTTTGTGATTGAAGTGCTGTTATTTTCTAAGTTCATAAAACTACCTATAGTAAATTTAACTATAAGTGTATACTTAAGTGATAATTCTCTCAACTAACTATAGGCATATCTTTCTAATTAAGTAGTATTTGTGTAAAATGTAATAATTTATTATTTAAGGAATTTGATGAATAAGTGCATTTGTAGGGGTTGTAGAAAAATTTATGACTGTGATAAAGGTCTTAATGGCTATTGTGAAAGTTGTAAAAATATTAATGATAATGATTCATCAACATTAGAAGAAAAGAAAAATTTAATAAACAAAAATAATTTAAAACTCATTAAATGTAAGGATTGTGGAAAAGATATTTCAAAAAATGCACAAAGTTGTCCACATTGTGGAAATATTATTAAAAAATCAAGTTTATTAGATGGTGTGTTTAAGGCTGTATTAGTGATTATTATGTTTATAACAATTATTTCTATTTTTATAGTATATATAAAAGATGAAAATAAAGATACAACTTCTAAATATAATAATACATTATTAAAAGAAGAATATAAATCTTCAAGTTATAATGAAATAACTCCTCAAAGAAGATTATTATTCGCAACTGATTTTGCTGAAAAATTAGAAAAAATGGGAATAGAAATATATTTAGATGATTATGAAAAAGAGTATATTAGATTGAAATCTGCACTTTTTTATAATAAACAATTTAGAAATGAATTGTTAACAAATAGTTTTCTTTCAACATTAAGTGATTTAAAGTTTAAGAAACTAACTTTTGATACAGGAACAAAACAATACAACCATTATATAGATTAAAAATGAATGAAATGTCATATAAAGATGATTTAAGAAGAAAAGAAAATATTAATCAAACCTACAAGATTATAAATTCAACTAGAGAGTTAGATATTAGAACTAATAACCCTTATTTTGATGTTGAAGCACATTTTTATGATGTAGTAGATGAAAACAATAATTTGATTCAGTCATATGAAGTAGAAGTTACAACCAAAACTTCTACAGGAAGTGAAACAATAAAAATTAAAAAAATATAGAGAAAATAATAATAAAAAGGAATAAAATGTTTAGATTAATATCATTTATATTTATTATAATGTGTTCGTTTTTATATTCTGCTAGTGACAGAAGTAATGATAAACAATTATCATTTCTAGAGATATCACCTTCCATAACAAAAGCTAGAGGATGGTCTAAAAATCAATCATTAGGTAAATGGATTAGCAATGAGAATGTTATTTCAGATAGAAAAATAGATTTATATTCAAGAAACATGATTAGTCAAAATTTTAATTATATAAAAATGTCTAGTATAGAATACGATGAAAAAGTATATTATGTGCTTTTATTTAAAAAAGATGCTGGTGCATATGAGTATCCTACTATTCATGTTAATTGGATTACATTTAAAGAAACACATTATTTTATATTTAATGAAGAACAACTTAGCTATTTAAAGGAATATATTTCTAAACCTAGGAAAGAAAGCTATTCTATTACTATAAATAAATGTGGTTATATATCAAGTAGATTTAAATCTTTAGGAGGAGAACATGCTTATAATACTACTGTATTATTAAGTAATATAAACAACACAATAAATAATGTAAAAAATTACTGTAATCGTTCTGCAACAGAATTTTATTTAAAATCTTTGGTTGATAACAAAAAACATGTTATCAGATTTAGATTACCAATGATATCTAATTCATTTATATTAAGAAGTAAGGGTTATTTTGAATTACCATATAAAGATTTTAAGAAGATTATTAACTTTAAAAAAACAAATATTCTAAAAAAGAAAAAGCCTATAAAAAAGAAGAAATCTTTTTCTCTTGAGCTTGTTAAAAAAGAAAAAATAGAACAATGTTTAGAAAAGGGTGGAACATGGAAATTTACAATCAATGGAGATATTGAATGTTATTTTTAGAAAGTGACAATTCTCTCAACTAACTATAGGTATATTCGTGTAATTAAGTATTGTTTTTAATAAATGTAGTTATTTATTATTTAAAGGAAAATATTTTGTATATTATTATTTGGGTTGTTTTAGCATTTTTTGTAGGTTATTTAGCAAATAAAAAAGGTAGGTCATTTTTTGGTTATTTTATTTTAGCTTTAATATTATCTCCTTTAGTTGGTTTTATTATTTTGTTAGCTGTTGGTGAGGATGAAGATTCTTTGATTGCTCAAGGAAGATTCAAAAAATGTCCAAAATGTAAAGGTAAAAATGATATAGATGCGGAAGTTTGTAAACATTGTGGTAATAATCTAAAAAAATCAATTGTAGAACTTAAAGATAAAGATTCATTAATGTATATATTATACATTAGTAAAGATATTAATTTTAATTATATAAAAAACAAAATATTTGAATATTTTAATTCTCTAAACTTTACTAATGTAGTAAAAGATAAAGAAAAATTTTATCAAATTAGAAATGATAAAGCAAATGCATACATTTTATTAAAAGAAAAAGATGATAAATTATATTTAGAATTATTTAGAGTAAATGAACCAAACTTTATTAATAAAATTAAAAAAAATACTAAAATAGATAATTCCACTAAATCTGAATTAACTGAAAGAGAGATTGATTTGAGAGAAACAAATTCTGATAATAATGATAAAACAAAAAAACTAGTAGAACTAAAAGATATGTTAGAAAAAGATTTAATCACAAAAGATGAGTTTGATAAGTTGAAAAAAGAAATAATAGAAGGAAAATAATAATGTCAATATTTTGTGAATCATTATTAATTTAAAGGTTTATATTATATATAAATATTGAATGTAATCTTTTTAAGATAATAATAAATAACAAGAGTTATTCAGCAAAACTTAAGTCAAATTTAGATATAATAGTGCAAATTTACTGAAAAGGGTAAAAAATGGAAAATGTTATTGTTCAAGGAGTTTGTAAAAGAAGTAAGTAAAAACCTAACTTATACAAAATCTACTTAATTTAAAACTCTCTCAAAACAAATCATTTAAATTACAATGTTAAAATCAAGCAAACAAAGCTTTTAAATTGTCTTCGGGCAAGAGTTAGTTATGCTTAAATGTTATTGCAGTAATTGCAAGAATTATATATATCTAAAATAAGGAGGTGTTATATGTAAAAATATATTTTTACAAAAGAGTTAAGTTTTTGAAAGTATTTCTATAAAATCAAAAGAATGATACTATTATTCTTCTAAATTCTATCTTAACTTAATCTTTTTTAATGCTACTTGTACAGTAGAACGATTAAAACAATCAAAAAACTTTATCACTGTTAAATGGATATTTATAGGGCAAGAGTTAGTTATGCCTGAAAATATGAGTTGATTTGGTGCTTAATAGCAATATATATAATTAAAATAAAGGAAAATAAATAATGCAAGAAGAATCAATTATTAAAGAGTGTGATTACTTAGAAGATGATGGAAAAAAAAGAATGTTATTAAATAATACATTTATAAATCAAGAACCAGTATTTGTAGATAAATGTACCCATCCCCAAATAGAAGGAAGAAAAAGATATTTTTTTTGTGAACCAAATAAACATGAATGGTGCCCTTTTTTTGGCTTAATAAATGAAGATAGAGATTAAATTCTCTATCGACTAACAAAAAGGAGATTATAAAATGAACATAAGATTAAATTTAACAAAAAGAGGTGCAAATTTTCAGTATGAGATATTAAGAGATTTACTCAAAGGATATACAGTATCAAATGGGTATGAAATGAATTATTTTGTAAGTAGTTTATCAAAAGAGATAAGTAAGCTTAGAAAATATGGTTTGATTATTACAGGTGCAAAAGAAACTTTTATTTATAAAAGAGAGTATATATATAAACTTTCACAAGAAAGTATTGAAAAAGCAAAAGAACTTTTATATGAAGGTGAACTTACAAATAAACTTTCTAATATATTAGAGGATTTATTAAGAACTAAAAAAAGAGTTTTTGCAGAATATTCAAATCCATACAATTGTAAAAATGTTTTAGCAGTTATTAGAAGATTGAAAGAAAAGGGGTTAAAATTTAAAAGAGAATGGGTACAAAATGAAACTAATAATAGAAAACATATAGAGATAAATCTTGTTTTTACTGAGGAAAATAAGTTACTTGCAAAACAATTATTAGAACAGTTTAAAAAATAGCTATTTAAAGCTACTTATATAAGGCTAAAAAGCAAAGTAATACTAAATAGGTATATTATTATGGATTTAGGTTTTAAAGCTTTTTAGTCTTATAAATATTGCTATATAAAAAAATGCAAAAAAAAATAACACTTAAATAGACTATTAAAGGGATTTATATAATATATAAGCTTATAAGTATTGAGATTATAGTAAGAGAGGAGGGGAAAGGAATGAAAGAGAGAGAATTAAAGAATGGATATGTAATAAAGATGATGCATGAACACTATCCAATGATGCAGAGGTTACTAAGAATGGGGGTTGATGCTAAAGGAGTTAGTTATCAGAGGTATCTGGATAGAGCAAAAGGATTGAGAGGTTTTTTGTTTTTTTTAGATTATGTATTGACTCATAGAATTGAGTTTAAGTATTGTGATTTTAGTATGTCACAAAAATGGATAAGAGATAATTTTCAATATGGTGAATTTTTTAAACTATTTCTAGAAATAAACTTCTCCATTTCAAATCATAATAGTAAGGATAGAATACCTAAAAAATATAATTTTTGGGATACATTTAAAAATGCATTATATGAAATTGTTCAAATGGTATATGAAAAAAATAAAGAAAAAGAACTTTATTCAATTTATGATATAAGTGAAATTAAGAAAATTAATGAATATTATTCTTTGCCTTTTTCTAAATCTATTTTATATGATAAAGATATGTTTGAATATGTTAATGAATTATTTAATGAGGAAAATAATGTTGTAAATTCTTCTATAAAACTTTTAAATAAAAAACCTTTTGCAAATGTAGGTAACTTAAATCTAAATTTTACTCAGAAAAAAGATGTTTGTTATTTATATGGCTTAACAAAGAGAGAATATGATGATTTATCAAAAGCTAGTGGAAAAGATTTTTATACCTTTGATTTTCAAAAAAGTAGAGTAAAAATAAAGCAAAAGCAAAACAAGAGTGATTTAAAAAATCATATAAATACAAAAGTAATATTAAATAATAAAGCTATCAATGAAACTATAAAAGAGTATAGAACTGATACTGAGAATTTTATATATATATTCTCATTTTTTAACTTATTAAGGCATTATGAAAAGGGAACTAATCATATAGTTTATAATCAAAAAAAATTTAGGTTATATTCTACTAATGAATTAAACTTTGGAATTAATTTTCAATCAATACCTTCAAGATTTAGAAGTGTTATATTTAAAGACCAATATGATTATGATATAAATGCAGGTGCTCCAACCTTACTTTATCAATATTTACAAAAAAAGTTACCAAATGAAGGTATTAAACTAAAGTATTTAGAAAGTTATATTGAAAATAGAAAAGTATTAAGAATGAAATGTGCTGAGGTTTTAGTTGAAAAATTTGGAAAATCTAACATAGAATATCAAAAAGGTGTTAAGCAGATAATTACTGCGATGTTTTATGGTTCAAATTTAACCTACTCAGCTAAAGATGATAAGTATGAACTAAAATATGATAAGAGAAAATATTTACTTGAAAATCTAAAAGAATTTAAAGGTTTATATGATGATGCAAAAAAACTTTTTAAATATTTTACAAAGTATATTAAAAGCTTAAAGATAATTGATGAAAAATATGAACTTGAAGAAGAGATTTATATTGACAAATATGAGTTAAATGACGGTAAAAAAGAGGAGAAAAAGATTAACTCAATAGTTTGTGAGATTTATTTTTATTTAGAAAGCAAAATCTTACTTCTAATGTATGAAAGATATAAAGAAGATATAAGTTTATTGATTCATGATGGTTTTATTTGTAGAAAAGATATTGAAGTAAGTGAACTAGAAAAACTTGTAAAAGAAAATTTTGATTATGATGTAAAATACTCGAAAGATAAGCTATAGTTGATACACAATTTGATACACAATTAAGTCTAATTTAAGTTTAGTATTAGATTATATTTGATATTATTTTTCTAGATAATTAATAAATTTAGAGAGGGGTAAAACCCTTGTAAAGCCCGTAATTCCAATGATTCCAAATGGAAAAATTATTGTTGCAGAATCTGGTGTTTCTAATGTAGATACTATACAAAGATTATCAGGAATTGGTGCTGATGCATTCTTAATTGGTGAGCATTTTATGAGACAAGTTTCAATAGAAGATGAAGTTAAGAAATTTAAAAACGCTCTTAATTAATATTTTAAAATATAAATAAACCTTTTTGGTTTATTTATTACTAGCAATATTTGGATTGTTCAATTATAAATTTTTAGTTATAGTAATTTAATATTAAACTAAAGGATCTATTTTGATTTATGAAAATAAAGATTTATGTAAAATACGAACTATTACCACTTTTCTAACTTTAACAGATGATAAAACAACTTGGGAAAAAGAACTTCTTGATGCATGTAACTTCTGTGAAGTTTTGAGCGAAAAGTTTAATAAAGAAAATTATCAAGTTCAATCTATACGAATTGTAACAAATGCCTTTGGTGAATATCTCGATACTTCAAGTTTACAAACTGCGAAAAAAGACTTATCTTTTATTTCTAATATTTTAGATAAAAGTACTACAAGTTTACGTATCAGATTTGCTATTGGTGAAGCAAAAACTTTTCATGAAATTTCATTACTTCCTGAACTAATTTTATCTTTTGGAGATTTAGCAAATACTTGTGTAAATGTTAGTATTGATGAAAATGAGATCTTAGATAATGAACTAATTAAAGAATCAGTAAAAGCTGTAAAAAAAATATCACTAATAACTCCTAGAGGTGAGGGTAACTTTAACTTTACTGTTAATTTTAACTGTAAACCATTTATCCCGTATTTCCCAGCTTCTTATCATAAATCAAATTTAGAAAATGCATTTGTTTTAGGTTTAGAAACACCTGATTTATTAGTAGAAGTTTTAAAAGATTTTAATCAAAAGAATCCTAATTTATCACATAATATGGCATTAGCTTCTTACTCTTCTATTTTAAAAGAAGCTTTATCTCATCATTGTAAAAATATAAAAAATATTTTAGATAATTTTGAAAATAAATCTTCTTTTATTTTTAAAGGAATAGACTCCTCAGCCGCTCCTTCAAAAAATTGTTCATCAATGGTTGAAGTTTATAAGCAAATGGGATTAGATAGCTTTGGAAGGTCAGGAACTGTTGAAATATCATCACTTTTAACAAAAGTATTTAAAAGTGTAAAAGAGTTACCTCTAGTAGGTTTTTCTGGTCTGATGCTTGCAGTTGTTGAAGATGAAGGTCTTGCAAAGGGTACAATTGATAAAGATTTTGATGTAAGAACACTTTTAACAAATAGTGCAATTTGTGGAATTGGATTAGATACTGTTCCTATTGAAGGTGATACTCCTGCTTTAAAAATTGAGCAGATTATGAGAGATACAGGAACTATGGCTTTTAGATTAAATAAGCCTTTAACTGTTAGATTATTTCCAGTACCTTCTTTAAAAGAGGGTGATATTACAAAATTTGAAAGTGATGATTTATGTAATAGTGCAGTTTTATCACTGCCATAATTAAATAAAAAGGATAAATAAATGCCACTAATAAACGTAAAAATGACACATGAAGATGGAGGTGCTACTAAAGAGCAAAAAGAAGCCTTAAGCAAAGGTATAACTGAATTATTTGCTAGTATCTTTGATGGTCGAGGTGCTAATTCTGCTGTTGTAATAATTGAAGAGATAAATATGGATAATTATGCAATAGGTGGAAAAACTGTAAGTCAAATAAGAGAAGAAGCTAAATAAGCTTTTTCTCTTTAAATTTAATTCTTAGTCTTTAAATAAAGTAGAACCAACTCTAATCATATTTGAACCGCATGCAATTGCAAGTTCATAATCAGAACTCATTCCCATAGAACAATATTTTGCTCCTAAGGGAACTACTTCATCGTAGATTTTTTTAGTTGTTTTAAATGAATCTTTTATAACTTTTTCATCTTGAACATGTGCTCCAATACTCATAACACCTTTTAATCTTAGATTTGGACAAGTATCAATAATTTGTTTATAAATTTCAACTGCTACTTCTGGCATTACACCTGATTTTGTATCTTCTTTTGCAGAGTTTACTTGAAGTAAAATACTAAGTTTTTTATTTTTAACTTGTAATTTTTTATCTAACTCTTGTGCTAATTCTAAAGAATCAATTGATTGAACAAGTGTTGGATTTAAATCAATTAAGTTATTAATTTTATTTTTTTGTAATGTTCCTACAAAGTGCCATTCTAAAGGTAAATCAATTAAGTCTTCGATTTTTATTTTTAAATCTTGTACCTTATTCTCTCCAAAAGCTCTTTGACCAACATTATAAAGCTCTTCAACTTCTTTTGAAGTTGAATATTTACTAATACCAATAATCTTAACAATATGATGCTCAGATATTTTAAGTCTTGCACCTTCAACTCTAGTTATAACATCATCTAAATTTCTTGTTGCAGTTAATTTATTCATTTTATCTCTTTATATATTTATTATTTTAGAAAAATTCTATTTATATCGTTGTAAATTCCAAGTAACATTAAAGACCCTAGTATTACCCATCCTGTTATTGTAAGTATCATAAATACTTTATCACTTGGTTTTCTTCTTGTAATCATTTCATATATATTAAACATAATATGTCCACCATCAAGTGCTGGAATTGGAAGAAGATTTAATACTCCAAGGTTTACTGAAATTAACGCTGTAATTGTAAGTAATGCAATAATACTAGATTCACTCGCATCAGATATTACTTTACCAATAGTAATTACTCCACCAACTTCACTACTTGGAATTATTCCTTGAATTAGTTTTTGAACACCTTGAAAAATCATTGTAGAAGAATAAATAGTTTTTTCATATGCATAGACTAATGATTCGCTAAGTGATAAATCTAGTTGTATAACTTTCCCTGATGGAGAAATACCAATCATTCTTTTTTTAATTTTTTCTTTAAACATATTCTGTGAATCTGAAATGTAAGGATTAATTGTTTTTGCAATAAGCTTATCATCTCTTTTAATATAGAATTTTAAAGCTCCTTTTGAATTCACAATAATTTTTCCAATATCATCCCAAGATTTAATCTCTTCATTGTTAATTCTAACGATTAAATCATCTTTTTGAATTCCTGCATGAAAAGCAGGAGAGTCTTTTTGTACAGTTCCAATTTGAGCTGCAAAGGTACTAGCACCCATAATCGCAATTGAAAAGTAAAGAATAGCTGCTAATAAAAAGTTAGCAAAGGGACCTGCAAAAAGTATTACAATTCTTTGCCAAGGTTTTTTTGTATTATATGAATCATCACCAACTTCTACAAGTGCAGGATTTGAATCATCTTGACCTTTCATTTTTACATAACCACCAAGTGGTATTAATGAAAGTTGCCAAGTTGTACCTCTCCATTCTTTTGCAAATACTTGTTTTCCAAAACCAATTGAAAAAACATGAACCTTTACACCAAAAAAACGAGCTGCAATAAAATGCCCTAACTCATGGAAAAATACTAAGAAAGAAAGAACAAGTAAAAATGTTATAGTACCCAAGAAAAACCTCTATATTTTAAAATAATCTCTAATATATTCATATCCTGAATATACTGTTAAAACAACTGCTAACCATAATAATTCAGTTGCAAATGGCCAATTCATAATTAAAAAACCAATAGCTATCATTTGAACTACAGTTTTTATTTTTCCTGCCATTGTGGAAGCTACATTTTTACCTTCATCTGCTGCAACTACCCTTAATCCTGTTATAAAGAATTCTCGTGAAAGTATTATAAATACAGCCCAAGCAGATGCTCTATCAATTACTATAAGTCCAATAAATCCAGCAAGAACAAGCATCTTATCAGCAAGTGGATCTAATATTCCACCTAATTTTGTCATTTGATTCCAAGATCTTGCAATAAAACCATCAAAAAAATCAGTTACCGATGCAATTACAAAAATAAGACCAGCAAAATAATCAAACCATGAAGGATGCCATGAAGCAAAGATAGTATTATCTCTATCTATAAAAAACCATAGCATCAGCGGAGCTAATGCTATTCTAAATAGTGCTAAAGCATTTGGAAGGTTAAGTACTTTTTCTTTCATTATCTGAAAGTTGTTCCACCGTCAACAACTAAAGTTTGAGAAGTAATCCAAGAAGCATCTTCTGTACATAAGAAATAACATGATTGTGCTAAATCTTTTGGCTGACCAATTCTATTTAAAGCTGACAAATCAATAGTTTTTTGTTTAACTTCTTCATAATTTGTAAATGCCTTAAGAGCATCCGTATCAATTGGACCTCCTGAAACAGCATTTACTCTAATATTAAATTCACCTAATTCAGTAGCTGCATATCTAACCATTGCTTCAACAGCTGCTTTATTTGTACCATGACCTGAATAGTTTGGAATATATACTAAATTTCCAGTTGACGATAAAGATACTATTGCACCACCACCGATTTTTTGCATTCTTTTTGCAGCTTGTTGTGCACCACAAACAAAAGCATTAACAGTCGCAGTATAAATATTATTTAAACCTCTTGGTTTAAGTTTCATAAATTTACCGTATCCACCAACAACAGCACGACCATAAATCATTGCATTTGAAATAAAGAAATCAACTCTATCAAAATCTTTGTCAATTTCTAAAAATAGCTCTTTATATTTTTCTGGTTCTAAAATATTAAAAGGGTATGCTTTACATTTAACACCATATTTGTCTTCAACATCTTTACAAATATCTTCTGCGAATTGTTGGTTTGAATTATATGTAAAAGCTACATTTACACCATTTTGTGCAAATTTATAAACACACTCTTTACCGATACCTTTTGTACCGCCAGATATTACTAAAGTTTTTCCTTGCATATTTTCGCTCATTATTTAATTACCTCGTATTGTTTTAATATATTTTCAAGTTTTTTCATAGTTTCTGCACTTGGTGCAGTTAAAGGAAGTCTATATTCTAATGTATCTAATAATCCAGCTAAATACATTGCTGCTTTAATTGGAATAGGGTTACTTTCACAAAATAGTACACAATTTAATGCATATAAATCTTCATTGATTTTTCTAGCTTCATCTAATTTACCTTCTTGTACTGCATGAACTAGTCTAGATTTTAAATTTGGAAGTAAATTTGCTGTTACAGAAATAATTCCTTTACAACCATTTACTAGCATTGGAAAATCAATCGCGTCATCACCTGAAACAACTACTAAATCACTTCTTTGTGATAATAACTCAATTGTTCTATCTAGCGAACCAGTAGCTTCTTTTGTAGCATAAATATTTGGAATATCATCAAAAAGTCTAATTGTAGTATCCGCTGTTAAATCAACACCTGTTCTACCTGGTACATTATATAACATAAAAGGAATTTCAACAGAAGTTGCAATTGCTTTATAATGTTGATATAAACCTTCTTGCATCGGCTTATTATAGTATGGCGTTACAGATAAAAGTCCATTTGCTCCAACAGCTTGTGCATGTTTAGCAATTTCAACTGCTTCATGTGTTGCATTTGAGCCAGCTCCTGCAATTACTTTAACATCAGTACCTTTACAAGTAGCAACTGCAACTTCAATACATGCTTTATGCTCAGCATGTGATAATGTAGCACTTTCACCTGTAGTTCCTACTGGTACCACTGCATCTATACCTTGAGCTATTTGTCTTTTTATTAAAGACTCATATTTTTCTAAATCAACTTTTCCATCTTTAAATGGGGTAATTAGTGCAGTCATTGCACCTGTAATAATTTCCATATTCATCCTTTTTTTACTACTAAATCTTCTAATTCTTATTTACTATATGTTTTGAGACTGCTTTAAAAAGTCTCAAATTTTCTATTACTTCGTCTGTTGTATCTACTTTTTTTCTTGCTTTAAAATAACTGTTGTAGAATTATTCTTAGTGAAGTATTTATTTGCTACTTTAATTAAATCTTTTTTATTTAAAGCATCAATTTTTTTCTCATATTCAAATAATGGTTTAATATTATCTCTTACAAAATATGTACCATATAAAGAGGCAACTGATGATGAACTTTCAAGTGAGAAAATAAAATCAGCTTTGCTATTAATCTTGATTTTATCAAGATCTTTTTTAGTAATATTACCTTCTTTTACTTCTTCTATAATAGCTAAAATTTCTTTTTCGATATCTTTAGCTTTAACACCTTCATTTGCAACTGCCATAAACATAAATAATCCAGGATCTTTAAGCTCCAGATTATATGCGTATACAGAGTTAACTAATCTTTTTTCATCAACTAGCCTTTTTTGTAGAATTGAGCTTTTCCCCGAACTGAATAATTCACTTAAGGCTGAAAGAGCAACTTGATCTTTATGCTCAAAGTTTGGAATATGATAAGTGATTGCAAGCATTTCAACTGCAGAATCTTTTAATATAGTTACTTTTTTAGCACCATCTTGTTTTGGTTCAACGGTATGTATTTTAGAAACTATTTCTTTTTTATTTTTAATGTCTTTGAAATATTTCTCAGATGATGCAAATACTTCTTCTTTATCTATATCTCCAGCAACTACAATAATTGCATTTTTTGGTTGATAATAAGTACTATGGAAATCACGAATATCATCAATAGACCAATTCTTTATATCACTCATAAATCCAATTGGAGTCCAATGGTATGGATGATAAATATAAGCATTATTAAATAGTCTAAATTGTAAATAACCCATTGGATTATTATCAGTTCTCCAACGTCTCTCTTCTGCAACTACATCACGTTCTGGTTGAAATTCTTCATCTTTTAATGTTAAATTTTCCATTAAATCAGCAAATAAATCTAAGGATTTATCCATATTTTTAGAAGCTGATTTGATATAATAATGAGTAAAATCAAAAGAAGTAGAAGCGTTATTAACACCTCCAAAACCTTTAACAATTTCATCAAATTCACCAGATTTAAGATTTTTTGTTGATTTAAAGTTTAAATGTTCAAGCATATGTGCTATTCCACTTTTCCCCATCTTCTCATCTCTACTCCCAACTTTATAAAATATATCTGTTGAAACTACATTTGAGCCATTTTTCATTGGAATTGCAACTATTTGTAATCCATTTTCTAATGTCTTAGTATAATATTTTGGTAAGCTATTCGCCATTAATTCTCCTGTAAGAATGAATAATGAAACAATAAACAATAAAAAAGTTTTTTTAGTTTTTCTTTGGTTTATTAAATTCATTTTAAATATTTCCCTATTTTAAATCAGCACCAATAGCTTCTTGAATATTTGAATATCCATCTTTTGCCATTAGTTCTAACATTTCTTCATTTATTTTTCTAACCATTGAAGGTCCTTCAAAAATTAGTCCTGAATACGATTGTACTAAAGAAGCACCTGCTTTAATTCTTGCGTATGCTTGCTCTGCTGTTGATATTCCACCAGCAGAAATTAGTATTGTTTTGCCATATAATTCTTTTGCAATTTCTTTAAAAATTGTGTAAGACTTATCTGTTAAACATGCACCACTTAATCCTCCAAAATCTTGACAATTTGGAACAAGTGAATAATCAATAGTTGTATTCGTTGCAATTATTCCCGCAGCTCCTGCATTTACTGCACTATTACATAAATCAATAGCAACTTGTACTTCTATATCTGGAGCAATTTTTAATAAAATTGGCTTATTTGTAAACTTTTTTGCCATTGTAAAAAGTTCAGTGATAAATTTTTCATTTTGTAAATCTCTTAAATTTGGAGTATTTGGACTTGAGATATTTATTACTAAATAATCACTAGTTGCTTCAAATTTTTTAATTAACATTTTATAATCACTTAATGCAAACTCTTCAGGGGTAGTTTTATTTTTACCAATATTTACTCCAACTGGAATAGAAGCTGGATAAACTTTTTTTAAGTTCTTAAGTACTTTATGCGCACCTTCATTATTAAATCCCATTGCATTTTGAACACTTTTTTCTTCTGGATATCTAAACATTCGTGGCTTTGGATTTCCATCTTGAGGTTTCGGTGTCATTGTTCCAATTTCAGTAAATCCAAAACCTAATGAAGGCATAGCTTTTACCATTGTTGCATTTTTATCAAAACCAGCAGCAAGACCTACGGGATTTGAAAAAGTAACTCCAAATAATTCTTGTGAAAGTTTAGAATTAGTATTGAAGTTTTTCTTTTCCATTATATTTTTTAGAATTTTACATTTTCCTACAATTCTTAAACTACATTCAGCCATATTATGTGCTGTTTCTGGTTCAAATTTGAATAGGACTTTTTTTAGTGTGTTATAACAAAACAAGAATGGCCTTTTTTTAAATTTAGATATTTTATCTAAAAATCGTTAAATATAAGTTTTAATAAAAATAGTTATTGATTAGAAAGTAATAAAGAACTATAAAATAGCTCTTTATAGTCAAAATTATATATTTGCTAAATTATATAATCTTTGATACTCTTTACATGATTTTAAAAGATTCTCTTCTGTATTCATATCAATAATTTCACCGTCTTTAAATACTGCAATTTTACTTGCATTTTTAATAGTACTTAGTCTATGAGCAATTACAAATGTGATTTTATCAATACTTACATCATCAATTACTTGTGAAATAATTGATTCACTTTCATTATCAAGAGCTGATGTTGCTTCATCTAAAATAAGTATCTTAGGTTTTTTATATAAAGCTCTTGCAATTGCAATTCTTTGCCTTTGTCCTCCAGATAAATTTGTTCCAAATTCATCAAGTTGTGTATTTATGCCATCTTGCATTTTTGAAATAAAATCATAGGCATGAGCTTGTTTTAACACTTCAATTACTCTTTGCTCATCTATTTCATAACCATAAGCAACATTTGCGCTTATTGTATCGTTAAAGATATAAACTCTTTGTGTTACTATTGAAATATTTTCTCTTAAAGATTTTAATGAAAGTTCATTTAATAAATTATCATTTATTTTTATTTCACCTTCTGAAATATCATAAAATCTAATAATTGTATTTATTAAAGAAGATTTTCCTCCACCACTATCACCTACAAGCGCAATAGTATCACCTTTTTTTGCTTCAAAACTAATATTTTTTAAAGCTTTAAAATCTCCATAATTTAAAGAAACATTGTTAAATGATATCTTTTTTATGTCATTAGGAAACTCATTATTTCCTGCAAGTATTGTAGCTTTTGAATCAAGCATTTCATTGATTCTATCATTTGCAGCAAGGGCATCTTGCATTTTATTATATAATGAAGATAATCTTTTAATAGGTGTATATAACATAAATAAAGCTGCAATAAATGAACTAAATGTTCCAGTTGTAAGCTCTCCAGAAATTACTTTTGAACCTCCAACTAAAATAACGGCTGCAAAGGCAAATGAACCAATTATTTCCATTAGAGGAGATGTTAATTCATTTGTTTTTACTGCTTTCATATTATATTTAAAAAAGTTTAGATTATAAATTGAAAACTTTTTTGCTTCAATTTCTTCTGTTGAATTTGCTTTTATTATCTCTATATTATTAAAAGATTCACTTAAAGATGATGTAATATCAGCATTTGACTCTTGGGATTTAAAAGATAACTTTTTCATTCTTTTTGCAAGTTTTGATAAAGGCCAAATAGCAAGAGGCAGGACAACTAGTCCATAGAATGCTAGTTCAGGTGAGTGATAAATAACTAAAGCAATAAGTGCGACAATTGTAAGCATTTCTCTTATAAATTCTGCAACATAGTTTGAAACAGCTTGTTGAATTCTATTTATATCATTTATAATTCTACTTACAAGTTCACCACCGTGTTTTTTTTGAAAGAAATCCATATCTAAAGTAAGAACATGAGCAAAGAGTCTATCTCGTACTATTCTTGTAATATCTTGACCTATAAAAGATATATAATAAGCTTGAATATATCGTCCGAAACCTTTTGCTGTATATAGAACAATTACAAAAATAGGCATCATGTATAACATTTCTTCATCTTTATTGATAAAAATATCATCTAATAAAGGCTGAATAGCATAAGCAGTACCAGCTGTTGCTCCTGATACTAAAATAATTCCTATGAATGCATAAAAAAATTGAAGTTTATAGTTTTTATAAAAGGGAGAGTATTGTTTGAAAAAATCTTTCATTTAAATCCTAGTAATATTTATTAAAAAAGCGATTATATCTAAATTGTAATTAATTACTAAAATCTAAAAATGTATCATTTTTTAAACATTAAAAGAAACTTTTGAAATCCAAAAGCTTTAATAGTAAGAAAAAATAAAATAAATCCACTAAGTGTACTTGCAAAGGCAAGACCCGCTGCACCGAAAGGTTGTATTAAAAGTAGTGAAAAAACTATATTCCATCCCAAACTATATACAGATATTTTTGCAGCTAAAAACTGTTGTTCTTTTGCATATAACCAAAGAGAGAAAATTTTCCCAATTCCAAAGGGAAGAAGTCCAATTAAATACATAGATAATATTAATGCAGTGTTTATTGTATCTGTACTTGTAAAAGCACCTCGTTCAAATAATAAACTAATAATAAATTCATTAAAAACAATACCAATTAGAGTAGATATTAAAAGTAGTCCAAATAAAATAAGAGAAGACTTTTTCATTAAAGATAGCGCTTTATCTTCATCTTTGTTTTTTATACTTCTTGCAATCATTGGAAAAAGTGCAACAGATGTTGCTATTGCAAATAGAGCAAGTGGAAGTTGAAAAACTCTATTTCCATAATAAAGATATGAAATTGAACCTGTCATTAAAAAAGATGCTAGCCAAGTATCTATAAAAGCAGATAGATGAGTTGTTGAAGAACCCACTGTTGCAGACATAAAGTTTTTATAAAATTTATTTTCTTCTTTTTTCTTATGTTTTTTAAAATGAAATATTTTACATAAACTTAATCTTTTCATAGCATATATATGAACTAGAATTTGTAATAAACCTCCTGCTAATACTCCATAAGATAAATAAAATGTAATTTCATATTTTCCCATATCTTGAGATATTAAAAGTGCAGATATCATCGCAAGATTTAATAGAGCAGTAGAGTATGCTGTTGTTGCAAAGTGATGTTTATATTGTAAAAGTGCTGCCATAAATGTAACTACAAAAATCATTGGTAAATAGTAGAAGTTTATTGCAAATAATGGGGCTGCTAAATCAATAGTTTCTTGATCAAAACCTATTGCAATTGCTTTGGCAACAAGTGAAGAAAATAGGGTAACTAAAAGTGAAAGAATAATCAAAAATCCAAATAGCTGTAAAAATACTACAGAAGAAAATCTAATCTTATGATTTGATTTTGCATATGCTGGAATAAAAGCTTGTGTAAATGCACCTTCTGCAAAAATTCTTCTAAATAAATTAGGTAGTTTAAAAGCAACAAAGAAAATATCAGAATAAATATTCGCTCCTAAAATAGAAGCTGTTAATAAATCTCTAGTGAAGCCTAAAATTCTTGATGTTAAGATACCTGTACTATTTGTAAAAATTGATTTTATTAACATTAGTTTCCTACTTTGTAGTCAGAACTTGAATGTATAAGTATTTGTGAAACACCCCTATATTCTGCTATATGTGCACTATTTAAAGTGATTGTTTGATTTGTTTTTGGTAAATCTTTTTTATTTTTTGCATATAGTTTTATTGATTTACCTTTTAATAACTTATTTGAACTATCTATATAAAGTTTTTTATTTTTAACTTTACCTTTTAAATTAAAAGCTATTTCATTTTGATTTTTTGGATTAAAAATATCATTTTTCTTTGCATTTATGAATAAAGATTTATAGTTTTTAAAACGACCACTTTCTTCTAAAACTGAAAAAGAATCAACTTCTTTTAAGCCATTATAATCAACAATTTCATTGATTTGTAAAGTATATGAATATCCTAACTTTAAGCCTTGAGCATGTTTATAAATATAAATTGCACGTTCATCTTTTTGTTTTATTATTGCACCTGTTTTACTTTTGTAAATGACAACTGCATTTTTTATAATTGCAGGTTCTACTAATTTCATTTTAGTATATAAATCACTAATAGTATTTAGCTCTTTTTTACTATTCTTCTTAATTTCTTTTATAGGGTTTGTTTTTTCTTTTGAAGTTGAAAACTTTGCATAAATTGGTAAGTGATCTGAATAACCAGTACCTACATGAACCTTATTATATTTTGAACCTTTCATTTGCCATCTTAAAACTTTGTTGTTTCTATAAAGATAGTTTGGTTTGAAAACTTTAAAAGAGTTATGAACATATGAAATATTTTTAGTATCTAAAAGTGCAGGGGATAGAATAATATTATCGGGTGTATTACTTTGAGTTCTATATTTATTTGAAAATCTATCATTTGTTGGAAGGTCTAACCAAAGATTAAAGTGAACTTTTCTTTTTTGTTTTAAAACATCATCATAAGTAATATATTTATTTCCTACTGTTGTATTTAAAACTTGATTTATTCCTGTAATTCCTGAAGTGTTATTTAGTTTTTTATTATATTTAAAACTTCTATCTTCATCATAATTAGAGTTAAAATCTCCAACTAAAATATAATCATAATCTCTGGGAAGTTTTGAAAGTCTATCTTGAAGTTTTTTTGCAAATTTAACTCTATAACTTTCTGCTATTCTTTTTGAAGGCCAGTGATTATTAAAGATCTTAAACTCTTTATTTTCTAATTCAAAAGTCGTTTCTAAAATAGGTCTAAATATTTTATTTGTGAATTTTACATCAATTTGTCTATTATTTTTGATTTTGACTTTTGATAAAAAACCAAGACCTACAGAAGACCTTTCGTATTTTACAAATGATGAATATTTATAATCTGGTATTTTTTTTAATAGAAGTTGCATCACTTCTCTATTTTCTATTTCCTGCAGAGCAATAATATCTGCATCAATATCTTTTATAACTTTTACTGCATTATTGATTTTGATATTGAAGTTTTTTTGATTCCATTTTGAGGCTGTATTTGGAATGAATTCTTTATACTCACTATTTTGTTTTTTTAAATCAAATAAATTTTCTGCATTATAACTAGCAATAGTAAAATCTTTTGCATAAATATTAAATGTAAGGAAGCATAATAAAAGTATTTTTATCAAAGTTTTCTCCAGTAATTTTTTCTTATATTACCAAAGATATTATTTCTGTGAGCTAAAAGGATAAAAAGTAAGCAAGAAAAGCTTCTTACTTACTTTTTATTTGGTCTATTTTTTAGAATTTAATCTTGATTGATATTCTTGAGGATGTTTACATACTGGACAAACTTTAGGGGCTTTTTTACCTCTATGAATATGTCCACATACTTCACAGAACCACTCTTCCTCTTCATCTTCACTTACGTGCTCAGCACCAGCTTCAAGTCTTTCAAGAAGTCGTCTAAACATTTTTTCATGTTCAACTTCAATTTTTCCAATTCCAGTAAATAATCTTGCTGCTTCACTATATCCTTCTTCTTTTGCTATTGCTGCAAAATCAGGATACATAGTTGTATTCTCATAAGATTCACCTTCAATTGCATGATTAAGGTTTTCTTTTGTATCTCCAAAGTTATTATCAGTTCCTGATACCATTCTATTATGTAAAGCTAATTCTAGTTTAGCATGAGTCTTTTCATTATTTGCAGCTCTTTGGAAATGTTCAGCAATGTCTCTAAAACCTTCTTTTTGTGCAACTTTTGCAAAATATTCATATTCATTTCTAGCCATTGACTCACCAGCAACAGCTTTCATTAAATTTACAAGAGTAAGATTTTCAGTAACCATATCCATTGCTTGACCACAGCAGTGTAATTCACCACCACCAACATTTTGAACTTCAACTTCATTACCACATTTACTACACTTATATGTTTCGTACTTTCTCATATTCTTTCCTCTAAAATTTTAATAATTAATCTTATACCTATTCTTATTAAATTACTATTAAATTATCCTACTGTTACGTCTTTGTTTCTCTTTTTAAAGTACTCTTTTTCAACTGCACATAATGGACATTGCTTTGGTGGTTTTTTACCTCTGTGAACATGTCCACATACTTCACAAACCCATTCTTCATCTTTATCATCTGATTCTAAGAATCCTTCTTTAATTAATTCTTCTTTTAATTCTAAGTACTCTTTTTCATGTTCAACTTCAACTTTGCCAATTCCTTTAAACATTCTTGCAATTTCTTTTAAACCTTCTTCTTTTGCAATTGCTTCAAAGTTTGGATACATTTCTTCATGTTCATATTTTTCACCATCTGCTGCATATTGAATATTTTTAGCTGTACTATCTAATTCTACATTATTTACTAATTTATTATAAGCTTTTAATTCAGCAATTGCATGGTATTTTTCATTTTCTGCTGCTTCTTTAAAGAATCTAGCAATTCTATGTAATCCTTCTTCAAATGCAATTTCTGCAAAGAATTCATATTTGTTTCTTGCTTGTGATTCACCTGCAAATGCTTTCATTAAGTTTACTGCAGTTAGGTTTTCTGTAATCATTTCCATTTCATTTCCACAACATGATAATTTTGCTGTTTCATTTGCCTCTTGAACTTCTACTTCGCATCCACATGTATTACATTTATAAGTTTGATATTGTTTCATTTTTAAATCCTATTTATTTAATTTTAATTTTCTAAGGATAATTTTTATCCTTTAGAGAAGTATAGTGAAAATAAACTTAAAGGAAAATTATTCTCTTTTAATAAAATTATGTTATAGTGTTATTACTAAAGATTAGTTAGAATTGATTAATTAATTTTTATATTAAGGTGAAAATAAATAAATTATATAGTATTATTTCACAAAAGGAAGAGTAAACATGACAAATTATACAGTATTATTAAAAAATTATAATTTGAAAGTAACACCTCAAAGAGTTGCTATTGTTGAAGAGCTTTATTTAAATGGTCATATGAATATTGACGATTTATATAAAAAGCTACTTGCAAAGTTTCCTTCTATTTCACTTGCAACAATATATAAAAATATTAATGCAATGGTTGAAAAGGTTTTTCTTTCAGAAGTAAAAATACCAAATACTAAATCAGTTTTTGAATTAGTAAAAGAAGAACATGCTCATTTAGTATGTTCAGAATGTGGAAATATTGAAGATATGATGTTGGATGTATCAAGCGTTTTAGAGGAAGTTACTTCAAAAAGTCAATTTAAAATTGAGTCTACAAATTTAGTTTTATCTGGCCTTTGTCCAAATTGTAATAAATAAAAAATATTATAGTCTAGCTTTTAAGCTAGACTATTTTGTACTACTAACGCTAAAATAACCATTAAAGCGATTCCCGCAGATTTATTATAAAGTTTATTTGCAGTTATAAATACTAACATTAATGATGCAATAAATGCAGCTGCTATATCAAAAAAGTTTAAAGATAAATCTACATTTAATGGATTTATTAAAGCAGATACTCCTAATACCATTGTAAAGTTTGCAACATTTGAACCTATGATATTACCAATTGCTAAATCTGTATTGTTATTCATTGCTGATTTAACTGAAATTGTAAGTTCAGGAAGAGATGTACCAAATGCAATTAAGAATAATCCGATAATCCATTCTGAAATTCCAAAACTTCTAGCTATATTTGATGCACTATCAATTGCAAAATCTGCACCTGCTACTACAAAGACAAATCCTATTGCTAATAAGCCGGCTGTTTTACCCCATGCAAATTTTTCTTTTACAAGTTCTTCATCTATTTCTTCAAGTGAATTACTAGAAATTAAGAACATTAAATATCCAACCATTAATATAAGAAATAAAATACCATCAACAAAATTTATTTTTCCATCAATTCCCATAAGAATAAAGGCTAAAATTGGGAATAAAGACCATGCTGAATCTTTTGCGAATAAATCTCTTGAAGGATTTACTTTTTTAGCTATTAAAAATACAACTCCTAAAACTAAGGATATATTAAAAATAGTACTTCCTATTACATTTGCAACTGCAATATCAGCACTTCCTTTCATAGAAGCAGACATAGAAACTGCCATCTCGGGTAATGAAGTCCCCAGGGCTACAAGTGTTGCACCAATTACAAAACTTGAAATATTGTAATGCAGTGCAATTTTTTCACTTTGTTCGATAATAAAATCAGCACCATAAATTAGTGCTGCCATCGAGAGTATAAATATAAATATATCCATTTTATGAATTCCTTACTATTAAGCTATTTGGCAAATTAAATTGTTTGATTAGTTCTTCTTCTTTTTCTCTATGTTCACCTGCATCAATTTCATGATCAAAGCCTAATAAATGCAAAAGACCATGAATAAATAAAAGTGAAAACTCTTCTTGGGATGTATGTTCATACTCTTTGGCTTTGTCTTCTACATAATCTGATGAGATTACAATAGAACCCAAAGGCATATTTGGCATATCAAACTCTAAAGGAAAACTTAGAACATCTGTAGCTTTATCAATATTTCTATGCTCTTTGTTTAATTCTTGAATTTCATCATTATTTACAACAATTAATTCAATATCTTTAGATGTTAAAGAAGTAGTAATATCTTCAAGTAAAGAAGTGTTTATTTTCAATGAAGTATTATTTTCTATATCAATCATAATTTACCTTTTAATTTTCGCGAGTATATCAAACTTTTGCAAATTAAAAGTTTAATTATAATAAAGTTATATATTAATAAGAATAATATAAGGACTTAATATGGCTTTAGAAATTGGAATAAAAGATAGTATTGAATTTAAAGTAGAAAATAGTGATTTAGCAAGTAATTTAAATATCTCAAAAGATGATAGTTTCCCCGATGTTTTTGCAACGGCTAGACTTGTTGCTTTAATGGAGTGTTCAGCTGCAAAAATATTAATACCATTATTAAAAGAAGGTGAACTTTCAGTTGGTGTTGGTGTGAATATTACTCATTTAGCTGCAACACTTGAAGGGGATACTGCAATTTCAACTGCTACTTTTGATGGAATGGAAGGAAAACTTTTCAAGTTTTCAATTGAAGTAGTTGATTCTGGTGGAAAAATAGGAGTAGGAACTCATACAAGAGCTATAGTTTCAACTGATAGATTAATGTCAGGGGCTAAAAAAAGAGTTGCTAAGTAAAACTTATGAATGTAAGAGTTTTTAATAATAGAACTATTTTAAAATAGTTCTATCATTTTAGATACTTCATCTACAGGAAAGCACTTAAGCTTTAATTTCATACTTGGTTTTTGTGCAATCACTGCTTTTTGAATTCCTTGTGCTTGAGCTTCTTTTAATCTCATATCTATTGAGAAAACATCTTTAATCTCACCCGTTAGTGAAACTTCACCAATAAATACAGACTCTTTTGAAATTGGTCTATCTCTAAAAGAAGAAATAATAGCTGCAACTACGGCTAAATCAGCTGAACTTTCTTTGATTTTAATACCACCTGAAATATTTACAAATACATCATAGTGATTTAGAGGTAAATCAATCTTTTTCTCTAATAATGCTAAAAGCATATTAAGTCTTGCTCCATCAAATCCCGTTGCACTTCGTTTTGGATTTGGATTTGTACTTTCCGTTACAAGTGCTTGAACTTCAAGAATTAAAGCACGGCTTCCTTCCATTACGATAGTTAAAGCTGAACCTGATTGTGCTTTTGACTTATCAAAGAATTTTGAAGCAATATCTTTTGCACTTACTAGTCCTTCATTTGTCATCTCAAAAATACCAATTTCAGAAGTTGAACCAAACCTATTTTTAAAACCACGTAGCATTCGTATTTCTTTGCTTGCTTCACCTTCAAAGTATAATACAGTATCAACCATATGCTCTAGTACTCTAGGTCCTGCAATACTTCCATCTTTTGTTATATGTCCAATAATAAACATAGCGATGTTTGTCTCTTTTGCTTTTCTCATAAGCTCAAAAGTTATCTCTCTTACTTGTGAAACACTTCCTGGTGCACTTGTAAGATTTGAGGAGTAAATAGTTTGAATTGAATCAATAATTACAACATCATAGTTTACTCTTAAAAGCTCATCTTGAATCTCTTCTAATTTAATTTCACTTAATAAATATACATCATCATGGTTTGCATCAAGTCTATCCGCACGAAGTTTTATCTGTCCTGCACTTTCTTCTCCTGATACATAAAGCACTTTTCTTCCACTTGTAGCAATTGAACCTGCTACTTTTAAAAGAAGTGTAGATTTACCAACTCCTGGACTTCCCCCAATTAAAGTAAGACTTCCTGGGACTATACCTCCACCTAAAACCAAATCTAATTCATCATTATTAGATGAAAATCTAACTACATTATCTTGTTTGATTTGAGTAATAGGAACTGCTTTTGTATTTGTGTCTTTAACTTTTGATGTTTGTTTTAATACTTCTTGTTGGTCTTGATTTAATTCTATAAAGGAATCCCATCCTCCACAACTTGGGCACTTCCCAAGCCATTTTGTTGCTTGTTCTCCACAGTGTTGACATTCAAATAGTGATGTTTTTTTCTTAGCCATTTATTTTCCTTAAAAATCTAAAGGTGATTCTATATCATTTTTGTTTAATTCCTTGACTACATGAGTATAAATCATAGTTGTTTAAACTGATTTATGACTAATAGTCTTTTGGCCATGTTTATTATTTAAAATATAAAAATGACCAATTCTCTAATTATTTCATAAAAAAAGGTTTAATAAAATAATATCTAATATATCTTTTTGTATCTAAAAATATTTCAATATGTAATATTTTTACTGTAAAGTACTTAAGTATGGTGCTTCACCAGAATTAATTGGAGATATTTATAAAATGATGATAGATTTCTTTATAGAAGAAGAATTAAATGAGTGAAATAGACAACAAAATATATAACAAAGTATTGGAAAAGAATAAATTATATATTCTATTGGAAAACTTATTGGTTTTTTGTAATTGATTTGTTTCCTGTCAGCAATAAAGACTTCAAAAAAATAAGACAAATACTAATTGATAAAAAGAAAATAGATGGAGATTTTCACTGGAACTATTAAAACAAGATTATATATGTATGAAAAAGTTCCATATCTTGATTTAAGAAGAAACAAAACTAAATAGTTTTGTTTCTAATGTTGTACTTTCATTCTAAAATATCTTGGGAATTTATATTTTAATGATTCATCAATTTCAAGAGGAAATATTTTTAAAATAGATGGTCTTATTAGGTTATAATGTTGTCTATTTCCACTCATATATTTTAATTGTTCATATCTTCCATCTTTTAAAATTGTTACTCTAATATTTACATCACCTAAGTTTTCTAATATGTTTTTATCTACATCTTTTGAAATATTTGAATAAATTTTTTCTTTAATCTTTTTATAGAATGCTTGAATAGTTATCGGACCTGTAACTTCTTTTGTTATTTGAATCTTATCTTCTACTTTTTTAATTTTCTTTTCTTCTCTTATTGCTTCTTTAAGTGCCTCTTT
The DNA here is from genome assembly GCF_018861145.1 of Poseidonibacter lekithochrous. GTDB lineage: Bacteria > Campylobacterota > Campylobacteria > Campylobacterales > Arcobacteraceae > Poseidonibacter > Poseidonibacter lekithochrous_A. The sequence goes on from NZ_JAHKQT010000007.1 coordinate 60,967, forward strand.
TATCTCTTTTTTAACTTTTTCAAATTTTTGGATTTGTTCTTTTTTTTGTTCTTCTTTCACTACTTGTTCTTTTTCTTCTATAAAAGGAAGTGCTTCTGTATTTGTATTAATATTTTTTTCAACAATAGTTGGATTTTCAAGTGAATTATCTATAACATCCTGTGACCCAAAAAAGAAAGAGTATAGGCCATATAATATAGCACCTATTAGTAGCAAAATTAAAGTATCTTCAATAAATGATTTACTTTTGGTATTCAATATTTATCCTTGCATCTAAATTTTTTATTTAAATGTAAGTTTAGCATTTTTTTTAAAATTGTAAGTAAAATTAAAAAAACATTGTAATAATTATGTACAAAAATTGTTGTATAATATAATTAGAAATAAAAACTTTATTAAAAGATGAAAGATTACATTTTATGCCACATATTCACAGAAAAAGAAATAAAAATTTAGGTGTTTTAGAATTAGTAGCCATTGCCTTAGGTGGAATGGTTGGAGGTGGTATATTTACTGTTTTAGGTATATCTGTTTCAATGATTGGAGTTTATACTCCTTTGGCTTTTATAGTTGGTGGTTCATTAGCTTTTCTTGCAGTTTATTCATATATTAAATTAGCAGTTTTTTATAAAGATGAAGGAGCAACTTATTCTTTTTTCAAGAAAACTTTTCCTAACTCCTCTTTAGCTGCATCGCTTATTGGCTGGTGGGTTATATTTGGTTACATAAGTACTCTATCTTTATATGCTTATACTTTTTCTTCTTATGCGATAAGTGCTTTTGATTTTGCAGATAATGAAATAGTACGAAAACTAGTTGCTGGTCTTATCATACTAATTTTCACATTGATTAATGTATGGAGTGTTAAAGGAATGGGTAAACTTGAAGATATCATGGTTTACACAAAACTTATAATCTTAGCAGTAATTTCATTTGTCCTAATAAATAATTCAAATACCACACTTCCTGTTTTAATACAAAACAATGATGATGTAAGTATTCTTTCTATTTTGATAGTAGCATCATTGACTTTTGTTGCATTTGAAGGTTTTCAACTTGTAATTAATGCAGTTAATGAAATGGAAAAGCCAGAGCTAAATATTCCAAAATCAATATATATTTCTTTGATTTTAGCTATTTTAATATATTTTACACTTTCATATGGTGCAATAGTTTCTATACCTTTTGATGTAATAATCCAAAATGAAGAGTATGCCTTAGCCTCTGGAGCTGAAAAAATATTAGGGCATTGGGGAACTGATTTGGTGATACTTGGAGCTTTATTAGCAACTAGCAGTGCTATTAGTGGTACACTTTTTGGTGCATCAAGACAAATGTCTGTAATAGCTCGAGATGGATATTTCCCTCAGTTTTTAACAAAACGAAAAAACAATATCCCTTATCTTGCAATTATTACTATGGCTGGATTTTCATTTGTATTAATTTTACTTGGTGATTTAAAAGTTATCTTAGAGTTTAGTAGTGTTACATTTTTATTAGTTTCACTTCTTATGGCTTATGCAAATTTTAAAATATATAAAAAGACTTCCTCTTCTCTATTTATAACTATTTTAGCTATATTAGGATTATTATTAGGAATGGTTTTAATTTTATATTATGAGTATACTACGCAAGTTGAACAGCTTTATTTTATTGGTGGATTATATATTATTCTTACTCTTGGCGCATATCTTTATTCTTTTCAAAAAAAGATAGCTTAAGAATGAAAAAAATACTATTATTTTGTGATGGAAGTGTTAATCCTCAAAAAAAAATTGGTTTTGGGGCTTATTTTATTTATGATGCCAATCTAGTAAATCAAGATATTAAAATAAAAAGATTTGAAGATACATCTTCTACAAAACTAGAACTTGAAGTTTTACTTTGGGCCCTAAATGATTTAAAATATAAAAAAGAAGAGCTTGTAATATATACAGATTGTCAAAATATTCTAGGATTAGAAAGAAGAAGAGAAAAACTTGAGTTAAATAACTATAAAACTAGTACTGGAAAAGTAGTTAAAAATAATGAACTTTATAAAAGTTTTTATAAAATGACAGATAATATAAAAGTGAATGCTAAATTTACTTTTATAAAAGTAGAAGGTCATAAAAAGTCAAGTCAAAAAGATGATATTGATAAACTATTCAACCTTGTAGATAAAGCTTCAAGAAGAGCTTTACGTGAATATCTAAAAGAAGAATTGCAATGAATGAAAATTTTTATTTAAACTTAAAAGTTATGGATAACTTATACTCAATAACTAATAATGAGTTTTATGAAGATGCACCTAAAGATTGGTTTGTAGTAGTTTCAGATGTAATAGATTCAACAAGAGCAATTGAAGAAGGTAAATATAAAGAAGTAAATATGGTAGGGGCTTTGAGTATTATTTCTATTTTAAATATTGCTAAAAACATAGATATTCCTTTTGTATTTGGTGGAGATGGTTCTTTTTTATTAATTCCAAAATCAATATATAAACAATCAACACAAGCGCTACTTGCTGTTAAAAAGATTGCCATGGAATCTTATTCATTAAATTTAAGAGTAGGTATTATTTCTATAGAAGAAGTATATAAAAGAAATAAGCAAATACTAATTACTAAATATAAAGTTTCAAAAGACTATACCCAAGCTTTAATAAAAGGTGGTGGTTTAGAATTATGTGATAATCTTTTAAAATCAAGTGATAAGTATTTGATTAAAGAGAAAATCGATGAAAGTTTTAAACTTGATATTAGTGGTTTAGAGTGTAGATGGAAAGCAATAAAAACACCAAAAGAAGAAAACTTATCAATAATTATCAAAGCCTTTGATGAAAGTCATTATGAAAAAATACTAAAAGACCTAGATGGTATTTTAGGTAATAATACTCTAAGACATCCTATCATAAATGAAAATTTAAAACTTAGTTTTAAAAATAAAGAACTAAATGTAGAAGCTTCTATTTATACAAAAAATATTATTATGAGGTTTTTAATAAGTACAAAATTTAAACTAATAAATGCTTTAGGTGCATACTTGATGAAGGAAAAAGTATCTTTATGGGGTGAATATAAAGATAGAATAATAAGTACATCAGATACAGAAAAATTTGATGATATGTTAAGAATGATTGTTGCAACAGATTATTTACAAACTACAGCGCTTGAAAAGTATTTAGAAAGTGAATTTTTAAATAAAAATATACAGTATGGTTTACATAAATCAGATTCTTCTTTAATGACTTGTATTATTTTTCAAAGACATGGAAAACATATACATTTTGTAGATGGATCAAATGGTGGATATGCAAGTGCGTCAAAAAATTTAAAAGAAAGTTTAACAAAAAAATAAAGGATAAAAATGGTTATATATTTACATGGCTTTGGAAGTGCAGGGTTTGGAGAAAAGGCTCAAAAATTTTTAGAATATTTTGAAGATGAGATGATAACTCCCACATTATCAACAATTCCTGTATTAGCAATAGCTACACTAGAACAAATAATTGAAGCATTTGTAAACAGAGGTATAAAAGTATCTTTAGTAGGTTCTTCTCTTGGTGGTTTTTATGCTCTTTATCTTGCAAATAAATATGATTTAAAAGCAGTTTTAATAAACCCAGCAGTAACTCCTTGGCTTAATTCTGATAGTTTAGATAAAGATGGAGAGGAAATGTCTATATGTTATTATGATAATTCAAGATTTGAGTTTAATCACTCTCATATACAATCATTAAGAAATTATGAAGTGGTGATGCTTAAAAATCCTAGTAACTTTTTAACTTTATTACAAACAGATGATGAGGTACTAGATTATAATGATGCTGCTGAAAAGCTTGAAGAAACAGAACTTATAATAGAAGAGGGTGGAAGTCACTCTTTTGAAGATATCGAAAGATATTTTAGAAAAGTTTCTACTTTTTTAGAATAAATATATTAGAGATATACCCGCCCAGTTTGATTTTACATTATTATCAAATAGAGATTTATTAGATTTAAAATTAAAAGATATGATATATTCATCAAAATAGGTATCTAGAGAAACTATTTGAGTAATAGTTTCTCTAATTTTTTCAAGATTGTAAGATTTATCATGGTCATTTACATAAAAGAAGTCTGTATATGTATATGTTAATCCATAAGAAATAGACCAATTTATATCTTTAGAATTTCTTTTATGAATGTTTAATTGTTTATTTTCATTTGAACCAATTAATCTTCCTGCTGTGTTAAAGTTATCAGTATACCCACTTCCATATCTTATCATTGAGCTTAAACTTGCTGCTCGATTATAATTTCCTAAATCAATTCTAAAACTATTATTGATATCTAATTTTCCATAATCAAATGTTTTTTTATAGGATTTATGTCCAAAACTATAAGAGAAGTTATATAAAAAATCATCTTTTAGTTGATTGTCCCAACCTTGAGGTTTTGTATTTCCTGTAATATTATGGAAAGTTTCTTGAATTTGTTCAACTTTTGTACTAGCTCCTACCATTCCTAAAGTTAGCATATACTCATGAAAAAATGTTTCGCTCCATTTATAGATAAAGAAATCAAAATTTAAAATACCTGCATATGGTAAATCCCCAACAATTTTATTATTTTGTTTAATATCACTTGGTGTAAATGTTAATTGTGAGAAACCTATACCAAAGTTTGCATTTGTAGTTTGAGAAAAAGGTGTTGGTATTTTATTTATAAAATCATCTTCATATGAATCACTTACATATACAATAGAAGTTCCATTTGTATAGTGTCTATCTTTTCCATCTATAACATCATTTTCAAGATAAAGAGATAAACTTTGTGCCTGAGCAGAAATCGTAAAAAATATTGTGCTAAGTATAGTTAAAAGAGATGTTTTTATAAATAAATTCATATTGAAGTCCTTGAAACTAGTATACAGTCTTTTAATTTAATAATATTTTAAAGTCTTATTATTAAGATACTAGATATTAATTAATAATCTGTTTTTACTTTTAATGCATTTGTAATTTTATTTCTTTTTTAATTCTTTCATAAAGTTTTTGAAATGAGGAAGTAGTTCTTTAAAAGGTTTAGAATCCTTATTTTTTAACATAACTTCACTAAACAATTTTAAACCAATAATTAATGCTTTTGTCTCTTGATTATCAAGTTGCATTTTGCCTTCCATTTGTTCTACAATTTTAAAAATATCATCATGGTTTTTTGTTTCAAATACTAAAGGGTTTTCTTCAATACCATTGCCTTTTGAATCTTCTAAATGTTCAATTGTAAACTTGTATAAATTGCCTTTCATTTATTCTCCTTTATTTATTAATACTGAAACATAATCAATGAGTAAATCCTTTTGATTCTCAAGTTGAAAATCTGGATTTAAGAATATGTATATTCCAAAAACTACAGCCACAGTTGATAACATTATTTATTTTAGGTCCTTTGGATATTATCTTTCTAGAAAGAATTTAACATCTATTAGCTTAAAACTAACTTTCTAGAAAGATATATTTATTAAGTATTACTTCGTTATAATCTTTTATGAATAAAAATTACAAAGAAAAATTATCAGAATTAAAAAAAATAGTTTCTCCTTCGCATAAAAATACATTGGATCTTGTTATTCCTTTTCATATTTATTATAAGGATATGATGCAAGAGATAAAATATATGCTTGAAGTAAAATATACACTTAGTAAAAATGAACTTGATTTGTTATTAGCTTTGATAGGTAGTGGTAATAATTGTAATACATTAGCGCCTACAGAACTTTATGATTATTTATTATTTTCTTCAGGAGGAATGACAAAACTTTTGAAAAAACTTGAAATGAAGGATTATATTATAAGAGTTGAAAATCCAGATGATAAGCGTAGTAAATTAGTTCAGATAACTTATGAGGGGAAAGAACTTGCAAAAAGTGCTATAGATGATGTTTTAGAAATAGAAACTCAATATTTTTCAAAATTAAATGATTTAGAGAGAAGTACTTTATCAAATATTTTCGAGAAACTTGCTAAAAAATAGAGAAACTATTTAGTGATAGTTTTCTCTAAGTTTAAAAATTTTACTTTTAGTTTAGTTAGTTTCTTCATCTACATAGATTTCATCAAGTAAGGAATCTACAAATTTATCTGGTGAAAATTCAATTAAGTCATCTTGCTTTTCACCAACTCCTACAAAGAATATAGGAAGTTCAAGTTGATTTGAAATAGAGAATAAAGCTCCACCTTTTGCAGTACCATCAAGTTTTGTTACTATAATTCCATCGATACCAACCATTTCATTAAATGCTTTTGCTTGTGCTATTGCCGTATTTCCTTGTGTACCATCTAAAATCATAAGTTTTTGGTGAGGTGCATTTTCTTGTGCTTTATTACAAACTTTTACAATTTTAATAAGTTCATTATTCAGATTTTTTTGAGTTTGAAGTCTTCCTGCTGTATCAATAATAACATTGTCAATATCTCTAGCTATTGCTGAAGAAATTGTATCATATGCCACGGCACTTGAATCATGACCTTGTTTTGTTTTAATAATAGGAACATCTAATTTATCTGCCCAAATTGAAAGCTGTTCAATTGCAGCTGCTCTGAATGTATCACCAGCTCCTAGAATTACAGATTTACCTTCTTTTTTTGATCTATTTGCGAGTTTTGCAATAGTTGTAGTTTTTCCTGCACCATTAACACCTATTATTAATCGTACAAAAGGTTTTGGTAAATTGTTTAAATCAACATCAGGTGCATGTTCAAAAAGCATTACAAGTCTATGTCTTAACTGTTTTCTTGTAATTTCTTCAGGTAATCCATCCATTGCTTTTTCTATAATTTCATATTCCATATCTGCTTCAATTAGCATTTCTTCAATATCATCAAAAGCAATTTTTTCTTTTTTTGTTGGAATTACTGTTTTAATTGTTCCAAAAGTCTTTTCTAAAGCTCTTGAGAAAAAGCCTTTTTTCTCTTCTTTAGCTTCCTCTTCTTTTACCATTTCTTCTTGAATTACAGGTGTTTTAGAAACTTCTTCAATCTTTTCAATAACAGTTTCTTCAGTTTTCTCTTTTACTTCTTCAATAATCTCTTGTTCTACTAAAATCTCTTCTTTAGGTTCTTCTTTTTCAACTTTTTTCTTTTTAAAAAAACTAAACATTTTATTCCTCTATTTTTCTAAAAGTTTTTTAATATCTATTTCCATCATTTCAACAGGAACTATTCCTACATATTTTTGGAATATTTTTGATTCTTTATCAACTAAGAACATTGTTGGAATTGATTTGATTGTGCCAAGGGCATCTGATAATTCAAAGTTTTCTTTTCCATTTACAACTGCATAATTTATTTTGTATTCAGTTATAAACTTAATAATCTCTTCGTTTGATTTACCTTCTTCTAATAAAACTGATACAACTTTTAAGTCATTTCCATATTTGTTTTCTAATTCTATTAGATTTGGAATTTCTGCTTTACACGGTGGACACCAAGTTGCAAAGAAATTTAATAATACTAATTTTTCAGGATAATCTTTAAAAATTATCTTATCTCCATCAACTTTTATATTAATGTCTAAATTATTTGTTGTTTTTAATATAAAGTCTGTTTTTTTAATTACTACTTCTTTTGTCTCTGATTTATTAGAACTCTCATTTTCTGTCTTTGAATCACAACCAGTTAGTACTAAAATTGATAATATTGACAAAAATGCGAATGTTTTAAACTGCATTTTAATTCCTTTTGGTAAAATTATTTGTTGGGTAGGAATTTTACCCAAGTGAGGCTTAAAAATGGAATTGAATCACAAAAGTGATTTTAGAAAATCGTGTATAAAAAGATTAAAATTTACAAGTGTTACTTCAAAGTATTATAAAGACAAAATTGTTATTAAAAAATTAGAAAATTTTATAAATAGAAGCAAAGCAAAAAATATTTTATTATATATACCATTAGGTATAGAAGTTAATGTTAATCCATTAATCAATAAATTAAGAAAAAACAAAAATGTTTATGTTCCTTATATGGAAGGTGAGAGTTTTAAGATAGTTAAGTATAGATTACCTTTACAAAAAAAGAAGTTTGGAATAAAGGAACCAAACAACTCCTTTTTAAAGCCACAAAAAATTGATTTGGCAATAGTACCTATTGTAGGAGTAGATGCTATTGGCAAGAGAATAGGCTTTGGTAAGGGAATGTACGATAGATTTTTTGATAGATTATCTTATAGACCAACACTAGTTTTTACACAATTAGTACTTTGTAAAAGTGACAAAATTTTATCTGAAAGTTACGATATTCAAGCAGATTATATAATAACTAATTAAGGTTTTGAATATGGAATATATTATTGGGTGTGTGATAGTAGCAATTATTAGTGCTATTATAAGTATTATTGTAGTTAGAAAAATTGACAAGGCTAAGTTTCAAGTATTTATTGAACAAGCAAAAGCAAAAGCAAAAGTTATAGAGCATGAAGCGGAAGTTTCTTTAAAAGATTCACAATTAAAAGCAAAAATTGACTGTGATAGAGAGTTTAAAAATGCAAGACGTGATTATGATACTATGCTTGCTAAAATTGAAAAAAAAGAGAGAGAATTAAACGAACATCTTGAATCAGAATTGAAAATAATCAAATCTGAAAAAGAAGAAATAATAGAAACAAACAAAAAAATTACATCTTTAAAAGATAGTTTAGAAAAGCAAAAAAAGAGTTATGAAGATAAAACACAAGAAGCTATAAAGATTCTTGAAAATGGATGTGGTCTTACTGTTGAAGAAGCAAAAGAGTTAATGCTTGAAAAAGTAAAAGAAGATTCAAGAGCTCAAATTTCTTCTATTTTTAGAAAAAAATATAAAATAGCAGAAACAAATACTAAAAATGAGATTAATAATATGCTTTCTCATGCAGTTACGAGATATGCAGGAGAATTTGCAGCTGAGAGACTTATTAATAATTTGCCTATTAAAGATGATGAAACTAAGGGAAAAATTATTGGTAAAGAAGGGCGAAATATTAAAGCTCTTGAAATGTTATTAGGAGTAGATATTATTATTGATGATACGCCAAATACTATTACAATCTCTTCTTTCAATCTATATAGAAGGGCAATTGCTACTAAAACTATAAAAGTTTTATTAGAAGATGGAAGAATTCAACCTGCAAAAATTGAAGAAGTTTATAATAAAGTTAAAATTGAATTTGATAAAAATATCCTAAAAGAGGGTGAAGATGTAATCTTAGAACTTGGTATTAAAACAATGCATCCAGAGCTTATAAAACTTGTAGGACGTCTAAGATACAGAGCTTCTTATGGACAAAATGCATTAGCTCATACTTTAGAAGTTTCTCACTTAGCTGGACTTTTAGCTTCGCAAATGGGTGGAGATGCAATTCTTGCACGTCGTGCTGGATTATTACATGATATTGGTAAGGCTTTAACTCATGAAATGCCAGGATCACATGTCGATTTAGGTGTAGAAATTTGTAGAAGGTATGATGAACCAGATACTGTAATAAATGCAATTTATGCACATCATGGTCATGAAGAACCTATAAATGTTGAATCAGCTGCAGTTTGTGCAGCAGATGCATTAAGTGCAGCAAGGCCAGGTGCTAGAAGAGAAGTATTAGAAAGCTTCTTAAAAAGAGTAGAAGAGGTTGAAAATATTTCAACATCAAAACCTGGAGTATTAAATGCCTTTGCAATTAATGCAGGTCGAGAAGTTAGAGTTATTGTAAAAGCTGAGCTTGTAAATGATGACGAAGCAGTTATTCTTGCAACAGAAATTGCAAAAGAGATTGAAGAAAAAGTTCAATACCCAGGTGAGATTAAAGTAAATGTAATTAGAGAATTACGAGCTTTATCTTATGCTAGATAAGTATTAAATTAAAAAAGAAATAAGAGAAAAATGAAAATAAATACACCAACAACAAAAATAATAGCAGGTAAATATAAAGGTAAAACTATAGCTTTACCTTCATTAGAAGTTACAAGAAGTTCAAAATCAAGATTAAAAGAATCATTGTTTAATGTTTTACAGTTTGATATAATTGATAAAATATTTATTGAATCTTTTGCAGGTTCAGGTTCTATTGGGCTTGAAGCAGTTTCAAGAGATGCTAAAAGAGCATATTTTGTAGAGTTAAATAAAGCTTCATATAGTATTCTTATTAAAAACTGTAGAGCAATTGATATGAATAAATGTGAAACACAATTAGGTGATACTTTTGTTCAAACACCTGCAATCCTTTCCTCTGTAATGAATTCAAATGATGAAGTGATTTTATATATTGACCCACCATTTGATTTTAGAGATGGAATGGAAGATATTTATGATAGGTCATTTAAAATGATTGAAGAAATTGAAAATGAAAATATTTTTATGATTATTGTTGAGCATGTATCAACTTTAGTAATGCCACAAACACTTGGTAAATTTTCTTTAAATAAGACTAAAAAGTTTGGAAAAAGTTCTTTATCATATTATAAATACTCATAAGAAATAAAAAAAGATAAGAAGAAAACATGTTTAAATTTGCAGTATATTTATTGATTTCATTAATTGGAGTAGTCTTTTTATTGCCATTTTTTTATACTATATCTGCATATGAGTTAAATCCTTTAAAAATCCTTGAAAGTCCATCTTTACAGCATCTATTTGGTACAGATAGATTAGGTAGAGATGTGCTTGCAAGAATACTTCAAGGTGGACAAACATCACTTATTATTGGCTTTTTAGCAGCTAGTATATCTTCTTTGATTGGTTTATTTATTGGAATAAATGCAGGATATTTTAAAGGAAATATTGATAAAACGATTACTATTACGATAGATTTATTTTTAACTTTTCCTACTTTCTTTTTACTTTTGGCATTGGTTTCTTATATCCAAGCTTCATCTGTTATTTTGATAATTGTTATTTCAATTACAGGATGGATGGGAATGGCTAGACTTATAAGAAGTGAGAGTTTTGCAATTGGGAATAAACCCTATATAAAAATACTAAAACTATCAAATGTTTCTACTTTTAAAATCATCTTCAAATACTTTGCACCTTTGCTTGCACCAATATTCTTAATATCTTTTACTTTTGGAGTAGGTGGCTCAATTTTAGCAGAGTCTGGACTTTCTTTTTTAGGTCTTGGTATTAATCCTCCCCAGATGTCTTGGGGTTCTTTACTAAGCGATGGGAAAAGTGTGATTGATATAGCTTGGTGGGTTAGTTTCTTCCCTGGTTTAATGATATTTTTAATCACTTTTTGTCTTATTCAAATTTCTGATTATTTACAAAGTAAATTTAATACAAAAGAAATTCAAAATCCATAATTTAATTTTCTAAGTTCTTATGTTAATATAAGATAAAAAATAATTAGGAAACTTATCATGAAATATATATCAAATATCTTGCTTCTTTCAATGATACTACTTTTTACCGCTTGTTCTTCTAAAAATCAAGTAAGAATAAATGAGCAAATGAATACATTTTCTTTATATAAAAATGTGGTAATTCTTTCAGCACCTAAAACAATACCAAGTCCTTTTTCTGTAGGTTTAGGAGTAGGTGGAAGTCTTTCAAGACATGTTGGAATTAGTATGGGAACAGTTTTTAGACCTGATATAGAAAATGACGAAGCTTTAGATTTAGAACGAAGTATTGCTGTTCACAATGTATCTTTGCAAAATTTAGTAAAAGACGAGTTTTCAAAGGCTATGAGAAATGATGCTTACTATAAAAACAAATATACAGCTTTTGGAGCAGATTATCAAGTTCATTTATTTGTTCCTAAATATATAATTGATAAATCAATACTAACTTCAAATGCGTATGTAAAAGTTTATTTAGATCTTGAAATAGTAAATAGAAATGGAGATGTAATTTATAGTGATAGAGCTGTAAATGATTCAAAGTATTATGGAGAAGACAGTTTATTAAATAATAAAGTACTTCTTGAAGATGCTTTAAGAACATCTATACAAAAATCAATACAAGAGTTAATTATAAATATGAAGAAAAGCTAGTTTACTAGTTCTCTTAGATTAAACAATAAATTTATATTTTAAAATTGAAAGAAGTAAATGAATTATCTTTATGAAAATCAAAACATTCCAAAAGATTTAGAATCATATATTAAAACTAATAAATCTATACATCCTTACTTTGAAATGAACTTTGATGGAATTAAACCTAAAAATAGGTGTGGTTTTTTATCTATTGAAAATAAAAACTATTTTATCGTTCCAAAAATATCTTCAAAAGAAGATGATAATCTAAATATCTTTATATATATGATTTTATACTCTTATGATATTAAAATATCAAATGAAGATTTAGCTAGTTTTGATAATACAAAATATAAATATCTTGAAATTTTTATAAGATATTTTACAAATACATTACTTCAAGAATTAAAAAAAGGTTTATATAAAACTTATATCACTAAACAAGAGAATCTAAAAGTCTTGAAAGGTAAATATTTATTTGAAAAAAACTTTAATAATTTTTATCATATGAATATTCATTGTGAATTTGATGAGTTTTCATCGAATAATGATTTAAACAAGTTTTTTCTTTATTGTATAAAAACTTTTAAAAGATATAGTTCCTATTCAAATATACATAAATGTGAAGCAGTATTTGATGAAGTAGAATATAATCATGTAGATATCAATAGATTAAATATAAAGTTTGATAGATTAAATCTAAGGTTTAAAAAGTCATTTGAAATAGGACTTATGATACTTAAAAAACTATCACCTTTAGTTTCAAACTCAAATACAAAAAGTTTCGCATTTTTATTTGATATGAGTGAAATATTTGAAAAGTTTATAGGAAACTTATATAAAGACATAGATAGTACAACATCACTTCAAACAGAAAAAAATTTTGGTAATTTAAAATTAAAACCTGATATTTTAACGTCAAGAAAAATAATTGATACAAAATATAAATTAGTAAAAAATAAAGAAGATTTAAAAACAAATGATAAATATCAGATGTTTACATATGGAATAAATTTCAGTATCAAAGAAACTCTTCTTTTATATCCTAAACATATATATGATGTTAATGAAAGGTTAAAGCTTGGAAAAGATGATAATTTGATTAAATTAGAAATGAAAAGTATTGATTTAAAGAGTGATAAAACAAAATATGATGAATATATAGAAGAAATAAAAAATAGACTGGAGAATATTAATGCCTGAAAATAACATAATTACAGAAGAACAAGTTATCGATATGTACCAAAAACTAATAAACTATTCTAATAAACAATTGACAATTTTTGAAGAGCAAACTCAGTCTCAAATTGTGGAAAATATTAAAAATAAAATACTTAATGAAAATAGCTTTGAATGGAATGAAACTTCATTACTAGATTATTTAAATGCCCTTATCTATATGATTAAAGGACAACAGTTTGCAAGAACAATTAATAGTTTCTCTAAAAGATATTTACTCAAAGAAATAAATAAGGACTTTGGTGAGGAAATTTATAATAATGCAAAGAAGTCCCTTGAACTGCATGAAGAATATTATAGAAATATAACGAATAGGAGAAGGCTAAAAAAAGCAATTAAAAATTTTAAGGATAAATGGGATGATACCGATGGTTTATGGAGAAATGAATATTTTGAAGGTATTAGAACATTTAAAAATCTAAAAATAAATGTCTCTTATGGATATGGAAATAGAATAGCTCTTCCTAAAACTCCTTATATGAATTTTTTAAAAGAAGGTTTTCTTACAAATAATGGAGCATATCCATTTATAACTTATATTTATGAGAAAAATGAATTTGAAATAGGGATTAGTTTATCTAGAGAAAATAGACCTAATTTAAATGAAAATATAGTTAATGAAATTCAACTTTACAAAAGTACTTTTATTTCTACAAACGATTTAAATGCAGTAGTTAATCAGTTAGATATTTGCATAAAAGACTTTTTTAAAATATTAAACTCTAATCATCCATCTTTAGAGATTACAAAACAAGTCTTAGAACATATTATTGAGAATTATACTTTTGAAAAAGAAGTAAATCATTATTTTAAGATAGATAATAAAGACAAATTATATCCAAGAAGATTTATAGTAAATGAAGCAGCTAAATATCAGAATTTGAACAAAGAATATAATACAAATGAAGCTAAACAAATTTTAGAGAATATATTTGGGAATAGAATAGAATTTATTACAAAACCTAACCAAGGAAATAGTATGCAAATTAAAAACATCATTTTATATGGAGCACCAGGAGTTGGGAAAACTCATAATTATAAAAAGTTGATTTCTCTTATTGAAAAAGGAAATCTAAAAGAAAAAGACATTTTCAAAGAGATTGAAACCTCAAATGAAAAATATGAATTAGAAAATTTTAATGATGATTTGGATTCAAGAATTGAATTCATTACATTTCACCAAAGTTTTGGATATGAAGACTTTATCGAAGGATTCAGACCAAACGAAGAAGGTAATATAAAATTAGAAAATGGAATATTAAAAAAAATATGTAAAAATTTATCTTTATCATTAAATATTTTTGAATCAAGAGTAAGTTTTTTTAAAACAGAATGTTTAGATTATTCAATAGACGTAAATGAAATGATTAATGAATTAAATAGTAAACTTATTATTAATAGTCCAGTTCAAAACTTATTAATAGAAAAAGAATATATTGCACTAATTTTGAGAAACAAAATAAGAATAGAAATTAGTAATGGTGATTTAGAAAATTGGTTACATGAAATAGTTCATAATGAGTTATTTGAGGATGAAATACTATTCGATTTTTATAAAAAAAGTCGATACATAGACATTATTGGTAGCCATATGCTTAATAGAATAAAAGTAAATAAAGTTTACGATGAATTAATAAAAAGTTACAAAAAAGTTTACAAGCCAAATGATAATAAATATTTGGTTATTGATGAAATAAACAGGGGAAATATTTCTAAAATATTTGGTGAATTAATTACATTAATTGAAGAATCTAAAAGAGATAATTATGAAGTAACTCTTCCTTATTCAAAAGAAAAGTTTTCAGTTCCTTCAAACCTTTTTATTATTGGAACAATGAACACAACAGATAAATCAATAGCTTTAATTGATGTAGCGCTAAGAAGAAGATTTACATTTATAAAAATGCAACCTAATTCAAATTTAGTAATTAAAAGTTTTAAAGAGACATTTGAAAAATTAAATGAGCAAATAAAAACAGATTTAGGAGAAGAATATCAAATAGGTCATAGTTATTTTATGAATATTGAGGAATCAGATTTAGATTTTGTAAAAGAATATAAAATCAAGCCTCTTTTAGAAGAGTATTATTATGGAGAAAATAATAAATTGCAAGAGACTTTAAAAATTATCGGTTTAGAAAAATCTAGTTTCTTATAGTTAATAAGAATACATATAAAGAGTTATCCATGAAAAATACAATTCTAATTTTAATATTTATTGCTAGTATAATTGGTAGTACATCAAAATTCATATATGACAAAATAGAAGGTCTAAAAAGTGAATTACTTCAAGTAAAAAAGTTAAACACAAAGTTAAAGAAAAATAATACAAACTTAGTTAAAAAACAGAATACTATAAAACAGAAATTAAAAGATAGAAGAACAGTACTATCAAAGAAAAAGTTAGCAAAAGCAAAATATAAAATTGGAAAAGCTGCAGTAGGTGTTATTCCTTTTGTTGGTACTGGTGCTGTTGCTGCATTAACATATGAGGAAATAAAAGGTTATTGTGAAGATTTAAAGGAATATAAAGAATTTGAAAATTCTATCTTCTCTAATCCTGATGAAAGTATTGTTAATGAAGAACAAATCTTATGTGGCTATGACAAAAATCTTATAGAAAAAGAAGTTTATAAAGATTTAGAAGAATTTAAAGATGACTTTTCTTCGGTTATAGGTTCTCAATTTAATCTATTATCAATATACTTAGAAACAAAATATAATTCATTTATAAAAGATTAAAAGGAATAAATATTTAGCTTAGTGCAGATTTAAAATATATCATTTAATAAAAAACAATTTAAAAGGTAAATACATGATAAGTAAAATTATTTTAGTTATGAGTTTTATATTTATTTCAAATATATTTGCAAGTGAAATTATAGAAAACAATTTTGATGAAGCAAATAAAGTTATTGATAAAAAGATTGAAGAATATAATCCTTCTGAAAAATATAATATTAAGTTTAGTAAAGAAGAGTTAAATATATTATGTAAAACAGCTCATACTTCATCTGCTTGTGAAACGGTTAGGGTTTCTGTTGAAAATGAAGTTATAAAAAAGAGAATATCTTTCATTCTAAGAAAGATATCAAAAAAATATAACATAGATGAAAACTTTTTAAATGATTCCCAAAATAAGTTTGTTAAATATATTGAAAAGAAAGAAAAACTTGATGGACCTGCATTTGATTGTAGCTCATCAATTTGTTATGTAAAATCAATTTGGAGTGAATTAATAAATTTTGAGAATAATTTAACACTTATTTTAAATAATGAAGATATTAAAAGTGATTTTGAGTATAGTTTAAATGATTTTGATGACTTATATATAGATATTGATAATGCAATTTACATGATAAAGTATAATAAAGATTATGATTCTAAGGAATTAAAAAAAGAGTTTGATTTAGTTAATATCAAATGGATAGACTATGAAAATACATTAAACAATTTTTTAAAAAAAGTAAACAAATATGATATAAAATGGATTAAGTTATTCTATAAATCTAGATATTCTTCATTAAATGCACAAAAAGAGTATTTCTATTCTCTTCTCACTGTAGATGAACATACTGGTATTCTTGAACCTTTGATACTCTCTGAACTCGATAATTATAATAAAGACAACAATAAAATAGTATATAGTTTTGAAAAAAAATATGAATTAAATGATAACGAAATTTTATATTTATACTCATCTGCTCCAAAAGATTTTGATTGTCATGCATGTATTCCTAAAATGAATTGGTTTCATTTTAAAAAAGAAAACAACAACTGGAATATAAAAAATAAAATATTAAATATAGAAACTGATTATGGTTCATGGGGAGATTTAGTACCTCCTAAACTAATAAGAACTGTAGAAAACCTTATTTTATTTAAAACTGAATTTACTTATTCAAATCAAGGTTTTTCAAATGAATATATTAAACTTGAAGTTTATAAAAATGGAGATTTTATAGAAGTCTTTACGGATGAGACAAGTTTTGATGATGCTGGAGCATATGAGATAGAAAAAAATAATTGGGAAAGTAAAATTACTTTTATTGAATCATCTAAAATACTTCCTAATTTATTAGTTGAAAAATTTGGATTAAAAGATTCGAAAGATTATTATGAAAATAAAATATATGAGTTTAAAAATGAGAAATATATTTTAAAACATAAAGAATAAAAAAAGAAAAGCTACGCTTTTCTTACATTTTATTTAATATTTTATCCATAATTGAAGTTGAGAATATTCTTTTACAAAAACCTAAAATATAAGTAGCTTTTGTTACATAATATCTTGGTTTTGGTTTAGAACTTTTCATAATTTCAAATACTACATTTGCAACAGAAGATGAAGGAAGAGTAAAAGGAGTGTTGTCTTCTTTTGATTCTAATCTCTTTTTTAATTCTTTTTTATAAACATTGGAAAAATAGCTATTTTCTATATCTACGTTTTTATTAAAGTTTTTTAAGCCATTTACTCTAAATTCTGATGTAACCGGTCCTGTGTTAATAGTACTAATAAATATATTTGAACCCATCACTTCTTGCCTTAAAGTATCGTTTAAACCTTCTATTGCATATTTACTTGCATTGTATGCACCTCTAAATTTTAAAGAGATAATCCCTAAAACTGAACTATGTTGGATTATTTTTCCATAGCCTTGCTTTCTAAATATTTTCATAGCTTGAATTGTAACTTCGTGTAGTCCAAAAAAGTTTGTTTCAAATTGTTCTTTTAAAACATCTGTTGTAATATCTTCAACAGCACCTGGCTGTCCAAACCCTGCGTTGTTAAATACTGCATCTAGTTTTTTGTCACTTTGTAAAATACTTGCAAAAGCATTTGTAATCTCTTCTTTGTTTGTAACATCTATTTTAAATGTTTCAAGACCAAGGTTTTGAAGTTTTTTTACATCTTCTTCATCTCTAGCACTTGCATATACTTTAAAGCCACTATTTTGAAGAACTAATGCTGTTTCTAATCCTATACCTGTAGAACATCCTGTAATTAATATATTTTTCATTTAACACTCTTTTTCTTTAATTGTTGGTATTATAGCAAATCAAATATTGGATACTTAATGAATAAGATAAAAAAGCTTTTAAATGAAGAAGTTTCTTCACGAAATAAACATCACGAATTATCATATGATAAACCAGACCCACTTTTAGTTGCAAGTAGATATAAAGATGAATACATAATACTTTTATGCGCACTCTTTGCATATGGAAAAGCTTCTATGATAGTGAAATTTTTAGATACTTTTGATTTTTCACTTTTAGAAGCAAGTGATGAAAAAATAGATAAAGAACTAGACTCTTTTTATTATAGATTTCAAAATAGTGAAGATATTAAAATAGTGTTTAAAACATTTAAAAAAATGAAACAAGAAAATTCTTTAAATGAAATATTTACAAGTGGATATAAAAAAGGTAATAACATTCTAGAAGGATTAGATTCTGTAATCACAAAGATACACGAAGTTGCAAACTATAAATCACAAGGCTTCACTTTTTTAGTTTCAAGTCCATTAAAAAGAGATAAAGAAGGAAATATAAAAGAAATAGGAAATGCACCATATAAAAGATGGAATATGTTCTTGCGTTGGATGGTAAGATCTGATGAACTTGATTTAGGATTATGGAGTGGAATTGATAAAAAAGATTTGATATTACCTTTGGATACTCATACTTTTAAAGTATCCCAAAAGCTAGGATTATTAAGAAGAAAAACATATGATTTAAAGTCTGCATTATTGATAACGAAGAAGTTAAAAGAGTTTGATGAAAATGATCCTATTAAGTATGATTTTGCGTTGTATAGAATTGGACAGGAAAAAATAAATCTTCACTAATAAACAAACATATTTATAAATCGACATTTTTTAGCTATTAAAGAATATACTAATGTAATATAATTCACAAAAGGATTTGATATGAAATTAGGAATTTCTTCGTGTTTACTAGGAACAAATTGTCGTTATGATGGAGGCCATTCAAGAGATAGGTTTATTACTGATATGTTGAGTGATTATTTTGAGTTTGTGCCATACTGTCCAGAAAAAATGGTTTTTACAACACCACGGGAAGCTATTAGGTTAGTGAAAATTGAAGATGAGATTAAAGTAAGAACATCCACAGGAGATGTTGATGTAACTGAAAAATTAGTAGATATTTCAAAACAGCTTGCAAACCAGATTCAAGATGATGATTTATGTGGGTTTATATTAAAATCAAAATCTCCTACTTGTGGAATGGAACGTGTAAAAGTTTATCCATCTGCAAAAAACCAAATGAGTGAAAAAAATGGTACAGGTGTATTTGCACAAGAGATAAAAGATAAATATCCTCTTTTACCTTTAGAAGAAGAGGGTAGATTAGAAGATGCTTGGCTTAGAGAAAACTTCTTAATGCAAATTTTTTCTTATAAAGATATCTTTGAGTTTCTAAAAACAAATCCTTCTATGAAGGAACTTGTTGAATTTCACACATCATATAAGTATATGGTATACGCAAAATCACATCAATCATATAAAGAGCTTGGGAGAATAGTGGCAAATCATGATAAAAGAGAAATTGAAATTATTTTAGAAGACTATAAACATGCATTTTTAAGAGCGATTAGTTTAAAAGGAAGTATTTCAAATACATACAATGTTTTACTTCATTTATACGGTTACTTTAAAAAAGATATAACAAAAGATGAAAAAACTGAAATACTAGATACCTTAGAAGAGTTCAAAACTGGACTTATTCCCTTAATTGCAGTAGTTAAAATCTTGAATCTTTATATTAAAAGATTTGATATAGAGTATTTAAAAGCTCAAAAATTTTTAAATCCATATCCAAAAGAGTTAGCTTTAAGATCGAAAGTTGAGGCATACCGATGAGACAAGTTCTTTGGTTTAGAAGAGATTTAAGAGTAGAAGATAGTGCACTTTTAGCAAATGCGAGTGAGGATGTATTGCCTATTTTTATTTTTGATAAAAATATTTTAAGTAAATTAGAAAAAGATGATAAAAGAGTTACTTTTATATATAAATCTATTTTAGGACTAAAGAAAAAATTACAAGCATTAAATCTTGATTTAGCAATATTTTATGATGAACCAAAAAATGTTTTTGAAAACTTAAAAAAAGATGGTTTTGATGAGGTATTATGTTCTGTTGATTTTGATTCGTATGCAAAAAATAGAGATGAAGAAATTGAAGCAATACTTCCTATAAAAAGGTTTATCGATTCATTTATTTTAAATCCTAATTCGCATTTAAAAAAAGACAATACTCCATATAAAGTATTTACTCCCTTTTATAAATCTCTAAATATGATTACACAATCACATAATATTGAAGAATATTCTGCAAATAAAAACTTGCAAAAAATACAGACTGATTACTCTTTTATTCCTACATTAGAACAAATGGGATTTGAAACACAAGAACTTCCAGACTTTTTATCAAAAAATCCAATAGAACTTTTAAAAGAGTTTAAAGCAAAAGTAAACAAATATCAAGAAGAAAGAGATTTCTTTTATATAGATGCAAGTTCTAAAATATCTGTTCACTTAAGATTTGGTTTGATTTCGCCAAAACAAGTTTTTAACTATTTTAAATCTTTTAACTCAATTGATTGTGAGTTTTTTATAAGAGAGATTTTTTGGAGAGAGTTTTATAACTATATTCTGTTTCATTTTCCAAATTCAGAAAAACAAAACTTTAATAATTTAGAGATAAAGTGGAGTCAAAACGAAGATGATTTTCTTAAGTGGTGTGAGGGAAAAACAGGTGTTCCTATAATAGATGCTGCAATGATACATTTAAACAATACTGGACTTATGCATAATCGTTTACGAATGGTTGTAGCTTCATTTTTAACTAAGAATTTATTTGTAGATTGGAAAAAAGGCGAAGAGTATTTTGCAAAAAAACTACTAGACTATGAAGCTAGTTCAAACATAGGTTCATGGCAGTGGAGTTCTAGTACGGGTGCTGATAGCGCGCCTTATTTTAGAGTTTTTAATCCTTACACACAATCACAAAAGTTTGATAAAGAAGCAATTTTTATTAAAAGTATATTTAAAGAGTTTGAAAATATAGAGCCAAAATTATTTCATATTGAAAATGGCTTACAATCAAATTTATTTGTTGAATATCCAAAAGCAATTGTTGATATAAAACTATCAAGACAAAGAGCAATCCAGATGTTTAAAGAAGCAAAAAATGAACAATTTTGATATAGCAGTTATTGGTTCAGGAATGGGTGGAAGTTTAATCTCTGCACTCAATAATGATAAAAATTTAATACTATTTGAAAAAGATGTAAATCTTGGAGGATGTGCTAGTACTTTTAAAAGAAAGGGCAATTACTACAACTCAGGGGCAACTACTTTTGTAGGATATGAAGATAATCATCCTATAAAAAATATCTTCGATAAAGCAAAATTTATTCCAGATATTAAAAAAAGTGATATTGCTATTAGAGTTATTCAAAATAAGAAAAGTGTTGATAGAGTAAAAGATTTTGATGCTTTTCTTGATAATATGAATAAAATATATCCTCATAAAAATAATAGAATATTTTGGAATACAATTAAGACTTTAGATGAGAAGTTTTGGAGTTTACAAAAACTTCACTATGCAAAATATAATCTATCTTCTTACCTTAAAACAGCAAATGCACTAATAGAGATACTAAAAGTTTTTAAGCTTGATGTTTTAAAAAGTGCAGAAAGTTTTATAAATGAAACTTTATATGGTATTTCTGATGAATACAAAGCGTTTATTGACTCGCAATTACTTATTACTATTCAAACCACTTCAAAAGATATTCCTTTACTATCTCTTGCTTTAGGATTATCTTATCCTTTCCATGATGTATTTTATGTAAATAATGGAATGGGAAGTTTATTTGAAGGTTTACTAAAAGATATAAATGTACATAGAAAAGAGCAAATTTTAAAAATAAAAAAAGAAAAAGAGTTTTATAGAATTATTTCAAATAAAGATGAATATAAAGCAAAGCAAGTTATTTTAAACTCTTCTATTTATGATAGTGCTTCACTTTTTGATGATGCAAAAATCAAGAAGTATTATAATAGTTTCTCTTTTTCAGATCAAAGTGCTTTTGTGATAAATTTAACACTAGCTTCAAAAGAAGATTTTATGCATCACTATCAAATCATATTAGATAAAAATCTTCCAAATGCAATATCTCAATCATATTTTATATCATTTTCTTCTAAAGATGATAAGAAGCTTTCAAAAAATGGATATAGTGTGACAATTTCAACTCATACAAAAGCAAATATTTGGAAAAATATTTCCAAAGAAGAGTATAAATTACAAAAACAAATAACAGAAGATTTTATAATAAATAATTTTCTAGAAAACTTTGAAAAGGTAAAAAAAGAAGATATAATAGATATACATAGCGCCACAGCTAATACTTTTAAAAGATATATAAATAGAAATAATTGTGGTGGAAAACCAATAACATTTAAAAACATTTTACAAACACCAAGTTGTAGAACTCCTTTTGAGGGATTATTTAATGTTGGTGATACAATATTTGCAGGTCAAGGCTGGCCTGGTGTTGCTATTGGGGTAGAAGTTTTAAATAAGGAATTAAATGTCTAGAGTAGAGCTAAAAATATCAAAACTTGACTGGGTGTATATTATTATCATTGGAGCTTTTTTTGGTTTCTTTATCTCATTTTTTTTATTTCTAATAAATACTAATTTAAAAGAGTTTTCAACTATACTTTTTGGTACAACAAGTGCTGTATCAATTTCTTTGAGTGCTTTTGTCTTTATTTCTATTTCAAATGATTTAATTCTTCCTAAAATTAATGAAAAATTTTGGTACTTAATTAGTTTTATCTTCTCTTTTCTTTCAGGATTTTTAGGTTTTGTTGTTTGTTATGCTCTTTTTTCTTTTACTGATTTTCCAATTATAAGTTTTTTAAAACCCATTTGGCTTTATATTAGTATTGTGATTGGTTTTTTTACTTTTTTAATTGGTTTAATTTTGCATCAATTTATTTCAATGAAATATAAAAATGAATCAATAAAAAGTGAAGTGCTTGACTCTAAAATAAAAGCTTTAGAAAGTGAACTAAACCCTCATTTTTTATTTAACGCTTTAAATTCTATATCAGAGTTAATTTACGTAGATCAAAAGAAGGCAGAAAAAGCAACTCTTGAATTATCAAAGTTTTTGAGAAATGCAATTACAAGAGATTCTTTAATTGAACTTGATAGTGAAATAAAGATGGTAGAAACTTACTTAAAAATAGAAAATATTAGATTTGATGATAATATAAAATTACAAACAAATATAAAAAAAGAGTTTTTAAAAATAGAAATACCAAAGTTTTCAATTCAACTACTTGTTGAAAATGCTATTAAGCATGGTTTTAATTCAAAAGAATTAAATATAGATATTACAACAAAAGATAATAAAATCTTTGTATCAAATGACGGAATTTTAAGTGAAAATGTTAGTTTTGGAACAGGTCTTAGTAACTTAGAAAAAAGATTAGAATTATTGGGTATTGGAAACTTAAGATATAAGAAAGAGAATGATAAAATGTTCTTTATAATAGAATTAAAAGGCAAAAATTGAAAACACTTATAGTAGATGATGAAAAACTAGCTCTTAGTAGATTAAAAAGACTTTTAGAAGAAGAGGGAGTAGAGGATATTACTGAATGTAATAACCCAATAGATGCTATAAAGCTTGTATCAAAAGAGAAATTTGATATTGCATTTTTAGATATATCAATGCCAAATATGAGTGGTTTAGAGCTTGCTAATACGATTTTAGATATCAATCCTAACACCTTCATAGTATTTCAAACAGCATATTCAGAACATGCCTTAGAAGCTTTCCAAAGTGGTGGAGTAGATTATTTACTAAAACCTATTTCAAATGAAAGCATAAAAAAATCTTTAGAAAAGATTGAAAAGTTTATGATAAAAGAAAATATTGATAGTTCAAAAAGAATTATGGCAAAAAGAGGAAGTAAGCTTTATTTGATTGATATAGAAGATATTTTTTATATCAAAGCTGATTTAGATGAAGTTATCATCAAGATAAAAAATACAGATGCTTATGTTAGAAAGAAAATAGGGGATATGGAAAAACTACTAAAGGGAAAAAACTTTTTTAGAATTCATAGATCTTGTATTGTAAATGTAGATAAAATAAAGTCTATGCAAAGTATGGAACAATCAAAATTAGAAATATCATTTGAAGGAATAGATGATATTGTAACAAGCTCAAAAGATGGAGCTAAAGAGTTTAGAGAATATCTTGAAAAGAGAATTCTCTAGGCTTTAAGATTTATATGATTTTTTACTTATCATCTTTAATTATAGTAATTACAAGTTCACCCACTGTAAAACCAAACTTCTTCATTTTAGAGTGATTTAAAATAACTCCATCTTCTTGAAGATGTAGCCAATCTTTTACGTTTATATCTATTGTAGAGTCATTATATGGAACT
Organism: Poseidonibacter lekithochrous; assembly: GCF_018861145.1. Classification (GTDB taxonomy): domain Bacteria; phylum Campylobacterota; class Campylobacteria; order Campylobacterales; family Arcobacteraceae; genus Poseidonibacter; species Poseidonibacter lekithochrous_A. The sequence goes on from NZ_JAHKQT010000007.1 coordinate 85,673, forward strand.
CTCATAGTATAATCAATCATTACTGTATTTCCATTTGCAATCATTTGTGCCTGACCTACAATATCACCTGCTGTTCCTATAAAAGTTTTATCAGCTGTTGGAGTTAATGTCCAAACTCTAGTTTGTTTTTCTCCGTTGTCATAAATGAATTTTTCATCAAGTGTTCCTACACCATTTTTATCCCAAGAACCTATTAAGTCACCTTTGAATGTTTTAATGATTTTCCCACTTCTATCTTTTACCATTCCATAAGCTGTTAATTTTCCATTGAAATATTTTTGTGGAATAAACTCAGGTCCTTTGTTTGTAAAGTCTTCTATTTGCATTTTTGAACATCCTGTAAAAATTAAAAATATTGCACTTAAGAAGAACAGTTGTAGTTTCACGCTACAAGTCCTTCATTTAAATCCATATTTTGATACCTTGTAAAGGCAATTTGAACTAGGTTTATATTTCTAGTTAAGAATGCTGCTTCACAATAACAAAGATACATTTTCCACATTCTAATAAAGTACTCATCAAAGCCTAGTTCTTTTACTTTTTCTAGTTTTTGATTAAAGTTTTCATGCCAAATATTTAATGTTTTTGCATAATGCTCTGTAAACTCTTCCATATGTAAAAGGTTTAGTTTAGTGTTTTTTGTAGTTACATCTAGTATTTTACCAACACTTGGAAGATGGCCTCCTGGAAAGATATACTTTTGAATAAAATCAGTCCCCTTACAATATGAACTATATCTTTGATCAGGCATTGTAATTATTTGCATTACTAGAATTCCACTTGGATTTAATAATGATTCACATTTTTTAAAGAATACATCAAAATACTCTCGACCTACTGCTTCAAACATCTCAACTGCAATAACGGCATCAAATTGTCCTTGCATATCTCTGTAATCTTTTAACATTACATCAACTGACTCTTCAATATTATGCTCTTTAAATCTTCCTTCACAAAGCTTTTTTTGCTCTTTTGATAGTGTTAAAGTTGTAACTTCACAACCATACTCTTTAACTAAGTGCATAGCCATAGCTCCCCAACCTGAACCAATTTCTAGTACTTTTGAGCCTTTTTTAAGATTTAGCTTTTTTGCAAGTAAATCTATTTTTCTTTTTTGTGCATCAAATAAAGGTTCATCCGCTTTTTCAAATACAGCTGAAGAGTACATCATAGTGTCATCTAAAAATAGTTCAAAAAATTCATTTGATAAATCATAGTGTTCTTGTATATTCTTAGCAGAACGTGTTTTTGAGTTTTTTCTCATAATATGTTTTAATCTATTTACTACTGGAAATAAGTTGTAAAGACTAAACTTCTTTTCATCTTCACTTTTTGTTTGTAAAGCATCAGAGTTTATAATTCCAATTTTAATTAATGCTGTTAAATCATCACATTCAAAATCTTTGTCCATATAACTCTCCGCAAAACCAATATCTCCAAAAAGTGTTAATCTTCTAAATAAATCTGCATTATTTAAAACCATTTTTGCTTTTGGTTCTTGATTATTTCCATAAGTTTTAACTTTTCCATCACAAAATGAAACTTCTAATGTTCCTTTTGTGATTTTTGAAAAATACTTATCTCCTAGTTTATTCCAAAAAGATTTCATTTTTAAGCCCTCCTAGTTTGATCAATAGCTTCTGGTCCATTCCATTTTAGACCTTTTAATTTAAGTTTTAAACTCTGCCAAATTGTTCTTGTAACTACCCAAAATGTAAGTAGGGTATGTCTAAAAAATAGTGATATAATATTTACTTCATTAAAAACAAGACTTTTACCTACAAATGTTGAAGATAACATCTTTTTATCATCTTCAAAAAGTTTTATTCCTATTGAGAAATGATTGCTTGTATATGTTAAATCAAACTCATATCTTCCATCTCTTTTAAAAAATGGAGAAACGTGCATATCTTTTAAACTTTCACCTTTATAGTGTTTGTTATCACTTGTTTCTAACTTAACAGGATAGATAACTCTTCCACCATTATAGTTATGTACTTCTGCAATCATATTTGTTGGTTTATCATTTTCAAAAAGTACCAAAATACTAATAGGATTAAATACATAACCAACAATTCTAGGCAAGGTAATAAATCTCATTTTTTCAGTTGCTTCTAAGTCATATTCTTTTAGTAAGTTTTTTATATTTTCTTTAAAATCAATACTCTTCCCAAAATGGTCTTTTGTATTAAAAGAGAATAGATTAAAACTATTTTGAGAAAAGTACTTGTTATCTAATTTTTCAAGTTTTGATATATTTATATCAATCATAAAAAATTTATATTTAAAATCATGTACTTTTGGACTATACCTTTTATGATAAAGACTTCCTTCAAAAAATTTGTGACTCATAATGCACATCCAAATTCTTGTGCAATTGTATTTGCACTGTATAATCCATCTTCATGGAAACCATATCTCCAATAAGCTCCTGCAAAATAAGTATTATTTTTGCCATTGATAAGATTTCTTTTACTTTGTGCATTAATTGCTTTTGCATCAAACTGTGGATGTTCATAGCTTATATTTTCTATTATTTCATCTAGTTGTTCTGTTTCATTTAACGAAACAAAATACTCTTTTTTACTCTTTAAATTTTGTAAGCGATTAATCCAATATGACAATGTCACATTTTTATCTTTTCCATTTGTTTTATAATTCCAAGCTGCATATACTTTTTTATCAGGATACAGTGCTTTTTTATCTGTATGTAAAACTGCTTTATTTTCTTTATATTCAAAACAAGAAAGGATTAAAAGCTCATCAACACTTGGTTCATCTAATAAATTCAAAGCATCAGGTGCATGCATGGCAAAAATTACTTTGTCGTAAACTGATTGTGAGTTATCTGCATGTATTAAGATAACTTTATCATCTTCTCTTTCAACACTTATTACATCAGAGTTTAAAAAGATTTTTCCAGATATTTTCTTTGATATTTTTTCAACATAATTAATAGAACCACCACTAACAGTAAGCCATTGATGATGAGTATCAACTCCTAATAATCCATGATTTTTAAAAAACTGTAAAAATGCACGTGCAGGAAAATCACTCATCTTATCACTAGGTGTTGACCAAATTGATGAACCCATTGGAACAATATATCTTTCTTTAAAATAAGATGAGTAATTTTTTAAATATTCACCTAAAGATAAATCTAAATCGCTACTATTATTTTCTAAATCTTCATTTGCTTTTTTATTAAATTTTAATACATCAAAAATCATTTTATTGTGTGAATAAGAAAAGATATTTTTCTTTTGAAAATACATACCTTTTAAAGATTCACCATTATATGCTAAGTTACTCTTTTGATCCCAAAAAGCAAAACTCATATCACTATTTTCTATTTTTACATCAAGCTGTTTAAATAGTTTTGTAAGAAGTGGATAAGTAGGGTGATTAAATACTAAAAATCCAGTATCAACACCAAATGTTTTACCATCTTCTTGCACTTGTGTAGTTCGTGCATGACCACCTAATCTATTATCTTTTTCATACAAATCAACGTCATGTTTTTTACTTAATAAATAAGCAGAACCAAGTCCACTTATTCCAGCTCCTAAGACTGCTATTTTATATCTTTTTTCTTTACTCATTTGTATCGTCCTTGGGAATCTTGTGGCGTGTATATCAATCTTTTAGTATCCATATGTTTTGACAAAAAAGAAACTAAATTTTCTAGTTTCTTTTTTTTCGTAAAAGGTGTTCTATTCATAATCCATACATTATTCATATTTTTATCAACTACTACGGCACTGGAATAATTTTTATCTAAATATACGACTCTATAATTTCTAGTAAATATCCAAAAGTAAGTCATTTGTATTTGTGCCATCGTATTTTGGTTTAAAGGTTTTGCTACTCCATTAAATTCGATTAAATCTCCACCAATTACAGTATTAAAGCATCTATTTTTAATGTCATAATTTAAATCATCTCTTAGCTTGTATTCAACAGTTGCTGCTACACAATCTTTTTCAAAACTATTGTATGTACGAGCTATTTCATACCATAAGCCACTAAACTTTTCAATTGATACATAATCAACTGCTTTAGGTGCTTTGTTAAACTTTAAAGAAGTTTGAGATAAAAGAAAAGAAAAAGAAATAATAGTTATAAAAAGTATCTTCATGTCAAACTCCTTGTACTGTTATTTTATGATGAAATGAAGAGTTTTTGTAGGAATAAAATGTTTGTTGGTAAGATTATGCTTTTTTATCAGTATATTTATTGATAAAAAATATTGCGATTAGTTTTAAAATTACAGGAAAAATTCCATAAAGAAAAGCTAATACAAGTAATGAAGTAGAAGTAGGATTAGATGCTTCAAAATTATAGAACCCTAGAATTATAAAACTTAAAGCCACTGCAAAAGCAAGAGATAACTTCGTAATCATAGTCCATATACCAAATAATAAGCCAGAAATATTACTCTCATAATCTTTACTTCTTTGTACTAAATCACTTTGAATAGAAGTAGGAAGTGCCATATCAGCTCCTAGTGATAATCCTGATACTAAACTTATAATTATAAAAGCGTTTAAATCTCCAGCTTGTAATAAAGGCACAAAAACAAAAGCGCTTGAAGCTAGAACAATTGAGCTAATCCAAGTTTTTTTCTTTCCAATTTTACTTGATAGAAAGTTCCAAAAAGGAAGAGCAATAATTCCTGAGAAAAAGTATAAAATTAAAATCATTCCACCAGAACTTTTTTCTTGAATAACTAGTTCAATAAAAAGTAAGAATAGAGTTGCTGGAAGTGCATTTGCAAGATTATTAAAAAAGTATCCAATTTGAAGATATTTTAAATCACTTATATTTTTATAGATATTTTTTAGATTTTTAAAAGTATACTTTTCTACTACTATATTTGTTTTGATTTTGATTTTCTTTAAAGTTATAAAAAATAAAGGAATAAAAAGAATTAAAAATGACATATATAGTATTTGTAAGGTTTGCTCAAAATTTTGTGAAACCTCATAAATATAAGGAACAAGTAAAGCAATTAAAACACCAATAATAGTAAAAAGTTCTCGTGAACTATTTAAAAGAGTTTTATCTTCATATTTACAACTTATTTCGCTACTCCATGTTAAGTAAGGAATATTAATCATACTCCATCCTATATAAACTAAAGTAGAAAAAGCTAAAAGCCACAGTTTAGGAAATTGTAAGTTTGGATTTATAAGTGCATAAAAACTACAAATCAAAATAAAAGAACCTAAAATCATAATAGGTTTTCTACTATTAAAATACTCAATACTTTTATCGCTTAAGTATCCAAAATATGGGTCTGTAAATACATCAGTTAATCTTGCAATAAAAATTATCAAACCAACAGTAGCTATTTCAATTCCAACAGTTGTTGCATAAAAAGTTGGCAAATATATGTATAGTGGTAAACCTACAATTGCTAAAGCAATTGCAAGAAGGCTATAATAAAGTACTAATTGTTTTGAAATTTTTGTATTTTCCATGACTAACTATTTATTTTGCTTTTTATAAATCTCATGAAAAAAGAAAGAATAGGAATTTTCTCATATAAGTTACTTGATGAATCCCAATAATCAATATGAGATATTACTTTATTCTCTTTATTGAATTCAACTCTACTAACGCCTTCAAAACATTCAACTTTTTTATCATTTTTAAATGAAAATTGAAAATCCCATTTTAAATAAGTAATATTATTTTGCTCAATTATTTCTGTAACTTTAAAACTTGGATTATCAAGTTTTATATACATATCTTCAAATATCTTATATAGTTTTTCAAGCCCTTTAATATCGTGAAAGGGGTCTTTAAATCGTACATCTTTTTCAAATATTTTTTCATAATCTTTTATTGGAGTGTTTTTATTAATATTTTCAAAAAATCTTGCATAAACTCTTGCTTTTGAATTGTTTATTTCACTCATTACAGCATCTTTTTTGTAAGTGCTAAAGAGATTTTATAAGGAAGCATTTTTAATAATCTTAAAAATATTCTTAATCCAAATGGAAATCTAATTTCAAAAGATGATGACTTTTCCATACCTTCAAGTATTTTTTCTGCTGTTTCTTTAGCTTCCATAAGTTGTGGCATTTGAAATTCATTTTTTTCAGTTAATCTTGTCTTTACGAAACCATGGTTTATTATTTGCAAGTTTATATTTGAAACTTCTAATTCAGGTTGAATTGATTCTGCAAGATTTACTAAAGCAGCTTTTGGAGCAGAATAACCTCCACCTTGAGGAAGTCCAAAATAAGAAGATAGACTACAGTTCCATATCCACTTTACATTTTTTCTAGTTTTATCATTATGAAAAATTGGAAGAAGATTTGACATTACTCTAATTACACCTAAATAATTTACTTCATTCATTTGCTCAAATTTTTCAATATCCCATGCCTCAATACTCATTACTTCATAAGTTGCAGCATTATAAAACCAAATATCTAAACCATCATAAATAGAATATGCATCTTTTGTTTTAACTGTTATATCTTCTTTTGAACTTACGTCCATATCTAATAAGTGTAACTCTTTAGAAAACTGCTCTTTTAATTTTATTAAATCATTAGTTTTTGAAGCATTTCTTGAACTTACAATTACAAGATAACTACTATTTAGACATAATTTAACTAGTTCTAAGCCAATTCCAGAACTTCCACCAACAATCCAAATTCTTTTTGTAGCTTGCATTTTGAAGCCTTTTATTTTTATTATAGAGTATTGATGTATTTTTAGTAGAGTTAATGTGTCAGTTTATATATTTTGCAAGATAAAACTTTTTAAATGACATATTTATAATACAAATACATCCTAGAATGTATATAATAGTATAAGTAAGAAAAAAGGGGTATATTATGAAAACTCTAGCAATAACAGGTTCAAGTGGATTTGTTGGAACAAATTTGAGAAGCTTTTTTGAGAAAAAAGGTTTTAATGTAATTGGAATTAAAAGAGAAGAATTAAAAAATGAAAAAAAACTATTAGACATTATTGAAGCTTCAGATGTTGTTGTAAATTTAGCTGGTGCTAATATTATAAATAGATGGACTGAAAGTTATAAAAAAACTTTATATAATAGTAGATTAGATACTACAAAAGCATTAATTAGTGCTATGAATAAAGTAGATAATAAACCAGAGCTTTTTATCTCTACTTCAGCAGTTGGAATATATAAAAATACAACTTGTTATGATGAAGAAAGATTTGAATATGAAGATGATTTTCTAGCAAACCTTTGTAAAGATTGGGAAGCAGAAGCTTTAAAAGCAAAAGAGTTTGGAATAAGAACTGCTATTTTTAGATTTGGAATTATCTTAGGAGATGGTGGTGCTTTAGAAAAAATGCTAACACCTTTCAAGTTTGGACTTGGTGGAACTATTGGAAGTGGACTACAAGACTTTTCATTTATTCATATAAGTGATTTAATAAGTGCTTATGATTTTGTATATGAAAATAAAAACCTTGAGGGTATATTTAATCTAACAGCTCCAGAACCTACTACAAATTTAATACTAACAAAAGCTTTAGGAGAAAAACTAAATAGACCTACAATATTACCAGTTCCTGAGTTTATATTAAATTTAATATTTAGTGAAGGTGCAAAAGTATTAACAGATGGACAATGTGTAAAACCTAAAAAACTACTTGAGAGTGGTTTTAAATTTGAGTTTGTAAATATAGATTCTACTATTGACAACTTAGTAGGATAAAGGAAAAGAATGAAAAAATTTGAAAAAATATCTACAATTAACTGTAAAATAGAAGAGCTATTTCAGTTTCACACAGATATGAGAAATTTAGTAAATATAACACCACCTGATACAAAAGTTACTTTAATAAATAAAGACTTCGTACCACATGAAGGTGGTGTTTTAAAAATTAAAACTGTAAAAAACTTTATTCCAACTACTTGGGAAGTAAAGATAGATAAGATGCAAGAACCAAACTTATTAGTAGATATTGCACTTAAATCACCTTTTAAATATTGGAAACACTCACATATATTTACACAAAAAGGAAATATATGTGAGTTAAAAGATATAGTTGAGTATGAACTTCCTTTTGGGATGATTGGAAATTTATTTGACTTTTTCATTCAAAATGAACTTAAAAAAATGTTTGATTATAGACATAAGGTTACTAAAGAAATATTAAATTTCAAAGCAAGGAGATAAAATATGTTAAAAGTAATAATAGGTGTTTTTATGGCATTTTTATTTGTAGGTTGTGGGGCAAAGGACCCATATTTGCAAACAGTTGAAAAAGTTGATATAGAAAAATATAAAGGTACTTGGTATGAAATTGCAAGATTTGAACATTTTTTTGAAAAAGGTTGCAAAAATGTAACAGCAACTTATGAGTTAAAAGATAATGGAAAAATAAAAGTAATTAACCGATGTACAGACATTGATGATGGTGAAAAAAAGGAAGCAATAGGTGAAGCTTATGCTCTTGATGGAACTAATACAAAATTAAAAGTAAGTTTCTTTAAACCCTTTTATGGAGATTATTGGATTATTGATTTAGATGATGCCTATACTTATGCACTAGTTGGAAGTCCGAATAGAGAATATTTATGGATTTTAAGTAGAACAAAAACAATAAGTAAAGAAGTTAAAAATAATATTTTAAATAAGCTTCCTAAACATCAATTTGACAAGAATAAATTTATTTGGACGATTCAAGAATAAATATATTATTTCAAATTGATAGTAGTGTAAAAGTATCTTTAATTAATTATGGCATCATGCCATTGAACTAAAGATACTCTATATCCTTTTTTTACTTCTAACACTTCATGTGTAAAGTAGGGGTTACTAAAGAATACAATCATATCACCAGCTTTTGGTTTTATTTGTATTGTTTCTCCATTTTTGTCATATAAATAGTTGAAAACAAGTTCTCCACCATTAAAGTTATTCTTTGAAACAATATTACTGTGATTAGTTGTAAATAAAACAGATGTAATTTTTCGCTCTAAAGCAACAGGAAGAAAACCAATAACTTCATCATCTTTAAGTAAAACACTTGAATCATCGCTATGTTGTTTATAAAATGAGCCTTTTGTATATTCTAATGCTTGAATTTCAGTTGATGTTGTAATAGATAGATTGAAAAATTTTTCAATATCTTCTTTATGTTTTACGAAACTTTCATTATATATGTTTTCTTGTGTAGAGTTTAATTTATGAATATTTGTTTTTCTAATGGAAGTATTTTTACCTGTTTGAATTTGTATAGCTTCATATTTTCTAATTTCTGCTTCACAAATATCTTGATTTAATCTCATTGATGATGTTATTTCTTCACATATTTTTGAAGATAGAAAGTTCTCTATAAGCATAAAAGGAAGATCATAATAAGGATTTGGTAATTTTCCTGTTTTTATATCCAATTTTGTAAGAAACTCCTCACAAAAAATTTGATTACTTATTTGTACCATTTTAATTTACTCCGTAAAATAGGGCATGAATTCTAGTATATTTTATTAAAATTATATATATTGTATGTTCATGGAAAGAAGCCTAACAATTAATTAGTAAGTAATAATTTAGTGTAGATCTAGGCTATCTATAGGTTGGTTTTATGCTTTTGAAAGATTCATAAAGCGATATTATATTACAGATCAAGTAGTATAAATATTGAAAAGATTGTATCTGAATTTTTAGTAAATGTAGCAAGAATAGAAAATCTTGAGACTGAAAAAACTAAATAGTTTTTCCATCTTCAAGTTTGATTTGATTTCTACCATTTTCTTTTGCTTCAAATAAAAGCATATCTGCTTTTTGTAAAGCACTATTATATGATTCATGATTAGCTCTTATTGCAACACCTGCTGAGAATGTAACTTTTATTTCATGTTCTTTATATTTAAAGTTATTAGCAGTAACTATTGTTTTGATTCTTTTTAAATATTGTAAAAGTTCTCTATTTAAATTGAAGTGTACAATTGCTACAAACTCTTCACCTCCATATCTTCCAACAATATCATGGTCTCTTGTATTCTTTTCTAATATTTTAGCAAATGTAGAAAGAATAACATCTCCACATTCATGTCCATAAGTATCATTTACTTTTTTGAAAAAGTCTAAGTCAAAAAATACTACTGCATATTGTGTATTGTGTCTTTTATAAGAGCTTTCTATTTTCTTAATTTCTTCATTGTATGCTCTTCTTGTAAGTAATCCTGTTAGATGATCTTTCATACTTTCATCTTTTGTTTTAGCAAGTTCTTGTTCTAATGAGTTTACTTTTTCTTCGAGTTCTTGAACTTTTGTTTTTCCCGTTTGTAACTTATTACTAACTGTATTCATCTCTGATTCTATTGATGATGCAGCATTTATAAGTTCTGTTTGTAAATCAGATAATTGAAGTAAGTTATCATTTGACAAATCAATTGACTGAATCTTTTCTTTTATGCTTAATACATTTTTAGAGCCAGATCCACTACTTGTAATTGCATCATTTAAATATTGTCCCATTAATGAAACAAATTTTGAGATATCTGAAGTTCTTTGTATTACAACTTGTTTATCTCTTGCAAATCTTTGTTCAATAAATCTTTGAATTTTCTTTTGAATTTCTTTATCAAATAATAAGTTTTTATCTTCATCAATACTTTCAAATACTTGTTCGATTTCATCATCAGTTTTAGAACAAATTGATGGTAAAACAGATTGTTTTAGAATAGCTGCTAATTCATCTATATTATCTTTAGACACTCTTTCTAAAAGTAATGGAATAATATCGACAACTGTTTCAATCTTACTTTTAGTTATTTCATTTTTCTCAAGTATTGTAAGTCTTGAGAATATTTCTTCAAATTCTTTACTCATAATTAATCCTAAAATGTCGTTATTAAGCTAAAAGTTTTTTAACCATTTCATTTATTCTTTTTCCATCAGCAATTCCTGCAAACTTTTTACTAGCAGCTCCCATTACTTTACCCATATCTTTCATTGATTCTGCATTTACTTGAGAAATGATTTCTTTCATTCCTTTTTCTAATTCTTCATCTGTTGCTTGAACTGGTAAATAAAGTCTAAATACTTCAATTTGTTCAGCTTCTTTTTCTACTAAGTCATCTCTTGAAGCAGCTGTATATTGTGAGATTGCTTCTTCTCTTTGTTTAATACCTTTTTGAATAAGCTTTATGATATCTTCATCAGTTAGTTCTATTCTTTCATCAACTTCAATTTGTTTAATCATTGTATTTATTGATCTAATTGAATCTCTTTTAACTATGTTCTTTTCTCTCATAGCTATTTTAACATCATCTTTTAGTTGTTGTTTTAAACTCATTTCAATCCTTGTACTTTTGTTATTTATTTAGTTATTATATCTTTTTAAGAATTAAAAGTCTCAATTAACTCTTCAAGTTCTAAAAATCTTTCAACTTTTGTTTCATAAATTGCTTCTACTTCTTCAAGCTCTTTTGATACAGCAACAATACCTTTTTCTTCATAACATTTTGAATCCATAAGACAGTTATTAAGTTCTTCTATAGTAGCTTCTAAATCTTCTATTTCATTTGGAAGCATTTCATAATCTCTTTGTTCATTAAAAGAAAGTTTTACTTGTTTCTTTTTTATTATTTCTTTGCTTTTTTGTGTCTCTTCTTTTTTCATACTTTTTTCTAGTGAGCTTAAATCTTTTAACTCTTTTTCAATTTCTAAATATTCACTATAAGGTTGAAAACTTTCTTCTACTTGTCCATTTATACCTTTAAAAACAAATAGTTTTTTTGCAATTTTATCTACAAAATATCTATCATGAGATACAAGAATAATTGCACCTTGAAAGTTTTCTAAGTACTCTTCTAAAATATTAATAGTAGGTAAGTCTAAATCATTTGTAGGTTCATCTAAAACTAAACAATCTATATTTCTAGTAAATAGAAGTGCTAAAGCTACTCTATTTTTTTCACCACCACTTAATACACCAATTTTCTTTTCCAAGTATTCTTTTGGAAATAAAAAGTTTTTTAAGTAGCCATAAACATGCATGGTTCTACCATCATTTAGCTCAACTAAATCTCCACCATTTGGGCAAAATGTATGCATAATGGTTTGATTGTCGTTCAACATTTCTCTATGTTGATCAAAATATCCTACTTTAAAATCACCTTTTTTAAATCGTCCTGAGTCAATTTTAAGTTTTTCCATAAATATTTTAAGCATTGTAGATTTACCAGTTCCATTTGGTCCCACAATTGCAATAGTATCTTTTTGTAAGATTCTTGTAGTAAATTCTTTGATTAAAAGTTTATCACCTAAAGTGATACTTATATCATCAAGTTCAAAAAGCATTTTCTTTTTATTTTGAGTTCTTGTTTCTTCGCTATTAAATGATTTTTGTTCTCTTTGTAGTTCAACACTCATTTTTCTAATTGCAGCTGGGTTGGATTTTACTTTCTGTTTTAAGTCTAAGTATTCTGCTTTTCTTCGAACATTTCTTTTTCGTCTAGCAGTTACACCTCTTTGCATCCAGTGAGCTTCTCTTTTAAATAATCGGATCATATTATGATGATCTTTTTGCATATTTTCTAAAAGCTGTTGTTTTTGTTCTAGATATGATGAGTATCCGCCTTGGAATTTACGTAATGATCCATTTTCTACTTCAATAACAGAAGTTGCAATATTGTCAATAAAATATCTATCATGTGAAATAAAGATAAGCGTAAAATTCTTTTTAATTAAAAGTTGTTCTAAAAACTCAACCATATAAACATCAAGATGATTGGTAGGTTCATCTAGTAGTAGTACATCAGGTTTCTTTAAAAGAAGACCAGCAAGAGATACTCTTCTTTGCTCACCTCCTGAAAGAAGGTTAACATCTTTAAATTCATACTCTTTTAAATGAAACTCTTTTAATACTCTTTCAATCATATTGTCTAAATCCCAAGCATCATGGAATTCTAAAAATGTTGCAAGTTCACTTTGTCTATTTATTAATTCTGTATTTTCATAATCATCAACAATTTTAATAGAGATTTCTTCATATTCAACTCTTGCATCTTTTAATTCTTTTAGTTGATTTTCAATAGCATCTCGTACAATTAAATTATCATCAAATTTTGGATGTTGTGCTAGCATTTCTATTTTGATAGATTTATCTATTGCTTTTATACCATCATCAGGTTCTATTTCTCCTGTAATAATTTTTAAAAGTGTTGATTTTCCTTGACCATTTTGACCAATTACTGCGATTCTTTGACCTGTATTTAAAGTAAAGTTTGCATCTTTTAAGATAATTTTTGTGTCATATTGTTTTGAAATGTTTTGTAGGTCTATTAGTGCCATATAATTATAAGTTTCCTGTTTTTAAGTTATTGTGAGTTTATCTAAAAAACAATTAGTAGCTTATTTCAGATAAGAAGTATTACTTCTTATCTGCTTCAAAACTACCCTGAATATCATAAATTCCTTTTGAAAAATCTACTCCACCTTTCATTTTATTTGCTTCTTTTCCATAGAAATCTGCACCTCCTGTTCCAGTTGTTGTTTCTGTCCCCGTTAAAGTTGCATGATTAGATGAATTTATATCTCCATTAAATGTAAAAGTAGGTGTTTCTATAGTTAGTAAAGGTAAACCTAAAATAGGTTTGATAACTGCATCAACTTTACCATTTGTTATTTGGTTTGTATCTTTTCCAAAATCAATATCCATAGATATATTAGCACTTTTAAATATATTATTAGTATCAACACTCCCTTCATATGATGCAGTGGATGTATTATTAATAAAATAAGTATCTTTTGTTAATTCATCAAGGTCATTATATTCATTTTTATCAGCTTCAAAATCACCTTTAAGTTCTTTAATATCATCATTTTCTAATTTAATATCACCTTTTACAATATTTGCTTGAGAACCATAAAAAGATGCTTCACCTCCTGGACCTGTAGTATCATTTGCGGATTCAAGTTTTAATGTTTTATTATCTTTAAAATATCCATCAAATTCAAGGTCTTGATATCCTGCTACTTTAATTTTTCCATTTGTTATTTCTTCTTCCGTTTTACCAAAATCAATATCCATTGAAATTGTTGTACTATAAGGAATCTCTTTTTTCTCAGATTCTCCATAGAATTTAATATATTGTCTTTTTGAATCAAAAGACTCAGTATTAAAATCTCCTATATAAGTTGCTTTACTAGTATTGTTTTGATAATAAGATTCTGGCGTGATTAGTTTTAAACTTGCAGCAAGTTCAGCAGCAGCTTGTTCATCTGCTAATCTTTGAGCTTCTAAATCAGCAAGCCTTTGAGCTTCAGCAGCAGCAGCTTG
>NZ_JAHKQT010000007.1:100277-100552 GCF_018861145.1 Poseidonibacter lekithochrous
CTAAGTCAGCAAGTCTTTGAGCTTCAGCAGCAGCAGCTTGTTCTTGGGCTAATCTTTGAGCTTGTTCCTCAGCTAATCTTTGAGCTTCAGCAGCCGCCGCTTGTTCTTGGGCTAATCTTTGAGCTTCTAAGTCAGCAAGTCTTTGAGCTTCAATTTGATAAGCTTGTTCATACGCTAATCTTTGAGATTCTAAATCAGTAGCTACTTTAACAACTTTTTTATTTACTACTGTTTCTGGTACATCTGTGCGTAGTTCAAAAAAAGGCTAACTCTCC
>NZ_JAHKQT010000004.1 GCF_018861145.1 Poseidonibacter lekithochrous
AGTAAATGGTGAAACTATTTCAGTACTTGATGGTGTAAGTGCTTCACAATCAGGATTAAATGCAGGAACATATACAGCAAAAGCTTCTGGAAGTGATGAAAACTATAATCTAACATTTAAAGATGGAAGTTTAACAATTGAAAAAGCCAATGCAACAGTAACAGCAAACTCAGATACAGTAACTTATAATGGTTTAACACAAACAGTATCAGGATTTACAGCATCAGGATTAGTAAATGGTGAAACTATTTCAGTACTTGATGGTGTAAGTGCTTCACAATCAGGATTAAATGCAGGAACATATACAGCAAAAGCTTCTGGAAGTGATGAAAACTATAATCTAACATTTAAAGATGGAAGTTTAACAATTACTCCTAAAGCAATAACAGTAAGCGCAGATGATTTAACAAAAGTATATGGACAAACAGATGAAACATTAACATATACAACAACTGGATTAGTAGGAGAAGATACATTAGTAGGAAGTTTAAAAAGAGCAGCTGGTGAAGATGTTAGTGACTATAGAATTTCACAAGATACAACTTTAACGAACTCAAACTATACTGTAATATTTACAGATGGGAAATATACAATAACTCCAAGACCTATAACATTAATTGCAAATGAGACTTCAAAAGTATATGGAGGATCAGAAGTAGATTTAAGTGCAAGTGTAAGTAATACAAATGGATTAGGCTTAGCTTCATTTGATTCTATAAATGATATTATTGGAATACTTTCAAGAGAAAGTGGAGAAGATGTAGGAAGTTATGATGTTCTTTTAGGAAATGGAGAAAAAGCTAGTAATTATTCAATTTCTTATAATAGTGATAATAATTCATATACGATTACTCCAAGTACAACAAATTTGGCAAACGTATCAATACCAGATACAATAATACCAGTACCTACAAACAATAACCCAATTATTGTATCAAAACCTGAACAACAAGAAGTGGCTTCAAGAGTAATTACATTAAGTGAAATAAGAACAAGTCAAGATACTACGCAAGTAAATGAAAGTTCTCAAACACCACAAGATATAAGAGTACCTCTTTCTAGAAATTCTGTAATAGAATTAGTAAATGGAGGAGTTAATCTTCCTCAAGGTGTTGATCAACAATTCTTTGTTTCATCAAATGAAACTGAAGAAAACTAAAAGAATAAGGAAATAAAAATGAAACAAATAAATAAAATAATAACAATATCAGTTCTAAGCTCTTCTATTCTTTTAGGAGCAACTATCCCAAATATAGGTGATATTCAAAAACAAGTAGAACCTCCAAAAGATTTAATTAAGCCAAAAGAAACTCCACTAATAGAATTAGGTGGAGTTAAAAAATATGCTGCACCAATGAAAGATGATAAAAGTGGAAGAACAATCTTTGTAAAAAGCTTTAAAATAGATGGAGCACTTCATGTAAATGTAGATAAATTACAAAAACTAATTTCTTCATATACAAATAAAGATTTAACTTTCAATCAAATTCAAGAAGTAACAAGTGTAATCACAAAAGAGTATAGAAATCAAGGTTACTTTGTTGCCCGTGCATATTTACCCGTGCAAAATATAAATAAAAATAATGGAGTAATCATAATTGCAATTATTGAAGGAAGTTATGGAAAGTTTAAACTTGAAAATAATTCAAAAGTAAAAAACTCTACTGTTCAAGGAATGCTTGATAATGCAAAGCAAAGAGATAATGTAATTTCGACAAATACATTGGAACGAGCAATGCTTATTATAAATGATACACCAGGTGTAGTTGTAACTGCTGCAGATGTAAAACCAGGTAAAGAGGTAGGAACATCAGATTTTGCAATTACAACACAAGAAGGTAGCTTATATAACGGATATGTAGTAGCTGATAATACAGGAAGTAAATATACTGGTAAAAATAGACTAATGGCAGGGGTTGATTTTAACTCTCCATTTAATATTGGTGATAAAATTTCATTATCAGGATTAGTTTCAAATGGAGCTGATTTAAAAAATGGAAGAGTAGCTTATAGCTTACCATTAGCATCAAATGGTTTAAAAGGAGAAATATCTTATTCTCAAACAAACTATTCACTTGTAAAAGACTATGAAGCATTAGATGCATTAGGTACTTCAAAAACTTTAGATGCAACAATAACTTATCCAATAAAAAGAACTAGATTAGAAAATCTAAACTTATCTTTAAATATTGCTAATAAAGATTTAAAAGATGAAGTAAGAAGCACAAGTGTTATTACAGAAAAAGATACTCAATCTTTAAACCTTGGTTTGGATTATGATAAAAACTATTTAGCATTTGGGAAAAATACACAATCACAAATAAATCTAAACCTTACATACGGTAGATTAAACTTTGATAATGCAAGTGATAAAATATCAGATGAAGCAGGAGCAGATACAAATGGTAATTATTCAAAAGTAAATATAGAACTTTCAAATACAATAGCATTAACAAATAAATTAACATTTGATTCATCTTTAAAAATGCAATATGCACTAGGAAATAAAAACCTTGATGGAAGTGAAGACTTCTCAATTGGTGGTTCCAATGGTGTTAAACTATATCCTAATGGTGAATTAAGTGCAGAAAATGGTTATTTGTTAAACCTTGAAGCAAAATATAGATTACCAAATCTAAGTAAACTATCAAATACTGTAGGAATATTTTATGATAGAGGAAAAGCTTTTATGTCGGATAACAAGGTAGACTTTGAAGCGAAATCGTTACAAGATGTTGGAATTGGATATTATGCTTCTTATGATAGTTTTTTCGGAAAACTTCAAGTAGCATGGAATACAAATAGCGATGATATAACTAGTGAAGAAAATAGAAATTCTAGGATTTTATTTCAAGGTGGCTTAAGTTTTTAAGTAATTAAAAGTAAGTAAGAAAGTAAATCCTTACTTACTTTAAAATTTGATATATAAAAGTACTATAATTATTCTTTATTAATTATTTAATATAATCGTGATAGAATCAAAGGAAAAAGGCTTTGTCATGAAAAATAATTTTTATCTTATTTTGTTTTGTTTACTAACACAATTATCACTAAATGCTCAAGAATTAAGAATAAGTGTTGATCAATTATCAGAAAACATTACTGATTACAAAATTATTGATGTAAGGAATCATGAGGATTTTTCTTTTAGTCATATAAATAGCTCTCTAAATTTTCCTGTTTCCAAAAGTTATGAAAATAAAAAAGTTGATGGTAAAATTGTTAAACCAAACAAAATGCAAACTCTAATAAGAGATTTAGGATTAAATGTTGATGATAATATAGTTATATATGATGATGGTATTTTTTATGATGCAGCTAGAGTATTTTGGACTTTTGAAGTTTATGGATTTAAAAATGTAAAATTACTTAATGGTGGTTTTGATACATGGGAAAAGAAAGAACTTTCTGTTTCTTCTGAAATATCAAAGGTTAAACCAAGTAATTATATAGCTTCAATTAATAATAAAAGATTATCTACAAAATTTACAACACAAATTGCTACAAAAAACCCAAACCAAATTGTTATTGATGCAAGAGGCTATAACTCTTTTATAGGTAAAGAATCAGTAGCAAAGAGATTTGGTCATATACCAAATGCAATACATATACCAGCTAATTACAATTTAGAAAAAGAAAATGAATTATTAAAATTAAAAGAAGTTACGACATTAAAAGAGTTATACAAAGATGTTAATAAAGATAATAAAATCGTAATATATTGTAAAATAGGAAGAGTTGCAGCTACTAACTATTTTGCATTAAGAGAGCTTGGATACAACGTTTCTAATTATGATGCTTCATGGAAAGAATGGGGTAATGATATAAATTTACCAATTATAAATAAATCTAAAGTACTAAATTAAATGTGGAATCGATTTAGAATAAAAACACAATTAATTGTTTTTATGACTCTAATTGTAATTGTTGTGGAAGCTAGTACCTTATTTTTTATATTAAATGTACAAAAAAAAGAGAATCAGAAGAATGCTCTTTCGCAAACTAATGCAATTACTCAATCTTTAAATAATGACCTTCTAAATTTTATATTAAACCCAAATGCAGATGTTTTATCTGATATAACATTTAGATTATCAGCATTTAAAGAAATAAGTGGAGTTATTCTTTATGATGAAAATAAAAAAGCAATTTTCCAATATGGAAATACAAAAGAATTAATAAAAGAAGAATTGTCTATTTTTGAAAAAAAGACTATATTTAGAGATGAACATCTTTTTGTAAAAAAAGACATATCTGCAGATAATTATACCTTAGGGTTTGAATTGATTAATGTTGATTTATCTTCTTTTAAACAGAAAGAAAAACAAATCACTTACACCCTACTCGCAATATTTCCTTTGGCCTTACTTTTTGGATTTATACTAAGTTTATTTTTAAGTAAAAGTTATATAAAACCATTTATAGAACTATTAGATGCAATAAGAAAAAGTGACCCTACTAATAATAAAATTACTGCAGTTAGTACTAATGCAAATAATGAAATTAAAGAGCTATTTGATGGCTTTAATTTACAAATGGAACAAATAGGAAAGTCATCTAAAGAGCTAAAAATTCAAGCTAGTCATGACCAACTAACAAATATTTATAATCGTTTTTTTATGAAAGAGGAACTCCTAAATGCTTTAAAAAATGATAATCCAAATATTAAAGGATACAACTACTTACTTATAAATCTAGATCAATTTAAATTAGTAAATGATTCAGCAGGATATCAAGCTGGTGATGAACTACTAAAAATGATAGTGACTCATTATCAAGCAATCCTACCAAAAGATACACCTTTTGGTAGAATCGATGGAGATACCTTTTCGGTACTTTTAAAAGATTCAAATGAAAAGTTTGGAAAAAAATTTTTAGAAGAAAGTCTAAAAAGACTCCATGATTTTAGATTTTCATATAAAGGTGAAACATTTAGTGTATCTGCTTGTATCTCACTTGTATTTTTTAAACCTTTTGAATTTACGCTAAAAGAGCTTTTAAAAGCAAGTACAACTTCTCTTTATACAGCTAAACAAAAAGGACGGGGTAAATCACAAATCTTTGACCCAAGTGATGAAATTGCAAAAAGAGTATCTATGGAAATTGATACTGCAAAACTTATAAAAGAAGCACTAGCAGATGGTCCAGCTAGATTTGAACTTTTTGCACAAGATATAGTTCCACTACAATATAACACAGATAAGATAAGTTATGAAATACTTATACGTATGTGGGATAAAGACAATAACTTCATACCACCTGATAGTTTTCTTCCAACAGCTGAGAGATATCAACTTATGGCAGATATTGATATGCATGTTTTATGGACATATCTTGAAACTGTAACAAAAAATAAAAACCATATAGAAAAGCTACACTCTGCACATATAAACTTAGCAGGTTCAAGTCTAAATAACCCAGACTTTCAAGCAAAAGTAAAAGAAGCTATTGAACATTTTGATTTTCCTTGGGATAAACTAGAATTAGAGATTACAGAGAGTTCAGCAATTGGTAATTTTAATATGGCAAATGAGTTTATAACATGGCTTAAAGAACAAAATATTGGACTTGCTCTTGATGATTTTGGTACAGGTATGGCTTCATTTGAATATCTTAAAAGTTTACCATTTGATGTAGTAAAAATAGATGGAAGTTTTGTAAAAGATATGCATACTGATCCTATAGACAAAGCGGTAATTAAATATATTCAAGAAATTGCACAACTTAAAGGTCAAGAAACAGTTGCAGAATATGTTGAGACAAAAGAGGATGTTGAAGAATTAAGAGCTCTTGGTATAACTTATGGACAAGGTTACTTCTTAGGAAAACCTAGAGCTTTAAATTCATGGCTTAATTAAATAAACAAATTGACTATTAGAAAATTAACACCTTTACTTACCTAAAGTAAAGTAAGAATACTTTAAGTCTCATGAGATTATAATTCCTTTTATTAAAAGGATAATTTATGAGTAAAAAAGTATTAATATTAAATGGACATCAACACTATGATGTTGTAGCAAAAGGTGAGTTAACTCAAAACTATATTGATTATGCAAAAAGTTTTTTTGAAGAAAATGGTTTTGAAGTAAAACATACTCATATTGAAAAAGGTTATGAAACTAAAGAAGAGTGTGATAAGTTTCAATGGGCTGATTATATTTTATTTCAATATCCAGTTTATTGGATGAGTCTTCCTTGGATTTCAAAGAAATATATAGATGAAACATTTACTCAAGGTGTTCACTATACAAGTGATGGAAGAAGTAGAAGCGATGCTTCAAAACTTTATGGAAGTGGTGGCTTGCTACAAGGTAAAAAGTATATGCTATCTTTAACTTACAACTGTCCCGAATCTGCTTTTAACAATAAAAATAGTTTATTTGATGGTTTATCATTAGATGAAGCGCATGTTGCTGTTCATAAAACATTTCAATTTTGTGGATTAGAGCCTTTAGAAACTTATGCTGTTCATGATATTTTTAAAGGTGATTTAGATTTAGAAAAAGAATTAACTAAATTTAAAAATGTACTAACAAAAAACTTTTTAGAAAAATAGGAATAGTCATGAATCAATCTAATAATAAAATTATAAATCAACTAAGTCAAAGAAAATCTATAAGACAATTTACAGGCCAAAGTGTAAGTAATGAAGACCTTGATCTTATTCTAAAAACAGCTCAAAGATGCCCTACTTCTATAAATGGCCAACAAATATCACTTGTATATACAAGAGATAAAGAAAAAATAAAACAACTAGCAAAAATTTGTGGTGGACAATTACAAGTTGAAACAGCTGATGTATTTATAACTATAGTTGTAGATTTTAATAGAACTAGTTTTGCAGTTGAACAAGCAGGTGAAGTACAACAAATTGATAAATCAGCAGAAGGTGTTTTAGTAGGTGCTGTTGATGCAGGTATTATGCTAAATGCAATTCAAATATCAGCAGAATCATTAGGATATGGAACTACTGCTATTGGTGCTGTTAGGAACGATCCTGAAGCTATGATTGAGTTATTAAATCTTCCTGCAAAAACTTTTCCAATAGTAGGAACAACAATTGGTTTTGCTACAAAAGAAGCAAAAGAAGCTCCTTTAAAACCAAGAGTTCCACTAGAAAGTTTTGCTTTTGAAGATACTTATAATGATAAAAAAGTTAAAGATGGTGTTTTAAAATATGAACAAGATATGAAAAAATATAGAGAAGAAAATAATATGGATTATCTTCAATCTTATTGTACACAAACAGCAACTTATTATAAAAATATTTATTTTAGAAAAATAGCCCAAAACTATGAAAAACAAGGTTTTGTATTTAAAGATTAAGAGAGTTTTACTCTCTTTATAACTCAATATTTTCCTGTGTAATTATCCTCATACTAGGAAACTCTAGAGCACAAAGTCTAGGGTTTCTAATCCTATCGTTTGTTTTATAGCAGCCTAAATCTATTGCGCAACTGTATTTAGTTATTATTGGTTCTTCAAATATTGTATGTCCGTAAACATTGAATATATCTTTATTATCATAATCTTTATATCGACTCCAAAGTAGTTGGATTTTAAAAAGTTCTTTTTCTTTTTTATTTTCTCTACGTCTTAAATGCCATTTTCTACCGATACAGGAATGAGAAACAACTAAATATCTCCCATCTGTAGTTTTATAATCTTTGTACTCTTTATATAAAGGTAATTTTTCGAGAAACTCTATTTGTTTATAAAATTCTTCTTTTGAAGTATATGAATTTAATGTTTGTTCTCCACCTGTTTTAAAAAGCCATTTGGCTAAAGATGGATTATTTCTATCATTTTCAAGCATAGGAGCGTGGTCTATAAATACTTGCTCATGATTTCCTAAAACACAATCGTAGTTATTATTCATAATCAAGTTAATAACATCACAAGAATTTTTTCCTCTATCTACTAAATCTCCTACAAAACATATTTTTGATTTTTCTTTATTTGGAAACTTTTTAATCAAAGCTAATAAACTTTTATAACAACCATGAACATCACTTATGATATAAATATTTTCATCCATTTTATTTCTTTTTTTTTGGAATTTTAATTGTAAACTTTGAGCCTATATATTTTTTGTTTTCATATTCAAATTTTTCATTATCCTGTGTTAAGAAACCACCTAAGTTCTTAATTATATTTAAACTCATATATAAGCCAACACCAGTACCTTTTACTTTTGTGGTAAATCTTGCATCAAATATTTTATCTGCAATATTTTTAGGAATTCCTCCTGCATTATCTTTTATACAAAGAACAATAAATTCATCTTCTTCATAAGTATTTATAAATATATATTTAAATTTTTCATTCTTTGTTTCAAGTACTTCAATAGAATTATTAACTATATTCATCAAAACTTGAACCAATTCATTTTCAATACTTGTAATTTTAATATTTTTAATATTTTTTATAATTTCAATATCTACATTTTGTAGTCTTGCTTTTAAAATAACTAATAGTTTATTTATACTATTTTCAATGAAAAAGTCTTTTTCTTCTTTATCATCTTTAAAAAAGTTTCTAAAGTCTTCAATAGTTTGAGATAGATATTGAGAAGATTGATTTATAGTCTCAAGAGAAGTAATAAGTTCTTTATCATCTAATATATTCATCTCTTTTTGCATTTTACATCCCGTTGCAGACATTGAAATAATACTAAGTGGCTGTCTCCATTGATGAGCGATATTATCAATCATTTCACCCATTGCAGCTAATCTTGATTGATATAGTAACAATTGTTCTTTATCTCGTATATCACTTACATCTATTATTACACCGATTTTTTGTTTAACCTCATTTTTCTCATTATAAGAGAAAACTCTTTCATAACCATGTAAAGTAAGCCATCGAGAATCTTTAGTTCTCATTCTATATTCTATTTCATAGGTATCTTCTTTTCTAGCATTTTTAATTTTTTTATTATGTAAAAATAGTTTTTTGCTATCAGAAGGATGAATCAAATCATTAAAGGAATCTTTTTCAACTTTATTTAACTCATCTAAAGAATATCCAAGTAACGTTGAAACATTTTTATTTATATAAATGTTTTTTTTCTTTTCAAAATCATAAACATACATCAAAGCAGGAGTTGTATCAGCTATAGCTTTGATAAAAGCTTCTTGTTCTAAGTGCTTAGATATGTCAATTACTGATGTAATATAATATCTTTTATTTTTAGAAAATACATTTTTTGCAACCATAAAAGCATCAAAAATAGTTCCATCTTTTCTTTTAGCTTTAAACGTAGAAAGATATTCTCCATCCTCTTTAATTGTTTGAATAATAGCACTTGGTATGTTAGGATCAGCACAAAATAAATCAGGGGAAGTACCAATAATCTCTTCTTTATTATCATAACCCCACATTTTTACATATGCATCATTTACGTATGTAAATAATTTATTTTCGTCTACAATTGAAGTTGCTGATAAAGATTGTTCATGTAATAATAACTGTAATTCAAGTTCCTCTTTATCCTGCTTTTCTTGAGTAACCTCACGTACGATTACCATAATATTTTCATTGTCAGATAATAGTGCCATACGTGATTCATAGTGTTTGATTTTATTTTCTAATTCAATTTCATAATTAAAAATTGATAATTTTTTTTCTTTTAATAAAGTCTGTATTTTTTCATAAAAAAGCTGTCCTAAATTATTGGGTAAAACATCTTGCATACGTTTTTGTAAAAAAACTTCTTTTGGAACATACAACTTAGAGCTTTCTTGTGCTCTATAATCAATAATCGTGCCATCTTTTTTTGTAATAAATAAAATATCAGGAAGTACTTGAAAAATTGAGCTAATTAGTTTATCATTGTTTTTAAATTCACTCTTTCGTTCATGCATTTTTAAAAATATATAAAATAAAACTATTGTAATAAATATAAAGCTCAAATCTTTATATGTTTGGTAAGTATTAAGATTTATAGAGTCATCAGTAAAAGAGGCTAGTAAATTATCAGAAAAAACAAGCCACAAAATACTAAATAATATATAATAAATAAGCACTAAAGAGGTAGAAAACTTATCATATTTTAATTTCATTGCATAAATCCTATTTTTTATACACTAATAATACAATAAATTAGCATATAAAATAGTAAGATACTCTATTTTTTATTACTATATATTATCCTCCCTATATAGAATAATAAGTTCATTGAAAAATCACTTCTTTATTTATCAACTTTATAGTAAGAATTCAGTATTATGTTTAAAATTTATATAGAACAAAAAGTTTAAAAGGATTATTAATTTTGAAAAAGAATAATAATATTAAAAAAATATCAAATTACGCAATAGTTGGTGGACTAGGAGCTATTTTAGTATCAGGTCTAGTTGGATGTGAAGATAAATCAAATAATCAACAAAACTTTGAACAAAGTGAAGCTTTTGGAAATGCAAGTCAAAGACAAGCAGCTTTCGTAATTATAGAAGAATCAAAAGATGGTAAATATGCTATCGTTGATGAATTCCCTGCATCTAAAACTACAATTGTTTTAAGAAAACCAGATGGAACTGAAAGAATTCTTACAAAAGAAGAAATTGATAAATTAGTTAAATTAGAAGAAACAAAAATTGATAATGGAACTTCAGGATTAACTAATCCCAACTCAGAAGAAGCTAGTGCTGGTATGGGTCTTGGTGGAGTTTTAATGTCTTCAATAGCAGGAGCTATGTTAGGTTCTTATATTGGAAACAAACTATTTGGTAACCAAAACTACCAAAATCAAAGAAAAGCACAATATAAATCTCCTCAAACTTATAGTAAATCAAAAAGTTCATTTTCTAAAGCAGCATCAACAACTAATAAATCAAGTGCTTCTAAAAAAAGTGGATTCTTTGGAAATAAAAGTTCTTCAAGTACAAAATCTAGATCTTCTTTCTTTGGTGGTTAAAAAATGAATCTATTAAAATTAGAACCATTAACAGATGAATACTTAGAATCAATAGGTTTTAAATGGCATACAGATGAAGATAATACTTCTTATATAGCAAATGAAGTAGTAGAAGTAAGCGAAGATGAAGCAAATGCTTTTTATGAAGCTACAAACGAATTATATGATATGTTTTGTGAAGCAGGTGAATATGTAATTGAAAATGATTTATTTCATGAAATAAATATTCCTTTTAATCTAGTTGAAACTATCAAAGAGTCTTGGGAAAATGACGTTCATTGGCATCTATACTCAAGATTTGATTTAGCAGGTGGACTTGACGGAAAACCTATTAAATTGATTGAATTAAACGCTGATACTCCAACTTCTCTTTTTGAAACTGCTATTATTCAATGGGCTTTATTAAAAGCAAATGGTTTAGATGAGGCTAGTCAATTTAATAATCTTTATGATGCCTTAAAAGATAACTTTAAAAGAATCATCACTTTAGATTCAGATATTGAAAAATTTGAAGAATATTATAAAGATTTAGGGTGGAAGATATTATTTTCTTCAATATCCTCTTCTGATGAAGATGAAAATACAACTAAACTTTTACAGCATATTGCAACAGAAGCTGGTTTTAATACTGACTTTGAACATATTGATAAAGTTGAATTTAATGACGAAGGAATTTTTAAAGATGAAGAAAGCTTTGAATTCTGGTTTAAATTAATTCCTTGGGAAGATATTGCTATTGATGAAAGTGAATTAGCTCTTATTTTAGCAGAAATTATAAAAGAGAAAAAAGCAATTATTTTTAATCCTGCTTATACTTTAATGTTCCAATCAAAAGGTTTTATGAAAATTCTTTGGGACTTATATCCAAATCATCCTCTTTTACTTGAAACTTCTTTTGAACCTTTAGAAGGGAAAAAACAAGTTGAAAAAAGATGTTTTGGAAGAGAAGGTGCTAATACTAAAATTATAAATGAAGATGGAAGTATTGATGTTGAAACTCCAGGTGAATATGAAGGTCATAAAGCAATTTATCAAGAGTATGTAGAGCTAAATACAGACTCAAATGGAGTAACTTACCAAGCTGGCGTATTTTATGCTTATGAAGCTTGTGCTTTAGGATTTAGACGTGGTGAAAAGATTTTAAATAACACTTCTAAATTTGTAGGTCATATAGTAAAATAACTAAGATTTTCTTAGTTATTTACTCCATTTTAAAAGTAAATATTTATTTACTTTAACTCTCTAAATTTTTAAAAACTCCTGAAAATAGATTTAATACTAACTTTTTAAAGTAAATAAATTTTTACTATTATTCTAGATGTCATACTAAAGTCATATTGCAAAGACATAATTTTACATAATTTATAAAAACAGGAGTACCTCATGTTAAAGATATTATTAATACTTTTAGGTCTTAGTTCTATTGCTTTTGCATATACAACAGTTAGTGAAGCAAATCAAGACTTGATTTTTACGATGATAGCTTATGGAAAAGAAAGTAGTGTTTATTTAGATGAAGTTTTTGTTGCCTTACAAACAAAATTATTTAAAAATACTTATTTAGGAATTATTGTAATTATTCCATTAATTTTTTTAGTTCATTATCTAATCATTGGTCCAAAGAAGTTTAGTCATAAGGGGAAAAAGTATTATATATTTTCTTTATTTAATAGGATAATTCATGGTATCTCAGCTGTATCATTTATGATTTTAGTTCCAACTGGTTTGATTATGATGTTCGGTTCATACTTTGGTGGTGGAGAATTTGTAAGAATTTCTAAAGATCTTCATGCAGTTTCAAACTTCTTATTTATGATAAGTGTTATTCCTATGTTTGTAATGTGGGTTAAAAATATGTTATTTACAGGTGATGATATAAAATGGTTTATGATTTTAGGTGGATATTTATCTAAAGAGAAAAAACCAATTCCTGCTGGAAAATTTAATGCTGGTCAAAAAATGTGGTTTTGGGTATGTACAATAGGTGGTATCGTAATGATTTTTACAGGTATTACAATTTATGTGCAAGATTTAAACTTAGGTATTTTAGCTATGTTTGGATTTACTAAAATTGAAATGTTAAGATATTGTATTATTGTACATAATATTGTAGGTATGGCTATGGTTGCACTGTTTTTTACACATGTATATATGTCAATGTTTGCTATTAAAGGTGCATTACAAAGTATTATAAATGGATACAAAGAAGAAGAGGAAGTGAAGATTTTACATAGTTCTTATTATAAAGAATTAGAAAAAAGCAATATAAAGTAACTAAGGGATTTCCTTAGTTATTTAATAAGGTTTATTCAATATCTTCTTTATAATTTCGCAACTGATCTAACAATAATTCAAAACATAATTCTAAGACTTTTAAATTTTTTAAAAGTAACATAGGCTTATGTATTAAAACTGTTTTACCCTCACCTAATTCAACATTTCTAATATCTATTTCACCATCAATTAATACTAAATCAAATCTAACTTTATCATTTGAAAAGCTTAAAGATATTGGTAAATAATACTCTTTGTCATTATCATCTAAATACCAATTAGAACCTTTTTGTATCATTACATTTGGCATAGGAGAATTATAAACTATATGTTCATTCATATGTTTATTGAAAATGATTTCTTTCAAAGTTAAAGGGTTAATAAGTTTTGTATTTAAGTTTTTCTTTACTCTTTTATACATCGCTTTCCATAATAAAGAATTAGTTCTTTTTGTTGAATCCAAATGAAATAAGGCTTCATCATCCAAATAATATATTTTAGTCATAGCTTTTTATGTACTCTTTCATTAAAGAAAAATCTATAGTATCTTTTATTTTAATATCCAAATCCATTAAATATAAATTCTTGATATTAAATTTTTCAAGTTTTACTAAATCTTTTCCTGTTGTTAAAATTTGATAATTTTTATATTTCTCTCTTAGCTCATTTATTTCATCTTCTAAAAAAGTATGATGATCAGGATATGCTAAGAGCTCAGTATTCTTTGGTAAAAACTCTAAAAGTCTTTTTGGTTTTGAAATAGCAGTTAAAACAATAACTTTTTCGGCTAAAGTAACTTCTTTATCATCTTTTTTAATAGTTATAATTCTATTAAAATCCCTACTCTCTTTTAATTCTAAATCTGCATAAGAATATAAACCTTTAGGTTCTCTATATCCACCACTTGGAAGACAATAAAAATTTGTTGGTTCATCTTTTGGTCTTAATAAAATATTAAATTTTTTAATATTATATTTTGAAAATCCATCATCTAAAAATACAATTTTACAATTCAATTCTTTTGCTTTTAAAATAGCTTTACTTCTATCTTCACTAACAATTACAGTAGCCTTAGGTAGTGACTTTGCTAAAAGCATAGCTTCATCTCCACTAATACTTATATCTTCTAATATTTTACCTTGCTTTGAGATTACATATAAACCTTTTGAAGCTCTTCCGTAACCTCTTAAAATTATACAAGAGTTTTCATATGAACTTGCAAGTTTAATTGCAATAGGAGTTTTTCCACTTCCACCTACTATTATATTTCCTATAGAAATTACAGGTATACCAAAATCTCTTTGCTTTGCAAAAGTACGTTTTGTTAAAATAATAAGTATATAAATAAAAGTAAGGGGAAGTAAAAGGTAAGCTATTATTTGCTGAAAAGCATTTGGAAAGAAGAGATAATCTTCAATCCATAAGTAAAGTTTTTGTTTCAAAGCAGATTAAATCCACTCAGAAGCTACATCAATAACTTGATCACAAACATAGTTAACTTCATCGTCTGTAAGACTTGCATACATTGGAAGTGATAAAATTTGTTGATAGTTATTCAGCGCATTTGAAAATGCAGTAATTTTTATAGAATACTTTGTTTTATAATAAGAAAGTAAATGTAATGGAATATAGTTAAGTCCAGTAGCAACTCCTCTATCTTTTAAAGCTCTAGCAAAAGCATCTCTATTTCTTGAAACTTTTACAATAAACTGAGTGAAAATATGTTCATCTTTATATGAAGGTATTTCTATATGCTTAACCCCTGTTAATCTTTTTTCATAAAGTTTAGCTATTTCTTTTCTTCTTTTAATAAATTTTTCAGTTTTATTCAACTGTGCAAGCGCGTAAGCTGCATCTAATTCAGATAAATCATATTTGTGTCCAATATCAACTACATCATATACATAATCCAAGTTTCCATAACTATCATAAGTTGTTGTTAAGGCATGAGTTCTAAGAAGTTTTGCTCTAGTTGCTATTTGTTCATTATTTGTAATAATAATACCTGATCTTGAAATTGCATATTTACTATTTGATGGATTTGTAGAGAAGATAGTCATATCAGCTCTTAAATTCCCTACTTTCTTTCCTTTATACATAACACCAAGTGCTGATCTACAATCTTCAATTAAAATAATTCCATACTTTTGAGCTATATCATAAATTCTATCTAAATCAGGAGTTTGTCCTGCGACAAAAGTGATGATTGCACCTCTTAATTTTTTCGATTCATTTGCAGCTAAGGCTTTTTCAAACTTGTCAACATCAATATTCATATCTTCCATATTAATATCTATAAATACAGGTTCAGCATCAAAATGTCTTACAACTTCAGGTAGATTAACAAAAGAGTTTACAGACATTAAGATTTTATCTCCTCTTTTAAGTTTTATTGCACTTAAAGCAAGATGAATAGCAGCAGTTGATGTAGCAGTAGCAACTGCATATTTAGAACCTATAAATTTAATCATATTTTCTTCAAATTCAATGGCTTTTGATAAGTCATCTTTTGATTCTAATACGCTTCTAATTTGAGTTAATTCTTCATTATCTAAAGATGCTTTATAAATAGCAATATCTCTTTTCATTATTTTAGCTCCACCTAATATTTGCAATTGTTGGTAATTTACCTTTAAAGGCATTTGATTTCATTCTATATTCTAACATATCTATTAGTTTACTTTCAAAACCTAAAGATATTAATTCTTCTTTAGATTTTTTCTCATCAACAAAAAGTTTTAAAGCGTCATCCATTTGTTTATATGAATATCCAAGTTCATCTTCATCACTTTGACCTTCCCATAAATCAGCACTTGGAGCTTTTGTAAGAATTGAATCTACAACACCTAATAGTTTTGCAAATTCAAATTCATCACTTTTATACATTTCTCCAATTGGATTAATAGCACAGGCAATATCTCCAAAAATAGTTCCATATCCTAATAATAATTCACTTTTATTTGAAGTTCCAACTACCAAAGATTTTTCACGAGAAGATACATCATATAAAACTGACATTCTCATTCTTGCAGAAAAGTTTCCTATTCTTAGTTTATCTTCATCCATATTATTTATAAAAGACTCAACCATAGGTGCGATTGAAATAATTTCATATCTAATATCGAACTTCTCACAAAGTTCAACTGCGTGGTCTGTTGAGCTTTGTGAAGAGAATTGAGATGGCATTAAAACACAGTTTAATTTATCTCCAAAAGCTTCTTTACATAATACTGCTACAACAGCAGAGTCTAGTCCACCTGATAATCCAACTGTAACTTTTTCTAAACCAGATTTTTTAACTTCATCTTTTAAGAAGTTTATTAATTGTATTTTTATATTTGGCCAATTTATCAATTATAATCCTTTATATAATAATTATATCTCATCTTTTTTTGTTTTTTCATAAATCTCATCTAAATATTCACCTGTAATAGCCAATACGTTCTTTTTCCTGCCATTTAATTGACTTATAATATCTTCAAGTTCTTCTTCTTGAAAATATTCAAGATAATTTGGATTAATATCAATTACTTCATCTTTATTAATCTTTAGTAACTCTTTTATTTGGGCTATTAATTCTTCTTTCATCTTCTATTTCTTTACAAATTTATTTACTATTTCATCTAAATAAAGTTCCATTTTTTCAACACCTTTATCATGATTAGCATTGATGCATGACTTACAACAAGTTCCCGCATCGGTTAACTCACCTACTTCTTTTATATCAGAAGCTCCTCTATCTTTTATTGCATGAATAATTTCACCTAATGTTGTATGTTTACAAGTACAAACTTCATATGAATGTTGAAACTTTCTAGCCATTATACTCTCTTACTTTTAATTTCATTCAATATATCCTTACAATATATTTTCTTTTTCATTTTCCCATTATCACCTTCTTTAAAAATACAATGTCTACATTCAGTACCAGCTGTTGTTAAATCTTGGATATCACTTAAAGTTGGTTTATTTCTATCTTCTAATGCAATAATTATTTGTTCAATTGAAACATTTTTACAATTGCAAACTTCATATGAGTTATCAAAACCAAGCATTAGTTTCCTCTATCTTTTTTGATTAATTCATAAGCCTCATTTATTTCTTGAAGTTTTTTTGTTGCTTCATCAATTATATTTTGAGACTCGCCTCGTCCAGACATAATATCAGGATGATGTTGTTTTACTAATTTTCTATAATTTTTCTTAATAAGCATATCATCATCACTAGCTTTTGATTCTAAAACTTCGTATGCTTTTTCTAAAGAAAGTGCATTTGATGAGGCTTGATTTGAATAAAAAGCTTCAAAAGTATTGATTAAATTATCAAAATCATGTTTTTTAATTTTTAAAGCATTTGAAATATCCTCAACAATCATTCTCTCAGTTGGTGAAAACTCTTTATCTATAAATGCAAGATTTAATAAATACTCCATAATTTTAACACGTTTAGAATAATCAAACTTTGTTAAAGTGTATAAACTTTGACAAATATCTAAGGTATTATCAAAACTCTCTTTTTGTTCTTTATATAATATTTTTAATTTTTCTCGTACCTCTTCATTATTTTCAAAATGACTTGAAATATCATTAAAAGTGTGTTTTAATAATTCAGCTTCTAGTTCACATACTTTTCCATCTGCTTTTGCAACTTTAGCCATTAAAGCTATTAATAAACCTGCTTCATGATTTAATAAATCACCATCGAAATTTTCTTTATATTTTAAATTAATATTTTTAAACTTTTCTGTTTTATAGTTTTTTGCAATTATATATAATATAAACCCAATAATTAGCAATACAATTATTTTCATACTTTTCCTTAAACTTCTAATTTCTCATATTTTTAATGATTTTATCAAAAAGTAAGTAAAACTACAATCTTGGGAATAAATTCATTTATAATTGATTTATATAAGCATGATATAATTTATTAAATTATTCAAAAGGATTGATTATGAAAAAATTGATTATTATTTCCCTCTTAATTTTTAGTTCTACATTGTTTGCAGATACTAATATTGGAGTAAGAATTCAAGCACCCATAGGAAATAGCGTAAATGTAAATTTAGATTTTAAATCTGACAACCATAGATATGATAAAAGATATAAAAATTTTGATTACCAAAGAAATGGATATTATGATGATTATGGATATTTTTTTGGATATTTTGATAGTAGAGGATATTTCTACAATAATATATTTTTTACCTATAACAGTAAATACAGATATAAAGATAGAATAAATCACAAAAGAAATTTTAGTCCAAAGCATGTTCATTATAGACCTTATAAATATCACAAAGTAAATAATTGGAATAAAGCTAGAAATTATAGAAAAGAAAATCAAACAATTTATGGTAAATATTATGATAGAAATCATCACAGAAGAAATAAATAGAAATTAATTAATATTTTTGCTCAAATTAGATAAAATCTCAATCTTAAATATACACTGGAGTTATATAATGTTTGGAATGGGCTTTATGGAAATCTTTCTAATCGCAATTGTTGCGATTATTGCACTTGGACCTGATAAATTACCTACAGCTATGGTTGAAGTAGCAAAGTTTTTGAAAAAGTTTAAATCAGGTGTTGATGATGCTAAATCAACTCTTGATAATGAATTAAATATAACAGAGTTAAAAGAAGAAGCAAATAAATTTAAAGCTCAAATATCAGACACAAAAATGTCAATGACAAGTAGCTCTAAAGTAAATTTAGGTCTTGATGATATTATGAATGATGACTTAAAAAGTGATAAACCAAAAATTAAAAAAGAAAAAAAGAAAAAAGTTGAGAAAACTGAACAAGTTGAAAAGATAGAAGAAAGCACAAAAGAAGAAAATCCAGCTAATAAATTTAAAGTTAATTTTGAGGATAAAAAGAAAGAGGAAAAAGCTTAATGTTTGATGATTTAAAACCACATATTGCAGATTTAAGAAAAAGGTTGATGATCTCTGCATTATCACTTTTTGTATTTTTTATAGCATGTTTTTTCTTTTATGAACCAATTTTAACATGGATGATGGTTCCAGTTGAAGCGGTACTTCCACCTGATTCAAAAATGGTTGCAGTTGAAATTCAAGAGACATTCTTTACAGCACTTAAAGTTGCATTCTTCTCAGGATTTATACTTTCACTTCCTGTAATATTCTGGCAATTATGGCTATTTTTAGCACCAGGACTTTATGAGCATGAGAAAAAACTTGTTGTTCCTTTTGTATTCTTTGCAACACTAATGTTTTTAATTGGGTCTTCTTTTGCTTACTATGTTGTTGTACCTTATGGTTTTGAATTCCTTGTAAACTTTGGTTCTGCTGTTGTTACAATCTTACCAAGTATTGGTAAATATGTTGGCTTCTTTACAAAACTATTATTTGGTTTTGGTATTGCATTTGAATTACCAGTAATAACATTTTTTCTAGCCAAAATTGGTCTTGTTGA
Source organism: Poseidonibacter lekithochrous (assembly GCF_018861145.1). GTDB lineage: Bacteria > Campylobacterota > Campylobacteria > Campylobacterales > Arcobacteraceae > Poseidonibacter > Poseidonibacter lekithochrous_A. Next base: position 19,636 of record NZ_JAHKQT010000004.1, read on the forward strand.
TGATAAAATGTTAAAAGATTTCTTCAAATATGCAGTTGTTATTATTTTTGTAGTAGCATCACTTCTAACACCTCCTGATGTAATAACACAATTTTTAATGGCTGGACCATTAATTATTCTTTATGGAGTATCAATTTATATTGCTAAAGTTTTCAATCCGGCACCTGTTGATGAAGAAGATGACTTTGATGATTTAGATGAAGAGAGTGATGAAAACGAAGATTTAGATGAAATAGACTTTGATAACGAAAAAAAGAGAAAATAAAATATATGTTAGACCCTTTAAAAACTTCAAGCTATGACTATTTTTTACCAAAAAAGCTCATAGCTTCAAAACCCGTATCCCCAGCAGACAGTGCAAAACTTTTAGTTTATAATCGAGCTACAAATACAATCACTCACTCTACATTTAAAAACCTTATGGATTTTTTACCTGAAAATATATCAGTTTTTTTAAACGATACTAAAGTTATAAAAGCAAGAATATTTGGTAAAAAAGAATCTGGTGGAAAAGTTGAGTTATTATTAAATAAACCTCTTTTTATGGACAGATATTTAGTAATGATTAGAGGGAAAGTAAATATTGGTATGGTTTTATATTTTGAAGAAAATATAACTGTTAAAGTTTTAGAAATAAATGAAGATGGTACTAGAGTAGTAGAGTTTTATCAAAATGAAGAAAAACTAGATTTTTTAACATTAGTAGAAACTTTAAATAAAATAGGACATTTACCACTTCCTCATTATATGAATAGAGAAGATAATGAAGAAGATAATACAAATTATCAAACACTTTTTGCAAAAAATTATGGAGCAGTTGCAGCTCCAACTGCATCATTACATTTTACGCAAGAGCTATTAGAAAAAATAAATGATAAATTTGAGGTAAACTATTTAACTCTTCACGTAGGAGCAGGTACTTTTAAACCAGTTGATGCAGAAGATATTTTAAGCCATCCAATGCACAGTGAATATTTTGAAATAGGAAGAGAAGCAAAAGAGTCTTTAGATAAAGCTTCTAAGGTTCTAGCAGTTGGTACTACTGTTACACGAACAATTGAATATTATGCAAGAAAGAATATGATTGCAGGTGAATGTGATTTATTTTTAAATCCTTCTAATGAACCTATAAAAGTTGATCATTTACTTACAAATTTTCATCTACCAAAATCAACACTTATTATGCTAATTGCATCATTTGTAGGATTAGAAAAAACACTAGAGATATATGAAGAAGCTATAAAAGAAGAATATAGATTCTTCTCTTATGGTGATGGAATGTTAATAATATAAAGAGGAATTTACAAGATGGCACATTACGTACTATTTGATACGGAAACTACAGGTAATAAAGACGACGATAGAGTTATTCAATTTGGTGCAATGATAATTGACCAAAAAGGAAAAGTTGAAGCATATGATGAATTTTGTTCTACTGATGTTGGAATAAAAATTGAAGCTATGGAAGTACATAACATTACACCTGATATGATTGAAGGTAAAGTAACTGCTACGCAAACAACTTTTTATAAAAAACTTGAAGAGTTAAATTCAAATGAAAACTACCTAATTGCTCACAATATTGCTTTTGATATGGGTATGATAAAAAAAGAAGGTTTTGTTAATAACTATAAAGAAATTGATACTTTAAGATGTGCAAAACACTTATTTTCAGACCTTCCATATCATAGATTACAATACTTAAGATATGCACTTGATTTATATAAAGTAGAAAAGGCAGAAGCAGCAAAACTTGGTATTACAATAAAAGCTCACGATGCATTAGGTGATGTTTTAGTAATGAAACTATTTTTATCAAAACTAGTTGGAAAATGTAGAGAAATTTATCCTGATTATAATCCAATGGAAAAACTAGTAGAACTTACAACAACTCCTGTATTTATAAAAACATTTAAATTTGGAAAACATAAAGGCAAAGACGTAGCAGAAGTTGCAAAAGAAGATTCAGGATATTTAAACTGGATGAGAACAAATATGGATTTAGATGAAGATTTAAAATATACACTTGATAAAGTTTTAGGAAGTGCAAACCCTTACTAAAACTAGCATAATTTTATTTGAAGTATATATATAAATAAGATTATATAAATTTCATATAAATTACACTATAATTTCTTAAAAAGGTAATTTAGTGAATAGATTCTCAAGAATTGGTTTTATCCTCGCAGCTGCTGGATCTGCTGTAGGGTTAGGAAATATATGGAAGTTTCCTTATGTTACAGGTGAATATGGTGGTGGAGCTTTCGTAATAGTTTATTTACTAGCTATTTTATTTATAGGTCTTGTTGTTTTTTTAGCAGAAGCTGTAATTGGACAAAATGCACAAGCAAATGTTGCAACATCATTTATTCAAACATCAAAATCTAAAAACCCCAAATGGAAATTTGCAGGAATTATTATTATCACAGGATTAATAATATTATCTTTTTATTCAGTTGTTTTAGGTTGGATATTAAATTATGTTTTTACTTCCTTTTCAGCTCTTCCAACTGATGCAAAAACTGCTGGTTTAGCTTTTGAAACATTAATATCAAAAGATATAGGACTGCAACTATTTTATCATACTCTAATAGCTGGAACTGTTATTTATATAGTTTTAAAAGGTATTAAAGATGGTATTGAAAAAATAAATCTAATTTTAATGCCTTTATTAGGGATAATTCTATTTGGTCTATTATTATATGCATTATCTCTTGATAGCTTTACAAAAGCTCTTAGTTTTATGTTTACACCTGATTTTTCAAAGATAGATGAAAATGCATTACTTGCAGCTTTAGGACAAGCCTTCTTTACTCTTTCTTTAGGAGTTGGTACTATTATGACTTATTCAGCTTCACTTGATAAAGAAGTAAACTTTGTAAAATCTTCTATTCTTGTGGCAATTGTAGATACTTCAATTGCCATAATAGCTGGACTTATAATCTTCTCATTTCTTTTTGAAGCTGGAGCACAAAGTGCAGCGGGACCGGGACTTGTATTTATATCATTACCTGTAATTTTCTCAGGATGGGGAATATTAGGACAAGTTATTGCTGTTTCATTTTTCATTGCACTTGTCTTTGCAGGTATCACATCTGCTGTTTCTATGATTGAACCATCATTAATGTATTTTATTGAAAGATTTAATATGACAAGAAGAAAAGCTACTATTTTATGTGGTGGGACTTTTTATATTTTAGGTATTGTTGCATTACTTTCAATGTCTACTAAATATGGAGCTGATTTAACTTTCTTTGGGAAAAATGCTTTTGATTTAATGGACTTTATTACATCATCAATTATGATGCCACTTGCTGCAATTGTGACTTGTATTTTCTTAGGATATTATGTTGATAAAGATTTACTTGAAGAAAAGTTTTTAAAACACACTACAAAATTTGTATTTAATATTTGGTATATATTAGTTAAATATATTGTGCCATTTGTTATATTAATATTGTTATTAAATAAATTGGGAATCTTAAAATAAAGAGAGAAATAAAAAAAGTAAGTAGATTTTAATCTACTTACTTAGAAAAACTTACAGAATTGTAACGTTTTGAGCTTGAGGTCCTTTTTGACCTTCACCGATTTCGAAAGACACTTTTTGTCCTTCTTCAAGAGAAACTCTACCATAACCAGTGTTATTGATTTGTCTAAAGTGTACGAATACATCATCGCCACCAGTCTCTTGTTGGATAAATCCAAAACCTTTTTCACTATTGAACCATTTTACAGTTCCGTTAACTTGTTCTGCCATTGCAAAATCCTTATAATTGTAATACACCTTATTTCTAAAGTGGTCGAAAATAAAAAGTAAATACTATCTATATTTCAGTTAATAAAGTATAGCAAAAAAAAATCACAATATCAATATTTTTTCACTTTTATAGCAAAAAAAGGCAATAATTACACTTTTTATGCATAAAAATCGTATATTTTGCTATATTTTGATTAGTTCTTTATATTCATTATTATTAAATCTTTCTTCAAACCATGAAGGAAGTATTTGAGTTAAGAAGGGGTAAGTTATAAGCATATTACAAAAAACATCATATACACAAGAGGCATCTTCACTTGCATATTTAACTTGAATATCAGTTAGATTAACATTTTCCCAGTTTGATCTAGAAATTCTTTTAGATTTTTGTAAGTTTTTATTTAAAAAAAGTAATACACTCTTTTTTGCTCCAATATCATTTGGATATGCCATTTTTGATTTAAACAGCGAACCAAAATCAATACAACATCTAGGTCTTATCCTAAATTCTTGATATAAAGCCGAGTTATCACCATTTAAACCAATCCCTACTTTTACAATATTTCTATTCGTTAATATATTTAGTAAGGGTTTTATATTTCTAATTAAATGAACTTGGAATAAGTAACAATCTGTTGCATTAGACATTTGAATAATTGCTATTGGACTTGGAGGAACACCTTTTTGAAAAATAGGTTTTTGTTCTGTATCAAATCCAAGAATTTTTGAAGTATTTAATTCTAGAACTGCTTCATTCAGACCTTTTTCATCCTTAATAACATGAACTTTTTTATTTTTCATTGTGTAGCTAGGTAAGTTTTCATCTGTATAATTATTGATATTATCTAGTTTTGTAATAAAATCAATTAACTTATATGTTTTCTCATCAAAAGATTCTGACACATTTTCAAAAGCATTTGAAACAGCTTTTTCTATTTCTTCACCAGCTTTAGTACCACAAATTTTCTTTATTAAATCTACTCTACTCTTGTTTATAAATGACTCTGATATATCTATCTTCAAAAAATCTCCAAAATTTATACTTTAATGCAATAATATCTAAAACTATTTAAATAACACGCTTAAGTTCTATATTTATTAACTAGTTTTTAAAAGTCTAAATAAATGGGGCATTAAAAAAGGGAGATTAACATATTTAGTCAATCTCCCTTTTATTCATACTCTAGTTAAATAAGACATTTATTTAACTTATCACTACTACAGTGATTTAAATTATTATATTAGTTTGTAACAATACTAAAAATGTGAAACCTTCGTCATTTGCACCTCCGTATTATTTGTGTATTGACATTATAACATCTTTTTAAATTAAAGTTAGCTTAAATTTAGTATTGTTTTTATAAAATACTAAAAAGGATTATAATGTTTTTAAATACTATTAAAAAAATATTTACAAAAGAAGAGGTATTTGAATGTATCATTTGGGATGGAAAAACAATGAAATATCAAGATCTAACTCAAAAACAAATCGATGAAATAAACAATAACCCAGAATGCAAAGACTGGACAATTACACTAAAAGATGAGTGTTAATAATAATTAAGATAAAATAATATCATGGAATTACTAGATAAAGATGAAAAGGTTTACCTTTTAGAAGAAAATAACTTTGCTTTTCCAAGCTTAGAAATGATGAAGGGAGACCTAGTTGCAATAGGTGGAGATTTTCATCCACAAAGATTAATAAATGCTTATAAAAACGGAATATTTCCTTGGTTTATAGATGAAAATAATTATATCCATTGGTTTAGTCCCCAAGATAGAATGATTCTTTATCCTGATGATTTTAAACTATCAAAGAGTCTAAAGAAAAGTATTAAGAACAAAGGGTTTGTTATCAAATCAAATGAGAACTTTGAAGAAGTGATAAAAAACTGTGCAAATATAAAAAGAAAACATGAAGATGAGACATGGATAAGTGATGAATTTATACAAGCTTATAGTAATCTTTTTGAATTAGGTTATGCATTTTCAATAGAATGTTACTTAGAAGAGAAATTAGTAGGTGGATTATATGGGCTTCTAATTAATGATGTTTTTTGTGGTGAGAGTATGTTTGCAAAAGTAACTGATGCTTCAAAAGTAGCTTTTTATCATTTATGTATGCAAGCAAAAACAAATGGAATTAAAATGATTGATTGCCAAGTTCATAATGATCACTTAGCTTCATTAGGTGCAAAAGAAATAACTAGAAAAGAATACTTTGATATTTTAAAGGTTTAAAATGAAAACTAAACATGATTTAAATGAACTACACAACTTTATTGAACTTATGTCTGATTTAGTTTTTGTAAAAAATATTAAAGGACAATATACTCATGTAAATAACGCATTTCTAAAGTTTATGAATAAAAAAAGAGAAGATATTATTTTTAAAACTGATTATGATTTATTTAGTAAAAAGATGGCTCTTTATTTTACAAAAACTGATAATGAAATATTAAAAAATAAAATAAACAAAGAAAACTTTGAAGATACAGTTATAAGAGAAGATAATACTATCTCTTATTTTGAATCTACAAAACAAATTCTTTATGATTTAGAGGGTAAGGAAGCTGGTTTATTTTGTACAGCAAAAGACATTACTATAAAAAAAGAGTATGAATTAATATATCAAGATAATAAACTACTTTTAGAAAATATTGCAATTGAAAAGAACTTATATAAAATATTAAATAAAATAGTTACTTTTGCAGAAAGTAGAACAAAAGATACAAAATGCTCTATTCTACTACTAGATAAAACTAAACAACATTTAATAAAAGGAGTTGCTCCAAGTCTACCTGCTTTTTATAATGATGCAATTGATGGAATAAAAATTGGCGAAAAAGTAGGTTCTTGTGGAAGTGCTGCCTTTAAAAAAGAACGGGTTATTATTGAAAATATTGACACACATGAAAATTGGCAACCTTATTTAGAATTAACACGAAAAGCAAACTTACATGCTTCTTGGTCACAACCTATATTCTCTTCTAATAATGAAATACTTGGTACTTTTGCTATGTATAATAGTATTCATAAATCACCTTCTGATTTTGAATTAAAATTAATTTTTGCTTATTCAAATATGGCTTCAATTGCCATTGAAAAAGATACTACATATAAAAAGATTATTCAAAATGAACATCAACTTACTCAATTATTTAATAATACTCAAAGTGGATTAATCCACATAAACAAAAATAAAAAGATTATAAAAGTAAATGAACGTTTTATAAATATATTTGGATATGACTCAGTAAATGAAATAATAGGAAAGAATACTAGGGAATTACATTTATCAAAAGAAAACTATAATGACTTTAGAAAAAAATTTATTGAGATATTTAAAGAAAAAAAAGTCATTAATATAGAATACCAATTTAAGAGAAAGGATGGAACAATAATCTGGTGTGAAGTTTCAGGAAAAACTTTAGATAAAACACTTCCTTTTGAATTAGAAGAAGGTATCCTTTTTACAATAAATGATATTTCTTTACGAAAATCTTATGAAATAAAACTAAAAAATAGTAAATTATTAAATAAAAATATTCTAGAAACAATCCCAGATATGATTTGGTTAAAAGATAAAAATGGTGTATATATAACATGTAATCACGAATCAGAGAAGTTCTTTGGAGTAAAAACAGAAGAGATTATAGGTAAAACTGATTATGATTTGATTGATAAGAAAACTGCAGAGTTATTCAAAATAAACGACCAGCTAGCAATGAATTCATTTGATCCTATAATAAACGAAGAATTAATATCTTATGTTTCTAATAAAAAGAAAATATTATTAGAAACTACAAAAACTGCAATGAGAGATAATAATGGAAATATTATAGGTGTTTTAGGAATTGGTCATGATATAACAAAAAGAAAAAAAGAAGTAGAAGAATTAGAAAGATTAAATAAACTATCTTCATCTTTAACAGAATCTCAAGCTACTTTATTATCTTTATTTGATAAAGGTGATTCCGTACTTTTCAAATGGAAAAATAATGCTGATTGGGAAATTGAATATATCTCTAGTAATATTGTAAGATTACTAGGTTATAGTAAAGAAGATTTCATGACTAACAAAATAAAATATGGGAATTGTATCCATCTAGAGGATATAGAAACTGTAAAAAAAGAAGTTACTAATGCACTTGAAAATGATTTAAATTATTTTAAACATGAACCATATAGACTTATACATAAAAATGGTGAAGAAAGATGGATTTTAGACTATTCAGTTTTACAAAAAGATTCAGACAATAAAGTTACTCATTTTATAGGTTATGTAACAGATATTACAGAACAGAAACAACAGCAAGACCTGATTTTTCAACAATCAAAAATAGCTTCAATGGGTGAAATGATAGGAAATATTGCACATCAATGGAGACAGCCATTGTCTATTATTTCTTCAATTGCAACAGCTTCTAAACTTGAAAGAGAATTAGGAGTTTTATCGGATGAACAGTTTGATAAACATATGGAAATTATAAATAAAAACACTCAGTATCTATCAGAAACAATTGATAACTTTAGACAATTTATTAAAGCAGATAGAGAGCTAAGTGATTTTAATTTATCTAGTACAATAAAAAGTTTTTTAAGTGTTATTGATAGTTCAATTGTTAAAAATAATATTAAAGTTCTATTAGATTTAGATGATAGTATTATTTTAGTAAATTATCAAAATGATATGATTCAAGCTTTTATAAATATATTAAATAATTCAGTTGAAGCATTTGAACAAAGTGTAGAAAAAGAAAAATATTTCTTTATTACTACAAAAAAAGACAATAAAAGAACTATTATAAACTTAAAAGATAATGCTGGAGGAATAAAAGAAGAGCTAATATCAAGAGTTTTTGAGCCTTATACTACAAGTAAAAACAAAAGTCTAGGAACAGGATTAGGATTAAATATTACATACAATTTTATTGTTGAAGGTATGAAAGGTGAGATATTTGTTGAAAATACAAATTTTCAATATGAAAATAAAAAATACAAAGGTTGTGAGTTTACTATAATCTTCAATAACTAATTACGATAATTTACCTTTATCTTCACTCCTAATACTTTTGGTTTAGTCATCAAAATATTTATATCTAAAAAAGCTTTTATTTGAGCCAGTTCTTCTCTTTCTTCCATCTTTTTAAAAGCCTTAGATCCTTCAATTACTTTTGCAGCAAAACCTATAGCTTTTTGACCTTTTTCTTGGGCTAAATAAAGAGCACGATTTAAATGAAACTTCTGAGATACAATAATATAATCATCTAAATCAAATACTTCTTTAGCTCGAACAATTGAATCAAAAGTTCTATACCCAAAATAATCCTTTGTGATATATTGTGATGGAACCCCAGCTTTAATTAAATCTCTATACATATTAGTAACTTCATCATAATGATCGCTCTTATCTCCAGAAACAACAATAGCATCAATTTTTTTAGCTTTCCAAAGTTTCACCGCTGCTTGTATACGATAAGTATAAAAATAGTTTTGTTTTCCCTTTGAAACATATTTTGCAGTTCCCAAAACTAAGGCCGCCTTTTTAGCTGGTATTTTTTTAATATCTTCATAAATTTTATACTTACTATCTTCTGCGCTAAGATTTAAAACTCCTATACATAAAAATAAGATAATAAATAGATTTAAAGAGTTTATAGACTTATTTGTTTTTAAACCATTCATTTTGCTCTTCTTTTGTAAGAAAAGTCCAAATTATAATTCGACTAATCTTTTGACCATGTTGCATCTGTATTGTGTCATATGAAACTGGTTTAATTGCATCTAAAGCATCATAAATAAAATCTAAGTTATCTTTTCTTGAAACTATTGTTGTAAACCAAAAACAATTCTTTGCATACTTCTTGCTTTGTTTTATCATAGCTTTTACAAAAGCAACTTCTCCACCTTTACACCATAATTCATTGTTTTTTCCACCAAAATTTAAAGAAGCTTTTTCAATTACAGTTTTTGTAAGATTTTGAACTTTTCTTTTACTTCCAGCTTCAGCTTCTTTTTGTGACTTATGAAAAGGAGGATTACACAAAGTAAAATCAAATCTATCCTCATCTTTAATAATTCCTGTAAAAATACTGTCATAATTTAGTTGCAATCTACATTCAACATTACCTTTTAAAGAAGGATTTGCTTCTATAATTTTTTGTGATGATTCAATAGACTCTTTTTCTATATCACTTCCTACAAAAGACCAGTTATAAACACTATTTCCAACAATAGGATAAATACAGTTTGCACCAATACCAATATCTAGTCCTTTTACTTTTGAACCTATTGGAATTTTATCATCATTAAATTCAGCTAATAAATCAGCAATATAATGAAGATAATCAGCACGGCCAGGAATTGGAGGACAAAGATAACCATCAGGAATTGACCACTTTTTAATACCATAAAAATGTGATAATAAGGCCTTATTTAGAGTTAATACAGCCTCTGAGTTTGAAAAGTCAATTGAGAGTTCATCATATTTATTTTTAGCTACAAAATCACCTAACTTTGGTAAACTTTTGATTAGCTCAGGAAAATCATATCTTTTATTATGTGGATTACGTTCGTGTAACCCTTTTTTGTGTTTTTTATATGCCATATTCTTTATCTTCATAGTTAATTTTTTGTATTGTACTATCATCTTGCTAATTGTGAGTTAATCTATAAAAATATATCTTTGTTTTAAAGTAACTATTTATATAGATATAGTAATATATCACCAGTAATTGCCCGCGTGGAGAAATTGGTAAACTCAGTTGATTCAAAATCAACCGCTTCACGGCTTACCGGTTCGAGTCCGGTCGTGGGTACCACTTTAAATACCCTATTTTACTTTTAGTAAATCTATACTATAATATTTTAAATTATTAAAAAGGATATAGTAACTTATGTTTAAAACAAAATTTCTATTATTATTTATAATCTTCGTATCTTCATTAGCTAATGGAGCAACTAATTATGTTTCAGATGATTTACATACTTTCATACACTCAGGTCCTGGCACTAAATATAAAATTATTGGTAGTGTTAATACAGGTGAGCATATTAAAATAATCCGAAAAGATTCAAATTTTACACTAGTAAAAGACTCAAAAGGTCGCAGTGGTTGGATAAATTCAAAATATGTATCTAATCAACCAGGATTAAAAGAACGTTTACCAAAACTTGAAAATGAACTTATAAAATTAAAAACACAACTAGACGAATATAAAGGGAACTTAGGCTCAAAAGCTAGCCAAGTTACGAACTTAGAAAATACAAATTTAAAGTTAACTCAACAATTAGAAGAAGTTCAAGCACTAAATGATAGTTTAAATGAAAAGCTTGATACTAAGAGAACTGATTTATTGATGCGTTGGTTTAGTTATGGTGGAATGGTTGCAGGTGCTGGTCTTATCTTAGGACTAATTATTCCTTTATTAATTCCAAATCGTCGTAATAAAAGTCGTTGGTAGTTTATATTCACTAAACATTAATCTACTATATTCATCCTATGCTATATTAATTTTATAAAAAAAGGATGATTTATGAAATCTTTTGATTTCTTTAATACACTAATGCCCTCAAGTAAACAGCAGCTTCTTGACAATTGTGAATTTAAAAAAATTTCTCAAGGTATACAACTTTATGCCCAAGGTGATATCTGTAATGGAATACTCTTTCTTACAAAAGGAAGAGTAAGAGTAGTTCGCCAAAATGAAAATGGACAAAGTGTATTACTCTACTATTTTTCTCAAGGAGAACAGTGCAACGTTAACTTTACAAGTTCTTATAATTCAGCTCCTGCTGTTGGTACTGCGATTGCAGAGACAGAACTAGAAGGTTATGATGTACCTGTAGAATTAGTTGCAAAACTTTTTATTGAAGATAAAGACTTCCAAAGATATGTATTTGATCAATATGTAAACCGTTTAGAATCAATGGCTACAATAATTGAAGAAGTAAGATTTTTAAGTTTAGATAAAAGATTACTTCATTGGCTAAAATCTCAAGAACAAAAAGAAATTCATATTTCTCATGAACAATTAGGTGAAATAATTGGAACATCAAGGGAAGTAGTTAGTAGATTATTAAAAAGTTTTGAAAAAAACAATATCCTAAAACTCTCACGAAAAAAGATAGAACTTTTATAAAGTTCTATCTTTTTCTTAATCTATCTATTGAAAATTTATTCAATTCAATAAAATAAGAAAGAATAAAAAAGAATACTGCATATATCATTTGAGAAGACATTACATTCCAGTTTTCTTGTAATCCTGAACCAAATACTAAAAGTACTATTAATAGTCCTCCTACTAAGAAAGCTCTACTTGTAAATAATCCTAAAATCAGTAAAATACCAAGGATTAGTTCAGTAAATGGAATCATATAAGATGAAAAACTAACCATAAATTCTGGCAAAATAGTATTTGAAAATTGCCCTATCATCCATGAATTAAAACCTTCTAAATTTAACATTCGGGCAATACCATGAGTAAGCATATTTACACCCATAGTAAGTCTTAATATCAAATAAGCTAATTCTATTGTTCTTTGTTTTGATTCATTCATAATTACTCCTTTTTAAAATAATGATGATTGGTAATAAATGATATAAGCCCCTGCTACGATAAGGAAAACAGCACTTATTTTTTGCATATGAGGTAAAATAGAATTAATTTTTCTACTTATAAAATCTTTTGCAAAAATTGAACTCATAATTGTGATTAGCATTAATAAACTAATACCAACAAAATAAGCCACAATATAACTCACACCTAAAGCCGTATTAGGTTCACTAAAAGCTTGTGTTGCTACCACTAAAAAAAGTGGGAATAAACATCCTAAAGCACCAATAGCATATGCAATTCCAAAGAAGAAAGCTTCTTTAACTTCATTTTCATGCTTTTTTTGATTCATGTGAATATTTACACTAAAATCTTTTCCAAATAACATTAATATAGCAACTATAATAAGTATAGCCCCTAGTGAAACTGCTACATATTTCATGTAACTTTTTATTAGTTCTGCTGCTAAGACAATAAAACCACTTGCAATTGCATATATAACTAAAATACCTAAGATAGAAAAAAATGCTAATTTTAAACCTCTTAATAAAAGATGAATTTTACTTTGATTTGATACATTATTTCTAGAGATAAAAGATACGATATAAGCAGGAAGAAGTGCAACGGCACAAGGGGCAAAGAATGCAAATACCCCTTGAAGAAATGAAAAGTATATAAAACTATTCATTTCTTAGTGAATCATCTAACAGCTTAGTATAATCTTCTAATGTAAGATGCCCTCTTTCCTTAAATGTAATTTCACCTTTTGAGTTAACCATAATTGTTGTAGCTTGTCCTGTTACTCCAAAATCAACCATAAGCTTTGGATTCCCCGCAACTGAAGGATAAATTAAACCATGTTTTTTTGCTAATTTTGTAAGTACTTCATTTGTATCAGTTGGATCAATACTAATTGATACAAAATTTACTCTATCTTTATATGTTTTATAAACACTATTAATTGATGGCCAGTTTTTTGCACAAGTCGGGCACCATGATGCTGTAAAATATACCAATGTTGGCTTTTTAGTTTCTAGAAAACCATCTAAACTAACTTTTTCACCTGTAATTGTTGTTACTTGAAAATTGGGAGCCATTGTAGGAGCTGCAAACATAGTCCCAATAAATAGCGCTAAACTTAATATTATTTTTTTCATAATTTTCCTTTAAATTTGATAAGATGCAGTAATTATACATAATATTAAAAAGTTTGTATGTGATAAATGTCACATAAGACTTCAAATAGCTTTAGTATGATAAAATCAACCATTAAAACAATATATATTTCAAGGTGTCATTTGTGTCTATTTATACTTTACAATCTTTAGCTGGTGGATTTCTAGATGAAGATTTAGAACATTTTAATAAATTTTTTGATGACTGGTGTATTCAATTTGAAAGTTATGATGAAGCAAAAGATATAGTGGAAACTCTTGCAAATCCAGAGACAATTGATATTGTTGAAATAACACCATTAACTTATCCCAAATATTTCTTCTCAACTTTAAAAGGTACTATTTATACTACACGACAGATTGAAGATAAAATCATCTGTGTTGTGGAACCATATATGGGTTCTAGTTTTAAAATTGCAGTATGTGATCTTAAAACGAAAAGAGTGAAATTATCAAAAACTAGTTATAAAAGTATTCCAAGTGTTGAAGGTGCTTTTGCTAGTTTTACAAGTGAATAACTTATCATTTAATTTATTAGATATAATACTTCAGTTTATTTAAAAGGCAAGATTATGGCATTACAAAAGTGGGAAATATTCCAAGATGAAGCAACAGATTTTTTAAACAATTATTTTAATGCTAACTTTTCAATGGACGGTGGATTAGATGCAACAACATCTTATATAACAGTAAGAGAATCAATTCGACTTATTACAACTATAGAAGCTAAATTTGGGCCAACGCAAGCTGGACAAATAGTACTATTACCAGAAAATGGCAAGTTTATATTTTGCGATAAAAGTAAAAATGAATCAAATAAATATACAGAAGAAATAATAAAATATTTAAATTCAAACTATTCATCATTTGCAGGCTCAAATACTGCAAATATTCATGTTGAGATTCCTAATAATATACTATTTAATTGGGTAAAAACAATATATGAAGATAAAAATGTTGAGTGGATTATATCTTCACAAAAGTTTAATAACTTAGCTTTAAAAGATTTACTTTTTATACCAATAAATGAACTAGAAAACTACTTTGATATTAGCCTAGTATTTAGAAGAAAAAAAACTGGAAATACACAAATTCCAGGTAAAGACATAATAGATTTTAAAGAACAACTGGATGAAATAACAAAAGATTACAAAATAAAAAAAATGAATAACAAATATTTATTAACTACAAGTTCAAGATTATCTGATTTTAATATTGGTAGCAGATATTTAGTTAGTATGACAAATGTAGATTGTCAGTATTATATAAAGAAAAAAGATATAAACACTAACCCTAATATTATGTTTCAATTGAATTTGAAAGATAATATTGAATTTAAGGGTGAGCTTTTTAAAAAAACTTATGACTTATAGTACTGTTAATATTTTATTAATATTGCTTTGTTAAAATTTCTAATATTTTAATAAGGCAAAAAATGAATACTAGTAGTTTATGTAATTATACAAATGATGATTTAGCGAAGTTAATATTAAGATTAATGGTTGGCTTTCTAATGCTTTTTCATGGTATTTCAAAAGTTTCACATGGTGTTGATGGAATGATGGTTATGCTTGGGAACAATGGTATACCAGAGTTTATAGCTTATGGTGTTTATATTGGTGAAATTGTTGCTCCATTGATGTTAATACTTGGATATAGAGTAAAATTAGCTGCAATTATTATGATAGGTATGATGATTTTTATTTTGGCTGTACCATATGCTGATAAGATATTTACACTTACAAAAAATGGTTCTTGGGCTATTGAACTTCATATGTTTTATATCATGAGTTTACTTTCTATATTCTTCTTAGGCGCAGGGAAATATAGTATAAGTAAGAAATAATATTTATTTTATTATTTATTAGAGTTTATTACTTCTATCATATGTCTTATAGTCTTTTTAAAGTATGGATTCCAAGTAAGTCTAGCAAAATATTTGCCCTCTTCTTGTAATCCCCAAGCTGAATACCAAAGTTGATCTTCTTGGCTATTATAAATCTTATCTTGTCCATTTCTATACATTTTAAATTGACTGTTTTTTCCATAAAAGAAGTTGTCTTTTTTAAATAACACACTTAAATGAGAAAAGTTAGCAATATTTTCAGAAGGAATATAAGAAGGTAAATAAGTAATTCTATTATCACTAAAACTCTTATCTTTTCCATACCAAATAAGTTGACTTTTTGGATTTTTAAACTTATTTGTAAAAATTGATACTATATCTTCTGAATTTATAACACTGTCATCTTGGCTAATAGTTATAAATACTGGTTTTGAAAAACTCTTAGAATCAAAAGCCTCTTCAACTTTTTGTAAAGATTTATAGTACAAATTTGAAGCATTCATAGATAAAGATTCATATCTCAAGATATTTTGACTATAGTCATTTTGAAATAACCATGTTTTGAAAAAAGAACCAATTCCAGAAAAAGGTAATAATGTACTTTGATTTGATGAAAATCCAGGTGAAAAAAGCAATAAACCTGAAATATCCTCTTCATTTTGTAAAGCATATGAAGTTACAAGATTAGCTCCTGTTGAAAATCCTCCAAGCCATAACTCATCTACTTCTTTCTCTAATAGTTTTATATGATGTTTTACTAGACTTTCCCATTGATCAAACTCTACGTTTATTAAATCAGCAGGTTTGCTACCATGACCTGTTAGTAAAACAGTTCTTACTAAAAAACCTTGAGAAACTAGTTCTTGTGCTAAATCCTGAAAATAACCAGGCGAATCACCAAGTCCATGAACTAGTAAAATTCCTTTTGATGCTTTTTGGTTAATAGGTTTCTTCTCAAATGGTGAATTTAAAAAAAGTTCTAACTGCGGACTTTTTGTCAAAAATACACGATTGTTTTCTAGCCATCTTTTATTTTCATTTATATATTTTGAAAAATCTTCTTGATCAAAAGAAGGAAGTGTTTTAGAAGAAATATATAAAGGGTTTTCATTATTTGCAAAACAAAAATTAAAAGTTAGTATTAGCAATATAAAAAATTTAGTCAATATTTTTAGCCTTTATCATTTAGTATCTTAGCAACATATCATTCCATTGTGAACCACCATGGCTTGAATCTGATACACCTTGATGAATAAAGCCAAAACCTTGATAAAACTTTACAAGATGATCTTTACAAGTAAGTACCATTCCTTTATGTCTACGATTTTTACTAAACTTAATAAAATGTTTTGTAAGTGCCGATGCATAACCTTGATTTTGATATTTAGGATCAACTGCTAATCCAAATACTGTTTGGTATTCACCTTGAGGACAATGAAGTTTACTATTTGAATAAAGAGCATCAGGAAGTTCTGGAGTATTGTTGATACAACCATTAATATGACCAACAATAATACCATCACTTTCTAATACAAAAAAACATTCAGGAAAAACTGAAAATCGATTTTGAAATGATTCTAATGACGCAGCTTCAGACTCAGAAAAACAAATTCCTTCTATTTCAGCCATACGACTGATATCTTCTTTTAAAGCTTGACGAATTTTGTACATTTAAATTCCTTATTTGTCATTTTAACTCTTTTAGACTTAAAAATTCCGTGTCTCTTATTTATTTTTTCGCTATTATTCTTATTATGATTAGTTAGTAAAAAGGACAAAAAAGTGAAAGTAAATATTCCAGGAAGAGAAGAACTAGAAATTCAAAACATCGTATTTGATTATAATGGTACGATTGCAATTGACGGTAAACTAATTGAAGGTATTAAAAAAAGTATAAATGAACTTTCAAACTCTTTTAAGTTTTATGTAATCACAGCTGATACTTATGGAAGTGTAGAAAAAGAACTTGAAAATACAAAGTGTGAGATTATAAAAATAGCAAAGTCATCTCAAGATATTAATAAGTTAGAATTTATTAAAAATTTAGGCTCTTCTACAACTTTAAGTGTAGGAAATGGACGAAATGATAAATTGATGCTAAAAGAGTCTATTTTGGGTATTGCTATCTTGCAAGATGAGGGTTTATGTACTGAGACTTTGTTGAATTCTGATATTTTAGTAAAATCAATTTTTGATGTATTCTCTTTTCTGAAAGATTTAAATAGATTAATAGCTACATTAAGGAATTAAAGTACTTTATATTTGAACGTAATATCCCTTTTATTTTGAATTGACATTTGTAGCACAATAATGCTGCAATTATTACTTAAAGAATAAGGAGTATCAAATGTCATTAGATGCAACAGTTAGAGCAAGAGTTGATAATAATCTTAAAAAAGATGTAGAACATATCTTTGATGAACTTGGAATTAACACATCACAAGCGATAAATATGTTTCTTAAAAGAGTAAAATACGAAAATGGAATTCCTTTTGAACTAAAAATTCCAAATGATAAAACTATACAAGCCATGGATGAAGCAAAAAATCTTATAGGTGAAGAAACTACACTAGAAGAATTAACAAAATAAATGTTAAGACTTTTTCGTACTAAGACTTTTCTAAAAGATTACAAAAAAGCAAAGCTTACAGACCAACACTATAGTAAATATATTCAATACCTTTCATTATTGATAAAAGAACAAGCCTTACCAGAAGAAGCACTTGACCATGCTTTAAAAGGTGACTATAAAAGTTTTAGAGAATTTCATATTAGTGGAGATATGTTGATTATCTATATAATTGACTAATATTAATTTATTTGTTATAATAGCATTCTAAATTCCTTCGGGACGACCCATCTTTCATGATGGGGTTTAATCAATCAAACTTTTAAATTTATTTTTCATTTTTTCAAAATCTTCTTTTGACATCATTCCTATTTTATTCAAAAGTCTTTTTGTACTAAACAATCTCATTTGAGATAATAATGCAATATTTGTTATCAACTCATTTTTCTTTTGAAATTCAAACTTATAATAATATCTTCCCTCTTTTATTTTAGTAGATAGAGGAATACCAAAAAATATATCTTTATTAAAACCTTTAACTAGTACAATAGGACGAACAAAATTATCACCTTTACCATCTTGTTCATATCCTATATTCTTGCCCATCTTCATATAAAAAATATCTCTATCTTTAAAGCCTACAAATAAGTTTTCATTTTCGACTGATTTTTTAATTTCATTCCAATTGTTATATTTTGAATTCATATATTAGCCTTTATAAATAATAATAATAAACTATTATATATAATTTTTTTAGCTTTTATTTAATGTATTACATTTTGAAAGATAATACTTTTTTGAATAATTTAGTACCCTGTCCCAAGATTTTTAGAAAAGTGGCAATTCATGACCTGACCCCTTTTTTTCTTGACCATGCTTTAAAAGGTGACTATAAAAGTTTTAGAGAATTTCATATTAGTGGAGATATGTTGATTATTTATATAATTGAAAATAACTATTTAAAACTAGTTCGAATTGGAACACATTCTCAATTATTTGAATAATTAAGTATTTTATCTAAGTCATTAAGGGGTTTAATTTTTAAAAAAGTTAAAAATTTAAAGGATGACCTATTTTTATTTTTTAAACTTATTTACACCATAATAATCCAATAAAAATATAGGGAAAGCACTTAAAACAGAAACTCTATTTTCTACATTTATGTATTTTGTTTTTTGATTATTAAATATCTCTAATTGCTCAATTATATTAGTTGGGAAAATAAAAGTATTATTTACAATAAAATTAGCTTTTTTAGAGTTTTCATTAATAATAAAATTCCAATCAGTAAAGCAAAGCTTATCTAAATGCTGCAAATTATTATTACAATTTTGAGATACAATTATTTTATAGTTTTTATTTGATTCCACAACAGTATTTTTAAAATCAATATCATTTTTTAAGTGTTTAATAGCTTCCACCATAGGATAACTAATATATAACTTGCCATAATCACTAGTTTCATCGTTAAATAAGTTAAGCATATATTCAAGTTTTCTATCATCGGCACTTATAGCATGCCCATCATAATCAAAAAATAAGTACAATTCAGAAACTTGATTTCTCTTTATATTTTCTAGTTTTTTATTAGTGTCTTTTAAATTTTCCTTTAACAAAGTAAAAAGTTCTAAATCTTTATCATTTTCCAATTTATTGTATAAACTATAAATTTCACCACAATGAAAACCGTAAACTATAGTATTTGAGTTTTCATTTAAAAAGTATTGCTTTAAATTATTAAAAATTTTTTCTTCGGTTTTTAATCCCTCAAAAACTACTAATATATAATTTTTATTCAAAAGAACCAGCTCTATACATTTTTTCTATATTATGAGCTTCTCGTAACTCTTTATTTGTTCTATCTTTTAATGATGTTATTTTTTTATCATCCATAATAAAATAGCAATCAGGTCTTAAAATATCATTTGAAATATTTGAAGTATTATGTGTAGTTAAAATAACTTGCGTATCGGTCATCGCTTTTAGTTTTTCAACAATAATTTCTGATAAATTATGATGATAATACGCATCAAACTCATCAATAAATACAAATTGACAATTGTTATTTTCCATGACTTTTTGCCACACATA
This sequence comes from Poseidonibacter lekithochrous, assembly GCF_018861145.1. Taxonomy (GTDB): domain Bacteria; phylum Campylobacterota; class Campylobacteria; order Campylobacterales; family Arcobacteraceae; genus Poseidonibacter; species Poseidonibacter lekithochrous_A. The sequence continues at coordinate 39,638 of NZ_JAHKQT010000004.1, forward strand.
GAACATAGCCAAAGCTCTTGTGCCTGATGATGCAATCGAAAAGAATTCAATCTCTTTATTCTCAAATTTAAAAAAGAGCTGATGATTTTCATCAACTTTTCTTGATATTAATTTACATTTAATTTCAGCTTTATTTAAAAAAGATTCAAAATCTTTTAAGTAATTTTGATTAACTATATAATTAGCATAATTAGAGTGACGTGCTTCCCCTTGTTTAAATCCTATATAAAAGTTATCATCAATATCTTTATAAAGTAACATATTATTTACAAATTCAATAAAATCTTTAAATACGTTATTTTCAATATTTTTTTCCAAAATAGTATTTTTAGATATATATGAAATAATAGAAATATTAGAATCTTGTATATCTTTGTTAAGACTTTCTGCACCTTTTGCAGATGTAGTAAAAATGGAACTTTTATCTTTATTTATATTTATATATATATTACCATTAATAGTAACTTGTTCATTTACTAAAGTTTCATAGTCTTTTTTTGTATATTGGTATTCTACAATATCTTCATCAAATTTAAAAGTAAATTTAAAAGTAGCTTGTGTATCTGAATTATTTGCATTTAGATAATTATTATATTTTTTATGAGCAAAATTTTTATCTGTTAAATGTGATACTAAATCAAATATAGCAAGTCCCAAATTCGATTTACCACATCCATTATGACCATAAATAAGACCTGTATTTATTATTCCATTTTGAATACACTCTTTATTAAATTCAAAATTATTTGTATCACTTAAATCAAATATGAATTTTTCATTAAAATTTTTGAAGTTTGTTATTTCTATTCTTTTTAACATCTTTTACTCTTTTTAGTTTATTAGTTTATTAGAAATATTTTATCGTATATAAGCTAAATTATCCGTAATAAAATTACGGCAATATAATTTTTGTATTTTTATTCCTTACAACTCTACAATACTCTCAAACATCTCTTTAACTTCAATTTCATGACTTATCAAAAATATCTGTCGATACTGTTCTTTTATAGTATGAAAGGCTTCTAGTATTTCTATACGTCTGCTTTCGTCTTGACTTCCAAATACTTCATCAAAAGCTAGGAATCCTATCGTACTTGTTCCACTTAGCTCTGTTAGTGTTTTTGATATGGCAATACGAAGTACTAAATTTGCTAGGTCAATTTCTCCACCTGAAAATCTCTCGATTGGATATTTTTTACCTTCATCATAGATATAGAAATCAAAATCATTTGATACTTCTATATGTTGGTATTTGCCTTTTGTGATTATTGAGTACATTGAAGATGCAAAGCTTGATATCCTTGGAGCTATTTTTGCATTTAATTTTGTTTTAAAATCCCCTAGGCTTAGTTTGATTTTTTCATAGTCTTGCAAGTCATCTTTTTTGATTTGTACTTTTGCTAGTTGTTTATTATTATCATCTAGTGATTGTTGAATTGTTTGGATTTGACCTTGGATTGTGGCCACTTGTACTTTTAGCTTATTTAAAACTGTGATTTTATCTTCTTTTTGTTTTTTAACCTCAGCATATTCTTTTTCTTTTTCTTTATGTTTTACCTCATCATAATCTATAGCTTTATATTCTAACTCTAAGTCATTGTATTTTGTACTTAGGCTTTCTATTGTTTGAGTTGTAGTTTTAAGTTCATCTTTTATCTTATCTAGACGCACTAACATAGTCTCTAAACTTAATACATATTCATATTTTTCTTTTAACTTTTTTTGTTGTTCTATTAGGTTTAAATGAAATGAACTATCATAAGAATACTGCTCTAATTTTGCTAATTCTGCTTTATTTTTAATTCCATGTTTCTTGATTTTTTCAAAGTATTCTTCTTCTTGGATTAAGTCTCTTTTCTTACTTTCTATTAGATTAACTCTCTTTGATAGTTCAAAATGTTCATGGTTTATCTTCTTAAAACGTTCTTCAAGTTCTTCTCTTTGTTTTACAATATTTTCTAGCTGTTCTTTAGATTTTTGAATTTTATCTTTCTTTGTTTGTTCGATTGTACTTTGTAGTGAATCTAATACCTTATCATACTCATCTCTCAAAGGTCTAGTACAAGTAGGACAATTTGAATCTCTTCCAAGTTCTTTTATAGTTTCTATTTGATTCTTTGTATTTGCTATTAGTTTATCTTCACCTGCTATTTCTTGAACTAGTGTTTTTTCTTCTCTTTGTTTTGCATATATCTTTTGCTTTAACTCTTCTATTTCTTTTTCTAAAGCTTCTTCTTTTTGTATTAGCTCTTTATGCTCTTTTGTTTCTTCTTTTAATAAATCAACTTTATGTTTTGATTTAAGATATTGTTCTCTTAGATTTGTTTGCTCTTGAGTTAAGCCCTCTTTTCTTATATGATGTCCTTTTAAGCTCTCCTGCTCTTTTAGTACATCATGTAAGGAAATGTATTCTTCTTTTATACTTTGTAAGCCCTGTAGCTCTTCTTGTCTTTTTACTAAGGTATTTACATCTTCATTTAGTTTTGTTTTGTTTCTTATATGTGAATTTATACTATTTTGCAAAAGCTCACACTGTGATGCGTAGTTTCTTTTCTTTTCTTTTGTACTTTGATGTATTTTTAACTCTTCTTGTATTTGTACTTCTTCTAGTTTTAAACTATTTACTTCTTTAGCTCTTTGTATAGACTCTTTTTCATAATCATTTTTATTTACAGTGTATTGCTCTATATACTCTTTTTTAACCTTTACCTCATCATCGCCAAGTAATACTTCTGCAAAAGCTGTGATTTCTCGCTTTAGGTCCCTACTTTGTTTGATTAGTAAGTCTTCTATAAAATCAATCTTCTCTAAACCTAATAACTTCCTAATCATCTTCTTTCTATCTTCAGGTTTTCTAGTACTTAGGTTTGTTAGCTCTTTTTGTGAAGCAAAGAGTGTATGTAAGAAAGCATCCTTGCTCATCTTTGTTAATGATACAATTGAAGCAGTTACTTCTTTAGCTCCTGTTGTTATAAGCTCATTCTCTTTATAAAACTTTGCATTAGCACTTAAAGCCTTTCCTCTAAACTCTCTACTTACTTTATACATAACACTTTCAAACTCAAACTCTAATTCTACTAAAACTACATCTTTTGTACTTGCATTACTATTTCGTATTACTTCTTTATAGCCTTTATTTTTAAGCTCGCCATATAGTGCAAAAAGTATTGCTTCAAAGATAGTAGACTTTCCACTACCATTTTTTCCTACTATTCCTATAAGTCCTTCTTGGAATTCTAAATAGTAGTTTTCATATCTTTTGAAATTTTCTAGTTTTAGATTAAGCAGGATCATTATTACTCTCCTCGTATATAGAGAAAAGCTCTTTTACTTTTAACTTTAATCTATCATTTTCTTTTTCATCTTTTACATCTTCTTTTATATGCTCTAAAAAATAATCCTCTAAAGATAAAGCCTCTATATCATCTACACTTACATCATTTGTATTTGCTTTAAACTCCCTTTTTATACTAACACTCATAGCATCACTAAATAGCTCTTTTATATCTTTGTTTGATATATCAATAGATTGTAATGCTGATAAGTTAATTAGCTTTACCTCTACTATTGCATCTTTAGTATCAGCTACATCTAAATTAGTAATTGAGTTTTCATAATCTTCGCAATCTATTTGCTTTTGTCGTATGGGTCTTATATCTATTTGTTTATACTCTATATGTAAGGTATTTAATAAATCATTTTCAATATCTAAAACTATAAAACCTTTTTCATTTCTTTTATCATTTAAACTAGTTCGCTCTAAGCTTCCTGAGTAATATACATTTTCATGCTTTCCTACAGATCCAAAACCGTGCCAATGTCCAAGTGCTACATAATCCATCTTAGAAAAGATATACTCTTTGTCTGTTGGATATACCCACTCTCCAAACTCTTGCATCAAATACCAAGCACCAACACTACAATGTAACATCATGATATTTTTCTTTGTACTATCTATATTTTGCTCGCATTTTTCTATTTGACTATTTGCTATTGTTTCATCATTCATATGTGGTAGCGTATGAAATACTATATCTTCAAACTCTATTTTTTTATATTCTTGTTCATATGAAACAAAAATGTTTTTAAAGTTTTCAAATATCTTTAATATTGGTGAACTAAGATTTGTTCTTGGAGTTGAGTGATTACCTGCTATTAGTATAAAAGGAATATCTAAAGCATCTATTTCATTAAACTTTTCAAGTGCATAGGTAATAGCTCTGTTACTAGGAGAACTCCTATGAAATAAATCTCCTGTATGTATTATATAATCTGGTTTGATTTTTTTGATTTGTTCTACTACTTGAGAGAAAGCATCATAAAAATCTGCTTCTCTTTGATTTATGTTGTTTTCATCTAAAATATCAAGGTCGTTATACCCTAGATGGGTATCACTAAAATGTAGTATTTTCACTTTTTTCCTTTTGTATTATATTTTACTTTCTAAAAGTTTTCCATTTTCTACTTTATATACTCTATTAGCTATTTTTTTACAATCATCTAAATCATGTGTAACCATTATAGTAATTAGTTTTCGTTTCTTTGAGATATCTTTTACTAAGTTGAGCATTTTTTCTCTTGTATGTATATCTAGTCCTGTAAAAGGTTCATCTAAAAGTAAAATTGGTTTTTTTCTTATAAGTGATCTAGCTAATGCAACTCTTTGGCTTTGTCCACCTGAAAGAGTTGAAGCTAATTTATCTTCAAAGCCTTCTAATCCTACTTCTTTTAAAATCATTTTTGCTTCTTCTATTTCTTCTTTTTTAGGTTTAAAAGAAGTACTAATACCTAAAAGTACATTTTTAATAACACTTAGGTGTTCAAAAGTATTGTATTTTTGGAAAAGTGTAGTTAGTGGTCTATCTTCTGCACTTAATGTACTAATCTTAATATCATTAAGAGTTATACTTCCACTTAAAGGATTTAAAAAACCTGCTATTAAATCTAGTAGTGTTGATTTACCACTTCCACTTTGACCTATGATTCCTACAATTTCATTTTCTTTTACATATAAAGAAAAATCATAATCATTTTTTATATCATTTTCTTCATAACTATATTTTAGATTGCTGATATTAAGCATTGGTTTTCCTTGTAAAGATTCTTGGTAAAAGTATAAAAATACTAAGTGTTAAAACAAGAAGTATCAAAGCTACCCCTGCTCCATCTTTTGTTTGATATGAACCCATTAGACTATAAAGATACCAAGGTAGTGTTGTTATTTCATCACTTCCAAATAGTGCAATAACTCCTAAATCTCCTAAAGAAAGACAAAAAGAAAGAGCAAAAACATAGAGAACTGATGATTTTAAATATGGCCATTCACAGTAAAGCCATCTTTTACTTCCTTTTAAATTCAAAGAAAAACAAAGCTTGTCATATCTTTGAGCAATATTTAACATAGGTGGATAAAGGATTGAAAGTGCAAAAGGTAATGACATCAAAATATTTGCACATAATACTGAAGCAAAAGCCCAAAGATATAAAGGAGCTTCAAACTTTTGTGAAAATAGAAAAAAGCCTAATCCTAAAATAAGTGAAGGAATTGCTAAGTATATATTTCCAGAGAAAGCTATTAGGATATTTATAAAACTTCTGAACTTTGATTCTTTTATTCTATGGTTAATATTAAAGTTTCTTCTTGTATCACTAATTAAAAGAGCAAAAAACACAGTTAGTATACTAGAAACCGTAGCTATTGATAAACTTGTAAGAAGTGACTTTAAAAATACCTCATCAGAAAAAATCCTTTTAAAATCCGCACCTAAACCATCTACAACAATGGAGATAAGAGGTAAGATAAAAAGAAGTGTTGAAAATGTGATAATAAAGATTTGAAAAATTCTTAATTTTTTTGTTTCATTCCAAGGTATAACTGTACTACTTGTTTTAATATTTGAAATACCTGCTTTAAAGTTTGCAGATAGAAAAACTAACACCATTGTAATACTAAGCTGTATTAATGCCAATTTTAAAGCTAAAGGTATATCAAAATCAAGTTTTACTGCTTCATAAATAGCAACTTCTAAAGTATTATAAGAAGGCGTTCCTCCAAGTGTTAACACTATAGCAAAAGATGTAAAACATAATAAAAATATAGTTGAAGAAATACTTCGTAAAGAAAGTTTTATAGCTGGATACTCTATAAGTCTAAATCTTTGAATAGCTGAGAAGTTTAAACTTTTTGCTAGTTTATATCTTTCTTTTGGAATAGACTCAAATACATGTAATAAACTTCTAGCTGCAAAAGAAGCATTTAGATAAACATGAGCTATTAAAATACCTCCTAAGCCATAAATAGAGTTTTCAAAAGAGTAATCAAAAAGATATAAAAGCGTTCTATTTAACCAACCATTTTGTCCTAAAACTGTAATAATACCAAATACCACTATTAATGTTGGAAGTATAAGTGAAGAAGAAAGAAGTGCTATAAGATAACTTCTTCCTTTAAATGATTTTTGATGAGCTAGCGCCCATGCTAAAAGTGTTCCAATAATAATTGATAAAACAGTTGATAAAAAAGCTTGATAAATAGTGAATTCTATGAGTTCTTGGATTCTATTTGTAATTAAAGATGAGAAGAAGTCATTACTATTTATACTTAAAAATAGTATATAAAAAACTGTAAAAGCTAGAAGTAAAAGGAAGATTGATATAAGACCTCCTGGTATTACAGAAAGTCTGAATCTATTTATATTATTTAATAGCATCTAACCATTCGTTTTGATATTCTTTTCTATTTTGCTCTATTTCTTTATCTTCAAGAAGAAGCATTTTTGAAGGAACACTTAAAGAATCAAAGCCTGCAGGAAGTCCTTTTTGTGTTTTAAGTACTGGATATGACCAGTTTGTAGTTGGAATAATATCTGCAAAAGTTTCACTATTTGTAAACTCTAAAAATTGCTTTGCTAAATCTTTTTGTTTTGATGATTTTAAAATAGCTGAAACTTCAACTTGTCCATAATGGCCCTCTTTAAAATCTGCTGTTTTATAGTTTGTTTTATTTTCTGCAATTATATGATAAGCAGGAGATGTAGTATAGGAAAGAACCATATTAGCTTCACCTTTTAAAAACAAGCTATAAGCTTCAGACCAACCTTTTGTAATTGTGAGTATTCTAGGTGCAAGCTTTTTCCAATAAGCATCAGATTCACTGCCATATATTTTTTTTATCCAAAGTAAAAGTCCAAGTCCTGGAGTTGAAGATCTTGGGTCTTGAATAATGATTTTAAAATCTTTTGGCATTGATAATAACTCATCAAAAGAGTTTGGAACTTTTTTAGTTTTTAAACTATCATAAACAAAAGCGAAATAACCATAATCATATGGTAAAAACTCTTTATCATTCCATTTTGTAGGAAGATTTAATTTTGAAGTATCAATATCATGTTCAATAAATAAATTTGTTTTTCTAGCTATTCCTGCTGAGCTTTTATCTAGTCCTAAAAGTACATCTGCTTTTGTATTTGAACCTTCAAGTTGAATTTTTCTTAAAGCACCAATTGCACTTGAAGTTGAAACAAACTTTACATTACAATTACAAGTCTTTTCAAAAGCTTCTTTTACCTTAGGTGCAGGTCCCCACGAAGCTGTGAATGAATCATAAGTATATACAACTAATGTTGGTTTATTTTCTTCTGCTTGGATTATTGTTGTTAAAAATAAAAGATATAAAAAATATTTTAGTAATTTTGTCATAAAAGCCCCTTTTTATTCGTGTGATTATACAAATATTGATTAAATTCAAACTTAACAAAGAATAGGAATACATAGCTAAAGTTCTGTATTTTCTTTTTTTACTTCTTTAGCTTTTGCTCTTTCTTTTTCTTTTCTTTCTTTTTCTTCTAGTTTTCTTTGTTTTTTATCATTAATTTTTTCCAATAATGCTGAGGTAAAGATACTGCCTGGAATTGCATAAAAGGCGATTCCTAAAAAGCTTACAAAAGTTGTAAGTATCCTTCCCATTAAAGTAACTGGATACATATCTCCATATCCAACTGTAGTGAAGGTAATAACAGCCCACCACATAGTTGTACCCATACTAGTAAAGACCTCAGGTTGTACATCTTTCTCAAAATAATATACTAAAGGTGTAATAGTGATAATTAAAACTAAAAGTGTTATAACAATAAAAATAAATTCTTCTTTTTTCTCTTTTAAAAGTGTTAAAACCAACCCATCAAACTCAGCAAATTTTGCTAATCTAAAAAGTTTAAAAATACGTAAAATACGAAGTGCTCTTAAGAAACCAAAATCTATATTAAAGAAAGTAATATAAAAAGGTAAAATTGCAATTAAATCTATTAACATCATAGGTCTAGTCATATACTTAATTCGTTTAACTCTAGGACTAGAACCAACAGCATAAACTCTTAAAATATACTCAAGTGTAAAAAGAATAACATTCCACATATTTATAATCTTAAAAATATCAAAATATTCAGATAAGTTCTTTTCTGTTTGTAGAAACATTACGATTATACTTATAGCTATATTTAAAAATATCAAAGATTGAATTAATATTCCATACTTATGATTTCTTGGATTTTCAAATATTGTATATAGTTCTTTTTTTATATTCATTTAAACTCTTTTACTGTTTTACTATGTTGTTTTATTCGATAAACTATTATTTGACTTTAATCTTTTAATTTTTAATAGTCTTCTATATGCTTTGAACTGAAAAATAAATCTATACTGTTTATTTCTTTTGAATTTATTTTTTATTTTTGAAAGAAACAGTTTTAACTTATAAAAAAGTTCTTTTGCTTTTTTATAACTTGATGTTGTTTCAAACCATAATAAAAAAGATACAAAAAGTTTTTTTCTTCTATCAAACCAAGGAATTTCAACTAACTTATCATGACCTTCTTCATATAAAACTTTCACGGGAAAAACCATTAGGAACTTAGCCATATAAGACAAAATTGCTAAGATAATATGTCCTTGAATAGTTAGTATTCCAGAATAAACACCAAAGGATTCCATAATTACAAATAAAAAAATAAAGATAAGCAAGACAAAATACTTATTAGCCTTTTGTCTTATATATATTTTAAACTTATCATATATTCTTAAAGAATGTAAATAAGAAAAAATTCTTTTAAAAAGCATATGCCAGAAAAAATCCCAGAAAACAATAATAATAAAGGCTAAAGATAAAAAGATTGTTCTAAAAAACCAATTAGAAACCTTTTTGATTTTTGTTCTTTTACTTTTTTGGGTTTTATAATAATCTATATTTTCAAGTTGAATTTTTGAATCAACTTGCTCATAAATACGTGCAAGCTTTCTTACTATATTTAAGGCAAAATCTAGTATATTTTTTGGTAATAATTCGTAAGAACAAAAAAGAACTAACAAAAAAATTATAAAATAATGTAACATCAAACTCCCAAATATCTTTTAAGTATATAAATATACACTAAAAGCAATCAATAAAACATTTAGTAAAATAAAAGAACTCTTACTTACAATTGAAGCAAAAGATAAAAATATATATAATAAAAAGACAAATAATGAAGTAGAAACATCAAATACGATAAACTCTTTTGCTAAAAAAATCTCTAAATAGCTATCAAAAACTTCTGCAAAGCCAAATATATGCGCAAATAATTCGAGAGGGTAAAAAAAAGTAAAAGCTATAGTAATAAATGGTGAATACAACTGTTCATAAGTAGTATTAGTAAAAAAGTAATGAACTATTGGATTCATAGCAAAATATATCCAAAAGTTAAATAACAAAAGTTTTATTACCATGCTTTTTAATTCATTAAAATATTTTATATAAAGAAAAATATAAAATACTCCAGAAAGTGAAAACCATAAAGAAATAGAAAATATATATTTAGGTAAAAATGCAATTATTATTAAAAAAGTAAGCAGCAGGTTTGTAAAAGAGATTAGTTTTATATTTGAGCGCAATAAAAATATACCTAAAGTCAACATAATAAAAGCTCTAAGCAAAGAAGCAACTATATCAGTTAAAAGTAAATAAAGAAACAAAAGTACTAAAGTGATTAATAATAAATCAAACTTTTTATTTCTATAAGGAAAGTGTCTTTTATGGAAAAAGTCATAAGGAAAATAAATAATCCAATAAATCAAAAAAGATAATACAGATAAATGAAAGCCTGAAAGAGCAATTAAATGAGTTATTCCATAGTTTGCAAAAGTATCTCTTAATTCACTTGACACAGGAATGGCTAAAAACAAGGCATTGAATACTTCTTTAATTTCAGGATTTTGATGATTTTCATTGATTTTTTGTGAAATCTTATCTTTAAAAGTATTATCTCTTTGAAGTTTATCAAAGTAAATATTTTTTGCATAAAAGCCTTTTAAATATGAAATAAAATCTATTCTTTTTGTTAAGAAAGCTATTTCAATCAAGTCTAATTTATTCAAATCATTATCTTTATTTACTGATGTAAAAAACTGAAAATTACTATTTTTTAATCTTAAAACATCCACTTTTTCTTTTTCATAAATATTTACAATCTCAACTTGTGTTTCATAAAGTTCTTCATATACTACTTCTTGATATTTGCTATATTCTATTGAGATATTAATTAGAAATATTATAAATAATATTCCAATAAATGCTAAAAGATTTTTAATTGTTTTTGTTTGTTCTAAAATAACCATCTAAATTATTATAGTCTATTATTTATATGTTATACTATATTTAATAACTTATTTATTTATAATAGGAGTCGACATGAGTGAAAAACTAATTCTAGGTCCTTTATTATCAGTAGAAGCTGATAATAAATACGTTGTGTGTTTTTTAAGTAAAACTGACTTAAATTTTTCTATTGAGTTTAATAATACAATAGTAAAAGCTAATAAATTAACAAAACTAAATAGTGGATATTTTTATAGAGCTGAATATATTATGAAAAGTTCAAAAAAACCAAGAACTGTCAAATACAAAATACTAAATGAAAATGGAATACTTCAAGATATTCATAAAAGAGAATCTTGGGAGTTTTATATTCCTGCAAAAGATGAAAAAGTAAAATTTGCCTATGCCTCATGTAATGGCTTTTCAAGCCCAGACTTACTTGCAAAAATCAATGAACCTTATAAATTATGGGAAGATATAATCTCTATGCATGAAAAAGAAGCTTTTGCAGTTTTAATAATGGGTGGAGATCAAGTTTATGCAGATGAGTTATGGTCAAAAGTTGATGAACTTGAAGAATGGTCTAAACTTAAAATGGAAGCTAAAATAAAGAAAAAAGCTACAAAAGGCATGATTAAACATCTTAATGAATTTTATGAAAAATTATATATAAGAAAATGGAGTGATAAAAATATGTCTTTAGCACTCGCAACAATTCCAACTGTAATGATGTGGGATGATCATGATATATTTGATGGTTGGGGTTCATATCCAAAAGAAATCCAAGAGTGTGAAGTTTATAAAAATATTTTTAATGTTGCAAAGAAATATTTTGAGATATTTCAAATTAGAAGTATTAAAAATACAACTTTGATAAACAAAGATAGAACACATTATTCCTTTTCATTAAAATTTAGAAACTTTCATATTTTAGCCTTAGATAACAGAACACAAAGAAGTATTCAGCAAGTTATGTGTAACTCGCAATGGAATGATATAAACACTTATTTAGACACAAATATCCTTAATGATAATGTATTAGTTTTATCAGCTGTTCCAGTTGTTTATAGAGATTTTTCTTGTACTGAAAATTTAGTTGATTTCTCATCTTGGCAAGAAGAGTTAACTGATGATTTAAAAGACCACTGGAGAGCAAAAGATCATCAAGGGGAGAGAATGCGTTTGATTATGAGATTATTTATGAACATCAAAAAAAGAAAATCTGCAGAAAATAATACAAGAACAGTAATATTATCAGGTGATGTTCACGTAGGCTCGCTTGGCGTTATAAATGATCATTTAAATAATGATAAAATTCATCAAGTTGTATCATCAGGAGTTGTTCATACACCACCATCATATATAGAATGGTTAGGAATAACTGCAATTACAAATGATAAAAATGAATTTTTAAATGAAGATAAAACAATAGAAACATCTATGTTAAAACCAATTGGTTCAGCAAAATATTTAAGAGTAAGAAACTTCGTAACTTTAAATGAAGGAACAGATGAAAAACTTTGGATAAACTGGGTTTGTGATAATGAGGATAAACCTTGTTATGCTTTGAACTAAATATTTAAGAAAAGTTAAAAGAAAGAAAAAAGCCTAAGCTTTTTTCTTCCATATTGACATTTGAGAAACTGAGTGTTGGTATTTTCTATTTGTTTCTTTAATTACAAAAGGAACATCTATAGTTTTAAGTAATTCAAAATCTTTAAGTTCATCTTTTAAAGTATCTAATGTTGAAACTTCTTTATTATCTTTGATATATCCACCAAGCCAGTTTTCTTTTGGTGTATACTCTTCAAGCCATGTATATGGACTTAAAAGAACTAATAAGCCCTTATCATTTACTCTTGAAGGAATATCTTCAATAAATTTTTGAGGATAATATAATCTATCAATTAAGTTTGAACAAAAAATCAAATCATATCCTGTATAATTATCTTTTAAATTACAGGCATCACCTTGCATAAATGAAACTTTTTCTTTTATATCATCTAAACCAAAGTCTTTTAATGAAACTGTTCTTTCATTAAAAATATCACCCTCTTTTTTAATATTAAAAGTTAAAGTATCATATTCTTTTAATTTAACTCCGACATTAATAAAGTTTGCAGAAAAATCAATTCCAGTAACTTCATCAAAAGTTTTAGCTAATTCAAAAGTACTTCGTCCTACTGAACAACCTAAGTCTAAAGCTTTTTTTGTTTCAATATTTTCTAAATATGGTTTTAATAGATCAACTGAGTTAACACAAAAGTTTTTAACACCAAAGTTCTCTTCGCCATAATGAAACTCACAATACTGAGCAATTGACTCATCTGTTTCATAAACATTATTATTTAATTTTGTTCTATATTCGTTATCTGATTTCACGTATCTAAATCCTGCATGTTGGAAGAAATGCTTTCTAAAAGCATATCTTGCTTCTCTTAAGATCTCATTTCCTAAAGAAATAAAAGATCCACCTTTCATTAAAGCATGTCTATCATCAAATGTTGGCGTTGTAAAATCGTCATAAATAGGATGTGTTTGGAAATCATCAAAAGGATACATAGGAGTTATACTCCATTGCCATATATTTCCTCTTACATCATAAAATTCATCAAATTTATATTTATCAACAGGTGATTGATTAAACTGTTTTAATCCTATATTCGCTTCTTTTTCGTTTGCATTTACATAATCAAATAATCTATAATATTCATCTTCACTTGGAAGTCTTACTTCATATCCCAACTTAGCACTTTTATATTTACAAAAAGCCTCTGCTTCATATACATTTATATCCACAGGATAGTTTAATGGCAGAGAAATTACTCTACTTATTTCTCGTAAGTAATACTTACCATCTTCTTTTATCCAAAAAGTTGGGTGCTTAGCTTGAGAAAAATCTAACCACTCTTTTCCTTCTTTTGTAAACAGTTCAGGTTTATTATATCCACCTTCTTTTACAAACTCTAAAAACTCTCCATTTGATACTAAATATTTAGAAGCTTTAAAATCTTTTACCGTAGATTTATGAAAAGAAAATTCATTATCCCATCCATAAAAAATAGGATTTTCTCTATCTTTTTGGATAATTACCTCTCCACCTTTTACATCTAGTAGTTCATTTTGGGGAAATATTTCACTTTCTTCATTTACATATTCAAAAATTTCTTCATCTATTAATCTTTTATTATCAAGTTCACGTAGTAAAACAGAAGATGTTTCAATATGAATATTTTCATGTTCAATTCCCATAAGAATAATCCACATAGGACTTTCCCAATTTATAGGTATTGTAAATTCTATTGTATCAATTAGACTTAAAACCATTTGCTTTACTTCTAATCTATATTTTTTTGTTTCTTCAAGTGTAGGCCAAGTATAATTATTTGATTCTAAATCATCCCATGACATTTCATCAACACCAATTGCAAATTTAGATTCAAACTCTTTATTTACTCTTGTTGTTAAAATATTTGCTAAAGTTAATTTATTTACAAAAAATGTAGCCGTATGACCAAAATAAAAAATCAACGGGTGTCTTAGTCTATTTGGTTGTTTATATATACATTTTTCATCTTTTAATAATTCAAATAGCTTTTCATCTAATTCATAAGTTTGAAGAAAATATTTTTTAATCTCTTCTCTTTTTTCTGCAACAGTACCTTGGTTTAAATTTATAGTATTTTTAATATAGTTCAAAATTTTCCTTAATAATTTTATTACTCTTTAGACTTCTTTTATATATTACTTTCTTATAGTATCAAGGTTTTGTGTATAAAAAGTTAAGTGCTAAACTAACTTTTCTTTTGTAATTACAATTCCATCAGGATCAACATAAATATAATCACCTTCAACAATTTCTACATTATCAATAGTAATTGGCACATTTATTTGTCCTTCTTGAACTGGAATATATTTTTTTGGACAAGTTCCTTTTGCAACTAAACCAACTTTGAAATCTTTTGTTGTAACAGTATCTCTTACATATCCATTTACAATAATTCCTTCATATTTATTATCACTTGCAAATTTCATTAAGTTATCACCTACAACAGCGTAGTATTTCACATCAACATCAACTACTACTATTTTACCATCACCTTTTTTTTCTTTTAATAATTGCGCTAAATCTTTATTGTTTTTATCTAATTTTACTGTAATTGCACTACCTTGAAACTTTACAATTCCACCATATGATTTAAAATCTGGTCCTAAAACTTCTGTCTTATCACTAAACTCATCACATAAATCTGCTGTGAAAAATTCCATATTAATCCTTGTTTTTAAAATAAGATAGATTATCTCATTTTACTATTAATCTATTCTTATTTGTTCACTTTAATTACACAAAAAGGATATAATATTTCTTAGAAAAAAGGAATATCTATGCAAAATATTTATAAATCAATCTTACTTTTACTGTTTTTAGTTTTATTAACAGGATGTGGTTCAAAACAATTAACTGTAAAATCACTTCATCCATCAAAAATTCCAAATGAAAAAATTTATTCACTTTATATAGAGGATTTTTTTAATGATGATATTTATCAAAGTTTAAAAATTCAAAGTAAATTGGCAAATAAAACAATTGAAGGTAAAAAAGTTTTTAGAGTTTTAAATGATTATGGAAATGTTGATGCCGTAGTTCAAGGTTCACTTAATTCGACATTAAACTATTCCACTTATTATGAAGAAGAGATTGATTATAGAAGATGTAGATATTATAGATATGAAGGAAAAAAGAAAACAAAAAGATGCATGAGATACCATGTTCGACTAATTCCATGTGAAAATAGAGAATATACAGTTCAAACTAACCTGAAACTTTTAAAAAAGAATACAAATGAGATAGTGTTTGCAAAAACATATAATAAAACGCGAAATATTCGAGAATGCTTTAGATATCACTATTATCCTTATCATACGATTCCAAGAGATAAAAGAGAAGTAAATATAAAACTTGCATCATTAATAGCTGATGAATTTTTAGACGATATTTCTCCTCATTATGAATATTGGGATATTAATATAATTGAAGAATTAAATGAAGATAGCTTGGTTTTTACAGATGAACAAAGCAGTAAATTTGAAAAAATTGTAGAACTAATGGAAAAAAGAAATCTAGATTTATCTCTAGATGGACTAAATAAATTAAGCCAAGAGCTTGATAATAAAAGTTATGAAGTTCTTTATAATATGGCTTTAATTTATGAAGCAAAAGCAAATTTATATGAAGCAAATAAATTATATAAGCAAGCTAAATACTTTGTAAAAGATTTAGATGATTTATCACTTATAAATAATGGAATAACTAGAACAAAAAAGAATTTAGAAGAAAAAATAAAAGCAAAATCACAATTGCCTTGATTTAACTCTTTTGAAAAGTATAAGTAAACGCACTTCCGATATTTGGTTTTGAATTTACTTCAATTTTTATTTTATTTTTTTTACAAATATTTTTTACAATGCTAAGACCAATCCCAAAACCACCTGTTATTTTATCACCTCGATAATATCTTTCAAAAATCTTTTTAGTATTTTTTATTCCAATACCTTCATCCCAAAAAGCAAGTTTTATTTCATCTTCATATTTTTCTAAAAGTACTTTTATAGTTGAGCTATCTTTTGAGTATTTTATTGCATTTGAAATATTATTATCTATTATTCTAAATAATTCAATTTTATTGAAATTAATCAAAATATTTTTTTTAATACTAGTCTCAATTTTAATATTTTTTGATATTGCTAAATCACTAAAGAACTCTATTCTTTTTTCTAAAAACATTGAAAAATCAATATTCTCTTTTTCATCTTTAACAGCATGTTGTTGCATATAATATTCTAAATCTTCATATATTACAGTCATGTTTTTCAAAGCAGATTTTATTCTCAAAATATACTTATCATTTTTCAATCTTAGTTGTAACATATCTACATTTATTCGAGCAACACCAATTGGTGTTTTTAACTCATGCATTGCATCTTTTAAGAATTCATCTAAATATTGATTTAATTTTCTGTATGGTTCTACACTTTGTTTAATTACAAAAAAAGATGAAAGAAAAATAAAAAAACTAATTGATAAAAGTAAAATAATTGCATTATAAATAACTTGAGAATTATCTATGTCTTTACAAACAATCAAACTATTTGCATTTAATATATTTAAAGCAAGATACTCTTTATAACAAATTTTATCTTTCGATTTTTCGAAATCATTATTAAAACTTCTTTTTTCGTTTTTTAAAAGTGAAAAAATCACCCTATTCTCTTTATCAAAGATTCCAGAACTATAAATATTTGATCTTGGAAAATAAAAAACTGTACTATTCTCTTTCTCAAAATCTTCAATTTTAGAAAATACAGAAGAAGCATAATTTTTTAGATTCATTTTATCTTTTATATTTTGATTTTCAAAAGAAGCATCTAAATAAAAATATATGGGAATAAAAGCTATTAATAAAGTAAGAATTACTTGTATTATTATGTATTTTATTTCATATTTATAGTTTATCAATTTTATATCCTACAAATCTTTTTGTAATTATAAATTCTTTGCTGGTTTTTTCTCTAATTCTTTTTATGCACATTCTAATATCAGAATATGAAATTTCTTTATTTTCCCAAACTTTTTCATGTAAAGTTTCAATAGAGACAAAAAAACCTCTATTTTGAACTAAAAAAGAAACTACTTCACTCTCTTTATTACTCAAATCAATATGTTTATCTTTTTTTAGTAAAAGATTCTTTTTAACATCAAAACTAAAATCTAAAGGGAGTTCTACTTTATCATCTAGAGTTTTAAAACAACTATTTTTAATTAATTGTTCTATTCTAAACTTTAATTCAATCATATCAAATGGTTTTCTAATATAATCATTACATCCAAGTTCATAACCATGACTAAGATTTGAAATATCAGTTAATGATGTTAAAATTATTATAGGAACATTTAATTTTTCTTTTCTTATATTTTCAACTAAAGAAAAGCCATCCATTCCAGGAACTCTAATATCTAAAAGTAATAAATCATAGTTACATTCAAAAACTGCATCAAAAGCATCATCACCATTTTCAAAATCATCTACAAGAAAATCCAATTCTTCTAAAAACTCTTTTATTGATACTTTATATAAATAGTCATCTTCTAATAATAATATTTTCATCATTTTATTATGATCTCTCTTTTTTGTTTTATATTAGAATTTTTCAAATCTGTTTTTGTATTTATCTCACCTAAATATTCATATCTTGGTAAATATTTATAATCTTGTTCATTTTTATCAAAATAAATCATTAACTTACCAATACTTTCTAAATCCATATTCTCTAAAGGTATCTGTGTTACTATTTTATTTTTAATTTCATAATAGAAAAATTCATTTGAAATATAGTTTTTATTTTCTTGTAAAATATGAAAAAAGTTTTTATCATATTCCTCTTTTAAGACAACATAATCATGCAAAAGTTGATTTTTTTTATGATATTGAGCAATTTTTAAGTACTTTTTCTCTAACAAAGGAATTATTTCTATTCCCATATATTTTAAACGATTTTTTAAATCACTATAATCGATAATTACTTCAATAGAACCTATATACTTTTTATTTCTATCAAAAATAGGTGAAATAGCCTTGATATTAAATCTTTTTCCTAATTCATTTGAAACAAAAGGTTCTTTAGTCTCTTTAACCTTTACTAGACCTTTTCTAAACTCTTTTAAACTAAGTCCCAAATCCTCATCTTCCCAAGATCTTACAAATACTTCTAATTCTTTAGTATGAACTTGCACTTGAATATTGTATATATTTGTATAATTTTTAATATTTGAAAGTAATTTTAATAATTCAACTTTTAATTTCTTTTGATCATTTTTTTCTAAAAAATTTACTACATTTTGGTTTTGTGAGAAAAGAATTGATAAAGATAAGGCTTGATTTTTTTGATGTAATAATTCATTTTCAACAAGTTTTATTTTATTAGATACTAAGATGTCAGTTTGGTTTTGTTCTATTATATTGTTGTATTTATTTAAAAAGAAAAGTAGAATCATCATTACAATGATGAAAAGTAATATAAAGTTTCTGTAAGTTTTATTCATGTGTAATTTTATCTAAAAGTAAAAGAGAATATCCTTTGATATTCTCTTTTAAATTATTTTATAATTTTTCCATAAGGTCCAACTTGATGTTCTTTTGTTTCAATATTAGGTCTATAAACATCTGGAGCTTTAACTATTTCATCAGGAAAATCATTATTTCTATTTATTTTTTCTGGTCTATAATGAGAATCTTGATTCATAAATGCAGCTACATTATAAGCTTCTTCATCAGTTAAAATTGGATTTTCATGTGTTGCCCCTAATGGCATATTACTTTTTATAAAATCTGCAGATTTTAAAATTCTATACATTCCTGCACCTTTATTATAAGTATCTTCTGTACCCCATAATGCAGGGAACATGAAGCCATTTGCTTTTCCAGGATTTTTAATTCCTTCTCCATTAGCACCATGACATGAAGCACATTGATTTGCATAAACTATACTTCCTTTTTCAAGATCTGCAGCTTGATTTTTAATCATTTTTCTATCAATTTTTGCTAGACCTCTTCCTTTTAGTTTTCCTCCCCCAGCAACAGGAATACCCATACTTAACCAGTGCATATAAGCTTGCATTGCAGCCATCTCTTTACTTTGTGCAGGAAGCTTATACCCATTCATACTTCTTTCCATACAACCATTAATTCTTTCAACTAAAGTACCAATTTTATTTTCTCTTGGTCTATATTGTGGAAATTCTGCAGTTGTTCCAATAAAAGGTGCAGAATAAGCTTTAGTTCCTGCATCTAAGTGACAGTTTTGACATTGGTTATTATTTCCTGCAAATCTCATTTTTGGATCATCCACTTCAGGACCTATATATTTAGAAGTATGAACAATAAGTTCTCTACCATATTTTACAAGCTCCCCAAATTTATTATCTGGAATATTTTTAACATCAGGAATTATATATTCTAATTTCACATCAGATTTATATCCCTTATTTGATCTCTCTTTAAGTTCTTTTCCATCAAAAGACATTAACGAACTTACACATAATGCAGATAAGCTTGCAATTAAAACTACTTTTTTCATAATATATCTCCTACTTTTTGATTACTGAAAGTATATAATTTATAGGTAACTTGAAAGTAACAAAGCATAATTAAAAAAATTTAATATTTATTATATTTATATATGCTAATATAATTTTAAATATTAAAAAAAGGCAAGAAAAAATGCAAAATAAAAAAGTTGTACTAATATCATTACTAGTTTTACTAGTAGTATTTTTAGGTGGTACGTATATTTTTAAAACAAATAAGACAGAACAATTAATAGCAAATACAAAAGCAAACTATTCAGCACTAATTAGAGAACACTCAGTAATTATTGGAAATAAAGATGCAAAAGTTGAACTAGTAGAATTCTTTGACCCAGCTTGTGAAACATGTGCACAAATGCATCCATATGTAAAAGAGATTATGAAAGAAAAGGAAGGCAATATCAAACTTGTTTTAAGATATGCACCTTTTCATAAGGGTTCTACAAATGCAGTTATATTACTAGAAGCTAGTAAAGAGCAAAATAAATTTATTGAAGTTTTAGAGTTACTATTTAATACACAAAATGTATGGGTAATAAATCATAGTGTAGATTTAAATAGATTATGGGCAGTTGTAGCATCATCTAAACTTCTAGATATGGATAAATTAGTAAAAGATATGAAAGATCCTAAGATTATAGAAATCGTTAAACAAGATATAGAAGATGGAAAAGCTTTAAAAGCTACAAAAACACCAGCTTATTATGTAAATGGTAAGCCTTTAGAAGTATTCGGATTAGACAATTTAAAAGATTTAATAAACTCTGCATTATAAAATACAAATAACTTACATACAATAAATAAGAAACTATTGAATAATTTTTTATTCAATAGTTTTATTATAATTTTTCCTAATTAAACACTAACCATTTTTTAGATAATATAATTGCCTTTAATAAATAATAAACTAAAAATAATTAGGTAGTAAATATATGAAAGTAGTTACAGGAGTTGTAGGTAACGATATACACGTAGTTGCAAATAGACTAATAGATATATCATTACAAGCACGAGGATTTGAAGTATTTAACTTAGGTGTTAATACTTATTTAGAAGAATTCTTTGATGCTGTTATTGAAACAAACGCAGATGTTTTACTTATCTCTTCACTAAATGGTGAAGCTGAGGGTTGGTGTAGAGAAGTTAAAATTTTAAAATCAAAATATGGAAATCTTTTAGATGAGGTTGTATTTATGATTGGTGGTAACTTAGTTGTAGGAACTGGAGCTGCTGAAGATATTGTGCCTAAATTTAAGGATTATGGTTTTGATTTAGTATTTCACCAAGTTGACTTAAATACGGGACTTGATGCATTACAAAAATACTTGAAGGAGAGAGAATAATGAGCTTACTTCAAGAAGAGCGAGAAATTATTGTTCAAAATAAATATGCAGATAACTTTGATTTTGCAGAGATAGAAGAGTTTGTAAAAAATGCTTCAAAAGATTTATTTATTTCGCACAACTTTAAAAATGCTAATAAAATGTTAGTTCAACCTCGTGGTGGTTTTCCAACTTATCAAAAACAATATGATTTATATGAGTTTTTTGTAAATGCAAATGTTGATGTTTTACCTTTAACTATTGATTCAAATACAAGATTAAATGATTATGCAACATCTGCAAAAATGCTTAAGCTTTCTGAAGAAAATGAAGTTGATATGTTAAATGGTTATCCTTTAGTAAATCATGGTTATAAAACTACTAGAAAAATGATTACTCACTTTAATAAACCAGTATCATTAAGACATGGAACTCCTGATGCAAGACTTTTAATAGAAACTGCTATTGCTTCAGGAATCTTTGAAATTGAGGGTGGTCCAATTACTTACCTATTACCCTACTCTAAAAACTTCCCATTAGATAAAGCTTTTTTATATTGGAAATATGTTGAAAGAGTTTGTGCAAATTATTCAAAACTTAATGAACCAATTAATAGAGAATCCTTTGGTCCTTTAACTGCAACACTTGTTCCTCCTTGTGTAACAATTGTAATACAGTTATTAGAAATGCTTCTTTCACTTGAAGAAGGTGTAAAATCCTTTTCTGTATCTTTCTCACAAACTGGTTCTATGAATCAAGATATTGTAACAGGGGCAGTTATTAGAAAAATGGCTAAGCATTACGCAGAAGAAATCGGATGTGGTGACGCATCTGTACATCTTGTATATCACCAATGGATGGGAGCCTTCCCAACAGATAAAAATTTTGCAGAATGTTTAATTAATACTTCAACTGTAATTGCAGCTATGGTTGGTGCTGATAAAATTATTACAAAAACAAGAGATGAAGCATCTGGAATTCCTACAAAAGAATCAAATGCTAAAACAGTTGCAAATACTCAATACACTCTTAGAATGCTTCAAGGTTTACCAAATATTGTAGATAAAGAAGAGGAAGAAATACTAACTGAAGAAGTTATGAGTATTATGGAAGCTGTGTTTAATGACCCTGCTGATACATTATGGAGAAAAGTATTTAACTCTATTAAAAATGGAACGATTGATGTTCCCTTCTCTCCACATATTATAAATCATAATGAAGTAGTAACAGTAAGAGATAAAAATAAAAACATTAGAATTATCAAAAAAGGTAAATTACCAATAAGTGATAGATGTTTTGAATATGAAAAGAAACAATGTGATTTAAATAAAGATGCCTCATCAATAGTAAATGACATCATCCATGATATAGGAATTATGCAATGGTAGAAAATAAACTTTTAATCGATATAGGAAGTACATACTTTAAAGTTGCCACTTCTAACAATGTTGAACAACACTTTAGAGATTTTAACAAAGACATTTATGATGATTTAGTTAGTAAATGTTCAAGTACACTTGAGAGCTTTAAAAAAGAAGAAATATTTATTTGTTCTTCTGCAAATGGTGGATTATCAACATTAGTAATTGGTGTTACTAACTCTTTTTCTTTAAAATATGCTACAAATATTGCATATAATTCTGGTATTAATATTATTGATACTGTTTTATATCAAGAGATAGATAAAGCTTCAGTTCCAAGTGATTTAATTGATGTTGTAATAATTGTTGGTGGAATTAATAGTGTTGATAATATCTTTAAAGAAGATTTATTTAAATATTTAGAAAATGTAAATTATTCAAATGTAGTTTTTGCAGGTTCAAGCAAAGATGCTGAGTATTTAAGTTCACATATAGAAAACTTAGTATTAATTGATAATGTAATTGATAATAAACTCCATGTAGTTGAAGAGCCTTTAAAAGAGTATTTAACTAATCTTTATCAAGCTGATATTATGGGTAAGGAAGATATTAAACATTTATATGATTTAACATCAAATCAAATTTATTCAACTCCTTATATTGTAAATAAAACATTGCCACTAATTGATTCAAAATTTGCAGCTGTTAATCCATTTATTTTAATTGATATTGGAGGAGCAACAACGGATATTCATTATTCTAAAGATTTATCTTATGATAATATTGTTACTTCTAATGAATATGATAGATTAGTATTTAAGAAACTTGGTGTTTTTAAATCAAAAGAATCATTAATTTTTGCAGCTCAAAATAATGAATTTGTATATGAATTATTAGCTCATTTAAAAGTAACTGAAAATATTTTTAATGAAGATACTAATAAAAGTCTACGAATTTTAATGCAACTTGCAATCTTCTTAGTTTTATATAAAGTATCAGAAGTTCATCCTTTATATATCAAACTAAAATTACACTTATTAAAATCTGTTGTATTAACAGGTGGAATTACTAAAGTATTAAGTTTTGAAGAAGTAGAAGATATTATTGCATTTTTCTATAAGAAAATTTTAAACAGTGATATTCATCCTGCAATCATTTTAGATTCAAATTATGATATTTGGACTCTTGGAATAACTCAAAAATAAAGGAAATAATATGTCAATAAATTGTATAAGAACATTAGTAGAAGAAGCAAATATTTCAAATCCAGAAAAAATTGCTTTAACATTTGGACATGAGAAAATTACATATAGCGAATTATTTACTAAAGTAAATCAAATTGCTTATTATTTAGATGAGTTAAATATGCCAAGCAAAAGTAGAATTGGTATTTATTCAAATAAAGGAATAGATCAAGTTATTGCAATACTTGCTATTTTATCAACTGATTATATTCTAGTTCCTTTAACAAAATTACTTAAACAAGAACAAGTAAAATATATAATTGATGATTGTGATATTGCTTGTATTATTACAGATAAAGTAAAACTTGAAACACTTGAAGAAATAAACTTTACAGGTACTGTTATTTCATATGAAACAGCACATAAAGAATTACCATCATTTGAAGAGATTTACAAATACTATAATAAACCTTATGAATGTAATATTTCAGGACATCAAAATGCTGCTATTACTTACTCATTTGGAATAAGTGGAAAACCAAAAGGTATTGTGATTTCACATAGAAACTTTATAGATTCAGCTCGTGTTGTGTCACAATACTTAAAACTAAAAGAAGAAGATGTAATTTCAGGAACACTTGTTTTTAATCTTGATTATGGATTAAATCAAATCTTTTGTTCTTTATATAAAAGAGCAACATTAGCACTTCACAAATTTGTTTTACCTAATGACTTTTTTAATCATATTATAAATGATAAAGTTACAGTATTACCAATTATGCCTATTAATTTAACAGACATGTTTGATGAAGAAGAAAATAGACTTCCAAGTAGTGAATTATTACAAAATGTAAGAATTATTACATCATCAGGTGGTAATGTTACAAATAAAATGATTACAGACGTAGAAGAGTACTTTTCAAATGCAAAATTTTATTCAATGCATGGATTAACAGAAGCATTTAGATCAACATACCTAGATCCAACTCAATTAAAAATAAGACCTGATTCAATAGGAAAAGCTATTCCTGATGTTGAATTATATGTAATTGATGAAGAAGGTAATGAATGTGCC
Organism: Poseidonibacter lekithochrous; assembly: GCF_018861145.1. Taxonomy (GTDB): domain Bacteria; phylum Campylobacterota; class Campylobacteria; order Campylobacterales; family Arcobacteraceae; genus Poseidonibacter; species Poseidonibacter lekithochrous_A. Next base: position 64,352 of record NZ_JAHKQT010000004.1, read on the forward strand.
CCTAGAGTTGTTGGAGAGTTAATTCATAGAGGTGGATATATTTACCAAGGTTACTGGAAAGGTCCAAAAGAAACAAAAGAGAGATTTAAATCTGCTCAAATTTTAAAAAATATAATAAATCTTGATGGTGATTTAAATGATGAAATAGTTGTTGCAACTGGAGATTATGTTTATAAAGATGAAGAAGGTTATTTATACTTTGTTTCAAGAAAAGATAATATGATTAAAACTAGAGGATTTAGAGTAAGTCCTCATGAAATAGAATCTGTAGTTTACAAAAATATTTCAGAAATTGAACAATGTGCCGTTTTTTCAATTGAAAATGAAGAGATTGAAGAAGAAATTGTTTTAGTATATAGTGCAAGTAGTGAGATAAGCTCAAAAGAAATTACTTTTGAATTAAAAAAACATTTAGCTTCATATATGATTCCTAGTAAAATTATTTATAAAAAGTCTTTACCTCTTATTCCTTCCGATAAAAATAAAATAAATATTGATGAGTTAAAAAAAGAACTACTCATCAAATAATAAATATAGCGTTTTCCGCTATATTTTATAAAAAAACTTTTTTTATTGATTTACGTCAATTACTTCTAATATAGAATATCATATAATTACAACATAATATAAAAGAAGGAACGAAACAATGAAAAAAATTATAGCATTATCACTTATTACAGCATGTGTTGCACTTGCTAACCCTTACGCAAAATGTGCAGGATGTCATGGAGCTGATGGTGGAAAATCTGCTTTAGGTAAATCAAAAATTATTAAAGATATGACAAAAGCTGATTTTGTTGCTTCTTTAAAAGGTTACCAAGATGGTTCTTATGGAGGTCCAATGAAGGGTCTTATGAAAGGTCAAGTTAAAGGTATGGATGAAGCAACTATGCAAGCAATTGCAGATAAAATTGCTAAGTAATTTTTAATAAACTTCTATAAAATAGTAGCTAAATAATTTAGCTACTATTTTAACTACTTAATTATGTAAATTCAACTCTATCTCTACCTTTATTTTTTGCTCTATATACTGCAAAATCAGCTCTTTGAATCATTTCATTTGCATCTTTACAATCAGTAAAAAAAGAGACTCCCATACTAACACTAATAGAGATATCTCTTATAGAATGATATATTTTTTTTGATTTTATATCTTCTCTCAAATCATTAAGTTTTTGTACAATATGTTTTTTTGTAATAAAACAAAGAATAATAAATTCTTCTCCACCATATCTATAAACTTCACCATTTAATATTTCAGCATGTTTTTTTAACTTCTCAGCAAGATAGACTAAAACCTTATCTCCTGTATCATGACCAAAGGTATCATTTATTCCTTTGAACCTATCAGCATCAATAAATATAGCACTTAAGAAACTTGAATTACTCTGTCTTGAAAAGACTTTCAAATCCTCTTCCATTTTTCTTCTATTATAAATTTTTGTTAAGTGATCTCGATTCATACTATCTTTAAGAAGTTCTTTTTCTTTTAATAATTGCTCAATTAAATTGTCTTTATAGTTTTCTTCTAAGTTTGTGTTCTTCTGTTCTATTACTTTTCCTAAAGTAAATTCAAAACAATCCTTAGAACTTGAATAATCAATTTTTTTACACTCAATTACTAAAGATGGATTATCTTTTCCTAATCCATTTGTGATAGTTAAAGTATCAAATTGTTTTATTGAGTATTCAATCTTATCATTAATAATCTTAGGTTCTAAAAGTACTTTCTTCCAATATTTATTATTTTCCTTAGAAAGAACAGATACTTTTTTTAATAAAATATTTTCAAATAATTCTTTTGAAAGTGAAAACTTATGCATATTATATAATTCCTAAAATAAACTATTGAAACTATATCAAGTAATAACTTAGCTATATATTTAAAAAATATTTTTAAATTATAAACATAAGATTAACTTATATTATTTTCATAAGTATTTAATATAATATATAGTAATATTTATGAAATTTATTTAAGGATTTAAAAATGACTTTAAGAGAAAAATTCTCTCCAATGTGTTTTTTAGCAGCATTAGGTGCTGGTGGTTTATCAGTTTCATTCTTTATGTATTTAATGTTCTTAGTACCACATAAAGGTGCACCTATGGCTACATTTGATTTTGTATATTCACAACTATTAAAAGGTGATTGGCTATCTTTTGTTTCAGCCTTTGCGCTTGTTATGATTATAGCTTTTGCATTTTTGCATTTTAAACTTTTAATTTGGAATACTAAACAATTTAATATGTATAAAAAGTCTGATACTTATAAAGAATTAAAAAACTCAAATGCTGAGATTACTTTAATGACAATACCTCTTACATATACAATGACAATAAACGTATGCTTTGTTTTAGGAGCAGTATTTGTTCCAGGACTTTGGGGAATAGTTGAGTATTTATTTCCATTTGCTTTAATTGGGTTTATGATTACAGGTTTTTATGCTTTAAAAATATTTTTCAATTACTTTTCTAGAATTATAATAAATGGTGATTTTGACTTTACTAAAAACAATAACCTTTCACAAATGATTTCTATTTTTGCTTTTGCAATGGTGGCAGTTGGTTTTGCAGCTCCTGGAGCAATGAGTCATAATATAGAAATAAATGCAATAGGTATTTTTGGTGCCCTATTCTTTACCTCTTTATCTCTTTTATTATTAATAATAAAACTTACAATTGGTTTTAAAAATATGTTTGAACATGGTATTTCTATTGAAGCTTCTCCTTCATTATGGATTATTATTCCAATTTTAACTCTTTTAGGAATTACTGCTGTACGAGTATCTTTTGGGCTTGATCATAATTTTGGTGCTATTGTTGATAAATCTTCGCTATTTACTTTAACTTCTATTATTGTTTCACTTCAAATTATATTTGGAATATTAGGATATAAAATTATGAATCAACTTGGATATTTTGAAAAATTCATAGATTCAGAAGAACGATCTAGTGTATCTTTTGCATTAATTTGTCCAGGTGTTGCATTTTTTGTATTTGGTATGTTTTTTATTAATTTTGGGCTTACTTTTAATGGAATAATTGAAAAATACTCACTTGCATATTTTATAATTATGCTTCCATTTATGTTTGTTCAATATAAAACAGTTATTTATTTTTTTAAATTAAAGAAAAAGTTCTTTTTTTAATAAATAGAAAAATTATAAAATGATACAATCTCTAAATTAAATTTTAGAGGTTATATCATATGATAAAAATAAAAAAACTAAGTAATATTATTCTTCTCTCAACAACACTACTTTTTACTGCCTGTTCAGTAAAAGAGCCTATTATAAAAGTTGAAAAAAGTGATTTAAAAAATACGACGAAATATGCAAATAACAACTTCATAGATCAAAATCAAGAAACAAATAAATACCTAAAAAGATATTTTACTCCATGGGAACAAAATAAAGTTACTTACAGTAAGGAAGAAGCTACTTGGGGCTTTTCATATAAAAATAAAACTGTTTACTTAGAAAACCATAGACTAGCTAGTCAAACATGGTTTGAAAAACAAATAGAGAATTCAAACTTTGATTCATATAATACTCTTTTAAAAAAAGCAATTACATTAAAAAATAGTGATGTAAGGGTTTTCCCAACATCCTCACCTATGTTTTATAATCCATCAAAAGCAGGAGAAGGTTTTCCTTTTGATTATAATCAAAACTCAGCAATTAAAATAAATACACCAATTTTTTTATCTCATTATTCAAAAGATAGAGCATGGGTTTATATGCAATCAAGTACAGTTGGAGGATGGATAAAAACAAGTGATATTGCTTTTGTAAATGAAACATTTATTCAAAACTTTAAAACAGGTTCATATTCAGTTGCTATAAAAGAAAAGTTTCCTATTTACGATAATAGTTTTAGAGAATATGTAAAACTAGCAACTATTTTTCCTAAGTTTGAAGATAAATATATTATTGCAAAAAAAGATTTTCAAAATAACGCAATAATTGCATATATAAATTTAAGTTCACAAAGTGTTCAAAATATGCCTATAAAATTTAACTCAAAAAATAGAATCAAAATTGCACAAGCGTTACTTGATGAACCTTATGGTTGGGGTGGATTATTAAATAATAGAGATTGCTCAAGTTTTACACAAGATTTCTTTGTTCCTTTTGGAAAGTTTATTTCAAGAAATTCAAGAGCACAAACAAAAAATGGGAAATATCATGATATCTCTACTTTTTCTAAAAAAGAGAAAAAAGAATATATAAAACAAAATGGAGTACCTTTTTCTACACTTATTTATTTAAAAGGTCATATCATGTTATATGTAGGAGTTAAAAACAATGAACCTCTTGCTATGCATAATATGTGGAGTGTAAGACTTAAAAATAAGTTTGGAGAAAAATATAGACATATAGTTGGGAAAGCAAGTATTACAACTTTGGAACCTGGGAAAAATTTAAAAGATTTTGATGAAGAAAATAATGTTTTAAGACAAATACTAGGGATCGTAGTTTTATAATCATAACCCCATAAAATAACTAATAAGATTATATGTTATGTGTCTAATCAAAATAAAATAATTTTTTAAGTAAACTTTCAATAAGAATTTTTATAAGGTGAATTTTTATGGAAGAAGAATTAAAATTAACAACTGACTCTTTTTTATTATCAGAAACAGATGAAAAAGGAATTATTCGATATGCAAATGATGAATTTTGTCATTTTGCAGAATATTCACTAGAAGAACTTGTAGGTCAACCACATAATATGGTTAGACATCCTGATATGCCAAAAGCTGCATTTAAAGATTTATGGGAAACTGTTCAAAGTGGAAAACCTTGGAAAGGTTTTGTTAAAAACAAGACTAAACATGGAAAGTGTTATTGGGTTTTTGCAACCATATTTCCTTTTACTTCATGTGATGAAACAAAAGGTTATATTTCTTGCCGACGAATGGCTTCTCAAAATGAGATTGATAAGTATGAAGCTCTATATAAAACAATGAACTAGGAATTATTATGTTATTAGCATTAAAAAGAATATCAGTTGAAAATAAGATGAAGTTACTTGTTCTCTTTCCCTTACTTTTTATTATTGGATTATCAATATACATAACAGTAAGTTCTTATACAAAAGTAAACAAACTTGAAAAAGTAGACAAATTAGTTATTTTAAATACTAAAATTTCATTATTATTACATGAAACACAAAAAGAAAGAGGTGCTAGTGTTGGGTACTTAGGAAGTAAAGGTGATAAATTTAGAGATATTTTAGTAAAACAACGAAACCTTACAGATACAAGAATAAATGAATTTAAAACTTACATAGAAAATTTTTCTTATTATCCTACAAAAGGGAAAGAAAATATAGAAAAAGTAATTAATGAGTTATCAAAAATTCAAGGATTTCGAACAAATATAGACAATTTAGATATAGAAATTAAAAAAGTAATAAATTATTATACAGATATAAATAGATACTTATTAAATTTTGTTGCAAAATCTTCATTAATTGCAGAAAATGAAATAATCATCAAAGATATAACTGCATATTATAACTTTTTAATGTCAAAAGAAAGAGCTGGAATTGAAAGAGCTGTTGGTTCAAATATTTTTGCTAAAAATGCTTTTACGACAGACTTATATTTAAAATTTTTGACTCTAATAAATGAGCAAAATGCTTATATAAATACCTTTTATTTATATGATTCTGGAAAAGAGGACTATGTAAAAGAAAAACTAAACAACCCAATTGTAACAGAAGTTCAAAGAATCAGAAATGTTTTATTATCTTATAATGAAAATAAGAATACTTCATTAAATGTAGATTCTACTTATTGGTTTAATACTATTACAAAGAAAATCAATATTTTAAAAGAAATAGATGATTATCTTTCAAAAAATATTATTAATGATATTTCAACAATGAAAGATAAAGAATATAATCAAATGATATTTATTGCCTCTTTATCACTTTTAATTATCCTTCTTGTTATTACATTTGTAATTCTATTTGTAGGAAGTATTAATAAAGCTATTGAAGAAATTTATTTTGGTATTGAAAATTTTATTAAATACTTAAATAAAGAAAGTAATGAAATAGAACATATAAAACTAGAAACAAAAGGTTCCTTAGGAAATCTTACAAAAATGATAAATACTAATATTGATAGAATGAATAATAATTTAGAAAAAGATTTATTATGTGTAGGAGAAGCTACTATTACACTTGATAAGGTTCAAAAAGGTTATTATGGATGTAGAGTACATTCTGTTGCAGCAAACCCACAAGTTAGTATCTTAGCAAAAACTATTAATAAAATGCTAGATGTTCAACAAAAAGTAATTAATGATATTTTAACAATTTTAGATGAATATACAAACTATAACTATTTAGGTCTTATAGATATTAAAGGTTTAAATGGTGAATCTAAGCAAATGATTGAAGGTATTAATAGCTTAGGTAAATCAATTACAACTATGTTAGTTCAAAACAAATCCAATGGCGAAACTTTACAAGAAGGTTCAAGTCAATTATTAAAAAATGTAGATGAACTAAATAGAGCTTCAAATGATGCAGCAGCAAGATTAGAAGAAACAGCAGCTGCAGTTGAAGAGATTACAAGTAATATTGCCTCAAGTAGTGAAAATATTGCAAAAATGGCAAAGAATGCAAATGAATTAAATGTATCTGCAAATGAGGGAGAAAAGTTAGCAAATCAAACTGTTTCTTCAATGGAGGATATAAATACTCAAGTAAGTGCAATTAACGAAGCTATTTCTGTTATTGATCAAATTGCATTTCAAACAAATATTCTATCACTAAATGCAGCTGTGGAAGCTGCAACTGCTGGTGAAGCGGGAAAAGGTTTCGCAGTAGTTGCTGCAGAAGTTCGAAACCTTGCAAGTAGAAGTGCAGATGCCGCTAATGAAATTAAAACACTTGTTGAAAATGCAACATCAAAATCTAAACAAGGTAAAGATATTGCAGCTTTAATGATTAATGGTTATCATAATTTAAATGAAAATATAACTAGTACTTTATCACTGATTGATGAAGTTGAAAATGCTGCAAAAGAACAAAAGTTTGGAATTGAGCAAATTAGTGATGCTATTAATAGCTTAGATAAACAAACACAAATAAATGCAAATATTGCTAATGCTACAAATGATATTGCAGTTGAAACATCAAGTTTAGCTGATAATGTAGCAGATGCTACAAATGAAAAAGAGTTTAGAGGAAAATAAAGATTTATTAGACTAGATTATAAATAAACTAGTCTAATTTAAATAAAATCTTTTAAAACTTTCTCAAATAAATAATTCGATAAACCATAGGTACATAATATAGATTTAATACAGTTGCCCATAAAATTCCAAAGCCTAAAGATATAGCCATAGGTTGTAAAATCAAAGCTTGACCTGAAGCAAAGAAAATTAAGCTACTAAGACCTAATACTGTTGTAATAGAAGTAAGTAAAATAGGTCTTAATCTCATTTTTGCATATTTTTCTAGCTCTTCCATATTTTTAGCTTTTTTTATAAAGTCCATCATAATAATTCCATCATTAACTATAACTCCAGCAAGTCCTACCATTCCAATCATACTCGGCATTGTAATATTTATATCCATAATTAAATGCCCTATTAAAACACCTAAGATAGATAAAGGAACAGTACTTATAATAATCAAAGGTTTTACTAAAGAGTCAAACATCCACACAAGAGCAATAAAGATTAAAATAATAGCTATTAAAGCAGCTTGCCCCATTTCACTTTGTACTTTTTTATTTTCTTGTTGTTCACCTTTAATATCTAAAGTTACTTTACTTTTTAAGACATTTAACTCTTTATCTAACTTTTCAAAAACTTCAGCTGATGTAATATCACTTAATGATGCTGTTACACTTATAATTTGTTCATTATTCTCTTTAAATATCTGAGAATATGCAGGTACTTTAATAAAATCAACTACTTGAGAAAGTAAAACTTTTTGATTTGAAGAAGTTGTAACTTGGAAGGTATCTAAACTACTTAGCATATCTTTTGATTTACTTTTAAATACAATATCAACAATACCTTCATCATCAAACATTTTTGAATAAGTTGCTTTAAAATAATATGGTCTTAATTCATTTAAAACTGTTTGTTCACTTATTCCTAAATCACTTCCATAAGAGTTTACTTTAAACTTTAATTCATAGTTACCTATTAATGCATCATCTGCAATATTGGATACACCATCAATTGAGTCTAAATGTTCTTTAAGAGATCTTACAGCTTGTGTAACCTTGCTTTTATCCCCTGATATAGCAATTTCAACATCATTTTTTACAATTCCTGCTTGTGGTACAAATATTTTCAATTCATCATAAACACCAGAATTTACATCATCTTTTAAAATCTCTTTTAATTGTTTTTCCATATCCTGAGCACTTGATTCTCTTATCATATTTGAATCATCATATTTAGGTGAAAGATAAGGGTTTATATACTTTTCAAAAATATTAATAGGTGCTCTTTCGTTTAAATTTATAAATAATTGAAAATAAAACTCTTCATAGTGAGGTTGATTTTTACCGTCTAGTTTTAAACCAGTTACAGAAGTAACTGAACTTACTACATTTTTAAAATCAACATTATCCAATATCTTTCTTTCTATATCATAAACTAACTGCTCAGTTTGTTCTATCTTTTTTCCAACTCCAACTGAACCTGTTATATAAACTTGTGTAGAGTCAAAAGCTGGCATAAATTCAAATTTCTGAGATTTAAAAACTATAACACTTGCACCTAAAATAGATACCACCATTAAAAATATTGCTAGATATCTACCTTTTAATAAAAAGTCTAAAATATTTCCATAAAGCTTATAATTAAACTCCCATACCTTATGTGATTTTCTATCTCCTTTACTAACTCTAAGAATCTCTTTTGAATGTAAAGGAAGAAAGAAAAAAGCTTCAAGAAGAGAACTTAAAAGAAGTACAGAAATCATAATAGGAAGGATTTGCATAAATTTACCAGTTTCGCCAGTCATAAGTAAAATTGGTAAAAATGCAAAAATAGTTGTAGCCGTTGCTGTTAAAACAGCTGGATACATTTCCATTGCACCATCCCTGGCTGCTGTAAATTTATCTTTTCCCATTTCGAGGTGTCTATAAATATTTTCACCCACAACAATAGCTTCATCAACAAGCATTCCTAGTGCTATTAAAGCGCCTAAAAGTGAGAGCATATTTAGACTATAACCTAAGTAATCAGCAGCAATTAAACCTATCATAAATGAAGTTGGAATTCCAATTGCAATTACAATAGCAATTCTAATATTTATAAATATTAATAGTGCAATAAAAAGTAAACACAATCCAAATAATATATTTGATACGACAGTATTTAGTCTATTTTTAATCCAAATAGAAGTATCAATATACGTGCTAAACTCTAAATTTTCATATTTTTGTTCAAACTCTTTTGTGATTTCTTTAATTTCTTTAACAAGTTCAATAGCATCACCACTAACACCTTTATTTATTCCAACAGCGATATTTGGTTTAGCATTATAATGTGAGATATCAACTACATCTCCCAAAGAAAATTCAACATCAGCAATATCTTTTAAATAAAACTTTTTACCATCAACTTTGATTAATGTATTTTTGATTTTATCAATATTTTTTTCACCATTAAAAGTAGATAAATAATAGTGTCTTGTGCTATCTTTTATTATTCCTATTGGGAAAATTGAGCTTAAAGATTGAACTGCTTGAATAACCCTACTTTTATCTAAACCATAAGCATTAATTTTTTCATCATTAAAGCTTACAAGTAATTCTTTATCACTTTTCCCAAAAACAGAAACTTGAGATAAGTCTTTTAATTGCATTACTTTTGATTTTACTTTATCAGCAACTTCAAGTAAATATTCCCTTGAATCATCTCCTTTAGAATAAACAGCAACTGTTATTAAAGGAAAAGAGTGTTCAATACTTTTTACAACTGGTTCGTCCATATCAGAAGGAAGATTTGTTTTGATTTTTGAAATAATATCTTTAACATCAGATATTTCATTATCAGCTTTATATCCATCTTTCAAATCAACTTTTATAGTAAAAAATCCATTTTTAATTGTTGATGATATTTTATCAGCGGCACTTAAACCTAATAATTCATCTTCAATATCAGCAACAGCAATCTTATCCAAAAGCTCAGAACTAGCACCCGCATATGAGCCTGAAATAGAAATTGCATCAAGAGAGGAAGGAGGAAATATCTCTTTTGGAATTTTAAAATATGAAAAAATAGCAAGTAAAAAAATAAATAGAAGTAATAAGTGATTTAAAATAGGTTTTCTTAGAGCAAATTCTATAATGCCTTGAATCATTTTACTTCTTTAATTAAAGGATTAAATAAAAGAGAATCAATAATTTGATTTTTAAATTTCATATCTTCTAGTTGTTGTGCGAGGAATTTATTCTCTTCTTGTAATGAAATATAATGGGCATAAAGTTTATTTATATCTTTACTAATATAGTAAATATTATTTCTAAAATATATCTTAGGAAAATATAAAACAATAGCAAAAAAAAGTATTGTAAATACAATTATTAAAGTGTTCAAAGCATTTAATCTAATCAAATTTAAAAATCCTTAATTTAGAACTTCTACTTCTTGGATTTTGTTTAATTTCCTCTTTAGTAGGAATAATTGGTTTTTTCGTAATTACTTTTCCTAAAGCATGATTATTTCCACATTCACATCTAAAAGCTTCAGGTGGACAAATACATGATTTTGTCCATTTTTTAAAATAGTTTTTTACAATTCTATCTTCTAAAGAATGAAAAGAGATAATTGCCACGATACAATTTTTTAATTTTGCAGTTTCAAGTGAATCAAAAAGTCTTGTTAATACTCCAAGTTCATCATTTACTTCAATCCTTATACCTTGAAAAGGAAGAGTTGCTGGATGTATTTTACCTTTGGACATTTTTCTTGATAGTAAAGTTGCTATTTTTTTAGCTGATGTAAAGGGTCTATTATTTACAATTAGAGAAGCTACTTTTTTATATTCTCGAACTTCTCCACATTCTTTGAAAACTCGTTCTAACTCACTTTGAGAATATGTATTTACAACTATTGAAGCATCTAAACTTTGATTTTGATTCATTCTCATATCTAAGGTTTCACTTTCAAAACCAAAACCACGATCAAGTTTATCTAACTGTAAAGAAGAAACACCAATATCAGCTAAAACACCTCTAATATTATATTCTTTAAAGTTATCAAGAACATGTTCAAAATTACCTTTGTTAAATGTAACTCTTGAAGAAAAAGGTTCAAGTCTTTTAGCACAAAAAGCTAAAGCTTCGTCATCTTGGTCATTACATATTAAATTCACAGTTTCATTTTGTTCAAGTAAACCTTGAGTATGTCCACCAAAACCAGTAGTACAATCTATTATATAGCCCTCTTTTATATCAGAAAAAGCATTTAGTGTTTCATTAAATAAAACGGGAACATGAGGTATTTGCATTCAAACAGTCCTTATTAAAATTAGTATATAATACCCAAAAATATATTTAAGGCTTTTTAAAATGGTTGACAAGGCTACAGTTAAACAATTAAGTAATTTATCACTTACTATGTTTAGAAAGAACTTTTTTGGGATTTACCATGGAGCAATTTCTGCAAAACTTGATCAAGATAATTTTCTGATTAATACAAATGATGCGATATTTGATGAAATGAATCCAAACTCATTTTGTACTTTAAATATTAATAAGCAAGATTATAGATGGAAAATAGCAAGTATGGAATCACATATTCATGCAACTATTTATACAAATATTCATGAAGCAAAATATATAGCTTTTGGAATGCCAATTTACACAACAGCATATACTTTTGATCATGATACAATTATTTTTGAAGATTATTTTGGAAAAACTACGTTTAATGAAATTCCAATTTATGATCCAGGAGATTCTGAAACTTGGTATGATAGAAATGCACTTGAAATTACTAAGTACCTAAAAGAGTCATCAAATAATGTAATGGTTATAAAAGGTGTAGGAGCTTATGTATACGATAGAGACCTAAATGAACTAGTAAAAAAGATTGCTATCTTAGAAAATTCATGTAGATTACTAAGCATTAAGACATCATTTTGCTAAAAAATCTTTTATTTCGTTATTAATTAAGTTATTTCTCAATATAAAGCCCTAGTTTTAGCTATTTCAAAGCTTAAATACTATAAAGTTTAATCAAATTTATTTTAATTAAGGAGTTCATTCATGAACAAAGCTGAATTTATTGACGCAGTAGCTGCAAAAGCTGGATTATCTAAAAAAGACGCAAAAGGTGCAGTTGATTCTGTATTAGAAACAATTACTGAAACATTAGTAAAAAAAGAATCTGTAAGTTTCATTGGTTTTGGTACATTTACAACTGCAGATAGAGCTGCAAGAACTGCTAAAGTTCCAGGAACTGATAGAACTGTTGACGTTCCAGCGACTACTGTTGGAAAATTCAAAGTTGGAAAAGCTTTAAAAGAAGCAATTGCAAAAAAATAATTTATTTATTTAAATAACTTAAAAAAGGATCTGTTTTTAACAGGTCCTTTTTTTATATCTAAAATGATTTAATTTAAATACAATAAAAAAAGTATATAATACTTTCCATTCTAAAATAGTCACAATAAATAGTTTTAATAATTTTAAAATGTACTTGATTCAAGGAAAATAATTATGAAATTTACTAAAAAAAAGTTCTTCATATATATAATAAGTATTATATTTATTTTACTATTTACATTATTTATATATTTAATTAAAATACAAGATAATATTAAAGACTATACTATTTATAAAAATCAATTCACAAATCTAATTCATATAGAAAAAGAATTTAACTATTTATTTTCTGAAAAAAATAAAGCAATTAATATTGAAAAAATTGAAAAGCAATTATTAAGTTTTAAAGAAATATTAACTTTATTAAATAATAATAATCTAAAAAAAGATTTTGGAAATAAATTGTTATCAAAACTTAATTTAATAAACTCAGAGTATGAAAAAAGATTAAAACTAATTAAAGATTATAAATCTTCAATAGTTTCCTCTTCAACAGAACAATTAAACTTAAAAAATAACTTATTAGAACAGTCCCAAGAAATATCACTTGAAGACTCAACTATTAGTGCTTCTATATTATTAGATAAAAAACATAATGATTATTTACAAGAATTAGTAGTGATATCCTTTTTATTTTTTATAGCTGCTATTAGTATAATAATAATCTTTATAAGAATATCATTTAAAAATATTAAAATAAACAATGAACTTTTAGCTTTTAAATATGCAGTGGAACATAGTGACAATTCAATAGTTTTAACAGATGAAAATAAAAATATTGTATACCTAAATGAAAATGTTGAAACGAATTCAGGTTATTTAAAAAATGAACTTTTAGGAGAAAACCCAAGGATTTTAGCATCTGGATTAACTGTAGATACAACTTATGTACAAATGAATAAAAGACTTGAACAAGGGTTAAAATGGGATGGAGAATTTATCAATAAAAGAAAAGATGGAACTTTATATTATGAAAAAGTTTCTATTGTACCTATTTTTATAAATGGTAAAATACAAAATTATCTTGCTATTAAACTTGACATAACAAAATATATTAAGCAAAGAGATCAACTAAAAGAGTCATTAATTCTTTTTGAAAATACAGAAGAAGGTATTTTAATTACGGATGAAAAACAAAAAATTATATCAGTAAATAAAGCATTTGAAAAGATATCTGGATATAAAAAAAAGGAACTAATAGGAGAAAAACCTTCTTTATTTAAATCAAATAAACATGATATAATTTTTTATAAAAGAATGTGGGCTAGTATAGAAGAAAATGGTCATTGGAAAGGTAAAGTTTATGACAAAATAAAAGATGGTTCTATTATTCCAACATGGCTTAATATCACAGCAGTTAAAGATAAAAATGGGAAAATTATAAAATATATTTCTATTCATACAGACTTACAAGAAATAATTGATACTCAAGAAAAAGCTGATTATCTTGCATATCATGATAGTTTAACAAACCTACCAAATAGAATTAAACTTGAAGATCATTTATCTCATGTAATTTCAGTTGCAAATAGAGATAATCTTAGTATGAGTATTCTATTTATTGATTTAGATAGATTTAAAATTATAAATGACACTCTTGGTCATCAAATTGGGGATAGACTTTTACAAAATGTAGCCAAAAATATAAAGAGTGTTTTAAGAGATACTGATATGGTAGCAAGAATGGGTGGTGATGAATTTATTGTCGTTCTAGAAACAGCAAGAAATAAAAAAGAAGCAGCTTACGTATGTGAAAAAATCCTTAATATTCTTAAAGAACCAATCAAAATCAAAGAGCATATACTTAATACAAGTGGAAGTATTGGAGTTGCTATGTTCCCTGATAATGGAACAAATATGACAACGCTAATTAAAAATGCTGATACAGCTATGTATCATGCTAAAAGTCTTGGTAAGAACAATTATCAATACTACAATGAAGAATTATCTATTAATATACACAATCAACTAAAAATTGAGCAAGCTTTAAAACACTCAGTTTCAAATAATGAGCTATATCTAAACTATCAACCTCAATATGAATTAAAAACAAAAAAAATCATCTCACTTGAAGCACTAGTTAGATGGAATAGTAAAATAATTGGATTTGTTCCTCCAAATGAATTTATTCCAGCAGCAGAAGATTCAGGAATGATTGTAGAAATAGGAGATTTTGTCTTTGAACAAGCATCTATTGATTTCAAAAAGTTTAAAAAAATCCATAATGAACTTCAATATATAGCAATTAATATTTCTACAATTCAGTTCAAAGATAAAAACTTTATAAATAAAATAAAAGAGATTATAAAAAGAGTTGATATAAAACCTTCACAAATAGAACTGGAGATTACAGAAAGATATATAATGGAATTTAATGAATCTAATATCACAATTCTTGAAGATTTAAGAGCTTTAGGTTTTAGAATGTCTATTGATGACTTTGGAACTGGTTATTCATCTATGAATTACTTAACTAAATTACCAATTGATATTATTAAAGTAGATAAATCTTTTGTAAATGGAATACCAAATGACAATAATAATATGCAAATATCAAAAGCAATTATTGCACTATCAAAAAGTTTAGGCTATAAAACAGTAGCTGAGGGTATAGAAACAAAAGAACAAGAAGAAACACTAATTAGCCTAGATTGTAATATCGGACAAGGATATCTATTCTCTAAACCATTAAACTATGAAGATGCTGTAGAGTTTTTAAAAGAAAGAGTATAAATAAATAGGTAGCTACATAAACTTTTTAGTTTTCCGTGTAGCTATTGCTTCTAAAGGATTTTCCGGCCAGTAATGCTTTTTATATTTTCCTCTTAACTCTTTTCTTACTTCACTATATGAATTTGCCCAAAAGCTTTCTAAGTCATATGTAATTTGTATTGGTCTTAAAGCTGGTGTAAGAAGATGTATTTGTAGTAGAATTTTATTATTTAAAATTTTTGGTGTGATATTTAAACCAAATATTTCTTGAATTTTTACAGCTAATACAGGAGTTTTTATATTTGAATAATCAATATTTATATTTGAACCACTAGGAACTTTAATACTACTTGGAGCTAAATTATCAAGCTTTTGCATACTATCCCAAGGAATCAAACTTTTTAACATCGAAAAAGTATCTATTTGTTCTAAGTGTTTTATTGTTCTTACATTCTCTAAATATGGACCTAAATAGTCACTAATATTTTTTAATAAATTTTCATCATCAAAATATGGCAAGCTTATATCTAATTCAAACTCTTTTTTATTTTCATTAATAAAATTAACTCTTAATATTAAATCCTTTGCTTTTTTATTCCAAGTTAAAAGTTTTAATCCCTCTTTTTTTATTAAATCAATAAATAAAAGAGGATATTTATTATTTGCAATATTTGTACTTATAGATGAAAATATTTCAAGTTCAAAAAAATATGTAACAGTTTTTATATCAAGTTTATTTAACTCTTTCTTATAAGCGATTACATCTTTGTTGTAAATATATGAAGAAAAATATTTCTTTATATCTTCAAATAAAATAATAGAAGCTAGATGAATAATAGAATCTTTTTCTTTTGCATTTATATTAGGAACTACTAAATATTCACTATTGAAAAGTGTATCTTTTAGATTTATAATAGCACCTTTACCATTACTTAGTTTGTATTTATTTTCATTTTTAACTCTTAATTTTGCTAATCTATTTGGATATGCAAAAAGAAGTAAAACTCCTATTAAATTTTTAGCCAAAGACTTTCTTTCATCTTTAATTCTTTTTAATTTTTTTAATTTTTTATAAAAATATTCTGCTTGATTTAAAACTTCTTTCGCTATATAACTATTCGCATTATAAAAATCTTTTTCTTTTAAAACTATATATCTTTCATAAATATCACAAGAAGAGAATTGTTTTGAAAAAATATCTTTTTCAATTAACATAGAAGCTAATAAACAAGCATCATAAGCAAAACCTAATTCATTTGCTTTTAATATCATATTTGCAAACCTAGGATGAATACCTAAAGATATAGCTTCTTTTCCAAAGTTTGTAATATTTTTTTTATCATCTAGCATATTAATGTTTTGCAATAGTTTTGAAGAAGATTCAATAATCTGTGAAGATGGGATATTCAAAAACTTCAACTCTTCAAAATCTTTAACTCCAAAAAAAGCTAAGTCTAAAAGTAAACTTGACAAATCAGCTCTTAGTATTTCAGGTTTACTTGAATCTTCTAAAACCCTATTTTTATGCCATAACTTATAACATTTTCCTTTGCTTAATCTTCCTGCTCGTCCTTCTCTTTGAATTGATGAATCTTGAGAAATAAAACTATATTCTAAATGATCCATATCATTTGAAGGATTATATCTTATTTGTTTTTCCATCCCACTATCTATTACTACTTTTATACCTTCAATTGTAAGTGAAGTTTGAGCTATATTTGTAGATAAAATTACTTTTCTATTTTCGCGATTATATATTGCTTTTTCTTGCCCTTCTTTTGAAAGATTTGAATATAAAGGAAAAACCTTTATCTTTTCAGACTTTAATTTCTCTTCTAACTCTTTTATTTCTTTAACTCCTGCTAAAAAAACCAAGATGTCGCCCTCATCTTCTTTGATTGATTTTAAAATTGTATTTAAAACTATTTTATTTAAATCATTTTTACTAGGATGTTTTATATTTTCAGATAAATATATGTTTTCAACATCATACATTTTTCCTTTACTTGTAATTATAGGAGTATCTTCAAGTAAAAAAACTAATTCTTTTGAGTTTAATGTTGCTGACATAAGCATGATTTTCAAATCATCTCTTAATATTTCCTGTACTTGTAAAGACAAAGCAAGTGATAAATCTGTATATATACTTCGTTCATGAAACTCGTCAAAAATTATTAAAGCAACATTTTCTAAAGCTTCATCACTTTGTATTTTTTTTACTAATATACCTTCTGTTACTACTAATATTTTTGTATTTTTAGAATAACAAGAATCCATTTTTACTTGATACCCTACACTTTCACCTACTTTTTCATTAAGTAATTTTGACATTTGAAAAGCAAGTGCACGTGCTGCCATTCGTCTAGGTTCTAACATGATAATAATCTTATCGTTAAGCCATGTTTCTTTAAGTAAAGAAATTGGTACAAGAGTACTTTTTCCAGCACCTGCTGGTGCTTCTAAAATTAATCTTGCGTTTTTATTTAATACATTTTTTATATCATCTAAGACATCATTTATTGGTAGTTTTTTCATATAAAGTATTATATGAAAATATCCTTATAATCTAACTTTTTTAAACTTTGGTTAAAAATCTTGAAAATTTGGATATAATCGCAAAATATATAAAACAAAGGAATTGTTATCAAAACATTTACTTCTATGAACTTAAATTCTCTATTAATCGATGCGTTAAAAGATTTAGAGTTTGAAAAAGCAACGGAAATACAACAAAAGTCTATACCAATAGCACTAAAGAAAAAAGATATTCTAGCAGCCGCACAAAGTGGTACTGGAAAAACAGCAGCATTTTTATTACCTATTTTAAATGAAATACATGAAAATGAACAAGGACTTAAAGATAAGACTTTAAGAGCATTAATTATTGTTCCAACAAGAGAACTAGCAAACCAAATATCAAAAGTAATTGA
Source organism: Poseidonibacter lekithochrous (assembly GCF_018861145.1). Lineage (GTDB taxonomy): Bacteria > Campylobacterota > Campylobacteria > Campylobacterales > Arcobacteraceae > Poseidonibacter > Poseidonibacter lekithochrous_A. Next base: position 82,594 of record NZ_JAHKQT010000004.1, read on the forward strand.
AGACTTCTCAAAATACATCAGAATTGAAAAGACTGTTGTATATGGTGGTGTTTCATCTACTACTCAAGCTAAGAAAATTGCTCGTGGATTAGATATTTTAGTAGCAACTCCGGGAAGATTACAAGAGCATATTAGAAATAAAACTGTTGATTTATCTTCTGTTACAACTTTAGTTGTAGATGAAGTTGATACTATGCTTGATATGGGTTTTTTACATGATATTGAAGCAATTTTTCTAGAAGCAAACCAAACTAGACAAATTTTAATGTATTCAGCAACAATGACACAAAATGTTAAAAAACTTGCAAAAGAGTTTTTAAAAGATCCTGTTGTTGTGGAAGTGTCATCTCAAAGATCAAGTGTTAAAAAGATTGTACAACGAGTAATTGAAGTAGATCCAGATAAAAAAGCTGAATTATTATCTTATATTATAGGTTCAGAAAACTACTCACAAGTTTTAGTTTTTGTAAATACAAAAAAAGAAGCAGATGGTTTAGTAGAGCACTTAAATCTTGATGGTTTACCAGCTTCTTGTATTCATGGAGACATTAGACAAACAGCACGGGCAAAAGCTTTAAGAAAATTTAGATCAGGGGATAACAGAGTTTTAGTAGCAACTGATATTGCTGCTCGTGGGATTGATATTCAAATGCTTCCACTTGTTGTAAACTTTGAATTACCAGAAACAGTAAGTGATTATACACACAGAATCGGAAGAACAGGTCGTGCAGGACAATCAGGATTAGCAATTACATTATTAAGTGTAAAAGATTATAAGATGATGAAAGAAATTGAGAAAGAGTTAATTCTTGACTTAGGAAGAGAAACCGTAGATGATTTCGAACCTTCAGAGAAAAAACCTAGAATATTTGTACATAAAAGAAGACCTTTAAGTCAAAAAAAGGGTTTAAAAGATAAATTTGGGAAACCAAAGACTACTAAGAAAACTACACAAAAAGCAAAACAAAAAGTATCTAAAAAAACTACAAAAAGAGATGAAAACAGAAATTTTAGAAAATAAAATATCGTAAAGATATTTTATTTTTATACTACTTTAACTATTTCATATTACTTTCATTCTTTTTAATATCTCATAAGTTTTAGAAACATCATATGTAGCACTATGATATTTTACAGTATCAAAATCAATTTCATAAAAGATACAAGTTTCATCCAATTTGGGGTTTTTAATATTTCCATTTTTATTTAAAGCTTTTACTATTTTTTTGTTCTCTTTCATCGTACAAAAATGATTTTCAAATTTTACCATTCTATTTAAGTGTCTTAATTCAAAAGAGATATTATGTGCTACTAATGTCTCACAATCATCACAAAATTCAACAAAATCTACATCCTCAGTAAAATATGAAGAATAATCCATATCTTTTCTATGTTCTAATATAAGTTCAGGGGTGAGTTTATGTACTTCATATGAATATGGATTTACACTATATCTAGATAGATAATATCTATGGAATTTATCTATTATTTTAAAAACTCCATCTATTTTTTTTAATTTTACAGCTGCTACTTCTATTACATCACCAATATTTTGTGAATTTGTTTCAAAATCTAGTATTATCATATTTTCTTTTTCTTCTTTTTTTATAAATTAATTCTTGTATATTTTTATATTCTAGTATATTTATTGAGTTTAATTCATCTATTAAAGGCTCATATTTCTTAAAAAGTTGCCATATTTTATCTGCATGCTCATATCTTTGCATACTTATTAATTCAAAAAAAGCAAAGGCATTTACAAAAGCTTTTAATATAAATGATTCAGTTCTTGTATTCTTATTATTTTTATACTCTCTCCATAAATCCTCAGTTTTATCATGAGCAATTAGGAAATAATTTTTATTTATTAAAAGTATAATCTCATCTAATTCTTTTTTTATATTCATCAGTAACCTATATAATATACTTTTAATATTATATCGAAGTAATTTTAAAATAATTTCAACAGTTAATAATATTTTAATATTACTAGTTATACAATGTGTAAAGGTAAATAAAGGAGTCACTATGCAAGTAGGAAACAACTCTCAAATAAATGCAGATGTATATTTAAATGCAAATCAATCTTTAAATAGAATTGCAACAGGTATTACATTAAATCAAGCAAGTAATGACGCTTCAAGTTTAGCAATATCAAATAACTTACAAGCTCAGGCAAATGGATATACTCAGGCAATTGAAAATAGTAATTCAGCAATAGCTTTAACTCAAATAGCAGATGGTGCTACTAAAGAACAATCAAGCATTTTAGATAATGTTAAAGAGAAATTGTTACAAGCCTCAACTGACACAACTAGTCAAGAAGGTCGAGATGCTATTTTAAAAGATGTTAAAGGATTATTAGAACAATTTGATAATATTGCTAGTAGTACAAACTATAATGGTAATACTTTATTACAAAATAGCCAAACAGATAATAGTGCAAGTAATGATTTACAATTTCAAGCTGGAAATGAAAATTCTGATATAATTGATTCAACAGGAATTCAATCAAATACAGAAGGTCTTGGATTAAGTGCTCTTTTAAATCAAAATGCTAGTAGTTTTAGTGCAAGCGATGCTAGAGCTTTCTTAGATGATGTGGATGAAGCTATTACGGGATTAAGTGATATAAGAAGCGAATTTGGAGCAGTTACTAATCAATTGGAAAGTTCAACAAGGAACTTATTAACTCAGAAAAATCAAACTCTAGAAGCAAACTCTGTATTTGATACAGATTATGCAAAAGAATCGGCTAATTTTTCTAAACAAAATGTTTTAGCACAAATTGGAGCTTTTGCATCAGCACAAGCAAATAATATAAATCAACAAACTGTTGGAAGATTGCTAAGCTAAAGTATTTTAAATCACTTTAACTCAAGTTAAAACTTGAGTTAAAAGTTTATTGTTTCTGTGATTTTTATTCTATTTTTTCTATGATTTGAAAATTTATGAAATTCTCTATTTTTATAAACAAAATAGTTTTTATATCCTACTAAGACTTTTTGTTTCCCATTTCTTTTATATCTATTATAATTATCACCATAATTTGTAATCTCATATCTTGTATTATTAAAATTCTTTTTATTATGATTTCTATTATCTCTATATTCATATACAGGTTCACTATGCGTTACGTGAGCATGAAAATAAGTTGTATGTTGTTTTGCAAAAGCAAAAGAGCCACATATTAAAAGTGATAGCAATATTTTATTCATTTTGAACTCCTTTTGTAATTAAACTTCAAGAAGTATATTTTTAAATAGTGTACTTATTGTGGAGATTTTTTATTTTAATTTTCCAAAAACTTTGTATTTTTCCCAGTAAATATCTAAGGCTTCATTTAATTTTTCATCACTTAGTTTACTCTTTTTCTTAATACCAAATCTTTTAATAAAAGCTTCAGGCATTATAGTTCTGTCTTTTTCTGGTTTTTTTAAAAAAGAGAACATTGCATTTTTTACATTTTTTTCACTACTATATTTTAATAAATATCTATAAAAGTATTTATCAATTGAAACAGGAAGTTTTTTATGACACTTAATACAATTACTTTCATATATAGTTTTAATCTTTGCAGCTTGTAAAAAAGAAGAAAAAAGAATTATTCCTAGTATTAATTTTGCCATATTACCTCCACTTTTGTTCCTTTTGTAAGTTCAGATTCTACTTTAATATCTAAGTTATACTCTTTAGCTATTAAAGAAACTATATTAAGCCCTATTCCAAAGCCTCCAACACTTTTATCAAACCTTGAATATCTTTCAAAAAGATTTGATAAATTTTCTTTACTCATACCTTTTCCTGTATCTTCTATACTTAAAAGATTATCATTTAATATAACAGTTATTGTTCCCGCAATTTTATTATATTTAATTGCATTTGATATTAGATTATCTATTAGTTTTGATATCTTTTTTACATCAGTATTTAAATAAATATCTTCTTTTATATTTAAAATAAAATTTATTTTCTTAATAGTTGCTAAACTTTTAAAATATTCAACTCTTTGCTCAATTATATTTGATAAGTTTAACTTTTCATTTTGTGATATGATTTTATTATTTAGTGTTAAAAATGTTAAGTCTTCATAAATATTGGATATCGTTTTAGCACCAATATCAATACGATTTATCTTTCTTTTTAATTTTTCATCTAATCTATCTTTATCTATCATTTCAATATTTGTAATAATGGCAGAAATAGGTGTATTTAGCTCGTGAGTAGTGTCTTTAATAAAGCCATCTAATAAATGTAAAGCATCACGCATAGGTTTTAAAAATAGTTTTGAGATAAAATATCCAAGTATTAGCATAAAGACAAAAGCAATAAGAGAGTAAGTAATAATCTCTTTTTTTACTCGAATAAACCATAAATTTTCGTCAGGTACTTCAATAATCACATATTTTGCACCTAAATAGTATGATTCTGGTTCTTTTATAAAATGAATCATTTTATTTGAAATATATGTTACTTTGTCAAACTTTATATCTTTTTCTTTTAGTGTTGAAAAGATAAGCTTTTTATCACTATCAAAAATTGCTGAATTAAAGTGACTAACTCTTGGATAAAATTTATATTTATCAAAATTTACATGTAGATCTTTTATTTTAAAAATAAAATCATTTGAATATTCTTGAAGTATATGACGTTTTTCTTGTAACATTAAATCTTTTTGAAACTTATAATAAGTAAAAGAAATGCCACCAATTATTACAAGAACTAAAAAAGAGTAAAGAAGACTGAATCCAAGAAGGGTTCTAGCCTCGCTCTTGGTTAAATCGATATCCAAGCTTTTTAAGACTAACAATTTTATCTTTTCCTAATACCTTTCTAAGGTTTTTTATATAAGTTCTCAAAGAATTATCACTATATTCTTCATCATATTCCCAAACATAATCATAAATTCTATCATGAACTAAAAGTTCATTTGGATGTTGTAAGAAAAACTTTAAAAGTTTTAACTCTTTAAAATTAATCTTAACAATTTCACCATTTGATATAAGTTCATTTGCAATTGAATCAAAAGTAATATTTTCATCAATCTGTATTAAATCATTTTTCGCAGAGAATTCTCTTTTAATGATTGTTTGAACTCTAATTAGAAGCTCTTTTAATGCAAAAGGTTTTCGAATGTAATCATCACAACCACTTTCATAGCCTTCTTCTAATGAATCCATTGAGTTTAATGATGTAATAAATATTGCAGGTGTTTTATTTCCTTCTTTTCTTACTTGTTTTAAAACTTCAAAACCATTTAAAGAAGGAACATTCACATCTAAGAGTAATAAATCAAAACTATTTTCATAAATAGCAGAAAGAGCATCATCACCATCATAAACACTAACTATCTCATAACCTTCATCTTCAAAATATTCAACAACAGTTTCATTTAAAGTTAAATCATCTTCTAATAATAACAATTTCGTTTTCATTATTTATTCAACTTTGGTAAATTATTTTCATAAGATTTTTTTTCATTTTCACTCATTGTAGAAACTCTAGATTTTAGTTCTTGAACAAATTTATTCTTATTTTCAGCCTTAACATAGCCCATAATTGCGATCAATTCTTGAGTACTCATTTCTGAATAATCCTCCTTAGCAAAAAGAAAACTTATCATAAGTAAAAATAATATTAATGTCTTTTTCATTTTTGATACTTTATTTATTTTATTATTATTATAGCATAACAACTGTGTAATAATTGTTAAAGACCTAAGTATAGCGAAAATAGCATCTTTATATCAATAAAATAGCTCTTTCATAGCATACTAAGAATTACTGTAATTTTTAACAGTTTTTTACTCCTTTTGTCCATTTTTTAATGATATAGTAAGTGAAATCATTCATTTCTTATGTATAATATAGGTATAAACACAACTAATAGATTTAGGATAAATCATGACACAAATAGGAAAACTGTTTAATAAAACACCATATTTAGTAAGAGATATCGATAACACTTATAAAGATATAAAATATGTTGAACAAATTGTAAATACCTTAATAAAAAAATATTCTATAAAAGCAGAAAACATTATAAATATTTTTTCTAATAATAGAGACAATATATTACATTTTCATATCGTAATTAAAACAAATATGCCAAAAGAGAATCTTTGTTTAGAATATCAAAATGAAGATATAGAGTTTACATTTGAGGAATATAAAGAGTCTAAAACTAAAACTAAATACATCAATTCATTTATGTTTATTGAAACATTTAAGCATTTAAATGAAAAAAGCTTAGTTACAGTATTTGATGAAATGATTGGATGTGATGGTAAAAAACTGTTTATCTCAGTTTTAAAAGAGAATTTAAAATTATTTCAACCAAGTTCTAAACATTACTATTATAGAAACATTCTAATTCTTAAAAAAGATATAATTTGTAATACTGCAAATACATTTAGTATTAATACAGATGAATTATATGAAGATTTACATCCAAATGTAATAAAACAAGTTTGTAAAGATTTAAATCTTACTTATAAAAAATTATCTTATGAGTTAGGTTATAAACCTGATACGATTAATAAAGCAGCCTCAACGGGAAAAGTAAGTGATCAATTAAGCAAAGCAATTGAACTTTATTTAGAAAATTTAAGATTAAGAGAACAACTTAAAGATTTTGACGTGATTAAGCAAACACTTCAAAATGTTATAGTTTAAGCTTTTCTAAATATAATTTTACTACAATCAAATGAAAAAAAGAGTCTTAATGTATAAACACTTATTAGCACTAACAGCAATTGCTTTTCTATTTACAGCATGCGGAGAAGAGAAAGCAGAAGAAAAATGGAATTCTTTTATTTATCCTGATAAAACAAACAATAAAAGAAGTATTAAAAGCCCAGTATTTTTCAAAACTCTTCAAGAGTGTCAAAAAGAGTCTGAAAATCAATTAGTAATTCTTAATATTACTGATAATGGTACATATAAATGTGGTCTTAACTGTGAATTTCATGATGGTATGAAACTAGAAGTTTGTGAAAAAATGTTAGCTGCACCTGTAAAATAGTAAGATTTTTTACTATTTTACAATCTCCATAAAAAATAATTTAAATTATTTTTTATACTCTTTATGATATAACTCTACTTATTATTAAAAATAGGAATATAAATGAAAGAGTTAAAGTACTTAAATGTACTATATATATCAAATGGTTTCAATCAAGAAACTATAATAGAATATCTAAATATCAAGGCTAAAGACTTCTTTCTAACTAATGATTTAAATGAGGCATTAAATATATTAAATACAAAGAAAGTGAATATTATATTCTCAGAATACAATAATCTTGAATATTTTAAAGAAGTTAGAAAAAAATATGAAAAAATCCAAATTATAATTATAAGTAATCTAATAGAAAATATACAATTAATCGAAGGAATTAAAATAGGTCTTTTAAAGTTCTTACAAGCACCTATAAAAAAAGAAGAATTAATCTCATCTTTAAAAATCTGTATCCAAACATACGATGCAAATAAATCTAATATTATAAATTTACAAAATGGATATTCTTATGATTACTATAATCAAGTTCTTTTAAAAAATAATAAAATAGTTATATTATCAAAAAAAGAAAATGATTTTTTTAAATTCATGTCAAGCAAAGCTAATAATACAGTTTCATATGAAGAAATTAATAAAAGTATTTGGGAAGGCTCTATGACACATGATGCACTAAGATCACTTGTAAAAGAATTGAGAAAGAAAACATATAAAGATTTAATTAAAAATATTTCAGGAATTGGATATAGATTTAATTTAAATTAAGGTATTTATAGTAAAACTTAACTCTAATTTAATTAAGAAAGACTACTATGAATAAACACATTTCCTTTAAAAATATATTTAAACTACTTTTAGACAATAAAAAGCACCTACTTTTAGGTCAAGCTATAACTTTTATAGCTATTTTAATAAGTATTCCAATTCCTTTAATGCTTCCAATTTTAGTGGATGAAGTATTACTAAAGAAACCAGATTTCTTTATAAATATAATAAATGATACCTTTGGAATTGGCAATGCCTTTTACTATATAGCAATAGTTACTCTAGTTGTTATTCTTCTAAGATTAATTCATTTTGTTTTTACAATAGTAATCACAAAACTTTTTACCTATATTTCAAAATATGTAACTTATAAATTAAGAGTAAAAGTACTAAGTCACTTAAAGTTTGTTAATATGAATGAATATGAAAGCCTAGGTTCAGGTGCAATATCATCAAACTTAGTGACAGATATAAACACACTTGATACTTTTATAATATCAATCGCAAGTAAGTTTGTAGCTTCTGTTTTAACACTAATAGGAGTTGCTATTGTTATAATAGCAATTGACCCAATATTAGGTTTAATGATTCTATTTATTCAACCAATTATTATGCTTTTATCTAAAAAAATATCTAAAAAAACTGGTGCTTTAAAAAAAGAAGAAAACCAAGCAATTGAAGAATTTCAAGATAATGTGGGAGAAACACTAGATTTGTTTGGACAAATAAAAGCAAGTAACAAAGAAGAGTATTTCTTTAATGAAGCTATAAAAAAAGCCAAGAATATCCAAATAGCTTCAAATGAATATAATTATAAAAGCGTTGCTTATGAACGATTATCATTTACTGTATTTTTAATTGCCTTTGAAATTTTTAGAGCAACTGGTCTTATTTTAGTTGAATATAATGATTTATCAATTGGTATGATGTTTGCAATGTTTGGTTATATCTGGTTTATTATGACACCAGTACAAGATATTTTATCAATTCAATACTCATATGCAAGTGCAAATGCTGCAATAAGTAGGATTAATCGAATTTTAGATTTAGATATAGAAAAAAGTGGAGATGAAGAACTTTGTGTTAAAAATAAAGAAGTAAATATCTCAATAAAAAATCTTAACTTCTCATATACAGAAGAAAAAAACATACTAGATGACATCTCTTTAGATATTAATACTGCAGATAAAGTAGCATTAATTGGTGCAAGTGGAAGTGGAAAAACAACACTAGCACAAATAATCTCAGGTTTTTATTCAAAGAAAAATGGTGATATTTTTTATAATGGTGTAAGTATTGAAAAACTAGATAAAAAAAGTTTACGAGAAAATATATTTTTAGTACTTCAAATGCCAATACTTTTTAATAATACATTAAAATTCAACATCACAATGGGAAATGAAAATATAAGTGATGAGCAAATTCATAAGGCTTTAAAAATAGCACAACTTGATGATGTAATAGCAAAAATGACTGATGGCTTAGAGACAAAGGTAGGACGTCATGGTGTTAGATTAAGTGGTGGGCAAAGACAAAGACTCTCAATTGCTAGAATGATAATTGCAGACCCTGCTGTTGTTATCTTTGATGAATCAACATCAGCACTTGATGTTCATACAGAAGCAAAACTATTTATAGCGTTAGAAGAGATTTTAAAAAATAAAACTGTAATTACAATTGCTCATAGATTAAGTACAGTAAAAAATGCAAATATAATTTATGTTTTAGATGAGGGTAAAATCGTTCAAAGAGGTAATCATAAAGAATTAGAAGAGGAAGAAGGACACTATTTAGAGTTTGTTAAAAATCAGTTAATTTAGAAAAAAGGTAAGCTCATAAGCCGAGTTTTGTTTTAAAGACAATAATTTATCTAGCTACTAAATTACTTTAGTAGTCGAGCAAAGACCAAAAATGTGAAGTAAATACCAGGTCTTTTTGCTGCAAGTTGGGTTTACAAAGCACTAATGATTACTCAAAAGTCTGGTGAGCTCTTACCTCACCGTTTCACCATCACCAAAAAATTGGCTGTCTATTCTCTGTTGCACTATCCCTTAGGTTACCCTAGCCATTAGTTAAATGGAACCATACTTCACTGCAGCCCGGACTTTCCTCTTGAATATTTTAATTCAAGCTATTGTCAAGCTTACCTTTTGCGTATTATATCTAAGTTAGCTAAAAATTTACTTTCTAATAATATCGTAGTGTTCAGGTGCAGAAAATTTAAAAATATCGTCATTTATTTCTTTATTTGATATTTGATTTTCAAATTTGATTTCAACACTATTATCCAGTTTATCTTTATATTTAATTATTTCAATTTCATCTGAATCTTTTGACCCTTCTATTAAATAATCAATATCATCAATATTTGCAATATATGAATTTTCATTTATCTTTTTAGATGTGTTTAATAATTTTATTATATTTATTTCACTTTGTAATTGAGTATAAATTGCTTGTTCTAACTCTGGTTCATCTACAATTGCAAAATCATTTAAAATATAAACATTCTTTTCAATTGGTGTTTTATATTTCCATAAAATTTTTCCAGTATTTTTTATAAATACTTCACCTTTATATTCAATAATTTTATTATTAATTGACTTGATACTTTGTGTAAAATCAGCTTTAAAAGTCTCTAATTTTTTAATATCAGCAGCTGCATTAAACGTAGCAAAAAAAACTATAAATACAAATATCATCTTATAAAACATATTTTAACCTTTATTTTTATATAATCTAGCGATTATAACAAAAAGGAATTAATTTTATGTTAAATGTTTTTTCAAAGATTTTTGGTACTAGAAATGATAAAGAAGTAAAAAGATATAGAAAAAGAGCTCAAGAAATAAATACACTTGAAAGTAAGTATGAAGCAATGAGCGATGATGAATTACAAAATAGTTTTAATAAATTAAAAGAACAAGTACAAAATGAAGGAAAATCATTAAATGATGTATTAAATGATTCTTTTGCAATTACGAGGGAAGCTAGTAAAAGAGCTTTAAATATGAGGCCATATGACGTTCAACTAATTGGAGCTATGGTTTTACATGATGGAAGAATTGCAGAAATGAAAACAGGTGAAGGAAAAACACTTGTAGGTTCATTAGCAGTAGCACTAAACGCATTAACGGGCAAAGGTGTACATGTTGTTACAGTAAATGATTACTTAGCTTCAAGAGATGCACAAGAACTAGAACCTTTATATAACTTCTTAGGTTTTAGTGTTGGTGCAATTATTGGTACTTTAAAAGATGATGATTTAAGAAAAGAGCAATATGCAGCTGATATTACTTATGGTACAAATAATGAGTTTGGATTTGACTTCTTAAGAGATAATATGAATTATGATGTTGAAGAAAAAGTTCAAAGAGAACATTCATTTGTTATTGTTGATGAAGTAGATTCAATTTTAATTGATGAAGCTAGAACTCCCTTAATTATAAGTGGACCAACAAATCAAAAAAGTGCAAACTATGCAAGAGCAAATGAAATAGCAATGACTTTAGAAAAAGGTGAGTTAATCGAACCTAAAAAAGCTGATGAAAGACCTATAACAACAGGTGATTTTACAGTTGATGAAAAAAATAAATCTGTTGTTTTAACAGAAGATGGAACTACAAAAGCTCAAGAATTATTTGAAGTTGACAACTTATATTCTTTAGAAAATGCATCTTTATCGCATAATTTAGACCAAGCCCTAAAAGCTAACTATATTTTTGAAAAAGATGTAGATTATGTAGTTAAAGATAATGAAGTAATTATTGTAGATGAGTTCACAGGAAGATTAAGTGAGGGGAGAAGATTCTCTGAAGGTCTTCATCAAGCTTTAGAAGCAAAAGAAGGAGTTTCAATTCAAGATGAATCTCAAACTTTAGCTGATATTACTTTCCAAAATTACTTTAGAATGTATGATAAACTAGCGGGAATGACAGGTACTGCACAAACTGAAGCTACTGAGTTTGCAGAGATTTATAATCTTGATGTAGTTTCTATTCCTACAAATGTACCAGTTACAAGACTTGATAAAAATGATTTAATCTACAAAAGTGAAGCAGAGAAATTTGAAGCTGTTTGTAATAGAATTAAAGCTTTAAATGAAAAAGGACAACCTGTACTTGTGGGTACTGCTTCAATTGAAAAATCTGAAAAATTACATAAAATTTTAAAAGATAAAAAAATACCTCACACAGTTTTAAATGCAAAACAACATGAAAAAGAAGGTAAGATTATTGAAGATGCTGGTCAGAAAGGTGCAGTTACAATTGCTACAAATATGGCTGGACGGGGAGTTGATATTAAGCTTACACAAGAGATTCTTGATCTTGGTGGATTAGTAATTTTAGGGACTGAAAGACATGAATCAAGAAGAATTGACAACCAATTAAGAGGAAGAGCAGGACGGCAAGGTGATGCTGGAGAATCTCAATTCTATTTATCATTAGAAGATAACTTATTAAGAATCTTTGGATCAGATAAAATCAAAGGTATCATGGAAAGACTAGGTATTGAAGATGGAGAACATATTGAATCAAAAATGGTAACACGTGCAGTTGAAAATGCTCAGAAAAAAGTTGAGCAAATGCACTTTGAATCAAGAAAACATTTACTTGAATACGATGATGTAGCAAATGAACAAAGAAAAGTTATCTATAAATTTAGAAATGATTTATTAAGACCAGATTATGATATTGATACTAAACTTAATGAAAATAAATTAGAATATGTACAAACAACACTTTTAAATGCTGAAATAATAGATGGTATGCCAGCTGAAGATTATAATTATGAATATATACTTGCTAAGTTTAAAGAAGAACTTCGATTAATTATTACACTTGAAGATATTAAATCTGAATCTTATGAAGAATTAGAAAAGAAACTTCTTGAAATAATTACAGATGTATATGCTAAGAAAATGGAAATGGCAGCACCTGAACAAAAAAGTGAAATAGAAAGAATTCTTTACTTACAAATTTTAGATAATGCATGGAGAGATCATTTATACTCTATGGATACATTAAAAACAGGTATAGGACTTCGAGGGTATAACCAAAAAGATCCATTAGTTGAATATAAAAAAGAATCATATAATATGTTTATTGAATTAATTTCAAATATTAAACATGAAATTATTAAAGTACTATTTACTATTCAACTTCAAAATCAAGAAGATGCAAAAAAAGAGCAAGAAGCTGTTGAAAAAATGAAAGAACAAATGGAAGAAGCTACTGAAAATATCACTACTAATGTTGCTCAAAAAGAAGTAATGGCAAGTGAAAAGAAAATTGCAAGAAATGACAACTGCCCTTGTGGTTCTGGGAAAAAGTATAAACAATGTTGTGGGAAAAGCGGACCTAAAAGAGGTTTAGCAGCAGGGAACTAATTTGAATAAAAAATTAGTTAATTTTATTGTAAAAAAATATTTACGATTTGACAAAAAAAATCCTTTTATATCTATAAGTGCTATTTTAGCATTTGTAGGTGTAGCTATTGGGGTTATGGTTTTAATTCTTTCTATGGCGATTATGAATGGTACGGCAAAAGAATTTGAAAAAAAACTTTTTACTATGAACTACCCTCTTACAATTTACTCTAAATTTAATAATTCAATAGATAAATCACTTTTAAACCAATTACAAAATAAATATCCCAATTTAAAATTTTCACCTTATATTTCATCTCAAGTAATTGCACAAAGTGGTGAAGATATGAGTGGGGGTATGATTTTTGGAGTAATTCCAGAAAAAGAAGCTTCAATAAATGATATTTATAAAAAAGCCTTAGGTAATTTAGAACTTAGTAAATATGATATTATCACTGGTGTAGGAATTTCTTCTAAACTATTTTTAAACAAAGGAACTAAAACAACTCTATATTTTACATCATTAAATCCAACAGGATTTTCTATGATTCCAAAGATGAAAAGATTTACTTTCCAAAATTCATTTAAATCAGGTTTAAATGCTTATGACCAAGCTTATATGTATACTTCTATTGAAGCTTTACAGACTTTATTAAAAAAGCCTAAAGATACTTATGATGGTATTCATATTTTCTCAAATGATGCTTTTAAAGATATTGAAAAGTTAAAAGAAGATTTAAAAGATACAGGTGCTGGAGTTTTAGGATGGTGGCAACAAAATGGAAACTTCTTCGCTGCAATGAAAATGGAAAAAACAGCCTTATTTATAGTTTTAATGCTAATTATTCTAGTAGCTTCATTAAATATCATATCATCACTTTTAATGACAGTAATGAGCAGAAGAAAAGAAATCGCCCTACTTTTATCAATGGGTGCCTCTAATAAAGAGATTAAATCTATCTTTTTAAGAGTTGGTATAATTATTGGTTTTTCTGGAATTTTGAGTGGGATTGCTTTAGGATTTATTGGGTATTGGGCTTTAGACACTTTTGATATTGTTTCTCTTCCTGCTGATGTTTATGGAACAGCAAAACTTCCACTTGATTTAGCATTAAGTGATTTTATATCTATTGTAATAGGTGCTGCTGTTATTGTAACCTTATCATCATATTATCCAGCAGCAAAAGCTACAAAAATAGATGTTATTGATGTACTAAGAAATGAATAAACCTAATTTTTTTAGGTTTATTTCTTTGGTTCTTCTTTCCCTAAATCTTTTAAAAAGTCTACAAATTCAGAAGGAGATGTTAAAACTCTTTTTGCAATATTTAAAGGAACAGAGAAGGCATCTTTTGTTAAGTTTGTAGATATTTTTGGATTCTCTAAAGGTCCAAAGATATTAACTTTTGTTTCAACTCTTTTATCTTTTCCCAATAACACATAATTTACTATAGGAATAGCTCCTACAATCTTTGAATAATCTTTTAAAAATATCAATTTTACATGTGAATCTAATGTTCCTTTATCTACATCAATAATTCCTGAACCATCAAAATCAATACCATTTCCAACTGTAACTAGTTTTTCAATATTAAAAAGTTTTTTATCTTGATTATAATCAAAAGTTAAGACTCCATCTATTATTCGATATCCTGTTAAATTAAAGCCTCCACTTGTTGTCATACCTACAACTGAAGGAATCGCTAATAAAGGATTAATTAATGCAGGAGAAGTATTTATAAACAATAATAAGTTATTTAAAATTGCTAAATCTTCAACTTTTACATTTTTAAAAATCATTTTTCCTTTTATTGATTCTGATGTACCTTTTGCTAAAAATAATATATTATTACCTTTTAAAATCTCTTTATTAAATATAGTATTAATAAACTCATCACTTATATCATTAGCATAAATATCAATTTCTTTATCTTTTGATTCCTTAAATGTAAAATCTGTTTTTTTATGATTTAAATGAAAATATTTATTCTCATCACGTAATCTTAATGAGAAGCTATCAGCTAAAAATTTGAATTTTTCATTTATTATTATGTTTGAGTTTTTTCCCTCAATATTTAAATCCTTAATTTTACTTTCTTCTTCTTTATTTGTATTTACTAAAACATCATAATCATCAATTTTTATATCTGCTTTATTATTTTGAGAATATTTTAAAATGATCTTTTTATCTAAACTCTCAATATTTACACTATTTTTAGTGTAATCACCTTTTATACTAAGAGAAGACACCTTCTTCCCATCTTTTAGAATTGGTAAATCTAGATTTCTTACATCAGCCCAAAAACTAATAAGCTTTGGCTTTAAAATAGCCTTTGCTGTTTTTAAATTATATACCTCATTATCAAGTTTAAATTTTGCATTTTTAGCATTAATATTTAATAATGGTAAATCGTTATTTGATGATTCTTTTGTATTAATCACTATATCTGTATTATTTAAAGACACAAATATCTCTTTATTTTTAACTTCTACTTTTATGTTATTATCAAGAGAATTTACTTTTACATAATCATTTTTTATTAAACCTTTTACTTTTAATTCTGTAATTTTTTTAGAATTGTTTTCAATTGGAAAATCAAGTCCTTCCATAGAAGAAGTAAAAGAGATATTATTTTCATCTTTAATTTTTAAAGATAAATCCCCCTCTTTTATATTGATTTTTTTTAAAAGGTCTGAATACTCATAGATTGAAGATATTTCATCAATATCTACGTAAATATAATCACTAATTTTAATATCAGTATTTATTGCATCAAGTTTTATATTTACATCATCTTTATAAGAGAAAAATAGTGCTGATTTTTTATTTGTTATATGCACTATTTTATCAGTTTTATCTTCTATTAAAAAAGATTTAATTAAAGCATTTCCTTTTGCACTTGAAGTATTTGTATCAATAACAAAATCTAAATTTGCATGAATCATATTTTTATATTTAATATCAGCATTAGAAATTTTGACTTTTGAATTATCCAAAACTACTGTCGCTTTTGTAGTAGAAAAAGGAAAGTTTTGCAATAAAATATCAGATTTAGAAAGGATAAATTTACCTTTAGTATCCATCTTCTTATTTTTTGCATAGGGAATTATTAATTTAACAGTTGCATTTGTAGTACCTGTTTTTTGGAGTATTGGAAGATTTATATTAAACTCTTTTAATATATTTAATATTCTATTATCTAATTTAGCTTTTTTTGCTTCAATATTTACAACTACATTTCCATTTTTAGAACTTGCTATATTATTAATATGAACATAACTTCCATCAATTTTAATATTATCAAATATAGGTTCTATCAAATCTAAAGTAAGTTTATTATCTTCAAAACCTACATCAATTTGCTTTGTATTGATTTCTTTTACATTTTTATGAAACTTAATTTTTGCATCTTTTATAACAGCTTGACCATATAATGATTTTTCAATTATTTTATTTTTTACTAAATCAAAACTTCCATAAAATTCTTTTAATTGTATTTTTCCATCAACATTATCATACATCCAAGCTTCTGCAACTTTAGATAATCTAAAGAATTTTTTTAAAAATTTTAAACTTTCAAACTCCTGACTATTCAAATAAAAGTTTGCTAACTTTTCATTTATATCTAAAGTTATCTCACCTTGAATATCTTGATAATAATATTCACCTAATAAATCTAATTTTTCATTAAAATAATCAACTTTTACTTTTCCAGTTAACATTAAATCAATATCTTTTAAATATAAAGAATATAAATCAAAAATAACTTGATTAGATACAAAATCTAAACTTGATGAAATATTAATAAATTTATTATCCAAATATAAAGATTCGTCATTTAATGCAATAGTGAATTCATTTCCATCGATTTTTAATCTTCTAACATCAATTTGTTTAAAGAATTTTAAAACAGTAGGAAGTAATTCAATATTCTTTTTTAAGTCTTCATAAGAGTTGTTTACACTAGATTTTTTAGATTTTATTTCTATATTTTCTATGTCTACAATAAGCTTTTTATCAAATTTTATATAGAATTGCGAGATTAAAACATTTCCAAAAGAAAAAGAGTTTATTTTTATGCCCAAAAACAATGCCGAAGATATTAGTACAACAATAAGTAGTAAAAAGAAAAATAGAAGTTTAATTGCCTTTAACATTATAGAGGTTTTCCTTGTAGCTTGTATTATAATTTTATTTTATATAACTATTCCTATGAGTTCAACAAAAGTGTTATTTATTCCTAAAGGTAGTACGAATGATACTGTATTTTACCTAAATAAAACAGGTTACGAACTAAATGTAATTGATAAAGTTATTTTAAGATCTATAGGTTTTATCCAAAGTGGATGGATTAGTATAGATGAAAACAGATTAACAAAAATGGACTTTTTATACAAATTAACAACATCTAAAGCTGCATTAAAAAATATAACTTTAATTCCAGGTGAAACTTCATATGTATTTTTAAAACAATTAGCTAAAGAGCTTAACCTTTCAGAAAAAAAACTACAAGAAGTATATAAAAAGCATTCATATAAATTAGACGGTAATATTCTTGCAGATACTTATTCTTTACCTTATGGAATGAATGAAGATCATTTAATATTTTATTTATTATCTCAAAGTAATAAGAAATATGAAGAATTTTCTAAAAAAATATTTGGCTTATATGATAAGAAAAAATGGTATCACTATTTAAGTTTAGCATCTGTGATTCAAAAAGAAGCGGCAAGCATAGAAGAAATGCCAATTGTTTCAAGTGTAATTCATAATAGATTAAGACGTGGGATGAAACTACAAATGGATGGAACTTTGAATTATGGAAAATATTCCCATGTAAAAGTAACATCACAAAGAATAAAAGAAGATACCTCTTCATACAATACTTATAAACATAATGGTTTACCAAAAAATCCAGTATCAGCAGTTAGTTTAAATGCAATAAAAGCAGCAATTTTTCCTGTTAAAAGTGATTATCTATATTTTGTAAAAGATAATAAAACTGGTTTACATACTTTTTCTAAGTCATATAAAAAGCATGTGAATAATATTAATGCAAATAGAGGTGTAAAGAAAAGTTACACAAAAATAAAAGCAAAAGAGACTCAAATTGATAAAGAAGCTAAAATCATCATGAAGACCGATGTAAAAGAGCAAAAACCGACTTCTATTAAATCACTTTGGGATAATGTAAAATAAGAACTGTGAAAAATTGAAACATACATCTTTTTGATATAAAATTAAACCTAGCTTTAAATAGCTCTAAATTCAATTAGTGCTAATATACATCCAGTATAAAAATTTAAATTTAGGAACTAAACATGTCAAAGATTATTTACACAAAAGTTGATGAAGCTCCAGCTTTAGCAACATACTCTTTCTTACCAATTATTAAAGCTTTTACAAAAAGCTCTGGTATTGAAATGGTTACAAAAGATATCTCATTAGCAGGAAGAATTCTTGCAAACTTTCCTGAGAACTTAAAAGAAAATCAAAAAATCGCTGATCATTTAGCTGAATTAGGTGAATTAACTCAAGATCCAAATGCAAATATTGTTAAATTACCAAATGTTTCAGCCTCTGTTCCACAATTAAAAGCTTGTATTGCAGAATTACAATCAAAAGGTTACGATGTGCCTAATTATGATGCATCACCTGAAATTACTGCACGATATGCAAAAATTACTGGTTCTGCAGTTAATCCTGTATTAAGAGAAGGAAATTCAGATAGACGAGCTCCTGGTGCAGTTAAAAACTATGCAAAAAACAATCCTCATAAAATGGGTGAATGGACAAAAGATTCTAAAACGGATGTTGCACATATGGATCATGGAGATTTTTATGATACTGAAGTTTCTAAAACTTTTGAAGCAGCAGATGATTTAAAAACTACTTTTATAGCAAAAGATGGTTCAAAAACTGTACTTAAAGAATCTTTACCTGTATTAAAAGATGAAATTATTGATGCAACAGTTATGAGTGCAAAAGCTTTACAAGACTTCTATCAAAATGCAATTAATGAAGCTAAAAAAAGAGATGTATTATTATCATTACATCTAAAAGCTACAATGATGAAAGTATCTGATCCAATTATGTTTGGATTTGCAGTTAAAGTATATTTCAAAGATTTAATTGCTAAACATGGTGAATTATTTGATAAATTAGGTGTTAACTTTAACAATGGTTTAGGTGATTTATATTCTAAATTAGAAAATGTTGATGCTGATAAAAAAGCTGAAATTGAAGCTGATATCGAAGCTGTTTATGCAAAACAACCAAGACTTGCAATGGTTAACTCTGCAAAAGGAACTACAAACTTACATGTACCATCTGATGTTATTATTGATGCATCTATGCCTGCTATGCTTAAAGGTGGTGGTAAAATGTGGAATGCCGAAGATAAAGAAGAAGATACTCTTGCAATGATTCCAGATAGATGTTATGCACAATCATTTAAAGCTGTTATTGAAGATTGTAAAAAGAATGGTAAATTAGATGTAACAACAATTGGTACAGTTCCAAATGTTGGTCTTATGGCTCAAAAAGCAGAAGAGTATGGTTCACACGATAAAACTTTCCAAGCTGCTGGTGAAGGTAAAATCGTTGTAACTGATAAAAATGGAGATACTGTATTCTCATTTGATGTAGAAGAAGGTGATATTTTCAGAATGTGTCAAGCAAAAGATGCTCCAATCCAAGATTGGATTAAATTAGCAGTTTCAAGAGCTAGATTATCTAATACTCCTGCTATTTTCTGGTTAGATGAAAATAGAGGTCATGATAGAGAAATGATTAAAAAAGTTAATAAATACTTACCTGATCATGATACAAGTGGTTTAGATATTTCTATTATGAATCCATTAGAAGCTACTACTTACTCTTTAGAAAGAATGAGAAAAGGTCTTGATACTATTTCTGTAACTGGAAATGTTTTAAGAGATTATAATACTGACTTATTCCCAATTTTAGAGCTTGGAACATCTGCAAAAATGTTATCTATTGTACCATTAATGCAAGGTGGTGGATTATTTGAAACTGGTGCTGGTGGATCTGCTCCTAAACACGTTCAACAATTTGCACAAGAAGATTACTTAAGATGGGATTCATTAGGTGAATTCATGGCTTTAGCTGCATCTTTTGAGCACTTAGCAAATACTCAAGGAAATAAAAAAGCACAAGTTTTAGCTGATACCTTAGATAAAGCTACAGGGACTTTCCTTTTAAATGATAAATCACCTGCTAGAAAATTAGGTTCAATTGATAATAGAGGTTCGCACTTCTATTTAGCAATGTACTGGGCTCAAGAATTAGCAGCGCAAAATGATGATGCAGAGCTTAAAGCTGAATTTACTCCAATTGCTGAAAGTATGACTTCTAATGAAGATAAAATTGTATCTGAATTAGTAGCTGGTCATGGTAAAGAAATTGATATGGGTGGATACTACTTACCAAATGATGATTTAGTAAGTAAAGCGATGAGACCATCTCCAACTTTAAATTCAATTATTGGATAAAATAAACAAATTCATTTGTTTTATTTAAAAAGGCAAGACTTAAAAGTCTTGCCTTTTTTTATTTAAAATCAGTATACTTTAATCAAATTAGATTTAATATATAAATAAAACAATATAGAAGGTATAAAAATGAAACAAACATTTGAAGTAGAAAACGTAAAATGTGGTGGGTGTGCTAATACATTGATTTCATCATTAAAAGAAGAGTTTGGTGAAGTTTCAGTAGATTTAGATGTTCATCCAAGAAAAATTACATTAGACTTAGAAAATGAAAAAAAAGATTCTTTAAAACTAAAATTAAGAGCTCTAGGATACCCTTTATCAAGTGATGAGCTCTCTGGTTTACAAAAAGCTACAACAACAGCTAAAAGCTTTGTATCATGTGCTATTGGTAAGGTTAATGTTGCTACAGGGAAAACTGAATAATTAAATAAAAAAATAACTACTTTGATTAAAACTTCATAATCTTTTTCCAGCTTTAAATTCTGGAAAAAGATATGTCTTTTAATTTAAGAAAAACTATAAAATACACAATTAGTAAACTTTTAAATTATAAACTATTATATATAAAGGATTATTAATGAAACTATTGACATTTATTATTACTATCTCAATTTCACTTCTTGTACTGTATATAAGTTTAGAAACATCTAGTACTATTGGTGATATTTTTATTACACCAATTACATATATAGCAACTCTTTTAGAGCAAAATTTTTCTCATTTGCCATATTTTATTCATGCATTATTAATTTTTACTATGGGAGTTTTTTATATATTATTATTTATATTATCTTCAAGGTTTTTTATGAGAAAACTTTTAAGTAACTAACTTTAGATACTTAAAAGCTAAGCTAATTTAACTTCTAATTATTTAAAAATTTTTACCATTAAAGTTATTCTTATTTACATTTTGAACAACATCTAAAGCAATATCATTTGTTTCATTAGCAATTGTATTTGCTTTATCTGCTACTACTGCATTTTCTTGAGTAAATCTATCTAATTGATTAATAGCATCAGAAACTTGAATCATTCCTTGACTTTGTTCTTTAGCAGCATTAGTAACATCATCTATTAACTTATTAGTAGTTGATATTTTTTCTTCTAAAGTAGTAAACCCTTCAATCATTTCTATACTGATTTTTTTACCTATATTTGTTTTATTAGTTGCATTTTCCACTAACTCTTTAATCTCTTTTGCCGCTTCAGCAGATCTATTTGCTAAGTTTCTTACCTCTTGGGCTACAACTGCAAAACCTTTTCCTGCTTCACCTGCAGTTGCTGCTTCAACAGCTGCATTTAATGAAAGAATATTTGTTTGAAATGCAATTTGATCAATAACTGAGATAGATTCATTAATATAAAGAACTGTGTTATTAATATCTTCCATAGCTTTTACAGTGTCACTTGCCAGCTTTTGTCCATCATTTGCAGATGATTTAGTATCATTTGATATATTTGACATCTCTTGAGCTTTTAAACTTGTTTTTTCAATATTACTTGTGATTTCATCAATAGATGCTGCAGTTTCTTCTAAGCTTGCAGCTTGTGATGTAGCATTATTTGATAATGTATTCACATTTTTTGTAAGCTCTTGAGCGCTTAATTGAAGAGAAGTTCCATCTTTTTGATTTGTTTGTAAAATATCAGTAATCATTTTATTCATTTCAATAATCTTAATACCTATATCTCCTGATGTTTTTGGATCTAAGGTTGCTGTAAAATCTCTTTGAGAATATTTTGAAAGAACAGTAGTAAGACTATTTATATCTTTTCCTACCAAAGATTCTAAGTTATTCAACATATCATTTAAAAGATTTTTTAATAACTCAACATTTTCATTTGAAGTTGAACCTTCAATTCTATTTCCCATATTACCTTTATTTACTTCTTTTACAATATCAATTGTTGAGCTAATAATTACTTCACTCTCTTTTTGTTCTTCATTTATTTTAGCTATTGATTTTTCAGATTCAAACTGTAAACGCTTAGCTAATATAAATTGTTCAATAGTTGAAAATACAATATAAGCTAATAAAACCACTTCAATTGCAAACATCACAACATGTAAGATTGTAATTTCCCAACTACATCCATAACTAAAATACATCAGTTGATAACCATTTATATCTATTTTATTTAATTGAATAAAGGTAAATATAATATGCCCAAGTGCAGCTGTAACCGTAGCAGCTAATATTGCAGTTAAATCTTTATATACAGTTAATGCCGCAGCTAAGATAAAGTATCCAAAATGCATTTCAATCATTCCCATATTTTGGATAATCATAATTGAAGGATAACTCATTAAAACAATACCTGCAACTATTCTTGAAACGGCAGTACCTTTAAAAAACTTATATGAAATAAAAGTAATTAATAACAATGGTATACCACTTACAATACCTATTGCATAAGTATTATATGGAATAGAGGAAACTGCTGTAATAATTACAAATAAGACAATAGAAAGTATTAATATATATTTATCGCTTTTAATATAATCAACAGTCAATGCATCTTTTATTTTTACATCTAATTTTCTAGACATTGGGAAAAAAGTAAATAATTTTTCTAACATTAATCATCCTTTAATATATTAGATATATCATTAGTAATCATCTTAAAATCATATGAATTACTTAGATATACATATTTTTGTAAATATTTGTCTTCTTTTTTTTCTAGAAGGTATAAAAAACTTGAATGATTCATTTCTTCTTTATTAAATATTGATTTAGAAAAGCTTACTTTTAATTGACTCGTAACATTTAAAAGTTCCTTTTTATCAAGTACAATTGCATTAAAGTTTTTGTTAAATGAATGAACGTAATCTTTTGTATCTTTAGAGGATACTTCATCAAGCAGGTTTATAAAATATATAGAAACCTTATTCTTATCAACTTCCGAGTAGAGTTGATTAAGTCTATTTAAAGCTAAAACACAAACATCTGGACAATAAGTGTATCCAAAATATAAAAGAACAATAGGCTTATTCTCTTTTTGTAAAAATTTAAAATTTGTTGCTATTTTTTTTTCTACCTTTCCAGTATTATCGAAAAATACCAAAATGGAGTTTATAAGAAAGAACATTAAAAAAGTAATAAGAATTAAAAGTATTCCATATAACTTTTTTGATTTAAATATATTCATATGTTGAAGCCTTTAGAAACAAAAGAAAAATTATAATTGTTTTAATAATTAAATCTTAGCATTATTAGACTTCAAATTCAAGTTTTTGTAAAATAAATAATTTTATCACTATAGTAGATTAGAAATTAGTGTTCCAATATAGTTATTAGCTTCTTCTTTTGTTATACCAAACTCTAAGGCACCTTTTTTTACTTCTGCTTCTTTTAACTTAACTATTGAATTATCTTCATTAATCTTAAAAATAAAATATTTAGTTTGCGTATCATCTGTAATATTAAGTAATTTAGTAAAATTTCCACTTGAATCATTTACCATAGGAATATTAGAATTTATATTTAATTCTTCAAGTTTTCCATCTACTGCTAATTTTTTTATAAACCATGGAGTTTTAGAGATATTAGCAACTAATACTATATCTTTTCTATCCACAGTTTTTAAAGGCTCTATAAGAGATAGTGCATCATGGTTTAACACAATAATATATTTTCTATTTGCATTTTTAAATAAATCATTCTTTTTCATATATCCACCAACACCAATAACCTCAAAATGACTTGGAAATAAAGAAGTGTTTAACTTCATACTTTTATCGATTTTTGTATCTTTACTCGCTTGTTTAGGAGCAGTTAAGTATACTAATATACCAAAACCTATGATTGCTAAAAAAACTATTTTTAAAATATTTGCCATTAATTGTATTCCTATTCTTATAATTATTTTTAATTAAGATTTTCTACTTTTTTGTTTCTTTGCCCATCTTTTAAATAAGCGATATATTGATATTGTGTCTTCAATTTTTTTATTATTTATTATATTTTCAACTAATTCATTTGCTAAATAAGGGGATAATACAAAACCTCTTCCGCCAACACCATTTAAAACATAAAGGTTTTCTATTTTATCTAACATCTCTTCTTTTATATGTGTTCCATTTATTAGATGAGGGAATTTATCAAAACTTTTTTTTGAATCAATTAGTCTCCCAATCATTGGAAAATAATCAGTACTTGAAGCTCTTGCTCCAATTTTAACATCTATAACATTTACATCTTCTAATTTCATAATATCATTTGCTTTAGCTATTAATTCTAGTGAATCCTTATCTGTAATATCTTTTGTATAACACTTAGAACAATCTTTATTCAGGTTTGCAACTTCTACACAATAATTACAAATACTCTTATCACAGTTAAATCTATGATGAGTAGCACCTATTGACACTTTATATAAATCTTTTTCTTTAGTTTTAAAAGCTTTTGAGAGTGAACACTCTTTATGGTAGTTAAAATCAACGCAAGTGCTTGTTGTAATATCTATTTTTTGTCCCCAAACAGCTCTTATATCAAAATATTTTTCTTTGATTAATTCTGTATTAGCACCAGTACAAAGTATTAATTTTTTAGCTTTAATTTCATTGTTTAAAAGCCATGATTCATTTTCGTTAGCTATTGAAATTACATTATAGTTTAACTTCTGTTTAATATCTTTTGTTAGTAATTCACAAATTTCAGAAGGGTTAATCCACGAACCAATATCAAAAAAATATCCATCTTTTAACTCTTTATATTCAAAATCCATATAAGGTTTATAAGAATTAAACTTTTCTCTATCTTCATTATTTTTAGGAATTCTACATACTCCATCATTTGTAAAAGATTTACTATTAACTTCTTTATAAAAAGAAGTAGAAAAGTTTAAAGCTTTTCTTATTAAGTCTTTAAATTTATTAGGCTTACCTAATAATGGTGACAAAAAAGCACCAGCTGCACCACTTGCACCAAAAGCTACTTTATCATTTTTATCAAGAAGTAAAACTGATGCTGAATATTTAGATAAAAAATATGCAGTAGAACTTCCAGCAATTCCAGCACCAATAATTACATAATCATATTCTTCAATTTTAGACATTTTTATCCATTTCATCAAGTAGCTGATAATTAGGTCGCCAGTACCCTCTTCCTCCTCTTAAACTAATACATTTATAATCAGGAAATTTCTTTTTATAATAAGACAATCTCTCTCTTGTAGTTTTTCCAGTATCACAATAAAAGACAAAAACAGAACCTTTTGGCATTAAATTCATTTCATAAGGATTATATGTAATTGTTTCTATTCTATCAAGTGGCTTTAAAATAGTATCAATAAGAACAACTTGAATATTACTTTCTTCTAACTCTTTTGAATATTTATATAACTCATTTTGTGTCCACTCATCTTTATTAAACATTTATAATACCTATTTCTTTAATTGGTAAAATCCTAACTAAATACATAGAAAATAAGGCTTAAACACTAAAGTTTTTCTATTAAATTATCAATTAACAGATATAATTGCTAAAAATATTCACAACCTTGATTGACTTAGACTCAAGTTTTAGATATAATACATTTAAAAATTAACATATATATTAAAATACCATAGGAAAAAAAATGGCTAAAAGTTTATACGAAACATTAGAAATAAGTGAGAATGCATCAAAAGATGAAATTAAAAAAGCATATAGAAAATTAGCAAGAAAATACCATCCAGATGTAAATAAAGATAAAGATGCAGAAGAAAAATTCAAAGAATTAAATGCTGCATATGAAGTTTTAAGTGATGATCAAAAGAAATTACAATACGACCAACATGGTGACTCAATGTTTGGAGATCAAAATTTCCACGACTTTGCACGAGGACAAGGTTCAAATGCTGATTTAGATGATATTTTAAGACAAATGTTTGGTCAAGGTGCTGGTGGATTTGGAGGAGGAGGCTTCTCACAAGGTGGATTTGGTGGTTTTAACGAACCAGATTTAGATACAAGTGCTCAACTTACTATTGCATTTGATGTATCGGTTTTAGGTGGTAAGCAACACGTAACATTAAATAATGACTCATTTGACATAAAAATTCCAGAAGGAATTCAAGATGGCCAAAAAATTAGAGCAAAAGGAAAAGGTAAATCTTACCAAGGACAAAGAGGAGATTTAATTTTAAAAATCAATGTTGCTCCTTCTCCTGAATATGAAAGAGAAGATGATACATTGATTAAGAAATTTGACATCCCTTTAAAAATAGCTTTATTTGGTGGAAAAGTTGAAATCAAAACAATTCATAAAGATATCACATTAAAAGTTCCTCAAAATACTAAACAAAATCAAAAGTTTAGAGTTAAAGAGCTTGGAGTTTTAAATAGAAAAGCTGGTGTTAAAGGTGATTTATATTTAAAAGCAAATATTATATTACCTAAAGTTGAAGACTTAGATGAAGACTTAGTTGAAGTTCTAAAAGAGAAACTTCCTGAAAATTAAAAGGATTGATGAATGGAAACAAATAGTTATATTGAACCAGTTTTTTTAATTTCGGCTGTTGCAGAGATTTTAGATATTCATCCTCAAACATTAAGACAATATGAACGAGAAGGATTAATTACACCTTCTCGAACAAATGGGAAAATAAGACTTTATTCTCAAAAAGATATAGATCATATTAAATACGTTTTAACGCTAACTAGAAAGCTTGGAGTTAATTTAGCAGGTGTTGATGTAATTTTACAATTAAATGAAAGAATAGCAGCATTAGAGGAAGAAATACAAACATATAAAGTAAAGATTAAAAATATTAATAATTTAGCAGTAGTTCCAGATACAAAAGCATTAGTTGTTCAACAAACGTCATTCGATATTGTAATTATAGAAAAAAATGAAGAAGATTAATTCTTCATTTTTTTAGTAGTTTAAATTTGATATTGTACTACGTAATCTCTCATTAAAGGTGGTACATCTAAATAGTTGTCATCGGCAGAAGACATAGTATTTTGAGTTCCATCTTCTGTATTTTCACTAGGTTCTTCGTGTTCATCATTTTTAGATTCAAAACCAGTTGCTACAATTGTAATTTTAACTTCATCTGTTTCAAGTGTAGAATCAGATGTTGTTCCAAAAATAATTTCTGCGTTTGAATCCATTCTATCATTAATAGTTCCCATAACATCATTAATAGCAAATAAGGATACTTGAGGATGGATATTAAAATGTATTAAAATACCTTTTGCACCATTTAGTGATACTTTATCAAGTAAAGGAGAGTCAATAGCATCTTCTAATGCTCTTTGTGCTGCATCTTCGCCTTTAGCTTTACCAATTCCCATTAAAGCCATACCACGATGTTGCATGATTGTTTTAACATCAGCAAAGTCTGTATTGATATCTGAATTACCTGGATTTAAAATAACCTCAGACATTCCATTTACTGCTTGGAAAAGAATATTATCAATAATTTTGAAAGCATCTTTCATTCCAACATTTTCATCAATAATTTCTAATAACCTATCATTTGGCACTACAATAATTGAATCTGATACTTTTTTAAGTTCTTCAAGGCCAAGGTTTGCTAAACCTGCTCGTTTCTTACCTTCCCATGTAAATGGTTTTGTAACAACTGAAACAGTTAATGCACCGATTTCTTTTGCAGCTTTTGCAATAATAGCAGCAGCACCAGTTCCAGTTCCACCACCAAGACCAGCAGCAATAAAGATAATATCTGCACCCTTAAGTGCAGATTTGATATCTTCATATGATTCAACTGCAGAATCTCTACCAATTTCTGGCTTCATTCCTGCGCCTAAACCTTTTGTTAATTTCATTCCAAGTTGAATTTTCTTAGGTGCTTTTGAAATATGTAAAACTTGCAAATCAGTATTTGCAGCGATTAAATCGATTTTATGAGAACCTTCTTTAATCATATGGTTAATCATATTACAACCACCACCACCAACACCAATAACTGCAATTTTAGCTACATTATCTGATAAAACTTTATTTGGCATATCCACTTTTATATCATCCACTTTAAATAAGTTATCCATTAAAACCACTCCGATACTTTACTCCAGAATTTTGAAACACCTTTTTTCTTATCTTTTCGTAAAGGTGTTAAAATTGTGGGGTCATCTTTTAAGTTTAAATCTTCTCTATGTTTATTAGAAGCAGATTTAGTATTAATTGAATTATTGTTTATTGCTTTTTCTTCAGCAATAGCCTGTTTTTTAACTGGTTTCATTAGTTTCTTACTTGAGTCTAATTCGTAACTTCTATTAATTCCTAAAGAGTATACAAGTAAGCCTACAATTGTAGACATCTTAGGATCATCAAAACTCATATAACCATTTTCAATATTTTTAGGATTTGATAAAGAAATAGGAATACCATCATAGATTTTTATAGCAAGTGCTTTAATACCTTCTAAATTACTCATACCACCTGTTATTACAATTCCAGAACCAACATTATCTAAAATTCCACTTTTCTTTAACTGATTTTTTACAAGTATTAATATCTCTTCAATTCTTGCATGGATTATTGTTTGGATACGATTTAATGCAATTTCAGAATGCATTTCTTCATCTCCAATTCTAGGTATTTTAACTTTAGTTACACCTAAATCTGTTGCTGAAGAATAATCTTTTGTTAAAGAACCATATTCTGTTTTAATTTTTTCAGCAGCTGCTGGTGGAGTATGAAGCATTACAGATAAATCATTTGTTATATGATTTGAACCAACAGGAATAAATCCATTATAAATTAATGAATTACCTTTATAACATACAAATTCTGTAGTTGTAGAACCTATATTAATTACAGTTGCTCCAAACTTCTTTTGTTGTTCGTCCAATATAGAAATGGCAGATGCATAACCATCTAACACAAATCGTGTTACATCAACACCTGATATTTTAAGAGCTGATTTTATATTTGTAAGAGCTGTTCTTTTTGCAGTTACTATATACACAGAAACTTCAAGTCTAGAACCATTCATGTTAAGAGGATTATCAACATCAACAGAATCATCAACTTTAAAGAAAATAGGTACAACATGAACTACTTCATATTCAGGAACTATAGTGGCGTTATATAATGCCATTTGCATTACTTGGTTAATTTCAGTTTCAGTAATAAGGCCATTAGGAACATTTACAGAACCTGAACTTCTAATACTTTTTGTATAAGAACCTGAAATAGAAACAACTGAAGTGTCAATAACTTCAGTTGTACTTCTTTTTGCTATATTAATTGCGTCTTTAATAGCTTTTGAAGCCTCTTCTATATTTATGATTATCCCTTTATTAACACCCTCACTCTTTTGTACAGCAGTACCAAGGATATTAATATTAGACTCTAAATCATGCTTCGCAATAACTGCTGTTATTGAACATGAACCAATATCAATTGCTAAAAGAGTATTATTCAATTGTTATTCCTTTGTTTGTATAGATGACTGTACTTCGTATTTATTTTCTAATCTTTTTACAAGATTATTCATTAATTCTTCGCTTTGTAATTGTACAATAGTGCTTTTTACAGATTCATCTCTTGCTTTATCATAAGTTCCTAATTTAGAATTATTTATTCTAAATAATACAACTTTATCATTTATTTTGATTGTACCAGTTTTTGTTGTTAATGAAAATAATTGGCTTAAAAAATCAGCAGTTTCTTGTGGCTGTAAACCTACAATTTTATCTATTGATTGTCTTGATACACCTTTAACATCTGTTCCAACAAAATTTTCTAATTCTGTTTTTGCTAGTTCATCAAGTTTTTTAGCTTTAGCAACTTTTTCATATGAAACTTTCACATTTTCTAAAGCATCTTCGTAAGATAAAGGTTTAGATTCATTTTTTGCTAAAACTTTTACAATAACAAACTTATCACCATCTAAGAATGGTTTTAATAAATCACCTGGTTTTGCATCAATGATTTGCTTATTATTTTCAGAACTATAAGGAAGTTTACTTTCATCCAAAGTACTTGATGAAGTTAATGTTTCTTCAGCTTTCTTTATTTTAAGATATTTTTTTAATGCTTCTTTTTTAGTAAATTTATTATCTAATTCTTTTATAACTTCAGCTTTTGCTTCATCAAATGATTTAATTTTTCCATCTTCTTTTTTATAATCAATTTTAAATTTACTATGATGTTTTAAAATATCTTCTTCACTAGAATTTGCAGAGACTACTGGAACCTCACTTGTTTCAAAAATATATGAAACTTCTGACATATATGCATTTTTATTTGCTTCCCAATATTCTTTTAATTCTGTTTCAGTAGGAGATACTGTAATATCTTTCATACTTAAGATTTTGTAAGTAATATCATCCTCTACAAATAATAACTTATTTAAATTTTCTATTTCATTTTTATTTGGTTTAATTTCAAATAATGATTGAACTTTTTGTAATAAAATATTTCTCTTTAATGACTCTTCGAATTTAACAGGTGTAGTTCTATTTTGTGATAAAACATTAACATAAGTAGGTTTGTCAAACTTCCCATCTTTCATAAAAGCATTATATTTTAATAATTCTTTAGCGATATCTTGATCTGTTACATCTAAACCTAAAGAATCAGCATAAGTTAAAATTAAATTCTTTTGAATAACTTGATTATAAGCAAGATCTCTTAAGTTTAATTTATCTGCCATATCTTTGTTAAATGTGCTACCAAATAATCTTGCATATTGATCATAAAGACTTGAATATTCTTCTTGATATTCTTCAACAGAAACTTCTCTATCAGCTACAACTGCTACAGTTCCGCCCTCTTTTCCAAATTCATAAGAACCCCAGCCAACAAAACCTGCTCCTACAAACGCAATAGTACTTATCCAAATTGTAATCACAAGCCATCTTTTATGTCTTTGCATCCACGTAATCATAAAATATAATCCTCTTAAA
This sequence comes from Poseidonibacter lekithochrous, assembly GCF_018861145.1. Taxonomy (GTDB): domain Bacteria; phylum Campylobacterota; class Campylobacteria; order Campylobacterales; family Arcobacteraceae; genus Poseidonibacter; species Poseidonibacter lekithochrous_A. Next base: position 114,133 of record NZ_JAHKQT010000004.1, read on the forward strand.
AATTTTAGTTATATTACTAAAGATTTGCTTGAATTTTAGTTAAATATCTATTAGTTTATTTTTAATTGCGGCCTTAGATAATAAATCATTTATAACCGATTCGCGTATAGTAATCTCAAGTTTCTTACATGCACTTACAAAAGCTTCCTCTTCTCCTACAATAAAACACATACTCTTTGCCCTTGTAATTGCAGTATAAAGTAGTTTTGTATTATGCATGATATAGTGAGAAAAGCTCATTGGAATTAATGCATTTTCATACTCCATCCCTTGTGTTTTATGAATAGTTAAACAATATGCTAAAGACAATAATGATGCAATTGTATCAAAGTCATAAAAAACTACCATATCATCATTTGGATATAATACAATACACTTATTTTCATCAAAATCTAGCTTTATTATAAGCCCTAACTGACCATTAAAAACTCTTTTTTCTATAAAATCACTTGAACCACTTTTATACATAGTCATAGTCTGAGATCTCATATTTTCATTTTTAATATGTATTACTTTATCTGTAATTTTATACTCATAAAGTTTGGTAGAATATGCCTTACCTTTTGTATGATTAAAAAGTTTTTGAAGCTGCATATTTAAGTTCTCAACACCTAATAATCCACCTTTCATTGGTGTAATTACTTGAAATAAAGTTAGTGCTTTATTTATTTTCTTGTCTTTAATTAAATCAAAATAATTTTGAATATACGTTGCAGAAATATTTAATATATTATTTAAAATATGTTCTGAGTTTTCACCTCTAATATCTGCAAATTCATTTGAAGAATTAGAATTTTTTTGTGAATAGTAGTTTGAAATAGAAACATTCACAAACTTAAAATCCTCATATTCTTGGTCATATTTAGGGACTTCACCCTTTCTTATATCATTTGCAATAACTGCTATTGCTTGATTTTCATTTTGACGATAAATTTTTGTTAGTTTACAAACTGGAGCTAAGTCATACTTTATTGAATCAGCTAATATATTTCCTGCACCAATTGCAGGTAATTGACCATCATCACCTACGATAATAAAAACGGTATCATCATCAATTTTTGAGATAATTTGATAAAAGGTAACAGAATTAACCATTGATGCTTCATCTAATAAAATAACCTTATGTGGAAAAAAATCTTTCTCTTTATATTTCATTAAAAGAGATTGAATAGTTGCAGAATTATATCCAGTTGTATCAGAAATCCGCTGACTTGCTATTCCACTTAAAGCAATAGTAATAATATCATCATAAGAAACCACTTCTTCAAGTAACTGTAAGATTGCTTTACTAGATGTTGATTTACCCGTTCCAGCATAACCAATCAGAAAAAGTGTATTATGACCTTCATTTATCAACTCTACTGCTTTTTTTTGTTCGGTACTCAATTCAAAACCTAAAGTTAGTTGCTTTTTTACTAGATAATCATCAAAAGAAGCAATAATTTTTCGATTTAGTTCATTTTCTCTTCTTTGAAAAAATTCTAAAATTCTTTTTTCTGCATAATAAAGAATAGAAGGTGCATAACGATTTTCTTTTGTTACAAAAATATCTTCGTCAACTAACATTTTAGTTAATGATTCTTCGTATAAATCATTTTTATCATTAAACCTTAAAGAATCATCTAAAAGCTTATATAAATGAAACTTATCAATAGATGAGTTACCATTATTATCACAGTACTCTCGTAGAGTGTAATTTAAACATGCCATTATTCTAAACTCAGAGAAAGGGTCTATTCCTAAAGCTTTTGCTATCTCATCTGCACGTTTAAAACCTATTCCTTTTATGTTTATTAGAAGGTATGGGTTTTTTTTAATTTTTTCTATTAGGTTATCAACTTCACCTAAACTAGAATATATTCTAGTAATTAGGTTTGAAGTCACTCCGAATTTTGCTAGGAAAGATCCAAGTTCACGTAGATGTTTAAATTTTTGCCAAGAAGAGACAATCATTTTAAGTTTTTTTTCTTTTATTCCTTTAAATTTCAATAATTCTTCAGGTTTTTCATTTAGTATTTTTACTAGCTCTTCTTCTTTGTATTCTTCTAATAATTCTTTAGCAAATTTTTTGCCAACACCTTTTACTATTTTTGTAAGAAAAAAGAACATTTCTGCTTCTTTTAACTCTAAGGTATCAAATTCAAATTGAACTCCATATTTCTTATGAGTAGTCCAATTCCCTTTTAATACAACTTCTTCTCCAACAATTTTTTCAATATCTGTGTCAAAATAAGCACCACAAATCTTTTGATTGTTTTCTAAAACAGCAATTACATATTTTGTTTCTTCATTTGTATAAAGAACTTTTTTTATAACACCTGAGAGCTTGAAGGTTTTATATTCTTCTTCTTTGGCCATTAGTATTCATCATTAAATTTATTGTTTTTATGTTTATCTTTACTATAAGATTGGTTATTCTTCTCTTTTTGTAAAAGATTTGCATCTTTTAATAAAATAGCTCTTTCATCTTCAAAAGTTTTTGAGTGTTCATTTACAAACATCATAGTTTTCTCAATAAAATTTTTTATGTCAGTCATATAAGGAGAGTATAATTCCATTTCTTCAGCTTTTTTAAAATCTTCATAATTCTTTAATGTTCTAATTTTAAATTTTTCATGGTCAAAATTCTCTAATTTTAATAAAGATACAGTTCTAGTAAAGAATTTTTCTGAAACTCTTATATATCTAATTCTTAGTTGTTTTACATGTATTTCTTTAATAATAACTCCATATTTTCAATTGGTCTTGCAATTACTGCTTCATCTCCATCTATAATTATAGGTCGCTCTATTAGTATAGGGTTTTCTACCATTGCATCAATGATTTTATTTTCATCATTCTCTTCTTTTAAATTCAATTCTTTATAAATTGTTTCACTTTTTCGTAAGAGATCTTTAGCATTTATACTTAATAGTTCTAAAATATTTGTGATTTCTTTTCTAGTAGGTTTAGATTCTAAATAGTCAAAAACTTTTGAATCAATATTTTTTTCTTCTAATAAATTTAAAGCATTTCTAGATTTTGAGCATCTAGGATTATGCCAAATTACTACTTCTTCCATATGTATAAACCTTTTTATTATAATTAGCATAATTATAGCTAAAAGTTTTTTATACTATATGAAATTATTGCATTTTGTAATATTTATATAATTTAGAAATTTACATTAACACCAATAAATGGCCCAGCAAATTCAACTTTTAATTCATCATTAATTATATTTTTAATATTAAATGTTCTATTTTTATACCCAACAACAAAAGATTCATCACTATGTATAGATGGTTTAATATTTATATTAAAGAAATATTCATATGAATAGTCAATATTATTTCCTATTCCTACAGAACCTCCATATTCAAAATCAATGTAATCTAAACTGTTTTTGAAATCTATTTCTAAAGAAGGAAAAGTTTCCTTTTCTTTTGAAAATAAATCAGTATCAAAAATTAAATGATTAAATGCAAGACCAAAATTTACATTTTTATAATTATGTTTATAAGCTAATTTATACCAAATAGTTTCTGTATTTAAAAGATCTGAGAAAAAACCATTTTCACTTTTAAAATAATTAGCTTCAATTTTATGATTTCCAAAACTTACAGACCCACTAGGCTCATACAAAGTAGAATTATCTTTTTCTAAATCATCTAACTTAGTGCTAAGAGGAGAGTATGTTAATCTTGCAGAGTATAATATATCTTTGTTATATCTTGTTTTTTGAATAGTATTATTTTTCGACGTTTCTTTTTCTAATTGTTTTTCATTTACAGGTTGATGTATTTGTTCTTTTTCCACTACTAAGTTTGTTTCTTTAGTCTTAGTAACTTCTTGAACTATTGGTTTTCCAATTTTAATATTTTTACTATAATCTACTTCAATTTTATTAAAGTTATACTTTATTTGGTCACTTTTAGAAAACTTACTAAAAGGAACATAGTCCGAATTTGCGTATAATGTTGCACCAATTGATAATAATAAAAAAACTCTAATCATAGTAACTCCCTAATAAAAATCACAATATATTAACATAAAGTGAAAAAGAAAGATATTAAATTAGAATTTAGGAAGTATTTGATCAAAAAGTTCTAAGCCTAACATAGAAGAATCTAAATGAATTTGACCCATTTTTAGATTTTTATTATTTAGAATTATAGGAGAGAAAGTATTTAAAGAATTTTCTGTATTTACCCCTTGAAGAACAAACACATAATATATTGAGATATCATCAAAACTAGCGATTTCTAATTTTTTCATAAACTCTTCAGGTAAAGTGAATGCTACTTTTTTCAAAGCTCCAAAGTTCATAAGTCTTATTTCTTTTTGGCTTTCAACTGCTGTAATTGTAGAAAAGAAATCATCTACTTTAGTGAAAATAAATTCTTTTTCATCTTTAAAACCATCAATTGGTACTGCAACATCAAACTTCATCTATTTACCTTAGAATAATTTCATTTTTATATTGTATTAAAAATACTCTTATATATTCTAATAGTAAATTTAAGAGTTATTTCTTTTTTAACTTTATATTTTATGATATACTTCTTCTATGTTAGTTGCAGATAATCCATTATTAAATATACTTATTCCAAAAGATAATAAAGCTCTTAAAACTGTACTTAAAGAAGCTGATACAAAAACACTTCAACAAATGCCGCAGAATAAATCTAACTCTGCTAGTGAAGTATTGAAAAATTTATTTGATCAAGTAAAAAGTGGAGGTAAATCAAACTCAACAATTGAGAATATGATAAAAAACTCTTCTTTATTTAAAGATTTAGGTTCTTTCTCAAAATCAACAACAACACTTTTAAATCAAATAGATTCAAATAGTAATCTTGCTAAATTCAAGCCATTATTAGAAAACTTTTTAAAAGATATAAAAAATCTAGATGCAAATAGTTTAAAAGAACAATTAGGAAAATCAGGAGTATTTCTTGAATCAAAAATTGCTCAAAACACTCAAAAAGGAACAGGTTTAAATGTAGGACTTGATAAACTACTAAATCAAATTCAAAATATTATGAAAGATATAAATTCTCCTCAGGCTAAACAAATTAGTGATTTAATTACTAAATTAGTGAAACCAAATACTCAAATATCAAGTACAAATCAAGCATCAAATATGAAAAGTTTAGTTTCATTATTACAAAACCTAAGCACATCCTTAGCAGATAAAGGAACACAAAACTTATCCAACTTAACAAATCAATTAAGCTCTTTAATAAGTAAGGGTTCTCTTGTTGAATCAAAAATCCAAAATACACAATCACAAAACCCTCAAGTTTTAGAAAGTAAAAATGCGATTAATACCCAAACTAAAGACTTATTAGTACAAATAAAAAATGAAGTTTTAAATAATAACCCTCAAAATCAAACAAAGAATCTTCTATCTCAAATTGATTCCTTGATTAAAACCAATGACTTATTTACAAAAAACGATAAATTAATTGAGCCTAAAGCCCTACTTAATCAACTAATAAACTCTAATGATATTAAAAATGCAGCAAATACAAATAATAATATTTCAACACTTGTTTTAAATCTAAAAAATATTGCTAGCGAAATTACAAATTTAGAACAAAAAGTATTAAATTCCCAAACAATAGTAAATGATAAAAGTTCATTGATTGATAACTTAAAACAAAACTTGGGACAATTAAAAACTGAGTTATCTAATTTGCCCAATATAGATAATAAAACTTTAAATCAAGTAATTTCAAAACTAGAAAACATACAAACACTTTTTACAAAAGTAGAAAACCCAATTTCTAATTTACAAACAAATATTGCAAATAATATAAGTACTTTTACAAATAATTTCACTTCAAACCTATCAACTTTATTAATGTCACTAAAAGATGACATTACAAACTTATCATCAAATCAAAATAACTCCAATATACAAAACAATTTATTAAAAGTTGTAGATAAAATTGAAAATATTTTAAAAGAGAATATTGTAAATGTAAATCTAGGCCAAAATCCAGTAAAAAATGAAACAAGTCAAATCTCAAATGATATGAAATCTGTTTTATTACAAATGCAAGATGACTTAGCTTCAAAAACAGATCCAAAATCACAAGAGATGTTTAAACAAGTTGATAAAATGCTAACACAAATAGATTATCATCAACTTTTATCTCATACGGGAAATTCAAATAATGTATATGTTCCATTTTTATGGGATATGCTTGAAGATGGCTCTATAAATATGAAAAAAGTTGATGAAGAAAAGTTTTATTGTCAGATTAATCTAACACTAAAAGATTTTGGAAAAGTTGATTTAATGCTAGCTATGTATGACAAAAATAAAATTGATTTAACTATTCATGCGCAAAGAGAACATTTTAAAGTAGCTGTAAAAGATAATCTTATAAACTTGAAAAAAGCTCTAAATGATGTAGATTTAATTCCTGTAAATATTAAACTATTAGACTTAAAAGAAGAAAGTGAAAAAACACAAGTAGAGAAAAAAACTGATGTATTTGTAAATCCTTACAATAATCAAAATACAACAAGTGTCGATATAAGGGCTTAAAATGGAAGATAAAAATATAGAACAAGCGCAAGCCCCAGTTGTAAAAGCAGTCGCCTTAAAATATGATATGGAAAAAGACAGTGCTCCAAGTCTTATAGCTAAAGGAAAAGGAGAAACTGCTTCAAACATCATAAAACTAGCAAATGAACATGATATTCCAATTAAAAAAGATGAAGATTTAGTTGAACTTTTATCTCAAATAGATATTGAAAAAGAAATACCAGGAAGTATGTATAAAGCTGTTGCCGAAATATTCTCTTTTATATATGACTTGTCTAATAAAAATAAAGAATTTAAAGATAGTTATGAAGAGAAAAATTTAAACTAAATTGATATGAATATAAGAAATTTTATAATATAATCGCGATAAACTATAAGAAGTATTATATTATATGACTCGAAACAATTTAGATAATCCAATTTTTCTATTCACATTATTATTAGTAATTATTACTATAAATACAATATCTTCTATACATTTTTTATTGATTATGATTGCAGGTATTACTTTTATATCATTTTATGTATGTCTTAAAAGAAAATATCTATATTCACTCATTTTTGTTGTTTTTACATTTATTTTTATTGAAATAAACTCTGGTTTAAAGCCTTTGTCTTTAACTTTATTATCATTATTTATTTATATATTTATTATTCCAAATATTGATAGGATGATGTCTTTTAACAAGTTGAATGAATATATTTATATATTAATCTTTTATCTTGGAGTATTTTTAATATGGGTTATGACAATTGGAATGTCTGATAGTTTTATTGCTATAATATTTGTAAACATCATCATTGACTTATTATTTTTTGGAGTATTTATTTGATTAATAGACTAAACATTATATTTTTATTCATTATTGTAATTATGATAACTCTACTTTCTAGAGTATACTTTTTAAGTATAAAATCAAATACATATTATGAAGAATTATCAAAAAGAAATTATATTAGTAGAGTTAAGAAAATTCCCGTTAGAGGAATTATCGAAGATAGAAATGGTAAAAAACTTGCTGTAAATCAAATGGGGTTTTCGATTTTAATCAAGCCACATTTAAATTCAAAAAAGAACAAAGATAAACTTGAAAAAGCAATTGATTTAATAATTAAGCATTTTCCTGATTTTGAAAAGAAAAAACTACTAAGGGCATACAATAGAGAGAATTCAGCTTATAATCATGATTACGTAAAAATAGTTGATTATATCCCTTATGAAGATTTTTTTCCTAAATATACTCTTTTTGCATCAAAAAATAGTATGAAAATAGAATCAGCTGTAAAAAGATTTTATCCTTATAGAAAAGCAGCTTCTCATGTGATTGGTTATGTAGGAAAAGCCTCAAGATTAGATATTTTAAAAAATGAACTTTCAGCACATAATGGAATTATTGGTAAAAATGGTTTAGAAAAATTTTATAATGAAAAACTACAGGGTGAAATTGGCTATAAAGATATAAAAGTAAATGCTTTAAATCAAGAAATCGCAGTAATTGACGAAAAAGAACCTTCTATTGATAATAGTATTAAAATATCATTAGATATTGAATTACAAAAATATATACAAGAAATTTTTGGTAAAAAAAGTGGTGCAATAATTGTAATGGATGCGAATAATGGTGAAATATTATCAGCGGCTTCGATGCCTGAGTTTGATAATAATATCTTTGCTTCTGGTATTTCTGTAAAAGAGTGGAATGTAATGAGAAATGATCTTAGCCATCCTTTTACAAATAAACTTATCAACGGATTATATCCTCCAGGATCTATTATAAAGATGGGTGTTGCTTTATCATTTTTAGAAAATGGTATAGATGAAAACTACACAGTAAACTGTTCAGGTTCTATAAGAATTGGAAACAGAAACTTTAGATGTTGGAAAAGATTTGGGCATGGCAAAGTAAACTTTAGAAAAGCAATTAGAGAAAGTTGTGATGACTTCTTTTATAAAGGAAGTCTTAGAATTGGAATAAATAAAATATCTCAAACTTTAGATAAATTTGGATTTGGTAAACAAACAGGTGTTGATCAAGTAAATGAATTCTTTGGTGTAAACCCAAATAAACTATGGAAAGAAAAAAAATTCAAACAACCTTGGTATGTAGGGGAAACTGTAATTACATCTATTGGTCAAGGAAATATGCTTGTAACTCCTATGCAAATGGCAAGATACACTGCATTTATAGCAACAGGGAAACTTCCAAAACCACATTTTTACAAAGCTAATTATGAAGAGCCTGAAGATTTAAAAGTACCAGAATCACAATTAAATATATTAAGACGTGGAATGTATGATGTAACTCATCACATTAAAGGTACCGCTACAAAAAATATTAATTCTAAAATAACAATTGCAGGAAAAACAGGAACAGCACAAGTTGTTAGTATTCCTCAATCTGAAAAAGTAAGAATGAAAGAAAGCGAATTAAAATATTATCAAAGATCACATGCATGGCTTACAACATATGGACCATATAAAAATCCTAAATATGTTGTAAATGTATTAGTTGAACATGGTGGACATGGTGGTACAGCAGCGGGTGAAATTGTGAGTAAAATATACGATAAGCTTTATGAAATGGGATATATCAAAAGTAGAAACTAACTATTTTTTTGATATTATGATTTTAATTATTACATAGGATTATATTTGAAACTTTTATTAACATTATTACTTTTTACTGTATACGTATTTGCAGAAGATACAGCTCCTATTGTAAACCTTTCAGTCGCAGGTCTTGATGATCCTGCACAGTTTGTAAAAACAATCAATATTGCTATTATTTTAACACTATTTGTATTAGCTCCAACACTGATTTTAATGGTAACTTCATTTACAAGAATTGTAATTGTATTTTCTCTTTTACGACAAGCAATGGGATTACAACAAACTCCTCCAACTCAAATTGTAATTTCACTTGCATTAATACTAACTATATTTATCATGGAACCATATGCAAAAAAATCATGGGAAGATGGGGTTCAACCATATATGAATGAACAAATAGGTTATGAACTTGCTTTTGAAAGAGGAATTAAGCCTTTTAAAGAGTTTATGATTAAAAATACTAGAGAATCTGATATTGCCCTATTCTACCGTATTAAAAAAGAGCCAAATCCTAAAAATATTGATGATGTTCCTTTAACATTATTAATGCCTGCATTTATAGTAAGTGAGCTTAGGACAGCCTTTGAAATAGGTTTTCTAATATTCTTACCTTTTTTAGTAATAGATATTATCGTAGCATCTATTTTAATGAGTCTAGGGATGATGATGCTGCCACCTGTTATGATATCTCTACCTATTAAAATCATCTTCTTTATTGTAATTGATGGATGGCAGTTGATTATTGGAAATCTAGCTCAGTCCTTTAAGTGATGGGATTAGCTGCTTTAAAAATTGTAATCTAATGTTTTTAGAGTATCCTTGTATAAAAAATTGTATATTTAAATAAGGAGTAATATATGGCTGTAGGAAAAGTTTGGTTCCCTAAAGAACTAGAAAATCATCTTAAAGAACTTCTAACTAAAACGGGAGGGCAACCTCCTTTCTTAAATGTCACAGATTCAGATTGTAATATCTCATCTTCTATTCACATTCCAACTCATTATCCTCAACTAACTGTTCCTAGTAAGAAAGATGGTGACTGGAATAAAGTTGCACTACATATAAATCATCTTAATAGAGCACTAGAAGGAATACCAGAGTTACGAGCACAAGGTACTCAAGAAGAAATGAAGATAGCACAATCATTAAATAACGAAATTGAATGGCTTGCTTCTGTTTCTATGTCTCTAATTAGTGATAAAAAACATAATAAACTTTTACTATCACAAGTTAAGGAATTTATAGAATTAGATCATTCTAACAGTATAGAGGCTTCTCGTATATTTTTTGCATTTAGAATAAACAATAAAAGAGAACTGGGAATACCTCTATACGATGATGCATTCAAGCTATTCTCAAAGCATTTCAGAAATGAAACTGATAAAGCACTTCTTATAAATAAACGTATTAAGGAAGTAGAAATAAGTACTTTACTAGGTAAAGTTAAAGCTTGTAAGATTCTTATAGAAGAACTCAAGTTGGATAAAAGTAAGTTCTATTTCAAAGAAACAAAATTCGTCAAAGGTATTTCAAACTTAAAAAGTATAGACTACTATGATAGATTAGAGATTCAAAGACATAATACTTTTAACTCTTTTGATGATGCTTTTATTATTATAGATATTCAATTACCATTTCATATACCAATATCAGCGGGTGCTTATAAACTTAAAGAAGGTACGATCGTTTTAGAAAATAAAACCATTAGTAATATTAATGCTTCTTTCGAATCAGAAGGTGAAACAAACATTGAATGTATGATGGATACAAATGGACTCTACAAAAACTCTTTCTTACAAGTTTTTATTAAAGGTATATATACCACAGATTTGAATCTGCCACCTACAAGTGACAAACTATATAAAAACTATAAAATATATCCTTCTTATATTAAAGATAGTGTAATTCTTATTAACAAACTTATTGACTACATTCGTAAAGATAATGAACGATGTGATATTCCTGATGTAATACCTTCACATATTAATAAGATAACATTCACACAATACAATGAGAAAAAAGAAATTATAAAAAGACTTACACAAAGCTTGGAGTTTGTCAAGATTACTACAGGTATTCCAAATTTGGAATCTGAGATATTAAAGAATGAACAAATTGTTACAGAACAACCTTTTCATACACAACTTCTAGAATCTGCAAAACTACATTTACTTCAACATAACTTTAGAAGGTCAATACTGGATTTCTGTGGTGCTTTCGAATCTTTTGTTTCTACTTTTATTGTAATAAAGTTACATTCATCAAAAGAAACTCTAAAAGAAAAGTTTCTTAGAACGTATAAAGACTCTTTAGATTCTGATGTTGAAGAAATGATAAGTAAGTTAAGTTCCTCTAATGACAATCCTTTTCATTTACCAATCAGAAAGCTAATTAAAAACTATATAAAAGAAAATCATAAACCAAGTATTTGTAAAAAAGAAGTAGTAAAGATAACAAAAGTATTTGACTATAGAAATGATGCTGCTCATGGTAGACCTATAACAGGATTAGATTTAAATGAACTTGAATTGGCAATTGATACATTTGAAGAAATAGAAGAGTTATTTATAAATGAGTAATAATTAGTTAATAGAGATACAATAAAAGGAAGATAACTATGTTATTCCCTCTTTTATCTAATGATACTTCTAATTTAATCTTAATAGCATATGATGTAAAGTTAATAACGTGATTTTTATACATAAGTTCTTTTACATTTCTAAACTCTATTTATATACAAGGAGTTTAACTTGGCTTCAATTTATACATACAGAAATATACTTCATATGAATGTAAGAATAGATGGAAAACAATACAGAAAATCAACAGGACTAGTTGATACAAAAGAGAATAAACAAAAAGTACAGTTTGAAATTATGCCAGGTTTTATAACTCAACTAAAAGAACCAACATCAAATACTAAGCTAAAGTACTATATTGATAAGTTTCTTGAAGATAAAAAACATCTCTCTAAAGAAATACTTACAATAGGTAATAAACACACCATTGAGAAGTTGTCTAATAATCAAAGAATGTAAACTTATTAAAAACTTAGAGCTAAGCTAAAAAATATCTAAATTAAACCCTTTAAAAGGTTTAATTTAGTAAATAAGCCAAACTAGCATGCTCCATGTTCACATAAAAATTTATTATTAAAAAATAACACTACTCATGCTTTAAAGTATAACTGTGTAAGCTAATTTATAAAATAACTTAGTTTAACATCTAAATAAGTTTATTAATAACTTTAATAATATATAATTATTAAATAATTTATTAATAAAAGGAAGTATCATGGCTTTTTCAGAAAATCAAAGCTCTATAGCAGAATTATATATAGCAGCTTTAGGAAGATCACCAGAGAAAAGCGGATTAGATTATTGGGTAAGTGAATTAGAAGCTGGTAGAAAAACACTAATTGAAATTCAAGATAATTTTTTTGACACAAATATTTCTGAAGTTGCTGCAAGATTCCCAGTAGGAACTACTTCAACACAATTTGTTGAAAGTGTTTATGTAAATGTATTTGGAAGAGCCTCTGATGAAGGTGGATTAAATTATTGGGCTAATCGATTAGATTTACCTGCAAGTGATGAAAATCATTTATCAACTTCTACATTAATGACTACAATGTTATCTATAGCTAAAGATCCTGCTAATTCGATTGATGGTGCTGTTCTTGCTGATAATCTTTCTGATGCTCAAACTTCTTATGAGAACTCATTAATTTCAGTTGAAAATGGTTTTATTGAAGAATGGATAAATGGTAAAACATTATATGGTGCATTTGATTGGGGTTTAGATGGCTGGACATACGCTGAAACAAGTTTTGAAAATGGTATAGTGAGTTTTGCCCAAACAATTGATGGTAATTTTAGTGAAAATTATACATTAACAAGTAATGGAGGAATTTATGTAACGAATAATGAAGGTAGTTTTATTTGGAGTATAGAAGAAATTACGAATGATTATATTCGGGTAACACCTCAAGCAGCAGAAAAAGATTATTTATTTTTTGAACCTGAAGGAGCCTATGATTTGGTTGAAAATAATGGTATTCTTGAGTTAGTTGATTCTATAATACTATAGAGAAATAAAAATAATCTAAACTCCTATTCTTAATAAATAAAAAGACATAGTCCAATCCTTCAAATGATGGGCTTTAAAAATTAAAAATAATTAAATTAAAAAAAGGACTGAACTTGGTACATGAATTAGCAGGAAAGAAAGCACCTAAAGAGATACTTGAAAATATAGACGCATTAGTAGAAGCTTATTATACTAATGAACCAGATGTAAAAGAACAAACACAAAAAGTAAGTTTTGGAACTTCTGGACATAGAGGAAGCTCAATAAAATCTAGTTTCAATGAAAATCATATTTTAGCAATAACTCAAGCACTTTGTGAATATAGAAAAAAAACTGGAATTATAGGGGTGATGCATATAGGAATAGATACTCATGCCTTATCAATACCTGCTCAAATTACAGCATTGCAAGTATTTCTAGCAAATGAAGTACCATGTAAAATAGCAGTAAATAAAGAATATACACCTACTCCTATTTTATCTTTTACTATTTTAGAATCAAATAAAAATAGTAATGTTTTAAATGATGGTGTTGTTATAACTCCTTCACATAATCCACCATCAGATGGGGGATTTAAATATAATATGCCAAATGGTGGACCAGCAGATACTGATGTAACTTCTCTTATTGAAAATAGAGCAAATGAAATACTTTTAAACGATCTAAAAGACGTTAAAGCAATAGATAAAGATAAAATATTTACATCTAAGTTCTTAGAATTATATGATTTTATAACACCTTATGTAAAAGCATTAAACACTATAATTGATATGAATAGTATTAAAGAGGCTGATATTAAAATTGGAGTTGATCCCTTAGGTGGTTCGGGACTAGAAGTTTACAAAAAGATAAAAGATATCTATAAAATTGAGCTTGATATTGTAAATGAGAAAATTGACCCTACTTTCTCTTTTATGTCTTGTGATCATGATGGTAAAATAAGAATGGATTGTTCTTCTCCATATGCTATGTCATCACTAATTGCACTATCAGAAAAATACGATATTGCCTTTGCTAATGATCCTGATTTTGATAGACATGGGATTGTTACAAAAAGTGTAGGACTTATGAATCCAAATCACTATTTATCAGTTGTTATTTGGTATCTATTTTCAAGTAGAGACTGGGGAGAAGAAGCAGCTGTTGGTAAAACTTTAGTTTCAAGTTCAATGATTGATAAAGTTGTTAATTCTTTAGAAAAAAAGCTCTTTGAAGTGCCTGTAGGTTTTAAATGGTTTGTGGAAGGTTTATACAATGGGACTTTAGCTTTTGGTGGAGAAGAAAGTGCTGGAGCATCATTTTTAAGAAAAGATGGAAGTGTATGGTCTACTGATAAGGATGGAATTATTTTAAATCTTTTAGCAGCTGAAATAACTTCAAAATTGAAAAAAGACCCGGGTGAAATTTATAAGGAGTTTGAAGAAAGATTTGGAAAGTCTTATTATAGGAGAGTTGATGCTCCCGCTAGTTTTGAACAAAAAGCAAAATTAAAAAATCTTAGTGTTGAAGATATTACATCTAAAATTTTAGCAAATGAAAAAATAGAAAATATTTACACAAAAGCAAGTGGAAATAATGCAAGTATTGGTGGACTTAAAGTTACTACTAAAAATGGCTGGTTCGCTGCACGTCCTTCAGGAACAGAAGATATATACAAAATATATGCTGAGAGTTTTATAGATGAAAAACATCTAGAACTACTAATTAAAGAAGCCCAAGATTTAGTTAATAAAAGCATAGAGTCTGGTAATTAGAGATAAAAAAAGTCCATCTTTAGTGATGGGCTATATTTAAAATATAAATTTAAAGAAGAAAATCAATTTTCACTTTATAATCTAAATCTTTTCCTGTTAAGGGATGATTAAAATCAACAGTTACTTCTTTGTCATTAATTTTTTTATAATAATCTGAGTAAGCTCGCCATCTTTATCTTCACCTTGAATTTGCATACCAACTTTTAAGTCTTTCATATTTGCAAACTCTTCCATAAGCTTTAGCAGATGGAACTCCTATAGTTGCCCTACTCCAAATGAGAATTCAAAAGATTTATTACTTCTACTTCCATCAACTAGCTCACCATTAACATATTAATTAGATAAATCTTTATATAAGAAACTTATTTAGATTTAAAATAAGTAAATTTTATAATATAAATAACAAGTAGATATATAACTTTTTTTAATAATAAACAACTAGGATTTGACTCTATATTTTACTTATTTACTGTATAATCTTACAAAAACATACATAGGAAAAATTCAATATGCATAAGATATACTTATCATTATTACTTACATCATTTACTTATGCTCAAACAATTAATTTTAATGATGCTTTAACCCTTACTTTTAAGAATAATAAAGACTTAAAAAAACAAAAATTAAATATTAATTTAGCAAAAGTAAACATAGAAAATGTAAATGCACTTTCTTATGGAAAACTTTCATTTGAAGAACAAGTCAATAGAACAAATCATGCAGGCTATGTTTTTAACTCAAAACTTTCCTCAAGAGAGGCTAGTTTTAATGATTTTGGTGCAATTGAATATATAGGACCAAACGCAGTAACTGTTCAACCAGAAAATCTAAACAATCCAAAAGATAGAAATAACTTCAATACAAAATTAAATTATGATGTGCCATTATTTACAGGGTTCAAACTTTCAAATCAAAAAGAGATATTAAAACTTCAACATAAAGCAAATGAAGTAAAATATAACCTAAACAAAAGACAAGTATCTTATGAAGTTTTAAAAGCTTATAATAGCGCTGTAGTAGCAAAAGAGTTTATTCAAGCTTCAAAAAAAGCTAAAGAATCAATATCTTTTATAGTTAAATCAGCAAATGCCTTTCATAAAGAAGGTTTAATTACAAAAATTGATGTTAAACAGGCCCAAGTTCATAACTTAAATATAAATGCAAAATACCTAGAAGCACAAAATAAGTTTGAACTTGCTCTTGCTTATCTTAAGTTTCTAACATCAAAAAATGAAATAAACGATGTAGAAAACTTAACATATATAGAAATAGAAGATTCAAATTTTGATAACTTATATAAAAAAGCTTTAGAAAATGCAGATGAATTAAAAATGCAAAATATAAATAATAAGGCAAAAAAGAAAAATATAGAGATTTCAAAAGCTGATTACTATCCTACAATTTATTCGCATTTAGAATATGGTTTTAATGATGATAAATTAACACTAGATAGCCAAAAAGATTATTACAATGCAGTAATAGGACTAAAATATACTATCTTTGACAATACTAGAGATATAGAAAAACAAAAGAGTCAAATAGAATATAAAAAATCTCTTTTAGATTATGAAAAATTACAAGAAGCAATTAAATTAGAATTAAAAAAATCACTTCTTGATTTAAATTCAAAAGAAAAAATTTTGAAAGAAAAGAAAGAAACACTTGTTTTAGCAAATGATATTTATAAACAATCACAGCTTATGTATAAAAATCACTTAATAGCAATGACAGACTTATTAGCTCAAGAAGCAAGTTTAAGAAATATACAAGCTGAGCTAATAGTTGCAAAATATGAAAAGTCTTTAGCTCTTGCTAAAATAAATCTCATAAGTGGAAATAGTTTTGTAGAAAATAACACAATTTTAAAGGTAATAAAATGATAAAAAGTATATTAATAATTTGTATTTCATCTGTTTTTATTTTTGCAAATAATATTGAGTTATCAGGAACAGTAATTTCTGATAATGAAAAAGTAATTACAAGTAGAAATATGGGTTTTATAAAAGAAGTATATGTAAGTGAAGGCTCATTTGTAAAAAAAGGTGAGTTACTTTATGAAATTGATTCTTCAAGTGTTGATTCTTCAAAACAAGAAGCCTTGCTAAATCTTAAAATACAAGAAAATAAACTTAACAATATTCAAGTAAATTACAATAGATATAAAAGATTATATGAACAAGATTTAGTTCCTAAATATGACCTTGAGCAATTAGAACTTAATCTTTTAAATATAAAAAATATGATTTTAATTGCAAAAGCAAAACTAAAAGAAGTAAATTTTCAATATAACTACTTAAAAATAAAAGCACCTAATGATGGATTAATTATAAAAAAATCCATAAAAGCAGGTGAGATGTCTATGCCAAGTGCCCCTGCACTAATTCTTTCAGATCTTTCAAGTTTAAAAATAAAAACTGATATTTCAGAAAATAACTTAAGTAAAATCAAACTAAAACAAGAAGTAAAAGTTTATATACCTTCAATATCTTTAGAAACGACTGGTAGTATTGATGCAATAATTCCAAGTATAAATACAGTTACTCACTCTTTTATCTTAAAAATTTCATTTGATAAAAAAAAGTCTGTGATTTATCCTGGTATGTATTCTAAACTAATTATTGAACCTTTAAACTAAGGCTTTAAATGCAAAAAATTGATAAAAATTTAAACATAGCAGGAAGATTATCTCTTTCTTTTATAAATCATCCATTAACACTAATACTTGGTGTATTTATTTTAGTTCTTGGATATATTTCTTTAGTATTTATGCCAAGAGAAGAAAACCCGCAAATAAAAGTAAGTGGAGGTGCAGTTATAGTTGCACTTCCAGGTGCAACTCCTAGTGAAATTCAAAAGGTAATAATACAACCTTTAGAAAAAAAGATAAAAGAGATAAAAGGTGTTGAGCATATTTATTCTTTTGCAAAAGATTCAGTAGGAATCGTACAAGCTCAATACTTTATAGGCCAAGATAAAGAAGAATCAAATCTTAAACTTTATGACCAAGTTATGAGAAATATGGATTTAATGCCAAGTGGAGCTATGCAGCCTATTATAAAAACTATGGATATTGATACAGATATTCCAATTGCAACTATGGCATTTTATTCTATGAAAAAAGATGGAAAAGATTTAATTAGCCAAACACAACTTTATAAAGAAGTAAATAAAATCACAAGAGATGTAAACAAAATCCAAAATGTTGCACTTGTAGATTTAAAAGGTGAGAAAAAAGAGCAATATAATATTTTAATTGATTCAAATAAAATCTCAGCTTATAATTTATCTATTGGTCAAGTTATGAAACAAGTACAAGCCTTATCTTATAAAATAGCAGATATCAATGGAAATACAAAAACTGGGGATGTAGTTGTATTTGGAATAAAACAAGCTATTGAGTCTAAGAAAGATATAGAAAATATAATTATTTCATATCAAAATAGTGTTGCTATTTATTTAAAAGATATAGCAAGTGTACAAAGGTCTTATGATATTCAAAATAATAAAGAAGCGCAACTATATCAAAAAGATGCACAAGGAAACTTTGAAGAAATAGAACAAGTTACTATGAGTATATCAAAGCTAAATGGCTCAAACTCTGTTATTATAAATGAAGAGATATTTAAATATATGGATTCAATAAAAGAAGAACTACTTAATAAAAATATTGCATTTACAATTACAAGAGATGATGGATACACAGCTAATAATGCTGTGAACTCCCTTGTTCAAAACTTATTGATTTCTATTGTAATTATTGCTATTTTACTTATTTTTACTTTAGGCTTTAAAGAAGCTATGATTGTTTCACTTGCAGTTCCTATGATTTTATCACTTACTTTATTTGCTGGATTTTTATTTGATGAAACAATTAATAGAATCACACTTTTTGCTCTTTTAGTATCCCTTGGAATGTTAGTAGATGCTGCTATTATTGTAATTGAAAATATTCATAGACATAGAAAAGAAAATCCAAATACAGACATCTCAATAATCTCCATAAATGCAACAAATGAAATTGGAAATGCAACAAATATAGCAACACTAGCTATTGTAATGACTTTTATTCCTATGTTCTTTGTAGGTGGAATGATGGGTCAATTTATGCACCCTCTTCCTATTTTTATATCTATTTCTCTTGTTATGTCTTTATTTGTAGCTTACGCATTTACTCCATACTTAATGAAAAAAATTTATAAGGTTAAAAAATGAAATTAGAAAACTTTATATTTAATATTTTAGAAAGTAAAGTTAAATCCTTTCTCGTTTACTTTATTGCATTTATTTTATTTGCCTTAAGTATTGCTACTTTTCCAACAGAAATTATAAAAGCAAAAATGCTTCCAAGTAAAGATTCAAATACATTTTCAATTTATGTGGATTTAAAAGATGGTTCAAGTAAATTACAAACAAAAGAAGTAACAAGATGTATTTCTTCAAATCTTCAAAAAAACGAACTAGTTACAAATGTTTCAGTGTTCATTGGGGAAGGTCAGCCTTTAGATTTTGCAGCAATGGTTAAACAAAGTGCTTTAAAAGACAAACAATCTCAAGCTGAAATAATGGTAAATATTAAAAAAGTAGAAAATAGAGATATCACAAGTTATAATTTAATAAGCAATTTAAGAGAAAATATTCAAAGAACCTGTTCTTTATATGATGCAAACATAAAATTTATAGAACTTCCAGCAGGACCACCTGTCCTTGCTTCAATAGTTGCTGAAATCTATGGTGGAAATACTTTCCAATCAAGAAGAGATTTTTCACAAAAAATAGCATCTATTTTAAAAGAGCAAGCTACTTTAGTAGATATTGATATAATGGCTGATAAGGATTATATTAAATATCAATTAGAACTTGATAATAATAAAATCATTAAAAGTGGCATTAATTTGGAGCAAATAAAAAATATTCTTTATTTAGCATATGAAGGTATGGAGATTTCTGTTGTTAATGAAGAAAAGGCAGAAAACCAAATACCTATATTTTTAAGATTAGATGATTCAAGACTTTTAGAAAGCTCAACAAAACAAAGTTTAGAAAGTAAATTACAAACATTAAAAGTAGTAAATAAACAAGGTCTTATGATTAGTTTAGCTTCATTTATTACTATTAAAGAAGTAATAAATGAGCCTACATTGACATCAAAAAATTTAAATATGATGATAAATGTAATAGCTGAAACAAACAAAGATAGTCAAATCTACCCTCTTTTAGATGCTAGAAATCAAATATTAAATGATTTAAAAGAAGATTATATAATCACTAAAACAAATATGTTAAATCTCTTATTTAAAGATAAAATTACAGATGAAGAGTTTGATTTAGTTTTTGATGGTGAATTAAAAGTTACAATTGATACTTTTATAGATTTAGGGGGAGCATTTATTATTGCTTTAGTTTTAATCTTTTTCTTAATGGTAATGTATTATAAAAGTTTTGCTCTTTCAGCTGGAATTGTATTAGCTAGTTTTATATCAATTGTAGGAGTTATTTTTGCCCATGTACTTATGGATATTATTACAGAAGATACATTTTACTTAACAGCCACATCATTGATCGGATTTATTGGACTAATTGGAATAAACTCAAGAAACTCAACTTTAATTATAGATTTTTCAAAACAATTAGTAGTTGAAAAAGAATTAAGTATAAATCATGCTATTGCACAAGCAACGTCAACGCGTTCTAAGCCCATAATCTTAACAGTTCTAACAATGGTATTTGCAAGTTCACTTCTAGCTACTGATGCTGTTTTTGGAGGCTTAGGAATTGCCTTGATAGGTGGAACATTGATATCATATATTGTATCAATGTTCTTTGTTCCTGTAATTATAAAAAATCAATTATATAAGATCGTTTAAATATGATAAAAAAAGTCTTAGAAGCCTTGTTCCTCTAAGGCTTTTGCATAAGAACAAGATTTTTTAGACCCAAGTTCACAAGCTTTTTTAAATAATGCCTTTGCACTAACTTTAGATTTATTTACACTTCTTCCTTCATAATAAGAAACACCTAAATTCATACAAGCACTTGCTATATTATTTTCACAAGCTCTAAAATAAAGTTTATTTGCTATATTATAGTTTTTTTCTACACCATTGCCTTTTGCATATAATAAACCTAAGTTATAACAAGAAATATCAATCCCAGAATTACAAGCTTTTTCATATAAATCATGGGCCATTTTATAATCTTGTTTTACACCTAGACCTTGTTTATATAAAACTCCTAAGTTCATACAAGAGTAGTTTACATCATTATCACAAGCTAGTTTAAAATAAATACTTGCCTTTTTATAATCTTGATACTCTTTTTTTGTATATAAAGAAGCTAAGTTATGACAACTTCTATAAGCACCACCTTCGCAAGATTTTGTATATAATTTAATAGCTTTAAGTTTGTTTTCTACAACACCTTTTCCTTTGTCATATAATAATCCTAAATTGTAGCAAGCATTAAAAACATCACCATTACATGCTTTTTCATAATACTCAGATGCTTTTAAATAATCTCTTTGTTTTGTATGTCCACTTTCATAAGCAAAGCCAAGGTTATAACAAGCTACATATCTATTTTCATTACAAGCATCTTCATAAAACAAATATGCTTTTTTATAATCAGCTTTTAAATAAGCTTCATTTCCCATTGTTAAATTGCTTGAATTCAAATTTAAGATAAATAAGAATACAAGTATTATTATTTTCATATCTATTTCCTTGCAAAAAATTATTAATAGCAATTAGCTATCTTTTCTTATTCTAACAAATTATAAATAAGGTTTAAATTTAAAATATATTATTATATTATTAATTTTTATATAAAAAAGTAAGATATTTGTATTAAATAAAAGCATTTAATATTTCTTATGTATTTAATACTTTTATCTGGTATATTTTAAGGATATTATTATTTTTTTAAATTTGTAAAAAAACTAATAATTCATAGTATTTTAAAGAGAGTATTAGTCTTTTTTTATAAATCTAAGACCATTGCAATTTCATCACATACAGGAAAATGCTTACAACGAATACAGTCAGCCCAGATTTTATGTTCTGGAATTGCTTCTTTTTCTATTACACGAAATCCAGATTTCTCAAAAAAACTTTGTGCATATGTTAAAGATAATATTTGTTCTAACTTATATTTTCTTCCTTCTTTTATACACTCTTCTACTAGTTTTTTTCCAAGATTTAAACCTCTAAATTTTTTAGATACCACTAAACTTCTAACTTCAGCAAGTCTTGCAGAATGAATATGTAAAGCTGTAAATCCAGCCATCACTCCATCTACTTCAACAACAGTATAAGATCTGATTGTATTAGCCATTTCATCTTCAGTTCTTAAAAGAATATTTCCATTTTCAACTTCTGCTTTCACAAGCTCTTGCATTAAAACAATTGAAGTTACATCAGGCTTATAAAAGTTAACTTCCAAATAAATACTCCGTAATTCTATTTTGAAGAGATTCTACACCTTTTTTCTTTAAATTTGAGATAAATATTCCATCAGGATTTTCTCTTTTTAATTTTTGTAAATCATTTTGTTTTAATTTATCTATTTTAGTGAAAGCATTGATAATAATTTGATCACCTCTTTTATTAGCCTTTAAAAACTCATCAACATTTTTATCAATAGCTAAATCAGTATGTCTAGAATCAATTAAATGTACAAAAATCTGTAAACATTGTCTTTGTTCTAAATATCCTGTTAAGTTTGAATTCCAATCTTTTTTTAAACTTTTTGAAACTTTTGCATAACCAAATCCAGGTAAATCTACAAATCTAGCATATAAAAAAGGTACTTCTTCTTTATCAGTTTTAAACTTGATATTAAAATAATTAATAAGTTGTGTTTTACCAGGTGTTGATGAAGACTTTGCTAAACCTTTTCTATGTGTTAATGTATTTAATAAAGATGATTTTCCTACATTAGATCTACCTAAAAAAGCCACCTCTGCCTTATCTGGACTTGGTGAATCATGAATACTTTGTGCTGATTCCATAAAATTTGCTTCGACTATTCTCATTTAATATTTTCCTTACTTTTGCGAGCCACGCTCAATATTTATTATAAATCTTACAGGTTTATTATCACTACCACTTACTTTTGCTTCACCGCTTAATTGATTTACATAAATTTTTTCGCCATAAATTTTTCTATCATCATTTTTTTCTTGTAAAAATCCATTCCCAAGTATTGTATATTCTTGCTTTAAAGGAGAATAAATAACTTTATTTCCTTTCCCTATATAATGCTTTACATCTGTTATAATTTCAAAATCTACATTACCTGTTGCTATATATTTTGAAGGAATCTTTCCTGAACTTTCTTTTTTAGTTACAAAATAAATATCAACTTTTTGTGCATTTAATTTATCTTTTCCCATTTGTATTTTTACATTTCCAGTGAAAGTTGAAATACCTTTTTTATCATTTGCTTCAAAATTTTGTGCATCAATTACTAATTGTTGAGTTTGTCCTAATAACAATGTAGAACATACTAATAAACCTGCTAAAAATTTCATTATTTACCTTTATTTTTTATTTTTAACTTCTATTTCAAAATGAACATTTTTAGATTTCATATAGTTTTTTGTTCCATCTAAATATAAGTCTGTACCTTTAATAGTATTATTATAATAATAACCATCATAAGGTACCTTATTTGTTGCTAATTTAGTTTTTATATTATAATCCATTGAATTAGTATTTAAATTTATAAAATCATCTCTATTGTATTTTACATCTCTTTGTAAAGTTAAGTCATCACCTTTTTTTATAATAACTTGAGCTTCTAAAGTTTCAATTTTATAATCTTTATTTTCTAAATTATTTCTTAAAAGAATATTTGCATCATACATTTCATCTCTTGTTTTATATTTTATAGCATGACTTCCTTGAACAACTCTTGATACATTTTTATCCGTTACAGTATACATTAATGGTTTTTCAAATACTACTAATGGAATATCTTTAATATCACTATTATTTACTCTATTCTCAACAGGAATAAAATATGACCCAATTGCTAAAAATAATAATGAATAATTAAAAAGTTTTATATCCATGCGTTTAGAAAATCCTCTTCAAGTCCATCTTCTTTACAAATATACTCAATCATTTCTCGAACAGCTCCACTTCCACCTTGATTTTTACAAACTACGTGCACAAAATCTTTTAAATATTGTGTACCGTTTAAAGGTGTGAAAGAGAGTCCTGCTTTTTTAAGCATTTTATAGTCATTTAAATCATCCCCAATGGCTGCAACTTGATTCCATGAAAGTCCTTCATCATCAAGTATCTTTTGTAGAACTTCATCTTTGTTATGAATACCTTGATGTAAGTGTTCAATTTTTAAATCTTTTGCACGTCGTTCAACTATCAAAGAATTTCTTCCTGTTATAATTGCAGCTTTTTTTCCAAGCTTTTTTGTCCAAGTAGCAATTGCTAAACCATCTGCTACATCAAAGGATTTTAATTCATCACCTGAATTAGTATATGTAATCTGACCATTTGTTAATGTACCATCAACGTCTAAAACAATAAGTTCAATCATAGAACACCTTCATAGAACACCTTTTGTACTAGGAATACCTAATCTTTCATTTTTAAGAAGTGCACGTCTAAGTGCCACAGCAAAAGCTTTAAAACTAGCTTCTAAAATATGGTGTTTATTTCTTCCTCTTTCTTGAATAATATGAACTGTTAATCCAGCATTTCCAGACACAGCATGAAAGAATTCTTCTGCTAATTCAACATCAAAATCTCCCACTTTTCCTGAAACATTTACTTCATAAACTAAATAAGGTCTATTTGATAAATCCAAAGCACACGTAACTGCTGCTTCATCCATTACAACAGTTGCATTTCCATATCTCTCAACTGCTTCAATTGGGAAGATTTCTTGTTTTAAAGCTTTACCCAATACTATCCCACAATCTTCAACTGTATGGTGTGCATCAATATGTAAATCTCCATCACATGATAAATCAATATCAATTCCACTATGCTTTGAAAAAGCTTCTAACATATGATCAAAAAAACCAACACCCGTATTAATATTAGATTTACCACTTCCATTAATATCTAATTTACATTTAATATCTGTTTCTTTTGTTTTTCTATTTTGTTCTACCATTTTAAACCCTATTTTCTAATTATAATTGCACTATTTAAACCATTTGAATCTTTAAACATCTGTGCTTGATTTTGTGAGCTAAAACCTCTAATTAATACTTTATGCAAAAATCTATTATTTGAAACCACTTTTACTACATCAACATTATATTGATTATTTATCATCGTTTCATATTTTCTTTTTGTTTGCATTGCTCCTTCTAATTTACTAAAAGCACCAACTTGAATATTATAGTTATCATGAACTATAGTTTTTTCTTCTATTTCCATTGAATCCATAAGAGTGATTGGTTCTACTTTAACTACTTCTTTAGTTACAATAGGTTTTTTATATACTTGTTGTACAGGTGCATTATAATTTTGTATTTCGCCATTATATCCTAAAACAGTTATTTTTACCCTTGCTGTTCCATCTTTTACCATATCGATTTTATGAGCTGCTGTATTTGATAAATCAATAATTCTTCCATCAACAAAAGGACCTCTATCGTTAACTCGGACAACTACACTTTTACCATTTTCAAGATTATCAACTCTAACTACTGTATTCATAGGTAAGGTTTTATGTGCAGCTGTTAAAGCATACATATTATATGTTTCACCATTTGAAGTTTTTTTAGCATGAAAATTAGGTCCATACCAAGATGCGATTCCACTGAACTGATCATTTATATTTGGAATAAATGGATAATAATCTTCACCAAAAACGGTATAAGGTCGAAGGGTAGCTCTATGCATTGCTTTAGAGTTTCTTATTTGGCTATTTGATGTATTTTTATATATTTTATTTATATCTGAAGATTTAACACTTTGTTTTTTTGAAGAACATCCTGTTATTAAAAGTGCACCAGCTATTAAACTAGTAGTTATTCCATATTTAAAAATTTTATTTATATATTGCAATTTTATCTCCAACTTTTATTTTATTCGATTTCAAATTATTATCTCTTTTTATTTTCTTAATATTAAGTTTAAATTTATGTGCAATTGTACTTAAAGAATCACCTTTTTTAACTTTGTATATTATCTTCTTTGTGCTTTTTCTTGTTTTTTTATTTACTTTATATTTATCAACAGGAATAACAAGTTTTTGTTTTAATGATAATTTATTTGATTTTAAATCATTAAATTTTTTGATTAAACCATATTTTACTTTATATTTATGAGCAATACCTGATAAAGTATCACCTTTTTTAACTCTATAAATTACAAAAGAATCATTTTTTATTTTATTTTTATTTTTATTATAAATACCTAATTTTGAATAAGGAATATTTAAATCATAACGTTTTACATCAAAAGGTACAATTTCTTGTTTAATATGTATATTCATTTTTGCTAAAGTATTATGTTTCATATTTAATACTTTTGAAATACTTCTTAAATGTAATCCACCTTTTACTTTTACAGTAGTAATTGTAGCATTTATATCTCTATCAAAAATATAACCTTTTTTAAGAAAATTTCTATTAGCAATCATTGCTAAAATTACAATTTTTCTTAAATAACTACGACTTTCACTTGGTAAATATTGTCTGTCTACCTTTTCTTGTATTTTTAAAAGATCTCTTGCTGTAATTGGAATATTCCACTGTCTAATATCTTTATATATTCTATTAACTTTATAAAAATCTTTTCTCGTACTTAAGTATTCTTTTATTGTATTTCTATACTCTGTAATTCTTTTAGAATTCTTTTTATTCGGATAAAGCTGTATATATTTGTCTATACTTGCTCTTGTAATTGCTTCAATTACTCTACCTTCCCCACAATTATAAGCTAAAATTGCTAAATACCATTTATCAAATCTTTTATGATGTGATTTTAAATACTTTGAAGCTGCATGTGTTGATTTTATAAAATCTAATCTTTCATCAACATATTCATCATTTCTTAATTTATGAATTCTTGCAGTTGTTGGCATAAATTGCCATAAGCCAAGAGCATTCGTAGAAGATTTAGCATCTATTCTAAAATTCGATTCAGCCATTGATAAAAATAAAAAGCTTGAAGGTAACCCTTCTTGATTTAAAACTTCTTTAATTTTTGAAATATAAATAGATGATTCTCTTAAATTTCTTTTATATACATGTATGTGATTTTTATCTGACAATTTATCATATAAATCTTGAAGATGTTCATCATGAACAAAAGATTTCTCGATATCTAAGTCTTTTAAGACTTGAAGATCTTTTTTTGTGAAGCTTACTGCATTTAAGTTAGTATAAAAAAATGTAAAAACTAAAAATACAATTAATATTATTTTATTCAAGTAAAATCCTATTTTCTTATATAACTAGATATCTTGGTTAAGATAAACTAGAAAACTCTTTAAATAATTTAATAGCATTCTTTGTAGTAAGATTATCAATCTCTTCTCTTGACATTTCTAATAATTCAGCCATTTTATCAGCTACAAAAACTGTATAATATGGCTCATTTCTTTTTCCTCTAAAAGGATGTGGAGTAAGATAAGGAGCGTCTGTTTCTATAATTAATTTATCTTTTGGAATTTTAGTTAAGATTTCTACTAGTTTTTTTGCATTTTTAAAAGTTAAGACACCACCAATACCAAAGTAAAAATTATGATCAGAAAGAGGTAATAAATGCTCACTTGCATTAAAACAGTGAAGAACTCCACCTACTTGTTTGGCATCATAATCTATTAATATTTGTCTTGAATCATTTGAAGCTTCACGAACATGAACAATTAGAGGTTTATTTACTTTTTTTGCAAACTCTATTTGAGCTATAAAAACTTCTTTTTGTTTTGCAATATTAGCTTTTTTTTCTTCCTCATCTTCAGGAAGTCTAAAATAATCTAAACCACACTCTCCAACTGCTATACATTTAGGATGATTTATATATTTCTCTAAAACTTTTTCATCATACATATCTATATCATAAGGATGAATACCTACAGCAAAAAATACTTCATCATATTTTTCTGCTAATTTAATAGCTTGAGGAAGATCATTAAAATCAGCTCCTGGAATTAAAAAGCCTTTTACATTATGCTCTATTGCATTCTTAATTACGGCATCAATATCTTCATAATATTGTTTGTTGTCTAAATGACAATGAGTATCTATTATTATGTTAAAAACCTTTTTTCTACTAAATTTAGTAATCCATTTATTTCGGATAAATCTGAAACTTTTATCCAAGCATCAATGCCAAAGTTTTTAAATGCATCATAATCTTCTTCATCATCAATAATTGCAACTGAAACATATTTTTCATTACATACTTCAGCTTTATTTTCTTCAAATTCAAAAATTGAATCAATATTTATAATGATAATATCAGCTTTTTCACTTATTCCACTATGAAAATGTTCAACTTTATGTTCACTATCAATCAGTGAATCATCAACTTCACAAAATGTAATTATATTCATATAAAAACTCCTAAATTTCTTTAATTCTTTATTCTATCTAAAAAATTATTAATTTCAAAACTATAGTATATACCTAGCTGTATCTACGTTATCTACAATCTCATCAAGTTTATCTTCAACTAAAGTTTTTGTTATAATTACTTTCTCGCCTTTTTTCTCATCAGCATCAAAAGAGATATCTTCAATTACTTTTTCTATAACAGTATGTAATCTTCTAGCACCTATATCTTCTGTCATCTCATTTGCAGTTACAGAATACTTTGCAAAGGCTCTAATAGAACTATCATCAAACTCTAATTCAACTTCTTCAACAGCTAAAAGGGCTTGATACTGTTTTAATAAAGAGTTTTTAGTATTTGTTAATATTTTATATAAAGCTTCTTCATCCAAAGATTCTAATTCAACTCTTAATGGGAATCTTCCTTGAAGCTCTGGTAATAAATCACTTGGTTTTGATACATGGAATGCACCAGCTGCTATAAATAAAATATGGTCAGTTTTAACTTGCCCAAATTTAGTTTGAACAGAACTACCTTCAACAATAGGTAATAAATCTCTTTGAACACCTTCTTTACTTGGGTCTTGATTTTGATTAGTTTTACCAGATGCAATTTTATCAATTTCATCTAAAAATATAATTCCACCATTTTGAGCTCTTTTAACAGCTTCTATTTTAATAGCTTCTTGATCTAATAAAGATTCACTAGCTTCATCTCTTAATAAAACTTTTGCATCTTTAATACTTACTTCTTTTTTTATTTTGTCTTTATTAAGACCACCTAACATTTTATTTAGGCTTTCTTGCATTGAAGACATATCCATTGGCATATTTGAGTCTAAAATCTCTACATGAGCTTTTTTAGAAACTTCTATTTCAATTTTTTTATCATCTAATGATCCATCAAGAAGTTTTTTCTCCATAGTATTATAT
The DNA here is from genome assembly GCF_018861145.1 of Poseidonibacter lekithochrous. GTDB lineage: Bacteria > Campylobacterota > Campylobacteria > Campylobacterales > Arcobacteraceae > Poseidonibacter > Poseidonibacter lekithochrous_A. Next base: position 143,601 of record NZ_JAHKQT010000004.1, read on the forward strand.
GTTTTAATAAATGATTCTTTTGCACTATTGCTTGCAGTATCAGGAAGTGGAGGTACAAGTATTTCAATAATCTTTTTATGAACTTCACCTTCTATTTTATCTTTAATTTTATCTTCATATTCTCTTGATACAATATTTATTGATTCATATACTAAATCTCTAATCATTGATTCAACATCACGACCTACAAAACCAACTTCTGTATATTTACTAGCTTCAACTTTTACAAAAGGTAAAGACATCATTTTTGCTAATCGTCTTGCAATTTCTGTTTTACCAATACCAGTACTACCAATCATAAGAATATTTTTTGGCATTATTTCTTCTTGTAGTTCTGGTTCTACTTTCATTCTTCGATATCTATTTCTTAAAGCTAATGCAATTGTTTTCTTTGCATTAGCTTGTCCAATAATATAATCATCTAAGTATGCAACAATTTGCTTAGGTGTTAAATCCATACTTTTTTAATCCTCTATTTTCAATAATTTAATATTTTGATTTGTATAAATACAAAGTTCACCTGCAATCATTAAAGATTCTTTTACAACTTGTTCTTCATCCAAATCTGAGTGTTTTGCTAAAGCCCGTGCTGCAGAAATAGCAAAGTTCCCACCAGAACCAATTGATGCAATGCATCCATCTTCAGGTTCGACAACATCACCATTTCCACTTAAAATAAAAATATGGTCTTTATTTAAAACTATCATCATAGCTTCTAGTCTTCTTAAAACCTTATCTTTTCTCCACTCTTTAGAAAAAGCAATAACAGCTTTTAATAAATCACCTTTCGTACTTTCAAGATGAGTTTCAAACATATCATAAAGATTAAAGGCATCAGCAGTACTTCCTGCAAATCCAGAAAGTATCTGATCTTTATAAAGTTTTCTAATTTTTGTAGCATTACCTTTTAAAACTGTATTGCCAAAAGTAACTTGTCCATCACCTCCAATTACAGCCTTGTTTTTCCCTTTGTAAGCTAATATCGTTGTAGCATCAAACATCTAATTATTCTCCAATGATTATAACTTCTAAAGAGGCATGAACTCCATAACCTAATTTACAATCAACTATAAAAGTACCTTCTGCTTTGATTTTCTTCTCTAATGATAAGTTCTTTTTATCAATTTCTATAGAGAATTGAGTATTTAATTCTTCTGAAATTTCTTTATTTGTAACAGAACCAATTAAATGACCATTTGCACCAATTTTATGTTTAATAGTAAGTTTTGTAGCATTTAATTTTTCTGCTAATTCTTTTGCATCTGCTAATTCTTCAGCTTCTTTAGCTTCTCTTCTTTTTTCATCCGCTTTATATTTTGCTAGTACTGCATTTGTTGCATGTAAAGCTAGGCCTTTTCCAATTAGAAAGTTTTTTCCATATCCATCTTTAACTTCTTTAACTTCACCTGCTTTTCCTGTACCTTGAACATCTTTAATTAATAAAACTTTCATATTTACTCCGTATATCTAAAATTGGCAGTATTTTACTATAACTTATATGAAGTAAGAATAAATTTGAATTTATTTAAAAATTAAGAACTTGATATTAGTTTGTTAACGAACTATAATTCCACCCAAAAAGGATTAAGAAAAACTTTATGCGAATAAAGATGGCTTAACTATGAGTGAGATATCAGAATTAATAAATAAAGTGATAATAGAAGTACTTTAACTCTTGATAATATAGATATATTCTCTTAACTTGCAATATCAAGAGTATTTGGCAAATTTTGTCTAATATTCCTTTTTTTAACATAATTATTTAAACCTATATGATTGTTGTATCCTAAAAGTTTTGCAATTTTTCTAACAGATAAACCAACAGATAATAATTCTTCAATTTTATCTCTTTGCTTATCAAATTTAGATTTTTGAATAGTTCCAACAGGTTTTCCTAAAGCAACACCTGATAATTTTTTTGCACTTAATGCCTCTTTTGTTCTTAAACTCATTAAATCTTTTTCTAATCCAATAGTCATAGAAATCATTCCTAAAATCATTTGAGTTAACATATCTTTATCATCAACTAAATCAAGGTTTTGTTTAACTACTAGTATTCTTATTTTATTAGATAAAAGAAATTTAACAATTTCTAAAATTGTTTCAATTGTTCTTCCAAAGACATTTAAATCATAAACAATAAGTGTTGTATTTTTTTCACAATTTTTTAGTAATTCTAAAATATTTTTTTCATCACTTGGAGTACTAATATCTATCTCTATATTTTTATAAATATCAATATTATGTTTTTTTACATAATTATTTAAAATATCTTTTTGTTCTTCTGTATATTTTTCATTATTCTTATTTATCCTCGTGTACGTGAAAATATTTGACATGATTTAATCCTTAACATTAAGTATATTTTTAATATATAAATTTACAATATGTTTTATTTTTACATATAAAGTTTATACATTATGTTAACAATTTTATTATTAACATAACCTTAAAAATTATCTAAATGAGACTATTTTTCGTATTTGTAGGAATATGTCTTTACACATATAATTATACAGTTTGAATTAAAAGCCTTTTTTAGATATTATCTTTTTAAATATATGTAAATAGAAAGGTATCTTTTGAAAATTACTGTAGGAATCTCAGGAGCAAGTGGAGCTAATTTAGGTCTTACTTTTGTTAAAAAACTTCCTAAAAATATTGAAGTTTTTTTAGTACTTTCAAAGAGTGCAAAAATTGCATTAAAACTTGAAAATGGAATTTCTGTAAAAAAAACTTTTGAACAATATCCAAATGTCAAAATATTTTTAGATACAAATATTGCTGCACCAATTGCATCTGGTTCGTTTAAAGTAGATAAAATGATTATCCTTCCATGCTCCATGAATACACTTGCAAAATGTACCGTAGGAATTTCTGATTCATTGATTACAAGGGCTTTTACAGTGATGTTAAAAGAAAAAAGAGATATAGTTTTAGCACCTAGAGAAATGCCCTTTAATTCAATTGCTTTAGAAAATATGTTAAAATTATCTAACTTGGGAGTGATAATTGCTCCTCCTGTTCTTGGATATTATTCAAGTCAACAAACATTAGAAGAAATGGAAAATTTCTTAATTGGTAAATGGTTTGATTTACTAAAAATTGACAATAACTTATATGAAAGATGGAAATAAAAATGCCTAAAGAATTAAATACAAGAGAGTCAAATAGAAAAGCTATATATAGCGGTACTTTTGACCCAATTACAAATGGTCATTTAGATATTATAAGTCGTGCTGCGAATATATTTGATGAAGTAATAATTGCAGTTGCTAAAAGTGAAAGAAAAAAGCCTATGTTTTCTCAAGAAGAGAGAGTAAAGTTTTCAATAGCAGCAACACAACATTTACCAAATGTAAGGGTTGAAGGATTTGATACACTATTAGTTGACCTTGCAACACAATTAAATGTAAATACTATTATTAGGGGTCTTCGAGCTGTTTCTGACTTTGAATTTGAATTACAAATGGGTTATGCTAATGCATCAATTAATAATAAAATTGAAACACTTTACTTGATGCCTACATTAGAAAATGCTTTTGTCTCTTCAACAATAGTCCGAGAAATCATAAGATTTGAAGGGAAATTCCAGCATCTAGTTCCTAAAGAAGTTTTGAAATGTATGTAGTTGTTGAAGGAATTGATACAGCTGGAAAATCAACACAATTAGATTTATTACAAAAAAAATACGAAAATGCTGTTTTTACAAAAGAGCCTGGGGGAACTGATATTGGTCGTAAATTACGAACTATGGCATTAAATGGTGAAGCTAAATCGCCAATTGCCGAAATGTTTCTATTTTTAGCAGATCGTGCAGAACATATTGAAGAAGTAATTCTTACTAATAAACAAAACATAATAATTTCAGATAGATCAATGATTTCAGGAATTGCTTATGCTTCTACATTTCCATTAGAAAAAATGATTGAACTTAATTTATTAGCTACAAATAATGTATTACCAAGTCATGTAATTTTATTAGAACTATCTGCTTCAGAGCTTGAATATAGGCTTTCTCAAAAAGAAAATGATGCAATTGAATTACGAGGAATTGAGTATTTAATAAATATTCAAAATAGAATGAAAGAAACAATAATTAAGCTTGGATTAAATCATTTGTTTATTGATGCAAGTTTAAAAATAGAAGAAATAGAAAAACAAATAGAGGATTTTTTAAATGAGTAAAGTTGAAAAAAAAGCGATAATACAGAGTCTTAGAGGTATGAAAGATATTGTAAATGATGAAAGTGCATTATTTACATATTTTGTAGATAATGCATCTTCAATTGCTAAAAGATATGGATTTTCATATATGGAAACACCGATTTTAGAAGAGACCGCTTTATTTAAAAGATCAGTAGGTGAGAGTTCAGATATTGTAAATAAAGAGATGTATAACTTTACAGATAAAGGTGAACATGAAGTTTGCTTAAGACCAGAAGGAACAGCTGGTGTTGTTAGACATTTTGTACAAAAGAAACTAGATCGTGCGGGTGGAACACAAAGATGGTATTATTATGGGCCTATGTTCAGATATGAAAGACCACAAAAAGGAAGATTAAGAGAATTTCATCAATTTGGTTGTGAAGTATTTGGAGTAGCTTCTGTAATTGAAGATGCGAATATAATCATGATGATAAAAGAGATTTTAGACTTCTTTGAAATTGGGTTTAAACTACAGTTAAATTCGCTTGGAGATGAAAATTGTATGCCTCAATATAAAGAAAATCTTGTAAAACATTTATCTTCTTTTAGAGAAAAATTGTGTGCAGACTGTCAGGTAAGAATTGATAAAAATCCGATTAGAGTTCTAGATTGTAAAAATGAAAACTGTCAATTACAGTTATCCAATGCACCCAAAATCACTGATAACCTATGTAATGCATGTAATACTGACTTTGAAAAACTAAAAGAAATTCTAGACTTTAATGGTGTTGAATATGAAATTGATACAAATTTAGTTCGTGGTTTAGACTATTATTCAAAAACAGCATTTGAGTTTGTTTCAGATGAGATTGGTGCTCAAAGTGCAATTGCTGGAGGGGGAAGATACGATAAGTTAGTAGAATACCTAGGTGGTCGTCCAACTCCTGGTATTGGCTTTGCTATTGGTATTGAAAGATTACTTGAACTTATTAAAATGAAAGAATCAAAAGAAGATATTGTTTATATTGGTGCTTTAGATGAAACTTCCATTAATACAGTATTAAAAACTGCAAATATTAAAAGAAAAACAACAAAAACACTTGTAGAGTACACACCAAGAGCTTTTGGAAAACACTTTAAACTTGCAGAAAAAGTAAATGCTAATATTCTTGCATTAATTGGAGAAAAAGAGCTAAATGAAGGAACTATCTATATTAAAAATTTAGATACTAAAGAGGAAAAAACTATAAAGATAGAGGACTTTTAATTTTGAATGATTATGGAATTGATATATGGAGTGATGATAACTTTATAGTAGAAAATGGATATGCAAAAGTAAACCATAAGAGTAAGCCATCTTTAATCTCTATTGTAAAAGAAGTTCGAGAGCAAGACTTTAAAGGACCCTTACTTTTAAGATTTCCTCATATAACAAAAAAACAAATAAATACACTTTATGATACATTTAACACAAGTATTGATGAGTATAAATACCAAGGAACATTTAATGCTGTCTTTCCTTTAAAGGTAAATCAACTACCAACTTTTATTCATCCACTTATACAAAGTGGTAAAGAGTTTAATTATGGTTTAGAAGCAGGAAGTAAAGCAGAACTTGTTATTGCAATGACATATAATAATCTTAATTCCCCTATAACAGTTAACGGGTTTAAAGACAAAGAAATGATTCATTTAGCTTTTATTGCAAGAAGTAAAGGCCATAATATAACACTTATAATTGAAGGCATCAACGAATTGGAAACAATTATAGGTATTCAAAAGGAAACAAGTCTTCCCTGTCCAAATATCGGATTAAGAGTTAGACTTCATAGTGGAGGAAGTGGTATTTGGGCAAAAAGTGGTGGAATTAATTCTAAGTTTGGATTAACATCAACAGAAATACTTCAAGCTTATGAAATGATAAAAGCAAATGAAATGATAGAGTATCTTACTATGATTCATTTTCATATTGGTTCTGCTATGAATTCAATAAAACCTTTAAAAAAAGCATTAAAAGAGTCTGGACATATTTATGCTGAACTTAAGAACTTGGGAGCTATTAATTTAAATGCAATTAATATTGGTGGTGGATTAGCTGTTGAATATAGTGCATATGAAAGAAATAGATTTTATTCATTAAGAGAATTTGCAAGTGATGTAATATTTACATTAAAAGATATTGCTAAACAAAAAGGTGTTGAAGAGCCTAATATTTTCACAGAATCTGGACGATTTATTTCAGCTGCATCAACAGTATTAGTAACACCTGTTTTAGAACTTTTTTCATCTGAATATGATTTATGCAACTTAAAATTAAAAGAAATAAACCCTCCTTTAATTGAAGAATTAAATTTACTTTTTAAAGATATGATTAAAAAGACATCTTATGAATATATGCATGATGCAATTGATTATATGGAGTCCTTATTGACACTGTTTGATTTAGGATATATTGACTTACAAGATAGATCTAATGCTGAAATATTAACTCATCAAATTATAAAGAAAGCAATTTCTCAGCTTGAAGTTGAAGATTATGAAGAGTTAAAAAGATTAGATGAAAATATACAAGAAAAATATTTATTAAATTTCTCTATGTTTCAGTCTCTTCCTGATTATTGGGGGATAGACCAAGAATTTCCAATCATGCCTTTAACACATCTTGATAAAAAACCAACAAGATCTGCTTCATTATGGGATATTACATGTGATAGTGATGGAGAGTTACCTTTTGATTCAAAAAAAGCTTTATATTTACATGATATTGATTTAAATAAAGAAGAGTATTTTTTAGGCTTCTTTAATGTTGGAGCATATCAAGATACTTTAGGGATGAAACATAATCTATTTTCACATCCAACGGAAGTAAATGTAGTATTTAAAGAAGGAAAAGTAGCTCTTGAAAAAATTATTGAATCTCAAACTATTATAGATATTCTTGAAGATATTGATTATGACACTTCTGATATTAAGAATAAACTTAAAGAAAATTTGGATATAAACACTTATAAAATATTAGAAAAATATTTAAATGAAAACAATTATTTAAAAACAATTTGGAGCTATAATGACTAAAGAAAATGAGGAAGAAGAAAAAAAAGAAAATAGTATTTCTTTTTGGGCTCAAATAAAAGAGGACTTTGTTGTTCCTAAACTAAATGACCCAGCACTTGATTCTAGTGTAGAACTGTTTTTTAATTACCCAGGTGTTTGGGCTATTATTAACCATAGGATTACAAATAAATTATATATAAATGGTTGGAGAAGAACAGCAAGAGTATTAGGAGGAATATCCTCTTTATTCACAAAGACAGATATTCACCCAGCTGCAACGATAGGTAGACGAGTATTTATTGATCATGCAATTGGTGTTGTAATTGGTGCAACTACTATTATTGAAGATGATGTACTAATATATCAAGGTGTAACTCTTGGTGGTGTTAGTTTAGATAAGGGTAAAAGACATCCAACTGTAAAATCAAATGCTGTTATTGGAAGTGGTGCGAAAGTACTTGGAAATATTACAATTGGAAAAAATTCTAAAGTTGGAGCTAATTCAGTTGTAGTTTGCGATGTTCCAAAAAACTCTACAGCTGTTGGGGTTCCTGCAAAAATTCTTAAAAGAGATAATAAAGACTGTAAATTTACACATGATGATTTACCAGATATCAATAAAGAAATGTTTAAATATTTAATTGAAAGAATTCACGTTTTAGAAACTGCTGTTAAAGAAGAAGATGGAATTGATGTAAGTAAAAAAGATAAAAAACTTGAAGATGATTATAATAAGTTCATTAATGCAATGAACTCAATAAAAAAGAAATAATGTAAATGTATGATTTAGCTGCTTTTGGAATTATAACTGGTTTTATATCAGGCTTTTTTGGAGTTGGTGGAGGTATGATTTTAGTACCAATGCTTTTACTCTCTGGCTTTGTAATGAAAGAAGCAGTTGCTATTTCTATTATGCAAATGGTATTTTCATCAATATATGGTTCATTTCTAAACTCAAAAAAAGCTACTAATGTTATAAAAGACGGAATTATGCTTGGTATTGGTGGTTTTGTAGGAGGTCTACAAAGTGGATATATTGTAACAAATGTATCTAATGAATTCTTACAATATCTATTTATATTAATTTTATTTTATTCAATTATAAAAATATTTATAACACCTGCGGAACATGATTGTGATCAAAGATCAAAAAATAAACTTACTTTATTTATTATAGGTTTTTTTACAGGACTTATAGCTATGAGTATTGGAGTTGGTGGTTCAGTAATATTAATACCTATTTTAATAGGATTTTTAAAGTATGACTTAAAAGCAGCCACTGCTCTTAGTCTATTTTTTGTAATTTTTTCATCAATTGCAGGATTTACTTCTTTATCCTTAAGTGGTCATATGCTTTATACAGAAGGTACTATTATTGGCGTTTTTTCTTTAATTGGTGTTTATTTTGGAATTATTGTTAAACATAAAGTTCATTCGAACTCTTATAAAAAATATATATTAGTTTTAAATGCTATTATTTTAGTAACTATGATTTATAAAACATTTTAATTAATTTTGTAACCATTTTGTAATTAAAACTTCTTATACTTTCATTACAGACATTAATTTAAATAAAAAAGATTACGCGAACAATCTTTTTTATCTTCTTTTTAAATACAACTGCAATTGTATTTAATTTAAATTATCTTTTAGTAAATACTCTAAAAGTCCACCGTTTTTATAATACTCTATTTCTATATTTGTGTCTAATCTAGATTGTAGGGTAAGTACCCTACTTTGATTGTTTTTAAAAATTTCTATATCTATTTTATCATTTATTTTTAATCTATTAGTTTTTATATTTATAAGCTCGTCACCTTTTAATTTTAAAGATTCAATATCATCATCAATAAATTCTAAAGGTAAAATTCCAACTCTTAAAAGATCTTTTTTATACTCTTTAGAAAAAGATTTAGCAATAATTACTTCAATACCTAAAAGTTTTAATCCTTTTACCGCCCAATCATTAATCTCACCTATTCCAAATCTACTTCCAGCAAAAATCACTAAAGGAGTTTTATTCTCTTTTATCTTTAATGAAAAGTCATATATTGACATAATTTCACTACTTTGGAAATCCTTTGTATATCCACCCTCTTTTGGACTTACTATCTTATTTTTTAGTTTATTATTTGATAAGATTGATTTTATAATTACAAATGAACTAGCATATCTATTTTCAAAAGTATCAAACTCATCAGGTCTTAAACCTTTTGATTGAAGAAATAAAGCAGTTGGAGAGTAAGAAGGTATTTTACCTTTTGGTGAGATATCTTCACTTGTAATATTATCACCTAAAAGTGCTAATATTCTTGCATTTTTAATATCAATATCATCTCTATTCTTTTTATTAAAAATATCTGTTTTACAAATATATGTAGAGGTTTCATCCCAAGTGTAGTTTTCATCTTTTTCATATGCTAAATCTTGCCAATAACTATTTCCTACAAAAATATTTTTATATAAATCTTTATAAACTGAATAATCAAGCTTTTCTAAGTATTCATTTACTTCAATCATACTTGGCCAAATATCACTTAAGTAAATATCTTGAATAATACTCTCTTTTGTAATATCAAAATCTAAATTACCTTTTAAACAATAAGCAATTAATAATGCAGGTGAAAATATCCACTTAGATTTTGTAAATCTATTTTTTTTGATTTTCTCAATATCATTTGAATAAGAAATACATGATACATTTAGATTAAATTTCTCAATATCTAAAGAAACACTTTCACTTAAAGACATATCTTTTTTTTCTCTTAAAATAAAACCTAATTGTTCTAAATACTTATATAAATCTAGTTTTTCTAAAAACTGCTTTTGTACTTGCGAATCAAAAGTTATAAACCTAGAAATATTTTTATTTATACTAATTCCTAAATCACATGCATTTTTTGCAACTAAGGAAGCTTGTATTAGTAAAGAAGGATTTGTTGTATTTGAACAAATTTCAATAAAAGCTAAAACAATATCATTATCTTTAACAAAATTTCCTTTTTTAAAAGTTTTTAATTTACTAGTAATTTCTTTTACTAAGAAATCTTCTTCAAGTGTTTTTAAAGCGATTCCCATAGGCTTAACTTTTGATAAGTCTAACTCTAAATTTTCTTCATATTGAGCATGATCATCTAATAAATATAATGCTTGTTTTTCATAATAGTTTTTTATAAGTGAAGCATCAACACCTCTTGTTTGTTCAATAAAGAAGATTGTATTAGCATCAATGGGAAAATATCCACAAACTCCCTTATACTGTGAAACAAGTTTTGATAATATTGTTCTATCTTCTAATGATATATTTTTTAAACCTTCTCCATAAAATTCAATAATCTTTCCGTTTATAGTATTCTCTTTAAATATGTTTTTTAAACTTAAATGAACATCATTAAAGCTTGTACCTTGTCCTAGCGAGCCTTTAACTTTTATACCAATAACTTTAGGAAGATCAAAAGTAATCGAAGAATTTAACATAACAGATTGTATTTCAAGTCTTCCAACGTTTAAAGAAAGAACACCTAAAGAATTAAGCATTGAACTATGTAAATCTGTGCCAATTATTGCTTCTGGAAGAACTACAACCTTATCATTTTTCATTTTCATTGAAAGCATAGTTGATAGGTATTCTAAATTTACTTGATTTAAGAGATTACTATTTGGAGGAATTATAGATATATTTTCAAAAGTATTTCCTACATATTTTAAAAAAGTATATCTTTCTTTATTTTTTTGTTCATTTTCATCAATATTATCAACTACAATATCAACCATCATTTTAGGATTTACATTTTTACTTGCAGAAATAAAATCAACTAAAGTAGGGACGGCATTGAATTCATTCATAATGATTCTATTTGCAAAAAACTTTATTTGCTTTAAATGATTTCTATTAACAAAAATGTTTATAATCTCTTCAACATCATTTTCATCAGCATTTCTAATATTTGTTTCTAATAATATCTTTAGTGAATATGGAAGTTTTTTTAGTTTCGAAGAATATTCAAAAACTTTTTTTAAGTCACAATAATAATATTTTTTTTCATTAAATTCAAAACTATTTAAAAATCTATTCAAAGCTCTTTACTCCGTTATTTTTATTAATTAAAAAGTATCTAAATTTCCTTTAATAATTAATTATAAATAATTAAAATTCTTCGATTAAAACTTAAGTTTATAATTTATATAAAAGCATAAGAGATTTAATCCATAATTATCTAAGAGTATAATATAATATTAGCTTCAAAAATTTAAAGGCTAATATAATTATGACTGATACTATAAAGATTTTTAACGCTAAAGAGAACAACTTAAAAAATATTAATTTAGAAATACCAAAAAATAAACTAATCGTATTTACAGGACTATCAGGTTCTGGGAAATCTACTCTTGCATTTGATACACTTTATGCAGAAGGACAAAGAAGATATATTGAATCTTTATCTGCTTATGCTAGACAATTCTTAGATAAAGTAGGAAAACCTGATGTTGAAAGAATTGAAGGATTAACACCTGCAATTGCAATTGACCAAAAAACAACTTCAAAAAATCCACGTTCAACTGTTGGAACAATTACTGAAGTTTATGACTACTTAAGACTTTTATATGCAAGAATTGGAAAACAACACTGTCACAAATGTGGTAAGCCAATTTCTCAAATGAGTGCATCTGATGTAATTTCACAAGTTTTAACACTTCCAGAAAACTCAAAAATTGTAATCCTTGCCCCACTAATTAATAGAAAAAAAGGTACTTTTGCTGATTTACTTGAATCTTTAAGAGGTAAAGGTTATGTAAGAGCTATGATTGATGGAGTTATGATAAGACTTGATGAAGAAATAGAACTTGGTAAATCAAAAATGCATACAATAAAAGTAGTAATTGATAGAGTTGTAGTAAAAGAAGAAAATAAAGAAAGAATTGCACAAGATGTTGAAAAAGGTTTAAAAGAGAGTTTTGGGGAACTTGAGATTGAAGTATTAAATCACGAAGACGTCGGAGTTGAAAAGCATATTCATTATTCTGAGCATATGGCATGTTTTGATTGTAAAATCTCATTTGAACCTTTAGAACCTTTATCTTTTTCTTTTAACTCACCAAAAGGTGCTTGTAGTTCTTGTGATGGTTTAGGTATTAGATATGCGCTTGATATGAAAAAAGTGATAAACGAAGAACTTCCAATTGAAGAAGGTGCTGTAAGAGTAATCTATGGTTTTAACAAAGGATTTTATTTTAAAATGCTTACTGCTTTTTGTGAAGCAGCTAATATTGATATGACCATTCCATTTAAAGAGTTAGAAGAATACCAAAGAAAAGCAATTTTACATGGTGGTATTGAAGAAGCAAAATTTGTATGGAAAAAACATACTCTTAAGAGAAAATGGGAAGGTGTTGTAAAAATTGCTTATGACATGGTAAAAGATGAAAAAGAGATGGCTGAATACATGACTGAAAAAGCCTGTGATGATTGTAATGGAAATAGATTAAAACCTTCATCTCAAAATGTTTATGTTGCAGGTAAAACAATAGGAGATATTTTAAATATTCCAATTGAAGATTCTCATAAATTTTTTCAAGATGATGAAAACTTTAAATATTTATCAGAGCAAAGTAAATTAATTGCAAAACCTATATTAAAAGAAGTTCAAGAAAGAGTCTATTTTTTATATGATGTAGGACTTGGATATATTACATTAGGTCGAGATGCGAGAACAATTTCTGGAGGTGAGGCTCAAAGAATTAGAGTTGCCTCACAAATTGGTTCTGGACTTACTGGTGTTATGTATGTTTTAGATGAACCTTCAATTGGCTTACATGAAAGAGATACTAACAAGCTTATTAAAACACTTCGTGCCTTACAAGAAAAAGGAAATACTGTAATTGTAGTTGAGCACGATAAAGAAACTATTGAAGCCGCTGATTATATTGTAGATATTGGTCCCTTTGCAGGAAAATTTGGTGGAGAGATTGTATTTGATGGAACATTAAAACAAATGTTAAAAGCTAAAACTTTAACTGCAAAATACCTAACTGGTGAAAAACAAATTTCTTATATTCACAATAGACCTCAAGAAGATTTTATAAAAATCAAAAATGTAACTATTAATAATATAAAAGATTTAAGTCTTCAAATACCTCTTAAAAATTTATGTGCAATAACCGGTGTTTCAGGAAGTGGTAAATCATCACTTATTTTACAAACACTATTACCTGTTGCAAAAGAGTTGTTAAACCATGCAAGAAAAGTTAAAAAAGTTGATGGTGTTGAAATAGAAGGTTTAGAAAAATTAGATAAAGTAATTTATCTTGATCAAAGTCCAATAGGAAGAACTCCACGTTCAAACCCAGCAACATACACAGGTTTAATGGATGAATTAAGGCTATTATTCTCTAAAACAAAAGAAGCAGAAATTAGAGGTTATAAAATTGGACGTTTTTCTTTTAATGTAAAAGGTGGAAGATGTGAAAAATGTCAAGGTGAAGGTGAAATTAAAATAGAAATGCACTTCTTGCCAGATATTATGGTTAAATGTGATGATTGTCTAGGTCAAAGATATAATGCACAAACTTTAGAAATTTTATACAAAGGGAAAAGTATCTCTGATGTTTTAAATATGAGTGTAGATGAAGCTGTTGAATTCTTTGTAAAAATTCCAAAGATTCATGCAAAACTTCAAACATTAAGTGATGTTGGTCTTGGATATATTACTTTAGGACAAAATGCTGTTACTCTTTCAGGTGGTGAAGCACAAAGAATCAAACTAAGTAAAGAATTAAGTAAAAAAGATACAGGAAACACTTTATATATTTTAGATGAACCAACAACTGGACTTCATTTTGCTGATGTTGATAGACTTACAAAAGTATTACACCATCTTGTTGATTTAGGGAATTCTGTTATTGTTATTGAACATAATTTAGATGTTGTTAAAAACTCTGACTGGGTAATAGATATGGGTCCAGAAGGTGGAAATAAAGGTGGTTTATTAGTTGATGAAGGAACACCTGAACAAGTTGCTGCAAATCATAAAAAATCTGGTTCACATACTGGATATTATTTAGCAAAAGAAATAAAATAAATGTATGATAAAACAAAATTTACACAATTACTTGCTATTGATAGGTTTATTTATGCAGTTGAGAATAATTTTTTTGTTGAAGCACATGAATTATTAGAAGATGACTGGAATATGTATAAGAAACTTGGAGAAAAAGATAAAGCCCTAGTTTTAAAAGGTTTAATAAATGGTGCAACTGCATTAGCATTATATTTTGAGAAGAATAGACCTTCTGGATATCAAAAAGTCTGGCCCGTTTTTAATAAATATATGCCATTATTAGATAAAGTTTCATTGGAAAATAAAAATAGATTTTATGATGCAAAAAAATTATTAATTATGAAAAATGCTTCAGTTAAAATCTAAATTTATTTTAAATATGCTATAATCAAAGATTAACTCAAAGGTTCAATTATATGAATAGAATAAAGATTTTATTATTATTTTTAATATTATCAAACTCATTACTAGCAGATGAAACAATAGATTATGTAAAGCTTACACCTAAAGAAGAAGCTTTTTTACGAAATACAAAAGTAAAAGTTATCACATCAAATACATGGGCACCAATTAATATGTATAATGATAAAGATCAACTAGCTGGAATTGCTATTGATTTTTGGAATATAATAAAAGAACGCGCTAATATTAATTCTGAAATTATTACAGCAAGAAATTGGAATCATGTATTAGCTTCTATAAAAAACAAAGAAGCTGATATTACAATTGGTACATCTTATGATAGAAATAAATTAGAATATGCTAATTTTACTAGTGCATATATCTCTTTTCCTATTGCATTTGCAACACTATATGATAAAAGATTTATTCCTAATGCTTCTTTTTTAGAAGGTAAAAGAGTTGCTGTTGGAGAAAATTACAGTTCTCACAACATATTAAAAGAACATTTTCCAAAAATAGATTTTGTGTTAGTTAAAAATACTAAAGAAGCATTAGAACTTTTAAGTGCTGGAAAAGTTGAAGCAGCTGTAGATATTCTACCAACAATTGCACATTTAATTTCAGTAAATGGTTACTATAATCTTAAAATTTCAGGAACTAGTGAACATAAAGTACAAGTATCATTTATGATTAGAAAAGATTACAAAGAGTTACAATCCATTATGAATAAGCATATTGCTATGTTAAGCCCTGAAGATAAAAATAACATTATTAGAGAATGGCTTATTGTAAAGTTTGATAAGACTTTTGTAGGATATGAATATTTAATTCAAATATTAGTTTTAGTTTTACTTGCAATTTTATTTTATTCATTTAAACAAAAAGATTTAAGAAAATATAATAAAAAGCTAAAAAAACTTTCAATTACTGATTCATTAACAGATCTTCACAATAGAAGAAGGTTAGATGAGCTTTTAAATGATTCAAAAAACCAAAAGTATTCATTAATTCTTTTAGATATTGATCACTTTAAAGAAGTAAATGATATTCATGGACATTTAGAAGGAGATAAAGTTTTAATTGAACTTTCAAAACTATTAAAAAATAGTCTTAATAAAAATGATGAAATTGGTAGATGGGGTGGAGAAGAATTCTTAATCATTTGTAAAAATACTACGGAGAAAGATGCTTATTTAATTGCTTTAAGACTTAAAAAACTTATTGAAGGATATGATTTTAAAATAAGAAAAATCACAGCCTCATTTGGAGTTTCTGAAGCACAAAAAAATTTAACCTTAAAAGAAATTTTAGCAAATACAGATAATGCACTATATAAAGCAAAACAACAAGGTAGAAATCAAGTTGTTTTAGCTTCTAGTTTAAAAACTTAATTGGATTAATTTAATCCCATTAAGTAAGTTTTTAATCGCATCATATCTTCAGTAGGATATTGATTCTCACTATTTCCTCTAACTGCTTTTACAAAAAAATCTTTTGAAGAATCATTAAAACCAAAATTTGTATTTGTTAAAACTATTTCATGATGTTCTTTTGTCGCTTCACTTGTTGTTTTCTCTACATTTGAAAGTGAACTAGTATTTAAAAAAACTTCTTTTTCTACTTCTTCTAATTTAGATTGTTGGTCAAGTTTAGAACTCGTATTAATTGATTGAATTTGTTGTGCTTGTAAAAGTTTATTGTCACTAAACTGATCAATATTAGATATTAATCCATACTCCATAATAAGCTCCTATCTTTAAAAGAATTTAACTCTTAATATAATTATACATCATTTTCAAATATTTTGTCAAAAAAAATATTTATTAAGCTTATTTTGATATTATTAGCTATTAATTTTCGGATAACAAAGGAGTTTTTATTGGAAGATAGTTCCCAGAGGTGTGATTTTATCATAAGTGAGAAAAAATGGATATTTTAATCTTTCTATTTGTTGCTGTTGTAGGAGTGTCTTTTTTATGTTCTATTTTAGAATCAATTCTACTTTCTACAAATCCAGCATATGTTTCTGTTCTTGAAAAAAAGAATAAGGTTGCAGGACAATTACTAAAAAAACTAAAAACTGACATAGATGTTTCAATTGCTTCAATTCTTATACTAAACACCATTGCAAATACTTTAGGTGCAACTGCAATTGGAGTTCAAGCACAAAATGTTTTTGAAGGTGATAAAACACTTGTAATGGTTGTTTCAATTGTTTTAACATTTATGATTTTATTTTTTGCAGAAATAATACCTAAAACAATTGGAGCAGTTTATTGGAAACAATTAGCACCATATGCAGCAAGAATTATTAATATATTTATATTTATTACATATCCAATTATTTTAATTACACAATTTGTAACAAAAAAAATTGGTTCAAACATCACAGATACAATATCAAGAGAAGAGTTAATTCACTCTACATTGTTAAGTGAAGAAGAAGGTATAATTGGTGATTTAGAATCTGATATTATTGAAAATACACTTACTTTAAATAATATGAAAGTAAGAGAAATTTTAACACCTAGATCTGTAATGTATGCAATAGATAAAAATACACCAATTAAGGATATTATTGAAGATAAAAGAACTTTTAAATTTTCGAGAGTTCCTGTTTATGCAGATACTATTGATAATATCATTGGTATTGTATTAACAAAGAAATTGTTTAAACAAGCTCTTATAGACAAAGATGTTTTGGTTGAATCTATAATGAAACCAGTTATTCCAATTAATGAGAATATACCAGTATCAAAAGCTTTAAACATGTTCATTCATAAAAAAGAACATATGTTTGTTGTTTACGACTCATATGATCAAACGGAAGGAATTGTTACTCTAGAAGACTGTATTGAGACATTATTAGGTTTAGAAATTATGGATGAATCAGATACAACTGCAGATATGAGAATCCTTGCTTTAAATAAAATGAAAGCAAAAAGAAAAGAAAAAGAAAAGGAACATAAATGAGCTTAAAGAACACTATAATTAGTATTTTTATTGTAGTTATAATTGCCCTTATGGTAAGTGGTGATAAACATGAAGAAAAAGGTGCACATTGGGAATATGCTGAAGATTTAGGACCAAAAGAATGGGCAAATCTTGATGAAAAATATAGAATGTGTGAAGATGGATTAAACCAATCACCAATCAATATTACTAATGCCATAGATGCACAATTAAATCCATTATCATTTGAAGGTACTGCAAAAGCTACATCATTCGCTAATAATGGGCATTCTGTACAGGTAAACTTTACTAGTGCAAACTCTTTAACTATAGATAATCAAAAATACTATTTAAAACAAATTCATTTTCATACACCTAGTGAAAATCAAATTAATGGAGTTTCATATCCAATGGAAGCACACTTAGTTCATGCAAATAGTGCGGGAAATTTGGCTGTTGTTGGTGTTATGTTTGAATTAGGTGAAGACAATATTGTTTTAAATAAATTATTAAGAAACATGCCAGAAAATGTAGGTGACAATAATAAACTTAAATCTGAAGTTTTAGGATATGATATTTTACCATCAAATCAAGACTACTATAGATTCAATGGTTCATTAACAACTCCTCCATGTTCAGAAGGTGTTAAATGGTTTGTATTAAAAACACCAGTATCAATTTCAAAAAGTCAATTAGCTGATTTTGATGCTGCGATGCCTACTAATAATAGACCTATCCAAAATATTAATTCTAGAATTATTCTAGACTAATCACTTCTAATATATACAGATTAATTTCTGTATATATTATCTTTATAAAACACTTAATACACAATTATCATACTATTATTATGTTATAATATTTTTAATTATAAATTTAAAAATTAGGAGAATATAATGAGTTTACTTTCTTTCGCACTAGATGCTGGGAAAAAATTACTAGGTCTTGGTAATGATGAAGAGAATATCAAAAAAGAGATAGAAGAAAATAGTTCAACAATGCCAATTGAAGGTCTTGATGTAAAAATTGATGGTGATACAATTGTATTATCAGGAGATGCAGATGCTAATACAAAAGCAAAAGCTGCTTTAATTGCTGGAAATATTAAAGGAATAAAAGAAGTTACATTTGAAGGTGCAAATCCTGAAGATCAATATTATGAAATTAAATCAGGTGATAATTTATCAAAAGTTTCTAAAAAATTCTATGGTAGTTCAAATCATTATAATGCAATATTTGAAGCAAATAGAGAAGTTATTAAAGATATGAATTTAATATATCCTGGTCAAATGATCAGAATACCAAAAATATAAAAAGGTATCTTATGAATATTTTAGAAACAATTTTAAAAAATGGTTTAGATGAAAATATATTAGGTACTATTTCTGCAAAGACTGGAATTGATACAAATTCAATTCAAGATATAGTATCTCAAGTAGCTCCACAATTAGTTGATGGTGCAAAGCAAAATTTAGCTAGTGAAAATGATTCTGGAAATTTAATTGATATGATTTCTAAAACAGATTTAGATTCATTAAAAAACAACCCTGAAGCAATTGATAATTCAGATAACTCAAACATGTTAGGTGAATTATTCTCATCATTAAATACAAATGAAAGTGATGTTGCAAATGAATTAAGTGCAAAAAGTGGAATAGATTCTTCATCAATAGCATCTTTACTACCTATGTTAGCACCTCTTGTAATGGGTGCGTTAAATCAAAAAACAAATTTAGGTGCTACAGATACATCTAATACAAATGATATTACATCAATGTTAACAAACTTTATTGATCAAGATAATGATGGTTCTGTTGTTGATGATTTAATGGGAATGGCTAAGAAGTTCTTTTAAATAAGAAATTTTTAAATTATTTTTAACTAGAATAAATATATACAATATAAAAAAACTAAGGAATATAATATGACTATTAACTTAAGAAAAAGTGATGCAAAAGAACCATTCTCATTTATTTTTGTAAATGCAGAAGGTAAAACAATTGTTAAGAGTGAAAACTACGCTCAAAAACCAAGTGCTAAAAATGGTATTGAATCTGTTAGAAAAAACTGTCAAGATGATGCTAGATATGAATTTAAAGAATCTACAAATGGAAAATTTTTCTTTAATATTAAAGCAACAAATGGTCAAATTGTAGGAACTAGTGCTTTATTTGTAAATGAGCAAGAAAGAACAGCAGCAATTGCTGAGCTTAAAGCAGATGCTGCTGATGCGGAAGTTACTGAAGCATAAAAGAATTCTAAATTAACTGTATAATAAAAGTGGATGTCTAGACTTTAGGCATTCACTTTTTTTTTGCTATAATATCAAAAAATTACACTAAAAACTTATAAAAGGTCTATTATGAATAGCACTATTGATTATGAAAAACTAAAACTTTTTTATATTGGAAAAGAAAAAATTGATGAGCAAACAACTGTTCCTTTAATTTATAAAAATAAAGATTTAAGAACACATGCTGCAATTATTGGAATGACAGGAAGTGGTAAAACTGGTCTTGGAATTTCATTATTAGAAGAAGCTGCTATTGATAATATACCTTCAATTATTATAGATCCCAAAGGTGATATGGGAAATTTACTTTTAACCTTTCCTAACTTACAAGCAAAGGATTTTAAGCCATGGATTGAAGAACAAGATGCAATTAATAATGGTATTAGCCTTGATGAACAAGCAGAAAAAACTGCTAGACTTTGGGAAAATGGAATAAAAGGAGACTTTCAAAATAAAGAAAGAATTCAAAAGTTAAAAGATTCTGCTGATTTTACTATTTATACACCTGGAAGTACTGCTGGCGTTCCTATTTCTATTTTATCTTCATTTAAAGCGCCAGGAAAAGAAGTATTAGAAGATCATGATATTTTAAGTTCACTTATTACTTCAACTGTTTCTTCTTTATTATCACTTGTTGATATTAAAAATGATGCATCATCAAAAGAGAGTATTTTATTATCTTCCATTTTTATGAATGCATATTCTCAAAGTAAAGACTTAACACTAGAAGAGTTAATTTCTTTGATTGTAACACCTCCTTTTTCAAAAGTTGGAATTTTTGATTTAGAAACATTTTTTGCACAAGATGATAGATTAAAATTAGCATTAAAACTAAATACAATTATTGCAAACCCTTCTTTTAAAAATTGGATAGAAGGAGAAGCTTTAAATATTTCAAATTTATTATATGATGAAAATGGAAAAGCAAAAGTTTCAATCTTTTCAATTGCACACTTAAATGATTCTCAAAGAATGTTTTTTGTATCACTGCTATTAAATCAAATGGTTTCATGGATGAGAAGACAAGAAGGAACATCTTCTCTTAAAGCCCTACTTTATATGGATGAAATATTTGGATATTTTCCACCATCAAAAAATCCACCATCTAAACAACCAATGCTTACACTTTTAAAACAAGCTAGGTCATTTGGTGTAGGAGTTATTCTTTCAACACAAAACCCTGTTGATATTGATTATAAAGGTTTATCAAATATTGGAACATGGTTCATTGGACGACTTCAAACAAAACAAGATATAGAAAAAGTAATTGATGGATTAAGTGGAGCTAGTGATGGAGTAATTGATAAAAAAGAGTTAGAAAGAACTATTTTAAATCTTGAAAAAAGAACATTTATTATGAAAAATATAAATGAGGAAAATATAAAGATATTTAAAACTAGATGGGTTTTATCTTATTTAAAAGGTCCAATTTCTAAAGATGATATTAAAAAATTAATGAAAGATAAAATTGAAAAACTAAAAACAGCTAAAAAAAAGAAAACAATAGCTGTAAAAGAAAGTAAACATACAAAAACTAATACATCATCAAAAGATTTTACAAAGCCAATTTTACCAAAAATTATAGAAGAAAAATATTTATTTAATTCACAAAGTAATGAGTATTCACTTCAACCTTATTTACTATGTTCATGTAGTATTAACTTTGTAAATACAAGTAAAAATATAGATAAAAATGAAGAATTAAGTTATAAAATATATTTAGATGAAAGAATAAGTGAAATATCTTTTGAAGAAATAGAAGATACGAAAGGTTTGGTTTTTGATACAAAAAGTAGAATCAATTGTACATATTATGAAGTTCCAAGCTTTTTACAAAATGAAAGAGAAATCAAAAAAGTACAAAAAGATTTCTCTGACTATGTTTATAGAAATAATAAACTTATTTTATTTAAAAATACAACACTAAAACTTACTTCAAAACAAGATGAATCTATAAAAGATTTTAAATTAAGAGTGCAAGATAGATTAAATGAAAAAATGGATGAAGAAGTGGAGAAACTTCAAACAAAATTTGAAAAAGCAGAAAACTCTTTAGAGAAAAAACTTGAGAAACTATTAGTAAAACTTGAGAAAGAGAAGAATCAAGCAAGTGCAAAAACAACAAACACACTTATTTCAATTGGAACATCTATTCTTGGTGCGTTCTTTGGAAAATCAATATTAAGTAAAACAAATATTGGAAAAGTAGCAAGTAGTGCAAGAGGGGCTTCAAGTATTTTAAAAGAGAGAGCTGATATTAAATTTGTTGAAGAAGATATTGAAGTTTTATCAAATGAAATGGAAGAGTTAAAAGAAAAATTAGAAGTTCAAATAGCAGAAATAAATGAAGAGTATTCAATAAATAATTTTGAAATTGAAGAATTTAGTTTAAATCTAAGACGAAAAGATATATATAATACAAAAATAGAGATTTTATGGGAAGAAATATAATGGCAAAAAACTTAAACGAATTTTTAGAAAATATACAAAGTCTAACAATAAGCTCACTAGATGAGAAAGGTAATCCTTTTTCATCTTATGCTCCTTTTGTTAAATATAATCATAAATACTACACATACCTTTCACTAATGGCAAAACACTCTACAAACTTAAGAGAAAATAGTACTTCATCTATTTTCTTCTGTGAAGATGAAAAAGATTGTTCTAATATCTTTGCTAAAAAAAGAGTATCAATTCAATGTGAAACATTAATGTTAGAACAAGATACAAAAAAAGAAGAAGAAATTTTAAATGAATTTCAAGCCAAGTTTGGTGATGATATGGTAAATATGTTGAAAAATATGGGTGATTTCTATCTTTTTGAATTTACACCATTTTATGGTGAAGCAGTTTTTGGATTTGGAAAAGCTTATAATCTTGGTGGAGAAAACTTTGAAGAGTTTGTAACCAGAGTTAGTTCAACTTCTTCAGGCCATGGGCATGGAAGCAAAAAGTAAAAGTACTTAATCCTAGGCAAGAAATGAAAATATCTTATCATAGAAGAAAAAAAATAAAAACAAGAAGAATAGCTCTAAAAGAGTTAATTCAAAATGGAATAGAAGACCCAAAAGAATTAGCTCTTCTTCTAAAAGTTACACCTCCTACAATAAAAAAAGATATTCAAGCACTAAAAACAATGACTAAAGAAGATCTAACTTTTAAAACAAAAGCTACGTCTGAAGATATTTTAGAAAAAAAAGATTTGATTTTAAAAATGCTTGATGATGAAAACTATTATAATGAAACTGGAGAGATAAAGATAAAAGAGATATGCTTAGAGCTTAAAACTAGTAGATCAACTGTTTTAAGCGTCTTAAATGGAGAATAAACTATGGTTTTAGGTATTTGAATATATTTTTCCATCTCCTGAGATTAAAATAGCCATTCCTTTTGTATTTTCAAATTGAGAAAGTATAATTAAAAGAATCATCATCAGGGGAACTGATAAAAACATTCCTACAGTCCCCCACATAGCTCCCCACATTACAAGTGATAAAATTACAACAAATTGAGATATATTTAATTTATTTCCCATTAGTTTTGGATAAATTACATTTCCAATAATAAACTGTATAGCTGTTAAAGATATAAGAAAAAATATAACTTCAGAAAGTTCTGCAAATTGAATAAGTGCAAACATAGTAGGAATTATAACTGCAATTATACTTCCAATTGAAGGAATAAAGTTTAAAATAAAAGCTAAAAATCCCCAAAGAACTGCACCTTGTAAAGAAAAAAATTCACAAATTAAATATGTTAAAAAACCTGTACTTAAACTAATGATGGTAGTAATTGAGATATACATTCTAATAGTCTTTGAAACACTAGATAAAACTTCCTTAGCTTTTGCCCTATTCTCATAATTAGGAAAAAGTGCATTTATTTTTGCATTAAAAAACCTTTGATCTAAAAGTAAAAATAAAACATATAATAAAATTTGCATAATATTACTAACAATTGAACTAAACGCTGCAATTACTTTATTTATTAAAGAGGCAATACTAAACTGCTCAAATAACTTCTCAAATTTATCTGATAAATCAAAACCAGTTGACACTGAGAGTTTTTCAATTATTGCATAGAATTTATCATCTAGTTGGGCAATAGTAGAACTTAATTCAACCATGCTAGTAGCAATAAAACTTCCAATTTGGAGCATAGAAACTACTATTATTATCAAAGATAAGGGTATGGAGATAAATTCACCAAAATTTGAAGTCATAAAAGGAAGTCGTTTTATTTGATTTGCAAGTGCATTAATTAAAAACCAAATTAGAATTGCAATTGCAATGGGTGTTAAAATATTACTTAAACTTGAAAAAGCAAAAACAATTAATGAAAGAAAAGCAAAGAAATAAAATGCTGATGCAAAATTTGTATTATATATCTTTGAAGAAGGATTATTTTTAGTTACTATATTTTTGTTTAAATGGTCCAAATTCTACCTTTTTAATTTATTGTATATAATAACTAATAGTTTATTTAAACTTCTTTCTCTAAAGCTTTTTCTGAATCAGTTTTTAATAATTCTGCAATTTTAGCATCAATTACTTCTAAACTTTTTTCTTGTGTTTTAACAGAAATATCAGGAAGTTCTCCACCGAAGAGTTTTTTAGCTTCTTCAAAACCTTGAACTAAACCTTTTCTGCTTTCTTGAAGTGCTTCTAAATTATCTCCAGTCATATTTAAGACAAAAGAAGTAACTCTTGCAGATGTTTCATCTATTCCAAAAAAACCACCTTTAGAAACTAAAGCTTTTGCTTCACCTTGTGTAAGTTCACTTAAAGCTTTACCTTCATATCCAATTGATTCTAAAGATAATCCACTTTCAGTCGTTTTTCCATTAAAAAAATTTATATAATCATCGTTTCCATTAACTAAGTTTGTTAAAATTTGCTGTGCATTTGTATTACCCTGGATAGATTCTGCACTTTTAACTTTTAGATAATTCATAATACTATGCGTTGAAATTGAAACATTAACGGCTGCATGATGAAGTTTAGTATCATTTTTATTCTCAACTATATCGGTATATCCTTCTTTAGAACTAGCTATTTGCTCAGAAGCTTTCGCCATATTTTCATTGAATGCATTCAAATATTGATTAGTTTGACTCGGATTTATAGTATTCATTATTTATCCTTTATAATCATTATTATACTTATACAATTCTTAATTTTATCTTAAAAATAATATATGAGATTATATACATATATTTGCTCTTTATTAAAGGATAAAATACAATATAATTATAGTTTTTTATATTTATCAAGAAGTATATTAATTTCACTTCTCATCGTATTGTAATAACCTTTTGAACTTGTGTATATAAAAAATACTGATTGAACCATAAAAAAGTAATATGTATTTGTATAACCTATATATACAAAAATAATATCAGCTACAAAAAAACAAATAAAAGCGTAAGATCGAATTATATGATTTGGACTTGAAAGTAAAAAACTTCCAACTATGGCAATTAAAGAAGCTATTAAATCTATAATTAAAATATTAAAATCAATATTTTCAATTTTTGGTAAAATTGTGGAAATTAAAATTAGACTATAAATAATAAGAATTATACTGATAATAGAGACATCTCTTCTTTTGTTTTTTGTTAGTTTATAAATTCCTAAAATTGCAGTTATAAAAAATAAAATCATTTGTATTATTACAGGAACTTTCCCATTTAAAACAAAAAAAGTTAATAATGCAAGATTAGAAATAAAAAAACTAATAAATCCAAAATATAAAGGTCTTGTATTTTCTTTAGAACTTAAAGACATTAAATATGCACCTGCTATAGAAAAAATTGCACCAGTTGCTTCTAGAATTATCATTGGTTCTCACTTTTTTAAATTTATGCAATTATATTCATATAATCCAAAATACTTATAAATATAATAAATATTTGACTATAATTTCATAAATTAATTAGAAAGTTCAATTTGCAAGATTTTAAAAATAGAGAAAAATGTTATAAATGTTATAGACCCAAAAGTTCGTGTATGTGCGAACATATAATAAAACCTTTAAAAACAAATACAAAATTTGTAATTCTTATGCATCCAAAAGAGTTTAAAAAAACAAAAAATGGAACAGGACATTTAACAAATAATTCAATAGAAAATTGTGAACTTCATGTAGGAATTGACTTTACAAATAATGAGAGAATAAATACACTAATAAATAGTAATGAATATGAACCTTTTGTTTTATACCCTAGTAAAAATTCTATTAAACTAAATGATGAAAAAATAGGTTCAAAAAAAAATGCATTGATTTTTATAATCGATTCTACTTGGCCTTGTTCTAAAAAAATGCTAAGACTTAGCAAAAACCTTGCCTCTTTAAAGAAAGTTAGCTTTACTCACGACAAATCTTCAATTTTTACTATTAAAACTCAACCAAATGAACACTGTTTATCAACTATTGAATCAACTCTTTGTGTATTGGAACAATTAAATAAACATGATATTGAAAATATTAAAAACATATATCTTGAAGAGTTCTTGAACCCTTTTAAAAAGATGGTTGCCTTTCAAATTTCTTGCACAGATGAAGATAAAAAATATATAAGATTTAAAACAAATTCTTCTTATAAATAAATTTAATCCATATAATTATAAGTAAGAATAGCTTTTCTTTCAAGTTTATTAAATAACCAAATTTTTTGCACAAACTTATCTATTAAAACAATAACAATATCATCTCCATGTGGAACAAGATAAAGTTGAGGAAGAGGAGAAGTCTTTTTATAATGATAGTTAAATCCTAGTAACTTATCATCTAAATTATATTCTGTGTTAAAATTACCTTTTTGATCAAAAACAAAAATTCCATTTTTTTTCCAATTTGAAGATAAAAAAGTATTACTTAAATTATCATAAGATAGAGAATTAATAGAAAAGTCATCAATATATTTTCTAATTGATTTCCAAGATTCATCTAAAGCATCAAAAATATAAAATTCTCCATTTCTATTTGCAATATAAACCATATCAGATAAGTTATCATAGGCAATTCCTTTGGGTTTAGTAATTCTTCCAAGAATAGGCATAAGTTTTATCACTTCTTTTTTTGTTGCTGTATTTATTATTTTTAAGCCATTTTTTATTATTTCATAAATTTTTGTTTTATCAGGTGAACTTGTTACATTATTTTTAATTTCAGTTAATATATTTTTATTATTCATAGGTCCTTGTAAAGTAAAGGGGATAAAATCATAATTATTTGAGATTAAATTAAATGTGAAATTAACCTTTGGTTCTTTTGAATTTAAATAATTTAATGAAAATTTTGAATTAGAATCAATATTATCTATTTGTATTTTAGAATCTATTATTTCACTACCATAAAAATAATCGATATTATCTTTTTGACTTATTTTTCCTATATATTTTAGTAATTCTACAAATTCAATATTTTCTACATTTAAATCTAATTTTAATTCTTTTTTATATTTATAAATTACTTCCTTTGAAACTACTGTATTTTGATTATTATAAACGATAAGCTTTATATTTGTAGTATCACTAGGAATTATGTTCCATTTAGTTTGATCCTTTGAACTTAATATTAAAATAACATCTTTATGAGGTCTATTAATATTAATAGTTACTACTTTTTCATCTTTTTCATCACTTATAGTTTCATTTCCACTTATAACAAAAACTTCATTATCTTTTTTTAAAGAAAATTCAATAATATCATCTTTATCTTCTACATTTTTTGCAGAATAAATTATATTTTTCTCATTTTGAGAAAGATTAATTAGTCCATTAATAGCTATAGTTTTTTCTAAATTCAAATTTATATAATAAAAAGTGAACAGCACCAAAACAAATAAACTAATACATCCAAAAAATAACTTCATATAACTCCTAATTTTTTATTATTTTATATTATAACTTCTTTTTATAAAATTATTATTACTAAAAAGTATTTTTTGTATTTTTATTAATAATTGTAATAAATTTATAATATTTTTTTATAAAAATACTCATTTACTCTCAAAAAATAAAAAATATTATTAGCAATAAGATAAGATATCTAATTATTTATATTTTTACTAAAATATATCATAATCATTAAAGCTATTTTAGTTGTTTTTTCACTATAATAGGCAAAAATTATAAATTTATTTGGAGATAAACCCTATGTACAATTCTAAGTTTGTATTTACTACTTTATTTCTTTGTACTTCACTATTTGCTGCAACAGATATTAAACCATCTCAAATAGAAAAAGTAGTACAAATTGAGAAATATAAAAAAGTAGAAAATATATTACCAAGTGAAGAAGAAGTCTTCGTCAGTAATAGTACTAAAACTGTGAAAGAACTACTGTCTTATAAAAAAATACCCAACTCATTCTTATCTAAAACATCAATTAGAAATTACTATAAAAATTTTGATAATCAATTAATCTGGAGTGATATAAATGGCATAAAAGATATTTCACTTTCTTTACTAGAAACAATTAAAAAAGACCCTGTATTAAAGCCAAATGTAAAAAAAGCATTTAATCTTGACAGAATATTAAAAGAACTGAAAAGTCTAGAAAAAACTAATGATTCATACATGGAAAGTATGGCAAAAATAGATTTTATGCTAACTAGTATTTATGATAAATACATGAGCTATTTATCAAAGGGATATATTAATTGGAAAGGTTTTAAAAGAGAACTTAGAAAATTAGACCAAAAAGAAGAAATTCTTGCTGATTGGGAAAAGTTTAATGTAAATAAAAATTCTGCAAAACTTTTAAAAACAGCAATACTAGAGAATGATCTATCAGTTGCTTTTAATGAAGTAAATTATACTTATCCCAAAGCAAAAGAGTTAGCTAATACTATATTAGAGTTTGAAAAGTTAGCAAGTGAAGGTGGATATATAAAACTTCCAAAATTTAAAGTACTTAAAGTTGGAGATAGTTCAAGTATTGTTAAAATTTTAAGAGAAAGATTATTACAAAGTAAAGATTTAAAAGTAAATACATGTGATATGCAAACTACTATTACACCGGATACAATTTCACAAGTTAAAAGAGATGTACAATTAGATGAAGGAATTATCCCTTATCAAATGGAAACTTCTTTAGTTGATAATTGTGAAATATATGATGAAGACTTAAAAGAAGCTGTTATCTCATTTCAAAAAAGTCATGGACTACTAGCTGATGGAATTATTGGTTCTACAACTAGAAAATATTTAAATATCTCAGTTGAAAGTAAAATTCTTAAAATGAGACTTAATTTAGAAAGAATGAGATGGCTACCAAGAGCATTGGGTGAGAAATATTTATTAGTTAATATCCCTGATTTTAGGCTAAAAATGTATGAAAACAATGAAGTAAAATTAGATATGAAAACTGTAGTTGGAACTAGAAAAAATCCTACTCCAATTTTTTCAAATAAAATGTCTTATATTGTTTTAAATCCATATTGGAGAATACCTCCTAGAATTGTAAAAAGAGAGATAATTCCTAAACTAATAAAAAATCCTTCTTACTTACATGGTAAAGATATTAAACTATTTGAAAGCTGGGACCATACTTCAACTGAATTTGATTTAGATTCAATTGATTGGAGTCTATATGATGAAAATAGAGTTGCTACTACAAACCTAACAACTACAATGATTGATGGAGAAGAAGTACAAATTGAAGAAGTTATTGAACCACAAAAAGGTCCTACAATGAGATTTATACAAATGCCAAGTGATAGAAACCCATTAGGAAGAATGAAATTTATGTTCCCTAATAAATATGCCGTCTATTTACATGATACTCCTGCAAAAAGATATTTTAACTATACAAAAAGAGCTCTTTCTCATGGTTGTATAAGACTGGAAAGCCCAAAAGAGTTATTAAAAGTAATTGCTTCTGAAGATAATAATTTTGACTTTACAAAAGCTTCTAGTATTTTAGAAGATGTTGAGAAAACACAAATTGGACTAAAGAAAAAAATACCTGTACATATGGTATATTTAACATCTTGGGTTGATGAAAATAACAATATACAATTTAGAGATGATATTTACAGATATGACAGAATTCAAAAAAGGTTAATGTATAAATTGTAAAGTGGGCATAAAATAAAAAGAGTTTAACTCTTTTTATTTTATTAATTGTAAATTATCTTTTATATGATTTATATTTGATACATCTAATATATGTTCGGGTTTTAAAACTTTCATAAAGAACCTAACTTCAGCATTTGTAAAGCCATCTAACTCTTTATCTTTAATAGAAACTTCATCTTCTTGAAGTCTAATTCGTTTTAACTTACCATTTTCTTCTTTAGCATAATATACTAAATCAAGTTCAGATTGATTAACTTTTTCTATAGTTACAATAATCCTATTTGTTCTAACTTTAAGATTAAACTCTGGATATAAAATCAAAAAGTCATCTTTTAAAATATAACCTATATAAAGTTTTGTATAAATATCAAAAAACAATCCAAGTTTAGCAGAAGAGAAAAACTTTAAATCAACAGTAAATTTAGGATGAGATCTTGATTTATTTAAAATCCATTCTAATGTTGGAAAATATTGAAATTTTTGATATTTTACTCTATATGTTTCAATATATTTTTTATGTTTTTGAGCTATTAATGTTGTATTGTTCTTCTTAGTTTTTTTAGCAAAGATAATTCTTTTAATTAAATCATCATCATCTAAATCTTTAGTAACCCAAACAGTTGCATAATCAGGAAAATTCCGTAAACCTACAGATCCTTTTGTAACTATGATAAGTGCTCTAATTATTAAAGTAGGAAATATCATCTTTAAAAGTGCGTACTTTTTTACAAGCCGTTTATTTAAACTAGCTGTTTTTTTTGATGTACTCATTTCCACAAAGTAAACTGAATCCTTAGTAAAGAATAAAGCATCAAACTCACTAATATCTTTGTAAGCCGATTTATATACTATTTGAGCACTTCTATCTATTAAAAGTCCACTTTTTATAAAAGCATTCTCTTTATCTTGATATGGACCTTTTAGTACAAATCTAGTAATCAGCTCTTCACTATAAGCATATTGAAGTAAGAGTTCATAAACTACGTTTTCATAAACCTCACCTCTAAAACTGCTATATGAAGATATATAAGCTGGATTATCTTCAGAAATATTATTTCTGAATAATGATTTTAAACTTTTACTATCGTATGGATAATGAAATAGATTTTCTTCTAAGTCATGTATATCTAAATTTTTTATTTTTTCTGTAATATTAAATTGTTGCAAAATTATTAAAGTAAATAAATACTTTTTTCCTTTATTTATAAGTAAAAGGATTATATCTAAATAAAGATTAATCAAGTTTAATTTAGTATATAATATAAATAATTAATAATTTATTCTAAAAGGAAATAATCCAATGTCAAAAAATATTCTAATAACAGGTTGTAGTTCAGGATTAGGACTAGCTCTTACAAACTACTATTTAGAAAAAAACTATAAAGTTTTTGGAATTGGTAGAAATAAACCGGATATCAAAAATCAAAACTTTTCATTTTATTCTTTTGATTTATCAAATACCTCTTTAATTAAAAAAGAATTAAACGATTTTATAATTTCAATAGGAAATATTGATACTGTATATTTAAATGCTGGCAGACTAGGAGAAATTAAAGAATTAAATAAATTAGCTATAGAAGAGATACAAAAAGTTTATGTATTAAATGTATATGCAAATAAGGAATTACTAGATATTTTAGCGAACACTAATACAAAAAATATTATAGCTTTATCCTCAGGAGCTTCAAAAAATGGCTCTAAAGGATGGGCTTCATACTCTTTATCAAAAGCTGGTTTAAATATGCTTGTTAATCTTTATTCAAAAGAGTTAATAAATACAAAAATTTTAGCAGTTGCCCCAGGTGTTATTCAAACACCTATGACAGATTACATTCGACATGAAATAGATGATAATATCTTTACATCAGCAAAAGTTTTAAAAGCAGGAGTTATACAAAAACCAAGTGAAGCTGCTCAAAGATTAGATAATTTTCTTACTAGAATAGATGACTTTGAATCTGGTTCATTTATTGATGTAAGGCAAATATAAATATAGAAATTAGATATTATTCAGAAAGAAACATTGAACTTGAAGTGTTTCTTCCTTTTTCTTTTGATTCATACATTGCGATATCTGCTCTATCTATAAATTTTTCAATAGTATCATTTTTATAATAAACTGTAACACCAATACTAATAGTAAATTTTATATTTTCCTTATTATTATATTTTATTTCAATATTTTCTATTAACTTTCTTATTTTCTCAGAAAAAAGAAGTAATTGTTCTTTAGAAATATTAGGTAAAAGAATAATAAACTCTTCTCCACCAAACCTTGCAAAACAATCTGTATCTCGAATAGAAGATGATACTTCTTTTGATATTTTTTGTAATACAATATCTCCAATATTATGCCCATATTTATCATTAATCTTTTTAAAATAATCAATATCAAATATAAGTAATCCTAAGTCATTTCCATAACGATCTGATAGTTTTGTCATTTCATCAGCCTTTTTATAAAAAGCCCTTCTATTTAAGATATCAGTTAAAAAATCTGTTTTTGATAAGTGCTCTAACTTTTCTTCTTTTTGTTCAATTTCTTCTAAAAATGCATTAAATAAAATAATAAATACAAAAAAAAGTATTATTAAAGTAAGTACATATAGTGTATTCAATATACTTTTTTCTAACTCTAATATATAATAGTTTTCTCCAAAGAAATGAGTAATAATTAATAAAAGTAATGCTAATAAAGATAAAGAAAGTCTAAGCTCTTTTTCTTTACTAAAAACTAAATATGCTAAAGGAGGAACTAATAAAAGATAGTATTGAATACCACTTTTACTAGATACAAAGAATATTACAATTGAAGATATTTGAATAAATATTGTCAAGAAAAAAGAAAGTCTTGCTTTAAATATTTCCATTTTTGATAAAAAGTAAAAATATCCTAAATAAAAAATTGCAAAAACTAAAGTTAGAAAAAAAGCTGCAAAAGAATTAATGTAAAATAAATAAAGAAAACTATATAAAATAGATACACCAAAACCTAACACAGCAAGTAAATTACCAATTCTAATTCGAACTATTTCATTCTCATCAAAATCATTGATTTTATAATTATAAATTCTTTTTAAAATTCCAATCAAGATAATCTCCTTTCCTATTAGAAAGTGTAGCATATTAATAAGAAATTTAAATACCTAAGTTCCTCATAAAATTTCCTGCAATTATTGAACTTCTTTCTTTAAATTTATTTGCAATATTTTCAGTAAAGATTTTATCAACTGAAGCAAAGAAAAGTCTTAACCAAGTAGCAAAAGCTTCTTTATGTAAGCCTTGAATCTGCATATGAGGAGCAAATGGAGAACCATTATATTCTCCATATCCATGTGATATTGTATACCAAAAGTTTGTAAGAAGAGTAATATGTTTCTGCCAAATATCTGATTTCATATCATCTCCTAACTTTTCTATAAAAAAAGGAGATATTGTTTCATCTTTTAAAACTCTCGTATAAAAAGTAACTACTAATTTATTTAAATTCTCTTTTGTTATTTCATTTTCTAACATAGATATCCTTTTATTTTTGTTTTTTCTTTTCTATTGATTTGATATTTACTAGCATTAAAATTGAAATTATAAGTGCTACTATAAAAAAACCTGCAAATACATATAATGTTTGAGAATATGAACCTGTTGAATCTTTTACCATTGATATGATTAAGGGACCAACTAATCCTGCTGCTGCCCATGCTGTTAAAATATAACCATGAATTGCACCAAGTTCTTTTGTTCCAAAGATATCTCCAATGTAAGCTGGAATTGATGCAAAACCACCACCATAACAAGACATGATAAAAAATAATAAAAATTGGAATACAACTATTTCAGTAACAGTTGGTAATATATAAAAAGCAATTGCTTGTGTTGCAAAGAAAATTATATAAACAACTGGACGTGTTAAATAATCAGATAATGAAGCCCAGAAAATTCTTCCAGCTCCGTTAAATATTCCCATTAAACCAACAGCTGCTGCTGCTGCAATTGCTGATAATCCAATTACTTCTTGAAGTAATGGTGATGCTACACCAATGATTGCAATTCCACAAGTTACATTTATAAATAACATTAACCAAAGACCATAAAATCTTGGTGTTTTAACTGCTTCATTTAAACCTAAAAGTGCTAAATCTTCTTTTAGTTTTTTCTTACCTTCTTTAATCTTCTTCTCAAATTTCTTAGGTAAATACCCCTCTTCTGGCTTTTCTAAATACAAAGCAGATACAAACATAACTACAAAATAAACAGCACCTAAGATAAAGAATGTTCCAGAGATTCCTACAGCTTCAATTAAAATTTTAATTGTTGGACCCCAAATTGCAGAGGCAAAACCAAATCCCATAATAGCTAAACCTGTAGCCATTCCTCTTTTATCAGGAAACCATTTTACAAGTGTAGAAACAGGTGAAATATATCCAATTCCCAAACCACAACCACCTAATACTCCATAAAAAAAGTATAAAAGCATTTTTGATTCCATCATAATAGCAAGGCCAGAACCCATTGTTCCTAAACCAAATAAAGATGCAGCAATAATAGCAGATACTCTAGGACCATTTTTTTCAACAAATTTTCCCATTAATGCAGCACTTAATCCTAAAAAGAATATTGCGATACTAAAAGCAATTGTTACATCAGTTAAAGTCCAATCCATTTGTTCTTGGATTGGTTTTACATAAACACTCCATGCATATGCAGAACCAATACAAATATGAACACCAACAGCGCTTAAAGCCATTAGCCATCTGTTTTTTTTAATCAAAATAATTCTCCCCAATTTTCTTAAATTAGACGAATTGTATCAAAAACTATTTAGATTTGATTAAAAAGAGTGCTTACTTTTAAAGGAACTTGGACTTTTTATAAACTCTTGCACACAAGATTTACATATACAAGATTTGTTTTTTTCTAAAGTTGGAACTAAAAGCTTTAGTTCCTCAGGAATTTTTGTCTTCATACACCAGCATGAAGAAGAAGTTAAAACTTCACAATTGTTATCTTTTTTACAAAAAGGGCAAAGTTTAGCTTTAAAAGTCATCTTAATCTTCTTTATGACAAGCTGCTGTAAAGATTACATCTGTTGAAGAATTAAGTGCTGTTTCCATTGAGTCTTGAACAACACCAATTATAAATCCAATTGCAACAACTTGAAGAGCTATATCATTTGAAATACCAAATAATGAACAAGCAAGTGGTATTAAAAGTAAAGACCCACCAGCAACTCCTGATGCTCCGCAAGCAGCAAGGGCTGAAACAAATGATAGTAATAATGCAGTTCCTAAATCAATACTCATACCAAGTGTATGAACAGTTGCAAGTGTTAATATAGTAATAGTTACTGCTGCTCCTGCCATATTTGTTGTTGCTCCTAAAGGAATAGAAATAGAATAAGTATCTTCTCTTAAACCTAATTTTTTACATAAATTTAAATTAACGGGAATATTTGCAGCTGAACTTCTTGTAAAAAAAGCTGTTATTCCACTCTCTTTTAAACATGTAAAAACAAGAGGGAAAGGATTTTTCTTAGTTTTAATAAATACAATTATAGGATTAATAATTAAAGCAATAAAAAGCATAGTTCCAACAAGTACAAGTAAAAGTTTTGAATAACTTAAAAGTGCTTCAAAACCTGTTTGAGCAAAAGTATTCGCAACTAAACCAAAAATACCAAAAGGTGCAAGTTTGATTATAAATTTAACAATTTTTGTAATACCAGTTGATACATCAAAAAATACTTTTTTAGTCTCAGGTGAACTATAGTGCATAGCAAAACCAATAGCAATAGCCCAAACTAAAATACCAATAAAGTTACCAGTTAAAAGTGCATTCACTGGATTATCAACCATATTATTTAATACAGTTTTTAATACATCAATAACACTATCAGGCGGTGTTAAAACTTTATCTGCTGCATTAATAAGTATAAGTTCAACAGGAAAAATAAAACTTGCAATTACCGCAACTAAGGCTGCTAAAAAAGTACCAATTAAATATAAAAATATAATTGGCTTCATTCCCGTATCAACACCAACTTCTTTTGTTGCAATTGCTGTTGCTACTAAAACAAAAACTAAAATAGGAGCTATTGCTTTTAAAGCACCTACAAAAAGTGTTCCCAAAATAGAAAAAGACATGGCTAATTCCTTTGAAATCATAGCCACAACAACACCTAGTATAATACCCACTAATATTTGTATTACTAAATTACCATCTGCATATTTAGTAACAATACTTTTCCTATTTTCCATTTAATAATCCTAAAATTAATATCAAAACGCGAAATTATATCAAAGAAAGTTTTCAAGATAGGTTATGTCTTAATTGCTTTTTAATTTCAAATTAATTACTTTGTTTAAAAATTAAATTTTTTAAAGATTTTTCTTCATTATTTGAGGGAAAAGTTTCTAAGTTATCTAACCTTTCTACAAATTTAAAAGAAGGTGCAAACTCTTTAAATATATTTTTTATAAAATCACTATCAAGTTCAGGAGCATTAAGTGCTGAAAATACAATACATTCTTCGCTTGCTAGTTGATCAAGTTTTTTGATTATCTTTTCATAATCCTTACTTGCTGCAAAACTTCCTTTTTGAAATGAAGGTGGATCAATAATTATAATATCATAAGGACCTTGTTTTTTAATTCTATTCCATGATTTTAAAATATTATAAGGCATAAAATGAATATTTGAAGTATTTAAACCATTTAAGTGATGATTTACTCGGCCAGTTGTTAAAGCACTCTTTGACATATCTACATTAACTACTTTAAAAGCCCCTGCTTTAGCTGCACTTAGTGAAAAAGCACAAGTATAAGAAAATAGATTTAATACATTTTTATCTTTAGCTATTTTAGATATATACTCATGCCCTATTTTCATATCAGGGAAAAAACCAATATTCTTATTTGTAAAACTAATTTTATATTTTATTGAATTTTCAATTGCAATATTTTCTTCTTCTAAAGTTCCAATTAATACTTCGCAAGGAGATTTATCTAAGTATCTTCTTTGTAGTACTAATGTTTCATATTTTAATGTACTAAAAACTTCTTTAATCATTTTTAATACTTGATTTTCTAGTTCTATTTCAATCTGCTCAAATAAAACAATAAATAAAATTCTATCAATAGAGTCAATTGTTAAATAATTATAATCCTCGTAGAAATTTCCTCTTCCATGAAAAACTCTTTTAAACTCTTCTTTTTCATCTTTAATATCTTCCATATTTTTTACTATTAAATCTTTTAGTTCTTCAATTTTCACTGCTTGTCCATTTTATATTGTTCTATTTTTAACACTTCAAATTCTTTTATATTTTCATTTATTCTAAATTCAAACTCCTCATTTAACTCTTTTCCTAATAAAGCCTTTCCTAAAGGAGATTTATTTGATATTTTATTTTCATTAGGGTTTGTTTCATGAGTTCCAAGTATTATAAATACTTTTTCTTTGTTTTCATTAAAATCAAAAAGTGTAACTTGTGAACCAAAATTTACTTTTTTATGAGGAATTTTACTAATATCAATAACTTCACTATTATTTATAATCTTATTTAAAAAACGAAGTCTTTTATCTAAGTTTCTTATTTCTGCTTTAGCTGTTATATACTCAGCATTTTCACTTCTATCACCATGTTCAGCAGCTATTTTCTTTTCTTTCACCCAATAAGGTTTTTCAATTTCGAGTAGCTGTTTAAACTCTTTTACAATATTCTCAAATCCAAAACTTGTGATTAATTCTTTTGCCATTTGATATTAAAGCACAAAAAGCCTATTAGTTTTATTATTTATCTTTTTAAAATATATTGTATAATCACAAGAATTAATTATTAGGAATAAATTTGCCATATGTACTAAAGAAATTTGATGTTAAAGAAAAAAAACTAATTGATGATTTTTTAGTTGAAGATGCCAAACTATCTTTAAAACTATCCCAAAGTTTATTAACAAAAGGAAAAGTTTTAGATCATAAAAATAAAAGATTACAAAAAAAACAAACAGTAAAATCAGGATTTATTCAAATAAATATCTATGAGCCAATAACTAAAGGTTTAAAACCACTCTTTCAAACAGATCACTTTGCAATTTTTGATAAACCATCAGGATTATTAGTTCATCCTACAACTATAAATGATGAATATACACTATTAGATGAAATTAAATATCACTTTAATGATGATGCCTCTTTAGTTCATAGAATTGATAAAGAAACTTCAGGACTAGTATTAGTAGCAAAAAATAGATTTTCGCAGATGATTCTAAATGAAAAGTTTGAAAACAGAGAATTTAAAAAAACCTATAAAGCAATAGTTCAAGGTCAAATTAAAAACGATCTAGAAATAAATACTCCAATTACAAATGATACAGGTCTTATCAAA
Organism: Poseidonibacter lekithochrous; assembly: GCF_018861145.1. Lineage (GTDB taxonomy): Bacteria > Campylobacterota > Campylobacteria > Campylobacterales > Arcobacteraceae > Poseidonibacter > Poseidonibacter lekithochrous_A. The sequence continues at coordinate 181,977 of NZ_JAHKQT010000004.1, forward strand.
ATAAAAATGAAAACACATACAGATGGAAAAGAATCAACAACTTTTATAAAACCTATTTCTTTTGATAAAAATAAAAATCAAACTTTAGTAAAAGTTAGCCCAATAACAGGAAGACAACATCAAATAAGAGTACATTTAAATTCAATAAATCATCGAATTATTGGTGATCCTATATATGGATTAGATGAGAAAATAGCAGATAAAATTTTAGGTAAAAAAGTAAATCAAGAAGAAAGAATCTCTTTATCAGGAGATAAAAGACTTCTTCTTCATGCTTACTCTTTAGAGTTTGAATATTTAGATACTAAATATATGTTTTGTTCAAAACAAAACTTTAGTTTATAAATCTTTTAAAATCTTTTGGATAAGGAGGTTTTAGAAGATCTCCAGTTCTTAAAGGTCTATATAATTCATCATATCTTTTATATTTAGTCTCATCTAATCTATAAAACACATGTTTTCTTGTTAATTTTTCAAAATCATCTAAACCAGAAGAAGCCAATAATTCTACAAAACTTTCAATAGTTCCTTGATGATAATTTGCAACTCTTTGTTTCTTATCTTCAACTATCAAAGCGCTTGATAATCTTTTATTTTGAGTAGCAACTCCTGTTGGACAAGTATTTTTATGACAATCTAAAGCTTGAATACAACCAAGAGAGAACATCATACCTCTTGCACTTGCACACAAATCAGCTCCTAGAGATAATTTCTTTAAAATATCCATTCCATTTAATATTTTTCCAGAAGCGATAACTTTAATATCTTTTTTTAAATCAAAACCTATTAAAGCATCAATTACAAATACTAAAGCTTCTCGTAAAGGCATTCCTACAGAATTTGTATATTCTAATGGAGCAGCTCCAGTTCCACCTTCACCACCATCAACTGTAATAAAATCAGGTTTTAATCCAGTTTCATGCATAACTTTACAAAGGTTTATAAACTCTTCTTTTCTACCAATACAAAGCTTAATACCAATTGGTTTACCACCTGATAATTCTCGTAAAGTTGTAACAAATTCCATCATTCCTTTAGCATCATTAAAAGCTGAATGAATAGGAGGTGAATCAACCTGAGTATGAGGTTTAACACCTCTACCTTCAGCAATCTCCGGAGTGTTTTTATTTGCAGGTAAAATTCCACCATGTCCAGGTTTTGCACCTTGAGATAGTTTTACTTCAACCATTTTTACATTTTCATTTTTTGATTTTTGCTCAAATAAATCTGCATTAAAAGTACCATCTTCATTTCTACAACCAAAATAACCAGTTCCAACTTGCCATATTAAATCACAGTTTGCTTCGAGATGATATTTACTTATTCCACCTTCACCAGTATTTAGTGCAAAGCCACCAATTTTAGCACCATAACCTAAAGAACGCACAGCTGCAGAACTAAGTGCTCCAAAACTCATAGCAGATACATTAAAAATACTTGCACTATATGGTTTTGAACATAAAGTTTTACCAATTAAAACTCTAGGATTATGATTTAAATCTTTTGCTTTTAAAGCACTTAAAGAGTGTCCAATCCACTCATATCCTGCTTTATAAACATCCATTTTTGTTCCAAAGGGAATTGTACTTACTAATTTTTTAGAACGTCTGTATACTAAACTTCTTTGCTGTCTATTAAAAGGAACACCATCAATATCTGATTCCATAAAATATTGTCTCATAGGTGGTCTTAAATCTTCTAAAAGCCATCTTAATCGTCCAACAATAGGAAAGTTTCTCCACAAGGAATGCTTAATTTGATTTGAATCGTAAATTGCTAAAGCAATAAGACTTGTAACAATTATAGTTACCCATAAAAATGAAATTTTTATAATTAACCATATTCCAATTAATATGCACAAGGATATTAAGATAATTTTTGCATTTTTTTTCATGTTCTCTCTTTTTTATTTATATTTTTATTATTATATTCAAATGAGTTTAAAAAGAGTAAACAAATAGTAAATAAATTTTATTTATAATACAATGAATAAAAGAAAAAGGAATATTATGAAAAATTTTGATTTAATTATAATAGGAGCTGGACGAGCAAGTAATCTTGCAGCAAAAGCTGGAAAAATGGGAAAAAAAGTTGCCATAATAGAAAAATCTAAATTAGGTGGAACTTGTCCAAATAGAGGATGTGTTCCTTCAAAACTTCTTATTGGTTATGCTCATGTAGCAAGGGCAATTAAAGAATCAGACAGACACTTCATAGATTCAAGTATAAATAGTATTAATGTTGAAAAAATATTTGAAGAAACAAATAACTATGTTTCTAAAATAGACCCCGTATACAAAAAGAAATTTAATGAAAATGTAGAAGTAATTTATGGAACAGGAAAGTTTGTATCTAATAATATAATTAGTGTAAATGGTGAACAACTTACAGCACCTAAAATAGTAATAGCAACGGGAACAAAAGCTATTGAAGCACCACATCCAAAAGCATGGACTAGTGATAATATTTTTCCTTTAAAAGGTACTATTCCAAAATCAATTACAATTGTAGGTTCTGGATTTATTGCTTGTGAGTTAGCTAACTTTTTTGCAGCCGTTGGAATCCAAACAAAACTTCTTGTACGAAGTCAAAGGATTTTAGGAAATGAAGATAGTGATATTTCTGCAATTTTTAAAGAAGAATTTGTAAAAAATGTAGATATTTTATTTGATACAAGTATTGATAAAATAGAATATAAAGATAAACAATTTAATCTTGAACTACTAAACAAAGATAATCAAAAAACACATCATACTTCACAAGCCCTACTTTATGCAACAGGAAGAGAATCAAATACAAATAGCCTAGATTTACAAAATACAGATATTGAAGTAAATGACAGAGGATATATTAAAAGAGACAAATTCTTTGAAACAAAAGCAAAAGGTGTTTACGTTGTTGGAGATGCAAGTGGTGAACATATGCTTCAACATGCAGCAGCACAAGAAGTAAATCACTTAGGAAAGATTTTATTAGAAGATGAAAAAGAACCTTTAAAATTTAAGTATATGCCTCATGGTGTATTTACAGAACCGGAAATAGCAAGTGTTGGGATAACTGAACAAAAAGCAAAAGAACAAGGTATATCTTATGTTACAAGTATTACTCCATGGCTTGCAAGTGCAAAAGCTATGTCAACAAGACTAAAATATCCACGTACAAAACTTATAATAAATCCAAATACTTATGAAATTTTAGGATGTCATATGATAGGTCCAGAAAGTACAACTATGATGCATCAAGTACTTGCTGTTATGCATTTAGATAATGATATTAGACACTTAAAAGAGATGTTATATATCCATCCAGCTTTAAGTGAAGCCCTTCTTCCAGCTGCTGTTGAATCTGTAAAAGCGGTAGAAGATTACAATAAAGATAAATAGGAAAATCATTTCGAACAGTCAGTGAAGAAGAATTAACTTCTCACTGAGAATTATTAAATTTAACTATTAAAATATTATATTTATTAATAATATGTAATTCTAACTTGATTACGACCATTTTCTTTAACCTCATAAAGTGCATCATCAGCTTTTTTTATCAAACTATCTATATCATCACCTTTATTATATACGGATATACCAAAACTAGCAGTGATATTTGTAACTGTAGGAAATATATGTTTCTCAATTATAATTCGCAATTTTTCTGCCAATATTTGTTTACTTTTAGTATCTCCTTGTGGTACAATAATCAAGAATTCTTCTCCACCCCATCTTCCTAACGTATCAGAAACTCTAATATTTTTTTTAAGAAGCATAGCTAACTCTTGAAGTATATTATCTCCAATATTATGTCCATAAGTATCGTTAATTAACTTAAAATTATCAATATCTAATATAATTACTCCAAATGAGTAGTTAATTCTTTCTGCACGATAGAATTCATTTTGTAATACTTCATGCAGCTTGTGACGATTATATAACTTAGTTAATTGATCAGTTACAGATAATTTTTCAAGCTCACTTTTTTGCTTTAAAATACGTGTATAATGCTTCAAAATTATCCAAGCCATTATCCATACTAAAAGTGTAATCAATATCGAAATATACAGTTCTTTATACCAACTATTTAACCAATCTCGATGTGCTTCACCAACAACAACAATAAAAGGTAAGTTATCAACTTTTTGGACACTATACAATCTATTTTCATTATCTATAGGTGAAATATTCGAATAAGAATATTGTTTTTTATTTAAACTTATAAAGTTTCTAACTATCGAAGAATTAACTTCTTTTCCTAAAGCTAGAGGCAGTGATGGTTGACGAGATAGAAGTTTTAAATTATTATCAGCAATAGCAATTACACCATATTTTCCTATATTAACTTTTTTAAGCCATTGAGAAAAAAAAGATAAATTTACTCCAATTCCTGCTAATCCTTTATTATTAGGAAATTTTCGTACTTGAATAACCATCATTTGATTAATATTACTAATAAACATATTTGAAACATAAGTTTCCATTTTAGGGTTATGCATAGGTTCATAACACCATTCACGTTTACTGGCATTAAAACCAACAATAGAAGGAGAATGAGTAATAATACAATTTTCATCATTTAACCCTACACCATTTGAATGAGCTAAAGTATTACGTTTTTTATCAATAAGTTTAGATATTTTATCATGTTCAAGAAGATCAGTTGCAGGATACTTTAAAGCTGAAGTGGGGACACGATCAATAATATCGCGCAATACATAATCAGATGCATTAAATGCGCCTTTTATCCATTCACTTACTAGAAGACTTGTCAATTTAGTATGTTCAAGTACAAGAGATTTTTTTTGATTATATGAAATATATAAATAGATACAGAAAAAAGAAGCAACAAGAATATTGAATAGAATATAATATGTTACAAATCTTTTTTTCATAATCTTCCTATGTTAATATTTTACTAAGTATACTCAATTATTTTTATATAAAAGCTATTCTATCTATGATGAACCATGTATATACAAGTACTTAATTCCATACACATCTCGTTGATAAAATATAATTATATGCAATATAACCTGAAAAACCAGCAGATAACAGATACAAGAATATTCTTTAATAATTTTATTTCCTTATTTTTGTTATTAAAATGTAACTTTTAAATATTATCATTCAGAAAATATAATTAAGGGGAATATATTGGAAGCCGTATTAGAAAAAGAAAATATTAATGTTGAATCACAGAATTGGTTTAAATGGATTTTAATAGCATTATTAGTTTATGGATTATTAGTTGCAGTTAGTATGATTGGGAGTGGATTTAAAATAGCAGCAGGAGATCATGCAAAAGAACTTTTTTCATTTGCAAGTAATCCTATTACTGCTTTAGTTATAGGTATTGTTGCAACTGCATTAATCCAATCATCAAGTACAGTTACTTCAATTATTGTTGGTTTAGTTGCAGGTGGGTTACCTATTTCCATTGCTATTCCTATGGTTATGGGTGCAAATATTGGTACTACTATTACAAATACTATTGTTAGTTTAGGTCACGTAAAAGCAGGAGCAGAGTTCAAAAGAGCATTTGCCGCAGCTACTATTCATGATTTTTTCAATTTAATTAGTGTAATCATTTTTTTACCCCTAGAAATAGCATTTGGGTTCTTAGATAAAGTAGGAGCATATTTAGCCAATTTTTTAGTTGGTGGAGTTCCTATGAGTGTGGGTGGATTTAATTTTATTAAGCCTATAGTAAAACCAGTTGTAGGAACGTTAAAAGATATTTTCATTAGTATTGGCATGCAAGATATATTCCTTGGAGTATTTATGATTGTATTTGGTATTAGTCTGATTTTTGTAGTTATTACATATATAGGGAAAATACTGAAAGTTCTTATGGTTGGTAAAGCTAAAGATGTACTACATAAAGCAGTTGGGAAAGGACCTATTTCAGGTATTGCCTCAGGTACTTTAATCACTGTTTTAGTTCAATCTTCATCTACAACTACAAGTTTAATTGTTCCCTTAGCAGGAAGTGGAGTATTTACTTTAAGACAAATTTATCCATTTACATTAGGTGCTAATATTGGTACAACTATTACTGCATTATTAGCAGCAACAGCTGTTAGTGGACCTTTAGCTATTTTTGCACTGCAAATTGCAATAATCCATTTTATTTATAACTTACTTGGAGTTATTGTTATATATGGAATACCTTTTCTAAGAAATATACCTATAAAAGCAGCAGAAGGTTTAGCGCAATTAGCAGTTAAAAGAAAGTTATATATCGCTGTTTATGTACTATCAGTATTTTTTATAATACCTGCACTTTTAATAGCATTTACTTAAGGAGAACAAATGTCAAAATTAACAAGAAAAGCTTTATTAGAACAACAAATTGGGGACTTAGAAGATTCTTTAAAAATGCTAAGACAACAATTATCAGTTATTGAAGAAGAAAAACAACATGAGCAAATTGATTTAATAGAAGATTACTTCCATACAATAAATAATAGATTTGCAAACCTTCAAGGTTTTTGGCAACTTCTAAAAGAAGAAATAAATGAATTATTTAATAAGAAGGATAAATAATGAAAATTTTATTATATATAGTTTTACTAGTTTCTTTTGCAATTGCTGGAGAAGAAAAAGTGATTTCATTAAGTGAAGTTCCTTCTGAGTTATTAAAAAAAGCTAAAAAAATACTACCTGAAATAGAATTTGTATCTGCTAATACAGAACAAGAAGAAGACTATTTAGTTTATGAAATACAAGGTATCTTTCCTGATAATAGAAAAGTAGAAATAGATATTTTATCTGATGCTAAAGTAGAAGAAATAGAAGTAGAATTCCCGTCGTATATGGTACCTAAAGCAGTATTCATACAAATAGAAAAAAAATACAATGGCTTTAAACCTACATATATAGAAGCAAGTCATTCAGAAAGTATGAAAGTTGTTAAATATGAGTTTGAAGGTATATATGATAATAATAAAATAGATATTGAAGTTTCAGCTAATGGAAGAAAAATTGTAGAAGCAGATAAATAATGCTATATTAATTCAAAGAAAGAAGGTTTAACCCTTCGTTAAAAACTAACTTGGTTGCGGAAACAGGATTTGAACCTGTGACCTACGGGTTATGAGCCCGTCGAGCTACCGTGCTGCTCTATTCCGCGATCTTTAAGTTAGGTAAGCATGATAGCTGATTAACCTTAATTGAATATTGCATATATAAAAGATTAAGAGTTTTCATTTTTTATAACTCCATTTAAAAACATATCTAATGTGATATCAATAATATTTTTCGTCTCAAATTCTTCTGTAATATAACTTTCTATAAACCCATCAGAAAACTTTTTAAATAAAATTGCAAGATTCCGATGTGAAATATGTGGTTCTTTTATAATATGTTTAAATTGTAATTCCAAATAAATATAAATTTCTTCAACGACAGGATTACTTGAAATATCTAGTTTATGAAAAAAGTAAGGGTCGTTAATTATTGGCAAGTTTTTATTCTCATCAATTTGTATAAAGATTTCATATTTATATTTTAAATAGTTTTCTAAATTTTTTAATGGGATATTCGTTTTTTTAGAATTTAATATTCCCATAAAAACTTTTAGTTTGTAAATTAAATATTCTAAATATAATTCTTCTTTCGAATTAAAAAGGTTATATATTGTTCCTACTGAGGTATGTAGCTCTTTTGCGATTTCTGATATTTTAGAATTTTTAAATCCTTTTTTATCAAAATATGATATAGATTCTTCAACATACAATTCTTTTTTTATTTTATTAATTTCTATACTTATCTTTTTTTTCATAATAAACTTTTTAGAAAGTATATCCTATTAAAATTAATATTTATTTATTGTAAATTAATCAGTTATTTATAATAAATTCTATAAAATGAACTTAATTCAAACTTTAACATAATAAAAAAGTTAAAGATAAAAAGAAGAAAATATGAAATCAAATTTATTTTCAGGTATTGTTGTCGGAATTATTTCATTACCCTTGTCAATGGCATTATCTATTGCTATTGGAACACCTCCAGAAAATGGAATATATACAGCTATTATTGCTGGAATATTAACTGCAATATTTGGAAGTAGTAAGGTAAATATTAGTGGACCAACAGCTGCATTTGTTGTTATCTTAATACCTATTGTTCAGCAATATGGATTAAAAGGACTACTCGTTTGTGGTATTTTATCAGGAATTTTTCAGATTATTATGGGATTATCTAAATTAGGAAGTTTAATTGAGTTAGTACCCTATCCTATTACAGTTGGATTTACATCTGGAATTGCAATAGTAATTGCAACTTTACAAATTAAAGATTTTTTTGGTTTAAGTATAGAACATTTTGAAGGTGATTTTTTAGAAAAAGTTTATATCCTTTTTAAATCTTTACATACCTTTAGAATTGAAGAGTTTACAATAGGCTTACTAACAATTTTGATAATTGTTTTTTGGAAAAAGAAAAACTATAAAACACCAGCTTCTCTTGTTTCTCTTGTTGTAGTTACTTTATTAGCTTACCTTTATAATAATTATTCTGATGCATATCAAATTTTAACAATTAATTCAAATTTTTCTTATATAGTAAATGGTGAAACATTTTCCGGAATACCTTCAAATCCTCTATCTTTCACTATTCCTTGGGCAGACCTTACAATTACAAAAGAGTTGATTAAAGATTTGATCCCTCATTCACTTGCAATTGCTGTTTTAGGCTCTTTAGAATCATTATTATGTGCTGTTATTTCAGATGGTATGACAAAAAAAAGAACTGATCCAAATAGAGAATTAATTGGACAAGGTATTACAAATGTAGTTTTACCATTTTTTGCAGGAATTCCTGCTACTGCTGCTATTGCTAGAACTGTTGTAAATATTAAATCAGGTGCGACAAGTCCTCTTTCTTCAGTTTCAAATTCTATATTTATTTTCATTGCAGTTATATCTATTGCTCCAATTTTATCTTATCTTCCAATGGCTTCATTATCAGGGTTATTACTTATAGTTGCATGGAATATGTCAGAATATAAACACTTTATCAATATTGTAAAAAATGCTCCTAGAGATGATATATATATTTTACTTACTTGTTTTATATTAACTGTTTTATTAGATATGCAAATAGCAATTGGTGTGGGTATGATTTTGGCTTCTGTTTTATTTATAAAAAGAACTATCGATTTATACTCAATTGAATTAGTTAATCAAAATCATAATCTAGATTTAGATATTCCAGATAATATTTGTATTTATGATATTAATGGCCCAATGTTTTTTGGTGCAGCACATCATGCCTTAAAAACAATATTAACAACTGATGAGGAACAGTATGATGTAATTATTTTAAATATGGAAAATGTATCAATGATTGATATGACAGCTATGGTTGCCTTAAAATCTATTTTAGAATCCGTTAAAGAGAATAATAGATTATTGATATTATCAGGACTCCAAGATAGAATGTTAGTCAAACTATCAAAAATTGGTATTATACATGAAAGAGGAAGTATTGAATTTTATAATAATATTCAAGCAGCTATTAAATCAATAAAAGCTAAGTAAATATTTAGATGAGTTGAATTATGATAATTCAACTCCACAAGAATTGCACTCTTTTCTAAACCAGCCTCGACCTGGAAACTTTCCACACTTTGGACACTTCCATAAAAAAATTGTAAATCCCATATATATTACAAAACCTGCAATTGCAGCATTAAACCATGTTTGTTCATTAAAACCAAATAATTCATCTAGTTCTTTTACTTTCATTACAATACTTGGTGTTAATAATGCAAAAAACATAAAGGCAACTATTTTAGCATTTAGTATAACTTTTGCAAACTCTTTTTTCACGTCTTCATTTTTCATTTTATATCCCTAAAAATTAGTACTTCATTATATGTTAAATATATAAAAAAATGATAAAATTTTAAATATAAAAGGATAATTAATGGCAAAAAGTGCAACAGCTAGACATATTTTACTAAATACAGAGAAATTAGCAAAAAAAATAAAAAAAGAGATAATTCAAAAAGAGATAACATTTGAAAAAGCTGCTAAGAAATTTTCAAAATGTTCTTCAGGTAAAAGAGGTGGTCATTTAGGTACTTTTTCAAAAGGTGATATGGTAAAAGAATTCGATGATGTAGTCTTTACAAAAGAATTATTAAGAATTCATGGACCTATTAAAACTGAATTTGGATTTCATTTAATAGAAATAACTTCAAGATATTAAACCCTCCAATAATGATTTCTATTCCCAAATTCTAATTTTATATTTACAATATTGATAATAATTATCTTAATTAATTAAGATCTAAGATTAAGTTAATATATTGTTAAAGAAGATGAAATATAATTTTAGAAAAAGGAATATAATTGAAAAGAATTATTATTTATTCTCTTTTATGCAGCTGCGCATTTTCAAATGAATTAAATTTATTAGAAAATGAAAAAAAGAATTTAAGAGAAATAGAAAAAAAGATTATTCACGAGAACTATAATACTTTAAAAAATGACTGGATAGGAGGAGTAGATTTAAATTCAAGTGTAAGTAGAGATCATTCTTTTTCATCACAAAATGACAATTTTACAAAAAGTATATCTATTGGATTTTCACAAAGTATATATGAGTCTGGAGGTATTGAGTTTTCAATAAAAAAAGCTAAAGACACATTAAGTTATGATTTAATTGAGTGGGAAAATGAAAATATTTCAATTTTACAAACTATATATCAAACTCTTTTAGAAATCAAAAAGTTAAAATTAGAAATTTTACAAAATGATTTTAATTTAGAGAATAAAAAAATAGAATTAATCCTAAAAAGGATTCAATATAAAGCAGGGAAAGTCGATATTATAGAGTTAAACAATGCCATAATGTCAAAAAACACTCAATTTAAAAGTAATATTTCTTTACAGAATTCATTAAAAGATAAAGAGCATGAATTATCTAAATATACGCATCTAAAATACGATGAAATTGAGATTATTGATTTTAAAAAACTTAATAAAGATGAATTTATAAAAAATAGTATTGCCCTGAGATTATCAAATTCAAAAATAGATTTACTAAATACTACGTATAAACAACTTAAAAGTTCTTATGGTCCTCAAGTAAACTTATCTTCAAATTTATCTTATTCAAATAATGATGATTTAACTAATAATACAAACAAAGACGCTTCATCTGGAAATATAGGACTTAAACTTTCAATGCCATTATTTGATATGACTAAAAAATCAAAACTAGAAAAATCAAAACTAGAAGTATTAAAAGAAAAAATAAATTTTAAAGATACAAGAAATGACTTAAGTCATACTTTTGAGCAAATTTTAACCCAACTAGATACATACGAACAATATGAAAAAACAATAATTGAAAATCTAAGATTATATGATGATTTAATTTCTGTAAATAATACTTCAAATAACGCAGGTATGACTTCAGGTTATGACTTAGAAATACTAAAAAACACTAAAAAAATAAATGAATATGATTTAGAAATAAATGATATTAATACAAAACTTGAATACTCAAAACTATATTTTATGACAAAGGCTAAAAGTTAATGGAAACAAATTTACAAAATGAATTGAATAATTATTCAAATAAAAAATCTAGTAGCAAATTTATTTGGATAATATTTTTACTATTAATAATTACAGCTGGAGTTTACTACTATTTTGTAATAAACAAAGAAAATGAATCAACAAAAGTACAGTTTACTACAAACCTAATTAAAAAAGGAGATGTTTTAGTTACTGTAATGGCAACAGGAAATACAGAACCTACAAATAGTGTGGATATTGGTATAGAAGTTTCAGGAACTGTAAAAGAAGTTTATGTAGATTTTAATGATGAAGTTAAAATTGGACAAGTACTTGCAAAACTTGACACAACAAAACTACAATCAAAAGTAGATAGCTCAAGAGCTTCGTTAACTATTGCAAAGGCAAATCAAAAAGAGAGCTTAGTAAATGTAAAGAATAAAAAACTAAATTATAATAGAACATTAAAAATGTATGAAGAATCAAAGGGTAAATATCCTTCACAAAATGAACTAGATGATACAAGGTTTTCGTATGAAAGTAGTCTAGCAAGTTATGATAGTGCAAAAGCAAAAGTCTTGCAAGCTCAATTTAATTTACAAACAGATGAAGAAAATCTTCAAAAAGCAGTAGTAAAATCTTCAATTAATGGAATAGTTTTAAATAGAGAAGTTGAAGTAGGACAAACAGTAGCAGCCTCAATGTCAACACCAACACTATTCACACTTGCAAAAGATTTATCAAAAATGGATTTAGTTGTTAGTATAGATGAAGCAGATGTTGCAGATATTAAAAAAGATTTAGATGTAACTTTTACAGTTGATGCTTATCCAAATGAGACTTTTAAAGGAAAAATCAAACAAGTAAGATATAACCCAGTTGATGTAAATGGAGTTGTAACATATGAAACAGTTGTTTTAGTAAACAATGAAAAACTACTTTTAAGACCGGGAATGACATCAAGTGCAAAAATTTTTACAAAACAAATTAAAAATAAATTACTAGTACCAAATGCTGCATTTAGATTTAAACCTAAAACTAATAAAGTTAAACAAAAAAGTGGAATGAATAGTCTGGTATCACAACAAAGAAGACCTAAAAGAGAAGCTAAAACAAAACAATTAGGTAAACCAAAAGATATCAAAGCTATTTGGATACTTGAAGATGGTGAACCTAAAAGGGTTAGAGTTAAAACTCTTGCTAGTGATGGCAAATTTACAGCAGTTGAATCAAAAGACTTAAAAATCGATGACAATATAATTATATCTCAAAGTAGTTCTAATGGTTAAAGAAAAAGCACTAATTGAGTTTAAAAATATTGTTAAAACTTATGGAAAAGGTGATGCTAAAACTTATGCATTAAATGGGGTTGATTTATCTATTAAAGAAAGTGAATTTGTTGCAATTATGGGAGCAAGTGGTAGTGGAAAGTCAACAGCTATGAATATGATTGGATGTTTAGATAATCCAAGCTCTGGACAGTATTTATTTAATGATATTAATGTTGAAAAATTAAATAGAAATCAAATGGCACTAATTAGAAGAAATTACATTGGTTTTGTTTTTCAAAGTTTTAATTTATTAGGAAGAACAAGTGCTTTAGAAAATGTCGAACTACCTTTAGTTTATAGAAAAATACCAGCAGCAAAAAGAAGAGAATTAGCTTTTGAAGCTTTAAAAAAGGTGGGTTTAGAAAGTGTTGTTCATCACGCTCCATCTCAGCTATCAGGAGGACAACAACAAAGAGTTGCAATTGCAAGAGCAATTGTTACAAATCCATTGATATTATTAGCAGATGAACCTACTGGAAACCTTGATAGTATTAAAAGTATAGAAATAATGAATTTGCTAAAAGAGTTAAATGAAGAATCAAAAATAACTATTATTATGGTAACACATGAAGAAGATATGGCCCAATATGCAAATAGAATAGTTTATTTTAGAGATGGACATATTTCAGATAGCTTAAAAAAAGGATTTAAATAATGTTAATAAATGCTTTTTTAATTGCTATAAAAGAAATAAGAAGAAATATTTTACGATCAATTCTTACAATTTTAGGAATAGTAATTGGTGTTGCTTCAGTTATTGCAATGGTAATGATTGGTGATGGGACAACTGAAAATGTAAAGAAAAACATCCAAAAACTTGGAACTAATATGTTAACAATTAGAGTAGGACAAGAAAGAAGAGGACCTCCACGAAGTGATAATACTGCAAGATATTTTAAAGATGATGATTTAGAATCTTTACGATATGAAATAGAAAATATTTCAGGAGTTGCAACTGAGGATGATACAAATATTAATGCTATATATGGAAATAAAAGTCATGCAACCGAAATAGTAGGAACTAATAATGATTTCTTTTTAATCAAAAATTGGGAATTAGAAAGTGGAAGACTTTTTGATGAAGATGAATTAGAAAGTGGTAAAACAGTATGTATTTTAGGTGCAACTGTTGTAAAACAAATTTTTGAAGATATAAATCCAATTGGAGAAAAACTTAGATTAAAAAGTTTTTCTTGTACGGTTATTGGTGTTTTAAAAGGAAAAGGAGCTGCTGCATTTGGTAGAGATCAAGATGAAATAATTGTTGCACCTTTAAGAATGTATCAAAGAAAAATAAAAGGGAATAAAGATATTAGAACAATTATTGTTTCCATTAATGAAAGTAAAAATATAAAAAAAGCAAAAACTGATATTTCAGCATTAATGAGAGAAAGAAGAGCAATAGGAATAGATGAAGAAGATAATTTCAATATAAGAGATATGGAAGATTTATTATCTACAATGACATCAACAACTAAAACTTTAACCTATCTTTTAGGGTCAATTGCAGCTATTTCTTTATTAGTTGGAGGTATTGGAATTATGAATATAATGCTGGTATCAGTAACAGAGAGGACAAGAGAAATAGGAACAAGACTTGCAATTGGAGCAATGGAAAAAGAAGTATTATTACAGTTTTTAGTTGAAGCCATTGTTTTATCAACATTAGGTGGTATTATTGGAATATTGTTAGGTTTAAGTATTGGTTATACTAGTGTTAATATCATGCAATTACCATTTATAATTAATCAACAAATCATAGTAATAGCTTTTGTTTTTTCAACATTAATTGGTGTCATATTTGGATATTTCCCAGCAAGAAAGGCTGCAAGATTAAATCCAATTGATGCATTAAGATATGAATAGAGTTAAGAAACCTATTCATATCAAAAAAATCACTTTTCAAAGAATAATGATAACAATTATCAATCTTAGTTAATTTTAAGATTACATTTGTTAATATGCCGTTAATATTTTGTTAACAATTAGTAAATAAGTCTTTAATTAATTAAGACCTATCAAAAAGAAACTACTTTTAATGAAATAAAAAATTATTCAGCTAGCCACAATCTAACTATTATTCAAAATAAATAGCCAGCCACAATTTTAACTTAAATATTCACTAAGGAAAAAAATGAACATAAAAATTGCAAAAACTGTTGCAGCATTATTGCTGGCTAATATTTCTGTACTTGCAGAAGAGACTCAATTATCAGATGTAAATGTAAACACATCAGCATTTGATGCCCAAGTAAAATCTATTTCATCTAAACAATTAGAAGAAGAGCAAGCAAGTGATGTAAAAGATGTTTTAAAAGCACTTCCAAGTGTTACGGTTGATGGAAATGCTAGATATGGGCAAAAAGTTTATGTAAGAGGTTTAGAAGATAAATTTGCAAATATTACAGTTGATGGAGCTAAACTTGGAGGACAATTATTTCATCATTCAGGTGATCAAACAATTGATGCTTCATTATTAAAAATCTCTTCAGTTGAACTGGGACCAAACTCAGCTTTAAGTGGACCTGGTGTTGTAAATGGTTCATTTAAATATGAAACAAAAGATCCAAGTGATTTTTTATCTGAAAATGAAGTTTTTGGAGGAAAAATATCTTTAGGATATGAAACAGCAAGAGAGAGAAAAAAAGGTAGTGTTGCTGTTTTTGGAAAAATTAATAACAAAGTAGAATTTGTAGGAATGGGTTCGATTTCAAATGATGGAACTTTAACTTTAGGAAATGGCGAAGAAATCAATAATAAGGAAAGTAAACTAAAAAGTGGTTTAGCAAAAATTGTAATTAAACCTGATGAATATAATACTATTAAACTAGCTTATAATAAATATGAAGATGGTGGAGATAGAGCTATTTCAGGTGAAAAGATTGGAAGTGAAACAGACGAAGAAGATTACAGTTCAATCAATAGAGATACTTATACATTAAACTATAAATATACTCCTGATAATGAGTATGTACAAGTTGAAGCAAATGTATTTACTAATAAACAATATATGGAAAGAGAAGCAAGTGACACAGCAGGTTATCGAGAATATGAAAATTCTTCAAAAGGTTATGATTTAAGAAACACTTCTTTACTTGGAATAAATAAATTAACATATGGTACTGATTATACACATGAAGAGCAAGAGAAAACTGATTCAGGTGTTTCAATTAATGGTGGTGAAGTTGATAATATTGGATTATACCTTGAAGATGAAATAGCCTTTGATAGATTAACACTTACACTAGGTGCAAGATATGACAAATATGAATTAGGTGGAATTTATGATGGAACATTTAATCAACTTTCTCCAAAAATGAAATTAAAATATCAAGTATCAGATAATTTAGCTCTAAGAGCTGCATACGGTAGAATATTTAAAGGTCCAGCACTTGGTGAAACTTTAATGTTAAATGATACTATTGTTCAAGATGCAGATAGTACACCACAAACAGGTCATAACTATGAAGTTGGGTTAGATTATAATTTAACAAAAGCTTTAGATGCAGATGATTCAATTATTGGCTTTAATGTGTATAGATACAATGTAGATGAATATGCACATACTACAAAAAATACTGCATTAGCTTCTCATGGAGATATGGTAATTTGGGGAACAGAAACAATGTTCTCTTATAACAAAAATAAATTAGGAATTACAGCAAGTCATACTTATACAGATGGTGAACAAACGAATTCTGATGGTATTAAATATGATCCTAAAACTGCAAAAATACATGTATTTAAAGTTGGAGTAAATTATCAAGTAACTAATGAATTTAAAGTTAATTATAATTCTCAATTTGTACCAGGTAATGAATGGGACACATATTCTTCAAGAAGTAATAGTATTACTTCAAATGAAAGAAAAGGTTATGCAGTTCATGATGTAAACTTTACATTTAAGCCTACACCTTTAAAAAACACTACTTTTAACTTTGGAGTTGGGAATATCTTTGATAAAGCATATGTAAGACATACTGCTTTTGGTTCTCAAACAACTAGTACTAATAAAGCCTATGAAATAGGTAGAAACTTCAAGTTTCAAGTTTCATATAAGTTTTAATTAAAATGATGGATATTAACTTTATTAATAAATTTTAATATTGTTAATACACCATCATTTTACTTTTACATAATTTTAAAGAGAGTTTGATATTTATGCATAAAAAAATATGGTTTAAAATACATTTATACATTGGATTAACTGCAGGAATTATTCTTATGGTTATTGGAATTACCGGGGCTATGATATCTTTTCAAAAAGAGATTTTATGGTTAATTAACAAAGATAGTAATGTAGTTAAAGTTAATAACACAAAACTAAGTGAAAAGCAACTTATAGATAATTTTAAATCAAAATTTCCAAAATCAAATATTAGAGCTTTAACAATAAATAGTGATCCAACATCATCTGTAATAATAAATATAGCAAGTAATGCTAAAGGAAAAGCTGGAAGAAGAGGAATTAATTACTATATAAATCCATATAACTCAGAAATTTTACCTAGTGTAAAAGGAGCAAAAGTATTTAAATTTATTGAAATAATACATAGAGGACTTGTTGCTGGAGAGATTGGTAAACAAATTGTAGGTGCCTGTACATTAGTACTATTAGTCTTAATGATAAGTGGAGTTTTAGTTTATCTTCCTAGATTGAAAAGAGCATTTTTTAAAAGTTTTACATTTAAGTTTAAACAAAAAGGTAGAAGTTTTCTATCAACAATGCATAGTTCACTTGGAATGTGGGTAATTCCATTTTATCTTGTATCAACGATAACTGGACTATCCTTGTCTTATCATTGGTTTAATGATATTCTTCATACAATAACAGGTGTTGAAAAAAGAGCCCAAAAAAGACCTGCTGTTGCATCTAGCAAAGTACAAATGACTAAAAATACTAAAAAAAGTATAAATAAAAAGAATAGTCAAGAACCTGTATTATCTTCAGAAAAAGTACAAAATATTTTTGATTTATTTAAAGAAAATGTTACAGATTATTCAAGCGCTAGTCTTAGACTTGAAGAAAAGAAAGGTATTTATACTTTTAATTATATGAAGAAAAATCCAATTCATTATAGAGCAAGAAATCAAATTTCTTTAAATTTAAGAAATAATACAGTTGTTAAGCATGATGAATTTTCAAAAAAACCTTTAGAAGAAAAATTATTGAAAAGTATTATACCTCTTCACACAGGAGAGTATTTTGGAAGAATAGGTCAAATTTTAATGCTTATTGCATCTTTAACTATGCCATTATTTACAATTACAGGATTTATGATGTATTTCCAAAGAAAAAGAAAAAGCAAGAATAAGTAAAATTTACTCTTGCTTTTTTTCTCTTAATTTATCTTTCTTACTTTTCCTTTTTCCTTTTACTGGCGCTTTACCTTTTTCTCTTTCTAAAGGAATACCTATTAATTCAAAGCCTTCAATCTCTTCTCTCTCAAGTTTTATATTTGAACGTTTTTCAATCAATTTAAAATGTTCTTCATTTTCTAAAGTAATAAAAGAAATAGCAAGACCTTCACTTCCTGCTCTTCCTGTTCTACCAATTCGATGTATATAATCAGCTGGAGATCTTGGTAAATCATAGTTTACAACACATGAAATATCATCAATATGTAAACCACGTGATGCAATATCTGATGAAAAAAGAATATCTATTTTAGAAGTTTTAAATTCATCTAGAGTATAAATTCTATCTTCTTGTTCTAAATTTCCATGAAATGATTCTGCTTTAAAACCATATTTCCTAAATTTTGCAGCTATATTATCTGCTGCTCTATTATTTGCCATAAAAACTAATACTTTTGAGAAGCTGTTTTCTTTTAGAATCTTTTGTAATAAAGCACTTCTATTTTCTAAGTTTACACTTATTGCTCTTTGCTTTATTAAATCAACTGTTGGTTCTTCATTTTCTATTTCAATTGTTATAGGATTATTTGTAATCTTTTGAGCAATTTTTTGCATTTTAGGAGGATAAGTAGCTGAGAAAAGAAGGTTTTGTCTTTGCTCTGGAAGATTTGCTAATATCTTTTCTAACTCTTCTTCAAAACCTAAATCAAGCATTTTATCAGCTTCATCCACTACAAAAAAATCTAAGTTCTCTAGATTTATTTGTTTTTTATCTAAAATATCTAAAAGTCGTCCAGGAGTTGCAACTACAACATCACAACCTTTTTGTATATCTAAAAGTTGGTCACCAATACTTTGTCCACCAATAACACTAACAACTTTTATCTTTTTTTCAAAAGATGATGAAAATTTATTAAAAGTATCTGCTACTTGAAGTGTTAATTCTCGTGTTGGTGTTAGAACTAAAGTTTTGATTTTTGATTTACCAAGAGGTACATTATTTAGCCAATGATTTAAAATAGGAAGAACAAAACTAGCAGTCTTTCCACTTCCAGTTTGTGCACGAGCAAGAATATCCTGTGATTTAAAAACTAAAGGTATAACTTTTTCTTGTATTTTCGTAGGAATTTCATAATCATTCTTTTTTAAAGCTTCTTGTATAGGAGCTAATAGATTAAATTTTGTAAATGACATGGGTTTTATCCTTGGTAATATTTATCGTATTTTAGACAGTTTTGGCTTTAGAAAAGGTTTCTTTGATTTCAATCAAGGTATTAGAGAAAAGTTTTTAGTATATTTTCATATTATTAAGACTAAAGGATTTATTATCACTTTTACATTTATACATTTAATTCATTTTTTCTCAGTATTTATTTATGGTGGCTTTTTATTTGTAGATAACTTATTTCTATCAAAAATTTCTCAAACTTTAAATGAAGAAGAATCTACAAAAGCAAGAGAAGCTTTTATGATGCACGTAAGAAAAGTTGTACCTTGGTCACTTCTAGTTGCTGTTGCATCAGGTTTATATTTAATTACACAAGTATTTGGACCTATTAGTGATGATGGTTTAAATAGCTTTCAAATCATGTTAAGTATAAAAGCATTTTTTGGTTTATGGTTAGGTATTAGAGGATTTAATCAGAAGTTTTTTAAGATAAATCCATTTGTATTTACATCACATTTATTTCCATTTCTTTGTGTGATACTTATTATCTTTATTTCTCAGATTATGTATATGTAAAACATCATATTTCAATCTATCTTTAGATAAAATAAATAATTATATTTTACATAAGGTAAACGATGGCATTAAGTTGGAATGAAATAAAAAATAGAGCAATAACTTTTTCAAAAGAATGGGAAAGTGAAGAACGTGAACATGCAGAATCTCAAAGTTTTTGGAATGACTTTTTTAATATCTTCGGTATTAGCCGTAGAAGAGTAGCTTCTTTTGAAGAACCTGTTAAAAAACTAGGAGAAAAAAGAGGTCGTATTGACCTTTTTTGGAAAGGTACAATTCTAGTTGAACATAAATCAAAAGGCAAAGACTTAGACAAAGCCTATACTCAAGCTCTTGATTATTTCCCAGGTCTTAAAGAAGATGAACTTCCTAAATATGTTTTAATATCAGACTTTGAGATATTTAGACTTTGAGATATTTAGACTTTATGATTTAGAAGAAGATATTTCTACTGAATTTCATATAAATGAACTCTATAAAAACATTTCCCTTTTTAGTTTTATAGCAGGTTATACAAAACACAAAATCATTGAAGAAGATCCTGTAAATATCAAAGCCGCTCAACTTATGGGAAAACTACATGATGAACTAAAAGATACAGGTTATGATGGACATGCCTTAGAATTGTTTTTAGTAAGAATTTTATTTTTACAGTTTGCAGAGGATTCAAATATCTTTGAAAAGGGTATATTTACTCAATTTATTGAAGATAGAACAAGTAAAGATGGAAGTGATTTAGGAGCAAAACTAACAGAACTTTATCAAGTTTTAAACACAAAAGAAGATAAAAGACTAAAAACAAGAGATGAAAGTTTATCAAACTTTCCATATACAAACGGAAAACTATTTGAAGAGTTTTTACCAATTCCAGCTTTTGATGCAAAAATGCGAGAAATACTTTTAGAGTGTTGTTATATTGATTGGTCAAAAATATCTCCTGCAATTTTTGGGTCATTATTCCAATCTATTATGAACAAAACTTTACGAAGAAATTTAGGTGCACATTATACAAGTGAAGCAAATATTTTAAAACTGATAAAGCCTTTGTTTTTAGATGATTTATATTTAAAATTTGAAAAAGTCAAAAAGAACAAAAATAAACTTCAAGAGTTTAATAAAGAACTATCAACTTTAAACTTTTTTGATCCAGCATTTATATTAAGTTTATTAAAAAATACAATATATTCTAATTATAAAAATATACTATACAGCATTAAAAGTACTTCTTTGGTTTATTTTAATTGTACTAAAGTATATAAATTTAATTGTACCTTGTAAAATGTGTTTATTTAATTCCTCAATCTATAATAGTGGATCTTTTACTAATTGTACTAATGGTAAATCAAATAAATCAGTTAGTGGTAGTGGAAATTTCTTGATTATTGCATATAGGGAACTGAGAATCTTAGAACTTGAAATACTCAAAATACTTCATACCCAAAGTGTACTTGATATTTCTTCAATTGTTTGGTGTGATGTAGATCAATTTCATGGAATAGAAGTAGAAGAATTTCCAGCACAAATAGCACAAGTTGCAATGTGGTTAATAGACCACCAAATGAATATGATGATAAGTGTATATTTTGGGCAATATTTTGTAAGACTTCCTCTTGTAAAATCTGCAAATATCATTCATGGGAATTCTCTTCAAGTTGATTGGCAAGAAGTTGTGAAAAAAGATAAACTTTCTTTTATTCTTGGGAATCCACCGTTTTATGGAAAACAGTATCAAAATAAAGAACAAAGAAAAGACATGGAACTTGTATTTGCAAAAATAAAAGGTGCAGGAGTTCTAGACTATGTAACTGCTTGGTATTTAAAAGCTTCAATATATATAAAAAATACAAATATTAAAGTTGCTTTTGTATCAACTAATTCTATTGCACAAGGTGAACAAGTAGGAATATTATGGAAAGAACTATTTACAAACTATGGTATTAAAATACATTTTGCACATCAAACTTTTAATTGGTCAAATGAAGCAAAATCAAATGCAGCAGTTCACGTTGTAATTATTGGCTTTGGTAATTTTAATATAGATAAAAAAAGAATATTTGAATATGAAAATATAAAAGCAGAAGCACATGAAAAAGAAGTTGAAAATATCAATTCTTACTTAGTTGAAGGAGATGACTTAGTCATTGAATCAAGAAGTAAACCTTTGATTGATGTTCCTAAAATTGCTTTTGGAAATATGCCTTTAGATGGCGGTAACTTATTAATTGATGATGAAGAAGTAGAAGAGTTTTTAAATAAAGAACCAAAAGCAGAAGAATTTATTTTATCATTGATAAGTGCGAGAGAATATCTTAACAATAAAAAAAGATGGTGTTTATGGCTTGAAGATGTAAGTCCTAAAGACTTAAGAGAGATGCCAACTGTTTTAGAAAGAGTTCAAAAAGTAAAAAAATTTAGAGAAAGTAGTAAAGCACCATCAACTCAAAAACATGCTTTAACCCCAACACTTTTTAGGGATAGAAAAAGACCCGAAACTTTTATCGTTGTTCCAAGTACAACATCTGAAAATAGAGCATATATACCGATGGGTTTTTTTGATAAAAATAATATTGCTAATAATAGTTGTCATATGATTCCAAATGGAGATTTATTTTTATTTGGTCAATTAACCTCTCTAATGCACATGGCTTGGGTTAAATATACTTGTGGTAGATTAAAAAGTGACTATAGATATTCAAAAGATTTAGTTTACAATAATTATCCATTTCCAAAAGATGTAAGTGATAAAAACAAATTAGAAGTTGAAACAAAAGCACAAAAAATCTTAGACATAAGAGCAGAATTTAAAGACAGTTCTTTAGCCGATCTTTACGACCCACTAGCAATGCCACCAAAACTAAGAAAAGCACATCAAGAACTTGATCGTGCAGTTGATAAATGCTATACAAAAAAATCATTCAAAAATGATAAAGAAAGAATAGAGTTTTTATTTGAATTGTATGAGGAGTATTTAAATGAGTAGCCATACTAGATATATTAAAGCTCATAATCTTTATAATGAAAGTTTTATAAAAAGAAAGTCTGGATATATTGAATATGATGAAGAAGAGAATTGTAAGGTATTTTCAAATATATACTTTGAAACTTTTAATTTAACATCAGAAAATAAAAGAATGATTGTTCAATTTAGCGATTATAAATATAATACATCTGAATTAACTGATTTTTCTGGAACAAAAGAACTAAGTAATTTAGCGATTAAGTTCAAAAACTGTAAATTTAAAAATCTTAATATTAAATCATTATTTTACTCAAGTATTACCTTTGATAATTGTGAAATAGATGCAATTGAAATAAATCATAACTTGAGAGGAGATAAAGAAAATAAGTATTTTCCTATTATAATTATTAATACAAATATCACCACTTTAAAAATAAATAATTCTATACTTGAATGTAAATTCTACATTAATCCTCAAAGTAAACTAAATAAAAACGAGATAGAAATTCAAAAAGTAGAAATTACAAATTCTGTATTTAAAGAGAATTTTAAACTTCATCATGCCAAGATAGAAAGATTCGAATTAGAAGATATTGATTTTGAAAAGAATGCAGATTTTTTTAAAAGTTCTTTTATTAAAGGTATTCTTGAAGAGAACAAAGAAGAAAATACAAAAACAGATGACATTGGTTTTAAATCAATCAACTTTAAAAAACTAGCACTTTTTGGAGATACTAAATTTTTCAAAAAAATGGTATTTCGTTATGTGACTTTCGAGGGTCATAATCATTTTAAAAGTGCAGAATTATATAAAGGTATAGATTTAGAATATACCAATATACAAAAAGAGATTAATTTTTATGGAATAGATATAAAAGATAAAAAAACAACATCTCAAGAAACATACAGAATAATAAAGCATCAATTTGAAAAGCTTGGAAATAAAATAGAAGCAAATAAATACCATGCTTTAGAACTAGAACAAAAAAGAATTGAACTAGAAAAAGAAAAAGGAAAAAACTGGAAAGAATACATTGTCTTTAAACTACATGATTTAAGTTCTCAACATTCAACAAATTGGTTTAGAGCAGTAACTTGGATACTAATAGTTGGATTAATTACAAATTTACTTCATAATTCTATGTGGTATCTCTTGTCTTTTCCTATTATTGGTTTAATATCTTATACGTACCCAGATGATTTAGAAAAAAAACTATTTATTCCTATAATTCTATTTTTGTCTATGATATTTTTAAGTAATGAACTTAAATTTAATGATATTTTTAAATATATTAGTATTCTTACAAAAGAGAATGATTTTAATTACAATTATTTTTTGATGACTTTAAATAAAGTATCATTAGGTTATTTATACTATCAATTTTTAATGTCAGTTAGAAAAGATACAAGGAAATAAAATTAAAGAATTTATACCAAATCAAAGAATAGTTATAAATTCACTATTATAAAGATACTTTATATTTAGGCTTTAAAATTATAAAAAGCAAAAAATATTAACAGTAAATCATATAAAAGAAAAATGAATGGATATTGTTTATGCTAAAAGGTATAGAAGAGATAGCTAAAGAAACAATACAAATTATTAAAGATATAGAAATTCTTATGAAAAAGACTAAAAATAAAATACAAGAGAACAAACCAAAAATATATAGTAAAGATTTACTAGAATCATTATTTTATCATCCATATACAAAAATTTCATTTATCGAAGGTATTCTTAGTGTTACTAGAAAAACAGCCTCTAGTTATTTGACTTATTTAGAAATGGGTAGAAAATAGTAAAAAGTACTCATATTTCAAAGATATGGGTAAAATATAAAGAAATTTATCCATATTAATAAAATATAGGTAAAAATAAAATTCTTTTCAAGAAGTCCAAGCGTTCAAGTATTTTGAGCTGCTTGTCTGCTTTTTTTCATTTCCTACATTTGTAATAATTTTTATATTTAATTTCTCACAAATATCCCACTCAGCAATAGTTTTTTTATCATGCCTATCACCACCTTTTGTAAAAAAGTTTGGTTTGATTTTTTCTAAAGCTTTTATAACTGTAGAGTCATTTTTTATTTCAAAAGGTATAACATAATCTACATTCTTAATTGAAGATACAATAGAACAACGCTCAGATAAATTCATAAAAGGTTTACCTTTTTTATCTTTTAAAAAGTTATCTCCGTTTACAATTACAACTAAGGTATTTGCATATTGTTTTGATTCTTGTAAACATGATATATGTCCAGAGTGAATTGGATCAAAGCCACCAGAAGTACATACAATAGTTCCTAATTTTTCTTTTAGTTTATCAAACTCTTCAAATGAAACTATTTTTGCTAACTCTTCCAACTATAAATTCCTATATATAAATAGAATCATCATCAAAGTGTTCTGTTGATACTTCAAATATTTCTGACTTTTCTGCAATTCCTGTAAATTGATGTTTTGTTCCTTTTGGAATATCTAAAACATCTCCTTTTTTCATTTCAAACTCTTTTTGTATATTATCTTTAGAAACTACTTTTACTAGTATTTTTCCTTCTTGTATATAAAAAGTTTCATCTTTTAGTTTATGATAATGGAAAGAGGAGCTTTTATTCGCATCTATTACCAATATTTTTCCGCAATATTTATCTGAGTTATGAATCCAGATTTCATGTCCCCAGCTTTTATTTTTAAATTTTATTGGTTTACTTACTTTCATCTAGTTCTTTTTCTAAATCTTCATCACTAACTGTGTCTAACTCATCATAAAGTTTATCTACAGATTTTTTATAATCTTCATAACTTTTATGAGGTAAATTACCACTTTTTAGTTCTTCTTCAAATCTCTCTTTTGTCATATATACTCTATTAATCATATCTTGTCCTATTTGTTTTTATTCTTTTCTTCTATCCATTGAGACATATACTTTGTACTTGCCATGGTATGATGTTTTAGCATTGAACCTATGAAATTATCTAATCTATGTTCTTCTAGATTTTTATATACCTCATCAATTTTTTCAATTAACTTCTTTGATAATATTTCTGCATCATATTTTGATTTTAGCAATATAGTTGAATTTACTTTTGCTTCATTCCATAATTTTTCATTATTATACAATTCAACTGCCTTTTTTGCAAATTCTTCTACCTCATCACTTATAAATCCAGGCCAAGCTTCACTTTCATACATACCTTCACTTCCAACACTTGTTGTAACACTTGGTGTTTGCATAATCATTGCATCTAAAAGTTTTCCTTTTATTCCTGCACCAAATCTAATAGGAGCTAAGCAAACCTTAGAGTTTTCCATAACTTCATAAGCATCATTGGCCCAACCTTTTATTAAAAACCCTGTTTTTGGATTATTTAAAGCTGTTGCTTTTGGTGGTGGATATGAGCCATATATGTGAAGCTGTGCATTTGGTAGTTGCTTTTTTATAAGTGGCCATATTTTTTGAAGATACAAAACTACATCCCAATTTGGAGCATGACGAAAGTTTCCAATAGTCATAAAGTGTTCTCTTTGCTCATAAGCTTTTGTCTTATTTGGAATTGTTTTTAAATCCACCATAAAAGGTAAATGATGAAGTAATGAGCTATCTATTTTAAAAGTCTCTTTTAGTAATTGCATTTCATAAGAAGATATTATCAAAGAAATATCACATCTTAAAATTGCAGATATCTCTCTTTTTGCTAAAGAAGAAAATAAATCTGCTTTTGTAATATCTCTATTTTCTTTTAAAGCTTGATGTCTTGCATTTCTTAATAATTGTAAATCTTCAGTATCAAGTATCTTTAAAGCCTTTGGACAGTTTAACTCAACTCTCCAAGCAAACTGCTCTTCCATCATAAATCTATCAAATAATACAATATCAGGATTATACTCTTTTACATACAAATCAAAACTATCAGAGTTTAACTCTATACTTGAAGAGCTAATTCCTTCATCATTTAAATCAATACTATGCTCAGATATAGCACAAGGTGTACAAAACTCTACTTTATAGTTGTTTTCTTTAAATAGTCTCATTATAGACATTATATGAGTACCTGCTGCTGAGGACTTTGGTTCTGGCCATACATATCCTATAACTAATATTTTTTTTGTATCTATTTGCTCATCCACTCTTTTATTTTAGTACTTAACTCTTTGGGAGATTCAAGAGGTATATTATGACTTGTTCCCTCACGTGAGATTAAAGTCATATTATGTTCTATTTTTTGTAGTTTTTCCATTGACTTATGATTTAACAATCTATCTTTTGTACTATAGTAAAACCATATATTTAATTTTAGTCCAACTAAGTCCTCAAGTAAATCTACTCTATTAAACGTACTTGTAAGTTGAGTAATAAAAGTCTCTTTTCCCAAATCCATAAACATATCTTGGATTGTTTTTATTAGTTCAATATCATCTTTGTTTTGCTCTTCTACAAGTGTTACTGCTTTTTCATAAGGTAAGCCTTTAAAGCCTTCTTTTTCTATTACAGCAAACTTCTCTCTTCTTCTTTCAATCTCAGCTTCTTCAGAAGCTCCTGGAGTTGCTGCTACCATAAATAGTTTGTTTACTCTATGTGGATATGTAACTGCAAAGTAAGAAGCTATATATCCACCTAAAGAAAATCCTAAAAGATTTACTTTCTCTTCTTTAAAGATATCTAATAATATATCAAGAATCTCATCAAAGTCTTCACTATGTGGAATTGGTATATGGACTAATTCATATTCATCTAAAAAAGGTTTAATTCTACTCCAAAGTCTCTCATCAGTCATAAGACCTGGGATTAAATATATTTTTTCTTTCATTTCTTACCTATGTTTGTATACTAGATTTTATTTTTAGTATGATATCTAAAATATTTTTATTTAATGATTTATTAAAGCTTCTGTGCTACCATACAGAATGAATAATAACTTACAAATGGTTTATACCTATCATAATGAAACAAAACACTCGCAACAAAGATACGCAAGGTCTTTAGGTTATATGGATTGGGCAACACAACCAGACCCATATAGAACATATAGTAGTACTAAAACAACTCTTCCTTTATCATTTGATAATAATACTTTAGAATATAGTCAAATATTTACTCAAGCAAATGACGAAAAAGAAAATAAATTAAGTGCACCTTTATGTCTTGAATCAATATCACAATTTTTTCAGTTCTCTCTAGGACTTGCTGCTATTAAAGAGTATGGTGAGCAATCATGGGCTTTAAGATGTAATGCTTCTAGTGGAAACTTACAACCAAGCGAAGCATATATATTAGCAAATGAGATTCAAGGAATCAAAGATGGTTTACATCACTACTCTCCTAAAGAGCATGAATTAGAACTTTTAAGTTCATCAAAAGAGAATCTAAACTTACCAAAGAATAGTTTTTTAGTATGTTTATCTTCTATTGTTTGGAGAGAAGCTTGGAAATATGGAGAGAGATCTTGGAGATATACGCAACTTGATTGTGGACATGCACTAAAAGCTTTAGAGATTTCTGCTTTAATTTTAGGATGGAAAATAGAAGTTTTAAATACAAAAGATTCGCAACTTGAAAGCTTAATAGGTTTTAATCAAAGTAGCAGATATGTTCCAGAAGAAAGAGAATTAGCTGATATGTTAATTCTTGTATCAAAAGATACTAACGTTGCTTTAACTAGTCAAGATATAGATATTTCTCTTTTAAGAAAAAAGCTTCAAGAAAAGTATGAAGGGAAAGCAAATCAATTAAGCCAAAATTGGCATAAGTGGGATATTTTAGAAAAAATCGAAGATGCAACACTAAGTGATGAATTAGATATAAAAAAATATGTCAACGACAAGTATGAATTAAATCCATATAGAGAGCCTTCTTTATTAGCTAAAGATATAGTTTTAAAAAGACGTTCAGCACAAGTTATGAATAAAGAAGATTGTACAATTTCTAAAAAAGAGTTTGAAACAATTCTTGGTTCTGTTAAATGTGATACTTCAACTATAAACTTAGTACTTTTTGTACACAGTGTTGAAGAACTTGAGTCTGGTCTTTATATTTTAATACGAAATAAAGAGCATAAAAGTAAACTGCAAACTTTACTAAAAGATGAATTTTTATGGGAAAAAGTTGATACAAAGGCAGGAGAGTTATATAAACTTCAAAATGGAGATTTTAAATTTTTAGCAAAAGCAATCTCTTGTAATCAAGATATAGCAAGCGATGGTGCCTTTACTTTAGGAATGCTAGCAGAATTTACAAGCCAATTAGAGAAATATGGTTCTTCAAAATATAAGCACTTATACTGGGATTGTGGAGCTGTTGGACAACAGCTTTATTTAGAAGCAACATCATTAAACTTATCAGCAACTGGTATTGGATGTTTCCTAGATAATATTCTTCATGAAACGCTAGGTTTAATTTCAAATCAATTTCAAACGCTATATCACTTTACAATAGGACGTGGATTAGTTGATAGTAGATTAACAACTTTAAAACCTTATAAAAGATTAAGAAGAGTTTAATGCAAATCATAATGCCACCACGAAATCTATTTATATTAAGTTTAATTGCAATTATCTCAGTCTATTTATATGTATTTGGACAAGAAAAAACTATTGAGCTAATAAAAGAAGAGTATTTATTTATTTTAGCATTACTTCCTATTACTCTTACACTTTTATATTTTAAGATGAAAGTAAAAGGAAAAGATTTAATAGATTTTAATAAAAACAATAGTTTTTCTTTAAAAAATACAATTGTCTTTTTTCTTATTTTTCAAGTAGTTGATTATATAGGAGAAGATGGCTTTATTGGAATGATTAGTATGTGGTTTTTATATTGGATAATGGGATTAATTGCACTATTAATAATGGAAACTATTAATTATTACAAGAATTATAAATTACTTTATAATTCTTGATTTACTCTTACTCTTTAAAATCAACAAGATAGATATTCCCACTATCTGTTGATATATATATTTCACCATTTGGAGACTCAATTACATTTCTTATTCTTTCATGTAAATCTTCTAACAGTCTATTTTCTTTTATTACATTATCATTTTTATCTAAGATTATTTGATTTAAATGTTGAAGTTTAAGTGCTCCAGAAAACAAGTTTCCTTTTAAGTTTTTATATTTCTTCCCACTATATGAGAGTAATGAACTTGGAGCAATTGAAGGAATATAAACTTTTATACCATCAATATATTCTTTTTTACTACGATATTCACCTACATACATTGGATTCCAATACTCTTTTCCTTGTGAAACGATTGGCCAACCATAATTAGCACCTTTTTCAATGATATTAATTTCATCACCACCTCTTGGACCATGTTCATTTGAGTATAGTTTTTTACTATTTATGTCATAAAAAAGTCCTTGAGGATTTCTATGCCCGTAAGAATATATTTCAGGTAAAGCATTTGTATCATTTAAAAAAGGATTGTCTCTTGGAACTGAACCATCTAGATTAAGTCTAATAATTGAACCTGCATGAGTTTTTAAATTTTGTGCGTTATCTCTAGTCCCTCTATCTCCTATTGAAAAGTACAAATGTCCTGTATCATCAAAAGTAATTCTACTTCCAAAATGATGTGAAGCACTTGAGATAGATTTTGTTACAAGTAAGTCTTTAAAGTCTATTAATTTATTGTTTTCAAGTTTAGCTCTAGCTAATGTAGTAGCACCCTCACCTTTGACACTTTTTACATATGTCAAATATATCCATTCATCTTTCTTTTGAATATCTAGCAATCCACCTTGACCTCTATTTAAAATCTTTGGTACATTTTCAATATTTTTAATCTCTTTTGATTGTAAATTTAATAATGATATTCTTCCATCTTTATGTGAAAGAAGTAAATTATTTTCATCTATGAAAACCATTCCCCAGACAATACCTTGGTTTGATGATATTTTTGTTACTGTTGTACTTGCTGTTACAAAAATGCTAAAAATACTTGTAATTATAAAAAGAAATACTACTCTCATACCCTCTCCTATAAATGTTTTATAATATTATAACATTTAATATGATGAGCATATTAAATGTTATGATTTTTCAAAATAGAAGAGCTTGATTAGCTCTTTTAATATTCTATATATTCTAATCTACTATTTATTTTATTTTTATAGGAAGCAGACTTAAAAAGCTCAAAGCCTCAGGAAGTGAAAACTGTGCTTTTTTTATATCATTGTGTTTTGGATCTATTAAATAATTTTTCGATGTTTCAAAATTTGCTTTTTGTAAGTTATTACTTATAAAAATAGTTTGCTCTAAATTGCATTTATCAAAAATAGCAGCTTCAAGATTACACTCTTCAAAACCTGTATCTATTATCAAAGAATTTATAAACCTCATTTTTCGTAAATCTAAAAGATGAAAAGAATTTTGAGAAAGATTAGATGCTTCAAATTTCACATCAAAAGGTTCTTGACAATTACTCCACGAAATTCCAATAAGTTTGCAATTATCAAAAGTAACATCATTAAAAGTACAAGATATTAATTTAGATAAAGACAAATCACAATTTTTAAAAGTGCACTCAGTAAACTTACAATCACGAAATGAAGCTTTTGAAAAGTCACATTTTATAAAAGTACAGTTATCAAAATAAATAGAATCCAAAATTTTATCATCAATTTCTACAAACTCTTCTTCCCAATAATCATTAGTTTTAAACATAATCTTCTTTTTTATTTTGATTTTATCATATTTGAAATAAAGAGGACTAGAAGTATATGTTAAACTGCTTGAATATATCTAGGAGTAAATATGAAAGCATTCCATTTTAAAGACCAATTTTCTTCACAATTATTACATGAAACAGTTAAACATCCAAATATTGAAGTAGGGAAATTTTCTTATTATTCAGGGTATCATCATAAACATGATTTTGTTGAATGTGTAAGATATTTACATGAAAAAAGAAAAGATGTAGATAAACTAATTATTGGAAATTATTGTTCAATTGGATCAGGAGCAGTATTTATAATGGCGGGAAATCAAGGACATAATACTCAATGGATCAGTACTTTTCCTTTTTATTTCCAAGCCAATATTTTCAAAAATGCAAAAAATGGATTTGAAAGAGCAGGAAATACTATAATTGGAAACGATGTATGGATAGGTTCTGAAGCAATGATAATGTCAGGAATTACAATAGGTGATGGAGCAATTATTGCTGCTCGTGCAGTAGTTGCAAAAGATGTGGCTGCTTACGAAGTTGTAGGAGGGAATCCAGCAATAGTAATAAAATCACGTTTTAAAGACAAAGAAATAGAACAATTACTCTTAATAAAATGGTGGAATTGGAAAGAAGAAAAAGTAAAAGAATGTATGCCTTTTATTTGCAGTTCTAAAATTGAAGGCTTATGGAAATATTGGAGTGAAAATAAAAAAGACTTATGATTTTATAATATGATTTTATATTTAGCCTCTGCCTCTTTTTTAAACTCCCAAGTCGAAGTCACAACTGCTTCTAAAAAAGGATGGACTCTCTAATAATCCTTTAGCAATTATAAGTTTACGTACCTCTCCAGGACTTGGAATAAAGCTATCTTGTAATTTTATAGGATCTGATGCTAGTTTTCTTACGATGGTATATATTTCACCCTTAATATCATTTTTAAGAGCATTTATTTCATCAAAAAGTTTTTTACTCTCATATTCTGTAATCTCTTGTGGTATATATAAATACTCATTTTTTAAATCAACTGCAGATAATAAATGATTTAAAAAACTACTTTTCCCCGCACCATTTTCACCAATAATTCCAATCTTATCATATTGGTTTATTAAAAGTGATTCATATGATAACTTTTTAATTTCTCCTAGTTCTAATATATTCTTTTTTATAACAATAGGAAAAATATTTTTAGCAGAACTCTTATGAAATTCAATACCAAGCTCAAAAACTTTATCAGTTTTAACTGCATTTGATAATAGTTTTGTCTGCTTTGATTGTAGCTTTGATAAGGCAGACCCATCATTTTTATCTTTACCAGTTAATCTAGCAAGATTTATTTTAGTTTTGGAATCAGTATCATTTTTATTTAAACCTTTTTTTGACATTCTTTTTTTTGATTGAGAAACTTTTTCATATTGCGTTTGTATTGATTTTTTTAGTTTCTTTATTTCACTATATTGTTTACTTTGAGTTTTTTCTAAAAATTCCATATTAGTAAGATATTCATTCATTGCTTTTGAAAATGAAGTTCTAAAGGTAAAAATATTTTTATTTTTTAAAATAATTGTACTTTGTGATAAACTATCTAAAAGTTCTCTGTCATGGCTTACTAATATCCCAATACCTTTAAAACTTTTCAGTGCATTTAAAACTATATTTTTACTTTTTGTATCTAAATGATTTGTAGGTTCATCTACTAATAAAACATCAGGTTCTTCAAAAATTGCAAGAGCTAATTGCATTCTTTTTCGCTCACCAAAAGAAAGTGTATCCCACTGATATAACCATTCATCATTGATATTTAACATATCTCTAATTCTAAAAGATTTACTTGTATATGTGTTCATAAAATCTTCAAGATTTTTTGGTATTTCTTCTGTACTTTGCATACAATAATGAGTTAATTCATTACGTTTATACTTCCCTCATCATAATTCATTTGTTTTGAAATAAGTTTTAAAAGTGTACTTTTCACAGAACCATTTGAACCAACTATACAAGACCATCCTTGTTCGAATTCTAAATTTAGATTTTCAAAAATAGGCATTGCTGAATTTTTATATTTATAATATAAGTCTTTTATTATTAAGTGTTGCACAAGAATATCCCTTGACTATTATTATAGATTAAAATACCTAAGATTTTATTAACTGAAGTTTTTTCAATCTTGAAAGTTTTTTAATTTCATATTCACGTTTTGAAGCAGTACTCCTATTCTCAGAAGTCTCTTCATATATTAATT
Source organism: Poseidonibacter lekithochrous (assembly GCF_018861145.1). Taxonomy (GTDB): domain Bacteria; phylum Campylobacterota; class Campylobacteria; order Campylobacterales; family Arcobacteraceae; genus Poseidonibacter; species Poseidonibacter lekithochrous_A. The sequence continues at coordinate 215,805 of NZ_JAHKQT010000004.1, forward strand.
TAACAGGGCGCCTTGCTTTTGTATATTTTGCACCACTATCTTTTGTATTATGTTCATCTAATCGCTTTGTTAAATCTTTAGTAATTCCTGTATATAAACTTCCATCATTGCACTCTAAAATATAAACAAAATATGACATTATAATTCCTTACTTTTTACTAACTAAAATACCACCAATTATAATAAGTACAATACCTAAACTTGCATACATATCAGGAAAAGAATCACCAAGCATTACACCAAAACCTACGGCAAAGGGAATACTTGAATAACCAATAACACCAATAATACTAGCTTTACTTAAACTATACGCACGTGTAAGAAACCACTGAGAAGCAGTTGAAAGAACTGCCATTAATGCAATTAAAGACCAAACAAAAAAGCTTGTGTGTATTTGAAATTGAGCATAAGGTGTAAATAAAAAAATCAATAAAGGAATAACCACACCAATTCCCATAAAAGAAAGCATAATAACTCTTGCGTCATAAATATCTTTTATTTTCTTTATCGTAGCATAAGCAGCTGCAGCAAAAAAACCGCCTAAAACTCCATAAATATGCTCAATAGAAATCTCTATACCAAAGGGTTTTATAATCAATATTATACCAATAAATCCTATTATTAAAGCAATAAAAGTTTTAAGAGAAATAGATTCTTTCATAAAATAATAAGCTAAAATTGTTACAAAAAATGGAGATGTTTTATTTAATATAATTGCTTCTCCCAAGGGAATAGTTGCAATTGTATAAAAGAAAAATAACATTGCAAGTGTTCCGAAAAAACCTCTTAAAAAAAGTAAGTGTAATTTTGAAGTATCAATAGATACTGAAACCTTTTTAAAACTATATAGAATTATCATTACACCTAATAAATTCCTATAAAATACAATCTCAATAGGATCCATACTATCTGATAATACTTTAGCAACTGCACCACTAAGTGCTGCTATCATTGCACTTAAAAGCATAAAAAACACACCCTTGTCTATTAGTTTTAATTTTGATAAAAATTTATATTTATTTAACATTTAATTCCTTTGTGCGCATTGTAGTTGAAATTTATAAAAAAGGATTTAAAATAGATTATAAAAAGCTAATACACACTAAAGTTCATGTATTATTCCAAAAATATTACTTCAAGGAAAACAGTGGCAATAAAATATGCAAAATACCAAGATATAAATAAAGAGCAACTTCAAATTGATATTGAAAAAATCAAAAATTCTATAGGAAAAGTTAATCAAGATGATTTTAAACATCTATTAAAACTAGAAAGATGGGGAAGAATATTAAGTTTTAGTGGATATTTAATCATTTTTATTATAAGTTTTTTAGAAATAACTTCTTATGCTTTAGGAAGTATTAGTTTCTGGATTTGTGCACTTTCAGCTGCCTCATTATTAGGAATAGGAAATGTATCTCGCTGGGCGAACGTTGCGCATCCAATACTTCATGGAGCTTATGATAGAGTACCCAATATTCCCAAAAGATATACAAAAGCTGGTTTTGCAAAAAACAATAGACGATATTTAGATTGGTTAGATTGGATTAAACCTGAGGCGTGGATTTATGAACATAATATTATGCATCATTATCACTTAGGAGAAGACGAAGATCCTGATAATGTAGAAAATAACCTTCAATGGCTTATTCGTTCAAAAACACCAATGTGGCTTAGATATTTATTTGTTTATGCATTTGCTGGAACATGGAAGTTTACATATTATGCACCAAATACTCTTAGAATTTTAGAAAATAAAAAACGTCGTAAATTAAAAATGCCAGCAGTTAATAATTATGAAATAAATCCATTTAAAAAAAATGGAGCTATTTTATGGAAACAATATATTCTTCCATATTTTTCTATAAGATTTATTTTTATTCCTTTACTTTTTATTCCTTTAGGATTAGAAGCTGTATTTAATGCTTTTATTATTACTTTAATAGCTGAATATATAGCAAACTTACACTCTTTTTTAGTTATTGTACCAAATCACTCTGCTGAAGATATTTATAGATTTGATACACCTCATAAATCACAAGGGGAGTTTTATTTACGGCAAATTATGGGAAGTGTAAACTATAAAACAGGTACAAACTTAATTGATTTTTCACATGGCTGGTTAAATTATCAAATAGAGCATCATCTATTTCCAAACTTACCGTTAAGCCAATATCAAAAAATTCAACCTTTAATGAAAGAATTATGTGCTAAACATAATTTAGAATATAGACAAGAAAATGTTTTCAAAAGAATGAAAATGACAGTAGAACTAATGGTAGGGAAAACACAACTTTTAAAAGTAGGAAGTATCTAAGAATTACTCTTACAATAAAAAAGATAAATCAATCTTCTAATTCTTCAAAATCTTCTTTAGCTGAACCACAATCAGGACACTCCCAATCTTCAGGAAGCTCTTTAAAATCAGTTCCAGGTTTTATTCCAGCATCCGGGTCACCTAGCCTTGGTTCATAAATATAACCACGTATAGTACAAACATAATCTTTCATATCAATTCCTTTTCTTCATCAAGCGTTAAATATCGCCATGTTCCACTTTCAATACTTGGTTTAAAACTACCAATACTTACACGAGTAAGAGTTATCACTTTTAAAGGAGTCCCAAATTTTGGGTCTTTTAATGCTCCAAAAAGACGACGGATATGCCGATTTTTTCCTTCTTCTAGTTCAACTTTTAATTTTGTCTTAGCCCCACCTATTCCAAGTTTTTTAACCTTTGCTTTTAGCAATCCAAATTTACTTTCAACACCAGCATTCGCTTGAGAAATATGATCATTTGTTACATGACCTCTAACCCAAACTTCATATATCTTTTTACAATTTCCAGGCTTTGTAAGCATATCATTTATTTTACCACTTCTTGTAAACAATAAAAGTCCCCTAGATTCTAAATCAAGACGACCAATGGGCATCCACCCATTATCAAAAGCCCATTGTGGTAAAAGACTATAAACTGTTTTTCGTCCAAGATCATCAGACCTTGTTACTAAGTAAGCCTTAGGTTTATTTAGTGCTAAGAGTAATTGAGAATCATTTGTAGTTTTATTCATTAAATATATTCCTTAAAACTCTAAGTAGAGTATAGTATTCTCTTTCTTAAAATCCATAAACTCTTATAACTTTGGTAGAAAATAACATTTATTAAGCCTCCAATAATTGCAGCAAGTTGATCTTTATGAGCATCCCAAATATCTCCTTGAGTTCCTAAAAAAGCCATACCAAGTTCTGGATATAAAACGACTACTGCTAACCATTCAAGTATTTCATAAATTGCTGATATTGAAACAATTATTAAAAAAGTAAAAAATAAAGTAGCTTTTACTGTATTAAGACTTGGAACAATCATCTCAAATAATATCCTAAAAAGAAGTAATCCAAAAAGGAAATGTACCACACGGTCAAAATGATTTCTCTCAAAACCAAAGAATTGTGTAATAACATCAAAATGTACCATCTCAGCATAAGTATAATGAGCACCCAAGGAATGCAAACTTGAAAATATTAAAATAAAAATCATACTTAAAAGTGTATAATTATATTTCTTATCCATCCAGATAATAAAAGGAAAGAAAATAAATACCAATATATTTTCAAGAAACCAATCTTCTGGATATTTAGGATTTATGGCCATAATAATCCAAACAAATATATAAATACCATAAATAATTTTATGTGATTTTTTCATCATGACTTCCTATTTAATTTTAAACTAAACTTTTATTAAAGCATCATGCATTTGCATATAAGCAATCAGAAACTCAAATAACATTCTCTAAAAAAGTTCCATGAAAAAAAATGCTAAAACAAAGAAAAGAAGAAATAAAATTTTTTGCTTTTTACTTAGAAGTTTCCATAAAAATACTTTTCCATTATTATATGAAGTATTTAATAGTTTATATTTTTGAGTACCCCAAATAAATATAAACCATAAGCAAATAGGTAAAATAATCGCACCAATATAATAAAATAGTATTAAAGCATCAGTGCTAATAAAAGTTTTAAATGTAAGAAAATTGATAAGACCTGAATTAAAGATACTAACTTCCAAATAAAACCTTTCTATAAATAAGAAATATTATATCTAAAAGCAGATAACTAAAGATTTAATTATTCATTAACGTTTTTACTTTATAATATACAATAATTAAGGATTACAATGAATAATTATTTAAAAATCTTACAAGAAAAAGCTAAAAAAATTGATGCAGATATAACAATATGTGGTTATGATAAAGAATGTATTAAAGATACTCTAGCTGCTAAAGTACGCTCAAACTTAGAAAAGGAAGACATCTCCATAATTAAAGAAAAAGCCTTGCAAATCGATGCTCTTACAAATACTACTAATATAGATAAAACATTACTTCTAGATGCAATAGAAAGAAGAATCAAAGAAATTTTGGAAGAAGAAAATGAACGATATACAAGTATGGAAATACAACAAAACTTTATGCCTTTAGATTTAGGCTAAAATGATTTACCTAGTGCAAATTTTATATTTATCTTTTCTCTTCAATTTGAATTTTATTTTCAATTTTTTGGATAAGCTTTTTAACTATTTCGACTTCTTCTTTAGAAATACTATCATCTTTAATTTTTAGTTTTTCCAATTTTATATTAAATTTTAGTAATATCTCTTCATATTTAGTTGTTTTTTTATTTTTATTAATTAGTTTTTGTAGTTTAATTTTAAGTTTTTCATACATAATATTCCTTATTCAAGGATATTACATAAATACTGTTACATTTTAATTACATTGTTTATTTTAGAGGATTTTAACTTTTTTTAAATTTGTATCAGAAAAAATTATTTGTGATAATTTGCATATTTTCCTTTTAAATACTTATACTAATCGATATATTATCGATTAAGGATACCGTATAATTTAAACTTTCATTCAATATATTTAGTTTAAATTCATAACAAGTTTTATGTAGATTTCGTCAAAATCTGACTTCGACGTACTAAAAGTACGCCTTTGTCAGATTTTAGTGGAAGATTCGTGAAATTCTTAAGAAATTATTCCCACTCAATTGTTGCTGGTGGCTTAGAAGAAATATCATACACAACTCTATTAATTCCATCAACTTCATTAATGATTCTTCTTGAGATTGTTTCTAATATTTCATGTGGAATATATGCAAAAGTTGCTGTCATTCCATCTGTTGCATTTACTATTCTTACACAAACAGTATTATCATAAGTTCTATTATCACCCATAACTCCTACTGATTTTACATTTAGAAGTACTGTAAATGCTTGCCATGTTTTATCGTAGTAACCAGTTGATCTTAATACATCTAACATGATAGTATCTGCTTTTCTTAAGATTTCTAAATCAGGAGTATTAACATCACCCATGATTCTAATAGCAAGACCGGGTCCAGGGAAAGGATGTCTTCCTATCATATCTTTAGGAAGTCCAAGTTCAAGTCCTAAAAGTCTTACTTCATCTTTGAAAATTTCTCTTAAAGGTTCGATTAATTCAAAAGTCATCCAATCAGGTAAACCACCAACATTATGATGTGATTTGATTGTTTTAGAAGGTCCTTTAACTGATACAGATTCAATAACATCAGTATAAAGTGTACCTTGTGCTAAGAACTCAATACCATCGTGTTTTTTAGCTTCTTTATCAAATACTTCAATAAATGTTTCACCAATAATTTTTCTTTTTTTCTCAGGATCAGTTACACCTTCAAGTTTAGTAAGAAATTCTTCACTTGCATCAACTGTAATTAAAGGAACCCCACGAGCTTTAAACATAGCTTCAACTTGAGGTCTTTCATTTGCTCTTAATAATCCATTATCAACAAATACAGGGACTAACTGATTACCAATAGCTTCAGCTAAAAGCGTAGCAACTACAGAACTGTCAACTCCACCTGAAACACCACATAATACTTTTTTATTTCCAACTTGTTCTTTTATTTTTGCAATTTGTTCTTTTGCAAAAGAACCCATATTCCAAGTTGATTCACAATGACAAATATGTTTTGCAAAGTTTTTAAGAAGTTTACTTCCTTCATCTGAGTGATATACTTCTGGATGAAATTGGAAAGCATAGATACTTCTATGAGTATCAGCAATTGCAGCATATGGTGAGTTTTCACTAGTTGCAATTTTTTCAAAACCTGTAGGAATATTTTCAACTCTATCTCCGTGAGACATCCATACAGTTTGTCCATCTGTTGTATCTTTGAATATTGGATTTTCTTTTTCAAAGTTTAACTTTGCTTTTCCATATTCATGATGATCAGCAGGTATTACAGAACCTCCAAAGTGTTGTGAAATTAATTGCATACCATAACAAATTCCTAAAATTGGAAGACCAAGTTCAAAAATTGTTGTATCTGGATGGTAAGAATCTTCAGCATAAACAGAAGCAGGACCTCCCGAAAGGATAATACCTTTTGGTGTTCTAGCCATTATATCTTCGATACTTTCACTATAAGGTACTATTTCAGAATAAACACCTGATTCTCTAAGTTTTCTAGCAATAATTTGTGTATATTGACTACCAAAATCTAATACTACAATTGGTACATGTTTCATATATTAATATCCTCGTTTGATTTTATATAAATCTATTATTAGTTGCGATTATATCTAAAAAGTTGTAAATATTTAGTTAAGTAGAAGAATAAAGAAGTTTAATTTTTTTACAAAAAAAAAGCTACCAAAATAAATTGATAGCTTTTAAAAGTTAGATTTAGAAAAAAGACTTAACTTAGTGCCCTATTCCTAACATTTGATATTGAACATACCAAACTCCAATAGATACAAAGTAACCTATTACAATAATCCAAGCATATTTCATATGTGCACCAAATGTATAAATACCATGTAGTTTACCCATAACACCTACACCAGCAGCAGATCCGAATGAAATCATAGATCCACCAACACCAGCTGTAAGTGTAACAAGCATCCATTGTTCAAGACCCATAGTTGGGTTTGCTTTTAGAACTGCTGACATAACAGGAACGTTATCAACAATTGCTGATAAGAATCCTACACCAATATTTGACCATGTAGCTCCTAACACTGAAGGATCATAAACAATAGCAGCTAAACCTAACCAACCAATAAAGTATAAAGCACCTACAGCTGCTAAAATACCAAAGAAGAACATTAATGTATTATTTTCAATTTTAGCCATTGAATGGAAAATATTAAAGTGATCTACACCATATTTTCTTTTTAATCCATAAGAATAAATTTTTAATAATGAAAGACCGAACATCATTCCCCACATTGCTGGAAGATGTAATACTTGATGTGACATAACTGCACAGAAAATTGTAAATACACCTAAAAACATAACAACTTTAGCACCTTCACTCATTACAGGTTTAACTTCTTTTGTAACATCAAATTCAGGAACTTCATCTGGAACGAATCTAGCTAAAATAAATGCTGTTACTAAGTAACCAATAATTGAAGCTGGAAATAAGAATAAGAAATCAGTAAATGAACCTTTTCCTGCTGTCCATGCCATAAGCGTAGTAATATCACCAAATGGAGACCAAGCACCACCAGCATTTGCTGCAACAACGATATTAATAGCACCTGGTACTAAGAAATCTTTTCTTGTTTTTTCAATTGTAATTAATACAGTTGATAAAATAAGAGCAGTAGTTAAGTTATCTGCAATAGGAGAGATAAAGAATGCTAAAATACCAGTTACCCAAAATAACTTTCTGTATGTATATCCCTTTGAAACTAGTTTATATTTTAATGCATCAAAAACACTCATATGGATTAATGACTCAATATATGTCATTGCAACAAATAAGAAGAAGAAAATCTCAGCAATTTCTAAGATAAGATGTTGTGCTTGTGTATGAACTAAGCCCATATCCATATTATTTAAAGAATAATAAATCGCAACTAACATAAACATAAATGTACCTATAAATAAAGCAGGTTTTGCTTTATCTATCTCGTATTTTTCCTCAGCTGCTACAAAATAGTATCCAACTATGAAAATAAATAGACATGCGAATCCAACCCATGTCATTGTAACATCAGGTATTGCACCAGTACTTGCAGAACTTGCAAATAAAGAAACTGATGATACCAGTAATGTCAATAATAATTTTAACATTAATTCTCCTTAATATAATGCGCTCCAAGTAAAGTTACTTGTGAGCTGTTTGTAAATAGATTTTGCCGTAAAAAGCCTTAAAAATAATACAAAATGTAAATTTTCTGTCAAGAAAATGTCAACTTTTTTTGAAGTCTTCAGATTATCATTTATTTTTAATAAAATGTGCGCCCATAGATTCTTTCCTATTAATAGCACTTTGAATAATAGCTTTTGCTGTAAGCAATCTTAAAAATAATAATCTTCCCACATCTTTTTGTAAATATTCTTCAATCTCTAATAATGCAGATTCCAATTCTTTAGGATCTCTTACAATTGAAGCTGCTTTCCACATAATTTTTCTTAGATTGTTTTTAATTTTTTTATCTATTTCTTGATTTCTTGTGTATAATTTTATTGTTTTTGTATAATTTTCACGTGATATTTTAAAATTTTCTTTTAAAGAATTTTCAACTGCAATTTGAGAGAAAACAAGCCCTTCTAATAATGAATTAGAAGCTAATCTATTAGCCCCATGAACACCTGAACAAGCCACTTCACCAACTGCATAAAGATTTTTTATACCTTTTACCTTTGCATCAAGAGTTGTTTCAATTCCTCCCATTGCATAATGAAAAGCAGGAGAAATTGGAACTTTTTGCGAAGGCAAGTTATAACCTAAATCTTTTAAATTTGAATATATATTAGGAAATCTTTTCATAAAGTATTTTTTTGTAAACATATCTAAAGATAAAAAAACACCTAAGCCAGTTTTTTTATGATAATCAAAAATAGAACGACTTACAATATCTCTTGGAGCTAGTTCTTCATCTTCATGATAATCTTTTAAAAATCTATAACCATTTTCATCAACAATATGTGCACCTTCACCTCTTAAAGCCTCTGAAAGTAAAGGTTTTCTAGCAAAGTGAGTCCCTTTTACAACTGTAGGATGAAATTGCATCATTTCCATATCTTTTAAGCTTAGACCTTTATGTGAAATTAAGCCTTGGATTTCCCCAGCAATTGCAGTAGAATTAGTATGATATCGATAAAGAGAACCAATACCTCCACTTGCAATAATAGTATTATGAGCATAAACAACTCTTTGTTCAGTTTCAGAAGTAAAAAACTGAACTCCGTAACAAATACCATCTTGAATTAATAAATCATTTACAACTGCATTAGTTATCATCTCATGTTTACAATGTTCAAGTAAAAAAACATGAATCATTCTTCCTGTAGCATCACCATCAGCATGAAGAATTCTACTTCTAGAATGTGCTGCTTCTTTTGTATATGCTAGTTTACCCTTATCATTTAAATCAAACTTTAAACCTGATTCAATTAGATTTTTTACAGCTTTTAAAGATCTTTTACTTAAAAGTTCTACTGCTTTAACATCATTATAATTAACACCAGCAGTCATTGTATCTTGAATATGAACAGGAATATCAACATCATCAACAGCAGTTGCTATTCCACCTTGGGCCCAAAAAGTATTACAATCCCATGGAGATTTTTTACATAATACTAAAACTTTTTTATCTGCAGGAATAAGTCTTGCAGCATTTAAACCTGCAATTCCTGTTCCTATTATTATATAGTCATATATCATTATTTTAAAACTTCTTTATTACTTTTTATTTTTGTTGTTTTATCCGACACATAAACAGGGTCGCCCTTATAACCACAAGCACTAAAAGATAATACAAAACCTGCTATAATTAACATATGAAAAAATTGAATGAAATACTTAGTCATCTTAAAAATAATCCTGAATTCAGAAAGATTAACACATCATCTACAGTAGAAAAGTTCGTAGATGTACTTCCTTTAAAATTGAAAAAGGGAGTTAAGTTTGGCTATATAAAAGGTCAAACTCTATATTTTGTACTAACCCATCCTGTTTATAAAATGGAGTTTGAGTATAACAAAGCAGATATAAAATCATTATTAAAAAATGCAAATTTTAAAAATGTAAATGAAATAGCTTTCTTTGTAACAAACAAAATTGAAAGAAAATCAAAAAAAACGATTGAAGAACCTTTATATGAAGAGCGTTCAAATGGAGTATTTATAAATAAAGCAAAAAATCAAACTCTTTATAAAAAATTTGAAGATATTAGAAATATTATAAAAAAGTCTTAAATAAAGCTTCTCTTTCTTTATAATTGGGACAGTAATTTTCCACTAAATCCCAAAACTTTTTTGAATGATTTTTATGTTTTATATGTGCTAACTCATGTATTACTACATATTCAGCAATTTGTATTGGAAACTTACATAATTGTGTATTAAAATTTAAGCCATTTTTATAATTACAAGAGCCCCACGTTCTTTTATTTTTTCTATATTTTATTGATGTTGGATAAAGTTTCATTAGTTTTGAGTATTTTTCTACTAAAGGAGGAATTATTTCTTCTATTTTATTTCTGTAAAACTTATCAATATTTATGATTTGATAATCATTTAATTTCTGTATTTTACCAAAATATAAAAATTCATCTTCTGCTAAAGTATTTGAAGTAACTTTATTTAAGCCTTTTATTAGCCATATTTTTTTTCTTTCAAGTAATTCTTTTGCATCTTGTATTGAAAAATAGATATTTGCCTTAATTTGTATTTCTTTTTTATTTACAATTCTTAGATAACAATGTTTAATACTCTTTTTATTTACGAGTTTAACCGTAACTACCAAAGAATCAAGATTATACTGAAATTCCAAGCTTTTCCTTAAGATTATTTTTGTTATAATTTATGAATTATATCATATAAATATGATCAATATTACATAAGAGGAAACATTAATGAAAATTGCAAACAGAATGGAGAATCTATCTCCATCAGTTACTATGGCAATTACAGCCCTAGCAAGAGAGCTAAAAGCTCAAGGTAAAGATATATTAAGTTTTAGTGCAGGAGAACCTGATTTTAATACTCCAGAAGTTATTAAACAAGCAGCAATTCAAGCTATTATAGATGGACATACAAAATATACAGCCGTTGAGGGAATTACTCAAACCAAACAAGCAATCATTAATAAATTAAAAAGAGACCATAATCTAGAATATAATTTAGACAACATTATCATTAGTAATGGAGCAAAACACTCACTATTTAATCTTTTTCAAGTATTAATTGAAAAAGGTGATGAAGTAATTATTCCTGCACCATATTGGGTTACATATCCAGAGCAAGTAAAATACTCTGATGGAATTCCTGTAATTATTGAGACAGATGACTCAAATGATTTTAAAATCACTGCAGAGCAATTAAAAAATGCAATTACTGATAAAACAAAAATTTTACTATTAAACACACCTTCAAATCCATCAGGTGCTGTTTATACAAAAGAAGAATTAGAAGAAATTGCAAAAATTCTTGAAGGTACGAATATAATTGTTCTATCTGATGAAATGTATGAAAAAATCATGTACGATGGTAAAAAATTTACAGCAGTAGCTGAAATATCAAAAGACATGTATGAAAGAACTGTTACAATTAATGGTTTAAGTAAAGCAGTTGCAATGACTGGATGGAGATTTGGATATTTGGCAACTCCAAATGTTGAACTTGTAAAAAATATGACAAAATTACAAGGTCAAGTAACTTCAAATGTAAACTCAATCACACAATATGCTGCTATTCCAGCTCTTGAAGGTGAAGCTGATGAAACAATGGAAATCATGAGAAAAGAGTTTGAAAAAAGAAGAAATGTTGCAGTTAAATCTTTTAATGATATTAAAGGATTAACTTGTTTTAATCCAGATGGTGCATTCTACTTATTTATAAATATTCAAGGTGTTACGTCTGATTCTATGAAGTTTTGTGCAGATTTATTAGAAGAAAAAGGAGTAGCTTTAGTACCAGGACTTGCTTTTGGAACTGAAGGTTATGTTAGATTCTCTTTTGCTACAGATTTAGAAACAATAGAAGAAGGAATTAGAAGAATCAAAGAGTTTGTAGAGAATAAATAAGTATGACTTTACAAAAAAAAGCTACAGTCGTTTCTTCATCAGTTGCGGCTTTACTCACTATTATTAAACTGATAATAGGAATAGCTAGTGGATCAGTTGCTGTTTTAGCTTCGGCAATTGATTCTATTCTTGATATGTTTGTATCACTTTTTAACTATTTTGCCATATCAAATTCTGAAAAACCAGCAGATAGAGAGTTTAACTATGGGAGAGGTAAAATTGAAGCATTAGCTTCCGTAATTGAAGGTTCAATTATTACTGTATCTGGATTATTCTTACTTTATCAAGCAATACAAAAAGCAATAAATGGTGAAATATCTAAATATGTTGAAACATCAATTATTGTTATGATTATCTCACTTATTATCACAATATTTTTAGTAATTTATTTAAATAAGGTTGCTAAAAAAACCAACTCAATGGTTATTAAAGCTGATGCATTACACTATAAAACAGATGTTTATTCAAATATTGCAGTTTTATCATCATTAGTTCTTGTGCATTTAACAGGTTATGAGTTAATTGATGTACTTGTAGGAAGTGGTATTGCTTTATATATTATTTATTCTGCTTATGAATTAATTCATGATGGTGTTTTAGTTTTATTAGATAGAGCAGTTGATAGTGATTTAGTTGAAAATATTGAAAATATTATTAAACATGATGATAATGTAAATGCATATCACCTTTTAAAAACAAGAGAAGCTGGTCATCAAACTTTTGTTGAAGTACATTTAGTTTTTGATTGTATTATTACACTTATGAATGCTCATAAAACAAGTGATAGAATTGAACAACAAATAGAAAACTTAGATAAGAATAGAGACTGGATAATTAATATTCATATGGATCCTTATGATGATTCCCAAATTAATAATGAGAAGTGATTAGCATTTTTTTAATAAAAATTATAAGTTTTAGGTAAAAAATAACTTTTAGTAATAGAGGTGTTTCCAAAAATAAAATCATTAGTTAACTTATCAGTAGAATAAAGATTTAGAGGCCAAGATGAGATATAATAAGCTTCTAGGTATTATAAATATAATATAAAACACTCCAAAAAAATAATAAATTTTTTATTCTTTAACTATTTTACTTAAATAATAAAGTTTCTTTAGATATACTTAGTCTTATTAAAGGAATTTTTATGAATTTTATTAAAATATTAGGTGCAAGTGGAAGTAAAGCTAAAGGAATGGGAACAACATCATTCCAAATTTTTAAAGATATTATAGTTGATGCAGGAAATGTAATAAATTCATTAGGAGAAGAAGCCTCTGAAATTAATCATATTTTCATAACGCATTCACATGTAGATCATATATCTGATTTACCTTTTATAATCGAAAGCTATTTTGAAAAAAGGAAAATCCCCTTAACAATTTATGCACTTAAAGAGACTATTGATATACTAAAGAATCACTCATTTAATGATTTGGTATGGCCTGACTTTACAAAAATAAACCTAATTAATTCAAATAAAAGTTCCCTTGTATTTAAAGAATTAGAAATAAATGAAATTGTAAAAATACATGACTACGAAATTAAAACATTTCCTGCTGTACATATTAAAGGAGCCTGTGGATTTGTAATTACTAAAGGTGAACGAGGGTTTATCATAAGTGGAGACACTTACAAGAATCCAATTTTATGGGAAGAAATTAATAATAATAGTAAAATTAAATCTCTTCTTTTAGAGTGTTCATTTCCCGATAAATTAACAGACTTTGCAAAGACTACAAATCATCTTTCTCCACAACTTATAAAAGAAGAACTTGAAAATCTAAAAAGAGATGATGTAACTATTTTTTTATATCACATAAAACCTCTTTATGATAAAGAGATTAAAAATGATATTAAAAAACATGAAATCCTAAAAAATGCAGGTAAAATTTTAGTACAAGGTGATGTTATACATATCGATAATGGGACTATTGAACATAACCTAATTAGTGAAGATATGTTTCAAGAAATCATGAAAATTAATCTTGCATTATCTTCAGAAACAGATAGAAATGTTCTATTAGAGAAAATTTTAACACTCCTTCGTAAACTCACTTCCTCAGACGCAGGAACACTATACATTATGTCAAAAGATGAAAGCAAACTTGACTTTAAAGTTGTACAAAACAACTCTTTAAATATAAATATTGGTGGAGCAAAAAAAGATCTTGATTGGGCACCCTTGCCTTTTGTTTTAGAAGATGGATCATTAAATAATCAAATGGTTGCTATTGTTTGTGCTAGTGAAAAAAGAATTATTAATATTAAGGATGTTTACAAAACTACAAAATATAATTTTAAAGGAACAAAAGAGTTTGATAATACTACAGGTTATAGGTCAAAATCTATGCTTGTTATTCCTTTAATTGATCATGAAAATGATGTAATTGGTGTTTTACAATTAATTAATAAAATGGATAAGCGTGAAATTGTGGAGTTTAACAAAACGGATGAAAAAATTATAAAATCATTAGCTTCACAAGCTGCTATGTCACTTACAAATACACAATTAATCTTAAGTTTAGAGGAGTTTTTAAATGCTTTTGTTGCAACTATTGCAAAAGCAATAGATGCTAAATCACCTTATACTGCTGATCATATCGGAAAAGTAGAAAAAATAGCACTACTTTTAGCAAAAGCTGTAAATGATGATAAAACTATTTACAAAGATATCAAATACAATGATAGAGATTATAAACAGATTGCTTTAGCTGCATGGATGCACGATATTGGTAAGATTTCAATGCCTGATCATATCATTGATAAAGCCACAAAATTAGAAAAAATATTTAATAGAATTGAATTAATAGAATCTAGATTTGAAGTTATAAAAAGAGATGTTGAAATAAACTATCTTAAAAATAATATAACAAAAGAAGAGTTTCAAAAAGAAATAGTTTTACTAAATGATTATATAGATTTCTTAAAAACCATTAATAAAGGTGGAGAGTTTATGCATGATGAAGATATAGAAAAATTAAATAAAATAGCTAAATTAACATATATAAAAGAGGGAAAAGAAGTCCAATTATTGACAGATGATGAATTTTATAATTTATCAATTAAAAAAGGAACTTTAACTACAGAGGAAATAAGTATTATTAGAAATCATGCAAAACTATCTTTAGAAATGATTTCAACACTACCTTTTCCAAAAAAATATAAAGATGTTTTAAATATTGCTTGTAATCACCATGAAAAATTAAATGGTTTAGGTTATCCAAGAGGTCTTAGTGAAGACCAAATAGCATTTGAAGATAGAATAATGATTTTTGCAGATGTATTTGAAGCACTAACTGCATCAGCACGTCCATATAAAGATGCAATGAAATTATCTCAAGTACAAAATATTTTAACAAATATGTCTAGAAAAGGTGAAATAGATAAAGAATTAACTGAATTCTTTTTTAATCATGAAATCTTACATGAATATGCCAAAGATTCTTTATCTTCTGAACAAATTGATATCAAGTAGATAAGTGTTTAAAATAGCAGAAATAAAAAAAGATTTTATTTATATATTATCGTCGATTATGATAGCTGTTTTAATTAGTGCTATATATATCTTTGCACCTAAATTACCATCTTCTATAGATAATAGATTAAAAGATTATATGTTTAGTATAAGAGGTGAAATAGCTCCAAAATCTAATAGTGTAGTAATTATAGATATCGATGAAAAGTCTTTACAATCTTTAGGTCAATGGCCTTGGTCTAGAGATATATTAGCAAAAATATTAAGGAATCTTCATAATAATGATATTGCTATTATTGGTCTTGATATTGTTTTTGCAGAAGAAGACAGAACCTCACCGCATAAAGTGTTTGAAAAGTTAAATATAGAAAAAGAAAATATACCTAATTATGATTTTGAATTTGCTCAAACAGTTGCATCTACTCCTACAATATTAGGATATCAATTTGAACTTCAAAATAAAGAACATATAAAAAAAGAAGCACCTTCAATTCAAACAATATTTGTTGAAAAAAACAAAAAACTTGGAGAAAATTATTTACTTGAAGCAAAAGGAACAATTTTAAATATTCCTGTAATTCAAACTAACTCATATTCTAGTGGTTTTTTTAATAATATACCAGATGACTCAGGAATTATTAGAAGTCTTCCTTTAATTATTTCATATGATGATGAGATATATCCATCTCTTGCACTTGAAACACTTAGAATTGCATTAGGTATTAAAAGAATTACTATTAACTATGATGAAAATGGTGTAAGTAATCTGCAATTAAATGATTATATTATTCCTACAGATAGACATGGTAGACTAATTATTAATTTTAGAGGAAAAGAAAAAACATTCGAGTATATATCAGCAATTGATATTTATAATAATGATTTCAAAAAAGAGGATATTAAAGATAAGATAGCACTTATAGGAACATCAGCTGCTGCACTTTTAGATTTAAGAGCAACACCCTTTGAGTCAATATTTCCAGGAGTTGAAGTACATGCAAATGCAATTGATAATATAATTGCAAAAGACTTTTTATATGAACCATCTTGGGTTAATGGTGCAAATATCTTCATCATTTTTTTACTAGTATTAGTAGTAGGATATTTAACAAAAAAAATACACTTGTTTTTTATTCCTTTTTTAATAACTGGACTATTATTTTTAACTTCATACTTAATTTATTATACGCTTTTTAATTATGGCTTAGTATTAAATATATTTTTCCCATTAATGACTATAATATTATCTACTATTATTACAATAATGCTTCAATATTTTTATGAAATAAAAAAGAAAGATGAAATAAAAAATAAATTTGCATCAAAAGTTTCAAAAGATGTAATGGAACAGCTATTAAAAGATGTAAATAACAATCAACTTCAAGCACAAAATAAAGAGATAACAGTTTTTTTTAGTGATATTCGAGGTTTTACAAAAATTTCTGAAGATATCAAACAACCTGAACTATTAGTAAAATATATCAATAAATATATGACACCAATGAGTGAAATAATTACAAGAAACAAAGGTACTATTGACAAATATATTGGTGATGCAATCATGGCATACTGGAATGCTCCTTTTGACGTAGAAAATCATGAAGATAAAGCAGTTAAAAGTGCTCTAGAACAATTATTTGAGTTAGATAATTTAAATATTACACTTAAGCAAAATAATCAGCCTTTAATAAATATAGGAATTGGAATAACGACAGGTATTGCAACCGTTGGAGAGATTGGAAGTATAGGACGAAGTGATTATACAGTTATTGGTGACACTATTAATATTGGTTCAAGAGTTGAATCTTTATGTAAGTTCTATGGAGTAAAATTAATAATTACAAACTTCACAAAAAATAATCTAAAAGATAGTTATACTTTTAGATATATTGATTATGTAAAATTAAAAGGTAAAAATGAAGCCATTGAACTATGGGAAGTTATTAGTACAAAAGAAATAACAAATAATTTAGAGGAAGAATTAAAAGTTTATAATCAAGCAATAAGCTTATTTAAACAAGAAAAGTTAGACCAAGCAAAACAAATTTTTGAAAAATTAAACAAAAAATATCCTTGTGAGATATATAAAATATATTTAGCAAGATGTGAAGATTATATAATTAATAGAAACTATCAAGAGGTTTATAAACATGAAAATAAATAATAAAAAACTATTTTTAACATCCGTTTTATTATTTCCTTTTCTAAGTGTGAACGCAAATACCTATACACTATATATTGCATCAAGTAAATATAAGGATGTAGTAAAAAACTATATAGAAGAAGTAAATGATTTATTAAAAATTGAGAATTTAGTTGTAAGAACACATAAAAAAGAAAACTATAGTTTAATAATTAATCAAATCAAAGATATTCAAACTGCAAAAAAACTACAAAAAAAATTAAAACTAGAATCTACTTATAAAGATGCTTTTATAAAAAAAGATAAAAAAGATTTAAAATATGGAATATTATATTATACAAAATTTATGCAAGAGAATAAAATCATCATAAAAGAAGCACAAGAAGAAGAAAAAGAATATATCTTAGATATAGAATCATCAAATGATTATATCACTGCATCTACTATGTACAATATTGGGAACTATAAAAGATCATATGAATTATTTAATAAACTTTTTTATAAACATAACTATAATTTAAATGTTAACTATTTCTTAGCTCAAAGTGCAATTAAACTGGCAAAATATGATGAAGCATCAATTGCACTTGAAAGAGTTTTAATACAAGATCCAAAATTTAATAAAGCAAGGTATGATTATGCAAGGCTTTTAACAAAATTAAATCTAAAAAAAGAAGCAAAAAAAGAGTTTAATATTCTATTAAAAGAGAATATTACCCATGAAACAAAAAAAGATATAAAAAAATATTTACTATATTTAAATAAAAATAAAAATAAAAAATTAACTTTTAATTCTGCCACATTAATTTTAGGAATGGGTCATAATACAAATGTAAAGAATAGTACCTTATATGAGTCAATTAATAATTCAAATAAAATAACTTTTGGAGAGGAACCAATTAGTGATAACTTTCATAATGAAATTTTATCTTTAGATTTTAATAAAATACTTAAAAGTAGTCCTTCAATAAGAATCAAAAACAGTTTCCTGATATATAATAAAAATTATTTAAATGAAACCAATGAAAACACTTCTGTATTTTCATATCTACCTACTATATCTTATATTTATGACAAAAATATTTATGGTTTAGATTTCAATGCAACAAGAGTTTTTAGAAAAGAAGATAAAGATTTAAATGTATTCTCTATTTCACCTTATATTGCTAATAAAGACTTTAAAATATCATTAGACTATCAAAAACTATTATATACAAAAAAAGAAAATAAAAATAATAACTTTGAAAAGTATTCATTTAATTTCTTGTATAATTTAAGAAAGAACTTAAGACTATACACTTCATTATCAAAAATAACTAGAATAACAAAAGCTGTTAATCTTGATGATAATATATCTAAAGAGATTGGTTTTTATTATAATTATGAATTTAATAATAAAAATATGCTATACTTTAATTATAAGTTTGGTATAACTAATTATAGGTATATACATAATTATTTTCAAACAAAAAGAAAAGATAATAATCATTATTTCAGTTTAAATTATATTAATAAAATAACTACAACTGATTCTGTGAATTTATCAACTTCTTTTAATCAGAATAATTCAAACCAGAATGCGTCAGAATACGAAGAATTCGAGACTAAACTTAATTATATAAAGAAATTTAATTGGTAGGAGAAAGCAATGAAACTATTAATATTACTAATATTATTTACAAATATATTATTTGCAAATGTCGGAAAAGTTGTAGCACTAAAAGGTGAAGCTACTATTATAAGAGATAATAAAACTTTTCAAGTAAAAAGAGATACTCTTTTGAAAGAAAAAGATCTACTTACTACAAAAAATAATTCTAAAGTACAAATTTTATTTAAAGATGAGACTATTATCTCGATTGGTAAAAACTCTACATTTAAAATCAATGACTATTTATTTGAAAATAAAAACAATGTAAAAGCAGAGTTTTCTATGATAAAAGGTGTATTTAGAACAATCACTGGAAAAATAGGAAAGATTGCACCTCAAAATTTCAAATTAATAACAAAAAGTGCTTCAATTGGAATTAGAGGAACTCAAATAATCACTCAAATTACAGATACAAAAGAAAGAATATTCTGTACAGAAGGTCAAATAGAAGTTACTCAAAACTCAACGAATCAAAGAATCATTGTAAATAAAGGTGAATTTATTGATATGGAAACTACTTATGGTAGATCATTACAAAAAAACAAAACAAAAACAAAAGACCTAAAAGAAGTAAATGAAAATGTATCAGTAAGTCAAAATAAAGCACAAGATTCTGTTACAAAAGAGGAGAGTAAGCCTTCTTTTGAACTACAAACAGATGTACCAGAAACAGTAGTAAATAAAAAAGTTGTTAAAGTTGCTACTGATTCAGAATCCAAAGATGAAGTATCAAAAAGATTAAATATTGAAGCTCAAAGATTAGCTGAGGAACAAGTTGCTGCTGATGAAGCTCAAA
>NZ_JAHKQT010000030.1 GCF_018861145.1 Poseidonibacter lekithochrous
TTTTGGGCTTTACTTCTTTTTATTCTCTTTTAGGCCTCTTTTTTTATGTATTTCACAATTATTATATGTATTGTTATATTTCATTTACATTAGATTTACATATGATTAAAATATTAATGTCATAATTCTTTATCAAAGAATTAAAGGATTTAAAAATGAAAAGTTCAAATAAAATATTAACAAGTTTAGTTTTAGCAGGATTATTAAGCACATCAGTATATGCAAGTTGTGATATGGGTAAGAATAAAAATAGTGAGATGAATTCTAAGTCTAATTGTAAGAAGCACATGATGAAGAAGAGTATGCCTATTTTCAAGGTATTAAGAGATTTGAATTTATCTAAAGATCAAAGAGTGCAGGTTAAAGCAATTATGATGGAAAGTAAAAAGAATCGTAATTCATTAAATACTGTATTTACAAAAGATAGTTTTAACAAAGATGAATTTATCAAAAGAATGAGTGAAAAAAGACAGTATATGATTAAATCTAAAGCGGATATGATTGAAAAAGTTTGTAATATTTTAGATTCTATACCTAAACTTTTAGTCTTAATATATTAAGAAATTATATATCTTTAAACATAGATCGAATCTTATATATTTCATCAATATTCTCAAAAAATAGTTCTATGATATCTGGATCAAAATGTTTTCCTTTTTCTTCATTAAATAGTTTGAATATCTTTTCGTCATCCCACGCTTTTTTATAAACTCTGTCACTTCCTAGTGCATCAAATACATCAGCAATTGCTGTAATTCTTGCAAAAATATGTATTTCTTTTTCTTTTAAACCTCTTGGATATCCTTCTCCATTATATTTCTCATGATGGTCTCTTGCAACTATTGAGGCTGCTTGAAGGATTGGTTTTTTTGAATATCTTAACATTTCAAAACCTAAGTGAGTATGTGTTTTCATTATTTCAAATTCTTCAAAAGTTAATTTTCCAGGTTTATTTAGAATATTATCTGGAATACCAACTTTTCCAATATCATGCATTGGAGAAGCTAGTTTTAAAATACTCGCTTCTTCTTCAGATAATCCAATTTTTTTTGCAAGTATATAAGAATATTCAGCAACTCTTTTTACATGATTTCCTGTTTCTTTACTTCTTGTTTCAGCAATTTCACCCATTGTATAGATGATTTCTTTTTGGGTATTTGTAATCTCTCCATGTAACTCTTCAATTTGCTCAATACCTTCTTTTATAGATTTTGACATATCTTTAATTGCAAAAGAAATTTCTCCTAGCTCATCAGGTCTATTAATTGTTTGAGTATTATTGTATTCTCCTGATTTTATACTATTAATATTCTCTATTATCATTTTTGTATCTTTTTTTAATATATTTCCAAATGCTATTGCTAAAATTAATGCAATGAAAATCATTAACCCACCAATATACATCATATCAATTGTAACTTGAGTTCCAATTATTCCTTCGGTGTTATATCTTAAAATTATAAGTAATAAAGTTGTGATTGGTGCAAGTGTAAAAATTAGAAATGTTTCTATTATTCTTCTCGAAATCTTTTCATTAAAAAAAGTATAATTAGTATTATTAGAAATTTTTTTATATCTTATTTCAAATAAAATATATTCAAATTGCGCTAAAACTGCAGCTCCTAAAATTAAGTAACTTAAGAATATTCTTATATGACTTGCTATTGGAAAATTAGGATATAAAAAGTAATGTAATAAAAAGGCGCAAAAACCAGCAAATATCCAGGATACTATACTTAAGAGATAAGCTTGTCTTGGCAAAGATAGATCATTTGATTTTTTACTAAATCTCCAGTATAAAAACTCTCTAAAAATAGTATGTATTATAAAAATAAAGAAAAGATTTCTTAATACTTGTTCTGGCATTAGTCCATCTATAAATTCACATATATTTGTACAAAAATTTTGTAGAAATAATAATGTAAACAAAGATGAGATATAAAGTAATATTCTTGTTTTTGTATCAATTAGATTTTGTATTGTTAAATTTTTTTTCATAATTTTTTTTAAAAAGTTAAAAAGTAACTTTTAATATCCTTCTTTTAATTTGGTTTTTAATGATTATATCAGTTAAATGTTTATAGTTTATAATATATTATTAAATAAATAATTTTAATTTAGACGTCATTAACCATTTTGTAATTATCCTTTGCTAAAATAGATAAAATTAAATATGTTGGAAGATAAATGAAAAATAAATTAATAGAAATTATAAAAGAAGCTGGTGAGATATTTAAAGAAGGCTATTATTCAAAAAAAGATGTCACTTTTAAAGCTAAAAAAGATTTAGTTACAAAATATGATGTTGCTGTAGAAAACTTTTTAAAAGTTAGATTTGAAAAAGAGTTTTATGATTTTAATGTAATAGCAGAAGAGTCTGATAATACAGATAAAATATTTTCAAATTCAATTATTGTAGATCCCATAGATGGAACTACAAATTTTGTAAATAAATTGCCTCATACTGCAATTTCAGTTGGAGTTTATAAAGATAAAAAACCATACATTGGAATTGTATTTAATCCAATTTTAGATCAATTGTACACAGCTGTTGTAGGTGAAGGTGCTTATTGTAATGGTGAAAAGATTCAAGTCTCAGATGAAAGTGATTTTCAAAAAGCTTTACTTTCAACTGGATTTCCTTACTCTTCTGGGACTTGTGAAGATGATCTAAATGATGTAGTAGAAAAAATTAAACATATTTTACCAAGATGCCAAGATATAAGAAGATTAGGTTCTGCTGCACTTGATTTATGTTATGTTGCATCTGGTATTTATGAAGCATATTATGAAATGAATTTAAAAGCTTGGGATGTTAGTGCTGGCCTTATTATTTTACAAGAAGCAGGTGGTAAAGTATCAAATATTGATGGAAATGATTATGTATTATTTGAAAATAAATATATACTTGCTAGTAATGGATATGTACATAAAGAATTAATAGAAAATTTAAATTTTTAATAAAGAAAAATAATATTTTGTAAAAAAGATATTATTTAGTAAGTTTTAAGTATAATCGCTGATTAAATTTTTTCTAAAAGGTACTACTATATGTGTGGAATAGTTGGTTATGTAGGTAAAAACGATACAACAAAGATATTATTAGATGGCCTAAAAGAGCTTGAATATAGAGGTTACGACTCTGCAGGAATTGCTGTTTTAGGTGATGATAAAATTGATGTATTTAAAGCTCTAGGAAAATTGCATAATTTAGAAGAAAAAATAAAAGCTAGTTCTTCAAGAGATTATGAACTAGGAATTGGACATACACGATGGGCAACACATGGGCAACCAACAGAACTTAATGCACACCCCCATTTAGGTGAATATTCTTATGTAGTACACAATGGAATTATAGAAAACTATAAAGAATTAAAAGAAGAATTAATCTCAAAAGGACATAAGTTTGTATCTCAAACGGATACAGAAGTTATTGTTCATTTATTTGAAAATTATTATAATAATTTAAATGATACAACAGAAGCATTTAATAATACAATTAAAAGATTAGCAGGTGCTTTTTCTATTCTTTTAATAACAAAAGCGGATCCTACTAAAGTATTTTTCTTTAAGCATGGCTCACCTTTAATTGTAGCAAATGGTAAAGATGAAGGTGAAGTTTTATTTTCTTCGTCAGATGCTCCCTTAATAGGTTTAGCAGATGATGTTGTATATTTAGAAGATGATGTTGGTGGAATTGCTAGTGCTTCTGGAATTGAATTCTTTAGTGATAATTATTCATGGGCAACACTTCCAACTTCTAAGCAATTTGCACAAAAAGATGGTTTTAGATTTTTTATGGAAAAAGAAATTTATGAGCAAAGTGATGTAGTAGGCGATTGTATGTTAGGTCGACTTAATGATGAAGGAATTTTATTTGATGAAATTGATAAATCTTTAATAGAAGGTATTAATGAAATTAAAATTTGTGCTTGTGGTACATCGTATCACTCAGGATTAACAGCTTCATATCTTTTTGAAAGATTATCAAAAATCAAGTGTAATGTTGAAATTGCAAGTGAGTTTAGATATAAAGATCCTTTATTAACAAAAGATACTTTATTTATTGTAATATCTCAAAGTGGAGAAACAGCAGATACTCTTGAAGCTTTAAAAATGGCAAAAACAGCAGGACTTAAGTCTCTTGTAGTTTGTAATGTTGATAACTCATCCATGACAAGAACAGCAGATGCTACTATTTTAACACGTGCCGGAATTGAAAAGGGCGTTGCATCTACTAAAGCGTTTACAACTCAAACAGTTGTTTTATGGATGTTAGCTCTTTATTTTGGAAAAGTTAAAAATGTAATTCCAAATGACAAATTACAAAGTGAACTTCTTGCTTTAAGAGAAGTTCCAAAATCATTAATTATTAATGATTCTATGCATGAGAAAACAAAAAGATTATCTAAAAGGTACCTACATGGTCATGGTTTCTTCTTTATTGGTAGGGATGTATTTTTCCCACTAGCTTTAGAAGGGGCTTTAAAGCTTAAAGAAATTTCATATTTACATGCAGAAGGTTATCCTGCAGGTGAAATGAAACATGGTCCTATAGCATTAGCTGATCCTGAGTTGTTCACTATTGCTTTAATGCCACAAAATTTACTTTATGATAAAATAAAATCCAATGTTGAAGAATTAAGTGCTAGAGATAGTACTATTTGTTCTATATCACCACTTGATTTTGATTTGAGTGATGATTTTATTAAAATTAACGAGACTGATCATTATATGTTAGAATTTTTTGAAATGTTAATAGCTTTACAGTTATTATCAATGGAAATATCAGTTCGATTAGGAAACGATGTTGATATGCCAAGAAACTTGGCTAAATCAGTTACCGTAGAATAGATTCAACTTGCTGTTGTATTTGTTATTTTTTTAACAGCAAAATTGTAATTAAAAATAATGGAAAACAAAAATGGAAAACCACAAAGGAAAACAAAAATGGAAAACAAAAAACAGTATTTATTTACTTCAGAAGTAGTAAGCCCAGGTCACCCTGATAAATGTGCAGATATTATTGCGGATACTATTGTTGATAAATTAATTATTGAAGATAAAAACAGCAGAGTTGCATCTGAAGTTTTTGTTGCAGGAAAAAATGTAATAATTGGTGGAGAAGTTAAGTCAACTTGCCAATTAAGTGATAAAGAGTATGAAGATTTAGTTAAAGCAGCACTTGCTAAAATTGGTTATGATGGAAAATCAGCTTTTACAAAAGAGCAGTGTTTACATCCAGATGATGTAAATGTTCAAGTATTATTAAACCAACAAAGTCCAGACATTTCTCAAGGTGTTGATCAGACTACTGGTGATATTGGTGCTGGTGATCAAGGTATTATGTTTGGATTCGCTTCAACAGAAACTGCAGATTTTATGCCAGCAGCTATTTCTTATGCCCGAATGCTAAGTGACAAAGTTTATAATTATGCGTTAAAGCATAATCATAAATTAGGTGTAGATATTAAAACTCAAGTTACTGTTGATTATGGAACAAAAGAAAATTTTGAAAATTGTAAACCACAAAAAATACATACTATAGTTGTATCTGCTCCTTCAGTTGAAGATATGGATATTAAAGATGTACGAGAATTAATTCAAGGTTTAATTGATGATTCTGGACTTCCAACTAATATGTATGATAAAGATAATACAATTATACATATTAACCCAACAGGAAGATATGTAAGTCATTCGTCTTTACATGATAGTGGTTTAACAGGAAGAAAACTTATTGTTGATTCTTTTGGAGGATATTCACCAATTGGTGGAGGAGCTCAAAGTTCAAAAGATTATACAAAAGTTGATAGATCTGGACTTTATGCAGCAAGATGGATTGCAAAACATATTGTAGCTTCAGGACTTGCTTTAAAAGCAGTTGTTCAAATATCTTATGCGATTGGAGTTGCACGTCCAACTTCTGTTTCAGTTGATACAATGGGTACATTTACAAAATTAAATGATGATGAATTGTCTGAATTTGTAATGAATAATTTCTCATTAACTCCTAAATGGATTACTGATAAGTTTGCATTAGATAAACCAAGTGCAGAGACTTTCCTTTATGCCGATGTTGCATCAAGAGGACAAGTAGGTCAAAGTGACTACCCTTGGGAGAAACTTGACGAATTAGAAAAATTCGAGAATTTATAAGATTAAAAAAAAGGATTTAATATGGATTTAAAAAACTTATTTAGCAAAATATCATTTGATAGTGATTCTAAAGAACAACCTACAAAGAAAGATGCACCAAGTCACTGGGTAAAGTGTCCAGAATGTAGTTCTTTAATGTTCTTTAAAGAAGTTGAAAATCAAGATAATATATGTCCTAAATGTAATTTTCATATGAGAATTGGGGCTAAAAGAAGAATTGAGATTTTAACAGATGAAGGCACTTTTGTTGAACATGATGAAAATTTAAGACCTAACGATCCTTTAAAGTTTGTAGATAAAACTTCTTATAAAAAAAGAGTTGAAGTTGCAGAGAAAAAAACAGGAAGAACATCTTCTGTTGTAAGTGGTGATTGTGAAATTAATGGAACACCTGTTCAAATTGTAGTATTTGATTTTTCTTTTATGGGAGGTTCCTTAGGATCTGTAGAAGGTGAAAAGATTGTACGAGCTGTAAATAGAGCTATTGAAAATCATCAAGGTCTTATTATTGTTTCAGCTTCAGGAGGTGCAAGAATGCAAGAATCAACTTTTGCATTAATGCAAATGGCAAAAACTTCTGCGGCACTTAAAAGGTTAGATCATGCGAAATTACCATATATTTCAATTTTAACAGATCCTACAATGGGTGGTGTTTCTGCATCTTTCGCATTTTTAGGGGATATTATTATTGCAGAGCCAGGTGCTTTAATTGGTTTTGCAGGTCAACGGGTTATTAAACAAACTATTGGAGCTGATTTACCTGAAGGATTCCAAAGAGCTGAATTCTTACTAGAAAAAGGTTCTATAGATATGGTTGTAAATAGAGCTGATATGAAGAGAACATTATCTGATTTATTAACAATGTTTAAAAAAGAGAAAATAGCAAACTAAATGCTATCAAACTTTGAAGAAGCTTTAGGTTTTAAACTTGAAGCTTCTAACCTTTTATATGTTTTATGTGATTATGAAACTCTTTTAAAAAAAAATATTTCACTTGAATCTTTTGTAAGTTTATGTAAAAATAAAGATATAAAACTGATTCAATATAAAGATAAAATATCTTCTATTCAAACACAAAAAGAAAATTTAATCTTTTTAAAAAACTCTCTTGATATTCAAATTATTGTGAATAATAAAATAGACTTAATAGAATATTGTGATGGCTTACATTTAGGCCAAGAAGATTTTACTTTAATACATAAAAATAAAAAACTTGCTTTTAAACTAATAAGAAAAAGAATAGGAAATAAACTTTTAGGACTTTCAACTTATAATGAATTAGAAATATTGGAAGCTAATGAATTAGAAATTGATATGATAGAACTTGGAGCTTATAGAAAAACTAATATAGATGATATTAATACTTTCTTGGGTGATAAAATTACTTACTTAGCAAAAATATCCACTCACCCAGTTTGTGCTACAGGTGGAGTTAAAATTGAAGATAAAATTAAAAATATAACTTTTAATGTTGTAGGAAGTGATTTTTATATGACTAAAAGGAATGCTTGTTGTGAAAATTAATATTTATTCTATAGTAAAACCATCAAAAGATGAATTTGACATTTTGATAAAAGAGTTTATTAAAATGTCTTTAAAATATGCAAAAATTGAAGTTCATTATATTTTTAATAAATCAATTTCTAAGGCTCAAACTATTGGTGAAAGAGAATCACAAAAAGCTTATAGTGAAACGTATGAACCATTATTAAAAGGTTATAATATTGCTTTAGATGTTTTAGGGAAGAAATTAGATTCATATTCTTTTTCTAAAATATTAGAGGGTAAAAATGAAATAAACTTTTTTATTGGTGGAGCATTTGGCTTTGAAAGAGAATTTTTAAAGAAATGTGATAGTATAATATCTTTAAGTGATTTAACAATGGCACATAAAATAGCGAATATTGTCTTGACTGAACAGATCTTTCGAGGCCTTTGTATCATAAATAATCATCCGTATCATAAATAATTTATAATATTTTTTGTATAATAGCAAAATTTTAAATTTAAGGGTACAATGTGGCTAACACAAAACAAGTTGAAGAATTAAAACAAATTCTACTAGATAGAAAAGAATTAATCATTAAAAATATTCAAGGAAGTCGGGATAGTATTGATTCTTTAAAAAATTCAGAATGTAAAGATGAATTTGATTATGCAGAAATATCAAGTGATAGTTTTAAAGAAGGCATTATTGCGAATCAACAAGTTAAAGAATTAGAAGAAATAGAAGATGCACTAAAAAGAGTTCAAGAAGGAACTTATGGAACTTGCGATATGTGTGATGAATTAATAGCAATTGGAAGATTAAGAGCAAAACCATTTGCAAAGTTTTGTACACCATGTAGAGAGATTTACGAAGCAGAAAAATAGTAAAAAGGATTTAGTTATGGGTTTTAAAAAATATATTGTTTTTTCAGTATTATTTATTGGTTTAATTTATGGATATACATTTAGTTTAGAGTTAGGGGATTATAAGGTTACGATCCTTGACATCTCACTACTTTTACCAGTAGCAGTTTGGATTATACTTCCAATAGTTTTCTTATTTATCGCAACAATAGGACATATTCTATTTTATGGTTTAATAAATATATTTAAGCAAAGAGCAATAAATAAAGATAAAGATACAATGATGACTCTAATTAAATCAAATTTATTAGAAAAAAATCCTCCAAAAAGATTTAGAACTAAAGCTTTTAAAGAATTATCAGCAGTTGTTTCACAGTTAAAATTAAATGTTAAAAATGATACATTTACCTCTTCAGATTCAGAACTAAACAATTTAATTGCAAATATTCAAGATATTAAAGCTGGAAAATTTGTAAATGATAAATCATTAAAATTAAATGAAATGTCAGAATTAGCAAATCAAAACATGATTAACAAAGTAAATGAACAGCCAGATTTTGCAGTGGAAGTTCTTAAAAAAGTTGAAAATTATGCTCCAAATGTTGTTAGACAATCTTTTATAAATGTTATAAATGAAAAATCAATGACTACAATTAAAAAACTTTATAAAAATGTAAAACTAGATAAAGAATTAGCAAGAAGGTTATTTGAAAAAGATGCTGCAAATAATGAATTTGGATTTAGTGCAGAAGAGTTATCTAAAATTGTAAAAGATTTAGAATATACAACTGAAGACTATTTAGCACTTGCTAGAAATTATGAGTCAATTTTACAGCCAGATCAAATAATTGCATTATTTGAAAAATTAAGTTCAGAAATTGATGAATCAACTCCAGCATACTTACATGTATTATTTGAATATGAAATGATTGAGAAAGTAAGAGAAATAGTTGATACTACGCCAGAGGGTGAGTATTCATCATTCAAAGCACTTTTAGATTTAAAAGAAGCTGGTAAACACTACGATTTAGAATCAATCTCTTATAAATAATGACAAAAAAAATAGATTTTAGCCAACCCTTAATGGTGTTGGCGCCACTTGCTGGTTATACTGACTTGCCTTTTAGATCTGTAGTTAAAAAATTTGGTGCAGATATTACAATTTCTGAAATGATTTCTTCAAATGCTTTAGTTTATAAATCAGAAAAAACATTTAAAATGATAGAAAAATCTCCAAGTGAAGATCCTTATATTGTACAAATTGCAGGAAATACTCCTGAATTAGTTAGAGATGCTGTTTTGATGTTAAATGATATTGATGGAATTGATGGAATTGATTTAAACTGTGGGTGTCCTGCTCCAAAAGTATTCTCACACGGTTCTGGTTCAAATCTTTTAGGAGATTTAAAAAAATTAGAAACTATTCTTTCAACTGTTAAAAAATATTCAACAAAACAATATACAAGTGCAAAAGTTAGAATTGGTGTTACTGATAAAATACCAGTTGAAATTGCAAAAGCAGTTGAAGCTTGTGGTGTAGACTTTGTATCCGTTCATGGTCGAACTAGAGCAGGTAAATATAAAGCTCCAGTTGATTATGATGCAATTAAAGCAATGAAAGAAGCTGTTAGTATCCCTATTATTGCTAATGGCGATATTAAAGATTATGATAAGGCTAGAGAAGTTTTGGAATATACAAAAGCTGATGGTGTAATGATTGGTCGTGGTGCAATAGGAAGACCTTGGATTTTTCATCAATTAAAACAAAATATTGAAGATAAAGATATATCTCAAGATTTAAAAAAAGAGATTATTTTAGAACACTTTGATGCAACACTTAACTTTCATGGTGAACATGGTACAGTTATGTTTAGAAAACTACTACATTCATACTCTAAAGGCTATACAGGGGCAAATGAATTTAGAGATTTAATTAATAAAATATCTGATAAAAAAGTTATGAGAGATATGATTGAATCTTTCTTTTAAGCCTTCTTAATATTATTTATAATGTTATTTAGATAAAATATTACACTTTTTATAAAATAATTTAATTTTATATAGTTAAATAAAAAGGAAATATTTGTCTGAATACTATTTTGAATTAATAATTAATCCAAATAAAAATTACGAACTTTTTTTAGATCTACTTACTTCATTAACAAATAACAATGCTATTGAAGAAATTGATGGCACTTTGATTGCTAGAAGTGAAGATGATTTATCTAATGTTGAAGAAGGTATCTTACAGTTTGCAAAAGCTTTAGATATCAAGTGTAAAACTACACATACAAAAAAAGAAAATATTGATTGGATAAAACAATATCAAGAATCAGTTAAATCTGTTGAAATTGGAAACTTTTATATCCGTCCTTCATGGGAAGAGAAAAAAGAAGATAAAATTGATATTATAATTGATCCTGCATTATCTTTTGGTTCAGGTCATCATGAAACTACTTCTTCTTGTGTTGAAGCTATTGATAATTATGTTAGTGAAAGATCAACAGTTTTAGATGTGGGAACAGGAAGTGGAATTTTAGCAATTGCAGCTTCTAAGAAAAACTGTATTGTTGATATTTGTGATACAGATGAAGTTTGTATTAAAGATACTGCAAGTAATTTTGAATTAAATTCTGTTAAATTTAATACTTCATGGATTGGTTCTGCTAATAAAGCAGTAAAGAAATATGATGTAGTAATTGCAAATATAGTTGCTGACGTTTTATCTATGATTGCAAAAGATTTAAATAACTGTTTAAATGATAATGCTATATTAATAATTTCTGGTATTTTAGATAAACACATTGATAGAGTTTTAAACAAATTTAAAGACTTAGAACAATTAGAACTTATTCATAAAAATGAATGGGTTACAGTTGTATTTAAAAATAATAAGGAGTTTTAGTTTATGAACGATAAACAAAATAATGACAATAATGGTGGAAATAATAACAATTTTTTTAATAATAACCCATTATTAGTTTTTGTAATTTTTTCAATAGTTACAATTTTTGCTTTTAAAGCATTATTCCCAGAAAATCAAATGGGAACTGGTTCAAATAATGGTGTTACACCATTTAATACGCAATCTACAAATAAAACAATTCCATATTCAGAGTTAAAAACTTTAATTACTTCTGGAAAGATTGAATATGTTGGAATTGGTAATACTCAAATTAGAGCTGTATCTAAATCTAATACAGGTCAAGTTATTACGTATACTGCAAGAAGAGTTGTTCCTGATGAAACTTTAGTTCCAAGTTTAGAAAAAAATGGAATTAATTATGGTGGAATAAATGAAGAAAATATTCTGGCAGATATTTTATTTGGATGGGTTTTACCTATTTTTATTTTCTTAGGTATTTGGATGTTTATTTCAAGAAAAATGTCAAAATCAATGGGTGGAGGAGGCGGAGGTCTTCTTGGAATTGGATCATCTAAAAAGATGATTAATTCTGAAAAACCAAATGTTAAATTTGAAGATATGGCTGGAAATAAAGAAGCTAAAGAAGAAGTTCAAGAAGTAGTAGAATTTTTAAGAAATCCTGATAGATATGTAAAGTTAGGAGCACAAATTCCTAAAGGTGTTCTTTTAGTTGGACCTCCTGGAACTGGTAAAACATTACTTGCAAAAGCAGTTGCTGGAGAAGCAGATGTTGAGTTTTTAAGTGTTTCTGGTTCAGCATTTATTGAAATGTTTGTAGGGGTTGGAGCTTCAAGAGTTAGAGATTTATTCGAGCAAGCTAAAAAAGTTGCACCTGCAATTATCTTTATTGATGAAATTGATGCTATTGGTAAAAGTAGAGCAAGTGGTGGACCAATGGGTGGTAATGATGAAAGAGAACAAACTCTAAATCAATTATTAGCTGAAATGGATGGTTTTGCTACAGAAGAAGCTCCTGTTATTGTATTAGCAGCTACAAATAGACCAGAAGTTTTAGATCCTGCACTTTTAAGACCAGGAAGATTTGATAGACAAGTTTTAGTTGATAAGCCTGATTTTGAAGGTAGAAAAGAAATCTTAAACGTGCATATTAAAAATGTAGCAGTTGGAAAAGATGTAGATTTAGTTGAAGTTGCGCGTATGACAGCAGGATTGGCAGGTGCTGATTTAGCAAATATTGTAAATGAAGCTGCATTACTTGCAGGACGAGCTAAAAAAGATGAAGTTACATATGAAGACTTTAAAGAAGCAGTTGAAAGACAAATTGCTGGTCTAGAAAAAAAATCTAGGAGAATATCTCCAAAAGAGAGAAAAATTGTAGCTTACCACGAATCTGGACATGCTGTAATTGCAGAAATTACAAAGGGTGCTAAGAAAGTAAATAAAGTATCAATAGTTCCAAGAGGAATGGCTGCTTTAGGTTACACACTTAATACTCCTGAAGAGAATAAATATTTAATGCAAAAACATGAGCTAATAGCTGAAGTAGATACACTGTTAGGTGGTCGTGCGGCAGAAGAAGTATTTATTGGTGAGATTAGTACAGGTGCTGGAAATGATCTTGAACGTGCTACTGATATTATCAAATCAATGGCTACAATCTATGGGATGAGTGATATTGTTGGATTAATGGTTCTAGAAAAAAGACAAAACCAATTTTTAGGTGGACAAACACAAAAAGACTTCTCAGATGATATGGCTAAAAACTTAGATTCACATATTAAGACTTTATTAAATGAAAGATATGAAGTTGTTCTTCAAGCTTTAAGAGATAATGATGCTGCAATTGAGCAAATGACAGCTGAATTATTGGATATTGAAGTAATTTCAGGAGAAAGAGTACGAGAAATTATTAAAGAAAATGGTGGAGAAGTTTTTGAAGATGAAGACCTTCATAGTGATGCTATTTCTAAAGATGAAGAAGAGCTTGAAGTTAGTGAAACTGAAACTCAAGAAGAAGCATCTTCATATGATGAAGATATCGTAAATACAGAAAACAACGAAACTAAAAAAGACTAAATGCACTACTTTAAAGGGGTAAAATATTATTTTTACCCTTTTCTTAATTTAAACTACTATTAACGAGCAACTCCAAAATTATTATTTTATGTATTTTCTGATATAATGGAAAAAACTAAATATATAGGCCACTTATGAAAAAATTAATTAAATTATTATTTATCTTTAATCTTAGCCTTTTTTCATATGCAGAAGAAGTAGATGAATTAAAATATGGTTTCCTAGAAAGTACATTAGTCTCATCTTTTGCAGATGCAAGAGTCGCAGCAAAAGTTTGGTTAGAAGACATTGTCTCTGATAATTATGAAAAAAAAGCTAATATAGAATTTTATGATTCAGCAGATATTTTATATAAAGACTTAATAAGCGGTAAATTAAATATGGTTGTTCTTGATTTAGAATTTTTCTTTAAGCACAAAAAAAATATCGAAAAAATAGCTCGTGAATTTTGGTCTTTAAACACTTTTGGTACGGTGTATTCTCAATACTATTTAATTGCTAGAAAATCTTTAAATGCTAAAGGTTTTAAAAATATAACAGGAAAATCATTAGCTTACAAAAAAGGAGATGTAAGTGCTGAAATTTGGTTAGATAAAAACTCATTAAGTACATATAAAAGTGAAGCCAAAAAAAATTTAAAGGAAATAATTCTAGTTAAAAAAGAGAATACTGCCCTTCTAAATATCTTTTTTAATAAAACTGATTTTGCTATAGTTACAAAGAAAACTTGGGAAATTGCAACTGAATTAAATCCTTCAATAAAAAAGAAAATTGAAATTATTGCAAAGTCTGAAAAAATACATATGCCTCTTATTGGTTTATTTCGTAAAGATGTTAAAGATTCAAGAATTAAATCTTTCTTTAAAGCAACGGAGAATATAAGTGCAGTTGAAGGAGGAAGAGAAATTGTACAATTACTAAAGTTTGATTCATTATTTAGAGTTAAAGATACCGATCTTAATAAATTGGATAAGTATTATAAAGAATATTTTGAATTAAAAAAGAAATATAAATGAGCATCAAAAACTTTAAAAATACGCTATTTTTAAAAGTATTTATTTTAATACTAATGACAATTTTTTTAGTCTTTTCACTTTTTTCTTATGAAGTTACAAGATTACAGAAAGAAGCAATACTTGACACTATTGAATCGAAAGCAAAAAGTATGAGTGAGTCTATTATTTTTGTAAACTCTGAATTTATGATTATTAATGATGAAATAAAAATTTTAGAATTTGTTTATGATTTTGTTCAAGCAAATGAAGATATAAAACAATTGATAGTTTCACGAAGAAATGGTAATGATTTAATTATTCAAAAAAATAAATGGGAAATTGAAGAAAATCATAACAAAAACATTTCTTCAAAAGAAGAAAAAAGTGAAATAAAAAAAATAAAATATGAAATTGTTTTTTCTAAAACACAAAATGAAGAAGTATTCAAATATTCTTATCCTTTATATTTGACATCAGTTCATTGGGGTTGGTTACATTTTGAATTGTCTTTAAATGAGTATAATCAGAGATTAAATAATATGTATAATCAGTTTTTTATTTTGGCAACTATTATGATGTTTATACTTTTAATAATTTCATATTTTATTGCAAAAATGATTTCAAGACCTATTGTTAAACTTGAAGAAATATCTGAAAAAATTTATAATGGAGATTTATCTAAAAGAGTAGAGATTGAAACAAGTGATGAGATTGGGAAGTTATCGCTTACTTTTAATAAAATGATTGATAGTTTAGAAAAATCGCAAGACCAATTAAAAGAATCACATAATAAACTTGAAGTAAGAGTAAGAGAAAGAACTGATGAATTAGAAAAAAAATCAAAACAATTAAAAGAACTTAATGATAATTTGGAAAATATTGTACTTGAGGAAATTTCAAAAAGACAAAAACAAGAAGAACTACTTATTCAACAATCTAAACTAGCTTCAATGGGTGAGATGATTGGGAATATAGCACATCAATGGAGACAACCTTTAAATGCATTAGGTTTAGTAATTCAAAATATACAATTAACTTATGCTATGGATGAGTTAGATGATAAATTTATTGAGAAATCTGTAGATAAAGCTAATTTATTAACTTCTACAATGTCTAAAACAATAGACGATTTTAGAAATTTCTTTAAACCAAATAAAGAAATAACTGAGTTTAGCCTTGATATGGCAATTAAAAACTCTATATCTTTAGTTGGGTCAACTTTTGACTATAATAATATTAATATAGAATATAAAGTTCAAGAAGATATTAAAGTAATTGGTTTTTCAAATGAATTTTCACAAGTTATATTAAATATTTTAACAAATTCAAAAGATGCCTTTATAGAAAAAGATATTTTGAATGCAAAAGTTTCTTTAGAGATTAATAAAGGTGATAAATATGGTTCTATCCTCATAAAAGATAATGCAGGTGGAATACCTGAAAATATCTTGGGTAAAGTATTTGAACCCTACTTTACAACAAAAGAAGAAGGCAAAGGTACAGGTATTGGTTTATATATGTCAAAAATTATTATTGAAAATAATATGCATGGTAAATTATATGTTAGTAATACGGAGGTAGGGGCTCAGTTTATAGTATCAATACCTTTATCTAAGTAATAGTTATTACAATAATGTTTTTTATTGTATACTTTACTTTTAATAACTATAATTTGTAAATAAAAAAGAAGTAGATTTGAAAAAGATAAATAAAACACTATTGAGTAATATAACCATATTATATGTAGAAGATGAAAAAATGATTAGTGAAGAAGTCTCTTTTTTCTTTAAAAGATATGTGAAAAGTTTTCATGTAGCAAATAATGGAATTGAAGGTTTAGAACTTTTTAAAAAAATAAAACCAGATATTTTAATCTCTGATATTCAAATGCCCAAAATGGATGGGCTTGAAATGGTTGAAGAAATTGGTAATACTTCCGTTCCTATTATTATCACAACAGCATACTCTGATATAGATTATTTCTTAAAAGCGATAGAACTTAAAATATCTAAATTTGTAATAAAACCAATTAATTTAATAACATTAATCTCAGATGTACAAGATTGTGTTACGTCTAGTCATTTACAAGATAAACTTTTTAAAAAAGATAATTTATTAAAAATAGTAGATGAAAATGTACTTATTTCAATTACAGATAAAGATGGAATTATTGTAGATGTTAGTTCTTCTTTTTGTGAATTTACAAAATATAAAAAAGAAGAATTAATTGGACAAACTCATAATATATTAAAGCATGATGAAACGCCTTCTTCTTTTTATAAAAATATGTGGGATATAATACGTTCAGGAAAAGTTTATATTTCTGAAATTAAAAATAAAAAGAAAGATGGTACAATATATTTTGTTACTCTTACAATAACACCTGTTTTTAGAGATGGTGAGATTGTAAATTACACAGCAATTAGAAATGATATAACTGACAAGATAAAGTTAGAGCAACTAATAATAGAAGATGATTTAACAAAACTTTATAATAGAAGACATTTTAATACAATTATAAATCAAGAGATTAGAAGATTAAAAAGAGATAATTTAAAATTATCATTAGTTAGTATAGATATTGATCATTTTAAGAAATACAACGATACTTATGGCCATCCCAAAGGAGATGATGTATTAGTTGAAATAGGAAAGGTTTTAAAAAATCATACTTCAAGAGCAACTGATTATGCTTTTAGAATGGGTGGAGAAGAGTTTTGTTTAATTTTTTCAGGTCTAGAAGTTGAAGAATCTTTATTTTATGTTCAAGAAGTTGTAAATGCAGTTGAAAATTTAAATATTGAACATAAAAATAGTAAAAATAATGATGTTGTTACTATCTCAGCAGGGATTGTTGTTCAAAAAGCATCTGAAATAATTAATGAAGACACTTTGTATAAATATTCGGATATAGCTCTTTATCAGGCAAAAATAAAAGGTAGAAATCAAGTTATTCTTTCTGATTCTTCTACAATGTCTTGACAAAACAGTTTAAATTAATTATACTTAGACATATTTAAAACCCAGGAGAGTTCTATGAAAATATTTAATTTTTGCAATAATCATTTCATCAAAAGTGTTAACTCTTCATTGCTTCTTTCAACAATTCTCTAATTTCTAAAATTAGACACTTACACAATCAACAAATCACAATTTTACAGTTTTCTTTTTTTATAAAAAAAAAGATATAATAATATATATTTTAAAAGGTAAATCACAATGGATAAAAATAGGATTATAGTATTTGATACTACATTAAGAGATGGTGAACAAAGCCCAGGTTGTTCAATGAATACAGAAGAAAAGATTAAAATAGCATTACAATTAGAGAAGTTAGGTGTTGATGTTATTGAAGCAGGATTTGCAGCTGCAAGTCCAGGAGATTTTGATGCGATTTCTAGAATTGCAGAACAAGTTAAAAACTCTTCTATCTGTTCATTAAGTCGTGCTATTGATAACGATATTAAACAATCAGGATTAGCAGTAAGTAAAGCCGCAAAACA
The DNA here is from genome assembly GCF_018861145.1 of Poseidonibacter lekithochrous. Lineage (GTDB taxonomy): Bacteria > Campylobacterota > Campylobacteria > Campylobacterales > Arcobacteraceae > Poseidonibacter > Poseidonibacter lekithochrous_A. Next base: position 17,973 of record NZ_JAHKQT010000030.1, read on the forward strand.
TAGAATTCATACATTTATTGCTACTTCTCCAATTCATATGAAATACAAATTAAAAATGAATGAAGCTGAAGTTATTAAAAGAGCTGTTCACGCAGTTGAATATGCTAGAACATTTGTTAACGATGTTGAGTTCTCATTAGAGGATGCAGGACGTTCTGAAATCCCATTTATGAAAGAAGTAATGGATGCAGTTATAAGTGCAGGTGCTACAACAATTAATTTACCAGATACTGTTGGATATAGATTACCTTATGAATTAGGTGCAATGGTTAAAGAATTAGCTGATTTTGCAGGTGACAGAGCTATTATTTCTGTTCATAATCATAATGATTTAGGTTTATCAACTGCAAATACATTAGCCGCTGTTATGAATGGTGCTAGACAAATTGAAGTAACAATGAATGGTTTAGGTGAAAGAGCTGGTAATTCTGCTTTAGAAGAAGCTGTAATGGCTATTAAAACTAGAAAAGATGCTTTTGGAGATTTATATACTGGTATTAATACAGCTGAAATTTATCCAACATCAAGATTAGTTGCAACTGTAACAGGTGTTGAACCACAACAGAATAAAGCAATTGTTGGTAAAAATGCATTTGCACATGAAAGTGGAATCCATCAAGATGGTATGTTAAAAAACAATGAAACATACGAAATTATGAGACCAGAAGATGTTGGTGTATTTAAAGAATCTACATTAATTTTAGGTAAACACTCAGGTCGTGCAGCATTTAGAGATAAAATTGAGCACTTAGGTTTTGACAAAGTTAGTGATGAAGAATTAAATGCTGCTTTTGAAAAATTTAAAGTTTTAGCTGATAAGAAAAAAGATGTGAGTGATGATGATATTAGAATGTTAATTACTGATGAATCATTAAATCAAGATAAGACTTATGAGTTAGATGCATTACAAATTTCTGATTGTTCCTCTGGAGTTCCAACAGCCGCAGTTGCTATTAAATTCCAAGATAAAATTATGAGAGATGCAGCTATTGGAGATGGTACTATGGATGCAATCTTTAAAACTATTGATAGATTAACAGGTTATAATGGAGAACTTAAAGATTATAAAGTTACTTCAGTAACAGAAGGTAAAGATGCCTTAGCAAAAGTAACAACAAGAGTTTCTTTTGATGATGAGTCTCCTGCATTTGTTGGCCATGGTTTAAGTATTGATACTATGTTAGCAACTGCAAAAGCATATTTAAGTGCTTTAAATTCTTACCTTTCTCAAAAAGAAAGACTTTCTAAAAAAACTTCACACCAAGTATAAATATCAAAAGCAGATTTACTGCTTTTGATATAAAATAATCCAGATTTAAGCTAGGAGAAATAATATCATATGATGCAGTTTAACTTCTTTTTGAAACTTTTAAAAGAATCTTTTAGAGATCTGATTCCAATCATAATAGTTATTTTATTTTTCCAATTAGCAATTATACAAGTTATACCTGATGAATGGTTAAATACTACTATTGGTTTAGGAATAGTTGGAATTGGTCTTGCAATATTCTTACAAGGTTTAGAAATCGGAGTATTTCCAGTAGGGGAAGGACTAGCAAGAGATTTTGCTAAATCTGGATGGACTTCATGGATATTAATATTTGGTTTTTTAATAGGTTTCGGTACTACAATAGCCGAACCAGCTCTTGCCGTAATTGCAGATAAAGCAGCTTCTATTTCAAGTGGAAGAATTGATGCAACAGTTTTAAGGTTTGTAGTTGCAGGTTCTGTTGGTCTTGCAATTTTATTAGGTGTCTTTAGAATTATTAAAGGTCATCCAATTCATTATTATATTATCGCAGGATATATAATAGTCGTTACAGTGACTTTTTTTGCACCTGCTGAGATTATTGGATTATCTTACGATTTAGGTGGAGTTACCACTTCCACAGTAACTGTACCTTTAGTTGCTGCACTTGGGATTGGATTAGCTTCAAATATTAAAGGAAGAAATCCTGTAATTGATGGATTTGGATTAATTGCATTCGCTTCTTTAACCCCAATGATATTTGTTCAAGTTTATGGAATTGCTGTGTATAATTTAGTTGATGCACAAAATGTAGCTACAATTGTAGTCAAAGCAGCAGTTTCTTCTCCTACTGATATTACTGATAAATCAGTTTTTTATGGAATATTATCAGTTATAAAAGATGTAATACCTATCTTAGTAATAATTATGTTCTTTCAATATGGAGTATTAAAAAAAACAATTGAAAACTTGAAAACAGTATTTTTAGGTTTTACTCTTGTAATAGTTGGCTTATATGCATTTATTCTTGGACTTGAAATGGGTCTTTTCTCACTTGGTGAGACAATGGCATATCAATTAACTAAATCTGATTCTGTAATGATGATATATGCATTTGCTTTTTCTATTGGCTTCTCAACTACTATGGCAGAACCAGCTCTTATGGCAATTGCAAAAAAAGCAAAAGATATTTCTGATGGTAAAATTAATGATTTTGCTTTAAGATTATTTGTAGCTTTTGGTGTTGCTTCAGGTATTGCTTTAGGAGCTTTTAGAATTGTTGATGGTGGACACATTCATTATTATATTATTGTTGGTTATTTAATTGTAATCATTCTAACTTTTATAGCTCCTAAATATATTATTCCAATTGCTTATGATTCAGGTGGAGTTACAACTTCAACAGTTACAGTACCTTTAGTAGCAGCGCTTGGGATTGGTTTAGCTACTAATATACCAGGAAGAAGTCCTTTAATTGATGGTTTTGGTCTAATTGCTTTTGCTTCATTATTTCCAATGATTACAGTAATGGCATATGGTATTTTAATTGAGAAGCTTGAAGTTAAATCAGATACACAAATTGAAAAAGAAAATTTACTTCATGATAATATAATTGATGCAGATAATATGTCTTTAGCAACAGTTAAAATTGATGGTACCTCTACTAGACATTCTTTTGAATTAGAATTCTCAGCTGTGGTTATTATAGTTCCTAATGAAAGAAGATTTGATGCTATTGAAGCTGCTAAAAATGTGGGGGCTTCTGGAGTTACTGTTATTCCTGCTGAGGGAATTGGCTTTGAAAATATGACTAATATTTATAGAAGATCTTTTGAGCATAATGAATCTTTATTGTTATTTTTACTTCCTGAATATTTAGTTAATGATGTTGTTAAATCAATTATTCATTCACTTGATCTTACTACAACAGGAAAAGGTGTCGCTTTTGCGTTTCCTTTAACGCATATGAAAGGTATTTCTTTATCAAAAGAAGATATTTTTAAAGAACAAGCATATCAAATTAACCTAAATAAAGAACAAGGAGAGAGTAATGAAACAAGCAAAAACATTAATAGAAGTTGAAAACATTATTAATACTGGAAATCCTGTATTAATATACTTCTCAGGTGAGAATTGTTCAGTTTGTAAGGTTTTAAAACCAAAAATTGAAGAAGAAATAAGTAAAAACTTTCCTTTATTTGATTTAATTGAAGTTCAAACGGATTTACATAAAGAGATAACAAGCCACTTTACGGTATTTTCAATACCAACTATGTTAATCTTTTTAGATAAAAAAGAGTTTTTTAGACGTGGAAGAAATATATCTGTTTCTATGTTTATGGAAGAGATAAGAAGACCATATAATTTAATGACAAAGTAGAATATGAAAAGAACACTTTTAATTTTTTTAATAATATTTATTTTAATGCAATTTATTAGAGTTGATCAAACTAATGTTGCAGTAGAAAAAGATTTAGAAATCAAAGCCCCTATAGAAATTATGACAATATTTAAAAACTCTTGTTATGATTGTCATTCAAATGAAGTTAAATGGCCTTGGTATTCTCAAGTTGCACCATTTTCATGGACTATTACAAATCATGTTGATAATGGAAGAGATTGGTTAAATTTTTCGATTTGGGAAACGTATACCGATGAAGAAAAAGAAAAAAGATTAAAAGGTATTTATCGAACTGCATATGCAATAATGCCATTACCTACTTATATTTGGTTACATAAAGAAGCAGATTTAACTAAAGAGCAAAGAAATTTGATACGAGATTGGACTGGAGTGAGAAAGTATAAGTGAGAGAAGAAGTAGCAGAAATATTAGCAAATAAAAAGACACTTTTAACAATTACATATTTTAAATTACAAAAACTGTTTGAAAAAAAGTATGGTAAAAATACTGTAGTTTTAATGGAAATAGGAACATTTTTTGAAGTTTACGAAGTTAATAATGATGATGAGCAAATAGGAAAAGCAAAAGAAATTGCAGAACTGTTAAATATTCAATTAACAAGAAAAAATAAAACAATCTTAGAAAATTCACAAGAAAATCCAATTATGGCAGGAGTTCCTGCTATATCTTTGGAGAAACACTTAGCTAGAATTATCTCAGAACAAAAATATACAGTTGTTCTTATAAAACAAAAAGGCGTACCACCAAATGTTTCTAGATACTTAGACACAGTTGTAAGTCCTGGAACAAACTTTGATTTCGTGATAGACCAAGATGAAAATAATATCACTTCACTTTTAGTTGATCAAAGTAGAGGAATATATCTACTTGGGTATTCTGCTATTGATGTAACAACTGGAAAGTGTTACTATAATGAAATACATGGAACTAGTGAAGATAAATTTTTTGCCTTAGATGAAGTATTTAATTATATGAATATGCATAAAACAAATGAAGTTATAATTACTTTTGCTGATAAAAATATAAATCAAAAAGAAGTTATAGATTACTTAGAATTAAAATTAAAAACATTTCATATAGGAACTTTTAGACCTAAAATAGCATATCAAAATGAATTGTTTAAAAATGTATTTTCAATTCAATCTTTATTAACGGCAATTGAGCATTTAGATATGGAAAGAGTACCTTTAAGTACAGAATCCTTATCTGTGTTAATAGACTTTGTAATTGGACATGATTCAAATATTATACAAAAATTATCTCTTCCTTCTAAACTTGATATTAGTAAATATATTTATTTAGGTAATAATGCAATTGAGCAATTAAATATAATTGAAACTAATCATAACCCCTCACTTATTAAACTTATAAATAATACATCAACAGCAATGGGGAAAAGACTTTTAAAAGAGAGACTAACTCATCCTATCAAAGATTCAAAAGAACTATTAAGAAGATTTGCACTATCAAAAGAATTATTTGATTATCATGCGCCAATCGAGAATGAATTAGCAAATATTTATGATATTGAAAGACTAACAAGAAGAATTAAACTTACACGTCTTCATCCTTTTGAATTAAACTATTTATATGACTCCCTTCTTAGTATTAAAGAAGTTGTAACTTTTATGGAAAACTATAAGTTCATATCTCCTCCTTGTTCTAGTGCGGATTTAGAACTGTTTATTAGCTCAATAGATTCAACATTTGACTTATCTATATCTGGAAAATATATGTTAAAAGATGTAGAAACGAATATGGTAAATGGTGGAATAAATACTCAAATTGATGAGTTGAATGCACAAAATGAAGTTTTATATTCAAAACTAGAAATGCTAAGAGCTCATGTATTAGATTTCCTAAAATCTAGTGATTCAAACTTTATTGGTATTAATAGATTAGATAAAGAAGGTTTCTTTTTAACATTGACAAAAAATAGATTTAACCTTATAAAAGAAGAGCTTTTAAATTCACATATAATAATAGATGATGAATTATATTTATTTAAAGATTTTACTATTAAGATACAAACAAATTCTGTAAAAATATTTTGTAAATTAACAGATGAAATATCTGATAAATACGTACATAATTTAAGAAAAATAGTTGAACTAAATAAATTAGTATTTAAAGAAAAAATATTAGAGTTTGAAAAAAAATTTGCTCCTCTTTTAGAAGATTTAGTCCAGTTTATTGCTGAAGTTGATTTAACAGTTTCAAATATAAAAACAGCCAAAAAATATAACTATGTTTGCCCAAAACTTGTAAAAACTAATGATAATGAAAACTTTATAGAGTGTATTGACTTAAGGCACCCAATAATTGAAGCAAATGAAGAGCAGGGTATTTATGTACCAAATGATATTATTTTAGGTGAATTAAGTCTTGCATCTAAAGAGTATAAAGATAATGTGATTATAAAAAACTCAAATCCAGTAAATATAAAAAACAATAAAATGCATGGTGTTTTGTTATATGGAATTAACTCATCTGGAAAATCTTCACTAATGAAAGCTATTGGAATTGCAGTAATCTTAGCACAAGCTGGTTTTTATGTACCTGCAAAGTCTATGAGATTCTCAATCTTTGATGCTGTTTATACGAGAATATCAGGTGCTGATAATATTGCAAAAGGTTTATCTTCTTTTGCTGTAGAAATGTTAGAACTAAAAAATATTTTCAATCGTGCGAGTAAAAAGTCTTTAGTTTTAGGTGATGAAATTTCCCATAGTACTGAAACAATGAGTGGATTATCAATTGTTGCAAGTTCTATTTTAAAGCTTTCAAAACTTGAAGCTATTTTTGTATTTGCTACACATCTTCATCAACTTCCAGAAATAAAAGAAGTAGAAGAGTTAAAAAACATTATTTCACTTCATTTATCTGTAATGTATAAAGACGAGGAAGATAAACTTGTTTTTGATAGAAAATTAGCATATGGAAGTGGTTCTTCTATGTATGGATTAGAGTATGCAAAATCTTTACATATGGATAAAGAGTTTTTAACAATTGCAAATGATATAAGAAAAAAACTTACAGATGATTATGATTCAATTGAGAGACTTAGTATGCGTAAAACTTCAAAATATAATAAGAATGTTTACTCGTCTTCCTGCATAATATGTGGTAAGGCATGCGACGATGTTCATCATATAAAAGAGCAAGCACGAGCAAATAAAGAAGGTTTTATTGAGCATATAAATGCAAACCATAAATATAATTTAATTCCTTTGTGTAAAGAACATCATAAAATGGTACATGATGGAAGAATAAATGTAAATGGATTTGTAGCAACTTCAAAAGGTTTAGAGTTACATTATACAGATGCAGGAGAACAAAAGTAGAAGCGAGAAGATAAAAATTCTTCTTAATCCTCTTCTTGTACTTCTGGTAGTTTTATTGCTAGAAAGATACCTATAACACCTATTATTGATAATAAAAGAATAATTCCATTTAATCCAATACTTGAACTAAGTGTTCCTATAAAACCTGCAAATAATAATACAATACCAATAATTGTATTACTAACAGCTACATAATCAGTTCTCTTATTTCCACCTGCTAAATCAACTAAATAAGTTTTTCTTCCAATTCTAATACCTTGATATCCAACTGTTAAAACAAAATATATCAAAGGCATTAACCAAATGATTGAAAAAATATTTTCATAAAATATACTTAAAGTAAAAACTAAAAATCCAAGAGCAGTAGAAATACTAGCACCTATAATCATAGATTTTCTACTAGAAATATCAGATAATTTTCCCCAAATAACAGAAGAAGAAAAATCAGCAAGACCACTTGATAAAATAAATAAACCCAATAAATAATTACTAGAATCTGATTGTTGCTGAGCTAAAATTACAAAAAAAGGTGCACTTAATACTGAACATAAAAATAAGGCTCTTGTTATTACAAAAAGTCTAAAATCTTTATCTGTTTTTAGAAGAGATATCTTTTTTAAAGCAACACTTATGGCATTTCCTCCACCATCAGTCTCCCCTTTAAACTCTTCAATTTTTAAGTAAGTTAATGAAGCAATTATCCAAAAAATACCAGCTAAGAAAAGTAAAACTCCAAAGTTTTGAGGTGAAAATGGCTTTTCACCAACTAGTAAAAAATATACTCCAAGACCAATTACAATAAGTCCAGCTAAAGATCCTGAGTAACCATTTAATGCACCTCTTCTTGTTTTAGGAATAGTTTTGCCTATTACATCTTTTGCAGCAACGGAGCTTAATCCTCTTGCTAAACTCATTATGATTATTAAAGTAATAATTGCAATTCCTGCATTTAATCCTTGCATATTCCAAGCAACAATTCCTATTGCAATAATACAAAGTGCTTGAATAAAAACTCCAAGACTCCAAATATATTTTCTAATAGGAAGTTTTCTAACATATGCTGCAATTAAAAGTTGAGGTAAAAGTGAACCAGATTCTTTTATAGGAACTAAAAAACTAATTAAAAAAAGAGGAACACTAAGACTTTCCATTAGCCATGGAATAATTACTTTCATATTGGCAACAGAGTCTGCAAGTTTGTTAAAAAAGTAACTAATAATAGTTAAGAAAAAGTTTCCTGGAACTACTTTACAAGCTTTTTCATCAATAGCTTTGCAAACTCTTGCATCTTCTTCATTCATCATTTTTTCATAGATAGATTCGTATTTTAATTTTAATGACATTTTATTTCTTTTTAGCAGTAAGTATACTTCTTATAAGAAGTCCTATAAAAAATAGAGCAATTCCTCCATTTATATAAAAGCCTTGCATATTATTATCTTCAAAAAATAAATATGCAAGTGCTGCAAATACTAGAGAAATTACTAAACACATATTAACTATTTAGTCTTTTAATACTTTAAACCCTTCTTCTAAGTCTAAAGTTCCTTCATAAAATGCTTTTCCTACAATAACACCAGAGATGTTGCCGTTTACTTTACAGTTAATTATGTCATTGATATCTTTAACACCACCAGAGGCAATAGTATCAACTCCTGAAGCTAATGCAATAGATTGAGTAAACTCTACATTTACCCCACAAAGCATACCGTCTTTTGAAATATCAGTACAGATAATAGCTTCAACACCAGCGTTTGCAAATTCCTTTGCTAATGTTGTAGCTTCCATAGTAGAAACTTCAGCCCAACCTTCAACTGCAACCATTCCATTCATTGCATCAATTCCAACTGCAATTGGATATTTTGCAGCCATATCTTTTACAAATTGAGGGTCTTTAACTGCAATTGAGCCTAGAATTAATCTATCAACTCCAAGTTCAATATACATTTTGATAGTTTCTTCATCTCTAATACCACCACCTAGTTCAATTTTAAGATTACAATTTTCTCTAATCTTTTTTATTTGTTCTAAGTTTGCAGGCTCACCTGCAAAAGCACCATTTAAATCAACTATATGAAGCCATTTACTTCCTAATTCTTCAAATCTTTTTGCTACTTGCCAAGGTTCATCTGAATAGATTTTTGCACTTTCCATTAGCCCTTTACTTAGTCTTACAGCTTTTCCGTCTTTTAAATCTATTGCTGGTAAAATATCCATCTTTTTACTTCCTCTTTAGTGTGATAAATTCATAAAATTTTTAAGTATCTTTAATCCATTGTCATGTGATTTTTCAGGGTGTGGTTGAAAACCATATATGTTTTCTTTATGTACAGCACTTGCAAAATCATAACCATATTCAGTTGTTCCAATTACATTTTTAGCATCAGTTACTGCGTGATAAGAGTGTACAAAATATAAATAAGGATCTTTTAATCCTTTAAATAAAGTATGATCATCTTGAGTTTTAATTACATTCCAGCCCATATGTGGAATTTTTGTATCTTCATGCATTTTTGATTTATCAAATTTTACAATGTGTCCATCAATAAGGCCAAGACCTTTTGTTTCTCCAAATTCTTGAGAACTTTCAAATAAAAGTTGCATTCCAAGACAAATACCAATCATTGGTTTTCCTGATTTTGCATATTCATGGATTGCTTGAAACATTCCTGTTTTATGTAGGTTTTCCATAGCATCACCATATGCACCAACTCCTGGAAGAATAATTCTATCAAAATTTTTTAAATCTTCTGGGTCTTTAACAAATGAAGCTTTTGCATCTAGTAAATGACAAGCATTATAAACACTTGCTAAATTCCCCATATTATAATCAATAATTCCTATCACATTAATCCCTTTATTAAAAAAAGAATTATACTAAAGTTTTGCATCAGCTAGGGTTAAAGAAAATAGGACTTTATTATTTTGTTTTTCTAATGCTTTTTTTGCTTCTAAAATTGTTGTTCCAGTTGTAATTAAATCATCACAAAGAATAAGTGTTTGATTTTTTATATTTGAAACTTTGAATTTTCTAGGATTATTCTTTCTAAATTCTAAGTCTTTCCCTGCATATTTTACAATATTGGAAGCTTTTAAGATGTTGTATTTAGGTGTTATAAATTCTGATTTCAAATGCTTTGCTAGAATTGCAGTATGTGAAAAATCGTGTCTTGTATGATCATCGATGGGAATTGCTAAAACTTGATTTGGGAAATTAAAGTTTTGTCCAAATTTAGCAAAAGAGAGTTTTGCTAATATATTAAAAACCCTATCTCCATGAAAATAGTATTTTGATGAAATAAGATCTTCTAGTTCTGATAATGTATAAAAAGAATAATTGAAAAAGTCTTTTTTTAGTTCTCTTTTATGAAAAGAGGGCTCTAATAAATTCTTTTGACATGTATTACAAATGATTTGGAAAGATAGGTTTTCACAACTTAGGCATTTCATAAATTAATAATACTATAAATTATATTTATTTCTTTGATAGGATACTCCTTTCTTTTCTTTTTAGTAAAAAAAGAAGCAAAAGAAAAGTGTGAGTTCGCTGAGAATACGCTAAAAAATATGATTAAGTTCTAAAACTACAAAACTCGTTCCTACTTCACTCAGAAAGTTATAGTTTTTTAACGAACTTAATTTTATTCTTCTAGCAAATTTTAAAATGAGAATAGTAAAAGAAATTAGAAATCTATAAAATTTAATATTTTATGTAGATTCAAGGCGGAAAAGTAAATTTATCTAGGAGCTTAGTAAACTAAGTGATTAGATAAATTTTCTTTTTTAACGCAGAAGATGCACGAAAGATTATATTTTTAAAACAGCCATGAATGCTTCTTGTGGTACGTTTACTTTCCCTATAGATTTCATTCTTTTTTTACCGGCTTTTTGTTTTTCAAGTAATTTTCTTTTTCTTGTAATATCACCACCATAACATTTTGCTGTTACGTTTTTACCTGTTGATTTCACAGTCTCTCTTGCAATAATATTAGAACCAATACTTGCTTGAATAGCTACTTCAAATAATTGTCTTGGAATTAACTCTTTTAAGGCTTTGATAAACTCTCTACCTTTTGAAAGTGCTTTATTTTCAGGAACAATAATAGATAAAGCATCTACAACATCACCTGCTACTTTAATATCAAGTTTTTGTAATACTCCTGGTCTAAAACCTATTGGCTCATAATCAAAAGATGCATAACCTTTAGTAGTTGATTTTAATCTATCATAAAAATCCATTACAATTTCATTCATTGGAATATCATAGTCAAGTAAAACTCTTGTCCCTATATAATCCATTTTATTTTGAACACCTCTTTTATCATTAAGAAGTTTAATTACATTTCCTAAAAACTCATCTGGAACTAAAATCGTAGCTTTTACATAAGGTTCAAAAATTGTTTCAATATGATTTGGTTCTGGTAATTCACTTGGATTTTGAATAGATATTTTTTCACCATTATTTTTTAATACTTCGTAAATAACTGTTGGTGCTGTTGCTATTAAATCAAGATTAAATTCTCTCTCTAATCTTTCTTTAATTACTTCCATATGTAGCATTCCTAAGAATCCTGCTCTAAATCCACTTCCAAGTGCTGCTGAGCTTTCTGGTTCATAAGAGATTGAAGAATCATTAAGTCTTAATTTATCTAAGGCATCTCTTAAGTCTTCAAATTTATCTGTATCAATTGGATAAATTCCTGCAAATACAAAAGGTTTTGCTGGTTCAAATCCATCAATAGGTTCAGGTGTTCTATTTTTAGCATCAGTAATTGTATCACCAACTGCAATAATATCAACTGTTTTAATCCCAAGTACTACAATACCAATTTCACCTGTTTTAATTTCATCAGTAACTTGTTTTTTTAAAGGGTGTGGATACATTAATGATAAGACTTGTTGTTCATGCTCTGTGTTCATCATACGTACAACTTGACCTTTTTTAATACTTCCATCATATACTCGTACAAGTGCTAAGGCACCTAAATAGTTATCAAACCATGAATCATAAATTAAAGCTTTTGTAGGAGCATTAGTATCTCCTTTAGGAGGAGGAACTCTATCTACTATAGAATCTATTAAATCTCGTACACCAAGACCAGTTTTAGCACTGATTAGGTTATGTTCTGTACAATCAATTCCAATAGCATCTTCAACTTCTTCAAGAACTCTAAGAGGGTCAGCTGAAGGTAAATCAATTTTATTAACTACTGGTAATAGTTCTAAATCATTTTCCATTGCAATATAAACATTTGCAATAGTTTGAGCTTCTACACCTTGAGTTGAATCTACAATTAAAAGTGCACCATCAGATGAAGCTAAAGATCTACTTACTTCGTATGAGAAATCAACATGTCCTGGAGTATCGATAAGATTTAGAACATAGTTTTGACCATCTTTTATATAATCAAGTCTAACACTTTGTGCTTTGATTGTAATCCCACGTTCTTTTTCTATATCCATTGTATCCATAACTTGAGCAGACATATCTCTATCTGCTACTGAACCACACTCTTGAATGATTCTATCAGCAAGTGTTGATTTTCCATGGTCAATATGTGCAATGATACTAAAGTTTCTAATATTTTCTTGCAAGGTTATTATCCTTATTATCTATTATTTATCGCGATTATAGCTAAAGTTTTGTAAGTTTGATGTTAAATTAAAAATGTAAAGAGGGTTAAATGTAGGAATAAAGACTTAGATAAGTTTATCTAAGTCTTTAAGTTTTTAGATTATTGGTTTATTAAACCAGTAACTCTTCTATTTTCTGCTCTTCCTTCTTTTGTATCATTAGAGGAAATTGGTTGCGTTTCACCATATCCAATAGAGTGTAATCTTTCTGACGAAATATTAAAATTTTCTAAAGCTCTAACAGCAGACGCTGCTCTTTTTTCAGATAACTTTTGATTATATTTTTCTGGACCTACAGAATCTGTATGCGCTTCAATTGTAGCATTTAACTTAGGATTTTCTTTTAACATACTTGCAAATTCTTGTAATCTCTCGTTATATTCAGATGAGATTTTATCTGAATTGTAATCAAATTTTATATTTAAATTAAATGTAGCAACACATCCATCTGAATTAACTGTAACACCTTGAGATGTATTCATACATTTATCAAGTCTATTAACAACACCATCTTTATCATCATCTTCCTCACAACCATATTCATTTACAACTGCACCTGGTAATGAATCTGGACATAAATCTTTAGAGTTTAAAACACCATCATTATCATCATCTCCATCTACTACAGGAACAGTAGCTTCAACAGGTTCTTCAACAACAGGTACTTTTGCTACTATATTTTCAGAATATCTTTTTCCTAATGGCATTGCCAACCCTAATGTATACATTAAGTCATTTTTTCTATCATTAATTGAGTATAAATGTCTTACATCCCCTTTAACTGCAATTCCATAATATGGAATGTCATATCTTAATCCTAATCCATAGTTTAATAAGGCAGAATCATCATTATCTTTTATTTCTTGTGTTATATCTTGGTATCCAGCTCCAATTAAACCATAAGCAGCTAATTTTTCAGTTAATGGCAGTTTTTTTACTGCATTTAAAAATACTCTATTAATATTTGTATTTCCATTAGTCCCATTGTATTTAAGACTATCACTTCTCATTATTGCTAATTCTACTTGATCTAAAAAAGAGTTTTGTAAGTTTTTAGCTAATGAAATACCAGCATTTGCATAATGATCATCGTCTAAATTGGCTTTGCTATCTGATAATATTCCTGCAACAAAAGGTGTTACTTCATAGTTGTACTCAGTACTTGGTGCACTTTGTGCAAACATAAAAGATGCACATAATGCAGATGTTAATAAAATTTTTTTCATTTAACTTCCTTGTATTTTAAATAATTTATTTTATTATAGCAAAAAAAGATCAGATTTATATTAAAAAAGAATTTAGGAAGTTTTGGAAATTTGATATTAAGTGTAAAAAGGAATAAGACTAGGAAGTTTCCTAATCTTATTATTTGATTATAATTATTTAGTAATTACAGCTTGAACTCTTCTGTTTTGAGCTCTTCCTTCTTTATTCATGTTACTTGCAGCTGGTTTAGTTTCACCATAACCAATAGCAGTAATTCTAGAAGAATCAACATTTAAAGATTTTAAAACTTCAACAGTTGAAGCTGCTCTTCTTTCAGATAATTTTTGATTATATTTTGCAGAACCAATTGAATCAGTATGTGCTTCAATTGTAGCTTTTAATTTAGTATTGTTTTTCATCATATTTGCGAAGTTAACAATTCTTGAATTATAAGTATCTTTAATTACTGCAGAATTAGTATCAAAGTTAATGTTTAAGTTAACTAATGTCATACAACCAACATTATCAACTTTTGCACCAGCAATCGTATTTGGACATTGGTCTAATCTATTTACAACACCATCTTTATCATCATCCATTTCACAACCCATTGCATTTACAATAGCACCTGCAATAGAATTTGGACAGTTATCTTTAGCATCGATTACACCATCTTTATCAGAATCCATTGGAGCAGGAACAACTACAGGAGCAGGAACAACTACAGGAGCAGCTTTTGCAATCTTTCCAAATGGAACAACAAAACCTAAGTTATATAATAAAGTGTTATCTCCATGATCAGCTTCAATTAAATGTCTAACATCAGCTTTTAATGCAAATTGTTCAGCTATTTTATATTTCCAACCAAATCCATAGTTTCCTACAAGTCCATTTTCATTATTATCATTTGCTTCATCATCAAAGAATTCAACACCAGCACCTGCTAACGCATATAATGAGAAGTTTGAAGTTAATGGGTAATCTTTAACTAAGTTAACAAAAACTCTTGTAATTCCAGTATCTCTTCCACCTAAGTTATAATACTTTGTATCTTCTACTGTTCTGAATGCTGCAATTTCAACTTGATCTATCATAGAATCATTTTGATTAAATCCTAATGCTAATCCACCATTTGCGTAGTTTTGTTGCATACCTAAGTTACTTTCTGTATACGCTCCACCAATCATTGGTGTAATTTCATATTTGTATTCACTTGCTGCGAACATCATTGATGCACATACAACTGATGATAATATAATTTTTTTCATTTTGTATCCTTCTAATTAATAATTTTATGTATTATAGCTAAATATTTATAATTTGGATATTAAGCAATAAATATTGAATTCACAGATTCATTATTTTGAATTCTTCTTATTGTTTCACCAATAATAACTGATGCACTTAATACTGTTATTTTTTTAGCATCTTTTCGTGTAGGAATTGTGTCAGAAACAACTAATTCATCTAAAACTCCATTTGCAATTCTTTCATATGCAGGTCCAGAAAGAACACCATGTGTACAGCAGGCCATTACTGAATTAGCACCTTTTTTCTTTAATACTTCAGCTGCTTTTACAAGTGTTCCAGCTGTATCAACCATATCATCAACTAAGATTACATCTTTACCTTGGACATCACCAATGATATTCATTACTTCAGATTCGTTGGCTTTTTCTCTTTTTTTATCAACAATAATTAAGTCATATCCTAATTTATCAGCATAAGATCTAGCTCTTGCAACTCCACCAATATCTGGACTAGCAATAATAGGATTTTTTAAGTTTTTATCTTTTATATAATTAGCAAATAAAATTGATCCAAATAAGTTATCAGCAGGAATATTAAAGAAACCTTGAATTTGAGCAGCATGTAAATCAATAGTTACAACTCTTGTAATTCCAGCAGCTTCTAATAAATCAGCAACTAACTTTGCAGTAATTGGAACTCTTGGAGCTGCTTTTCTATCTTGTCTTGCATATCCATAGTATGGAATTACAGCAGATATTGATTTTGCACTTGATCTTTTTAATGCATCTACCATAATTAATAGTTCCATTAAATTGTCATTTGTTGGTGCACATGTAGGTTGTATAACATAAACGTCTTGACCTCTTACACTTTCTGTAATTTGAACAGACATCTCTCCATCACTAAATTTCTTGCAAGTAGCATTAGATACAGGCACACCTAAATAACTACCAACTTTAGCAGCAAATTCAGGGTTAGCTGAACCACTAAATAATTTATATCTTGACATAAAAACTTCCTTAATTGAATGAGTATATTTGTGATTTTATCTAAAAAGTACTTAATGGATTGTTATTGAAATATAAATTAAAATCTTTTATTAAATTGTATATAAAATATATAGTATAGGTGATTGTTTAATATCAAATTGCTGTTATAATTTTTTTGTTCTTCTAAAATGAATATTAATATTACGCGCTATATTAATAAAAAATAAACTAAGGAAAATGAATATGACTAAAAAATTAAGTATGGCTGCAAGTGGATTATTATTATCTACAACAATGGCCTTCTCTGCAGATTCAATTGATAATGCTTTTAAAGAAGGTACTATATCTGGATCTTTAACAGCTTATGCCCTTGAGCATGATGGAAAAGGTAGTGCTTCTGACACAGATTCAGGGTTTGCTACAATTAATTTAGGATATGAAACTGCTTCATATATGGGATTAACTGCAAAAGCTGGTTTTGAAGCTGGTCATGGACTATCGGATGGAACATTAGCAAATGATGCATTAATGACAGAAGCTTATGTAAGATATGCAAATGAGATGTTTTCTTTAACAGTAGGTAGACAAGCTATTGATTTAGAATGGTTAGGTGATTATAATGAAGCTGTTGTTGCAGGAATTACTGCAATTCCTGATACAACTATAGTTTTAGGATATGTTAATCAACAAGCTGCTGCTGATGAAGATGAGATTGGTGATTTTAGTGATCTAGGTGTTAAGGATGGAGCATATGTAGTTGATGCTAAATATACGGGGTTTAATGGAATTGAATTAAATCCATATTTCTATTCTGCTGTTGATGTAGCTGATTTTTATGGATTAAAAGCGACATATACAGCTGATATGTTTGGTGCTGTAGCACATTACGCAGCTTCAAGTGAAGATGTAGGTTCAGATGGTTCTATTGGACATATTGAAGTAAATACATCTTTATCAGGAGTTTCTGCTGCTCTTGGTTATATCAAAACTGATGATACAGCGGGTGTTGGAAGTATTGCAACGTATGGTGATAATATCACTCCATTTGATAATGGTGGTGATAATTATGCAATTGATGCTAAAACTACTTATGGTTCTTTAGGATATTCTATTGGAGCTGTTGATTTAGGTGCATTATATGGTGAAACAGATTTTGCAGCAAATTCAGAATCAAATGAGTTAAACTTAAGTGCAGGTTATTCATTTACTGATTCTTTATCTTTAGGATTATTATATGTTGATTATGATTTAGAAGGTTCTTCTCTTTCTGATTATAAAGAATATTCAGCTACTTTAGCTTATTCATTTTAATAATAGATAATTTAGGAGTTAATCTCCTAAATTATCTTATACTTTTTATTTATTAATTATAGTAATTACTTATAAATCCACCACCTAAACAATACTCACCATCATATAAAACAAGACTTTGTCCCAAAGTTACAGCTCTTTGTGGCTTGTCAAATTCAATTAAGACTTTATCATCATTAACTGATGTAACAGTACAAGCTTGTTTTTGCTGACGATACCGAACTTGAGCCATTAATTTGTCTCCAACTTTTGGTGATTCATCTAATACCCAGTGCATATGGCTAGCCTCTACATTTTGGTTCATAAGTAAAGGGTGATTTGTGTCTTGAACAACTGTTAATGTATTGTTCTCCATATCTTTTTTGGCTGCATACCATGGATTATGGATATGACCAGCTGATTCAGTCTCTTTAATTCCTCCAAGACCAATACCTTTTCTCTGTCCTAGGGTGTAACAGATAAGGCCTTTATGTTTTCCTATTACTTTTCCATTTTCATCTATGATATCTCCTGGAATTGCTTTTAAATGTTGAGTGATAAATTCATCAAATCTTTGGTTACCAATGAAACATATACCTGTACTGTCTTTTTTATCACTTACACTTAGATTGTGTTCTTTTGCAATTTCACGCACTTCTTTTTTTGTCAAATCAGCAAGTGGAAACATTGCATGGGATAGTTGTTCACTTGATAGTGCATGTAAGAAATAAGTTTGATCTTTTGAACTATCTTTTGGAGTATCAAGTACATAGTGATCATGATATTTAGCTATTTTTGCATAATGGCCAGTTGCAATCATATCTGCACCCATTTTTTTTGCTTCATTTAAAAATACATTAAATTTAATCTCTCGATTACAAAGTATATCTGGATTTGGAGTAAGTCCTTTTTTTAAACCTTCTAAAAATACATCAAAAACTTTAGTTCTATATTCCTCAACAAAGTCTTTACCAATTACCTCTATTCCTAATAATTTACCTACTTTTTTTGCATCTTCAAACTCTATACGATTAGGACATTGACTACCTTCAATTCCATATTCCCAGTTACGCATAAATAAGCCTACTACTTCATAGCCTTGTTGTTTTAATAGCAATGCTGTAACAGATGAATCAACCCCACCTGACATTCCTACAACTACTTTTTTCTTCATTCTCTACCCTTATAAATTTTATATATTTGATTTGTTTTTTATATTAAAAGAACAACTACTGCTCTTCATCATATATTTTAAAGGAATAATCACTGATTCTCTATTTGCCCAGTCTTTATGTGGAATAATAAGTTTTTTTGTATTTATTTTTTTATTATCAAAAAATATTATATCTATATCCAAGGTTCGAGGCGCATCTTGAAAGGATCGTTTTCTTCCGTATCTAATTTCTAATCTTTGCGTGATTTTAAAAAAATCATTTATACTAAGATTAGTTTTAAGCGCAATTATACCATTTAAAAAGTCTTTTTGTTCTGTATATCCAAAAGCTGGATTTGAAAGTAATGGGCTTGTGCTTATGATATGAAAATGTGAGTTGTTTTTTAGAGATAAGAATAGCTTATTAAATGTTTTTTTCACATTTCCCACATTTCCCCCAATACCAATAGTTGCAATATATTTTTTTCTTGAATTATTTTTTGAAATATATGGAAACATATTAGTTTTATAAAGTGTTAATCTCTCACTTAATTTTTTTTTCAAATTTCTCTCTTTTTCTATATTTTTAAATTAACTAAAGTATTATAGCTTTACCATTTTTCATAACAACTGTATCTTCGATTCTTACTCCAAACTCTTTAGGTAAATAAATACCAGGTTCAATAGTAAAAACCATATTATCTTCAATAATTACATCAGATTTAGAATTTATATTTGGGAACTCATGAATATCAAGTCCAACTCCATGGCCAGTACTATGAATAAAATATTTTCCATAACCAGCTTTTTCAATTACATTTCTAGTAAGTGCGTCTATTTGTGATGCTTTCATTCCAACTTTTGCATTTTCTATAGCATTTAATTGAGCTTTATAAACTAAATCATAAATCTTTTGATGTTTTTTATTTTTAAATCTTTGCTCTCTTTTAAATGACAGTTTTTCAAAGTTTGCACTTGTAACACAAGTTCTATCTGAACAATATCTCTTGTACTTAACTCCAGCATCAACTAATATTAAAGCATCTTTTTTTAATTTTTTTGAAGTAGGTAAGGCATGTGGTTTTGCTGCATTTTCATTTATTGCAATAATTGGATCAAAGCTTAAATCTAGTTTTCCACTTTGACTCATTTTTTCAATACCTTTAAAAAATAAGAATTGTTCTGTTTGTTTATATCCATTTTTTCTTATAAACTTTGCAAGTTCTTTAAATCCTTCACGACCTAATTTTGCAGCTTTTTTTAACAACTTTATTTCTTCATCACTTTTAATAATTCTTTTTTGTTTTGAAAAACTAGGTATTGCTACAAATTTAGTTTTTAAATTCTTTGTCATATTTATATATGTTGAGTATTTAAAATCATTTGGATCAAATGTAATTTTTTTTATTTTGTTTTTTATTAATATTTCTTTTGCTGTTTGTATTAAGTTTGATGACTCAATAACTTCACAATTCTTTGCAAACTCCTTTGCTTCGGTTGTATATCTTGCATCTGTAATAAAATACTTATCATTATTTAATGATAAGTATATTACATTATCACAAGAAAACTTTGCTTCAAAATATACTGCATTTTCATCTAGTAAAATAAAATTCTTCATAATAGCTCTCTCTTTGGTAGGGTTTAACGTTAATTTAAATATAATCTTACCTAAATTTTATAAAAGGAATATAATATGAAAATAGCCGTAATTCAAGGACCAAACTTAAATATGTTAGGTATCAGAGAACAACACATTTATGGTCCAATGAATTTAGAACAAATTCATGATCAATTAAAAAATGCAGCTTCACAAAATGGAGTTGAATTAGAATTTTTTCAATCAAACTTAGAAGGTGAAATTGTTGATAGAGTTCAAGAATGTTTAGGAACAGTTGATGGAATCTTAATTAATCCAGCAGCATATTCTCACTCATCTATTGCTATAAAAGACGCTTTAAGTGCAGTTGAACTTCCAACAGTTGAAGTACATATTTCAAATATTTATAAAAGAGAAGAGTTTAGACAAAAATCATTAACTGCATCTGCAACTACTGGTGTAATTTCTGGATTTGGACCTTTTGGTTATCATATGGGATTAATTGCATTAATGCAAATCATTTCTGAAATTAAAGCTGTTGAAGAAGCGCAACAACAAGAAGTAACAGAATAATCATTAACTTATGAATATATTAAGTGCAAACTGGGTTATTACCTGCGATGAAAATTTTAGCATCATTAAAAATGGTGCTATTGTTTTTGAAGATAAAATAGTTGATATAGATACAATAGATAATATTCGAAATAAATATCCAAATGAAGAAGTTTTAGAGGCTGAATCAAATTCAGTTTTAATGCCTGGACTTATTAATTCTCATGTACATTTAGAATTTTCTGCAAACTCAACAACACTAAAATATGGTAATTTTCTATCTTGGTTAAATTCTGTCATTAAAAATAGAGATACTTTAATTGAAAAAGCTACAAATAAACTAATTTCAATTAAACTAGACAGAATGAAAAAGACAGGAACTACTACAATTGGTGCTATATCATCTTATTCATTTGATTTAGAAGCTTGCGTAAAGTCTCCTTTAAATACAGTATTCTTTTGTGAAGTAATAGGTAGTAAAGCAGATATGGCCGATACATTATTTGCTGATTTTAAAAGTAGGCTAAGTTCTGCAAAATTAAATACTTCAAAAAACTTTATTCCAGCAGTTGCAATTCATTCACCATATTCAGTACATCCCTTTTTAGTAAGGGAAAGTTTAGCATTAGCAAAAGCAGAAGACTTGAGCGTTTCAACACACTTTTTAGAATCTCCTGAAGAGTTTGAATGGTTACATAAAGATGAAGGTTTATTTATAGAGTTTTTTAAAAACTTTTTAAATCAAACTAAAGCAGTTACAAAACCTATGGAATTTTTAACTCACTTTTCAAATGTTAAGAAATTATCTTTTACACATTGTGTGGAAGCTAGTGCTAATGATTTTGAAAAAATTAAATCTTTAGGTGCTGTTATTAATCATTGTCCTACATCAAATAGGGTGTTGAATAATTCTAAATTAGACTTATCAAAACTTGAAGGTATTGATTTTTCAATTGGAACTGATGGTTTAAGTTCAAATAATTCATTATCTATGTTTGATGAGTTACGAACAGCTTTAATGATTCATTCTAATGAAAATATAGTTGAACTTTCAAAAAAACTACTAAAAGCTGCCACAATAAATGGAAGTAAGGCATTAGGATTAAATAAAGGTGTACTAGAAAAACATAAAGATGCGGATATTATATCTTTTAAGTTAGCTGATGAGGTTGAAGATAAAGAAGATTTAGCTATGCAAATTATTTTACATACTAAATCTGTAAATAAAACTATTATAGGAGGAGTTATTGTTTAATTTTTTTAAAATATTATTCTCTCCCATTATTGCAATTTTAGATTTTATAACTAAGTATTTTAAAACAATAGTTTTTTTAACTATTATGTATTTTATTATATATAGTCCAAGTGATAAATTGAATGATAATGGAACATTTGAAGTTGCAAATTTACAAAAAATTGAGCTATTTGGTCCAATTTTAGATGTAAGTAAAACATTAGATGAAATAGAGAAAGCAAAACAAAATACGAATATTAAAGGTGTTTTATTTATTGTTAATTCTCCAGGCGGTGCTGTAGCACCATCAGTTGAACTAGCTTATGCTATCAAAGAGTTAAAAGCTATTAAACCGGTTGTAGTATATGCAAGTGGAGTAATAGCTAGTGGTTCATACTATGCTTCAATATGGGCAGATAAAATTATTGCAAATCCTGGTTCAATGGTGGGTTCTATTGGAGTAATAATGCAAGGTATTAATACAGAAGAGTTGATGCAAAAAATTGGTGTTTCTACTCAAACTGTAAAAGCAGGAAAATATAAAGAATCAGGAACGCCAACGCGAAAATGGTTTGATTATGAAAAAGATCAGTTACAAAGTGTAATTGATGATACTTATAATATGTTTATTCAAGATGTAGCAAATGCAAGAGAACTTGATGTTAATAATCATACACAATTTGCAGATGCAAAAATATTTACAGCATCACAAGCAAAAAAAGTAGGTCTTGTTGATGAGGTTGCTACAATTTCTAGTGCTCAAGACTCAATTGTAAAACTTTCAAAAGTTGATAATGCTATTTGGCAAAAACAAGATAAATTTGATAAATTCCTTGATAAATTTATGAGTCAAGTTGTATCAAAAGTTTCTATGAGTTTTAGTTCTAGCTTAAAAGCTTACTAAGATAAAAGAAGTAGGATTTGTCTTACTTCTTTTAATCTTTTTTAAATATTTGTTAAATTTCTTTTATTGTGCTATACTTCAGAAAAATTCTAGTAATTAATCTTCCCTATTCTTTGTTTCCCTAAATTTTTGATATTTCTAATATTTAATTAATGAACTAGACTAGATATTGTTTCTTGTTAGATAACAAACTAAAGGTAATTAATGACATTTACAGAACTTGGATTAAACCAAGATATCCTAAAAGCAATTGAAGAACAAGGTTATACACAACCAACTCCAATTCAAGAACAAGCAATCCCAATCGTTTTAGATAAACATGATATTTTAGCCGCAGCACAAACTGGTACAGGAAAAACTGCAGCTTTTACTCTTCCCTTATTAGACACTTTAAGTAAAAAGAAAAGTACAGTTAAAGAAAAACATTATGTTAAAGCACTTGTATTAACTCCTACTCGAGAGTTAGCTTCACAAGTTGCAGAAAATATAGAAGCATATAGTAGATACCTACCTCTAAAATCAGCAGTTATTTTTGGTGGAGTTGGAATCAATCCCCAAAAAGCAATTTTAAGAAAGGGTGTTGATATCGTAATTGCTACACCTGGAAGACTATTAGATTTAGTTGGTCAAAAATGTATTGACCTTTCAAGAGTTGAATTCTTTGTTCTTGATGAAGCAGATAGAATGTTAGATATGGGTTTTATTCATGATATGAAAAAAATTATTGCAATAATTCCAAAACATAGACAAACACTTCTTTTCTCTGCAACATTTTCAGATGAAATTAAAAAATTATCTGAAGGTTTATTAAATAATGCAAAAATAGTTGAAGTCGAAAGACGAAATGCATCTTCTAATCAAGTAAGTCAAGTGGTTCATTATGTAAATAAAGACACAAAAAAACATCTATTATCTCACTTAATTAGTGAAGGTAAATGGAATCAGGTTTTAGTTTTTACAAGAACAAAACATGGTGCTAATAAATTAGCTGAGTTTTTAAATAAAGAAGGTATCACAGCAGCTGCTATTCATGGTAATAAATCACAAGGTGCTAGGACAAAAGCATTAAGTAATTTTAAATCAAAAGATATAAGAGTTTTAGTAGCTACTGATATTGCTGCACGTGGTATTGATATTGCACTTTTACCCCATGTTGTAAACTTTGAATTACCAAATGTCTCGGAAGATTATGTTCATAGAATAGGAAGAACAGGAAGAGCTGGGAATGAAGGTGTTGCTATGTCTTTAGTTTGTAGTGATGAATATTTCTTTTTAACTGATATTGAAAAGCTTATTAAAAAATCAATTGATGTTGTTCCTGTTGAGGGATTTACTTTACCAAAACTAGCTAAGCCAAATATTCAGAAAAAGACTAATGAAAGATCAAATAATAGAGCTAAAAATAAACCAAATAATGATTCAAATTCTAGGTCAAGAAGTAGAACAAATTCAAGTCCAGAGAAAAACAAAGTAGAGAGTAAGAATAAAACAAATATAAAATTTCCAGAGAAAAAAAGAGTTAGTAAAAATGATGAAAGTAAATCTTTGATTTCTAAATGGGAAAATGAAGTAAAAAAACAAAAAGATAATGAAACTAAAAATCCTCGAAATACTAGAAATAGAAGAATTACTAACGCTTCAAAAACAAGGTAAAAGATAAAGGCTTTTTTTGCCTTTATCTTTTATGATTAAAAGAGATTATTTTTCAAGTCCTGAAACAATTTTATATGTATCATTTGCAATAACATATTCTTCATTTGTAGGAATAACAAAGATTCTTGCTCCTGAACTATTTGTAGCAATATCTCTAGGTTCTTGAGATCTTCTATTATTTTTAGTTGGATCAATATTTAACCCCATACCATCAAGACCCGCACAAACAATTTCTCTGATTAATGCTGAGTTTTCACCAATACCACCTGTAAAACATAATGCATCAATACCATCAAGTGCCGCAACATAAGCTCCAACATATTTTTTAATATTGTAAGCTACCATTTCAACCGCTAATCTACATCTATCATCACCAGCTTGCATACCTTCAAGTACTTCTCTTAAATCTGAAGATTGACCTGAAATACCTAAAATTCCTGATTTTTTATTCATAACATCAAGAGCACCATCGATAGTTAAGTTTTCTTGACTCATCATATATGAAAGTGCACCTGCTCCAACATCACCAGCTCTTGTTCCCATCATTAAACCTTGAACAGGAGTAAGCCCCATAGAGGTATCAATACATTTACCATTTAATACAGCAGATACAGAAGAACCATTTCCTAAGTGACAAACGATAACTCTAGTATTATGTTTTTTATCTAACATATTTTGAGCTTCATTTGATACATAGTAGTGTGAAGTTCCATGGAATCCATATTTTCTAATACCATGTTTAGTATATTGATCATAAGGTAATGCATACATATACGCATAATCAGGCATAGTTTGGTGGAATGCTGTATCAAAAACTGCAACATTTGGTTTTCCAGGAATTA
Organism: Poseidonibacter lekithochrous; assembly: GCF_018861145.1. Lineage (GTDB taxonomy): Bacteria > Campylobacterota > Campylobacteria > Campylobacterales > Arcobacteraceae > Poseidonibacter > Poseidonibacter lekithochrous_A. The sequence continues at coordinate 43,296 of NZ_JAHKQT010000030.1, forward strand.
ATTGTTGACAAATTTCCATACCCATAATATTTGCAGGATTATGTAAAGGTGCTAATGGAATTAGTTTTTTCATTGTTTCAATTACTTTAGGAGATACCATAACAGAAGATGCAAATTCTTCTCCACCATGAACAGCTCTATGTCCAATAGCATCGATATCATTAATTGAATTAATTACTTTACCTTCACCATCACATAACGTTTTTAAAACTAATTCAATTGCTTCTTTATGTGTTGGCATTGGAACTTCTATTTTAAGTTTTTGATCATTACCAAATTCATGTTTTAAAACACCATCAATTCCGATTCTTTCACATAGTCCAACAGCTAAAACTTCTTTAGTTAATGGATTCATTAATTGATACTTTAAAGATGAACTTCCTGCGTTTAAGATAAATACTAACATATATTATTCCTTTTAATTTATAATTATTTAATTTGAGTTGCTGTAATAGCTACAAGGTTTGAAATATCTTCAATAGAACAACCACGTGATAAGTCATTAACAGGTTTTGCTAAACCTTGAACTACTGGTCCATGAGCAGCCGCTCCTGCAAATCTTTGAACTAGTTTATATCCAATATTTCCAGATTGTAAATCAGGGAATACCAGTACATTTGCTTTTCCAGCTACTTCAGAACCTGGTGCTTTTTTAGCTCCAATTGCTTCAACAATTGCAGCATCTGCTTGCATTTCACCATCAAAAGCAAAATCAACATTTCTATCTTCTAATAAATCAACAGCATATTGAACTTTATCAACTAATGGATGATTCGCACTTCCTTTTGTTGAAAATGATAACATTGCAACTCTAGGGTCTAAGCCAACAACAGATGCAGCAGTTGCAGCAGTTGCACAAGCAATATCAGCTAATTGTTCAGCATTTGGTTCAGGTATTACTGCACAGTCTGCAAAAAGTAATAATCCATTATCTCCAAATTTACCATCAGCTGTTTCCATAATAAATGCAGATGAAACAGTGTTTATTCCAGGAGCTGTTTTAATTACATGAATAGCAGCTTTTAAAACATCAGCAGTTGGAGAGTTTGAACCAGCAACTAAGCCATCAGCTGCTCCAAGTCTTACCATCATACAACCAAAGAATCTAGGTTCTGTTGTCATAATCTCTCTAGCTTCTTCCTTAGTTAAACCTTTTTTCTTTCTAAGTTCAACTAATTCATTAACATAAGTGTCAATATTATCAAATTTTTTAGGATCGATAATAGTTGCACCATCAATATTAGCACCACATGCTAATGCATCTTTTTTAATTGTATCTTCATTTCCAATTAAAACTACATTAGCTGTTTTTTCCTCTAATACTTGTTGTGTAGCTTTAAGTACTCTTTCGTCTTCTGACTCAGGTAGAACAATTGTTCTTAATTGTAACTTTGCTTTTTCCTTGATATTTTCAATTAAACCCATTAAGTAATCCTTGTTTATTAGATTTTAGTGAAAGATTATATACTAAAACAATAGCAAAAAGATAGCATTGTTTTATAATCTTTTTCTATTTACATTGTATATCTTTTTCTTGAAAAAGTACATAAAACATACATTAAATTTCAAAAATATTGAAGATGAGTAATTTTGTAATAAAAGCACTATATAAAGGGATTTAAAGAAAGGTGTAAATATCTCAATGTCTTAAAAATGTACAATTTTTGTTCATGATAACTAAAATAGAATGTTAATTAATTTATTTGCATTAGAATTGTTCTTTTTATCTATTTATTATAATTTAAGATGTATTCGCTTGCATTTTATCTTTTTTTAAGTTATAATAACTTCACTTAAGATGAATAAGAGTTTCATCTGTTATTTTATGACTTTTATTAATTACTGCTCGTTTTGCCCATTGATATTACACATTTATACAAAAAAGCTCATTTTTATCTTTTGATTACTCTATATTAATTAGAGAACAAAAGGAATAATATGTCAATTACACATATAAAAACAAACAAAAAAATCGAAGTTTTATTAAGACTTCTAAAAGAAAACGAAAGTTTACAGGATGCTAGTTCAAAAGCTGGTTTAAATATAGAAAAAACAAAATTGATAATGACTAAATATAATAATTTATAATTTGAAGTAAAGAAAGTAGACTAAGTTTATTAGTCTTACTCCTTATAGTAAGTTATAACTTATAAGTTTTTTATTAATTTATAAGTATCTTGAGCTATTACAAACTCTTCATTAGTCGGAATTATATAGATTTTTGTTTTAGAATCTTTTTTACTTATTTCTCTATTCCCATTACTTAAACTATCATTTTTTGATTTATCTAATTCAATTCCCATAAATTCTAATCCAGAACAAGCTTTTTCTCTAAGTAAAGGAGAATTTTCACCCATACCTGCTGTAAAGCATATTGCATCAGCTTGACTTAATAGTCCCGAATATGAACAAATATATTTTTTTACTCTATTTGCCATCATATTTATAGTGACTTTTGCTCTTTCATCTCCATCATTTGCTGCGCTTATAATTTCTCTTAAATCAGAACTAATTCCTGAAACTCCTAAAATTCCTGATTTCTTATTTAGATAATCTATAATTTGATGAGTATCCATGCCTTTTCTATCCATTAGATATGGTATTACTCCTGCATCTATGTCTCCAGATCTTGTACCCATCATTAACCCACCTAGTGGGGTTAATCCCATTGTTGTATTTATTGACTTTCCATCTTTAATTGCACAGATAGATGCTCCATTACCTAAGTGACAAACAATTATTTTAGAATTCTTTTTATTACCTAACAGTTTTATTGCTTCATTCGAAACATAACTATGACTAGTTCCATGGAATCCATATTTTCTTAAATGGTGTTCTGTATAATCTTCATGTGGAACTGGGAATAAAAAATGCATTTCAGGCATTGTTTGATGAAAAGCTGTATCGAAAACTGCAATATTAGGAATATTTGGCATAATTTCCTGACAAAGTTTCATACCTAAAATATTTGCGGGATTATGTAATGGTGCAAGAGGAATAAGATCTTCAATTCTTTTTAGTACATTGTCATCAACTATAACTGACTTATGAAAATATTCTCCACCATGAGCGACTCTGTGTCCTATTGCTTTTATTTCTTTAATGTTATCTATAACTTTCGTTTCTTCATGGGTTAATGTATGTAAAATAAAATTGATTGCTTCTTTATGTGTCGGCATTGGAATCTCAAAAGTTATCTTTTTATTTTTACCAATTTCATGTTTTAAAATTCCGTCTATACCAATTCTTTCAACAATACCACTTGCTTTAATTTCAGCTGTTTGTGCATGAATTAATTGATATTTTAAAGAAGACGAGCCTGCATTTAATACAAATATTAACATATATAGTCCTTTTGAGTTTTAATTTAATTTAATTTATTTTTATTTTTGGAAAGTTTTTAAGTTTAATGAATATTAAAGAAGTCATAATAGCATCGTTATAAGCATCATGTTTACCCATAAAAGGTATCTGAAGATCTTTCATAATTGTATTAAATCTCAAATCAATATTTCCTTGAGGAATTTTTTCCATTTTATAATCATAATATATAGCTGACACTTCATGGGTTTTATTTGGAAGAGTAATTCCTAATTTTGATTTAATATATTTATTAATCATAGATATATCAAATTCTAAGTAATATCCAACAAGTGTCCTATTTCCAATATATTCTAGAAACTCTTCAATTACGTCATCAATATCTTCAGCTTCTTCTAAATCACACTCTCTTATGTGATGTATTTTAATTGAGGCTACTTGTAATTTTGTTTTTGGTTTTACAAATTTCACAAATTTTTTACTAGAAATAACGGTGTTATTTTTAATAATTACAGCACCAATAGAAACTATATCATCAACTTTAGGGTCTAAACCTGTTGTTTCACAATCAAAACATACATACTCATCAGGATGTGGTTTATTAAAAAGATATGAATATTTTTCATCCTTTAATTTTTTTCTATTAAAATAGTTTGAAATACTTTTAAACATAATTTAACTTAAAATGATAATCTAGTTTCTTTTTTAATTTAATTACAATTTTAAAGGAATCTTTTAATAATTCTTTTTCCATTGTATTTAAATTATCAGGATTTATATAATTATCTATTTCTTCTTGACTATCAACTTTGATTAGATTAAATTTAAGTTTTAGGTTTGATAAAAAGTTAAATGCCATGATTAACTCTTGTGCACTTTCTTCATCAAATACATTTTTTTCACTTAGTGCTTCAATTCTTTTTGCAGTATTTGTTTTAAATATATGCTTTTCTAAACATAAAGCTCTAATACTTTGAACAATTATAAAAATTCCACCTTTTTTAATATCAAGTTCATTTTGGTGTATACTATTTTTTGAATCAACAATAAAGCCATCAAAAAATCCTAATGGAACATCAAAATTTGAAATAACTTTTGCAAAATTTGCATTAAAAGTTTGCGAGTTACCTCCTGCATTAAATAAATATTCTTTTAATTTCGATAATAATTCTTTATTTCCCGATACACATGCAGCATCAAAGAATATTGCTGTATTCATTAGATTATCTGGACTTGGTTCATTTATCCATGAGTAAATTAAATCTTTAAAATCAGATTTTTTTCTACACCAATAAGGATTTGATACCATTATATTACCTTTACATCTAGGAAAACCAAAATCAACTAAAGTTTCAGTAAATATATGTGTAAATTCTTGAATAGATTTTTCATCTAAGGTACATGTATCATCTATAATTAAAGCATTGTCTTGGTCAGTTCTTAGTATTTGTTCCCCTCTACCTTCGCTTCCCATCACAACTAAACATGAACTATTAACTAACTCTTTTGGTGCTAAAAGTTTATATAGTTTATTTAGAAGTTTTTTATTTAACTGATTTATTAATTTAGAAATAAATTCAATTTTTACCCCTTTTGCATTAAGGGATTTAATTATTTTGATAAATGAATGTGAAGCAACTTTAAGTTCTTCAACTGTTTCTGCATGAACTATTTCATTTGATACTGCAAAAGTATTAGTTGCAAAAAATGAAGATAAAGAAATTTGATCAAGAATTCCTACAATTTCTTTCTTATCGTTTTTGACTACAACTCTTTTCATACCAAATTTAGCCATAATTAATTGTGCATTAAAGAGGAAATCATTCTCATTAACATGAATTATCCCTTTTGATGCAATCTTTATAATCTCAGTATCAAAATCCATTCTATTTAGAATAACTTTTTCTCTAAAATCAGAATCCGTAACAATATAAATTTCTCCCTCATTATCTTTTAAAAGTAAAGTAGGGACTTTTTCTTTTTTTATTATTGTTGCAGCTTCAAAAATAGTTCTCTGCGAATCAATTATTACGGCTTTATGTATTTTTGCATCTTTTACTTTTGCAATCATAATATTTGCCATCTCTTTATTTTTTTCATTATGAATGTTTTTATTCAATTTTTGTGAGATAGTTTGGAAAAAATAGCTTTCTAATTCAACATTTTCATGTAATGTTTCAATAAATATTTCTCTAGGAAGGGCATAACAAATTGTTTCTTGTACAGTTATAAAAGTATTTTTTGAATAGTTTTCAATTAATGAAACAGGATCAAAAATTTCTTTTTTCTGAAAAATAGATAATACTTCTTCCTCATTTCTTTCTTGAACTATACCTTTTAAAACAAAGTATAAATGAGTTGGTTGGATTTCACTTTTCTGTATTATTTCATCTTTTTTAAAATATACAATATCAATACTTTGAGCGAAATTTTCTAGTTGAACTTTATTTAAATGTTCAAAAGGGTGAATTGATCTTAAAAATGTTTTTTGCTCTAAAATACTCATATCTTTTCCTTAATTATTATTAAAAATATTTTATTTAAATACTTTTAATAATACTCAATTTAAGTTAAATAAAAAAGATCAAAGAGAATAACTCTTTAATCTTTTTTTAGTACTAGTGATCAACCGCACCTGCTGACCCAATACCTGTATTTGCTCTAATATTTTGAGCTCTAAACATTTCTTTTTCATCTTTTCCTCTTTGAGAATTATCAGTTTTAGAAAAAATCCAGATTGCTATAAATGCAGTTGTAACAGAGAATAATGCAGGATATTTATATGGGAATAATGCTTCTGCATTTCCTAAAATATCTACCCAAACAATTGGTCCAATAACTACTAGCGTAACTGCTGTAATTAATCCAATAAATCCACCAATAAATGCACCTCTTGTTGTTAATCCTCTCCAATAAATTGAAAGGAATAAAATTGGGAAGTTTGCTGATGCTGCAATAGCAAATGCAAGACCTACCATATAAGCAATATTTTGTTGTTCAAATGCAATACCAAATATAACACCTAGAATACCTACAACAATTACTGTGATTTTTGAAAGTTTAACAACTTGTTCATCAGTAGCATTTGGGTTAATTACATTAGAATAAAGATCGTGTGAAATTGCACTTGCTCCTGATAATGTAAGTCCCGATACAACTGCTAAAATTGTAGCAAAAGCAACAGCTGAAATAAATCCTAAGAATGGATTCCCACCTAACATATGAGATAAGTGAATTGAAGCCATATTGTTTCCACCAAACAATTTACCATCTACAAAATATTGTGCACCATCTGCTGAGTTTAAGAAAGCAATTGCACCAAACCCAACAATAGTAATAATTACCCAAAAATAACCAACAAAACCAGTCGCATAAACAACAGATTTTCTAGCTTCTTTAGCATTACCAACTGTAAAGAATCTCATAAGTACATGAGGTAAACCAGCTGTTCCTAACATTAAAGCCATACCTAAAGAAATAGCAGAAATAGGATCTGAAATGAATCCACCAGGAGCAAGTATAGCTTCACCATCACTATGATTTTCAGTTGCAGCAACTGCTAAAGATTCAAAGTTAAAATCATAAGTATATAGAATCATAATTGCCATAAAAGAAACACCTGATAATAATAAACAAGCTTTAATTATTTGTACCCAAGTAGTTGCAAGCATACCACCAAAAGTAACATAAATAATCATCATTACACCAACAAGAACTACCGCATACTCATATTCCATACCAAATAGTACTTGAATAAGTTTACCAGCTCCTACCATTTGAGCAATAAGATATAAAATTACAACAGATAAAGTACCAAATGCAGCTAATGTTCTAATTTCTTTCTGTGCTAATCTATATGCAGCAATATCAGCAAAAGTAAATTTACCTAAGTTTCTTAATTTTTCAGCCATAAAGAAAAGAATAATTGGCCAACCTACTAAGAATGATACAGCATAGATAACTCCATCATAACCTTTTAAATAAATAAGTCCTGATACTCCAAGAAATGCAGCAGCTGACATATAATCACCAGCAATTGCTAAACCATTTTGGAAACCAGTAATTCCACCACCTGCTGTATAAAAGTCACTTGCTGATTTTGTTTTCTTTGCAGCCCAATACGTAATACCTAAAGTACCAAGAATAAAAACAAGGAACATAACGATTGCAGTAACATTAAGTTCTCTTTTTACAGCTTCAAATTCTGCCTCACCTGCTGCAAAAACAGATAATGCAAATATAGTTATTAGCGCTAATATTTTAAACATTAAATTAAATCCTTTACATCATTTTTTATATCATTAGTTAAATCTTCAAATTCACCATTTGCTTTTCTTACATAAATAAGAGTTGTAATAAAACTAATCACTAAAATTGCTAATGCAATAGGAAAGGCTATTGTTGTAAGTCCATCACCAATTTTTGTTGCTAAAATTTCTTTGTTAAATGCAATTGTTAAAATATATGCATAAAACATAACTAGTACAAAAATACCTAATTTAATACCTAAACTATTTCTTTTAGAAACTAGTTCATGATATTTTGGGTTATTTTCGATTCTCTCTACTAATTCGTCATTCATTCTGCTTCCTTTTTTAATATAAATATATTTAGATATTTATATTTATTTTTTATACTTATCTGACTAAATGCTAATAATATTAATAGCAATAAAATAGCAAATAAGATAATAGTTATTAAATGTAACATAGAAACTATTATGTAAGGTTAAAAAAATTAGAAAAAAAGTGTATAAATTGTGTAATATAAGTAGAAATGTAACAAAAAATATTTTTATAAATTATTAAATTTAGTATTAAATTTTAAGATTAAATTTATATAATTATAATATGTAAAAAAGTTATATATTATGTTACAAAAAGTGATATATAAATTATATATGTTACAAAAGAGAAAAACTCTCTTTTGTAATTGTTTTAGTGATCAACTGCACCGTCAGCACCGAAACCAGTTTCCGCTCTAACTTTTTGTGCTTCAAAGGCATGAATTTCATCTTTTGCTCTTTGAGATTTATCAGTAATTGAGAAGAACCAAATACTAATAAATGCAACTGCAACAGAGAACAGTGCAGGATGTTTGTACGGGAAGATAGCTTCTTCGTTTCCTAATACAGAAACCCAAACAACAGGACCTAATATTACAAGAATAACAGCAGTGATAAGACCCATAAGTCCACCAATAAATGCACCTCTTGTAGTTAATTTTGACCAATAAATTGATAAGAAAAGAATTGGGAAATTTGCAGAGGCTGCAATGGCAAATGCAAGTCCAACCATAAATGCAATATTTTGATGTTCAAAAGCAATACCTAAAGCAACTCCTACAACACCAATAACTATTACTGCTCTTTTAGAAACTTTCATTTCCATCTCTTCGTTAGCTTTACCTTTCATAATTACATTTGCGTAAATATCATGAGAGATTGCAGATGCACCTGCAAGTGTAAGTCCTGAAACAACTGCTAAAATAGTAGCAAAAGCAACAGCTGAAATAAATCCTAAGAAAATATCTCCGCCAACTACATGTGATAAGTGAATAGCTGCCATATTATTTCCACCGAATAACTTTCCATCAACAAAGTATTGAGCTCCTGCATCAGAGTTTAGGAAAACTATAGCACCAAGACCAATAACAGCAATAACTAAATAGAAGTAACCAATAAAACCAGTTGCATAAACAACAGATTTTCTAGCTTCCTTAGCATTACCAACTGTAAAGAATCTCATAAGAACATGAGGTAAACCTGCAGTTCCTAACATTAACGCAAGACCTAAAGATATAGCAGAAATTGGATCAGATATAAATCCTCCAGGTGCCATAATATCTTGACCTAATGTATGTGTTTCAACAGCTTTAGTTGCTAATAATGTGAAGTCAAAATTAAATTGTTGTAAAATCATAAATGCCATAAATGTAACACCTGAAAGTAATAAGATAGCTTTAATAATTTGTACCCATGTAGTTGCAAGCATACCACCAAAAGTTACGTAAATTATCATCATAACACCAACAAGCATAACTGCATATTCATATTCTAAACCAAATAATACCTGAATAAGTTTTCCAGAACCAACCATTTGAGCAATTAAGTATAAAGTTACAACTGATAAAGAACCAAATGCAGCTAAAACTCTAATCTCTTTTTGACCAAGTCTAAATGCAGCAATATCAGCAAAAGTAAATTTTCCTAAGTTTCTTAGTTTTTCTGCCATTAAAAATAAAATTACAGGCCAACCAACTAAAAATCCAACTGCATAAACTAAACCATCATAACCTTTTAGATAAACTAAACCTGAAAGTCCTAAGAAAGATGCAGCTGACATATAATCACCAGCAATAGCCATACCATTTTGGAAACCAGTTATTCCACCACCAGCTGTATAAAAATCACTAGCAGATTTTGTTTTACTAGCTGCCCAGTATGTAACTCCAAGTGTTGCTCCAATAAAAATAAAGAACATTACAATTGCAGGAATATTAATATCTCTTTTAGTAGCTTCAAATGTAGCATCACCAGCAGCAAATGCAGCAATTGCAAAAATTGAAATAAGTGTTAAAATTCTAAACATTATAATGCATCCTTTATATCTTCTCTAACTTGGTTTGTTAAATCTTCAAATTCGCCATTTGCACGTCTAACATAAATTAGTGTTGTAATAAAACTTATTACAATAATTGCAGCTGCAATTGGGAATGCAATAGTCATAACTCCATCACCAGTTTTTGTAGCTAATAAAGTTGGTTCAAATGCAATTGTTAAAATAAAAGCATAAAACATAACTAATACAAAAATTGCCAGCTTAAGAGAAAAGCCAGATCTTTTTTTAATCAGTTCTTGATATTTTGGGTTGTCTTTGATTCGTTGTACTAACTCATCATTCATATTTGGATCCTTTACTTTTTTATTCAAGTTTTAAATACTTGCTTATTAAATTAAAAAACATAGTATTGAATAAAATAAAGTCTAATAATACAAAGAGTAATTTAGTTCATACTTTTATTTTGTGAATTTAAGAAACATTTAAATTAATAAGAGTGAATATGTAACTTTTAGAAGCTATATAAGAGAGAATAAATGGCTTATTTATTCCTCTATCTTATATATATTTTTTTAACTAGTGTAAAAAGTGGTTTTTGCAGGTGTAACATCTTTAAGTTTTAAAAACATCATAGACGTCATTATTGCATCATTTAATGCATCATGTTTCCCAAGAGTTGGAATATTTAATTCTTTTAATATAGTATCAAATTTCAAATCAATAAATTCATATTCACTTGTTTTCTTTTTTGATTTGAAATACATTGATGATACTTCAATACTTTCATTTGGTAATTTTACTCCAATATATTGTTTTGTATATTTTGAAATCATCGCAATGTCAAATTTAATATAATAACCCACAATTGGTCTTGAACCTATAAAGTCTAGTATTTTTAGAATAGCTTCTTCTGGACTAACTGCATTTTCTAAATCTATAGGTCTTATTCTATGAATTTTTATAGATTCGGCACTTATATTTTTAGAGGGTTTTACAAAGATATTAAAAGTTTTTCTCATGATTACTTTATTCTCTTTTATATGAACTGCTCCAATTGAAAGTATTTCATCTTTTTTTGGATTTAATCCTGTTGTTTCACAGTCTAAGCATACATATTCATTAGGAATAGGATCATCAAATAAAAAATCATATTTTTTATCTTTTAATTTTTTTCTATTCCAGTTTTTAAAAAATTTTGCAAACATTATGAAATCTTATCTATTTTAAAAGAATAGCTAATAAACTTTTTAAAATCATTTACTATTTTAAAAGAATCTTTTAATAAATCTCTTTCTATTTTTCCTAAATGATGAGTATCTATTTCATTGTTTATTTTTTTATTTTCAAGTAATTTTTCAAGTTGAGATTTTAATCTTAATGTATTTACAACATCAAATGCCTCTAGTAACTCATCCGCTTTTTCTTTTTCTAGGATTTTTTTCTGTTCTAAGATTTTAATTCTTTTTACAGTTGTAGTTTCCCTAATTTTTTCCCTTAAAGCTAAAGAACGAATTCCTTGTACAATTGGGAATACTGCAGTTTTTTTAATATCAATATAATGAACTTTTGTCATAAAATTTGCAACAGTGCTTGGTGTATCAAAAGTTAAAGTAGCTTTTGCAAAATATGCCATAAAGACATCTTTATCATGAAGTTTATCAAATAAATCATCTTTTAAATTTATCAATAATTGCTTATCTCCTGCAACAGCAAAGGAATCAAAGAATATTGCTAAATCCATATAGTTTTGCATATCAGGTGCTTCAATCCATCTTTTTGTTTCATTTTTGTATTCACTTACGGTTTTACACCAAAATGGATTTGAAACCATAATATTTCCTTCGCAAGGTGGATAACCGAAGTCTATTAAATGAGCGGTTAGTTTATCCATATATGGACGATATACAGCTACATCTATTCCATCTTTTACAACAAGTGCATTATCTTGATCAGTTTTTATAATTTGTTCATTTCTTCCTTCACTTCCCATTACTATTAAACATGCATCTTTTTGTAACTCTTTTGGTACTACTAATTGATATAATTTCTGATAAACTTTTGTATTTAATTGCCCGATTAAATTTGAGATGTGATTTACTTTTACACCTTTTGCTTGTAAACTTTTGATTATATTTATTAAATCATTACTTGAGGTTTTTAAGTCTTCTATTGTTTTGGCTTTCTTTATTTTTGTATCTACAACATAAGTATTATTAGCAAAATGTGACAAAATATCAATTTGTTCTACTACTCCTAGCATTTCTCCTTGATTATTTGTTACACCAACTCTTTTGATATTTCTTTTTATTAATATTGTTAGAGCATCAAATAAATAATCATCATTAAATACTGTCATTAATGGAAATACAGCAATCTCTTTTACTGGAATATTTAAACTTCTTCCTTCTAACAATACTTTTACTTTTAGAAGTGAATCTGTAATTATTCCATAACTATCATCTTCTTTTTTTACAATTATAGTTGATGTTTTATATGTCATTGAACTTTCAATAGCATCAATAAGTTTTGTATCTTCATCTACAATACAAGCTTCATGAATAATAGTATCATCAACTTTTGCAATCATAAAAGAAGATAATTCAGAGGTATATTCTTTATTTTTTAATGTTTGAATTTTATTTACAAGATTATTTAAAAAGAAATCTTTGAATTTTTCATTTCCTTCAATTAATTTTAAAAAAGTAGCTTTTTCAAGTTCATAACAAATTAGGTCTTCATGTACTTTGAATGTATTTTCAGTTTCATTATAAATAAGAGAATTTGCATCAAAAGAATCTTCTTGATGATAATCCATTATAACTTCATCCTCTTTATATTCATAAACCGAACCTTTAATTATTATAAAAAAATGATTAGAGATTTTTTCAGGACTAATTAGAACTCTACCTTTTGGATAATATGCTATATCCATATGTTTGATACATTTGTTAATTTGATTTTCTGTTAAAACTTCGAAGGGATGAATATTTGAAAGAAAGGCTTCTTGATCTTGTAAGCTCATTTAGATTCCTTAAGTTAGTATTTTTTTATATTATAATCAATAATATAAAAAAATACTAAAAGTATGCCCAAGGACATACTTTTTAGTAAAAGTGACTAGTGATCTACAGCTTCACCAGCACCTGAAGGGATTCTAATTTTTTCAACTAGTTCTTGAATGTGAGCTGGAGGCTCAGGAGTCATTCTAGAAACAATTACTGCCACAATAAGGTGTAATAATGTACCTATTGTACCAATACCAGTTGGGTGAATTCCTAAGAAGTAATCTTCTGCTTTTCCACCTAAGAATACGAAGTAGATAATATATCCGAATGTAAAGATAAGACCAACTAAGATACCTGCAATAGCACCTTCTTTGTTCATTCTTTTATCAAATACTCCAAGTATAATTGTTGGGAAGAATGCTGCTGCTGCTAGACCAAATGCAAACGCAACTACTTGTGCAACAAATCCTGGAGGGTTAATTCCTAAGTAACCGGCTATACAAATAGCAACGATAGCTGAAATTCTTGCCCACATTAACTCAGTTTTCTCATTTAAAGTTGATTTCCCAGTTTCTTTGTCTTTGAAAATAACTTGACCCATAAGGTCATGTGAAATTGCTGATGCAATTACAAGTAATAAACCTGCTGCTGTTGATAATGCTGCTGCAAGACCACCCGCTGCAATAAATGCAATTACCCAGTTAGGTAAGTTTGCAATTTCAGGATTCGCAAGAACCATGATATCTCTATCTACATATAATTCATTTGCAATACCGTTACCTTTTGCTAATTCTTCAGCTGATGCTGGTCCTTTTGCATTAGTAACTAATCTCTCACCATGAATTCCTCTGTTTTCTCCATCAAATGAAGGTTGACCTTTAGCACCTTCAAAAGCTTTACCAGTAGCATATTGAATTTTACCATCACCATTTCGGTCATTCCATCCTAATAATCCACCATTTTCCCATGTTGTAAACCATTTTCCGTCGTTACCTTCAATTTCACCATTTACAAATGCTTTATATTCAGTATTTTGTAAGTTTTTAATTAAATTAACTCTTGAGAATGCAGCAACTGATGAAATAGTTGTATACATAATTGCAATAAATAATAAAGCCCAACCAGCAGATATTCTAGCATCTCTTACAGTTGGAACTGTAAAGAATCTAACAATAACGTGAGGTAATCCTGCTGTTCCTAACATTAATGCTGTTGTAAGCATAAACATATTCCATAAGTTACCTGGTTGCGTATAATCAGTAAAACCAAGATCAGATATAGATTGGTCAAGTGCATGTAATAGATATGTTCCTTCAGGAATTGTTGAAACTCCAGTGTCGAATGCAAACGTAGTTGTTGCAAAAATACCTAATTGAGGTAAGAATGTATCTGTAACTTGTAATGATAAGAAAATTGCAGGAATCATGTATGCAAAAATCATAACAACATATTGTGCAACTTGTGTATATGTAATACCTTTCATTCCACCTAAAACAGAATAGAAGAATACAATTGCCATACCGATTAATACACCAGTATTTACATCAACTTGTAAGAATCTTGAGAAAACGATTCCAACACCTCTCATTTGTCCCGCAACATAAGTAAACGATACAAAAATAACACCAACAACAGCAACAAGTCTTGCAGTGTCAGAATAATATCTGTCACCAACGAAGTCAGGAACTGTAAATTTACCAAATTTTCTTAAATAAGGAGCTAATAACATAGCAAGTAGAACGTATCCACCAGTCCAACCCATTAAATATGCAGCACCATCAGAACCTTTGAAAGAAATGATACCTGCTAATGAGATAAATGAAGCTGCAGACATCCAGTCAGCTGCTGTCGCCATACCATTTGCAACTGGATGAACACCACCACCTGCAACATAGAAATCTTTAGTTGAACCAGCTTTTGCCCATAAAGCAATACCGATGTAAACTGCGAATGAAATACCTACAAATAGGTAAATTAATGATTGTAATTCCATTTTATAATTCTCCTATTCGTTAACGCCGTATTTCTCATCAATTCCTGCCATTACTTTAACGTAAACAAAAATTAATACTACAAATACATAAATTGCACCCTGTTGTGCAAACCAAAATCCTAACTTAACCCCGCTAATTTCAATAGCATTAAGTTCATTTATAAATAAAATACCACAACCGAAAGAAACTACGAACCAAACTACTAATAGTTTAATAATCATAGAAATGTTTTCTTTCCAGTATGCTTGTGCTTTTTCTGGACTCATTCTGCTCTCCTTAATTATTTTTATCAAACAATATAAATCGTTTAATAATTTAACATTGAAAGTATAATAAGTTAATATAGCAAAAAGGTAGCAATTGAAATAATTTCTGAATTTTTTTTGAATTTTTTTTGAATGAATAGTTTTAATATAGAAAATAATTTAATAGAAGCCTGAAAATAGGCTTTTATTAAACAGAATAATATCTATCTATTTTGTATCCTAATCCTCTAATATTTTTAATAAAGTCTTCTTTTAGTGCTTTTTTTAATCTTGATATCTCTGCTCTAATTGTTGGATTATCGATATTCTCTCCATCCCATATGTCTATTCTAAATCTTTCAAAGTCTACAATCATATTAATATTAAGCGCTAAGATATGAATAATCTCTAATTGTTTTTTTGTAAGATTTTGAGGTTCACCATTAAAATATAGTGTTTGTTTATCTTTAGAATAAGCATAATTTTCAGAAAATTTTATATGAGTTGTTTTATTTTGGTCTTTTTTTAATATTTGATTTATCTTGATTCCGAGCTCTTCTAGGTGAAAAGGTTTCTTTATATATTCTCTACAACCTAAGTCATATGCTTTAGTGATATCTTCAATATCAATAAGTGCTGATATGTAAATTGCTGGTATATATATTTTCTTGCTATTAAGTTCTTCTAGTATCTCAAAGCCATCTTTTGTTGGAACGTTTATATCTAGTATCAATAAATCATAAGATATATCAACATTATCTAAGACTTCTTGCCCATCTGTAAAACTCTCAACCATATGTCCAATACCTTTTAAGTATTCACAAATGGCATTATTTAACATTAGTTCATCTTCAAGTAGTAATATTTTCATTTATTCTAAACCTATAAGTAAATTTTGTTTCTTGTTCATTAGATTCTAGTTTTATTATAACTAAATTCTTGTCACAAATTTCTTTCACAATTTTAAGTCCTAAGCCAAACCCTCCTCTGTTACTATTCTCCCTATAAAAATCATCAAAAATCTTACTTTGATACTCAATTTTTTTAGATTTTGTAGAAACTGAAAATTCTACTTGATCATCATTTGTATAACTTAATTTTATAAAAACAGGAGAATTTGAATAAGAGTATTTAATAGCATTAGATAAGTTGTTATCAATTATTCTTTGAAATTCTGTTATATTAAACTTTATATAAATATCTTCTTCTATATTACTTACAAAATGCAGAGAATTTGAAGTAGCAATTTCATGAAAAAAATCTAATCTTTGAGAGATGATACTCGAAAGGTTTAAATATTCTTTTTCATAAATAACTCTATCTTTTTTTATAAGATAAGATAAATCATCATAGATATATTGAATTATTTTTGCACCTGATTCAATATGAGTAATATATTTATTATTTGGTATATTCATTTTTAATAAATCAATATTGGTTTGAATTATAGAAAGTGGAGTGTTGATTTCATGTACAGAGTTTTTTATAAATTTTTTTTGAGATTCAATTAAATTTGTTAATTCTTTAGTTTTTTCATCAACTTTATATTCTAAATTTTTATTTAAGTCTTCTAGCATATGAGTTTTTAATTTTATATTATTCATTGCATCTGTTGCATAATTTGCGATTACTTTAAATTCACCAAAAATTAATCTATTTTGATTTAACGGCGTATTATTTTGCTGTGACTCTTTAAAATATTTACCTATTTCTTTTACATCACTTACAATTAATATTGTTGCATTTTTATAAATAAATATTGAATATAAAACTAGCATAATAGTTAGAGATGTAATTTGTAAGGTATAATCAGATATTTTTTGGTCATATTCATATTTCTTTTCTTGTACTAGATTATCAATTTTATCTAAATAGACACCTTTACCAATAGCCCAATTTAATGGTTCATAAGATTTTGAGTAAGATATCTTTTTCACATTTTTTGAAATATCAGGTTTATACCAAGAATATTCTATATATCCACCATCTTTTTGTTTAGAAATAGATATAAGTTCTTTAATTACCTTTTTCCCTTTTATATCTGTAAATTCAAGTAAATTCTCTCCAATATTTTCTTTTGCTACTGGATGATAGATTGATGTACCATCAAAATTATAAATAAATATATATTCATTTAGATCTTTATATTTTCTTATTTCTTGAATAGTAGTTAATATCTCTTTTTTTATTGCTTTTATATTTTTAGTATTTTTGTATTTGTCATGTGTATACTTAATAAAACTAATCATAGAATTAACATCATTTTTAATAAGTTCTTTTTGGTTATCTTTATAATCAGTGTTTAGTGTTACAATTTTATCTTGAAGTTCTTCATGGGCATTATTAATTATAATAAATGTAAAAAATGAAATTAATACTATTATAAATAAAATACTGTAGACAATTAAGTGATATAAACTTTTTGCTTTAAACATTTAAAATTATCCTGCTCTTAGGTTTTATAGGTTTTTAGGATACCTTTTTATAGATAAAAAGTTACTTTATATAGTAAGTCTTGTAATTTGGAAAGTAGGGTGAAAGAATATTTATAAATGGTGACCCGT
>NZ_JAHKQT010000036.1 GCF_018861145.1 Poseidonibacter lekithochrous
TCTATAATATTTATTCTCATATGATAAGTTATAACATCTAGAATGAGATGTAGAGTTTCTCATATGGTAAGTTATAACATCTAGAATGAGATGTAGAGTTTCTCATATCTTATGTAAGTAAATACCCTCTAGGACCTATACTATAGTGTCTAGAGAGATTCATATAAAGTCTTTATAAAAAGCTTTATAAAAATTAATAAACTCTCTCTTTAAAGAGAGTTATTTATTTATTTATTTTATTTTCTATTTGATAATAAATTTTTTCTATTTCTTTTAATTTTTGATCTACAAATTCTTTCTCATCATTATTTAAAGATAGATACTTTTGTTTACTAATAGATTTTGATTGTTTAGATACTGAATTAAGTAAAATGGTTCTATTATCTATATTTTTAGTGTCAGTAGAATTTTTTAACTTATCCAATATTTTACGTAAATCATTTGCAGAGATTTTTTTATGTTTTAACATTTCTAATATTTTAATTATTTCATCGTCTGTAGTTAATTTACTTTTAATCACTTTCGCTTGAGTATAACTAATTAGATCATCTACTAATGCTTGTTTAATTAATGGATTTAGTTTTAATACAGATAACCTATCTACAAAAGTAATAATATCAAACCGCCCTATTTTCTCAAATACTTTGCTTACTTGAGTTAGTAGATTTTTTTCAATATCATTTAATGTAGTTTTTCCTGCTTGAAAGTTTTTAATTTTATTTATAAAAACTTTCACTTTTTCAATACTTTCAAATCCACATGCTAGTTGAATATGTTCTAAAATAGATAGAGTTTCATCGTACACGTTTAAATCTTCTCTATTTAAATTTTCACTTGATCTCATGAATCTTGCAAGTTCATCTGATACATTCTCTAAAATGATTGCAGGAACGGTTGTAGTACCATTTAATTTGATGGCTTTTATTCTATTTTCACCATGAATTCTTTCTAATACACCATTATTAATTCTAAGCATTACAGGATTTAATAAACCAGTACCTAATATACCTGTATTCTCATTAGCTAAGTTAGAGATGTTTTCAGCAAGTTCAAGTAGTTTTGTTTTTGAATATGAAATTCTATTATGCATTAAAATATCGTTTTCTAATGATAATTCTTTGATTCTTGAAATTTCTACAAGTGTTATTTCAGTAGAGTTCTTTAAAATAGTATCTTGTTCAGTTTTTAATTGTTCAATTGTATTATCAATAGAAGTTGTTCTTTGTGGTTTCTTTTTTGCCATTTCTTTAATCCTTTTTGGAAATTAACTACTTAGTTAATTCTTTTGCAATATTATCAATCTTCAAAATTAGGTCTTGATTTTGTGACCTATTAAAATCCATTATGTAAGGAGCTAAAAACAGTTTGAAACTAGGGGCTTCTTGAATACATGCTTTTTGAGGAAATGGATCCATCACTTTACAACTTAAATTTCTTAGATTTTTAGTTTCATGGAGTAGGTTAGGGATTCTTTTTATTTCTGCAAGTGTTTCTTTTGCATCTGTAACTCGTTTATCAAACATATTTGGAATCAGGACTATTTTAGAAAGTCCTTGTAATTCTTCTGTTAAATAAATCTTATCTAATGTTCTAAAAAAGCCTACCATACCGTCAGTATCTACATTTTTAGTAGGAATTGGAATTAATATAGCTTTTGCAGCTTTTAAAATAGATGTTGTAATGATACCAAATGAAGGTGGAGAATCAATAACAATTTTATCGTATTTACCTTTTAATGAATCAATAAACTTATATAATAATTGAATCTTTTTTTCTCTCGTAAAATCATCTGATTCTGTTGCAGATAATAATTGATAATTAGAAGGATAAAAATCTATTTCCATTTCTTCTTCTAAGTAATGAGGCTGTAACATTTTTCCTTTTTCTGGATTAACTAAATGTTTCGTAGTTTTTACTATAATTGGCTCTACTTCAGTATCTCTAAAAATATTTGTTATATTACTCACATCATATTCAATTGAACCATGTTCTTCAGTTTGAGAAAAAGCTCCATATGAGTATCCAAAAAAAGCACCAGTTAACGTTGACTGAGGATCTAAATCTACTAATACTGTTTTATAACCTTGATTAGCAAATGAATATGCAAGTGCCTGTGAAAAGGTAGATTTCCCTACGCCACCTTTTTGAACTGTAACTCCATATACTTCACCTAATACATTTTTGCTCATGTTGTTCCTTTATTCGTTCTAGAACGAGTAATTATTATTGTGTATTTTATCATAATAATAATTTCATATCAAGTAATATATGACTATAAATTACTAATTTTAAAAAAGTATTCGTTTTAGAACGAATACTTTTTTATGCTAAGATATTAATAGTAAAAATATTAATAAAGAATAAGTATGTCAAAAAAGAAAACTAAGCAGATAAAACCCAATATTATTGAAAAACAAAAATACCTAAAAACATATTTATTACAAAAGAGATTCACTCTAAAAGATTTAAAATGTGAAGTAATTTTAATAATGTGTGATATGTTAATTGATAATTATCTAAATGCTGAAGAAAGTGGTGAAAGCGAAGAATTAATTGAAAACTTATCTATAAATGAAAAAAATTTAATTTTTAATAATATGAAAAGTCTCCAAAAGGACATTCAAAAATCTATACTAACAATTGACAAAATCCAATATATAATTAATAATCAACAAAAAGATAAAAAAAGTTTATCAAAAGCGAAACTAATTGATAGTTCTCATTATTTTTATAATCTTTGTGCAGAAAAATTAAAATTTTCAATTATTGCTAAAACTAATGACACAGAAAGTCT
The DNA here is from genome assembly GCF_018861145.1 of Poseidonibacter lekithochrous. Classification (GTDB taxonomy): domain Bacteria; phylum Campylobacterota; class Campylobacteria; order Campylobacterales; family Arcobacteraceae; genus Poseidonibacter; species Poseidonibacter lekithochrous_A. The sequence goes on from NZ_JAHKQT010000036.1 coordinate 2,795, forward strand.
TAAATGGATACCAGACTTGATAGTTATTCTGTTAATCCAGGATATGAAAGAAAGAGGGTACTCTTTTAACAAGTTTAAGTTTATTGATGAATATGACTTAGATAAACTATTCAGTATTTATCTTAATACTAATATATTATTAAAGAAGAAAAATAAAATAACATTATTCTCAAAAGAAAAGACAATTATAAATATAATGGAAAATGTTTCATTAGATATTGTTGAAGAACTAATAAAAAGTAAATATAAATAAGCACTAAAATTTTCATGTTCAATCAGTGTAAGAGTAGGGCAAATGATTTTTATGAAAATGAAAATATAAATGGAGAAAACAATTTATCTAATACTTTAATTTATAAGACAAGAGAACATCTAATAAAAGATTTAGAAGGAATATTTCTTGAAATACAATGGGATAGAAGAACAATTATAGTATCTACAGAAGAAGATTTTTTAGATTTTACACGTTTAGAAATGCCATCAATTAACTTTGGACAATATTCATAACTAAATATCTATAATAGACAAAGAATTACGATTATTAATTTAAGATTTATATAAAAGAAGAGGGGGGATTAAGTGTATTTTGATTTAAAAACAAGTGGGTTAGTTTTACTTATGTTAAGTAGCTCAGTATATGCAGGTTTTTTCAATAAAGAAAAAAAAGAATATTATGATAATGGTCAGATAAAGGCTATTTATGAATATAAAATGGTTGATGGAAGAAAAGTTCTTGATGGTGATGTTAAAAGATATACGGAATCTGGGAAAATTAGAATTAATGCTACGTATGAAGATGGAAGTATTGAAGATGGTAAAATCATTGATTATAATATTTTAGAAAATGTTGACTTGTATCGTAAAGTAGGTCTTAGTGGCCTTGAAAAATTATCTTATTTACCAAGTGTTTTTACAAATATAACTTATAAAGATGGACAAAAATACAATGGGTTTGAATATATTTTTCAAAGAGTTAGTACTAGACTTTTTAAAGGTCGTTATTCATTTAAGCAAATTAAAGAATATGAAAAAGGGAAAACAATTAAGTGTTATCCTTTTATGAAAATAGAAGAAAGTGGTTGTATGGGTGATTATTCAGAATTTATTTTAATAAACGATATATCTAGAATAGGGGACTTTGATAATGTTAGTGAAGAAATTCAGTTAATGGCATTTAATAAAGATATTCAACACATTAAAGATATTAAGAATCCCACTGAAAAAGTTCAATTTGAAGTTCTAAAAAAAGATTATAAATTTGTTAAGTTTATAAAGAATCCAACTAAATTAGTTAAACACGAATATAAACAATATTTGTTAATTGAAAAGAATCTTAATTCCATAGAACATATAAAAAAACCTAATGAAAAAGTCAAAAATAGAGTTCATAATAAATAGGTGACGTTTAAGTGCCATTACATACTATTAAGTAGTGTATATTTTTATATCATCAAATAATGTATCAGGAATACCATCGCTAATGTTATTTATTTTTTATTCGTCTAATTTCTCTCATTTTAGTTCTTGCAACTTCTCTCATATCTATATTTGTATCTAACTCATCAACAATTTCAACACCTAAAAGTGTCTCAACTGCATCTTCTAATGTTACAACACCTTTTGTTTGTTCATAGTTGTCAACAACAATAAACATATGCTCTTTTTTAATTAGAAAAAGATTTATTAATTTAGAAATAGATATATTTTCACTTACACTAAAAATAGGTTTTATAATCTTCTCTTTATCTTCAATATTGTTTTCAATATACTCATAAAAATACTCTTTTGAAATAACAACACCTATAATATCATCAATATCTTTTCCATAAACAGGAACTCTTGAATACTCTTTGAATTTCTCTAAATCTAAAATTTCATGTGTTTTAAAACTATTGATTATATCATCTCTTTGTACAGAAAAAAGTACACTTCTTGGCGTAAATATATCTCTTACTTTTATATCATTTAATTGTAAAAGGTTTTCAATAACTCCACTTTCTTTTTCTTTTAAAATACCACTTTCTTCTGCAATGTTTGCAGTTGCTATTATTTCTTCTTTTGTAATAACTTCTTTTTCTTTCGGAGTAATATAGTTAGTGATTTTATTTAAAACTATTAATAATGGATATGTTATAAAGATTAATAATTTTATAGTTCTAGTTGAAAATCCAGATAAACTTCTCCAATAATAAGCCCCTAATGTTTTAGGAATAATCTCTGAAAAAACTAAAATTAATAGAGTAAGAACTGCAGAAATATGAAACATATAATCTTCCCCAAACATCTTTGCCGCTTCATTACCAACACCAGCAGCACCTAATGTATGTGCAAAAGTATTTAGTGTCAAAATTGCAGCAATTGAAAAATCTATATCTTTTTTTTGTTTTTGCATTTCCTTACCAAGTTTGTTATTTTCTTGTTTAACAAGCTCTATATGTGAAGCACTAATTGATAAAAGTACAGCTTCTAAAATAGAACATAAAAAAGAGACACCAACAGCAATAAGAAAATATGTAAGTATTAACATTAACTATCCTAAAAATATTTATATATAAAATTATTATGAAAGCATACCAAAGGATTTATAAATCAAGAGTGAAAAAGTAGATTAATCGATTATTTTGCTCTTTTTTATTGTTACACTTCTTTCATAATTAATCCAAGACAAGGAAAAAAGATGAAAATTGAAAGAAGAAACTTTTTAAAAAAAGGTGCAATTGGTACAGCTGCAATAGCTGCTAGTGGTGGAATGAGTGGTGCTGTTGCAAATATTTTAGAATCAAAAACTGCAAAAATACCAAGTGCATCTCACTTTGGTGCTTTTTACGCTCACGTAAGGGATGGAAAAATTGTAGACATAACATCTCAATTAGATTCAGATGCAAATCCAACAGTTCTTGTAAAAAGTTTAGCGGATAGAAATAGTTCAAATTCAAGAGTTAAATATCCAGTAGTAAGAAAATCTTACTTAGAAGGAAAAGGTCGAGGTGACTTAAGAGGTAAAGAAGAATTTGTTAGAGTTTCATGGGAAACTGCACTAGATTTAGCTGCAAATGCAATTAAAAAAGCACAAAAAAATGGTGGAAATGAAGCACTTTATAACGCATCTTATGGTGGTTGGTCTATTCCTGGTGCATTTAAACCAAATGTTTTAGCTGGAAGATTCTTCAATCAAATTGGTGGAGCTGTTGGAACTGCTGGTGAGTATTCAAATGGTGCAGCTGGTCCTGTAAATCCAGGAATTGTTGGGGATATGGAAGTTTATTCTATTCAAACTGCACATGAGCAAATTATTAAAAATACTGAAGTTATGGTTTTATGGGGAGCTGATTTATATAAAACTAATAGAGCGGGTTATTCTGTACCAAATCATAGATGTTATGATGCATATGAAGAGTATAAAAAAGCAGGAATTAAATTTATTTCTATTGACCCAATTTATACAACTTCAGCTTCAGAATTTAAAGCTGATTGGATTAAAATTAGACCAGGTTCTGATGTTGCTATGATGATGGCTATGATGAATCACTTATATAAAACTGGTAAATATGATAAAGCATTTATTGAACAATATACTCATGGATTTGATAAATTTTTACCATACCTTTTAGGAAAAACAGACGGAATTGAAAAAACTCCTAAATGGGCTGAAAAATTAACTGAAGTACCTGCTAAAACTATTGAACAATTAGCTGATACAATGGTATCAAAAAGAACAATGATAGCTGGAAACTGGGCAATGCAAAGAGCAGCACATGGAGAGCAAGTTGATTGGTCTATTATTACTTTAGCTTCTATGCTTGGACAAATTGGATTACCTGGTGGTGGATTTGGTTTCTCAATGCATTATGAAGGAGGTGGTGATGCTGCTTCTGGAAAAAGAACTGTTGGTGGATTAAGTCAAGGAAAAGGTGGTGCGGTAACTCTTACTATTCCAGCTTCAAGAATGAGTGATTTAATTAATAAACCAGGTGAAACTGTTACTTATAAAGGTAAAACTATTAAGTACCCAAAAGTTGAATTTATGTTAAGTGCAGGTGGTTCACCAATTGGACACCAACCAAATGTTAATGAATTGATAAAAGCTATGAGAAAGTTAGATACTGTTGTTGTTATAGAACCTTGGTGGACTCCAACAGCTAAAATGGCTGATATAGTATTTCCTGCAACTACAACTATGGAGAGAGATGATATAGCTTCTGGTATGTCATATTCAAATGATAGAATTTATGCAATGAGAAAAATAGTTGATGCTAGATATGAATCAAAAGATGATTACGAAATTTTTACAGAACTAGCAAAAAGATTTGGAACTGAAAAAAGGTTTACAAGAGATAGAACTCCTATGCAATGGATTGAAAGATTATATAAAAGATCATACGCTAAAAAAGTAATGAATATATCTTTTGAAGATTTCTGGGAAAAAGGAAGTGTTCATTATGAAATTCCAGCGGAAGCTAGAAAATATGTTAGACATGAAGCATTTAGAAAAGACCCTGTAGCAAATGCACTTAAAACTGAAACTGGAAAAATTCAAATCTTCTCAGAAAAATTTGAAAGCTATGGATATAAAGACTTTAAAGGTCATGCAATGTGGATGGAACCAGAAGAATGGTTAGGGAATAAAGAGTTAGCAAAAAAATATCCCCTACACTTAGTATCACCACACCCAACATATAGAATTCATACACAATTGGATAATACATGGGTACAAAATGTGCATAAAGTACAAGGAAGAGAGCCAATTAGAATTTCTCCAAATGATGCTAAAAAATTTGGTGTAAAAGATGGTGAGATTGTTGAAGTTTACAATAATCGAGGAAGTATTTTAGCTGGTGTTGTAGTTACAAATACAATAAGAGATGGTGTTGCTGCAATTGAAGAAGGTGCTTGGTACTCTCCTGAAGATAGTTCAAAAGAGAATTCAAGATGTAACTCTGGACAAGTTAATGTATTAACTTCCTCAAGACCAACATCACAAATGGCAAATGCAACAACTGCAAACTCGACATTAATTTCAATCAAAAAAGTGGATGTTGTTACGCCAAATATAGCATATAACCCACCAAAAATTCAAGGAGCATAATTATGAAAGCTATTTTAAAAAAATTATTAATAACATTACTTGCAGTGGGAAGTTTTTCCCTTGCAAGTGCTAGTGAGATGTATATCTTCCAAACAACAGATGCAAAAATTGACAATAATAAAGCTAAGCTTTATATTGGTACTCCTGTAAAAGTATTAAAAGATGTTGATGCTAAAAATTCATTAGTTGAAATTTCAGGAATGGTTTTTGGTGATAAACTATATATTAATAAAGACAAATCACTTTTATTAGCATCAGTAGAAAAAAGCAGTTTTGGAAAAGATGGTGAAATAAAAAAAGTTCAAGCAATTATTGAAAAAGGTTATTTATCTAGTAATCCACTTGAGATTTGGGAAGAACATGAAGAGTTCTTTTATGAAAACTGTACACAGTGTCATGCAGCTCATGCACCAGAAGAACACTCTATGTTAGAATGGGATGCAATTTTACAAACAATGAATGGTTTCGCTCAACTTGATGACCAAGAAGCAGCATATTTAGCAAGATTTGTAAAAGCTACATCAAATAACGGATTTTACCCAAAAGCAAAAAAGTAAAAATTAAGTATAATTAGGAAAAAGGAGAGTAAATGACTAAAGATATAATTGAAAAATTACAAAGTCTAACTCTTCTTTATGCTGAGGACGAGGTAGGATTAAGACAGAATATTGCAGATTCTTTAAGATACTATTTAAAAGAAGTTTATGAAGCTAATGATGGTAAAGAAGGATACGATATTTATTCAGAAAAGAAACCTGACATCATTTTAAGTGATATTCATATGCCAAATATAAATGGACTTGAATTTATAAAAAAGGTTAGAGAAACAAATAGAGATATACCAGTTGTAATGATAACAGCTCATACTGATAAAGAGTACTTACTTGAGGCTGTTGAGTTACATATGGAAAAATATATTGTAAAACCTATTGAGTTAGAACCTTTATTTGAAGTATTAGAAAAATGTGTAGAAGTTTTAGATTTAAATAAAGAAATAGTTTTAGAAGTTGATAAAAATTATATCTATGATTATGATAAAAAAGAGTTAAAATACAAAAATGAAAATATTATATTAAATAAAAAAGAGATGATGTTCTTAGAAGTTTTAATATCAAATCAAAATAGAATTGTAAATTATGAAGAGCTTCAAGAAAAAGTTTGGGGAGATGATATTATGACTGATAGTGCATTAAGATCACTTGTGAGAAATTTAAGAAAAAAACTCCCCACAGATTTGATTTTTAATCTCTCAGGTGTAGGGTATAGGCTTGTATAAAATTGTACTATTATTAATTTTTACATATATAAGTTCTTTTTCACAAGAACACTTAGTATCTAAATTTGAATTTAGAGAAGATAGCACAAATTTTAATAAAGCAAAACCTTTAAATCCAAAATCTCATATAAATATTTTTCTACCTTCAATTCCTTATTCTTATATAGCAAAATCAACAAATTCAGGATTAATTAGATCTTATGATAATAAACAAGGTTGGGTTTATGATTTGGCTAAATCTCATAAAAGAGTTGATGAATATACTTATGTTTTTGAACTACGAGAAAATTTAAAATTTCAAAATGGAAAAGATTTTACTATAGATGATGTCCTTTTCAATCTTGAATTCTTTAAAAAAAATCCAATACTTTATACAAATATTGACAAAGTTGACTTTGATATTATAAAACTTGATGAAAAAAGATTTAAAATTGTTTTAAAAGAAAAATATGAGATGTTCTTAACAGATTTGTCTCGTGTATATTTTTATACAAAAGAGTATATAGAAAAATATAATCCAGTAGGAGCAGAAACAGGAACTGCTACAAAACAAGCAGGTGCTTTTGGTATGGGTCCATATATTTTACAAAGAGGTTTTGCTTTAGGAAAAAAACAAACAGAGAAATTAGAGCTTGTGGCAAATCCATATTATTGGAATAAAGAATTTCCTAAAATACAAAGGATTACCGTTTACACACAGTTAGATGTAAATAAAGCAATAGAAGATATTACAAAGTATGAGGGAAAACTTGACTTAATGCCTATCCCTTTTAATAAGAAGATTGAAGTTTTATTGTCTCCATATTCAAAGCTTATTGTTTCAGAGACAACAAATAATTTTGTAATATTTTTTAATCTTTTAAATGGAAATCAAAAACTTCAGAATCAAAACTTAAGAAAAGCACTAAATCAAGCCTTAAATCAAGAGAATCTACTTAACTTTGTTTATAAAAACGAAGGAAAAATATCACCTTTTACGACATCTATTAATTATGATATTGTTAAAAAAGTTGCTAAGAATTACAAATATAAAGAAGAGAAATTAACAAAAGATGAATTAAATAAATTACTTAATGGTTTGGAATTATCAATCTTTACTCAAGATAGATTTATGTTTTTACTAAAAGGAATAGAGTATCAATTAAAAAAATATGGCGTAAAGTTTAATTATAAAATTACTAATAGTGAAAAAGATATTTATGAACAGCTTTTAAAAACAAATAAAAATAAAAATGATAAAAATTGGGATTTACTAATATGGGGTGATGATGATTGGTATTACAAGAACCCTTGGTCTGTTTTCTTTATTTATGAAACATCTGGTTCTTGGTCAACAATTGGAAAAGATGATTTAATGCAAGAGCATATAAAAAAGTTTTTTACTACAAAGATAAATAGTAATGAATATGAAGAAGTAGTTAAAAATATACTTTTTAGAGCAAAAGATAAAGCATATACATTAACAGTTCCCTCAATAAATAAAGTAACTGCTGTAAATAAAGAGGTTATTTATAAACCCTATGAAGGTGGAATTATTCCCTTATGGGAAATAGAAATTAGTAATAACCACTGGTCCCTTAGACCTAAGGAAAGTCAATATAAAGAAGAACTAAAAAAAGCAATAAAACCAAAAAGAGTAAAATATGAAACTTTTAAATAAATTAAATATCAAATTTAAATTAGCTTTACTGTTCTTTATCATGTGTATATCAATTGGATTATTAGCTTATAAAGCAATTGAATTAAGTGAACATAATAAAGAAACTTTAAAAGTAGTTCATGGAAAATCACAAGATGTATTGTCTTTACAAGATAAGATTATTACTCCTTTATATAAGTTAAGAGAACTTACTCAATCTTTGGTAATGGCACCTAATAGTTCTATTAGAGATCATATAAATATAGATTTAGGAATATTGATAAATGATTTAGATAAAGAGTTAAAGAAAATAAAAGTTAATGAAAAAAAAGTTTCTGAAATGTGGGAAAGTTATAAGGGTTTTATTTCACAAACAAAACTATATTTGAAAAATGAGTTTGAAGAGGGTGCTTATATAAATGTTACTACTACAAGTAGGCAGCAGTTTCAATTACTTATTGATAATCTACTAAAAATTCAAAGTAAGTATTTAAATAACTCGACAATAGCTTATTCATCAGCTGTCGATCAAACACTTGAGTTAAAGATATCAATTCTTTTTTATGTATTATTTCTATTTATACTTACAACAATAATTGGATGGCTAGTTGCAACTAATATAATTAATTCAATTCATACTGTTCAAACTGGACTAAGTGACTTTTTTGCCTACTTAAATCATGAAAAAAAGAGTGTAAAAAAGATTGAAATTGATTCCAAAGATGAGTTTAATCAAATGGCAACTACTATAAATCTAAATGTTGCAAATATTCAAAAGAACATTGAAAATAATGAAATATTGATTAAGAATGCAACTAAGGTATTAGAAAATATTAAAAGTGGAAACTTAGGAACAAGACTTACTAAAGATAGTAATAATGAAGCTTTAAATGAATTAAAAATTATGATGAATAATATGATGGATAATCTTGAAGAGAAAATTCAAAAAGAAATTAATAGTAGACTTGAGCAAGAACAAATTTTGATACAACAAAGTAAGTTAGCTTCAATGGGTGAAATGATTGGAAATATTGCACATCAATGGAGACAGCCATTATCTCAAATTTCTGCAATTCATATGAATATGAAAATTACTTATGATTTTGATAAATTTACAAAAGAGTATATAGATACAAAAATTAAAGAAGCAAATAAACTAACATCTTATATGTCACAAACAATATCAGATTTCCAGAATTTCTTTAAACCACAAGGTGTAAAAGAAGAGTTTTCAATTGAAAAAGCTTGTATCGATGCTTATAATATTTTAGAGTCTTCACTTAAATATCATGAAATAAAGGTAACTTTTAATCTCATAGAGGATACAAAAATCTTTGGATATAAAAATGAATATTCACAAGTTATTTTAAATGTTTTAAGTAATGCAAAGGATATATTGATTGAAAGAAAGATTGAAAACCCAAAAATTAATATAGAAATAAAAGAGGGTGAAAATTTTGCAATTGTAAAAATCACAGATAATGCAGGTGGTGTTGAAAAAAAAATAATAAATAAAATTTTTGAACCATATTTTACAACAAGACATAAAACACAAGGTACTGGTATTGGTTTGTATATGTCGAAAAATATTATTGAAAGAAATATGAGTGGGGTTATAAATGTAATAAATATAGAAGATGGAGCTTTATTTACTGTTAAAGTTAAAAAAGTGAAGGTTTAGTTTTAATACTTGATAATCATCAATTTGTTAATATTATTTTTGAAGCAGTTTTTACAAATGAAAAGATTGTTCTAGCAAGAGTTGAATTTTTGAACATTCTCCAAAAGTTACAGGTTGTTGAACTTATTTTTATAACTTATCTTTGTAATAATTTTTTACCCACATTGCACCTCTTAATATATTTAGTATTTTGAGGTTTAGCATGATGTCTGGATTGAACTCAGTTCTGGTAGTTCCTTTTTTAAGTTGTTTCAGTTATCCAATAAATTAGCGATATTCCATTATAATTATGTATCATTTTTAAGATTTAATATAGAACGTCGAATATTGTTTTTTATATTGTTGCCGAGTTAGATTCTTTAATCCTATTCATTTACTTTAATTATAAAAGTTAAGATTATTGTAGTGATTATAATAAATATAGTGGTACCTATTCTATCTAAATAAACTTAGATACCAATATATATGATATAATAATCATATGATTAATATATCATATTAAAAGGACTTAATGATGACTAAAAACTTTAAAACAAAAAATATTTCTTGCATTAATTGTGCAAATCTAATTAAAGCATCACTAGAAGATGAATTTGGAGATATAAAAGTAAATCTAGAAACTAATCCAAAAGAAGTAATTGTTGAAATAAAAGATGATATCCAAGAATCAGAATTTAAAAAAGAAATGTCAGATCTTGGATTTCAAATTATAGAGGATTAGAATGGGTGATTCTAATAAATTAATTCGTTCTTGTTGTGAAGGTATTAGTTATATCTCTGATATAAAAGATGCTTTACCCAATGATGATACTCTTATTACTATATCTAATGTTTCTAAAGCTCTAAGTGATCCAACTAGAATGAAAATATTATATGCATTATTAGAGTATGAAATTTGTGTTGGAGAGATGGTAAATGTTTTAGGTATACCACAATCACATGTCTCCCATCAATTAAGAACTTTAAAAAAGTATGGAATAGTAGATTTTAAAAAAGATAAAAAAATGTCTTTTTATTATATAAAAGATGAATATATAAGAGAGCTGTTATTGTTACTTTTAAAGAATAAGGAGCTGTTATGTCAAGTGAAAAAATAAACCTTAATATTTCTGGAATGACTTGTGTTAATTGTTCTAATGGTATTGAAAAATTTTTAAACAAAAAAAAAGGTGTTCTTAAAACAAAAGTAAGCTTTTCTACTAATGAAGGTGAATTTGAAATTAATACAAAGATTTATTCAAAAGATAAACTATCCCTTGATATAGAAAAACTTGGTTATAAAGTAGAAGAAGATTTTGATGCATTAGAAAAAGAGCAGTTAATAAGTTTTAAAAAACTAAGAAAAATATTTATAATATCTATATCAATTACTATAGCTATTTTTATTTTAGCTTTTTCTAATTTAATTGCAGAAAATACAAATAAATATATAATTTTTGGTTTAGCTTCTATTGTTCAATTTTATTGTGGAGCTAGATTTTACAAATTATCATACAAATCAGTAATCAATAAAAATTATGACATGAATGTTTTAGTAGCTTTAGGTACAAGTGCTGCTTACTTCTATTCTACAGTTGTAGTATTTTTTCCTTCTTTATTCCCTGAGCATTTACGTTTCATATACTTTGATGGGGCTGCTGTTATTATTAGTTTTGTTTTATTAGGAAGATATCTAGAAGAGAATTCAAAGCAAAAAGCAAGTGGTTTTTTAAAAAAACTCATGACTTTAGCTCCAAATAATGCAAACTTACTTTTAGATGATAATTCAATACAAAATGTTTTAGCAAATAGTTTAAAAATTGAAGATAAGGTTTTAGTTAAAACGGGAGAGAAAATACCAGCAGATGGAGTAATAATAGATGGGGGAGCTGACATTGACACTTCAATGATTTCAGGTGAATCTCTTCCTGTATTTAAGACTGTTGGAGATGAAGTTCTTTCTGGAACATTAAATACTAATGGGATAATTACAGTAAGTGTAATCAAAGAGTCTAATGATACAACCTTATCAAAAATTATTAACTTATTGAAATCTGCTCAAAGTAAACAAATACCTATAAGTAGATTTGCTGATAGAATTGCAAATATCTTTGTTCCTAGTGTAATTGGAATTTCTGTTTTAACATTTATAGTATGGGGATTTATTTTAGGTGATTTTCAAAGTGCAATTATTGCAAGTATTAGTGTTTTAATTATCTCTTGTCCATGTGCATTAGGACTTGCAACTCCAATTGCTATTGTTAGCTCAGTTAGTAGAGGTGCAAAAGAGGGAATTTTGATTAAGAATCCTGAAATATTAGAACAAATTAAAGAGATTAAATATGCAGTATTTGATAAAACTGGAACATTAACAAAAGGTAAGATTGTAGTATCAAGTACTGATATTGATAAAAAGTATTTTGAACTAATTGCTTCTATTGAAAAATATAGTGAACATCCAATCTCAAAAGCTATTGTTTCTTATATAGAAAAGAAAGATTTTAATATAAATCAAGAGATAAAAGATATAGAGATACTTGCGGGAAAAGGTATAAAAGCTATTGTAAATGGGGATGAAGTTCTTCTTGGGAATAAAAAACTTTTAGATGAGCATAATGTAATAATAGATGAAAAGCATTTAGATTTTTACACAAAAGAACTAGAAAAATCAAATGGAGTTATTTTATCTGCAATCAATAAAAAAACAATTGGTTCTTTTTCTTTAGAAGATACATTAAAAGAAGATGCAGTTGAAGTAATCAAAGCTTTAAAAAAATTAGATATAAAACCTATTTTATTAACTGGTGATAATAAAGTTACAGCATCAAAAATTGCTGATCAATTAAATATTGATACAGTATATAGTGAAGTACTACCAACCCAAAAATATGAAATAATAAAAGACTTACAAAAAGAAAGTAAAGTAATGTTTATAGGTGATGGAATAAATGATGCTCCATCTATTAAACAATCAGATATTGGTATAACATTAAATTCAGGAGCTGATATTAGTAAGGATGCTGGAGATATTATTTTGATTAACAATGAACTAATGTCTATTATTAGAAGTATAAACTTATCTATTGAAACTATGAAGATAGTAAAACAAAATTTATTTTGGGCATTTATATACAATGCTTTAGGTATTCCAATTGCAGCAGGTATTTTATATCCATTCTTTGGAATTATGTTAACACCTATGTATGCAGGGATTGCAATGAGTTTTAGTTCTGTTACCGTTATTTTAAATTCTCTACGATTAAAAATGAAAAGATTATAATTATCTTCTTATATACTTCTACAAACCTTCAATTCCATAATTGAGGGTTCTTTTCCTAAAAATTTTAAATATTAATTGTTTTCCTCATTCCTTCCTTATTAAATCTTTATAATACACCATATAAAAAATCAAAAGGATTTAAAATGAAAAAGATTGTAACTACAAGTTTATTAGCAAGTTTATTAGCAGTGTCACTATATGCACAAAATGATTACACAGGATTTTATCCAGTAGAAAACAATGATACTCCAGATTATCTTTTAGAGAATAAAGTTGAAAGTTTAAATGCAGTTAGCGATTCATCAACATCAGTAATTGACGCAAATACTTTATTAGCATTCTACCCAGCAGAAAATAGTGATACACCAGATTATCTTAAAGATAATAAAACACAAGATTTAAATACAGTTAGAGTTTCATCAACATCAACAATTGATTCAAATGCATTTCTAGCATTTTATCCAGCAGAACACAATGATACACCAGATTATATATTAAATTACACTAAAGATGAAGTATTATGTGGAATGAATCCAAGTGAACATAAAGCTACTCATCACAACATGAAAAGTTGCTAGTTTTTACTCTAGACTTACTCTAATCCCTTTTTAATAGTAAGTCTAGAAGAAGATTATATTTCCTTCTTTCTCTTATAAAATCAAATTATATTAATATTATTATCCCCAAATATCTACACACTAACTCCTCATGAAAATAGTATCATCAATAATAAATAATTTAAATAAAAAGGAATTTTTATGAAAACTCTGAATAGAAGAACTTTTGTAAAAGGAGTAATTGCAACAAGTTTACTTACTTCCATACCAATAAATTTAAGTGCAAATACAAAAATATCAAATAGAAAAGAAACTAAGGAAATAAGTGGAACAGAGTTTAATTTAAGTATAGAAAAAACTTCTGTAAATATTACGGGTAATACAAGTGTTGCCACAACAGTAAATGGAATGTTAAGTGGTCCAACACTTAGATGGAAAGAAGGAGATACTGTTACAATTAATGTAACTAATAACCTTAGTGAAGATTCGTCTATTCATTGGCATGGGATTATTTTACCTCCTGCAATGGATGGAGTTCCAGGAATTAGTTTTGATGGAATTAAACCAGGAAAAACATTTACATACACTTTTCCAATTCTTCAAAGTGGAACGTATTGGTATCATTCTCATTCAGGTTTTCAAGAGCAATTAGGTGTTTATGGTGCAATTGTAATTGAACCAAAAGAAGAAAAATTAACATATGATAAAGAATATGTAATTTCTTTATCTGACTGGTCGGATGAAAAACCTGATAATGTTTATAGAAAAATAAAATTATCAGCTGATTATTATAACTTTAAACAAAGAACTGTTGGAAACTTCGTTGATGAAGTAAAAGACCTAGGCTTCCTAGGAGCATTTAGTCAACGAAAAATGTGGAATGAAATGGCTATGACAGATAGAGATCTATCGGATGTAACTGGATATACCTATACTTATCTTATGAATGGTCAAAACCCAGCAACAAATTTTAAAGCTTTATTTAAAAATGGTGAAAAAATAAGACTACGTTTTATTAATAGTTCTGCTATGACATTCTTTGATGTATGTATTCCTGGTCTTAAAATGACTGTAGTTGCGGCTGATGGAAATTATGTACAACCTGTTGTTATAGATGAATTTAGAATTGGTGTTGCTGAAACTTATGATGTTATTGTTGAACCTGAAACAAATACTTCATATGCTATTTTTGCTCAAAGTCTTGATAGAAGTGGTTATGCATTAGGTGCTTTAACTTATGATAAAAATGTAATAGCAAGTACTCCTAGTTTAGATCCTCTTCCTATCTTATCCCACTCTGATATGGGAATGGATATGAGTAATATGGATCACTCAGGACATGATATGTCTTCAATGAAAGGATCGATGTCAAAAGATAAACCTATGGATCATTCAATGATGGGTCAAAATATGAAAAAGCTTGAAATCCCAATTACAAAATTAGAAGAAGCTCGTGGAGTTCAAACTACTATGAGAGCTATGGATCCTCAATATAGACTTGATGACCCAGGTGTTGGACTTAGAAATAATGGAAGACGAGTTTTAACTTATGCTGATTTAAGATCATTAACACCAACAACACATGATAAATATCCTGATCGAGAGATAATTTTACGTTTAACAGGAAATATGGAAAGGTATATGTGGTCTATAAATGGAATTGCATATAAAGATGCTAAACCTTTAGAGTTTAAATATGGTGAAAGATTAAGAATCACATATATAAATGACACAATGATGAATCATCCTATGCACTTACATGGAATGTGGAGTGATTTAGAAACAGGAGATGATAATCATCTTCCTAAAAAACATACTATTATTGCACAACCTGGTTCAAAAATTAGTTTCCGTGTAAATGTAGATGCAAAAGGTTCTTGGGCTTATCATTGTCACTTGCTTTATCATATGGCAGGAATGTTTAGAAAAGTCGTAGTGACTTAAGGAGTATTTGATGAAAAAATTATTAGTAACAACAGCATTAGCAAGTTTATTTGTAACATCAAGTTTTGCAGGTGGTGGAGGTGATATTTTAAGAAGTTCATTATTAGTTGATCAACTTGAATATCAATATAGTGATACAAAAACATTAAGCTGGGATATAACTGCATACACTGGATACGATTTAAATAAAATCTATATTTATTCAGAAGGTGAGAAAGCTAAAAGTGAATCCCACGAGAGCGAAAATCAATTGGTTTTCTCAAAAGCTATAGCTCCTTACTGGGATATTCAAGCAGGGATAGGATACGACAAAAATGAAGAATCTAATCAAAAATGGGGTGTTATAGCAGCTCAAGGTTTAGCCCCATATTTCTTTGAAACAAGAGCTAGTCTTTTACTTGGAGATGATGGAAATATTGGACTTAGAGCAGAGGCTGAATATGAAGCTCTTCTTACTCAAAAGTTAATATTAAGTCCAAGTATTGGACTAGTAGCTTATACTAAAAATAATGAAGAGATGGGAATAGGAAGTGGTTTTTCAAATATCACTTTAGGTACAAGACTTAGATATGAGATTAAAAGAGAGTTTGCCCCTTATATTGGTGTAGAGTGGAGTAAAAACCTAGGAAATACCAATGATATGTCTGACTTAAACGAAGTATACACTACAGCAGGTATTAGATTTTGGTTTTAATAGAAGTTCCTTATTGCTTCCATATTAAGAATATATAATTACAAATAAAATAAAAAGGACAAATTATGAAAAGGTTATCAACAATATTATTAGGATTAGGTTTATTAGCAGGAAGTGCATTGTATGCAGGTGGTTCTCATTCTGATGAACATTCAACAAAAGTAGAGTCTTCAAATAATCATATGGATAATCATATGCATGAAGGAAAGATGACAAATCATATGAATGCGGATGGAATGCCAGATAAAGAAATGAAGAAAGAAGTAAATGATCATATGGGTAATCATATGCATGAAGGTAAAATGACAAATCATATGAATACAGATGGTATGTCTGATGAGCAAATGAATATGAAAAAAAGTAAATAAATTATTAGTTATGAAGGAAGAAGGATCTTCCTTCTCTTAAAGATTAAACCTATAACCAATACCTTTTAAAGTAGAAATAATATCACCATTAAGTTTCTTTCTCAAGTTTTTAATATAAGTTCTAATAGTAGTAGCTTCAGGCATCTCATCATAAACCCAATTATTAATAGAAAGCTCTTCAATTGAAATAGTTTTATTTTTATTTTTAATAAAATATTCTAAAAGCTTTGCTTCCGTTTTTGATAAATTAAATTCGCCATTTGTATTTTTGATTATTTTTCTATTGTAATTATATGAAACATCACTACTAATTTGTATTTGTCCAAAACTATCTATTTGTCGTAACCTTTTTATATTTTCAATTCTAAGAGCTAATTCACTTAACTCAAAAGGTTTTTTTATATAATCATCAGCTCCTGCAGTAAATCCAGTTTTAACATCATCACTTGAATCTCTTGATGTAATAAATATAGTTGGAATATTAATATTGTTTTTTCTAAGATTTTTTAAAAGGTCAAAGCCATTTATATTTGGTACATTTACGTCAAATAAAAGAAGATCGAAGTTTTCATCATAGATAACTTCTTCTGCTTCACTTCCATCCATTACACTTATTACTTCATAATTTAACTCTAATAAGTGTTCTTCAATAATTTCATTTAAGATAGTATCGTCTTCAAGTAATAAGATTTTCATTTGTTTTAAATCCTAATGTTTTTCATAAACTTCTACTGAACCATTTTTATTAATAGATAAAATATTATAGGCTTGTTTCATATTTCCTTGTTCCATACCAGGACTTCCAATTGGCATTCCAGGTACTGTAATCCCTATAATATTCGGTTTTTCTGTAAGCATTTTCTTTACAGCAGAATAATCAACATGTCCTTCAATTACATATCCATCTACAATGGCGGTATGACAAGAAGCTGTCTTTTTTGTAATCCCTACTTTTTCTTTTATTTGATTCATATTATTTGAAGTAATAGTGTTTACTTCAAAACCTTTTGTTTTCATAATATCAACCCATTTTGT
This sequence comes from Poseidonibacter lekithochrous, assembly GCF_018861145.1. GTDB lineage: Bacteria > Campylobacterota > Campylobacteria > Campylobacterales > Arcobacteraceae > Poseidonibacter > Poseidonibacter lekithochrous_A. The sequence continues at coordinate 20,334 of NZ_JAHKQT010000036.1, forward strand.
ACAACAACCGCAAGATGGAGACTTGTACACCGTCATTTTTTTACCTTCTATTGCAAAAACTGATGCAGCTAGAAATATTGAGATTAAAATTGTTTTTTTCATTAAGCATTCCTATATTAAAGATTTTTTGATTTCATCAAATTGTGCTTTTGTAATTTCGCCTTTTGCGAAACGTTCTTTTAAAATATCGATAGCTGAACTTTTCTCTTCTTTATTATTAAATAATGAGAATATGAGATAAATCAAAATAAACCAAAAAATAAACATTGCCACTCCATGAAATAGAGTCATGTTCATATTCATATATGCAAATATTTTATATCCTTTTTTCTTTATTATAGAAGATTAGTGAGGACTTTGTGTGGAGAAAATGTCGAAGCGAAAAATAAATTAAGTTCGCGCTTAAGTAAAGATTTCGAAATCTTAGGAGAATTACTCCGACATAATTTAGAAGAGTTAATGATTTAACTTATTAGAATTATAATAGATTTACGTGTAGTTAACATGTAGAATATTAGATTTTAAGAATATATCCTAATCCTTTAATAGTTGATAAGTTATTTAGATTTTTTCTTATGTTTTTGATGTAAGTTCGAATTGTCGAAATAGAAGGATCCTTTGCGTATTCCCATATATTTATTATAAGTTCTTCGACGGATATAATTCTATTTTTATTTAGAAGGAAATATTTTATTATTTCAGCTTCTTTTTTTGATAAAGTAATTTTTATATTATTTCTTATAAGGCACATATTAGGTAAATCAAAACTCATTTTCTTACCAATTTTTATTAATTTTATAGAATTCATTAAAATCGTTTTTTCTATATATTCAATTCTAATTTTAAGCTCTTCAAGATTAAATGGCTTTCTTAAAAAATCATTTGCACCTATTCTATATGCTTCTTCAAATTCCTGAAAGTTAGTTGAGGCTGTCATAAATATTATAGGTGTAGTAAATCCAATATCTCTAAACTTCTCAAAAATTTCTAATCCATTTATTTCTGGAACATTAATATCAAATAATAATAGATCAAATTTTTGATTATATAACAGTTCATTTGCTTCTTCTCCTTCAAAGGATTGGAAAACTGCATAAGAGTGTGATTCTAAATATTCTTTTAGTAGGTCTGATAAAATAATATCATCTTCAAGTAATAAGATTTTCATTTTTAATCCATTTTTTATTTAGTATATATTTCTAATGAGTATGGAATGTGTAGAGAAACTACATGTTAACTACATCTTGTAAGACTATAGTACTTCTACTATTTACAATTGTTTTGTATATAAGTCTCTTTTCTAAGAGAATTAAAATTTTTAGGAGAATAAATGAAAAAAATCGCAAAATCAAGTTTAGCTACAGCAATAGCAATTACAGGGTTCACTTCAAGTGTATACGCAGCAGACTCTATATCTGAAGCATTTTCAAATGGAAAAGTAAAAGGTTCAGTAAAGTCATACTATTTCGCACAAGATTTTGATGGTGCTGGAAAAAATGATAGTTCAATTTGGGCAAATGGAGGATCTTTGAACTTTGTAACTGATTCATATAAAGGTCTTGTATTAGGTTCTACATTCCAAACTTCTCATGTTACAAGTATTGATGATAAAGATAGTAAAACAAAATCAAGTATGGATGCACAAGGTTCAGTTTTATCTGAAGCATATTTACAATATACATACAATAACACTACATTTAAAGGTGGAAGACAATTTGTATCAACACCTTTATTAGCAGGTTCTGGATCTAGATTAATTAAAGAAGCTTTTGAAGCATATTTACTAGCTAACTCTGACATTCCAGATACAACAATTGTTGCAGGTCTTATTACTAAATATCAACAAAGAACTGACTATACAACAACTGCATCATTTACAACTGCAAATACAGATGCAAATGGCGGACCAGGTGAGTTTATGAAAATTGGAACTGATGGAATAAGAACAGTGTATATTAAAAATACTTCTATTCCTAATTTAACTGCTCAATTTCAATATGCTGATGCAGTAGATATTGCATCACTTATTTATGTTGATGCCAAATATAAATTTGGACCTGCTTATGTTGCAGCACAATATTATGATACTAATTATGATGCAAATACTTCAAAAGATAATTCAATGTATGGATTAAAAATTGGTGCAGACATTGCAAATGTTAATGTTTTTGCAGGATACACTTCAACTGATGGAAAAGCTGGTGAAGATGCAGTTGTTAGAGGTTTAGGTCAAGGTGCATATGCTCACTATACAGCTACTACAAAAACAGCTGGAGGTGATGCATTTACAGCAGGAACTGATGCTTGGCAAATAGGAGCAGGATATAAATTTGGTGAATTAAAAACTAAATTAAGATATACAAGTTTTGATTTACCAACAGCAGGAACAAATTCTGATTTAGATGAAACTACATTAAATTTAGAGTATAAATTTACAAAAGCTTTAACAGCACAAATTGATTATTCAATTTTAGATTATGAAGATGATGAGAGAGATGCTACAGATTTAAGATCAAGATTAATTTACTCATTCTAATATATTATAGGGTTTTTTTGGCCCCTATTAATAAAATAATATTATGATACAATACTCCTAATTATAAGGATTTGTATGAAGATATTACTAATGGAAGATGATTTAATTTTAAATGAAATCATTAGAGAGCATCTAGAAGAACATAATTATGAAATTGTTTCGGTGTTTGATGGAGAAGAAGCTCAAGATAAAATTTATTCACAAACTTTTGACCTATTGCTCTTAGACGTTAATGTTCCTAACTTATCAGGATTTGATTTATTAAAAGATATTCGTTCAAAAGAAATTAAAACTGCAGCTATTTTTATTACTTCAGCTAATATGCTTGAAGATATAAAAGAAGGATTTAACTCTGGATGTGATGATTATATAAAAAAACCTTTTGAATTAAAAGAGTTAGATTTACGTATTAATAATATTAAAAGATTACATAATATTTCTCCTTCGACAAATATAGAGTTATCAAGGAATATCTCTTTAGATATTGAAAAACTTTGTATAAGAAAAGATGAAGAAGATATACATATTACACAAAAAGAGTGTGATGTTTTGCTATATTTAGTTAAAAATAAAAACAAGAATGTAAGTATAGAAGAATTGAGTTTAAATGTTTGGGCTTATGAAGATTCCCCAATTGCTTCTACAATACGAACATACATAAAAAACCTACGAAAGATAGTAGGGGAAGAATACATTTTAAATACTAGAGGGGTTGGTTATAGATTTAACGGTTAGTGAAAAAAGAACTTTTATAAGGTTTCTTACTTTATATCTAGGTTCATCTCTTATCTTAATGTTATTGATTGCATTTTTTTATTTTGAAAATGAAAAAAGATTATATTTTGATTTAGCTAAATCAAATATGCAAAATGCAGTTTCTAAAATATCTTCAAAAATAATATTCTCACATATGACAGATACTCCTTTTGATAAAACAAAGATATTAGATACAAATAAATATAAAATATCTTTTTATAATGAAAAAAAAGAAAAAATATTTGGAAATCTTAATGATGAAATAGATTTTTCAAAAGATATTATGCAACATGATAAAAAACATTTTATTTTAATAGATAGATCTACTTTAGGACATCTTGGTATTTATTACATAGCAATTGAAGAAAAGTTATATTTTGAAGAAGTAAAAGAGTTAAAAGTTAATATAATCTTATTTTTCCTTATTATATATTCTTTAATATCATTAACTGGATTTTATTTAGCAAAACTCTTTTTACTACCAATAAAAGAAGAAAGAGAAAAACTTAATAATTTTATCAGAGATACAACACATGAATTAAATACACCAATCTCTGCAATTTTAATGTCAACAGAAAAAAAACAACTTAGTGAGAAACAAATAGAGAGAGTTAGATTAAGTGCTAGAAGAGTATCTGAAATATATAAAGACTTAACATACATATTTTTACAAAAAAATGGGGAAAAACGTATTTGTGAAAAGTTATCAATAGATATGTTGATATTAGAACAACTAGAATATTTTGAGCCATTAGCTTCAAAAAAGAGAATTAAAATAACTTCAACATTAGAAGCTTTTGAGTATGTAATAAATAAAGATGATGCAATTCGAGTTATTAATAACTTAATATCAAATGCCATTAAATATAATAAAGTAGGTGGAAAAATAGATATATCTTTAAAAAATAGAATATTAAAAATTTCTGATACAGGTATTGGTATTGAAGAAGAAAAACTTAAGGATATTTACAAAAGATATTACAGAGCAACAACGGAGCAAGGTGGTTTTGGAATAGGCTTAAATATAGTAAGTAAAGTTTGTAACAAATATAAAATAGAAATACAAATTAAATCAAAATTAAAAGAAGGTACTATATTCACTCTTAACTTTTAAGATGTGTATTAATTGGAATTGAGGTAAATTTATAAATTTTGAATTATTATTGCCATTTACTTCGATAGTTTAGTTTAATTAAATTAACTTATTCCAAGTAGTATGAATAATAGAATACTGATCTAGTTACCCTATATAGGAGATAAAACTATGAGTAGTCTCTTCCTAAACCTCTTACATTTGGAACACGATGTGTACTTATATTAATTTTCCGTGTTCCACAAAGTGTTCAAAAACTAAAAATTGCAAAGTTCCATAAACCTTAAGGGATAGGGGAACAAATAAAGTTATCTTTCAAAAATCTTTTTAGTTTATATTAAGTTCACTCCCATACCTAATAATATCAACACCATACTTATCTCTAATCTTAAGCAATTTTTCATTTAAAGCTTTAAATTTTTTATCTCTTTCATAATCAATTATAGAAAAGGTTTTTTGATTATGTGCATTGGAAAAGTTTGATGCAGAAATTCCTATATAGTGTATTTTATGAGTTATATGATTATCTAGCTTTTTAATCATATCTTTTGAAAGATCAATTAAAAACTTTTCATTAAAAAGTCTATTATGACTAATTGATTGAGAGTTCTTTGATCCATACTCATATCGTATTTTAAAAAAATAGCTTGTTGGATTTAAAGATAGTTTTGAAATAGTAAAACTTAAATATCTTGCAAGAATCAGTACTCTTCTGTACAGTTCATCTCTATTTAGTATTGCTTTAAAGTTTCTACTTATTCCTATTCCTCTTCTATCACTATAAGCTATTACTCTTTCATTATCAGTTCCACAAATTCTTTTATATAATTGAACTCCTGTTTTACCATATGAATATAATAAACTAGGTTTTACTCTTAACTCTCCTAATGTTTTAATTCTATGTATTTCAAGTTTTTTTGATATTGCACGTCCAACACCTGGAAAGTCATTTACATCAATATTATTTGTATATTCATATACTTGGTCTTGTCTTAATGCTAAAGCACCATAAGGTTTTGCCTCATCAGTTAATAGTTTTGCTATCCATTTACTCTTGCTTGCACCAATTGTAATAGGTAAATCAAACTTAGCCATTATTTCATCTCTTAATTCTTCAATAAAACCTTGTGTATCTTCATCTTTAATCCAACCATTTAAATCTCCAAAGAATTCATCTATTGAATATTGTTCTAATACAGGTATTTTAAACTCTAAGTATTTTTTTAATTTTTGAGATAACTCTTGATAAAATAGATGATCACTTTTTATAATTAATAAATTAGGACACATATATAAAGCCTCTTTTAAAGGTGTTCCCGTTTTTATTCCATACTTTTTAGCCTCATAAGATTTTGCTATAACAATACCATGTACATTTCCTTCTTCGTCAATATATTCATCCTTCCAAGCTCCTAAAACATTATCATGCTGCTTATTCTTAAACTCAAAGACACTATTAAAAGCTCCCGTATCTCCAAGCATAACACCATCTTTTTTTATATTGGAAAAAATTCTATTGTCACTTCCTTTTACAACTACAACATTTTTACCTTTTAAAAAAGGATATCTTGTTCTTTCAGCACTCACAAAATAACAATCTAAATCTAAATGTATGTTCATTTATATTACACCTTGTAATCTTTTTACATAATGTATTACATATATGATATTATTCAAAATAAATTAACATATAGGTCAATAAATGATAAGTAGCGATTTTAATGCTGTAATGAATAAAATTAGAATACATATAGAACAAACGCAAAATAATAAAGATAAAAAAGTTTATGATGCAGATATAGCAAAAGCTTTAGATATCTCAAAAGAGCACTATTGTAGATCGAAAAAAGAAAGTAAAATACCTTTACAAGCTATTATAAATTTTTGTGCAAAAGAGAATATTGTAATTAACTATATATTATTTGATCAAATGCCTGATTCACTAAATCAAATTACAGATAAGATTATTAATATTAAATATTTTAAAAATATAAATACTAGTGCAGGTGGGGGCGCTATTAATGAAAAAGAAAACTTTGAGTACTTAGGCTTAGATAAAGATGTTGTAGAGCAACTAGGTGGTAAAGAAGCTATTAAAAACATTGAAGCTTTAAATGTAACAGGTGAATCAATGGAACCTTTAATAAGAGATGGTTCAATTATATTTATAGATAAATCTAAAACAATACCTTCATTTCGAAATAACAATATCTATGTAGTTAATACACAAAATGGAGTAGTAGTTAAAAAAGTAATTTTCTTGCCAAAATATAATAAGCTTCAATTGCTATCGTGTAATCCCTTATTCTTACCAGAACTTCATGATTGTGATGATGTTGAAGTTTTAGGAAAAGTTATTGGAACAAGCCAGTAGTATATCTCATATATTTTTAAATATTTGAGGTATAATTAATATAAAAGTACTTTAAATCACACTTCACTAAGGAAATAATATGCAAGAGTTTTTACAGCTTTTAATCGTTGGGATATTGTCTTGTGGTCATTATATTTAGCTTATAAACTACCTAAAAAGAATTAAACATATTTTTTATTTAATTCCTCTATATTTTATTAGTAATATTATTGTCGCTTTGTAGCATAAAATATACAAAAGTACAATTATAAAGCAATAACTAATATTTTAATTAATAAAAAGCACAAAAGTACAATTATAAAGCTAATTAAAAGCTTGTCCAATATAAAATGTACAAAAGTATAATTATAAAGCTATATTATAGTTTAAATTGGAGAAAAATCATGGCAAAGAACGTAAAAACTTCAATTGAACCTGATTCTAATATTATTTTAGGTGTTAAAGATTTTGGGAAACATATAAAGTTTAAAAGAACTAGTGAAGGTTTAACATTAACTGAGGCTGCAGAGCTATGTAATATTAATACTAGAACACTTATTCGTTTAGAAAAAGGTTCAGAGGGTGTTAGACTCTCAACTGCATTACATATTGCAAAGATGTTTGGCTTAAAATTAATACTGGAATAAAAGATGACTAAATTAAACATATATTGTGATAAAAATGAAGTTGGATTTTTAGGAGTCAATACAGAGAATGAAGAATTTAGTTTTGAATATACAGATTACTGGGAAAAGAATGGTTTTGAATTATCACCATTTATGAAATTTGGAACAAATATACCATCTAAAGTAATTAGAAATTTTATTGAAAATTTATTACCAGAAGGTCAGGGTAGAGAAGTTTTAAGTAGTTTTCATCATATTTCAAAAAGTAATATATTTGCTTTGATTCATATTATTGGGAAAGAGACAACTGGTGCATTAACTTTTAGTGTAAATGGTAGATTTCCCGAAACAAGTTTTAGAGAAGTTCCTAAATCTGAATTAGCACAGAGAATTAGAGAAAGAAAGAATATACCCATTGAACTTTGGGATGGTAATGCAAGATTGAGTGTAGCAGGTGTCCAGGATAAATTGCCAATTACAATTATTGATGGTAGATTTGGATTTGGAGAAGGTGACCTTGCTTCAACGCATATATTAAAATTTGAAAAAGAAACTGATAATATTGTTCTTAATGAATTTTTGTCTTTAAAACTAGCTTCTATAGTAGGTTTAGAAGTTCCAAATATTGAGATAATTAAATTAGAAGATCAGGAAGCACTTCTTGTTGAAAGATTTGATAGGGAAAATAATAATGATGAAAAAATTTTAAGAAAACATATCATTGATGGATGTCAGGCTTTAAATTTATCTGTATCACATAAATATGAAAGAGCTTTTGGTTCAGGAGATATGAAAGATTATAGAGAAGGAGCAACATTTAAAAAGATCTTTTCGCTTATTGATAAATGTTCTTCACCAATTTTAACAAAGAAAAGTTTAATTACTTGGATATGTGTTAACTTGTGCCTAGGCAATAGTGATGCTCATGGGAAAAATATATCATTTAAAATTGAAAAAGATAAAATGTCATTAACTCCTTTTTATGATATTGTCAATATAAATATCTATAAAGGTAAATATGATACTGATTTTGCAATGGGAATTGATGATTCATTTAATTATGATGAATTAGGAAGTTTTGATATTATTGAATTTTGTAAAACTTTAAATATTAATTTAAAAGGTTTTGTAAAAGAATTTAATAAAGTTTCTGCAGGAATTAGATCTAGTTTAAATGATGATATCTTAATAGGTTTTATTTCTGAAGGTAATATAGATTTTTATGAAAAATATCGAAAGGATGTAAATAGTAGAATTAAAAAACTTTCTGATGTAATTAACTATTGTTTAGAATATAAATAATAGATTTAAAAAAAGTTTTTTAATATAATATTATTAACAAATCATAAGGGAACAATTAAAACGACGCTGTAAAATAAACTGTGTAAACTCACCAGTTACTTTTTAATTACTTTGTATATTTTTCAGAAATTTGATACCAATCATTCCATTCTTTAATTCTTTTTATAATTGTTTTACCTTTGTAATCTGTATCTTCATATTCATTAATATTAAAATCTCTGTAAGAAAAATTAAAATTCTGATTTTCAATACTTAATTCGATGCAATAATCAGTATTATTAGCATCAATATCATTGTGTATTATTTGATAATCACTTGTACTCTAACCTGCATATGCACCACCTTCTGCACACAATCTTTGATTATCTGTGAGTTTAAAAATTACATTACCAAAAAACATTTTTGCTATAGAATTAGATAACTCAACAGCTTTTTCTTCTATCTCTTCAAGCAGTTCTTCTCTTGTTTCCTTGTCATTGTCATATTTCTTATCAAATTGAAATTTTTCATACTTTTTAGATAATTTTTCAATTTTTATAAAATTTGATTTAATATGTTTTCTATTCTCAAATACATTTAAATATATTAATTCATTAAACGAAATGAAATAAAAAAATATTGTTTGAGCAGATTTTTTACAGCTACCTCTAAAACCACCTAAATAAAAACTCCCTAACTTTTCTATTATCAATATTTTCAGATATGAAATGTAATATAAACCCAATAGATAAAATACATAAAACTAAGGTATAATCACTTAAACTATTTGAAATGAAAATTATATATAAAGTAAAAATAAAAAGGTATAGGTAATTTTTTTATATCTTTTATCAAACATTTTAAGTTTCCTTTATTTTTTCTCTAAATCTTGCATTGTATTAAATATCTCATTTTTTAAATAATCATATTTTTTTGCTTTCTCATAATATTCTAAAAATGCTCCTACCCATTTAGGAACTGGTATTGCTTTATCATTTACTTTAAATCCCCAATTGTTAATTGTAGAATATGGAGTATCTGATATATCTGAGAAATCTTTTTGTGATATATCTAACTCTTTTAATCTTTTAT
>NZ_JAHKQT010000001.1:0-36969 GCF_018861145.1 Poseidonibacter lekithochrous
TTTTCAGAAGAAGCCTGGAGATTAAGTGAAACATTGCCTTTATTTAATCTATTTTTATTACTTTCTTTATCAATAATATTTTTGAGTTTTTATACTTATCAAAGTATTTTTCAAGCAGATATAAAATATAAAAAAATAGCTTTTGTATTTAGAGTTTTTATAGCTTACTTTATAGCCTTTCTTGTTGTATCTTTAATACTTCTTGCTATTAATAAATTGCCAATTATTGAGGATACTATTTTAGCTATTAAACGAATAATCATTATCTCAATGCCAGCTTCAATGGGAGCAATTATTGTAGATGGCTTTGATAAAGAGTGACTTTTATAATAATTCGAAATATTAAAAATAGATATAAAGGTCTTTGTTTTAATATAGAAATATGATATACTTTTAGAATAAATAATTTTTATAAGAACTCAATAAAGGGAAACTATGAAAATAAATAAAAATATAGCTTTGATTTTCTTACTATTATTTCTTATACAAAATACTTATGCAAGCGATTTAAAGTTTGGTATTTATACTTCAGATAAAGCTTCTGTTATGTACAAACAATTTAAACCAATTATACAATATCTAGAAAAAGATGCTAAAAAGCAAGGTCTTGAATTAAAAATTTCTATTAAAATATATCCATCTTATGAGAGTGCACTAGAAGGTATAGTAAGAGGAGACTACGATTTTGCTCGTTTTGGACCTGCAAGTTATATTCTAGCAAAGCAAAAGAATTCTGATATAAAACTTCTTGTAAAAGAAGAGCAAAAAGGAAAAGAAGTATTTAATGGAATATTTATTGTAAAAAAAGACTCCCCTATAAAATCTTTAAAAGACTTAAAAAATAAAAGTTTTGCTTTTGGAGATAAACACTCAACAATAGGAAGATATCTAGCTCAAAATGAACTATTAAAAGCAAATATAACATCAAAAGATTTAAAAGCCTTTGACTATTTAAATAGACATGACAAGGTTGCACTTGCAGTTGCTTTTGGGAATTATGATGCAGGAGTTGTAAAAGAAAGTTCTTATAATAAATATAAAAGTAGAGGATTAAAAGCTATTTCAAGCTTTCAAAATATTACGAAACCATGGTTAGTAAGATCTGGACTGGACGATAAGATTTACAATACATTAAAAAAATCTTTATTAGATTTAAAAGATGAAAAAGTATTAAAATCTATTAAAAAAACTGCTTTTATTGAATCAAGAGATGAGGACTATACTATTATTAAAAAAAGTATAGAAAATTCCTCTAAATTCTAATGAAATTAACTTTTAAAATCACAGCTACGGTTTTAATAACCGTAATATCTTTATTAATATTTTTTGGATTTTTTATAATCAAAGATGAAAAAAAATTTCTAGAAACACTACAAAACAGACAAGGTAAAACAATAGTTAATATAATTTCTATTTCTATTTTAGATTCAGTATTATTAAGCGATTATGCTGCTATTGATACTATTGTTGAAAACATTTCACAAGCATACAAAAACATAATATCAATACAAGTATCAATGAATGATAAAGTTGTATCTCAAGCATTTAAAGAAGAAATGAGTAAAGATGAAAAAAGTTCGTTTAAATCAAATGTAGTAATTGATGATGTAGTTTTAGCAAAAGTTGTTATTACTGTTTCAAATTTAGAAGATTCTAAACTTATAGATAAAAGAGTTGAATATATGATATTTATATCTTCACTTATCACTTGTTTATTAATTTTTATATTAATTCTAATAATAAAATACCTACTTATTAATAAAATAAATTTTATTTCAAAAAGCACGAAACAAATAAAACTAAATAATTTACATAAACATATAGAAATAAATACAAATGATGAGTTTAAAGACTTAGCAAATAATATAAATGAAATGACAAAACAACTAGATAAAGAAATCCAAGAAAATAGAAGTAAAACGAAACTTCTTTCCGAACAATCTAAAATGGCTTCATTAGGCGAGATGTTAGGTAATATTGCACATCAATGGAGACAACCTTTAAGCGTGATTTCAAGTGCAGCAACTGGTTCAAAATTACAAAAAGAAATGGAAATGTTAGAAGATAAAGACTTTTATAGAGCAATGGATTCAATAAATAACTCTGCACAATATTTATCTCAAACAATTGAAGATTTCAGAGGTTTTTTTAATCCTAATAATATAAAAATAAGAGAAATCGAAATTTCTAAAACTATTAAAAAAGTGCTAAATATAGTAAATTCACAGTTTGCAGCTAAAAATATTAAAATAATAAAAAATATAAATAATATTACATTAAAATCTATTGAAAATGAACTTATTCAAGTTTTAATAAATATCTTAAATAATTCAAAAGATGCTCTTCTTGACAAAGAGGCAGAGAATAAATTGATTTTTATAAAAACATACAAAAAAGATGATATTTTATGTATAGAAGTGCTTGATAATGCAGGTGGAATTAAAGATGATGTTATAGATAAAGTATTTGAACCTTATTTTACAACTAAACACCAAGCTAAAGGTACAGGTATTGGTTTATATATGAGTCATGATATTGTAATAAATCATTTAAAGGGAAATATCACAGTCTCTAATGAAAATTTTATATATGAAGATGTTAATTATATAGGGGCAAAATTTACTATAGAAATAAATTTATAGATGTACCCTTTTTAATTAAAGTACATCTACTTATTTTAAGTTAATACTTATTAAAAATATCTATTAGTGCTAAAGTTCTCTTTTTTGAGACTTCTTTATTTTCAAGAATATCTGAAATCATTGCAATTCCAGATACTGCTTTTGTTTTAGCTACATCAGCTATATTTTCAATAGTGATGCCACCAATAGCAACTATAGGATAATCCACATTCAAGGACCAAGATATTAAATCTTGTGTGCCAATTGTATCATAAACTAATTTTTTAGAAATAGGTACATAAATAGGTCCAATAGCTAAATAAGAAGGCTCAAATTCTAATGCAATATCAATCTCTTTTGGTGTGTGAGTGCTAATTCCTAAACGAATTCCTGCATTAAGTATAGCTTGAACATCTGCTTCTTGGATATCTTCTTGTCCAAGATGAATACCATATACCTTATGTTTTATACCTAATTCCCAAAAATCATTTAGAAAAAACCGTGCATTGTAAGCTTCAGAGATTTTAATTGCTTCAATAATTTCATCTTCAAGCTCTTTTCCTTTAAAAGCATCTTTAGTTCTTAATTGTGCTGTAGTAATACCTACTTCATAAAGAGGTTTTAATTTGTAAGCACGGTCAACGATAGGATAGATACCTAAAGGCGTTTCATCACATTTTGGAAATTTCATATTAATCCACCTGATGCCAAAATGGCGTACCAATTGTAGGAGTTGAAGCAGAGGCAAAATCTCTTTTTTGCATTACTCCTGCCTCATATCCTAAACGTCCTGCTTCAATTGCTAATCTAAAAGCATTTGCCATTTTTATAGGGTCAGCAGCTAAGGCAATTGCAGAGTTTAAAAGTACTCCATCATATCCAAGCTCCATAGCTTTTGTTGCATGAGAAGGCTTTCCAATACCTGCATCTATAATTAACTGCAAAGAAGGGAATTGTTTACGTATAGCAAGTAAATTATCGGGATTCATTAATCCCTTTCCTGAACCAATTTGTGAACCCCAAGGCATAATAATTTTACAACCAACATCTGCTAAACGCTTTGCAACAACTAAATCATCTGTTGTATAAGGAAAAACTTCAAAACCTTCTTTTATAAGTACTTCAGCAGCTTTAACTGTTTCAAAAGGATCTGGTTGCAAGTTGTATTGGTCACCAATAACTTCAAGTTTTACCCAATTTGTTCCAAAAACCTCTCTTGCCATTTGTGCTGTAGTAATTGCTTCTTTTGCACTATGTGAACCTGCTGTATTTGGTAAAACATGAATATTTAAATCCTTTATAATATCCCAAAATTGTGAAGCAGCATTTTCACCCTCACCTGCTGCTTGTCTTCTTAAAGATACAGTTACTATTTGTGCACCTGAAATCTTAATAGCATCTTCCATTTTAGAAGGACTTGGATAAAGTGCAGAGCCTATTAGAAGTCTACTTTGAAGTGTTTTTCCACCTATTTCCCATAACTCATTATTCATTTTATTAACCACCTTGTACAGGTGCAAGTATTTCTACTTTGTCATTATTTTTAATAATAGTGCTTTCATAAGAATCAAGTGCTACAAAAGTACCATTTAACGCAAATGCAAACCATTTTTGCGTATATTTAAGTTCCTCAATTAAATTATTAACATTCATTTGATAACTTACTGTTCTTTTTTCTCCATTTACTATAACTTCTATCATTTGTTTATTCCTTCTTTTAATGCTTGTTCTACAATTGCAGGAGCTAATAAATATCCATGTCTGTAAAGACCATTAATTCTTGTGAGTTTATCTTTTTGTTCAATATTTGGTAAGTTATCTTTTAATGCAGGACGGCAATTTGTCAACATTTTTACAATTCTAGCTTCACCAAAACCTGAGTGAACACTATATACAGCAGATAAAAGTTCCAAAGAAGAACGAACGGACATAGGAGATTTATCTTCACTTTCTATTTCTGTAGCACCTATTACATATCTATTATTTTTTCTAGGAACAATATATATTTTATACCTGGGATGAAGAATACGTGTAGGTCTAGTAATATTTACTTCAGGAGCATCTAACCAAAGAACTTCTCCTCTAACTCCACGCAAACCTTTTAACTGTTCTTTTGCACCTAAACCTCTTGCATCAAATACCCAATCAAAATGATTCTTCTTATCATTAACATATATTAAACCAGAAGAAACTTCACTTACTTTACTCTCTTCATTCCAAGTTACACAATTATGTGCTAATAAATAATCACTTGAAGCTTTCATAAATCTTTGAGCATCTACTTGACCTTCTTGAGGAATAAAAAAAGCTTTACTATGTTGTGCTAAGTCAGGTTCTAACTTTGTAATACCTACTTTGTCAAGTAATTGTATTTTTGAAGATTCTTTTACCTTAGATTTTAGAGTTTCTATAAAATGTTCTAGTTCACTATAGTCTTGAGGGTGCGCTGTAATAATGCTACCTTTTTGCTCATAAGCATCAGGTATTTTTACTTGTTCTAATAAATCTGGCCACAAAATAATAGAACGTTTACCATTATCAAAGATACTAGATTCAGCACTTTCTAACTCAGCAAATACAGCAAGCATTCCTGCTGCTGTATTGCCTGCTGCTTCTTCACCATAAGCTGTATCCGAGTCAAAAAGAGTAAGAGAATGTCCTTGCTTTAAAAGATTTAATGCTAATACTCTTCCAACTAATCCAACACCAGCAATTCCAATATTCACAGACCTTTTACTCTGCTATAATTTTATTTGCTTCTACGTAAACTTCAGAGCCCATCTCTTTAAACTTTTTAGACATTTCATCCATACCTTTTTGTTTAGCAAACTTTACATCTTTACCAAGAGTATGTGCATAATCACGTACCTCAGCTGATATTTTCATAGAACAAAATTTTGGTCCACACATAGAACAAAAATGTGCTACTTTAGAAGCTTCTGCAGGAAGTGTTTCATCATGATATTCTCTTGCACGTTCAGGATCAAGACCTATATTAAATTGATCAACCCATCTAAACTCAAATCTAGCTAGAGACATAGCATCATCTCTAGCTCTTGCACCTGGATGACCTTTGGCAATATCAGCTGCATGTGCTGCAATCTTATAAGTAATAAGACCTTCTTTTACATCATCTCTATTTGGTAAACCTAAATGCTCTTTTGGTGTTACATAACAAAGCATTGCACATCCGTACCAACCTATCATCGCAGCTCCAATACCTGATGTAAAGTGATCATATCCAGGAGCAATATCAGTAGTTAGGGGTCCTAGTGTGTAAAATGGTGCTCCATCACAAACTTCAAGTTGTTTATCCATATTTTCTTTTATCATATGCATTGGTACATGTCCTGGACCTTCTATAAGAGTCTGAACATCATGTTTCCAAGCAATTTTAGTCAATCTTCCAAGTTCTTCTAACTCACCAAATTGTGCTTCATCATTTGCATCTGCTCCTGAACCTGGACGTAAACCATCACCTAGAGAAAATGTTACATCATAAGTTTTCATAATTTCACAAATATCTTCAAAGTGAGTATTTAAAAAATTTTCTTTATGATGATGAATCATCCACTTAGCCATAATAGCTCCACCACGACTTACAATTCCTGTTACACGTTTTGCTGTCATTGGAACATGATGTAAAAGAAGTCCTGCATGAATTGTAAAGTAATCTACACCTTGTTCAGCTTGTTCAATTAAAGTATCTCTAAATACTTCCCACGTAAGATTCTCTGCAATACCATTTACTTTTTCAAGTGCTTGATAAATTGGTACTGTTCCAATTGGAACAGGAGAGTTACGAAGTATCCAATCTCTTGTTGTATGAATATTCTTTCCAGTTGAAAGATCCATTACAGTATCAGCACCCCATCTTGTAGACCATACCATTTTTTCAACTTCTTCTTCTATACTTGAAGTAACAGCAGAATTACCAATGTTTGCATTAACTTTAACTAAAAAGTTTCGTCCTATAATCATAGGTTCAACTTCAGGATGGTTAATATTACAAGGAATTACAGCTCGACCTTCAGCTACTTCTTTTCTAACAAATTCAGCAGTTATTTGTTTTGGTAAATTTGCACCAAAACTTTGACCTTTAAGTCTTGACTCTCTTTCTTCATCTTGTAAATATTCAGCATTCATAGCCGCATCTTGGTTTTCTCTTATTGCAATAAATTCCATCTCAGGAGTGATAATACCTTGTCTTGCATACCACATTTGAGATACATTTTTACCTTTTTTAGCCTTAAGTGGTGTTCGAACAAGTCCTGTTGCACCTGCCGTTACATAATCAAGTTGTTCATCAGTAGTATAACCATTATCCTGAGGTGCCATAATACGACCTTTATAAGGCTCAACATCATTACGTTTTTCAATCCATTTTTTACGAATAGTAGGAATTCCTTTACCTACATCTATGTCTACAGTAGAATCTGTATATGGACCAGAAGTATCATAAACTCTTAGTTTTGTTTCATTAGAAAGTAATATCTCTCTTACAGGTACTTTTATATCTTCGTGGATTTTTCCTTCTACATATACTTTAGTAGATGCAGGAAAAGGTTCTCTTGTTAATATCTCATTTGATGTTGTTAATGTGTCTTTGTATGATTTTGTCATGTTATCTCTTTCATAAAAAATATACGAAAAGAGAGAAATGTAGATAGAAGTATTAAGTAGATAACTCTAATACAAAAAAGTATCACAGCAATCTACTTAAATATTATAAATACAGTCTCTTCCTTACGCTGGTATTAACCAGTTCAAGTTCAACGGGACAAGCAAATATTTGCTATCTCAGCTATATATTTCAATATAGCGCCCCGAGAGGTTGATAAACGAAATATAGTGTAGATAAAATAAAAACAATCTTAACTTGGATGAGAATAAAAGTATATAGACAAAAAAATTGTTACTATTTGATACATGAAAATATTAAATGAGAATCTGCTATTTTAGGATATTAAGTCTATAAACTGTCATAAAAAAGCTACAAAAAAATAGATAATTCACATAAAATAACAATAGTTTAAAATATGGAGAATAATATGCCACATATAGTATTGGAAAAAAGAAAATCTACAAAATTTTTTAATAAAATAAAATGAACTATAAAAAAGAACTTAAGCCAAAGGCTGTAAAAAAAAGAGATTTAGCCTTTGAAGAGTTAGATGAAAATAGACTTATAGAAATGGCATGGCAAGATAGAATGCCCTTTGACATAATTTATTTACAATACGGTCTAAGAGAAAATCAAGTAAAAAACAAAATGCGAAAACTTATCTCAAAAAAAGCTTACGATAGATGGCGAAAAAGAGTACATGGAAGAGTTACAAAACATAGTCAAAAATGTGACCATAAACCAAGAAAATTTCAAGGTCCATGGTAAAAAAACAAACCAATTTATAATTAAAGGATGAAAAATGCTAAAAGAATTATTACATACAGGAATAGGCGCAGGATTACTTTTAAAAGAAAAAGTTGAAGAAGAAGTAGAAAAAATGGAAGAATCAGGAAAAATCAAAACTAATGATGTTAAAAGTTTTTTAGAATCAATTGAAAAAAAAGGTAAAGAAGAAGAGCAAAAAAATAAAGAGAAATTAAAATCTATGTTAAAAGAGATTATTGATGACTTAGGCCTTGCTACTAAAGACGACCTTGAAAAGTTAAAACAAGAGTTAAAGTGAGACTTTATTCTCCTCTTAGAGTTTATAAAGTATTTACTTTTTTACTTACTCTATTTATGGTTATCAAAAAAAATGATAAATTTCTTTTTTTTAAACCATTAAAACCCAAAAAATTAAAAAGTACTATTACAACTTTAGGAGCTAGTTTTATAAAACTCGCACAAGTTTTAGCAACAAGAGCTGATTTTTTTTCACAAGAATATCTTGATGAATTAAAAGAACTTCATGACCAAATTCCTCATATGTCAAAAGAGCATTTTGATATAGTATATAAAAATAGTTTTCCCAAAGATGTATTTAAATCTTTTGATACTACTCCTATTGCATCAGCTTCTATTGGTCAAGTTCATATAGCTTTTTTAGATGATGATACAAAAGTTGCAGTAAAACTAAAAAGATATCAAATCAAAGAGCAAGTAAGTGCTGATATAAAAATAATAAATCTTTTTAATTCAATATTTAGACCACTTTTTTCTTTTTATACAAAAAACTCTATTGATGCAGTTATAAGTGAATTTTCTAAGATGATTTTAGAAGAGGTGAACTTTAATACAGAATTAGGAAATCTTAAAAAGTTTTTAAACACATACAAAGATAGTGGAATAATCTTCCCAAATCCATATGAACAGTTTTGCTCAAATGATGCAATTGTTATGAGTTATGAAGAAGGTTTTAGATTTGATGATAAAGAAAATATCTATAAAAACAATATTAATGCAAAAGTAGTTATATCAAAACTAGTGGAGTTTTACACAACACAAATGCTTATAAATGGATATTTTCATGCAGATCCACATCCTGGAAATATTTTAATTACAAAAGATTCAAAAATAGTATTTTTAGATTTTGGTATGGTTAAAACTGTTCATAATGAAACAAGAGTTGCAATAATTGAGCTTATAAAAGCAGCAAATGAACAAAACTATGAAGCTTATATTGATGCTAATAAACGTCTAGGAACTATTAGTTATGAAGCACCAGTTAGTGAATTAGCTGAATTTACTGCAAAAATGTTTGAGATATTTTCAAATAATAATCTTGATAGTGAATCAATGCAAAAATTAGCTTTTGAGATACTAGAAACCACAAGAGATTTTCCATTTAAACTTCCAAGTGATGCTATTTATATTTTAAGAGTTAGTGCAATTATTGAAGGACTAGGTACTACATATATTGAAAACTTCAATGGAGTAAAAGATATTTTACCAATTTTGCAAACTAATATTCCAAAAGCATTGGGAGCAAAAGAGAGTATTATGGAAACATTAGTTGATGAAGTAAAAGATTTACCTTTTGTAGTAAGAGATTTAAAATCTCTTATTACAAAAGCGAGTAAAGGAAACTTAGAAGTTGAGCTTTCAAAAGGTCAATTAGAATACATATTAAAAGAGCTAAAAAGTCATATAAATCCTAAACTTGGTGGTTTTGCATTAATACTAGGTTCATTTTTTCTTCTATCTTTAGATAATGGATATGATAACTATGCTATTACTTTATTCTTATTAGGAACAGCAAGAGTATTTTATAAATAATATTTTAATAAAACTCACTATTATCAAAAACATATCCAGTTTTAGAAACATTTTTTATAATAGATTGAAAACTTTTATCTCTAATTTTATTTACAATATTTCGCATACTATATATAGAACATTTTTTCGCACCCCAAACTTTTGACTCTATTTCTTCATAAGTAAGAATAGTATTTTTATTTAATATTAAAATTTTTAATAAATCAGATTCGTATTTTGTTAACTTTATTTCCTGTAACTTATAAAACAATTTAGCACTTTCTAAATTATATGTGTGATGATTTTTTAGTTCAATTTTTTTTCTTTCATTTAGAGCTAATGTAATATATAAATCAATTTGTTCTAATTGTACTTCATCAATTAGAACATTCTTAACAGAACTATTTTTTGTTACTTTAAAAACATTTTCATTTAAACTTGAAGTTATACATATGATAGGAATATTTATTCCAGAATTATTATAAATGATATTTATATCATCAAAGTTTAAATAATCTAAATCTACAATTATCAAATCATATAAAACTAATTCTTCTATTTTTATAATATCATTATTAAATTTTATTTCTTTTACTTTATCTTCTAACAGCTTATTTAGCTTCAATAACTTTTTATTAGTGCCATCAAGGACTAATATACTTTTATATTTTAAAAACATTATTTCATTATTAGTTTTAGACAAATCAAACTCCTCAAAAAAATATATCAATATATTAACATAATAACGTTACATTTTGATAAAAATAATACTAATACAACACTATTATAATATTATTATATTAAATATACAGTATATTTTTGAAGATGGATTTAAAGAAAAAGTATTCTATATGAAAAAAAAGATAGATATGAGCAGTTTTACTACAAAATTAAGTTTTAAAAATTGTAATTATTGTCTAAATTTCATTTAAAGAGTGAATTAACTTCATTTTTAAATATATAAAAAATTAATATCCAAAAAAAAACCATTGTTTTTTATTGTATTTTATATCAGATTCATCTTTTTTAGACAAAATTTCGTAAATTATTTACAGTTTTTGTAATTTTAAGGTTTAATTAAAGGTAAGTTGAGATAGAATATCGGTTCAAGTTTTTAATCTAGAAGTATACATCTTTAAATTTATATAATTTTGCCATATTTGACAGTTTCACTGACATAATTTTGACAGAGTTGATATGCATTTTTGATTTGATCTTAGATTATTTAGCATATTAAACACAAAAGGAATTGCAATGGCAGATTTAGTAAACGGAACAGTAAAATGGTTCAACAGTGAAAAAGGTTTTGGATTTATTCAACCAGACGATGGTGGTAAAGATTTATTTGTACACTATAGACAAATCAACAACTCAGGTTACGGAAGAGTTTCTTTAGAAGAAAATCAAAAAGTTACTTTTGAAGTTGCTGAAGGTGAAAAAGGTCCTCAAGCAGAAAACGTTACAGGACTGTAATTTTTCATTTAAAGGATAGTATTTATACTATCCTTTTTTTATTTTAATATCTAACTACCCACACTTATCCCTACTTAAAACTTTTCTTTATTCAAAATATAGATAATTATAATTATTAACTTACAATTAAAAAAACTAACTTAATCCATTATTTTCTAAAACTAAACATATACCTACTAAATATCAGAAATTTTATTTTATTTTATTTTTCTTACATTTTTTTCCTTTAGACTGTTCACATAATAAAAATCAAAAGGACAATTATGAAAAATTCAATGACAAAAGTTTACAAAAATCTTACCTTTGCAGGATGTTTAGTAGCAAGTTTAGCTACATCTTCAATAGCTTCAAGTGTTGATAAAGTTCACTTTTTAATCCCTGGTGGTGCTGGTGGTGGTTGGGATGGAACAGCTAGAGGTGTTGGTGAGGCTTTAAAAAAATCTAACTTAGTACAAGAAACTTCTTTTGAAAATATGTCAGGTGGTGGCGGAGGTAAAGCTATTGCTTATATTATTGAAACTGCAAAAAAACAACAAAATACTTTAATGGTAAATTCAACTCCTATTGTAATTAGATCACTGCAAGGTGTATTCCCACAATCTTTTAGAGATTTAACATTGGTATCTTCTGTTGTTGCAGATTATGGGGTATTAGTTGTAAAAAAAGATTCAAAATATCAAACTTGGGCTGATGTAAAAGCTGCTTTTGAAAAAAGTCCAAGGAAAGTAAAAATTGCTGGTGGAAGTTCAAGAGGTTCAATGGATCATTTAGTTGCTGCTCAAATATTTAAAGCTGCTGGTGGAAACCCTACAAGTGTAAGATATGTACCTTATGATGCAGGAGGAAAAGCACTAGCTGGATTATTAACAGGCGAAGTAGATGTTCTTTCAACTGGACTTGGTGAAGTATTAGAAAAACATAAAAAGGGTGAGCTTAAAATCATTGGTGTAACTTCTAATGAAGATATTGATGGAATTCCAAGTTTTAAAAGCATGGGTGCTGATGCATTTTTCGCAAACTGGAGAGGATTTTTTGGAGCTCCAAACCTTTCTGAAGAAAAAACTCAAGCTTTTGCCGATGTTCTTGGGAAAATGTATGATACACCTGAATGGGAAATTGTTAGAAAAAGAAATGGTTGGGCAAACTTATATCAACCAAGAGATGAATTTAAATCATTTTTAGAGAAACAAGAATCCGTTATTAGTTCTTTAATGAAAGAGATGGGATTCCTATAGGATAAGAAGAGGGAAACCTCTTCTGATTATAAGGATAATGATATGACAAAAAATGCAATAGGTTCAATATTTTTCTTAGCTTTTTCAAGCTTTTATTTTTTTAATGTTTTTAGTATTAAAAAAATGCCAGGTAGTCAATTTGAAGTGATGACAGCTTCTACTTTTCCTTTTTATTTAGGATTAGGAGGAATTATAATCTCACTACTTATACTTGTTCTTTCTTTTGTAAAAAAAGATAATGATTTTCTAACAATAGAATACTTAAAAAAACTAGATTTTAAAACAACTTTTTACTTTGTTTTAGCAATGATTTTTTATGGCTTCACAATTAGAACTTTAGGGTTTATTATTTCTACAATAATCTTTTTAACAATTGGTTTTTTACTATTAAAAGAGAAAAACATAAGAAGAATATTATTGATTTCAAGCGGTGTTTCAATTGGGTTTTATCTATTACTAAATAATGTTTTAGGCGTATATATAGACCCAGGAATGATATATGAGTATTTTGTAGGAGTTGACTCATGATGGATGGTATTTTAACAGGTGTAGTTACTGCTTTTACTACATATAATATTATGATGGTTGCAGTAGGATGTTTCGCAGGAACATTTATAGGAATGCTTCCTGGACTTGGACCCATTTCAGCAATTGCTTTAATGATTCCAATTACATATGGAATGGAGCCCTCTTCTGGACTTATTCTAATTGCAGGTGTTTATTATGGTGCAATTTTTGGAGGTTCAACCTCTTCTATTTTAATCAATGCCCCAGGAGTTGCAGGAACTGTTGCTAGTTCTTTTGATGGTTATCCCATGGCAAAAAATGGACAAGCAGGAAAAGCCTTAGCAATTGCAGCTTATTCATCTTTTACAGGCGGAACAATTGCAGCTGTATTTTTATTATTTGCAGCACCAGCTTTGGCAAATGTAAGTTTAAGTTTTCAATCATCGGATTACTTTGCTTTAATGGTCTTAGGTCTTACAGCAGTTGCGGCATTTGCAGGAAAAGGAAAATTTTTAAAAGCTGCTATTATGACTGTTTTTGGTCTAATGTTAGCAACAGTTGGAACTGATTCTGATTCTGGGATTTCTAGGTTTACTTTTGGAAGATTAGATTTAATTGATGGAATTTCTTTTCTACTTTTAGCAATGGCTGCTTTTGCTCTATCTGAGGCTATGATGAATATCTTAGAAAATCATAAGCAATCAAAAGAAGAAATCGATGCACTTAAAAAAGATATTGGCTCTTTAAAGATTACAAAAGCAGAAGTAAAAGAGATGGCTCCAACAGTTGGGCGATCATCAGTTCTTGGTTTCTTTGTTGGAGTACTTCCAGGTGCAGGTGCTACTATTGCTTCATTCTTAGCTTATGGAATGGAAAGAAGTATTGCAAATGTAAAAGAGAAACTAAAATTTGGGAAAGGAAGTATTAAAGGACTTGCAGCTCCTGAGAGTGCAAATAATGCAGCATGTTCAGGTTCTTTTGTTCCTTTATTAACATTAGGGATTCCAGGAAGTGGAACAACAGCTATTATTTTAGGTGCTTTAATTTCTTATGGAATTCAGCCAGGGCCTACAATGTATGTAGATAATCCTGCACTATTTTGGTCAGTAATTATTTCAATGTATATTGGTAACGTTGTACTTTTAGTATTAAACCTACCATTAATTCCATATATTGCAAAACTATTAACAATACCAAAACAGTTGTTATTGCCACTAATCATATTCTTCTCTCTTATTGGAGTTTATTTAGTAACCTTTAACAACTTTGATATATATATGATGACACTTTTTGCAGTTGTTGCATTATTTTTAAGAATCATTGATTATCCAATGGCTCCTATGATTTTAGGATTCATTTTAGGTGGAATGATGGAAGATAACCTAAGACGGGCATTAACTATTAGTGATGGTTCTTTTGCTTTTCTTTGGGAAAGACCAATAACATTAAGTATTCTAATAATTACAATTGTAATGTTATTTATGCCACTTATTAGTGAATATTTTGTTAAAATAAAAAAAGGTAAGCAAGCTTAAACGCTTACCTTTAAGAAGGTAATTATGGAAAAGTTTAAAAACTATACTATTTTATATGTGGAAGATGACGAAGGCGTTAGAACAATAAACTCACGTTTTCTAAATCGAATGTTTAACAAGCTATATGAAGCTAAAGATGGAGAAGAAGGTCTAGCTTTATATAAAAAATATCATCCTGATATTATTCTAACAGATATCCAGATGCCAAAAATAGATGGAATTACGCTCTCAAAGAAAATCAGAAAAACAGATCAAATTACAAAAATTATAATATCAACTGCTTTTAGTGATAAAGACTATTTACTTGAAGCTGTTGAATTAAGACTAGAAAAATATATTATCAAACCACTTACAAGTAGAAACTTAATTCCAGCACTTACAAAAGCTGTTCAGAGTTTGGAAAAAGAAAAAGAAATTAAAATAGAATTAGGTGAAGATTTCTATTTTGATAACACTACTTCACTTTTTTATTTTCATGAAAAAGTTTTAGAATTGAATAAAAAAGAGTTATTATTTCTAAAGCTTTTAGTTTTAAATAAAAAAAGAGTTGTAAGTTATGAAGAGATTGAGCAGTATGTTTGGGAAGATGAGTATATGAGTTTAAATTCTTTACGAACTACTATAGGTTTTTTACGAAAAAAGATTCCCTTTAACTGTATAAAAAACATATCAAATATGGGATATAAATTAAAACTTGAAAATTAATTACAGAAAAAGAATAGAACAAGGTGTGAAAAAAACCACACTACTTAGTTCTACAATTATTATCATCATTGTAGCAACTGTTATTGGCTCAACTCTTATAAAAACAGAATATAGTAACTTTAGAAATCATATAAAAAACTTCAAAAATACACTTATTGAAAGAGAAAAATTTTACATAAAAACTGAAGTACAAAACTTGATAAATGATATTAAATTTGAAGAAGAATCTATTTTAAATAGTAAAAAAGAAAGAATAGAAAAACAATCTATAATTGCTTTTAATTTAGCTACTTCATTATATAAAAAGACAAAGAACTTATCAAAAGAAGAACAAATAAACTTTATAAAAACTGCAATAAATCAAATAGCACAAAGAGAAAGTGATATAAACTATTTTATTTTAGATACAAAAGGAAGACTGCTATTAAATAGTGAAAATAAAATTGATGAAAAACAATATTTTTTAGACTTTGAAGATATCAATGGCTTTAAATTTATAAATAAAATGCTTGAATCAAAAAAAGATATGCAGAATTTTATAGAATATTTTTGGTATAAACCTAAAAGTAATATTACTGCAAAAAAAATCACATACTCAAGGCATTTAAAAGAGTTAGGAATAATAATAGGTTCAGGAAGTTTTTTAGAAGTTGAGAAAAATAAACTAAAAAATAGAATGATTAAAAAAATATTTAACCAAAATTACAATATTGAAGAATTTATACTTATATATAAAATAAATAGTTTAAATAATATTACAACAAATAGTGAGCTTCTAACTCAAAAACAAATCATTCCTAATAAAAATGAACTTCAAGCAATTAAAGATTTACTAATTGAAACAAACTATAAAGGTAATGATTATATTTATTATGAAAACCATAATAAACTTTTATATGGAACTTTTGTAAATCACCTACGTTACTTTATAGGTATGGGAGTAAATTTATCTCATATAAATAATATCATTGAAAAAGAAAGAGTTATTTCTTTAGAAAACTTATATGATAATATATTTAAGCTATGTATTATTATGGTAATCATGAGCATAATATTTTTCATCTTTTCACTTGAATTTACAAGAAAAATTGAGAATCTTTTTAATCAATATAGAAAAATAGTTAAACAAAATGAAGAAAAATATGCCCTACTTTTTAATTATAGTAATGATGGGTTTATTATTTCTCAAATAGAAGAAGGACAAGCAAATATTTTAAGTTTAAATAATACTGCACTTAAAACAATTGGATATCAATCAAAAGAGATTTTAGATAAAGATTTTTTTAAGTTATTTAAGGATTTAAGTTTAAAAGAAATACTAGAATCTAAATCTTTATTTAAAACTATAAAACTATTTACAAAAAATAATGAAATAAAAACCGTAGAATTAAATGTAATCATTTATTCTTATGAAAATCAAGATTTATTATTTGCTTCTTTACGTGATATTAGTGAGAGAACTCTTTTAAAAGAAGAAAAACTAAAACAAGAAAAAATGCTAATACAAAAATCTAAAATGGCTGCAATGGGTGAGATGATAGGTAATATTGCACATCAATGGAGACAGCCTCTTTCTCAAGTCTCAGGTTTATTTTTTGATATAGAATCTGCTTATGATTATAAAGAATTAGACAAAAGATATCTTTCGAATAGGGTTAATGAAGCAAATGATTTACTTGAATATATGTCAAGAACTATAGATGATTTTAGAAATTTCTTTAGTCCAAATTCTATGAAAGAAGAATTTTTAGTAATTGATGCCGTTTCTAGTGCTATTAATATTGTAAAAGCAACACTTAAATATCATAACATTGAGATTTCTTTTTCTATAAATTTAGATTATAAAATAAATGGATATAAAAGTGAATATTCACAAGCAATTGTAAATATTATTTCAAATGCAAAAGATATCTTAATTGACAGAAAAATAAAAAATCCTAAAATAAAAATCTATCTAGATATAAAAGAAGAAATAAAACTTTGTATTGAAGATAATGCAGGAGGTGTTGATAAAAAAATTATAGATAAAATCTTTGATCCATATTTTACAACTAAATATGATTATGGAACTGGTATTGGACTATATATGACTAAACTTATCATAGAAGAAAAAATGAATGGAAATATAAATGTAAAAAATTATAATGAAGGTGCGATTTTTTCAATAAAAGTATAAACATTATTATTATGAAAACAATAATCTACAAAAGATTTTAATTTTGATATAATTTAATATAATATATTAATTTTAGAAAAGAAAGTATCTACTATGAATAAAGAAGTTAATAAAATATTAAATATAATAAAATTTACTCCACTGATTATAATCTTATTAACATCTATATTTATTATGTTAGTAATTTATCAAGAGCATAAAAATGAATTTAATAAAGAAAAAGACTTTATAAAAAAGCAGTATATAAATCAAGAAAAAAATAGAATCAAATCTACAATAACTGCAATACATAATTACATACAACAACAAAAACATAGATCCGAATTTGAACTAAAAAATGACTTAAGAAAAAGAATATTGAATGCACATGAAATAGCAACAAATATCTATAATAAAAATAAAGACCACTTAAGTAAAGATGAAATAATAGGTCATATTAAAAATGCATTAGAAGTAATTAGATTTAATGAAGGGAGAGGATATTTTTCTATTCATACAATGAAAGGAATAAATATACTTCAACCAATAAACAAAGACCTTGAAGGGAAGAATATATTAAAAAGAAAAGATTCCCATGGAAATACCCCTGTATTAAATGCGATTAATATTGCAAAAACTAAAGATGAAGGCTTCATGTCTTGGTATTACTACAAACCAAATGATAGAAAAAACACATACAAGAAGTTAGGAATTGTGAAAAGGTTTGAACCTTATGATTTAGTTATAACTACAGCTGAGTATTTAGATGATTTTCAAAACAACTTAAAAAACAAAACTTTAGAATATATTTCAAATCTAAAGTATAAAAATGATAGTTTTATTTTTATTTTAAATAATGAAGGCAATGTCCTTTTACATCCATCAAGCAAAATTATAAATAAGAATATATTTAATGAAAAAAGTTTTTCACATGTGAGTGATAATTTTAAAAAATTTATTTATGAAGACATAGAAAAAGAAGAAGACTTCATCTCATATGAGCTAAAAATTAACACTAATAAGGATGATAATAAGATAACCTATGTTAAAAAGCTTTATGATTGGTCATGGATAATTGCAAGTGGTTTTAAAGTATCAAATGTAGATAAAATTATTGAAGAAAGAAAATATATTTTAGAAGATAAATATACTAATTATAGAGAAAATATATTTTTATATATTTTTATTATTACTCTATTTTTAATCTTTATTTCATATTTTGTAGCAAAAATAATAAATAATAAATTTTTGGAATATCGATCAAAAGAGATTATCCAATTAGAAAAAGAGCTAATTACTAAAAATAAAATACTCAATTTAGAAGAAGAGTTTAATAGTTTCTTTGAATTATCAATTAACTTACAACTTATAACAAACAAAGAAGGTATATTACTTCAAGTAAACAATGCCTGCGAATCAATATTAGGTTATAAGAAAGAAGAGATTCTTAATACTTATATCATAAACTTAATCCATCCCGATGATTTAAATAGAACTATAGCAAGAAGAGATAAACTTAAAAAAGGTGAACCTATTCAATACTTTGAAAATAGATACAAACATAAAGATGGAGAATATGTAGACTTAGCTTGGTCTGCAACTATTAATACTTCAAATGACTTAATCTATGCAACTGCACAAAATATAACTCATGTAAAGGCAATTGAATTAGAAAATAAAGAAAAAGAAAGAATACTTTTTCAACAAAATAAATTAGCAGCAATGGGTGAAATGTTAGGTAATATTGCACATCAGTGGAGACAGCCTCTATCTACAATTTCAACATGTGCTACAGGTGTTAAACTGCAAAATGAGATGAGTATTCTTGATCATTCAAGCTTAAATCAAACAATGAATACGATTAATGACTCAGCTCAATATTTATCACAAACAATTGAAGATTTTAGAAGTTTCTTTGACCCAAGAAATAGTAAAGAATCACAATTTCAAATATCTCATACAATTGATAAAACACTTGAACTTACAAAATCACAATTTATTGCAAAAAACATAGAAATAATAACAAATATTGAAGATGTTTTATTAACTTCAAAAGAGAATGAAATTATGCAAGTCTTAGTTAATATTTTAAATAATGCAAAAGATGCTTTAGAATTAATCGAAAATCAAAGGAAAATCATTTTTATAACTGCATATAAAAATAATAACTACCTTGTAATTGAAATTAAAGATACTGCACAAGGTATTAAAGACACAGTTATTGATAGAATTTTTGAACCCTATTTTTCTACAAAACATAAATCTCAAGGAACAGGAATTGGACTATATATGAGTCAAAATATTGTAACAAGTAGTTTAAATGGAAATATAAGTGTCAAAAATAAAACCTTTTCATATGAAGGTATTGAGTATACAGGAGCAAATTTTCATATCAATATTGAGATATTAAATTAATAATAAAAGGAATATACATATAATGAATGCGCTAGTATTAATTGCACATGGAAGTAAAAAGAGCCTATCAAATGAAGAGTTTGTAGCTTTAGGTAATGAAATAAGAAACAAAGATAAAAAGTTTAATAAAGTAGAAACAGCATTTCTAGAACTTGCAACACCAAGTATACAAACGGTTGCAAATAATCTTATTTTAAATAAAATAAGTAAAATATATTTTTATCCCTACTTTCTGAACTCAGGGAAACATGTAGGTGTTGACTTACCATATATTATAAATCAACTAAAAGAAGAAAACCCTTTAGTTGAATTTACACTATTAAAACACTTTGGAAAATCAGATAGAATAAGTGACATAATTATAGATGATGTTTCACTATCACTTTAAAATTTAAACTAGAAGAATTATTAATACTCTTCTAGTTTAGTTTAAGATTTTTAGAATAAATCCACACTAGATATTTGTTCTTCATTAAATTTAACAACCTTGTCTCTACCACTATTCTTAGCTTCATACAATGCGATATCTGCATTTTTTATTGCACTATCTAAAGATGTTGCATCATCAGGGAACATTGATAATCCAATACTAATAGTTTTTTTCAGTTTATTACCAGCATAAACGTCAATTTCATTTTCTCTTACTCTTTTCCCAATTTTATTTGCAATATTCATGGCATTTTCAACATTACTAACACCAACAAGTAAGATTATAAATTCTTCACCACCATATCTAATTATAATATCTGATTCTCTTATACATTCAGTCATAATTCTTGCAAGTTCTTTTAATACTTTATCTCCAATATCATGTCCATATTCATCATTTACTGCTTTAAAATGATCCATATCTAATAATAACACTCCGATATTAAACTCTTCTCTTTTTGCATGAGGAATTAGTTTTTTAGCATGTTCTTCCAAGAATTTTCTATTATATAATCCTGTTAATCCATCTGTAAATGCTGATTCTTGTAAAGCATCCATTAATAGTTTAACTTCAATAGAAGGAGCAGCTTCATTAATATAACTTTTTACAAATGAAATTTTATCTTTTAAATTCTCAAGTTTTGAAGGTGTTTTACAAACAAAATTAATAATCAAATTTACTTCTTTACTAATATCTATATTTGTACAATAATGATATTTATCTTTTTCTTTAAAATAAGGACAAGAATTATGATAATCAATTGAAACAACATCATTATTTGTTCTAGCAGACCTACATAATTCAGGGTTTTCTTTTATATACTCCTTACAATAAAATGTATTACCTACTTCTTTAACAACATTCATTTTGTGTTTGTTCATATTTATCTCTAAAAAGGTAAAAGATTCAATTCCAAATTGGTTTTCAAAAACTTGTGCTAATCTATCATAAATCTCTTCTTTTGTATTATCAAGTTCAATCTCTTTTTTAAATTGATAAAGATTTGATAAATTTAAAATAATATCTTTTGATTCTTCTAAAGGATTATTACTACTCATTGTTGACTTATTTCCAATAAACCTCTGCATTCTTTTTTCAATATCAACAAAAGCATCTTTTAAAATAACCATTAAATTATTATACTTATCAATTGTATCTTTCATTTCGCTATTTAATATTTTTGGTTTTACTATTAAATCAAAATTACCAGTACTTGCTTCATTTATACTATTTTTTAAAGAATCAAATAAGTTTTCATATGATTTAATATTTCTTGAAGATAGGTAAATTATGGTAAATATACTAATAAAAATTAATAATGGAATTAAATAAACTAATTCTAGTTCTCCTTCTATACTACTTTCAATATCTAAATCTAGAGATACCGCACCTAAAGTATCTCCTTGAGCTACATTATGACAAGAAAAACAATTTACTCCATTTTCAATATTAGCATTATAAGGAATTGAAATACGCATAGTTGTTTTTGTAAGATCTTCTTTAATTTCATATTGTGCAAGACCACTTGATAAAACTTTTTTGTCAATATCATCTTTGGGGTGTCTTTGGCTATTTACATATTTATCATTTAATAATTCACTTCTTACTAACCATAAATTATTAATACCTTTTATATTTGATAATGAGTTAATAAATGCCTTTGAGTTATGCATATTATCATTTACCATAAATGTATTTAGATTGTGAATGACTACATTTGAAATAGATTCAGCTGCAATAATAGTAGCTTTTATATTAGATTTTTTTGAATTAAGTAGTGTTAATGAAACGATAGTAATCGATAGAATTAATGACAAAATAAACGACAAAATAATTAGCTTTTTTCCCATAAATATCCTATTTTTATAATAAATAATTATATAGAAAATAGTCTTAAAACATATTGTATTATCTAGTTAAATATGAAACAATAGTCAAATAAGCTTGTTCTTGGTACTTTTTAAGCTCAAAAGGAAATAAAATAGTATTTTTTTTCTCATATGAACTAATACTTTGCGAAGGTATGAGTTTAACCTCAGCATTAGAATATAGTTGAATTAGACCTTCCATTTTAAAGCTAACTGCACCACCAGAAAACGCTCCTTTTTTAGAACGTTTTTTGATTAGTATTTTTTCAACTTTATTATTGTTAAAAAAAGTATTAATTTCTTCAAGATATTTTAAAACGCTATTTTTATCTTCATCATCTTCAAGTGTGATTTTTTTTATTTTTAAGTCAATATAATCAATAATATCATCAGATGAATAGTCAACAAGTGTTAATACTGTATAGTTAGATTTTAGTTCAATTCCACATACTTTCATAATTTTCCTTTTATTAAGTAACATTATAAAAGTATACTAAAGTTTTAAAAAGTGTTTGTATTTTATTTCAAATTGTAATACAATTTACGAATTTTGAATCTCCTCAAATAAATAAAAGTTTGTATGACCTGATTTCTTATCATATTCATCACTTTTTTTATCCGTAAATCTATATATCATTTCCATTGCTTTTTTATGACATGTAGTATTTCCAATAAGCTCTGAGCTATCATCTTTTGTTAAGAAATTTTTATCATAACTTTTTTTAAAGTTTGATGCTGCTTCTTTATTTCCAAAAGTATATTTTAAAATATTTATATTTCTTTTTACATCAATTCTTGCTTTTTTATTAACATCTTCAAATCTTAAGATTCTGTTGCCATTAGAAGAAATCTTCATTGTTGTTGCAGTCTCAATATTTTCTGTGTCATCTATAATAATATACTCTTTTCCATTAATTAAAATTTCATTATCATTTAACTTTTTAATCTCTTTGATTAAAGTCTTTTTTCCTTTTGCCATTGTAGGCCCCTTATACTATATTCGTTAATTTTATGCATTATATCTAAATAAAAATAATTGAAAATATAAATTATGATAAAATTACAAATAAAATAAATCATAATATTAAATAGGAATAAATAATGATAGTACCTCTTGCCCCAGATGAAGTTAATACAGTTTCACACTTAATTCAATTATCAGTTGCACCTGTATTTTTACTAGCAGCAGTTGCTGGATTATTAAATGTATTTACGGGAAGATTAGCAAGGATTATTGATAAAGTAGAAAAAATTGATGCAGGTATTGAAAATAAGAAGACAGAGGAATCAAAAAAAATAGCAAAAGATAAATCAAGAGTACGAAGATTATCTCTTATTATTAGAATGCAAAATATTAATCGTTCTATATCCTTATGTACAATGACAGGACTTTTAATAGCTTTAGTAATTGTTACTATGTTTTTAAGCTCAATTTTACAATTTGATGGTTCAATTATTATTGCAATTTTATTTATCTTTGCGATGCTTGCACTTATTACAGCATTAATTTTATTTCAAAAAGAGATATTTTTTACTACATCATTCCTAAAAAGAAAAGAAGAAAGTATAAAAGCTCCTTCAAAGAAAATTTAGTAAAAGCTACTTTGCATAAAGAAGATATTATAATTACAAAAATTTAAATTAAAAAGAATAGAAGGAAAATATAAATGCACTATATAGAAGAATCAAATAAAAGCGTACAAGAAGTAGTAGACTCAATACAAAAAATAGCATCAACTTATGGTTTTGGAGTTTTACATATTCATAATGTTAAGAATACATTGAATTCAAAAGGTATTGACTTTGAAAGAGAATGTCAAATTTTAGATGTTTGTAAACCAAGTGTTGCAAAAGAATTTTTAAGTCAAGATATGTCTTTATCAGTAATTATGCCATGTAAGATTTCAGTATATACAGATAATAACACTACAAATATTGCAATGAATTCATTAACACAATTAGTAGATGATATTAATCCTGATTTACTAGATTTAGCGCAAAAATCACAAGAAGAATTATTACAAATTATCAATGAAGTTAAATAAAAAATAAAATGAAAGAATTCGATCCAATAGCATATAAACAGATGGTAAAAGAACATCAAGAAAGTGATAATCCAACTGGCTGGTTTGATTCTATCTATACAGATGCAAAAGGTGATTATAAAGCAGTTTTTTGGGCTGATTTAGAGCCTAGCCCTTATTTAGTTAAATGGCTAAAAGAAAACCCAAGTTCTTCAAAACAAAAAAAAGCTATTGTTGTAGGCTGTGGTGTTGGTGATGATGCTGAAGCTTTAAGTAGTTATGGCTATGAAGTTATTGGTTTTGATATATCTAAAGAAGCTATAAAATTATGTAAAAATAGATATCCAGAATCTAAAGTTACTTATTTAGTTGCAGATTTATTTGATTATGATAAGCAATGGTTTGAAAACTTTGATGTAGTTTATGAATGTAATACCATACAAGTCCTTCCAGGAAAGTATAGAATACAAGCAAGAAAGGCTATTTCAAACCTTTTAAAATCAAAAGGTCATGCTTTAATCTCATGTAGAAGCAGAAAAAAAGGCGAGCAATTAGATGATATACCTTTACCTTTAGATTTTGATGAAATTAATAAGTTTGTTACAAATGATAATTTAGAAGAAATTAGCTTCTTATCTTATAATGACACACAAGTACCTGCTATACCACATTTTTTTGCTGTATATAGAAAAAGTGAAAATAGAAAATAATTATAAAAATCAAAGGAATAAAATATTGGAATCAATAGAATTAATAATACACTCAATTTTACGATGGTTAGTACTTATAACACTATTCATACATCTGTACTGTTTATATGCAGGCTATTTTAAAAATAAGCCTTTTTCTAAATTTAACAAAATATTTTCTCATGTAACTGTTGGTTTTGTTCACCTTCAATTAGTTGTTGGGCTTTATTTAGCATATACTAGTGAAAAGATAAATGCGTTTTTAGAAAATGTAAAAGAATCTATGTCTATTTATGAGTTAAGATTCTTTGCCGTTGAGCATACAACACTTATGTTACTTGCAATCATTCTTATAACCATTGGTTCATTTAAATCTAAAAGAATTGAAGATGAAAGAAAAAAGTATAAAATACAGATGATATATTATACAATTGGTTTAGTTTTAATCCTAGCTTCAATTCCATGGAATTTAAGTCCCTTATTTAGATTTTAAGTTTTAATTCAAAAATTTGAATGTTTAAATTAATAGTTTTAGGGATAATATCAGGAGCTTTTTTTAGTACAACATTTGTGTTAAATGAGCTAATGAGCGTGCAAGGTGGTCATTGGCTTTATTCAGCCACACTTAGATACTTTTTTATGATTTTATTTCTAGCTTTAATTTTACTCTTTCAAGGTGGTATAAAAAGAGTTAGTGATGTATTTAAACTCTTCTTTGAAAACTATATCTTTTGGATAATAAGTGGAACCATAGGCTTTGGTTTCTTTTATGCACTTATATGTTTCGCTGCTGATTTTTCACCCGCATGGGTTATTGCTGCTTCTTGGCAGTTTACTATTGTTGCTACTTTATTTGTACTGCTATTTTTTGGAAAAGTATTTTCTAAAAAGATTTGGTTTTTTTCATCTTTGATTTTTATAGGTGTTTGTTTAGTAAACTTATCTCATATTGATAACTTTAACTTTTCTACTTTTATTTATGGAGCTATTCCCGTATTACTTGCTTCATTTTGTTACCCTATAGGGAATCAATTGATTTGGGAAAGTCAAAATGGAACTAGTTTAAATAAAAAAAGTAATAAAGTACCACATATAAAATCTCCTTTATTAGAAAATAGTTTTAATAAAGTGATGCTTTTATGTTTAGGCTCTATTCCTTTTTGGATTATCCTTCTTTTACTAATACAGCCTTCAACTCCTAGTTCTTCACAAGTTTTAAACTCATCACTAGTTGCTCTATTCTCAGGTGTAATAGCAACTGCTATTTTTCTATACGCAAGAGGATTAGCAAAAGATTCAAATGAAATAGCAGCAGTTGATGCTACACAAGCTAGTGAAGTGATATTTGCAATACTTGGAGGCTTTTTACTTTTTGGAACTATATCTATAAATCTACTCTCACTTATAGGATTAGTTCTTATAATGCTTGGTTTATTCTTATTTATAAAATATCAAAATAAAATATAAAATTGATAAATATCATGGAAAAGTAAATTCATTCGGTTATATTTGTAAGAAATAATTTAAGGAATATAACAAATATGGATAATTTATCAAATGCAACTGAAAACTTTCCTCAAGGTCATCCAGTAAAAGTTTATCTAGAAGAAAATATTTTAATAAAAAAACTTTTTCAAGAACTTTTTGAAACTAATATGGAAGAAGATTATCAAACTTTTTATAATATTTTCAATCAAATATCTGAAGTTGAAAAACACTTTGCAAGAAAAGAAAATCAACTATTTCCATACTTAGAAAAATATGGATGGACAGGTCCTAGTCAAGGAATGTGGGCATTCCATGATCAAATTAGAGAAGAGATTAAAGCATTAAGAAAAAAAGTTGAGCAAAAAGATTCACATAATATTTTAAATGAATCAATTGCTTTGTTTAATAGCCTAGAGCATCTTACTCAAGTTGAAGAGGGAAGATTATTACCTCGTGCTCTTGAACTACTAAATGAAGATGATTGGAAAGAGATGTACGAAGGAGATAAAGAGATAGGTTGGATGTTTTCATCTGAACCTGTTAGATATCCTGAAGTAAAAGAAGATGATTATGTTCATCCAAGTGCTGATAAGAAAAAAAGAAAGCTTCCTTTCTCACTAGATAATAGAACACACTATGATGAAGGATATTTAACTCCTGAGCATGTAAACTTTATTTTTAAGTTCTTACCTGTTGATATTACTTATGTTGATGAAAATGATATTGTAATCTTTTATAACAGAGGAGAAGATAGGGTTTTCCCAAGAAGTGCTGGAATTATTGGACGTGAAGTTAAGTTTTGTCATCCTCCCAAAAGTGTTGACCAAGTACTTAAAATACTTGAAGAATTTAAAGCAGGAAGACAAGATACTGCTGAGTTTTGGATTCAATTTAAAGGTAAATTTATTCACATTAGATATTTTGCAGTTAGAGATGAAGAACTTAACTATAAAGGTGTAATTGAGATGTCTCAAGATGTTACTGATATTAGAAAACTTGAAGGGGATAAAAGACTTCTTGATTGGGCATAGTAAAAATATACATATTTTGATATAATTTGCAAAAAATTATGGAAAATATATGCAAATTACTGAAAAATTTATAGCCCTTATATCACATGACAATACACTAAATAAAGCACAAGCTAAAATATTAGAGCTACCCTTCCCTCCAAATGAAAACTGGAAGGAAGAAGTTTTAAATAAAGAAATTTTAAAAAATGATGCAAATAGACTTATGCTTTTAAGAGGTAAGTTAGCTATTAAAGCACAAGAACAAATCTTAAAAAATTATCTTACTGTTTTAGAGTTTAATAATATAAAATCAAAAGATGTAGAGAAAAAAACTAAAACAGAAACTTCATATTCTACTGAGAATACAAATGACGATGAAGAACATATAAGAATTTATTGTGATGGAGCATGTTCTGGAAATCCTGGACTTGCGGGAAGTGGTTTAGCAATATACTCAAACAACAAAAATCCGGTACTTCTACATGGAGATTTTGTAGAAATGGGTACAAATAATATTGCAGAGTTAAATGCACTTTATCAAGCTTTACTTATCGCAAAACAAACTAGCTCTGAAAATATCATCACTATTTTTTCTGATTCAAAATATAGTATTGATTGTATTACAACATGGGCTTATGGATGGAAAGCTAAAGGCTGGACTAAAAAAGGTGGAGAGATTAAAAATCTTGAACTTATTAAGAAAACACATGAATTATATGAAAGAATAAAAGACTTAATAGAAATAAAACATGTAAAAGGTCATGCAGGAATTGAAGGAAATGAATTAGCAGATAGAATGGCAGTAACTGCTATAAAAGAAAAAACTAAAAACTATGAGATGTATTCATACGATAAAATAGAAGAAGTACTAAATTTAACTTCATACTAATATAATCTAAAATAGGCAAATGCCTATTTTAATCTTTTAAAGTACTTCGTACACATCTTACATATGCTTTTCCAGTTCTATCATTATCATAAGAGTATCCATCACTAAAATAAATTCGTTTAACCTCAGTATAATCTTGTAAAGTTATATGCTCACCTAATTGTGTAGTTTTATATAAAACAGTCCAATAATGGCCTGATGCTGTAAATTTGAAAATATCATTTATAGTAGGTTTATAAACTTCATAATCTCCTAAGCTTAAAAGCTCTTCATATGAAGGCAATCTCCAATCTTTATGATTTAAAAAATCTAAGTTATTACAATGACTTATTGCATCATCTAAAAAAAGTTTTGTATCACGGGAGAGAGTATTGTCTTGCCATTGTAGTTTTAAATTGTCATCTATCACACTTTGCCCTACTCTTTTAAAATCGTAAGTATTAGCACTATTATATGCACAAGCAGAAAACAGTAAAGGTACTATTGTTAAAGATATTTTTTGTATTAAATTCATAACTATCCTTTTAACATTTAAATAAAATGATATATAAGTTAATACTATAACATAGAAATATAGTATCTATATATTATACTATACGTGTAATTATTATGTAATTCATTGAAATAAATCGAGATTTAGCTCTATTTATAATATTAATACTAATTTTTAAAGTTTTATTGAGCAGTGTTAAGATATTATTTTAACAATTATTATTAAAAGAAAATAGGAAGTATTTATGATTGAAAGAAAAGGTTCAATACTTACAGTAAGAGAAGATATAAAAGTATTTGATTGTACTATTAGAGACGGTGGATTAGTAAACAATTTTCACTTTACAGATGATTTTGTAAAAGCACATTATGAGACATGTGTTGCAGCAGGAATTGATTATATGGAAATTGGGAAAAACAATTCACCAACGATAATGAGTGAAGAAGAGTTTGGACCTTGGAATTTCTGTAAAGAAGAAGATATTAGAAGAATTGTTGGAAACAACGATACTAATATGAAAATTGCAGTTATGTCTGATATTGGTAGAACTGTAAACGAAGAATTACTTCCAGCAGAAGATTCTGTTGTTGATATGATTAGAATTGCTACATATATTCATCAAATCCCAGCAGCAATTGAACTTGTAGAAGAAGCTCATGCAAAAGGTTATGAAACTACTATTAATATTATGGCTATTTCAAAATCCTTTGATGATGAATTGAATGAAGTTTTAGAAGCAGTTGCTAAATCTAGTGTTGATGTAATCTATATTGCAGATTCATTTGGTTCATTCTATCCTGAACAAATTAATAAATTAACTGAAAAATATCTAAAAGTTGCACAAGCAAATGGTAAACAAATTGGTATTCATGCTCATAATAATTTACAATTAGCATATGCAAATACTATTGAAGCCTTAACTTATGGAACTAGTTTCTTAGATGTTACTATTTCAGGACTAGGACGAGGAGCTGGAAACTGTCCAATGGAACTTTTAATTGGTTTCTTAAAGAATCCAAAGTATAAATTAATGCCAGTATTAAAATTCATAGAAGAGTTTATAATACCTTTAGAAAAAGAATTAGATTGGGGTTATAGTATTCCATATATGTTAACAGGACAACTAAATGAACATCCAAGACCAGCAATGAAAGCAAGAGATGAAAAAGACACAAACTATAGAGAATTCTATAGAAATTTATTAGCTGAATAATCTTCTCCTATAATTTAAAACTAGTTCTTCCGAACTAGTTTTTTTTAAATATATATTTTATAAATAATTATTTAACCGATTTATAACTTTTTATACTATAATAAGTATTATGAAAACATTACTTCTTATTATTATCTTATCTATATATATGTATTCTGAAGAGACTATAAAAATAGTTTATAATTCACAAACTCCTCCTTTAAAGTTTACTAATACTAAAAATCAAGCCAATGGATTAATTATCGATATTTGGAGACTATGGGCAAAAAAAAACAATATCCAAGTTGAGTTTATTGACGCACCTTGGGATCAAACAATTGAGATGATTAAAACAGGCAAAGCAGATATTAATGCAAGTATTTTCTATACAGAAAATCGTGATAAATATTTAGATTTTGCAGATAAACCTTTATTTAATAACAAAAAATACTTTTTTTATCATAATAGTCTAGGAGATATTGCACATATTAGTGATTTAAAACCTTATGTTATTGCTATTGATAATGGCTATCCTAATATTTTTATGAAAGAAAATTATCCAGATTATTCTATAAATTCATATGAAAGTTCGAATGAGGCAAATCGTACATTTTTAAATGGTGAAGCAAAAGTGGTATTATCTTCACTTACTACATTTTACTATAATTTAAGAAGAAATAAATCAGATGAAAATCAATATAAATACAGCCAAATAACTTATGCTTATGAAAAACAGTATTTTGGAGCAGTTAAACAAGGAAATAAAAAACTACTAGAAAAAATTAATAATGGGTTTAAAAAGATTAGTGATGAAGAATTAAAACTAATTGAGCTAAAGTGGACAAAAGAACTAGACTTAGTAAATTTTAATATGAATGAAAATACTGCAATATATAATAAAGATACATTT
Source organism: Poseidonibacter lekithochrous (assembly GCF_018861145.1). Lineage (GTDB taxonomy): Bacteria > Campylobacterota > Campylobacteria > Campylobacterales > Arcobacteraceae > Poseidonibacter > Poseidonibacter lekithochrous_A. The sequence continues at coordinate 30,844 of NZ_JAHKQT010000001.1, forward strand.
CTTCAAGAGAGAAAAGAAATCAATATGTGTGTAGATCCTAATTGGTTTCCACTTGAAGAGATTGATAATGGCAAGCATGTAGGTATGATTGCAGATATCTATGAAGAGTTTGAAAAAGAATTAGGCATTAAAATTAAACTCATTCCAACAAATACTTGGACTCAATCTTTAGAATATCTAAAGCAAAGAAAATGTGATATTTTAAGTGCTGCTGCACAAACAAATGAACGAAAAGAGTATATGAATTTTACGAAACCATATTTAACTTTTCCTGAAGTAATGATTACAAGAGATAAAGAACCTTTTGTTTCAGATTTTAAAGATATCATTCATAAAAAAATTGGAGTAGTTAAAAACTCTGCTATAGTAGAATTACTTAAAATAAAATATCCTAAAATAAATTTAGTTGAAACTGTAGATGTTACTGATGGCTTATTTAAAGTTAGTAGTGGTGAGTTGTATGGCTTTATTAATACAACTACAGCAGTTAGTTACGCTATTGCTAAAAATGGTATGACTCATCTTAAAGTTGCTTCAAGAGTAGGTATTGATTATTATTTAAGAGTTGGTATAAGAAATGATGCACCAAAACTTTTAGATACATTTAATCATATTATTACCAATAGAGATAAAACAAAAATAAAACAAATAAAAGAAAAATGGTTAACAATAAAATTTGATGAGAATGTCGATTATTCTCTTATTTATAAGATACTAGTATTCTTTATATTTATACTTTTATTATTTATATATTGGAATAGAAAATTACAATATGAAATTCATGAAAGAAAAATAGCTCAAGAAGAACTCCACAAGTTTTCACAAATTATTGAACAAAGTCATGTTTCAATAATGCTAACAAGTAGAAGAGGAATTATTGAATATGTTAATCCTTATTATACTAAAGAAACAGGATATACTTATAAAGAAAGCATTGGTAAGAATCCAAGAATATTAAATTCTGGATATCAAGATAAATCATTTTATGATAATTTATGGGAAACTATTTTTTCAGGTAGAACATGGAATGGAGAATTTTGTAATAAAAAGAAAAATGGTGAAATATTTTGGGAAAGTGCAATTATTGCTCCAATCTTTGATGATAAAAAAGAAATAAAATACTTTGCTTCAATTAAAGAAAATATAACAGAAAAAGTACAAACATTAAAAAAATTAGAAATAGCTCAAAAAGAAGCTATTAAAGCGAATCAAACAAAATCTGATTTTTTAGCAAAAATGAGTCATGAAATAAGAACTCCAATGAATGCAGTTTTAGGAATGTTATATTTATTAGAAAAATCCACATTAAACCTAACACAAGAAAATTATATTAAAAAAGCAAATAGTGCTGCAACTTCTCTTTTAGGAGTAATTAACGATATTCTTGATTTTTCAAAAATTGAAGCAAATAAATTAGAAATAAAAAATTCTGAGTTTAATATCCACGATTTAATAAATGACACAATGAGTATTATGAGTGTAAAAGCCCAAGAACATGAATTAGAACTTTTAACATATTATGATAGTGATGTTCCAATGATTGTTATAAGTGATAAATTAAGAGTTTCTCAAATATTAAATAATCTTATTTCAAATGCCATTAAATTTACGAAAAAAGGTGAAATATTAATTTCGGCAAGCTTATTAAATCAATCAAAAAAAGCTGCCACTTTAATGTTCTGTGTTAAAGATAGTGGTATGGGTATCTCAAAAGAAAATCAGAAAAAACTTTTTCAAGAGTTTTCACAAGTAGATGATTCTGCAACAAGAAGTTTTCATGGAACAGGTTTAGGTCTTGCTATTTCTAAAAAACTATCCTCTTTATTAGGAGGAAAGATTTGGATTGAAAATAGTAAAGAAGATGCCGGAACAACTATTTGTTTTACGATACAAGTTAAAACAAAAACAAGTAAGAAAAATAAGAACCTTGTTTTACCAAAAGAAATGAACCATTTGAATGTATTAGTAGTTGATGATAATATCTTAGCTTCAAAAGTTTTAAGAAAGATGCTTGAATCTTTTCATTGCAATGTTGAACATGTATACAGTGGATTTGAAGCAATACAAGAGGTGCAAAGAAAAAACTTTGATATGATTTTCTTAGATTATAAAATGCCTGGGTTAAATGGAATAGAAACATATAAAAAATACAAAGAAATCCTTAAAGAAAATACACCTAAAACTTTAATGGTAACAGCATACTCACAAGAAATTTTAGAAAAAGAAATAGAAAAACACGGAATTATTGGATATTTAACAAAACCGATTTCTCCGTCATCTTTATTTGACTCAATAATAAACTCTCTTAATAATACAATAATTACTAAAGAAGAATATGTACAAGAAGAATATGAAACGCTTAAAGGTATAAATATATTATTAGCTGAAGATAATAAAATAAACCAAGAGTTTGCTGTTACCTTACTTGAATCAAATGGAATAAATGTACAGATTGCAAATAATGGTCTTGAAGTATTAGAACAAATCAAAAGTAAAAAATTTAAGCTTATACTTATGGATATTCAAATGCCTAAAATGGATGGATTAGAAGCTACAAAATGTATACGAAAACTAAAAGATACTTACTTTAAAGAAATACCAATTATTGCACTTAGTGCAAATGCTTTAGTTGGTGATAAAGAAAAAAGCATTGAAGCAGGAATGAACGATCATATTACAAAACCAATAAATCCTAAAATACTTTTTGATACTTTAAAAATATTTATTGATGAAATTAAACCAATAGAAAAAGTTCACAATATAAAATATCAAAACTATAAGCTTGATGCAGAACTATTTGATGTAGAAGAAGCAATAAATAGAATGGGTAATAATGAAAAAGCCTATTTAAAAATACTAAATCAATTTTGTCTAAAGTATCAAGATGTATTTGAAGATATTTATAAACTTATTAATAAAAAAGATATTAATAGCTTAGAACGTAAGATTCATGAATTAAAAGGTATTGCAGGGAATATTGCAGCAAAAAGATTATTTAATGACTTAAGTGGATTAGATACAATACTAATTAATAATAAAATGCCATCAGATAAAATGTTTACACAGTGTCAAAAAAGTCTTGAAGATGTGATTAAAAATATAAATGATTTAAATACAAACACAAGTATTACAAAAAAAGAATTTGATAAAAAAATAGTGGTTGAACTATTATTAAAAATAGATACTTATATTAATAAAGATATCGTTTTATGTGAGAAATATATAGATAAGCTTACTCCTTATTTAGAAGGTTCTTACAAAGATTTTTCTTTACAACTAACAACTTCTTTTGATGATTTTGATAGTGAAAAAGTAAATGAACTTATAAAAAACTTTTTAAAGGATATTCGTAATAATGAATAAAAAATTAAATATATTAATTGTGGATGATGTCCCAGCAAATATTCACACTTTAATGTCTATTTTAAAAGATGACTATACAATAACAGCAGCGACAAGTGGTGAAAAAACATTACAATTATTACAAACTTCAACACCAGATTTAATACTTTTAGATATACTAATGCCAAATATGAATGGATATGAAGTTTGTAGGAAAATTAAAGAAAATGCTAATACTTCAAATATTCCTATAATTTTTGTAACTTCTTTAAATAGTATTGAAGAACAAGAAAAAGGCAGAAAAGCTGGTGGAATAGATTTTATTACTAAACCATTTTCTAAAGAACTTGTTTTAAATAAAGTAAATACATACTTGAAGATAAATACATTAGAGAAGGGAAGAATAATGAATAATTCAAAACAATCAATATTAATTGTAGATGACTCTCCTGAAAATATTCACGTAATAATAGAAGTATTAAAAAAAGATTACATAGTCTCAGTAGCAATTAGTGGTAAAAAAGCACTAAATATGCTAAATGATGGATTAAGACCTGATTTAATATTACTAGATGTAATAATGCCTGAAATGGATGGTTATACCTTATGTGAAAAAATCAAAGAAATCAAAGAGTATATGCATATACCTATAATTTTTGTTACTGTCTTAGAAAAAGAAAAAGATATTGTTAAAGGATTAGAACTTGGAGCAGTTGATTATGTAGTTAAACCAATAGAACCCATAGTACTAAAAGCAAGGGTTCAAACTCACTTAAAACTTAAAACTTATCAAGACCAATTAATTCATGACTTACAAATAAAAGATGAATTAATATTAAATCAATCAAAACTTGCAATCATTGGTGAAATGTTTGAGACTATTACAGATCAATGGAAACAACCATTAACAACTATTAGTGTTGCTACTTCTGGAATAAAATTACAAAAAGAACATAAACAATTAACTGACGAAATTTTAATTAGTACCTTGGATAATATTACAAAGTCTGTAGAATATCTTTCAGAATCAGTAAATGATTTTAAAAGTTTCTTAGTTATGGATTCAAAGAAATACAGATTTGATATAAAAGATATTATTGATAAAACATTATTACTTTTAAAATCAAAATTTAAAAATAGTTCCATTAATATTATAAATAAAGTAGAAAATATTGAGATAACAAATTTCCAAAATGACTTAATACAAATATTAATGAATATCTTAATTAATGCAAAAGAAGCATTTAAAGATACAAATAAGAATAAAGAAATTACTATTGAATCTTCAATCAATAAAGAAAATATCATATTAAGTATTACTGATAATGCTGGTGGTATTGAAGAAAATATATTTGATAAAATATTTGACAAACACTTTACAAGCAAATCATATAATGAAGGAAGTGGATTAGGCTTATATATGAGTAAGAAAATCATAAAAGAGCATTTAAACGGTGAAATAAAAGTATCTAATGTAAAAGATGGTGCATCTTTTAAAATAATATTACCTAAAGAATAAAGTGTTCCTTTAGGTTGTATTTTTATCTACATTTATAAATTTATAAGTTACTTAACATTAATACATAATCTTTAATATCAATTACTTTTTCATTTTTAATATATACACGTGGAACTCTTTTATCTACCATACACACAATTTCATAATTGATTGTATTTAAACTCTGAGCAACGCTATCTATTGTAATTCCATTTATATCATTTCCACCAAATAAAACTACTTCATCACCTACTTTAGTATCAAAATTTGTAACATCAATAATACACTGATCCATACATATACTTCCAATAATAGGTGTTTTAATCCCTCTAATCATAACTTTTGCTTTTCCTGATAACATTCTAGTATATCCATCAGCATAACCAATTGGAAGAGTTGCTATTTGAGATTTTTTAGCATTTTTATATTTTAAACCATAACTAACACCACAATTAGCATCAAGATCTTTTACTTGAGAAACTTTTGCCTTTAAACACATTACTTCTCTTAGTTTAACTGCACTTTTACTTACATGTTCGGAAGGATATAAACCATATAGCATAATACCTGCTCGAACCATATCAAAATTAAACTCGGGCAAGTCTATTATTCCAGCACTATTAGATACATGTTTTATAGGAATATTTAATCCTCTTGCTTCTAATTTAGAAACAATATGATTAAACTTTTCTACTTGTTTAAAAGTAAATGTTTTATCAATTTCATCAGCAACTGCAAAGTGAGTAAAAATACCTTCAATAAATAAACCATCAAGTTTTGACATATCTAAGATTGATTCAATAGTTTCATCAGAAAAAACCATACCTAGTCTACTCATTCCCGTATCTAGTTTAATATGTATTTTTACTCTTTTATTTAAGGTAAGTGCTACTTTTGAATACTCTTGCGCTTGTTCTTTTGTATATATAGTTTGAATAATATTGTTATTTATTATATCAAGTGCAAGTTCATTTGGAGTATAACCTAGTACCATTATCTCAGTATTAGGAAAACCCTTCCTTAATTGTATTGCTTCACTTAATGTGGCAACTGCAAATCTATCTGCTCCATTTTCAAGTAAAACACTTCCAATACTAAGAGCCCCATGACCATATCCATCAGCTTTAATAACAGCTGTTACTTTAGCATTTTTATTAGTAACCCTTCTTACTTCTCTCATATTATGAGCTAAATTATCTAAATTAATTTCAGCCCAAACTGGTCTTGATAATTTCACTTATATTTCTCCTATTATATACCGAATCATTATTCTTATAAAAGTAATT
>NZ_JAHKQT010000001.1:37092-134119 GCF_018861145.1 Poseidonibacter lekithochrous
AATTACTTTTATAAGAATAAATTTGATCAAAAAAAAGCTATAAAACTCTCTTTGATCTAATTTATTTATAGATAGTTAAAATACTAACTATATTTTTTAATTTCGCCTGAGTCAACTCTAGCAATAAAAGATTTTAATTCATCTTTAACAATTGGCATAAGATAGTATAAACCAATAATATTAAAAATAGACATAGCAAACATTGCAGCATCTGAGAAGTCAATTACTGCACTAAAGCTAATACTTGTACCAACAATCACAAATAAACAAAAAATTCCTTTATAAGCTAATTCAGTAGTTTTACCTTCACCAAATAGATAAGTCCAAGCTTTAAGTCCATAATATGACCATGAAATCATAGTTGAAAATGCAAACATAATTACAGCAAGTGCTAAAATATATTCAAAAATAAATGAAGTTTCTGAGAAAGCAGCAGCTGTTAATGTAACACCACTTAATTCACCTGTGTTCATACCTGAAATGATAATAACTAAAGCTGTCATTGTACAAATTACAACTGTATCAATAAATGGTTCTAATAATGAAACAAAACCTTCTGTTATAGGTTCTTTAGTTTTTACAGCTGAGTGAGCAATTGCTGCTGATCCAACTCCTGCTTCATTTGAGAATGTTGCTCTTTTTAAACCTTGGATTAATGCTCCAATAAAACCACCAGCAACTCCAGCACCTGTAAATGCTCCAACAAATATTTGTTCAAAAGCAGCACCAATTTGATCATAATGAGAAATTAATACAATAAGAGCCATACCTAGATATAAAGTAGCCATAAATGGAACTAATTTTGAAGTTACGGAACCAATTGATGGCATACCACCTATAATAACACCCGCAACAAGTACAGCAAAGATAATACCAGTAACCCATCCATAACCAGCATCAACACCAAATGTCTGTACAATCATTGCATTTGCTTGATTACCTTGGAACATATTTCCTGCACCTAGAGCTGCAAATATTGTCATTATAGCAAAACCAACAGCTAAAACTCTACCAATTTTTGCATGACCTTTTTCTTTAAATGCTTTTGATAAATAGTACATTGGACCACCAGATACTGTTCCATCTGGATTTTCATTTCTATATTTCACACCTAATGTACATTCAGTAAATTTTGATGCCATTCCAAATAAACCACAAACAATCATCCAAAAAGTTGCACCCGCACCACCAATTGCAATAGCAACTCCAACTCCCGCAATATTTCCAAGTCCAACAGTTCCTGATAAGGCAGTTGTTAATGCTTGAAAGTGTGAAACTTCACCTGGTTCTTTTTTATCTGGATTTGAAAATTTCCCTCGAACAATATCAAGTGCTAAACCTACTTTTCTAAATTGTATAAACCCAAAATAAAAAGTAAATACAATTGCTGCAACAAGCAACCATCCTACAATTAATGGAAATGTTACACCATCCTCAATTTTTATACCATAAAAAATTGTACTTGCAAACCAACCAAAATAAGTAGTAAAAAATTGATCTATTTTTTGATCAATTCCTATAATCTCTTCAGCAAAACTAATACTTGGTATACTTAACATTGTTATGTAAAACAGCATATTCTTAAACATTTTCATAAGTCTTTCCCCTTTTTTGTATAATGTAGTACGATATTACATTATTATTTTTAATCACGTAGCTAACTAAACCTTTGTTTAATTACTAAAATAATCATTAATTAATTTAGTAATTAAACATTTTTAAACTAAAGAAAGAGAGAACTCTTTCTTTAAAATTTATCCTTGAAAAAATGAAGAGAATAATAAAATATCAGCATTTGTTTCATTTTTCTTATCAATTGTAATTACATCACTTATAATTTTTCCAATTGAAGGAGCAAATGTGATTCCAAGCCAACCTAAACCAGTAGCATGAACTAAATTGTTATAATTTTCATCATATCCTAAAATAGGAATGTCATTTGGAGTAAGGGGTCTAAATCCTGCCCATTCAACAACATCTCTTCTTTCAAAGTCATTTGTATATTGTGCTAAGTTTTTATTCATACTATCAATTTGTTTTTTAACAATTGAAGGGTTAGTAGTCCCTAGTTCAAGTTTTGAAGTCATTCTTAAAGTATCTCTTCTTGGAGTCATTGCAATAAATAAATCAGCAAATAAAGATGTAGTTTTAGGCATTAGTTCTTCATTCATTTTAAATGTAAGACTATAACCTTTTGCAGGAGTCATCATAAATTTGTTTTTAGCTTGTCTTGCTAATTTATCATCAGCTCCAGTTGAAAGAATAAATGTTTCAGCTTCATAAACATCTTTTGATGTTCTAATTTTACTAACTTTTGAACCTTCAAATTCTAATCTTTCAACTTCTTCATTTAAAAGAAACTCTACACCTTTTTCTTCTAAATATTTTTTCACTGTAAGCATCATTTCACCTGGATCAATATGCCCATTTTCTTTTAAAAGAATTGAGCCAATTACTTTATCATTTAAAATTGGCATATATTCTTTAGTTTTTTCTTTTGAAAGAATTTCATAAGCTTTTGGATCATTACAATGAGCAGCTTTTGCATCAAATGTAGCTTGTTCTGTATAAATCATTAATAAACCATCTTTTCTAAAATGGAAATCTATCCCATCATCATTAACCATAGATTCATACATATCTAAACTAACTTGTCCATATCTTTCAAATAAAGCTAATGTTCTTTTTAATCTAGCTTCAGTTGAACTTGCTGCAAATTTTAAAAGCCATTTATATAAATGTAGATTTAATGTAGGATGAACACTTGCAGGTGATTCTCCTTTTAGCATTAATTTAAGCGTATCAGGAATTGCTCCAGGTGCACTTAAAGGAGCTTTTTTAAAAGCAGATAATAATCCTGCATTACCAAAAGACGTTCCATTAGTAATATCATTTTTTTCTATTACAGTAACACTTCTACCACTTTTTTGTAAACAATATGCCGACATAAGTCCAATACAACCACCACCTACAATTACAACATCTTTTTTCATCTTACTTCTCCATTAATATATAATAAATTTATTTTACTTTACTTTTTTGCAATAGATTCTATTTCAATTAAAGCATCTTTTGGTAATCTTGCAACTTCATATGTTGCTCGTGCTGGAAATGGTGCTTGAAAATATTCTCCATAAATTTCATTTACTACTGCAAAACTTTCAATATCTTTTAACAAGATTGTAGTTTTGATAATATCATTCATATCTAAACCAGCTTCTTCTAAAACATATTTTGTATTTTCTAAAGATTGTTTAGCTTGTGATGCAATATCACTTCCTGGAAATTCTCCTGTAGTTTGATCAATTGGTAATTGACCTGATACATATATAAATCCATCTTTTTCAATAGCTTGTGAATATGGTCCAATTGCACCAGGTGCTTTATTTGAATTAATTGCTTTTTTAGAGTTCATTTTTTTCCTTTTTTGTAATAATTTTTTTTCATTAAAAGCAGTATATAATAAAATTTTATCAATGTAAAGAGTTTTCTGTATATTTTTAATACAAATTTATTACTATGAGAATAATTTATTATTAATTGACAATTATTTATTATTATTCTATAATAATTTACTTATCAAATTATTTAAGGATTTTCTTGAATCAATATATTAAAAAGTTCATATCAATTGCCGATTTTCTAGGAGAAATTCTAGGAACAAATACCGAAATAATACTTCATGATTTAACAAACTATAAGCACTCAATTGTTCATATTATAAATGGACATATAAGTAATAGAAAGATTGGAGATTCAATAACTGACCTTGTTTTAGAGTTTATGCTAACTGAATCAAAAGGGAATAAACAATATATATGTAATTATAATTCAAAAAACATACAAGGAAGACTTCTTTATTCTTCTACTTATTTTATTAGAGATGATTCAAATAAGATAGTAGGAGCCTTATGTTTAAATTCTGATTATCATGATGTAAAAAAATCTTTATCATTTTTAACATCTTTATTACCAAATTATGTTGATGATAAAATCATCTCATTAAATAATATAAAAGAAAACCTAAGCTCTGACCCACAAGAATTAACACTTAATAAAATTGATACAATTGTAAATCAATTTAATGTTATTCCAAATAGAATGACAACAGAAGAAAAAACGGAAGTAATTGCAGCACTTGATTCTTGTGGAATTTTTAATATAAGAGGTTCTGTTCAAGAAGTAGCAAAAAAGTTACAAATGTCAGAACCTTCAATTTATAGATATATTAAAAAAATCAAAAGCTAACTTTTCAGTTATACTAAAATAAAAAGGAAAGCAAATGTCTGGAAAAATAGAAAACTTACTTATATCACAAAATCCAAATAGTAATATGCAAGAGGTAACTCAAATCATTTTAGAAGAAGGAAAAGGTATTTATGGAGATAGATATTACTCGCAAGAAGGAACTTTTTCAAAAAAAGATGAAATACAAGCAGATAGAGATGTTACTTTAATAGAAATAGAAAAGATAACTGCTTTTAATACTGAATATTCTCAAAATTTAACTGCCTTAGATTTAAGACGAAATATTGTAGTTTCAAATTGTAATTTAAATGATTTAGTAGGTAAAGAATTTCAAATAGGAAATGTAATATTAAAAGGTATTAGACTTTGTGAACCTTGTAAATATTTATCTGAAAAATTAGAAAATCCAAAAGTATTAAGTGAACTTGTTAATAAAGCTGGATTGAGAGCACAAATTATTAAAGGTGGAAGTATAGATAAAACTTCACAAATAGAAATATAAAAGTTAACCTAAAAAGGTTAGCTTTTACCCTATTCTATTTTTTATTTCTCTTTTTTGAAGCTTTTGCCATTTTAGCTTTTTTCTTAGCTTTTGCTTTTGCTAAAGCTACATTTGCACCTTTTCTAGCATTTATTACTTGTTCATCTGCTTTTTTATGGTCAAAACTTACAGGAATAGCATTTTTTATTTCCCTAGATTTTCTTGCGATTTTATCGCCTTCTGTTGTGTCTACACTTGAAGTATTTTTTCTTGACATATTTTACCTTAGTTTATAATTCCCGTATTCTATAAAAATTTTAATTATAAAGACTTAATTCTAGTAGTAATTTCATTTTCTTTTGGAAATCTCTTATGAATCTCTAACTTATCGAAGATAATAAAGCCATCTACAATCACTTTAAAGATACCACCTGAACCTTTATTTAATTTTATCTTTACATTTGAAAAATTACCTGTTAATTCATCTTCTAACCTAGAAGCTTCTGGTAAATAGTTTCATTCTCCGCAATAGTGTATTTCTATATTCATTTTAAATCCTTATATATTTACATATAAATGATTATATAGTATTTATTTTTAGATAACAAGTTTTATTTTTTTCTATACTCTATTAATAAATCTAATGTTCTCAAGTCCTTGGTAGTTCCTCTTTGTTTTAAGTGCTCACATACACGAGTGAATCTTTCTTCATTATAATCTTGTCCTAAATGAAACTTTGCACTTCTTAGTCTAGGAACTAGTTTATACAAAAATGTTGCGTTTATTATCTTTTTATACATTTCATCATTTAAAGGTTTATATCCACCCTCTTTTTGATACTTTTGCATTAGAAATTCTAAAGCATTTGCTTTTTCTTTGTAATCTTCCACAAACTCTATAGTCCCATCTATTATCAAAGATTTAAACATATGAGTTGCAGGTGAAGCATTTCCAGTGTCCGTACTAAAATATGAAGGAAGTTGGGAATAAGACTCAACCACTGAAAAACTAGCATGGTTATTATTCTTCATAATATCTATTTTTTTACCTTTTTTTGCTCCATGGAAGAAAATCTCTTTATTTATTGATACAAAGTTTAAAGGCAAGGAATAAGGTATATTATCATTACAAATTGCTAATGTTCCATATTCAACATCTTCTAAAATATTTTCTATTAAATTTTCATCTTTTATTTCATAAACTTTTCTCATTTTAACTATTTTCACTCCAATCAAATTGCATTTGTTTTGCTAACTTATAATTTTCAAGTTTTGAAACCATAGGATGATTATTGAAAGTATTAAATTTTTTATCCTCATTTAAAAACCTTGAAGCAACAGAAAAATCTAAAACTTCCGCATCATCATAAATATAAATTCCAACATTCATTAGTCTTTCCTTTTAATCTTTTTTTAGTACTATATCAAATATCTGACATTGTCACAAGTGCCAATTTTTGAAAATATTATAAGGACAATTATGTATCATATAAATCAAAATAGTAAAATAGCACTTCATAAACAACTTTTTGAAGCTTTAAAACAAGATATTATAGATAACTATAAAATAGATGAAAAGTTGCCATCTATAAGAAAAGTTATGTCTATGTATAATCTTAGTAAAAATACTGTTGAGTCTGCCTATTCACAACTAGTTGCAGAAGGTTATATAGATAGTATTCCTAAAAGTGGTTATATCGTAATTGAAAATAACTTTACAAATTTCAAGGATACTTTTACAAATAAAAAAGTAAAAAAAGATGAAGATATTTTATATGATTTTTTTCCAGCAAGACTTCAAAAAGAAAGTTTTCCTTTAAAGATATGGAAAAGACTGTCTTCTAAAGTTATTGATGACTCCTTAGATTTAGGAAGATATTCTGATAAACAAGGAGAAATTGATTTAAGAATAGAGATTGCAAAGTATCTAAATACATCAAGAGCTGTAAAATGTTCTGAAAATCAAATAATTATAGGTAATGGATTTATAAACTCTCTTAGTCTGTTAGCTTTAATTTTAAATAAAGAGCATGATACCTTAGCTATAGAAGAACCAGGTTATCATGTGGCTAGAAAAGTATATGAAAACCATAAATATAAAATAGAAAGAATTGAAGTAAATGAAAATGGAATAAATATAGAAAAATTAGAAAAAAGTAAAGTAAGACTAGTTTATCTAACACCTTCTCACCAATATCCAACAGGTGTTTCAATACCTATTTCAAATAGACTTAAACTAATACAATGGGCAAATAGAAACGATGGAATTATTATAGAAGATGATTATGATAGTGAGCTAAATTATGTAAATAAACCTATTCCTTCCTTGCAAGGGCTCGATACAGATAAAAGAGTTGTTTATATAGGAACATTTTCAAAAGCTCTCTCCCCAGCTTTAAGAGTTAGTTATATGGTATTACCAAGCAACATACTTAATATCTACCAAAAAAACTATTCTTATTATGATTCAGGAGTATCACTTCTTACTCAAAAAACTCTTCATAGTTTTATAAAAGAAGGATATTGGGATAAACATTTAAGAAAGATACGAACCCAAAATAAAAAGAAACATAATCTTTTAAAATTCCTATTAAAAGACAAACTTAATTCTAGTATGAAAATAGTAAGTCAAGGTGGAGGATTAGCTATTTTAATACAGCCTACAGCTAGTTTTAATTGGAAAATGCTTGAAGATCTAGCACTTGAAAAAAAGATAAAAGTTTATTTTACAAAACCTAGATGTGGCGGAATATATCAAGCTGTGATGATGGGATTTGGTGGTATAAAAGAAGAAGAATTGGAAGATGCTATAAATATTTTTTCAAAGATTTGGTTTAAATGTTTTATAAAAGAGAAAGAAAAGTCTGATTAACTCTTTTCTTTTCTACTCTTTTTAAATATTATATAGCAGTGGTAAAAGCCATGAAAAAGTAATCCACATGATAAAAGTCAAAGGAATACCTACTTTTAAGAAATCTCCAAAAGTATATCCACCTGCTGTCATAACTAGTAAATTTGTTTTATATGCCATTGGTGTCGCATAACTCATATTTGCTCCAAAAAGAACAGCTAAAACAAAAGGTTCTGCTGGCAAGTTTAATTGTTGAGCAATTCCTATTGCTATTGGAGTTCCAATTACAGCTGCTGCATTATTTGACACGATATTTGTCATAATTGCCATTAAAAGCATTAAGCCACTTAACATAAAAGTCGTAGACATTCCATCCATAGATATTACAAAAAGATTTGCTATATATGAAGCTGCCCCTGTTTTTAAAAGTGCACCTCCAAGTGCTAAAGAAGCTACAACTATCAATATAACTTGTGTATTTAAAGCAGCTGAAGCGTCTTTCCAATTTATACAATTAGTTAAAAACATCAGAAAAACTCCAAGTGTTGCACTAATAGCAATAGGAAGTATTCCTAAAGCTGCAACAGCAACTATTCCAAACATAATAAAAAATGCTATTGGCGCTTGTTTTGTATGTGTTAAATCAGAAGTTGCATCTAAAACTAATAGTTCTCTACTTTGTTTTAATTCTAATATATGTTCATTTTTTCCTTGAATTAATAAAACATCACCAATTTTTAGACTAATTTGGGCTATATCTTTTAAAATTGTTTCTGTTTTCTTTCCCGAACGATGTAAAGCTAGGGCTATTAAATTATGTCTTTGTAAAAATCTACTTTGTGAAAGAGTTGTATTATTTAGTTTTGAGCCTTGAGAAATTATCACCTCAGCTATTTGCTGTTCTTCAGCAAGTAAAGGATGATCATCATCAACAGCACCTAAACTTGAGTATAAAACTGCATCAAGAATTTTCTCATAACTTTTTAAATTTTCAGGTGTATCTTCAACAACTAACATATCTTCTGCTTTTATAATTGTCTTAGAATTTGGTAAAACATACATATCATTACTATTTCTATGTATTCTTAAAACCTTCATCATTCCATCTGTTTTTAAAATAAGTTCATCCAAAGGTTGATCTTTGGAAGCTGATTCTTCTGTAATCATAAGTTTAGCAGTAAATACTCTTGGTGAAGTATCTGAAAAAGGAGCTTGTCTTTCTTTAATAAAATATGGTACAACTAACCATAAATAAAGCATAGCAAAAGCCCCAGCAATTAAAACAGGTAAAAAGAAATCAAACATCCCAAAATCTTTCATACCCATATCAACTGCAACAGAAACAACAAGTAAGTTTGTAGAAGTTCCTATTGTAGTACTCATTCCACCTATTAGTGTTGCAAAGCCCATTGGCATTAAAACTTTTGAAGCAGATGTTTTTGTTTTAATTGAAACTGCTGTTAATATTGGCAATAGTAAAATCACAATTGGCACATTATTAACAAAAGCACTCAAAACAGCACCTACTATTAAAGTAAGAAGAAGTGATAATTTTGGATAACTACCCCAAATTTTCGATAAAACCCTACCAACTGGTTCTAGTGCACCTGTTCGCACCAATCCTTGTCCTGCAATCATTAAAGCACAAACAGCAATTAAAGCTTCATGTCCAAATCCTGAGAAGAAATCTATTGCATGAAGTTCTTTGTTTTCATACTCATAAGGAAATATTGTAAAACCCACTGTTAAAGCTACAATAATAAAAAGACTTGAAGTTTCTAATGGAATTTTTTCTCTTGTAAAAAGGAAAAGTGCTAAAACAGTCAAAAGCATCACTGCTATTGAATGATTATTAACAGTTGTGATTAATTGCATAAAATACCTTTTTTATTTATTACTTTGATTATATCAAATATAGATATAAATAGAAATATTTGTTATAATCATTTTTTTAAATATATACTCAAGGATATAAATGAAAATAGCTATTTTATCTGATATCAAATCTAATGTTTATGCTCTACAAGCTGTACTAGAAGATATAAAAACTAAACAAATTGATGTTATGTTAAACCTTGGTGATTCTTTTTATGGACCAATAGAACCTAAAGCTACCTATGATTTAATAAGATAAAATCAATTTATCAATCTTTTAGGAGATGAAGATAGAAAGATTTTAGAATCAACACTTGCTCAACTTGAAGAAAATGAGACATTAAGATATGCCTACAATAATTTAGGAGATGATGTTTTATATTGGATTCAAGATTTACCTTTTGAAAAACTAGTTGGATCAGATTATTATATGATTCATGGAACATATTTAGATGATAGTGTTTATATGATAGAAGATATTACAAGTGGAAAAGCAATTCTAAGAGATGACAAAAAAATATTAGAAATCATAGATGATATAAGCTCGACATTTGTACTGTGTGGAAATTCATGCCTACCTAGATGTATAACTTTAAGTTCAGGTCAAGTTGTAATAAATCCAGGTTCAGTTGGACTTCAAGCTTTTAAAGCTGAAAATCCAAATGAGTATTCAATAGAAAATAACACTCCTCATGCTTCTTATGTTATTTTAACAGTTGAGGATAATACATATGCAGTTGAACCTGTACGAGTCGCTTATGACTATGAGAAGGCAGCTTTAAAGGCAGAAGAAAATAACAGACCTGATTGGGCATATAGTTTAAGAACAGGAAAAGTTTTAAACAAATAGTTAGTTAATTATTTAATAAGTAAATGAAGTCTCTTTGGCTATCATACAAAAAAGTAATCTGATAATAGGAATTTTAAATATAATGCAAAATATAAGTGAATTAGTAGAACAAGTAATAAATGAAGAAAATATAATATCTGCAGTTTTTAGTGGTATTCAAAAAAAAGCTATTAAAACTTTTAACAAAGTTACAATAAAAAAAGTAACAATCCAAAATGAAGTAAAATATCAATTTGAGTATTTTTATGATAAAAATGTTGAGCATAAAAACTTAGAAGACAATGAAACAAAAGCTGAAATAAGTAATTTACTTGAAACATATTTTAAACAAGCACTTATAAATACTACTCATTCAGATTATCACATACTAATAAATAAAAAAGGTGAGGCAAAAATAAATAAAAAAGCACCTACAAAAAAGTTTGAAGAAGTATCTCACAATAGAAAAAAAAAGTATATTCTAAATGAAGGTGAACTATCGCCCTTTTTAATTGAACTTGGAATCATGACTAGTGAGGGTAAAATTGTAAACTCAAAATATGATAAGTTTAAACAAATAAATCGTTACTTAGAGTTAGTATCTGACTGTATTCCTTACTTAGATAAAAATAAAACTATTAGAATTATTGATTTTGGATGTGGAAAAGCATACCTTACTTTTGCACTTTATGATTATCTTGTACTAAAAATGGGATATAACGTAGAAATTGTTGGATTAGATTTAAAAGAAAATGTTATCAAGTTCTGCTCAAACTTAGCTAAAAAATTAAATTATGATGATTTAAGATTTGAACAAGGCGATATTAAAGGCTTTGATCAATTTGGTGATGTTGATATGGTTATTTCACTACATGCTTGTAATACAGCAACAGATGAAGCACTAGCAAAAGCAGTTAACTGGGGTGCTAAAGTAATCTTAGCAGTTCCATGTTGTCAACATGAATTCTTAAAGAAAATCAAAAATGATAAAATGATTCCTATGATGAAATTTGGAATCATAAAAGAAAAATTAGCTTCATTACTAACAGATAGTGTTAGAGCAAATGTGTTAGAAATTATGGGTTATCGTACTCAAGTTCTTGAATTTATAGACATGGAACATACCCCTAAAAATATAATGATAAGAGCTTTTTTTGAAGAAACTTCTAATATTGACAAAGTTGTTAATCAATATAAAGAGTTTAAAAATGAATGGAGTATTTCTCCATATATAGAAGAAGCTTTTGGAAAAAGTTTAACAGATAAATTATAAACCCAAGTTATTTAATTAATAACTTGGAAATATATTTAACTTACACTACATGTACCATCAGAACATTTTTTCTCTGTATCATCATCCCAACTAGATAATGCTGTTCTTGCTACAACACCAGCATTAGTTAGTGCAACAAGATCTGTTAACTCTATAAGTTCTTCTTTTGTAATACCATCTTCTAATGCATCTTTAAATCTTCTATTTGAACAAACTGTACATCCTACTGTAAGAGTTACAGCTAAACCTATTAAGTGTTTTTCTCTTTTTGAAAGAGATAAACTCTCACTTGTTTCATTTAATGCTTTTACTGTTTTTAAATCTTGTCCTGTCATTTTATAGCCTTTTATATAATATTTTTTAGATTGTAGAATAAATATTCTACAATGTCAAGACTTTAATTAGCTATTTTTATAAAATAGAAAATACTTACTTACAAATGTCCTGAGTGATTACTACGCTGTTATTATCATCGATTAAAGTTAGTTCATTATCAAGTATATTGCACTGAATCTTCATAGAGCGATTATATAGTAATTCAATATCACCATCAATATTTAAATGTATTATGTGAAGATTTTTAAAACGAAAAAGTGAGTTTTCTATTTGTTTAAACCATATACTAGCTAGACTCTCTTTGAAAGTATATATTATTACTTTTTCAGAACGTCCACATGCTTTTTTAATTCGTTTTTCATCAGGTTGACCTAAATCTATCCACATTTCAATATCATCACCAAATGATTTTTGCCATAAATCAGGCTCATCATCAGTAGATATCCCTTTACAGAACATCAGTGTATCATTTGCATTTAATACAAAAGCCACTAATCTAATCATTAGTCGTAAATCATTTTCTGATGGATGCTGAGCTATTGTTAAATGATGTTCTTCATAATAGTTTTCATCCATATTTGATATATTTAGTAAAGCTTTGTTAATAGTTGCGTTTGCAGCCATTGATATCCTTTTTCATATCTAGTTTGACTGATTATAGCCAAATAGCTTAGATATTACTGAAACTTTGTAAGAGATTTCCATGTTCCTGCATTATGAACATTGTCAAATCCTATTGCTTTTAAGTTACGTTTTGCAGCGGCACTTCTACTTCCACTTGCACAACAAAGAATTATAGGTTTTGTATTATCAAACTCTTTCATTCTTTTTTCTAGTGAGCCTAATGGAATATTAATACTTCCATCTTTATGTGCACTTGCAAACTCATCTTCAGTTCGAACATCAATAATTTGTCCACCTTGTTTAAGTAGAGAAGGAACAAGCTTCAATACTTTATAGGTAGTGTATTTTCTATATCCTATAAAAACTGCCAATGCTAAAACTGCATAAATTATATTTTCGTTCATAAACTTTTCCTTATTCTATTTCATCTTTGTAAACTATAGAGTTATATTCTTTTGAATAAAAAAGCTCACCTGAATTTAACTGATTAACATATTCTTTAAACCATTGAGAAAAACTCATAGCTACTATTTCTCTTTGCTCAACTTCATACCATAAAGTAATAACTTGACCTTTTGTTCCAGAAGAATTTGGGTCTAAATCAAGACAATAGTGATCTCCACAACCATCACTTGTAAAGGGAATCCAACATTTATTCCACCAGTCATTCTTTACACCCTCATCGGGTATTGATACTTTATTTATACGGTCATTTTCAAGTAAGTTTTTCCAAATATTAAATTCTTCAATAATACGATGCGTTGACAAAAATTCCTGAGAATCAAAAAGCCAAGCAGCCTTTCCTTTTTGACCATTATGTATTTTTAATATTTCAAGAAAGTCATCTGGTAAATCTACACCAATTGTAAATGTAAGTTCTTCTATCTCAGCAGTTGTAGCTGGTGGATTTAAATCTAATAAACCATCACTATAATTGAAAGAAAGCCATTGTTTAAACTTGTCAAATTCTTTATTCATTTAAATCCTTATTTTTTAAAACTTGTTTTATTTTTCCCAGAATTTTTTGAATTATAAAGTAAATCATCAAGTCTCTTTAAAATATTTTCTGTTAAATCTTCATCATTTTTTTGTACTACAGAAAGACTTATTGTCATATGCCCTACTGTTTTAAATACATTTTTATCTATTAATAATCTTAATTTTTCTGCTAGTTTCAATGCATTATCTAAATCTGTTTCAGGAGCAAGTATTAAAAATTCTTCTCCACCCCAACGTATAAGATAATCATTTTCTCTTATGCTTTTATTTATTAATTCACACATTGATACAAGAACATCATCTCCAACTAAATGTCCATAATTATCATTAATCTTTTTAAAAGAATCAATATCAAGCATAATCATAGAAAAGGGCCTATTATATCTATCACATCTTTTTGTTTCAAGATCATAAATATATTGAAAACCATTTCTATTATATGTTTTAGTTAAATTATCATACATATGTTTCTTTTCCATTTTTCTCATAAAAAAAGTTACTACTAGAGATATAACACAAGCTAAAACTATCAAATATAAAAGAATTTTATAAATTTTTAATATATTTTCATATTTAGTTTGATCAAAAAGTATTGAATACATTATTTTTGCATTTGAAGAAATTGGACTCTCTTCAATAATAAAAACTTCTCTAAATACATTATTCTCTTTTTTTATAATCTTTGAAATAGAATTATTAAAATCTAATTTAGAGAGTCTATTCCCTTCTAAAATTCTATGTTTTAATTCTTCAAGAGAGGGCTTTAATCCTTTATATTTTTTAAAATAAAAATCTGCCGTAAACTTTTCATCTTCAAGATATAAATAAACTTTTAATCCTTTTATATATTTATACTTATCTACATTCGCATGCAATTTTTCTAAAACATTATCAAAGCCTTCATAAGTATAACTTACTTGCAATATTTTTTTATCATTAGGAGAATTAAGATATGAGTCAGAAAAACTAAAAAATCTATTAGTGCTAGATTCGATAGTAGGAGCAGAAACACCTATCTTTTTATCTTTTTTATGTTTTTTAAAAGTATCTTTTGCAAATGATATATCAAATCCTATATCATTTTTAAATGTAGTATTTCTTATTATTAAATTATCATCCGAAATGTAAATATTGTATCTGTTATTATTATCATTGATTTTATTGTAGATTTCTTGTAAATCAATATTTAATGGATCTTTTTGTTTATTAATATAATCTAATACAATTTGATGTTTTTGTTTCAATAATTGTTTTTGCTTTTCATATTTATATAAAACTTTTGCAAATATATTTGAAGTGTCTCTTTGTATTGTATTAAATACAATTTCTTGTTCTAACTTATTTGATACAATTAAATTACTTCTTAGAAAAAATATACTAATAAATGAGATAACAGCAAATAAGAGAAGAAACAATCCAAGATATGTTGATAAATTTAGTTTATTTAATCTTTTAACCATAATATATATTCTATCTTGTTTTCACTGATTTAATTCGAAGTTATTACTGAAGCTAATTTTTTTTCAACAAATTTTATAAAAGTATCAAATAATAAACTTGAAGTTTTATTTTTATTATAAATAAGTGAAAACTCTCTTTTAAAAGATATATTTGTTAATTTAATTTCAAAAAGTTTTTTTTCTTCCAATTCTTTTTTTACAGCAAGTTTAGATATTGCAGTTATAGTATTTGGATTATCTAAAATAATTGTTTTAATCTCTTGAAAACTGTGTAATTGCATAAATATATTTATATTTTTTGCATACTCACCTAAGGAATCTATAAAAATTTCTTTTGTTCCAGACCCACTCTCTCTTAAAATCCATTTTTTATCTATAGTATCTATATATTTCTCTTTTTCATAATTTTTGTCTGATGTAACTATAATAAGTTCGTCATCACAAAGATATTTTTTTATGATACTTGAATGAGTAAGATTTGTTTCAATAAGTCCAATATCTAAATCTCCATCAACAATTTTTTCGATAGTTTCTGTTGAATTAATTGAATCTATTTTAAATGATACTTCAGGATATATACTTAAAAATTCAAAATATATATCTGGCATGACATAGTTTGAAATTGTTTTACTTGCTGAAATTTTTAAAGTACCTGCTAATTTGTTCTTTTGGAAAATAGTTTGTGCATCTTTAAGTGCTATATAGTGTTGATAAGTTTGTGCTTTAAAATATCTTCCTCTTTCATTTAAAAGAAGTTTTTTTCCTATTCTATCGAAAAGCTTTTCATTGAGTTTCTCTTCTAATGATTTAATAGCTATAGAGATTGCTGATTGGCTTATGTCTAATTCTTGTGCTAGTTTAGTTACTTGTGGATTGTCACACAAGTGATAGAAAAAATTCAATTCTTTAAATGTCATATCTATCCTTATATAAAATATATATTATTATATTAAATTTAATATATTTTACATATTAATTTAAAAGAGTTATACTTCAAAAAATAAAGGAAGATTATGAAAATAGAAAAAAACTTACTCTATGGCTTACTAATAATAGGCTTAGGTACAGGTATTTCAATTTTAATTGCAAATATAGAAGTAATCAGAGTTTTAAGTATTAGTCCACTTATAATTGCTATTTTTTTAGGAGCAATACTAACACATATTTTAAATCAAAAAACAATGGATTATCTAGAAAGTGCTATTGGTTTTAGTACAAAAAGAGTTTTACGATTTGGTATTATCTTATATGGTTTTAGGCTAACTCTACAAAATCTTGAAGAAGTAGGATTAGAAGGTTTTATATTTGCTGTTTTTATTGTAGCTAGTACTTTTATCATTGGTTATTTTATAGGGACTAAAATACTTAAAATGGATAAAGAAATCACTATTTTAACAAGTATAGGAAGCTCAATTTGTGGTGCAGCTGCAGTCTTAGCAACTGAATCAGTTATAAAAACACCTGCATATAAAAGTGCAGTTGCTGTATCAACGGTTGTAATATTTGGAACATTTGCAATGTTGTTGTATCCATTTTTGTATAAATTAGGTATTTTTGATTTAAGTCCACAAGACTTTGGAATCTATTTAGGTGGAACATTACATGAAGTTGCACATGTGGTAGCTGCCGGTAATGCTGTTGATAATGAAGTTGCAAGTTATGCTGTTATTGAAAAGATGATAAGAGTGATGATGCTTGCACCTTTTTTAATCATACTTGGCTTTTTTTGGATAAAAAAAGAAACTAATAAAATAAAACAAAAAGTAGTTATTCCATGGTTTGCAGTTTTATTTTGCGTAGTTATTGTATTTAATTCTTTTGAGTTTATCTCTGCAGAAAATATTATTTTGATAAATGATTTTGATACTTTTTTATTGGCTATGGCAATGTTTGCCTTGGGATTACAAACACATATCTCAAAATTCAAGAAAGTAGGTGCTAAACCATTTTATTTAGCATCTATTTTATTTATTTGGCTTATTGTTGGGGGATTGAATGGTTTAGAGTTTATAGTAAATGTTATGCATTAAAGGGCTTGAGTACATCATCAAAATTAGGAAGAGGAACAACATCACCAGGAATCATACTATCAATATGGATATTACCAATCCTAATTCTTACAAGTCTTAAGGTAGGAAAACCAACAGCAGCTGTCATTTTTCTTATCTGACGTTTTTTCCCTTCACTAAGAGTGATAGATATCCAAGAAGTAGGACCATGTCTTGCATCACGAATATTACGACCGCGAGAGGGAAGATTTGGTTCATCTTCAAGAGCGAATGCTTTACAAGGGAGTGTTTGATATTTAGTACTATTAACAGTAATTTCAACACCATTTTGTAGTGCTAAGATAGCATCTTCTGTAATCTCTCCATCAACTTGAACATAGTACTCTTTTTCTATACCTTTATCTCTTATTTGAAAGCTTTTCATACCATCAGTTGTAAGTAATAATAAGCCTTCAGAGTCATGATCTAAGCGTCCTATAGCCATAGTCTTTTCTGGAAAATCAGATAAATCACCTAATAGTTTTTTCTTT
The DNA here is from genome assembly GCF_018861145.1 of Poseidonibacter lekithochrous. Classification (GTDB taxonomy): domain Bacteria; phylum Campylobacterota; class Campylobacteria; order Campylobacterales; family Arcobacteraceae; genus Poseidonibacter; species Poseidonibacter lekithochrous_A. The sequence continues at coordinate 54,607 of NZ_JAHKQT010000001.1, forward strand.
CTTTTAGCTTCTTGTACAAACTGACTTAAAAAACCATGAGGTTTAAATATTTTGAAATGATAGTGATTTCCAACCTTTGACTTGGCCATTGATATTAACTCTGAACTTTGGGATTCATAGAATATGTCCCTACCCAAGAATTTTCTGCAAGGATATGACCTTCCATAGCTTTGATTAGATCATTTGCATCAAATATCTCATTTAGTTCTAGACTAACTTCATCTAAAGCATAAACAGTAAAATGATAATGATGAACTATAGAGTCATTCCAAGGAGGACATGGACCATCATAATCAGCATAATATCCTCCCATATCCAAATCACCTTCAAACCATTGTGTATAGTTATTTAGACCTGCCAAACCATATTCTTTTTTACCTGGTGATTTACCTTTAGCAGTTACACCAGAAGAAGCTTCACCTTCAGTTAAACTTGTGATATGTACAGGAATATCTGCTAATACCCAGTGATAAAAATCAACTCTAGGTAAATCAGAAGGAATAACTTTCCCTTCTTGGTTAACATCATCACCAATAGAAGGTACATCAGGATCATGACAAATAATAGCAAATGATTTTGTTTCCTTTGGTGCATTCTCCCATGATATAGAGGGACTTATATTCCCACCAAGTTCAAAGTGTCCAGTTTTTGGAATTTGACCAAAAGCATATTTAGAGGGTATTTGCTCACCATTTTTCCAACTATCAATTGATACAATAAAAGATTCTTTCATTATGATTTCCTTCGTTAATATATTTTTTAGTTAACTAGATAATAGTAATATTTTACAAAATTCAGACTTAATTAAAACTTGCCATATTTTTAGTCAAAGGATGTTATCTTACGCTTAATATAAATATCATTTAGAATATGATTATAAGGAAAATATATGAAGAAATCTATTGGAATGAAAAGTTCTTATGTTTTAACACAAAAAAGTGTAGATTATGAAATCACAAAAATATCAGCTGGTAACTTTGCTTTAGGATATGAAACTAAAAGTGGATTATTTGTAGTTCAAAATTTTGGTCGTTCTGACACAGATTTAAATTCAGAAATTAAAAATTGGATTGGTAGATATGAAAGATTTAAATTCTTTTATGCAACAAGTCCCAAAAGTGCTTTTATAAAAGAGTGCAAAAATTATCATGCTTTTGATAAAAATAAAATAGATAATAAAACACACCCTATAAAACCTGAAAATACGGATTATACCTGTCCTTATTGTTAATAATGAACTTTCTTAAATAAAAAACAGTAAATTCCGGAGATTCCGGAATTTTATTAATCAAACCAAATTTTTGAAATTAGTTCATAAGATTTTATTTTATCTTCTGGATTATGTATCATGGCATTTATCATAACTTCATTTGTTTGAGTTCTCTCAATTAGTTTTTCAAGTCTTTCTTTAACAACTTCAGGTGTTCCCCATATTGACTCTCTTGCCTTATGTCTTATACTTTTTTCTTCCCACTCTTCCCATAAACCACTCATATTTTTTATAGGTTTTGGTAATTGCCTATTATCACCTCTTTGCAAATAAAGAAATTTCTGAAGTTCTGTAGTAGCTAAATATTGAGCTTCTTCATTTGTTTTCGAGCATACAATATTTATACAAACTATTACATATGGCTCTTTTAACTGATTAGAAGGCTTAAAATTAGCATGATATATTTTAATAGCATCATCCATTGAATCAGGTGCAAAGTGTGAAGCAAAAACAAAAGGTAAACCTTTTTGTGCAGCTAATTGTGCACTAAAAGTACTAGAACCAAGTAGCCAAATAGGTATATCTAATCCATATCCAGGTACTGCTTTTATATCTTTATCACTAGCTTCATTAGATAAATAGTATTGTAATTCTTGAAGCATCATAGGAAACTCTGAACCATCATTATATATATCGCGTCTTAAGGCTAGCATTGTTTTTCTATCCGTACCAGGAGCTCTTCCTAAACCTAAATCTATTCTATTTGGGTATAAAGATTCTAAAGTTCCAAATTGTTCAGCAATAATCAATGGTGCATGATTAGGCAACATAATTCCACCAGAACCTATTCTAATTTTTTTAGTTTTCGCTCCAATATAACTTAATATTACAGATGTAGCAGCACTTGCTATTCCACTAAAATTATGGTGTTCTGCTACCCAGTAACGCTTATAACCAAACTCTTCAACAGCTTGGGCTAGTTTTGTACTATTTTCTATTGCTTGAGGTATCGTAAATCCCTCTGCAATTGGAATTAAATCTAATACAGATAATGGTATTTTTTTATTCATATTTTTTCCATTTATATAAAGAATATTAACTCAATTTTTTATTAAAAAACTCAATAGTTCTTTGCCATGCGAGTTGCGCATTTGCTTTATCATATCGACCTGTTGAGTCATTATGAAAACCATGATTAGCATTTTTATACATATGCATTGTATACTCGACATTATTCGCTTTTAAATCTTCTTCATATTCAGGCCATGTAGCATTAACACGTTTATCGAGTTCACCTAATTGAATCATAAGAGGTGCTTTAATATTTTTACGTAAGTTCTGGCTTGCTGGAGTACCATAAAAAGGAACACCTGCATTAATAAGCTTAGAATCAACAGCAGCTAAATAATTTACAATATAACCACCAAAACAAAAACCAACAGCACCTAAGTTACCATTACTATTTGGATGTGATTTTAAAAACTGTGCCGCTGCTACAAAATCATTTTGGATTTTAGCTCTATCCATAGTTTTTTGCATAGCACGACCTTCATCATCGTTTCCAGGATAACCACCTAAAGGAAATAATGCATCAGGAGCAAATGCAATAAAACCTTCTTTTGCAAGTCGTCTTGCAACATCTTTAATATATGGATTTAAACCACGATTTTCATGTACAACTAATACAACAGGAAGTTTCTCATCTAAATTTTTAGGAACTACAAGATAACCTCTTCCTTTGCCATAACCTTCAGGAGAATTAAACTCTTCGTATGTAGCTTTTATACCTTCGTCATTAAACGATACTTGTTCTGCTAAAAGATAATTAGGTAATAAAGCAGAAGTTAATACACTCATAGAAAAACCAAGAGCAGTTAATCCGCCAAGTTTTTTCATAAAAGTACGTCTATCAATTATTCCATGTGCGTATTCATCATACCAATCAAAGGCTTCTTGAGGAATATTATCTGTTTGTTTAGTATTCATATTTAATCCTTTATTTTTTATATTATAGTATATCAAAAATATCTAATTATTTCTTTTTAGAGAAATAATTAAAAAAAAAGCTAACAAAATAAATTGTTAGCTTTTAAATAAAGGAGAGGGTTAGAAAGTTTAAATTGTTAACTACTTAACAGCTAGATTGAACTCTAGTATCAAGACCTTCTTCAGGATAGAATGAAGCTAATGAACAATGAGAAATTCCAGATGCAGCTAAAATAGCAGTACTAGCTTTTGATGTTTGTGTATTATTATAAGCTAAATAATCTGGAGAATCGTTATTCTCAGCAGGATAAAAAGATGCAAATACTTTGTTATCTGATGTTGCTACTGCTAAAGTTTGATATGTACTTGAATCACTCTTAAGAGATGAAAGATAACTTGGTGTATCATCATTTTCAGCTGGGTAAAAACTTGTAAATGTATCTTGTGCTGATAATGCACTTCCTGCTAATAAACTTAATCCGATAATTGTTGTTGATAATTTTTTCATTGTGTAAATCCTATTTTTTATTAATTTTTTAATTGTTCGTTTGTTTTGTAGTTGAATTATAGGATTTTACTGTGTATCTTGTATAAAGGGTTCGTTTATTGTTTGTGTAGTGAAGATTTTTAAGTGAATAAAGAAAATCGTCATTTTTCTTTATTCTCTTTTTTATTTTAAGTAAGTCAAAATCTCTTCATTGATATTAAAAGATTTTGGTTTAATATCTTTCATTAAATTCTTAAAATTTAATTCTATTTCATCTTTATTTTGCAAAGTTACTTTTTGATTAGATTTAATTAAATAAATAGTAAAGTCACTTAGGAATAAATTGATAAAAGACATCCATTGGGCTATTAGTCCTTTAAAATCTAAAGATTTAATATTTACATTTGGAACATCATTATTAGCAATGATAGCTTGATATTCTTCTAATTTATAGTAAGTTCTTAAAAAACTTGAAGCTCTATTTTTAAGTTTATTTTTTAAATCCTTGTTATTTGAAACATCTGCTAAAAGTAAAAAGTAACCCATATGGTAAAGAGGAGTTAGAAATGAAACTAGACGTGAAGGCTCTTCTTCCCATTGATTAAATATATTTTCAATAGAACTCTTTTGAAAGTATAATTCTTTCATTTTGTCAAAATAAGAAACTATATTCATAGAATCACCTTTGTGAACTATTTCTGGCATATATCTTGTTGTTTGTGAAATAAGTACAAATTTCTCTGCCGATTCTTTCATCACACTTTCTTTAAATTCAGAAGATTTAAATAAAACACTATTGTTGATTTCTAGATGATTTTTTTTTGAATAACTTGTTTCCATTTTAATATTTCCTTGGTATTTGTATTACTAACTTTTTTATTCTCCATAATGAGACCACATTCTATGTATTCTTATCTTCTTATCTTCTTCTCTTACTTCGTAGACTAATCTATGTTGAATATTTATTCTTCTTGAGTATACACCTGTTAAGTTACCAACTAGTTTCTCGTAAGGTGGTGGATTTTCAAATGGATTTTTCTTAAGGATTTCTAGTAAAACTTTTGCTTTTTCACTAAGATTAGAACTAGATAGTTTTTTAGCATCTTTTAAAGCTAATTTACTATAAAGAATTTTATATTCTACCATTCGATAGTTTCACTAAATTCACTATCATCCTCATTCATTGAATCTTTTATTGAAGATACCATATTAGGTATAGAATTTAAATATAGTGTTTCTTCTATTGCCTTCCAATCTTCTTCTGAAAGCATCACTGCATTATTTCTTTTTCCAGTAATAAGAATAGGTTCATGAGTTAAAGCTGTTTCATCCATCACATTATAAATATTTGCTCGAACTTGACTTACGGACATTGTTTTTGTCATTTTTAACCTTTGTATTCATTTTTTTAAATTGTACTTAATATCGTACGTTTTGTCAAGATTGAATATTTTTATGTTTTTGAAAGTGGAAATTCATGACCTGACCCCTATTTTCATAGATTTTTCATTTACAGGTTCAACATCCGCTTCTGTATCAATATCTTCTAAATTTGTATTCATTGACTTCCTTTTTTATTATTTCAATTGAAACATAACGCATGAAGTGAGGGACGATGTAACCCTAGTGACATTTTAAATTACTTTCTCACTAACTTTTATAAAGATAGCTTGACCCTACTTAAAAGCCGATGGGTTACTCGTTCCTCTCCTCTGTTTTGTTGTACTTTTAATTATGTGATAGTTCATCTTTTACAATATATGGTGTTATTGTTTCTACTGCTTCTTCAATATTTTCTCTTGAAAATGCCCTAAAGTCAGAAGCACCATTAAATCCAGACAAATTTATATTTTCACCTAATCTTAATATTTTTGTTTCTAAATCAGAAGCTTTACAAGTTACTTGTGAAATTATTATTATTTCAACTTCAATTTTCGCTTCATTTGCAACAAAGTGTATTCTTTCTTCACCTAGTCTTGCTGATGTTTTTCCAATTTTATAAATATCTTTATCATTCCATTGTCCTAAGCCAATTGCTTTCCATATATAAATAACATTGTTATCTGTTTTTGCCTTATCGACCATGTGATTACAGATTTCATCTAAATAGCCATTTCTGTATGCGAAGCAATATGCTCCACAAGAATTTCTTTCAAAGTCTTTTCTTGATTCATATTTTATTGCTTCTTTTTGAGCAAGGGATATAGTCCAAAAACCATATCCTATTACCATATGTGAACATACTTCGTCAAGTATTCCTTTATTTAAAGCATAGCTATATGCTCCGTTAGGAGCATTTTGAAAATCTACTTTTCTTGTATATTTTAATGCCTCTTCATGTGTAAGTAATAAATTCCATTTACCTCTTCCTGATTCCATATGAGAACAAATATCATTAATTATATTTTTACTATGTGAATAAAAATATTCACGAGGGCTTCCATTTTCAAATTCTTTTTTTGTTTTATATTTTAGTGCTTCTTGTGTTACTATTTCTATAGTTAAATCAGTATATCCTGATTTCATATGAGAACAAGCACTATCAATGATATTATTTCTGTGACACCATGTATATGCACCACATGAATATTTTCTAAAATCTTTTTTGTATTGATATTTTAAAGCTTCTGCAGTTGCTGATTCTACATTCCAGTCTTTATTTATTATTATCATGTGTGAACAAATAATATCGATAACATTATTTCTATGTCCCCATGAATAGGCACTATAATTATTTTTTCTAAAGTCTTTTTTATATTTATATTTTAAGGCTTCGTTATGAGCTTCGTTTAATGTCATTTATTATTCGCATCCATTTTAATTATTTTAAGACTGTAGTACAACGTTTGAGTTGAGAAATATTTGAGCCGCAGGGTCAAATATTTCTCTCCAAAGTTTTGTTATATTTGTAAATTACTAAAAAATATATGATAACTCTTTTTTAGTAATTTTTTCTGAATAATGTTTTTCAATTTGCTCTTTAACAAAATTTGCGTCCTTTGAAGCTATATCTATATATTTATTTAATGCCCATTTTGCTTTTTTTATTTTACTAAGCTTTAGATATGCAATTATTGCAAGAAAATATGCATTTTTAGCATATGTAGTATCTTTAAAAAGATATTTTGCATACTTTAAACCTTTATTATACTCACTATTGTGAACAATTGCATTACTCATAATTGAGCTTGCAACAGAATAGTTATGTGAAAAATTATCTACAAGATATGCATGAAGTGTATGATATATTAGGTGAAGTTGATAAAATTTGTTCGAATGTTCTGAAATATCCATATCCTGATAAGGATGTATTACACCATACCTTGTAACGGGAGGAGTTGTGTTATATTCAATCAACCAACGGTCAAACATTTGCTTATTTTCAATACTAGAAATTATATTAATAAGTTTTGGATCTAAAAAAACTATAATAGCCATCAATCCTTCTACTGAAGCATTAATTTTACGCATACAATTCGCTACTGTTTCGCCAACGATTCCTGTATGTGATGGTATTGGACTTTTGTAAAATACATTTTTCATATTATTTTTGATAATTTCTTCCGATAAAATGCTAAATTTGATTTTTGTTTGAGGAATACGATTAAGTGTTGATTTTTGAATTATATGAATATGATTTGATAAAATAGAATTTATTAATGAAATAACACGTTCTTCAAGTGCTTTTGTTTGATTATACTGCGAACGCTGAGATATGGAATTTAAAAATAGACCAATGAGGACTATTCCTAATACCGCTTCCGAGGCAGAAGTTAATTGTGAAATTGCATTATTTGGACTAATGTCTCCATAGCCTAAAGTTGTAATAGTTACAGCACTAAAATATATAGATTGATAAAAATTTAATAAAGTTTTTCCATCATTTAATGTTAAAGTATTATATATGTCAGGGATATACTGATATATAAGTGCATATATAGGAATTAGCAGTAGATAAAATACTCCAAAGAATAAAGGTGACCGCATTATTTTTTTTATCGTATTCAATATTCCATTAAGTTTTCTTAAAATAGCACTACTTATTTATCACAGATATAATTTAGCCAGTTAGAATTGTGATTTTAGATAAATACTCTCGTTAACTTCTAAGAGCATCCTTTAAATTTATTAGCTATAATTCTGCTTAATTAAGCAAGTATGAATTATTAAATCATTAAAATAGTAAAATTTATTTTACCAAATATAATAATATGCAATTTTTGCATATTAAGTATTTATAATGTTTTATAGTACATAAATTAGAATTATCTATATTATTCTAAAAATAGTAAAATCTATATTACCAAATTTAATTTTATAAAAAGGCAGAGAATGAAAAAAAGTTTATTTCTAATAACATGTATTAGTGCTAATGTATTATTAGCAGATAATGTATTTACTTTAGGAGAGATATCAGTTGTAGACAAGAAAAATGAATACCTTGACATTAAAAAGATTGAATCTAAAGATTTAGAGTCAAATTCTAAAAAAGATATAGCATCTGTTTTAGATGAAGTCTCTGGTTTATCTATTATCAATCGTGGAGGTAGAGGAGAAAAAGCAATTGGTATAAGAGGTTTTGCAACTGGAAAAACTGGAGTTTTTTTAGATGGCATACCAATTTATGTTCCTTTTGATGGACAGTTTGATTATTCAAGAATATTAACAACAAACCTTTCTTCTATTGATGTTGCAAAAGGTTTTAGTTCAACTTTATATGGCCCAAATACAGGGGCTGGAGTTATTAATTTAATATCAAAAAAACCTGAAAAAGAGTTTGAAGGAAGTTTCTCATCTCAAGTTAATCTTGATAATGATGCCGATTATGCAAGTACAATTAATACATTAAGTCTTGGTTCTAAAAAAAAGAATTATTATCTTCAACTTGATGCAACAATCAAAGATAGAGATCATTGGAATTTATCAAATGATTACAATCCAACTGTAACACAAGATAGTGGAGAAAGAAACAATAGTGACTCTCAAAGTAAATCTATAAGTTTAAAGGTAGGATTAACACCTGATGATTCAAGTGAATATGTATTTGGATATTCTTATTTAGATTCAGAAAAGAGTCAAGCTATTATTACTGATAGTACAAAGAATACAGAAAAGTTTTGGGAATGGCCACAATGGGATAAACAAACTATGTATTTTATAGCAAATAAATTATATGACTCAGGAGATATAAAATTTAGATTATATAGAGATGATTATAATAATATTACTGAAATGTATGAAGATTCTACTTTTACAGGAACACCTTCTTTTACAGACTATGATGAGCATACAATAGGATCAAGTTTAGAATATACAAATTTTTCTTGGATAGAAGATAATATAATTAAAATGAGTCTAAATTTCAAACAAGATTCTCATAAAGGATATGAAGAAAAAGTTGGGAAGAAAAGTACAACTAAAAGTAATGACGAATATAAAGACAATATTTATTCTATTGCAATAGAAGATACTATTTTTGTTTCAGATGAGTTTAAAATTGTTACAGGTGCAAGTTATGATAAGATGAAACCTTCTGATGCGGTAACATCTGGAAATGTTATTTCAACAGATAGCCAATCAGCTTTTAATCCACAAATTGGTTTATTCTATGACTTTTTTGAAAACCAAACGACAAGATTAACTTACTCTAAAAAGACAAATTTTCCTACAATGAAAGAAAGATTTTCTGATAAAAGAGGAAAAGCTATAACTAATCCTTATTTAGAACCAGAAGAAGTTACTCACTATGAATTAGGTCATACAATTACAAAAAATAATTTTATTATTGATTCTTCTATTTTTTACTCAAAAGTTAAAGATCCAATTGTAAGTGTATCTGTTGGGTCAAAAGATCAAGAACAAAATACAGGAAATGAAAGATATAAAGGATTTGAATCAAATATTAAATATGAAAAGAATCGAATAAAAACTGGTTTTAACTATACATATTTAGATATAAATAAAGATTCAGAAGAAACTGTAATTGAAATTCCTGAAAATGAATTTATGTTTTATATAGATTATAAGGTAAGTGAAAATACATCTATTGGAGCTAACTATATTATTAAACATGGTGTTATACTACAAAATAATACAACTGAGGCATATGAAAAACAAAGTAACATAACAATTGCAAATATAGATTTAAACTATGATTATTCTAAAAATACAAAACTTGGTTTTGGAATTGATAATTTATTTGATGAAAATTATGAATATGACTTAGGATATCCAGAGCCTGGTAGAGAATATTATTTTAAATTAAAATATACTTTTTAAATAAAACAAATCCTATCTAAGGATTTGTTTTATACATACAAGTAAAACTAACTTGAGTCCATCGTCTATAAAGACAATTGTAACAGGAGTTTTTTTTAGTGCTTGTAATACATTCATCATCATCTTTATCTAAAATAAAATTTTTACATAAAGCTGCTGATTCTATTGCTTTTGAATAGTTTTCTTTTCCATATTTGAATAATCTGTTTTCTTTTTCAAAATACATCACTAATACTTTTTTAAATTTTCTCTGGAAATATTTTTATAAATATCATTATCTTTTTCTATAAGTAATACATAGTTATTATTCAAATATACCATTTTTAAGTCACTCCTTGTTTCTACGATTAAATCATTTTTAGCTATAGAACCATCTTCAAATTGTACAATATCAATCTCTTTATACTGAAGTAACTCGGAAACAGTATAAGAATCTTTTTGAGTTTTTATTTTACCTTTTACTCTTCCATCATTTCCATATATTCTTAAAGCAACTCCTGCCAGTGCACCAATTATACCCTGTCCATCATTTTTATGTTCACTTAAATGTAAGTTTTGTAACTCAGCCATTTTATAAGCATTTTCTTTTGTAAGTACTTTTTGTTTTGCATCTAATCCATATTGAATTAAAGTTTCTTTGTCTTTAATATCCTTATCAAAACCAATACACAATCCAGGCTGAGAACTTGGAGCACAAACAGTATTTAAATGTTTTATAATAAATTCTATTACCTCATCTTTTTGTTCTTCATTTAAATGTGTTATAAAACACATTGAACTATTATGAGAAGTGTAGGGAATACTTTCATGAATAAAAAGTTGGTGTCTTGTAACAAAAGAACAAGGTGCAAATTTTTCTTCTATGTACTTTTTTATCTCTTCAGCAATTTCACCTGTTGATTTTTCATATGCAATTTCATCTGTATCATCGATACAAACATATGTTTTAAATGTACTCATATATTTTCCTTATTTAAAAATAGAGTAAAAAAGATTTCTTCTTCTTTTTTCATATCATAACTATAATACTTAGGATAAAGTGAGGAACCTAACCATAAAGCACCCAGTGATTTAAAAAAAGAAGGAGGATTATCCATCCAATTTATTGGTGTATTTGGAATCATAAATACCTTTTTTTCTTTTACTGCTTTTAAGAATTTATATTTTTTACTTTTATATACTTTTTTATAAAATCCTTTATTATCAGTAATGATTACATCAGGATTTTGAATTAACAGTTCTTCAAAGTTTAATTTAATTCTTTGCTTTTTCATCTTATTACATATAATAGGATTCTTAGCACCTACAAACTCTATTAGTTCACTATGAGGTGAATTTTTACAGTTTGTTAATAAGCCATCTTCTCCTTTTGCATGGTAAAGTGTTACTCTCTTATTTTCTGGTATTATTTTTCTTATTTTATTAACTAATTCTACTTTTTCTTTTATATAATTTGATAATTTTGAAGCTCTCACTTCTTTATTCATCAATCTTCCTAATATCTTATATGATTCAACATAATTTGAAATCGTATCTAAATTTAAACTACAAGTATTAATTCCAATAGTATTTAACTTATTAGAAATATTTAATAAGTCTCCTTTTGAATTCCATAACACAACTAAGTCTATATTATTTCTTGCTAAAACTTCAATACTTGGCATTTTTGCAAAAAGTGAATTATTTTTGTTAATTTTAAAGGGAAAATTTGTTCCGTCTAAACTTTTAATCATTAAGTTCATAGATCTTGTCTGTCCAATTAAATTTTTACTTTTTCCAAAATAATCTTTACACTCTATTACTTGAGATGAAAACAAATAGGTTGAGAGAACAATTAGTATTAAAAAAAACTTCATACGTTATACCTTATTATTAAATTTTGGAATACAAATATTAAATCCATATTCAGTTTTATCAATATTTACATCAATATTATAAAGTTTTTGAATACTTTGGTTTGTAATAACTTCATTAGCTTTACCTTGAGCTAAAATCTCACCCTCTTTTAATAAAATCACTTCATTAGAGACTAAAAAAGCATGGTCTGGATAATGGGTTGTTTTTAAAAATGTCAAACCCTGTTGTGATAGACTTTGAATAGTTTCTAAAAGTCTTATTTGATTACCATAATCTAAGCCTGTTACAGGTTCATCCATTATAAAGAACTCTGCTTCTTGAGTTAATGCTCTTGCAATTAATACAAGTTGTTGTTCTCCCCCACTTAGTTGATTAAATAATCTATCTTTTAAATGAGCAATACCTAGTTTTTCTAAACTATTGATTGCAATTTCTTCATCTTTTTTAGTATATTTTGAAAAAATTCCTTGATATGATATTCTGCCCATTATCACAATATCTATAACATCATAAGCAAAAGGCAAAGAGCTTCCTTGAGAAACATATGCAACTTTTTTTGCTAAATCTTTTTTAGAATAACTTTGAATACATTTATCTTCTAAAAGAACTTTTCCACTATCAGGTTTAATCAATCCTAATAAAATTTTAATCAAAGTACTTTTACCTGTACCATTAGGACCTAATAAAGAAAGAATATCTCCTCTTTTTATACTCAAAGATATATCATTTAAAATGATTTTCTTTCCATAAGAGAAAGAAATATTTTTTGCTTCAATCACTAATGTAAACCTTTCTTTGAATTTTTAAGAGCAATTATAAAAATTGGAATTCCAATTAAAGAAGTTAATATACCAATTGGAATTTCTACATCTAAGATTAATCTTGAAGCATTATCTACAATTAATAAAAACAATGCTCCCATCAAAGCAGATACTATTAATAAAATACTATTATTAGGCCCTACTATTAACCTTGCAAAATGAGGGATTATTAAACCTATCCAACCTATCATTCCTCCTATAGATACACTTAAAGCACAAACAAATGTTGCTAAAACTATAACAATTACTCGAATAAGTTTAGTATTAACACCTAAACTTTGAGCTTCTTGGTCTCCAAAACTTAGAACATTTAAGTATTTTGACATTAATATTAATCCTGAAATACTTAATAACATTGGAATTATAAAAAGTAAAATTTCATCAATTTCTACAAAAGATAAACTCCCCATTAACCAATATACAATTGATGGTAATTTATCATAAGGATCAGCTGTATATTTTACAATTGATAATAGTGTAGAAAAAAAAGAGCCACTTATAATTCCCCCTAATATTAAAATCAAAGTAGAATTACTTTTATCTTTATAAATATAGGTAATGGAAATAGAAAAAAGTACAGCAATAACTCCAAAGCTAAATGACAGAACTTGGGTAATATACCAATTGTCAAAAAATGCAATTGATAAAGCAGCACCAAATGCAGCTCCGGATAAAACACCCAAAATTCCAGGAGAAACTAAGGGGTTTATAAACATAGCTTGAAAAGAAGCTCCAGATATTGCATATGAAGCACCAATTAATATAGCAGCAATAATTCTAGGTAATCTTATGTTTATAAGTATATTGTCTATTAGTATTGTTTTATCCATATCAAGAGAATCAATACTGAATAATTTATATAATCCGTATTCATATAAATCAAATAGTGTAATAGGATATTTACCAAGTGTTAGAGAAACTATAAATAAAACAATTAAAGATAAACAAAGGAATATTATAATTTTTTTCATCATTAGCCTCGTAAATATCTAATAGAAAAAACTATTGTTTGTATTCTTTTTAATAATCACTCTTTAAATCCAACAAACACAAGAGGTATCAATATTCACATTTATTTTATCGCCAGGAAGCAGTGTTTGTTTGTGCATTTCTTCTCTTGTGATTTTACTGGTAAAGCAAATACCTCCTATTGTAAATTCTATTAGAAGCTCACTTGTTGAGGGTTGTTGTCTTATTGTATCAATCACACCTATTAGAGTGTTTTCATTTTTCATATCATCACAGTTTTCTCTACAGATTTCTATATGATCTGATTTTATCATCATTACTGAATCTCTTTTTTTATCAAAACTATTTTGGATTATTAGTCTTTGATTATCTAAGAATACTTTTACAAGGTTTCCATTTGTATCTTTTTCCCATGGTGCAAAAAGTAGGTTTACACTTCCACTTTCTACTAAGTTTCCTTGAAATAATGCTACTTTTCTATCACAGATATGATTTAACCAGTTGTGGTCATGGCTTGAGATAAATATTGTTGTATTATAATTTTGCTTTGCGTAGAGTATTGCTTCTTTTATTAGCTGTGCTGAGTTTGTATCAACTCCTGAAGTTGGTTCATCTAATATTAGAACCTTTGGTCGTAGGATTAATCTTGCTGCTAGGGCAACTCTTTGTGCTTCTCCACCTGATAATTGACTCCATTTTCTTTGAGCGAAACTACTATCAAGACCTACGATATTTAGTGCTTCAGATACTCTTTCTTCTAGATTATCAAATTGTTTTCTTAGTTTCAAACCAAATGTTATATTATCAAATACAGTTCTTTTTAAAAGGTATGGATTTTGAGGAACAATTACTACACTTTGTTTTGTTTCATGATCTATTTTTTTATTACTAATTCCATTAAATTCTATCTCTCCGTGTGAAGGTTTATCAATAAAAGACAATAGTGAGAAAAGTGTTGATTTTCCACTTCCATTTGGACCAAAGAATCCAACTATTTGATTAGCTTCTATTACTAGATTATCAATATCTAATACTTTTCTTCCATCATAGTATTGTTCAATATTATGTAGTTCATATAAACTTTTCACTGTGTCCATTTCCTTTTTAACTGTGATAATGCAATATTAACTATAAGTGCAACAGCAAATAATACAAGCCCTAGTGCAATACCCGTTACAAACTCACCTTTACCAGTTTCAAGTGCAATTGCCGTTGTTACTGTTCTTGTGTGATATTTAATATTACCACCAACCATCATAGAAATACCAATCTCAGTGATAATTCTTCCATATGCAGTCATAGCAGCTGTCATAAGTCCAAATCTAGCTTCGACTAAAGTTGCTACTAAAACTTGGTACTGAGTAGCTCCTAAACCTTTTAAAGATGTATATAATCTTTTATCTACAGACTCAACTTGAGTCGCTGTTAAAGCAATAATAATAGGTAATCCAAGAACTATTTGACCTATTATTATTGCTTGTTGCGTGAAGAGCAAATTATGCTCTCCAAAAGGCCCTGCTTGTGAAAGCATAGTATACGCAATAAGTCCAATTACAACAGTGGGAAGAGCTAATAGCGTATCAACTATAGTTCTAATAACTGCCTTACCAAAGAAGTTATAATAACCAAGAGCAAATCCCAAAGGAAGCCCTATAGCTAAACTAATTAATAAAGACCAAGAAGAAACTGTTAATGTTGTACTAATGGCAGAATAAACACTTTCGTTCCCTGTCATTAGCAAATCTATTGCTTCATTAAAACCATCTGTAAAAAGATTCATTCTATATACTAACCTTCAAATTTAATTATTTACTTAATTTACTTATTTTCCAGCGTTAGGAATAAATAATGCTTGACCTAATAATCTAAAGTCAGCAATTGTTTTTTGTGTAGCATCAGATACAACCCAGTTAGTAAACTTTTTAGCTAATTCTGGTTTTACATTTGAACATTTATCTTTGTTGATAGTAACAACTGAATATTGGTTAAATAGTGTTTTATCACCTTCAACTACAACTTTTAATTTATTATCATCACCTTTTTGTGACATATACTTAATCCAAGTACCTCTATCTGTCATTGTATAACCATCTTTTTCAGCAGCCATATTAATAGTAACTAGCATTCCTTGACCTGTTTGAACATACCAAGAAGAAGCAGATTTTGCATCTACATTTGCATTTTTCCATAAAGATAATTCTTTTTTATTAGTCCCTGAGTTATCTCCTCTTGAGAAAAAATTAGCTTTGTTATCTCTAATTTTTTGTAAAGCTGCACTTGGAGTTAATCCATTTACAGTTGCAGGGTCTTTTTTAGGACCTACAATAATAAAATCATTGTACATTACTTGTTGTCTATCAACACCAAAACCAGTATCAATAAACTTTTTCTCAGATGCAGGTGCATGAACAAATAAAATATCAACATCACAATTTCCACCCATTTTAAGAGCTTTACCAGTTCCAGTTGCTACCCATTTTAAAGTAGTTCCAGTATCTTTTTCAAACTTAGGAGCTAAGTAATCTAATAATCCTGTATTATCTGTACTTGTAGTTGTAGCCATCATTAAAGAATCTTTTGCAAATAATGAAGATGCTAATACAGCACTTAGTCCTAGCGTTAATAATGTTTTTTTGATCATTTTTATTTCCCTTTAAATTAAATATATTTGTCTGTTTATTTATTAATTTGTTATTAATCTTAATAACATAAACCTCTGCTTATACATCAATACTAGATGTTAACTCTTTTTTTACTTTAAAACCTCCATCTTTAAGTTTAATTTTTAATAATAGAAGCATCACCTGCTATAAGTGGTGGATTTATTACACCTTGACCATGTTTAGTCATAATAGATTGACCTTCATTTGACAATACAAAATTCACGAACTTAATAGCACCTTCTTTATTAGCAGGAGATTTTGTATTTTGTGGAATTGTAATACCATATACCATAGCACCACCCTTTTTATTAATCAATTCACCTGCTTTTTTTCCATTAATACTAAATGATGCTGTTTTATAAAAATCTGCATTTTCATTATCTTTTAAAGAAACTTCTTTAGGTAATGTAATATAATTTAGACCATGTTGTTCTGCAACTGATTTATAAATATATAAATAGTCATATACATTTGATTCAATTAGCTCAAGTAACTCAGTCTCTTTTCCTCTTACGATTACTTTTTCTTTATTCTCTTCTCCAGCTTTATATGATTCACCATAATTAAATAGTTTATTAAATAAACCAGGCATTTTATAATGTGTTTCAGCAAGTTTAGTAACAAGTATTGATCTATATCCACATGGGTCTAAATTAGGATTTGAATGTCCAATTTTCACACCATCTCTTAAAAAAATCTCTGGCCAATTTTGTGCATTTATTTCATTAGCAAATTTTGCTTTAGGAGTATATGCAATTGCCATTTCATTTGTAGCAAAGTGTGCATTAAATTTTGCATCTTTAGGAATTAATAGATTATCAATTACTTTATAGTCAGCACTAGCCATTACATCTGCAACTTTTCCAAGTTCAGATATTTTTCTTGCAGCAGCTATAGAACCAGAAGCTTCTCTTTGAATATCATATTGAGGATATTTAGCTTCAAAAACTTTTTCAATTTCTAAAAAAGGTACAGCTAAACTTCCTGCATGAAATACTGTTATAACTTCTTTTGCCATAATTGAACTTGATGCCATTGTTGTAATTAATGCAGATGATAATAATCTTTTTTTCATTTATATTTACCTTTTAATTAAATATGTTTATTTGTGTTTTTAAGAATTTATTATTAAATTTAACAAGCTTAACCATCTGCTCTTTTTCAATACTTGAAGTATTTTCTTGTGTTACTAAAATGCAATTACTTTCATATAAAGCAGTAATCATTCCTGAACCATATTTATTGTTTCTAGTAACACTAAATTCAGCATTTTCACAATTTCCAAGGACAAGATTAACTCGTCCTTTTTTTGTTTTAAAAGTTTCTTTATTTTCTGCAATTATTACATCATGATAAAAGCCACTATTTCCTTGTATTTTATTTAATACAGGTATTGCAAATAGTTGCATATTAACCATTGCAGTTAATGGATTTCCAGGTAAACACATTACAAATGTTTGTTTATTTTTATCTTGAATACTTCCCATCATAATAGGACGACCTGGTTTTACATTTACTCCATGAAAAGCAGTTTCCAAACCATTTTTCACAAAAGCTTCACCCATGAAATCAGCATCTCCCATAGAAATACCACCTGTTGTAATAATCACATCATATGTTTTTAGATTACTTATAAAGTTTATTGATTCATCTAAGTTATCTGGAACAACTCCACTATAAGTAGCTGCAAATCCTGCTTCTTCTAAAAGTGAAACTAATGCATATGAATTACAGTTATATATCTCTTCTTCATTTGCATTTTCCCATGGCTCTTTTAGTTCATTACCAGTTGATACAACAGCAATTGAGATTTGCTTGAAAACTTCAATCATCATAAGACCTTGTGAAGCTAAAAGAGTTATATGAGAGGAGTTAATAACTTCACCTTTTTTGAACAATACATTGCCCTCTTTTTGTTCTTCACCTTTTAATCTTAAGTTACTTCCAACTTTTACATCTTCTGGAATTCTTACACTTGAATCACTTACATCAAAACAGTTTTCAATAGGAACAATAGTATTAGCATCACTAGGAACTTTTGCACCTGTCATAATCTTATAACATTCACCTTCTTCTAGAATAGCTTGAACATCATCACCTTTATCACCTGCAAATATCACTTTTTTGATTTTTAATACTTTTCCACAATCAGTTGATTTAAAAGCAAAACCATCCATTGCTGAGTTATTAAAAGATGGAAGATTTTTCTTACAAATCACATCAGATGAAACTACTCTTCCTAATGCTTTTGAAATAGGAACAATCTCTTTTAATGTTGTAGTTTTTGCTAAGTCTAGACTTATTTTCACAGCTTCCTCAAAGTCTAGAAAGTTTAATTTAAAGCTCATTTAAAACCCTTATTTGTCTATATTTTTTTGAAAATGTATTTACTATTTTTTCTATTTCTTCAACTTCAAAACTTTGCGTAAATGTCAAAGATATTGCATTTCTTGAAATTAATTCTTCATAGCCCATAGCTTGAATAACTCTTGAAGGCATTGATAATCCTAAAGAACAACCTTCACCATTTGTAATAAGTATAGAGTTTAAAGCTAGTGTTCGTATAATTTCTCTTGCTTTTATATTTTTTAACGCAAAATGAAGTGAGTATTCTAAAGTATCTTTTGAGTCAACAAAGAAATATATATCATCAGCAAAAGCATTTATTAGTTTTTCTTTAAATAACTCTTTTTGGCTTGTTTCAAAGTTTTGTATCTTTAATGATTCATTAATAGAATTTACAGCAACAACATCTTTAAAACCAATAACTTGTTCTTCAAATAATTCATTGTTAAACAATAAACAAGAAGATAAAGCAAAACCTGTTAGCTTATAAGTATCAAAATATATAGCATCACTACTTTTTGAGAAATCTGCACTTGCATTTGAAATAATTTTTGCAGAACTTAATTTTTTAACTTCAGCTAAATCAGTTTTAACAAAAGTATCAATTACATAAGAAGAGATAAATATAAAATCTACATTTGCATTTTCTAATTGTTTTTTATTTACTTGTCCATTTTTTTCTAAGTCAATCCATACAAGAGGAAAACCTAAATCTTCATAAGCTTTTGCAGCTTGAATAATTGCATATGATTCACCAACACAAACGGCTATTTTCCCTTTCTTTTTTAGTTCTAAGAATAAACCTAAAAATCCACTTTTACAAAAAGAAAATGTCACTAAATCTGAAAAAGAATATTTAGCTTTTAGCTCATTTTCTACTTTTAGAAAATCATCATTATTTTTTAATATATCAAGTGAAAGCTCATTAGTTATATGCAAATCTTGCACATTTGGGTATTGTAAAGAATTTAATTTAATCACTTCTGAGTATCCTTTGTACTTAGTATCTCTTTGTTATCTTTCAAAAATAGCTCTTTGAATCTTTCATCTGCATATTTTTTAATATCATACTGCAAGATTTTATAAGTTTGAATAACTTCTCTTGCTTTTGGAGTAAGAGAACTACCACTTAGTTCTCCTTGTCCTTTGTTTGTATGTACTAAAGCATCTTCAATATTATTCTCTAATATTTTAATATGACTCCATGCTTTTTTATAATTCATCCCAACTCTTTGGGCTGCTTTTGAAATAGAACCTGTTTCATCAATTAATTCTAAAACTTCAGTTTTCCCACCACCAAATATAAGATTTTTATTATCATCTTCTATCCAGATTTTAACTTTAACTTTCATGATGTCCCTTTTTTTCTCTAAAACATCCAAGTTGACAATGTACAACATCAAGGTCAGTACCCTTAATCGTAGAACCTACTGTATTTAAAGAAGTTTTTTTAGCTTCTTCCCAAAGAATCTCACATTCAAGCTTTTTTTTGCCATTGTAATTTTCTTCTAATTTGTTATAAACTGACATATTAGGTTCTTGAAATTTGATTTTTCCAAATACTCCTAACTCACAATTTGTAATTTTCAATCCTAAGCTTTTTGTAATTCCTGACATTTCTTTAGGCTCTCGACCTATTAAACGTGCAACTTTAAACGCTTTTAGACAAGATAGTTTCCCATCTTCATCTAAATTCGTCATTATTAACTCTTTTTGAATATCATCTATTTTAGAATCAATTTTATCATCAATACTAGACATCTATTCTTCCTTGATGTGTATATAAATTCATTTTCTTTCCTCTTGCAAAACCTATCATTGTAATACCATGTTTATGTGCTACTTGCACACCTAAATACGTTGGTGCAGTTCTTGATACAATAACAGGTATTCTATGCATTACAGCTTTTGTAACCATTTCAGAACTAAGTCTACCTGAAACAAATAAAACAGATTTTGTAGTATCTAAACCTTGTAATTTACATTTACCAACAACTTTATCAATTGCATTATGACGTCCTATATCTTCAGCAGTAATAGTCGAACCATCAAGTAAATAAATCATAGCTTTATGTACACATCCTGTTAAATTATAAAGTTCACTCTCTCTATAAAATATTTTTACTTCACTAGAAATTGTTTCAGGTTTAATTTTAAATGCCGTTTGGTTAAATGGTATTTCTAATGAACCTTCAATATTACCAGTAACTCCACCACCACAACCACTTACAAGTGTTTTTTCTTTGTATAGATTTTGTAAAGAATCTTCATCAATATTAGCTTTTATATCAACTCTTAATCCATCTTCACTTACAGTTAATTCTTCAATATCATCTACACTTGAAATTACATTTTCACTCATAAGAAAACCAATTGCATGGGCATCTTGATCTTTTGGAATACACATCATAGATATAGTTTTTTCACCATTTAAATACAAGTTCAGACGTGATTCATCAATAGTCACATCTTCAAATTCAGTTGCTTCATTTTCTATAAGTTTGTCAATAATTACTGTTTTTAAATATTTAGCGTTTTCTATATTTTCCATGTTTTTCCTTAATATGCAAATATAGCATATTTATATATAATAAAAAAGAAAAGTTGCTTTACTCCCTAAAGAGTAAAACTACTTAATCTATTTCTTTAAATCTTCATATTCTAAAATTTCAGGTCTAAATTGTTCTAAATATTCAACCGGTAATTTTCCTGTAATTACACCAGGAATATAACCTTTTACTGAAACAAAATACGAATATATTGTTTCAAATGTAAAGAACGAAATAATCGCACTTCCCATAAAGTGAACAAATAAAATCAATCTTTTAAACTGAATAGTTTCAGAATGTGTTGCTGCATCAGGGTACATAAACCAAATGATAAAACCACTTAATACAAGTAAGAACCCAAAGGCTACATACGCATAATAGTTAACTCTATTCATAGGTTCATATTTTCCTCGCAAAAAGATCTTATTCCAAATTTTAATACTTGGTCTGAAGAAGAATTTATGATCTTTAAAAGCAATAATAGTCATGATGAACCAAACTGGAATCCAGCCTACTCCAACAATTTCATGTGTTGCTCTCATAAATCTTGCAATATTTCCACCACCAGTCCAGTTTCCAAATGTAATTGAGAAACCAGTGATAAATAAATATATCATAATGATAATATTTAATAAAAGTACTATTCTTTGAAAAATAGAATATACTTGAACAGTATCTTGTGCTCTAGTAATTTTTGCTTGTTTTCTACCCTTTGCAACAATGAACATAGTTAAAAATAAAAAGAATTCAACAAGAAATACTATAGGTAATAAATGCTGTCTCTCTTCAAATGCTCTAATAACTTCTGGTGCAATTGCATGATAATCTGGTCCAAAAAGTCCCACTTCTTTTTGCTGATAATGAGTTAAACTATCAAAGGGAACAATTTGCCCAGTGAAGTTTCCTTGCATCATCTGTAAAATGAATTCATATACATATGAAATATCTGCAATAGTTGCTAACCAAAAGTACCAATATGTTAAAAGGCCGAATATAAAACCTATAACTAAATAGACTTTATATTCACTTAGAAAACTTTTATTTTCCATACGCTTTATCCCAACCATAAGGTGCAGATTGAACGCCATGTCCTGAAGACATTACTCTTTCTCTAAAAATATTTGATACAGATTCTGCATCACCTACTAATAGAGCTTTAGTAGAACACATAGCAGCACATACAGGAACTCTACCTTCAGAAATTCTGTTCTGACCGTATAATTCTCTTTCATGTTCACTATTTGTTTCTAATGGTCCACCTGCACACATAGTACATTTATCCATAACACCTTTTGTTCCAAATGCTCCATTTTTAGGGAACTGTGGAGCTCCAAATGGACAAGCATATAAACAATATGAACAACCAATACATTTATTTTTATCATGTAAAACGATTCCATCTTGTCTAATATAAAAACAATCTACTGGACATACTTGTTCACAAGGTGCATCAGTACAATGCATACAAGCAACAGATAGAGAAAACTCTAATCCTTGCTTACCTTCATTTACCGTTACAACTTTTCTTCTAGAGATTTCAACAGGTAGCTCATGAGCTTCGGCACAAGCAACTGAACAACCATCACAATGAATACATCTGTTTTCATCACAGTAAAATCTCATACTTGCGTAATCTACATTATTATTACTCATTTTGCTCTCCTATGCTCTTGCTACCTGACATAATCCACCCTTAGTTTCAGGAATTTGAGTAACAATGTCATAACCGTAGTTACTAACAGTATTTGCACTCTCACCTATTGCATAAGGAGCAGTTCCATCAGGATACTTATGTAGTAAACTCTCACCTTCCAATACACCAGCAAAGTGGAAAGGAATAAATATTCTATCAGGTGTTACTGAATATGAATAATGTGCTTTTACTTTAATTTTAGTTCCTTGAGGTGAATGAATCCACATCATTGAACCATCTCTAATTCCATGTTTACCAGCTAAATCTGGATTAATATCACAGAACATTTCTGGTGTTAATTTTGCTAAATACTTAGATGCTCTATTTTCCATACCAGCACCATTCATATTAACAAGTCTTCCTGTAACTAAGTTAATAGGGAAGTCTTTTGCCCAATCTTGTTTAGATTGTTCAGAAATATATCTCGTATCAACTCTCCAGTGATTTGGCTTATCAGCAAAACTTGGATAGTCTTTTGTTAAATCTGTTCGAGGTGTGTGTAATGGTTCCCTATGTTTAGGAATCTCATCTTCCCATCCCCATACTTTTGCTCTTGCTTTTGCATTTCCATAAGGAGCTATTCCAGCTTCCATACATTTTTCAGCAATAATATCAGATGTATCAACTTTCCAGTTTTTACCAATTTTTGACTTTTCATCTTCTGTTAAAGTTATTCCTAAAACAGCTTCAATATTGTCTTTATTTATCTCAGGATATCCATCTTTGTTATTTGAACCTATTGGTGCACTACCTTTAGCAGCTAATAAATCTTCACCATCACGTTCCATACCAAATCTATTTCTGAATCCCATACCACCTTCTTTAACAGGTCTATTAATGTTATATAACACTGGGCTTCCTGAATGAGATTCTGTCCAACAAGGCCATGGTAAACCATAGTACTCACCAGCCATTTCTCCATATCCTCTTAAAGATACTTCATCAAACATATGCCAGTTTTTCTGATGTTTCTTTAATCTTTCAGCTGTCCAACCTGTTAATCCAATAGTTTTGATGATTCTAGCCATCTCATCTGTTGCATCTTCTGGCCAAGTGAAGTCTTTTTTATTTTCCTTCATTTTCATACCAGCTGTAAATTCATCATAAAAACCTAGTCTTTTTGCTAATTCAAACATGATATCTTGATCTGTTTTACATTCATACATTGGCTCTACAACTTTCTCTCTCCATTGAGCAGATCTGTTTGTAGCCGTTACTGAACCACTAGTTTCAAACTGAGTAGTTGCTGGTAAAATATAAACATCATTTTGTTTATCAGTTAAAATAGCACCCTCATTAACAAATGGATCACAGAATACTGCAAGATCTAAGTTATCTAAAGCTTCTTTTACTTTTTTAGTTTGAGCAGTTGATGTAATACCATTACCCATTACTAATAGAGCTTTTAATCTAGTCCCAGCATTGTGAATAGCATCTTCACCTGGATTTTCACCAAGTACTCCAGCCCACCATCTAGCTAATGTAAAACCTTTTTTACCCATCCATGATGGATCTTTAAATCTTCCTTGAAGCCAATCAAAATCAACTCCCCATGAAGAAGCAAAGTACTTCCAAGAACCTTCACTTAAACCATAATATCCAGGTAAAGAATCAGCTAAACAACCGAAATCTGTAGCACCTTGAACATTATCGTGACCTCTAAGAATATTAGTTCCACCACCTTCAACACCCATATTACCAAGTGCTAACTGTAAAATTGGAGCCATTCTAGTATTAGATGTCCCATTTGAATGTTGCGTTAATCCCATAGCCCAAATTAATGTACCTGGTGTATTTTGTGCATAATGCTTAGTAATTTGTACAATTAAATCAGCATCAACACCTGTTACATCTGCAACTCTTTCAATCGGCCAGTTCTTAGCCTCTTCCATAATATCTTTCATTCCGAAAACTCTATCATTGATAAAGTTTTTATCATGCCACCCATTTTCAAAAATGATTTTTAACATTCCATACATAAATGGAATATCAGTACCAGGTCTGATTTGTGCATAATAGTCTGCTTTTGCAGCAGTTTTAGTAAATCTAGGATCTACTACAATTATTTTAGTGTTATTTCTTTCTTTTGCTTTTAAGAAATGTTGGAACCCTACTGGATGATTTACTGCTGGATTTGCTCCAAAAATAATTATCGCTTTAGAATTTTGTATATCTCCTAAAGAATTTGTCATAGCACCATAACCCCATGTGTTTGCCACCCCGGCAACTGTTGAGCTATGTCAAATTCTAGCTTGGTGATCTATATTATTAGTTCCAAACATTGCAGCAAATTTTCTGTAATAATATGATTGCTCATTACTGAATTTTGCTGATCCTAAAAACATTGTTGAATCTGGACCATCTTTTTGTCTAAGGTCTTCAAGTTTAGAAGCAATACCGTCTAAGGCTTCATCCCAAGAAATTCTTTTCCATTGACCATCTTTTTTCACCATCGGATGTTTAAGACGTACTTCAGATCTAACCATATCAATCATATCAGCACCTTTACAACAGTGCCCTCCAAGTGATACAGGATGATCTTGAGCAACTTCTTGTCTTACCCACACACCATTTTGTACTTCTGCTATTACACCACAACCTACAGAACAAGCTGTACAAACAGTTTTAACTGTTTTTGAACCAGGGAATGGATTTTTAATCTCTTCCTCTGTAGCTTTTCTAGTTGCTTCTGTACTAGCAAAAGAAGATGTTACTCCAAATGCAGTAGCTACTGCAGCCATTTTCATAAATGACCGACGTCCAACTTTTGCATTTAGAGTTTCATATGTATTTGCTGACATACATTACTCCTTTTTATTTTGCTTTCTTGTAATATTCTTCCCAAGTAGCACTTTTTTTGTATAAAATCTCTTTTTTAGTAGAGCTTCCTACAACAACACCATTATTTTCATCACCTTGAACTGATGAACTACCAGTTGCAGCCAATACACTAGTACCTGCAACCGCGGCAGCACCTGCTGCGACAATTGCTGTTTTCTTCGCAAAATTTCTTCTACTTTCTTGCACGACTGACCTCCTTATAGAAATTAAGCCCCTGAATTAGAGACTTTAATAAAAAAACAATTATTCTTTTATTAAAGCCTCTATAGGACTTTTAATCAATTAAATATCAGTTTCCATTGCAGTAACTGTATCAACTGGACCGTGATAGATTTCTTCTTTCTTAGGTCCTTGTTCTCTTAAAGCTTTATTTTTAGCTCTTCGTTCTAATTCTTCATCAGAAATTGTCTCTGCTTTCACTACTTTTTCAATTTTTTCTTTAGGTTTTGGTTTAGATACTTCTAAATATAACCTTTCAAATTCAGCAAAAGAGTGTAAAACAATCATTAACTGAGTATATATTTTAGCACTTTTATGTTCATAAATTTCTTTGGCAAATTCATCAACAAAATCATTTAAAATTTGAGAGAAGATGCAATGAACAGTATTTTCATACTCCTTCTCACCATTTGCTATTTTATCACATAATTCCGCCATAAAAGAAAAAATAAAACCAACTGAATCCTCATAATCAAAGAATTTTTTTTCATCACGTCTAAGTTTTGTTTTTGCAACAAATTGAATCATCTCAACTCTTTTTTTACCAGATTCAACTCCTTCATCATAATATGAAGCAGTAAGTCTTATCTTTTTATGAAGAGGACTATGAAATAAATCATCAAATTCTTGAACTAAAACAACATTTGAACTTGGATCTAATATATTTGAAATTTCTGATAAAGCTTTTCCTGATTCAACATCAAGAGGACTTTCTTTTAAAATATTAATTAATCTTACTAATTCAAAATAGTTCTCACTTTTAGATGAAACAATAAAAAAGTTAGCAAATAAATTATAGTAAAGAGCTCTTGCTTTGTTTATTGAATTATTATCTTTCATTAGGCAGTTCCTTTATTTTTTTGGTCATAATAGTTTTGCATCATAATTTTTGGTTTACAATCAGCACAGCAGTATAAAGATCTTTCTTTCACTGGATCATGTGCAAAAATTGGACCCATCATATTAGCTATTTTTGTAACAGCTTTTGTAGTTGCAAACTCAACTCCACACTCAACACATGCAAATAACTCATCCTGTGCAAGAATACTTTCTTTAAACCAAGTTGGCTCTAATTTTATAACATCTCGCTCAATTGTTAAACAATCAGTTTCCGGACATGAAACCTCACAATAACCACATGATGTACATAAACTTGGATTTAATCTTAAAGTATTATCACTTGCATCTGCTTGTAAGGCATCCACGTTACATGCCCCTACACAAACAAGACATAAGGTACATTTGTCTTCATTTACTTTTACAAGTCCATAATGTACATGTTCACCAGTTTTAACCTCACCTAAATCCTCATCCCCTACAATTTTTTGTAATCTATGAGAAAAAATTTCTCTTTTTTTAAGAGTATCTTGATTGAAATTAAACTGTGAGCCTTCAATAAATGAAACTTCATCTAGTGCTTTAATTAATTCTTCTTCAGTCATTGCAACTAAAATTGCATCTTTACCATATTTAGCTTGGTAAATATCATTTACTATTCGAATAGCATCTCCAGAACCTTTTGAAATAAAGTCTGAATAGAAAATCACTTGAGAACCTGAAATTTGAAGTAAAGTTAAAAATGAAGCTTCATGTAAAAATTTTTCACCTTCAATTGCGAAAGGTAAAACATTTTCTTTTAATGGAACCTCTAAAGAACTCATATTCATTTTCTCTGGAACTATTAAAGGATGAGTTTCTTCATAAAACTTACTCATCTCAAATAAAGATTCTTTATTTGATGGAGCATAATCTATTGCACCACTTGGACATACTGAAACACATCCTCCACAGCCATGACAGTCAATTTGAGAGAAACCTAAAGTTTTTGTTTCATCATCTTTTGTAATAGCAACTGTGGGACAAACTTCTTCACACTTAGAACAAATTTCCTCTCTTCTTTCATGATACTGACAAATACTATGGTCGTAAGTAGTAAATTTTTTATATGAATAAGAATTTATATTTTCTTTTAAAGTCTTTACAACTTCTTCTACACTTGATAAGTTAGGATCAAATGTTCCACTTTGATTTAATCCAATTTGCTTAGCATCAAACCAAACAATTTGAGATACATTTAAAGTAACATCTTTACCTTCATCATCAACAATTACAGATAAATTTCCAATATGTCCAGAAATTTCTTTTATTATCTCTTCTTTAACAGAAAACAATTCAAAATCATCTGCTTGTATTTCATTTGTAAAAGCTTCATACTCTTCTTGTGAGTTAGCAACAAGTAATAATTGTTTTGATACTTCTTCTTCATATGAGATATCTTGTGCAAAATCATATTTAGTTGCTGCAATTTCATAAAGTTTTAATACATTTTCAATTTTTGCAGAAACTGAATCATTTGAATTTTTAATATAAAAATCAATTTCATCAGCATTTAACTCTGATTCTACTTCTTTTGTATTTGAAATTAAAAAGTTTTTTTCTTTTGTCTCATTAATATCAGTAGTAACTAAAATCTCTTCACTAATTGGGAAGTCTAGTCCTTTTTGATTATAATATATAAATTCTTGCATATAACATGCCTTTTTGGTCAATAATATTTTACCTAATAATATATGTATAAAAGTTAAACAAGGCTTAAAGGTTACAAAGTATTTTAACAAGTATTTAAGAACTGTTACTTTTAACCTCTATAAAAAAATTAAATTTTTTTATAAGTAAAATATTAAAGCCATTTATTGATGATTTTTTAGTAAACTACATTATGATTAAACGTATACCAATATTACTTTTTATTTTTGCATTAATTTATATTTACTTTAAAGATGAAACTTTTACTAGTAATAAGATAACTATAGGTGCATCTATTCCCCAAACAGGAATTATAAAAACGTGGGGTGACTCAGTAACTGCTGGTGCAAACTCTTATTTTAAATATGCAAATGAAAATAATATCTTAGATAGAAAGAAAATAAACTTTTTGATTTATGATGATAAGTATGAACCAGAACTAGCAAGTGATAATGCAGAAAAACTTGTATTTCAAGATAAAGCATTTGCACTTTTTGGTTTTGTGGGAACTCCTACAGTAAAAAGTGTTTTGCCTTTATTATATGATGAAAACATTCCTTTTTTTGGTGCTTTTACAGGAGCCTCTTTCTTAAGAAATACCAACAATAAAAATTTTGTAAATTTTAGAAGTTCCTATGAAGAAGAAATTGAAGCTATAGTTAAACATTTATATAAAAATAACGGTCTTACTAGAATTGCAGTATTTTATCAAAATGATGATTATGGAGAAGAAGGTTATATATCATTAATCAACTCTTTAAAAAAAAGAGAGCTATCTTTAGTTGCAGAAGGCTCATATAAAAGAAATACATTTTCTATAAACCATGCTTTTAATGAGATAAAAGATGCAAGTCCTGAAGCTATTATAATGGTTGGAGCTTATAAAACGAATTCCTTATTTATCAAAAAAGCAAAAGAAAATGAGAAGTTAAAAAATACTATATTTTGTAATCTTTCTTTTGGAGATGCAAATTCTATGATTAAAGAATTAAAAAAACAAAAAACGAATACGGATAACCTTTTATTTTCACAAGTTGTACCTAATTATATAAATACTGATATCCCAGCGATACAAGAATATCAAACATTAATGAAAAAGTATTATCCTAAGCAAGAATTAGGTTTTATATCACTTGAGGCATTTTTATCTGCAAAAGTTTTAGTAAAAGCTATTCAAAGAATACAAGGTGATATGACAAGAGAAAAGCTTCTTAAAAGTTTGAAAAATCTTCCATATAATACTTTAAAAGGATTTTATATAAACTTTAGAAATACACAACTTCTAAACAAAGTTTATTTATTTCATTATAAAAACCCTAGATTTGAAAAGATAGAAGACTAAAATGAGTTTAAAAAAAATATTTGCTATCTTTGATAATTTAAGTTTCAAGTATAAAACATCTTTTTTAATATTTATTATTGCTGGTGGAATGATTTGTATTGTTGTATTATCTCAAGTTTTTACTTTTACAATAAAAGAAGATTTCGATGTTTTATTCGATAATAGAACAAAAACATTAATCAAATTAGAAAATATGAAAGATACATATAATGTAAATATTCAAGATACTATAAAAGATTTAAAAGAAAAAAACATCACTTATGATCAAGCCAAAGAAGTTTTAGATTTAGCTCAACAGCTAATTGAAAGAAACTGGAATGAATATAATGAAAATATAAAGAATAAATCAACTCCTTTATTTATCAATACTTTTATTAAAAAGTTTTTTATTAAAGAAGAAAAATATCATGAAAACAAGTTATTAAAAGAAGCTATAATAAAAAATATTAATAAAAAGTTATTTGAAATAAAAGACACCTTGATTAATTGTAAACTAGGAGAAGAATATCCTCGTTACACTGATTTAAATTTTAGTATAAATGCTATTTCTATTTATATAACAAGTTTGATTAACTATGATTTATCTCTTGCAATTAATGAAAAAAGAAATACTCAAAAAGTTTTTAATACAATTATGATGTTCTCATTTATTTCAATATTTTTAGTATTTTTATTCTCTATTATTCTTACAGTTCTAATAATCAATAACGTTAAAAATCTACATAATACTTTAGAGCAAAAAGTAGAAGAAAAAACAAAAGAATTAAAAGAACTAAATAAATATCTTGAAACAAAAGTTTCAAAAGAAGTAACGCAAAATAGAAAGAAAGATATTATTATGTTTCAGCAAGCAAGACTTGCATCTTTAGGTGAAATGTTAAATAATATTGCTCATCAGTGGAGACAACCTTTGGGTTCTTTAACTATGATAGTACAAAGTTTTCAGACAAAGATGCTAGTGGGAAAATTAACAAAAGAATTAGTAGATAGAAAAGTTGAAGACGCCCTATTTTTAGCACAAAACATGTCAAATACTCTTGATGATTTTAAAAACTTTTTTAGTCCCGATAAAACTAGAAGTAAATTTTGTATCAAAAATTGTATTGAACACTCTATGCAACTATCTAAATATTTATTAGAACAAGAAAATATAAAAATAAACTTGATAATAAAAGAAGATGTTGAAATAAATACTTTTTATAATGAACTATCACATGTATTCTTAAATATTATTTCTAATTCTAAAGATGCTTTATGTTCTAATGTTGATAAAGATGATAGAATTATTAAAATAATAATACATAAATATAAACAACATGTTATTATAAATATAATTGATAATGGTGGTGGAATTCCAGAAGAGATAAGCACTAAAATTTTTGAGCCTTATTATACGACAAAATATAAAAGTGCAGGAACAGGAATTGGTCTTTACATGTCAAAACAAATTGTTGAAAAACATATGAATGGAACAATTTTATATAAAACTGTTACACATAAAATAAAAGATAGAAGAAATTTTAATTGTTCCTTATTTACAATTAAAATTCCAATAATAAACGAAGAGGTTATAAATGCAAAATAATGATTTAAATATTCTACATGACTTTAATATTTTATATCTAGAAGATGATGAAAACTTATTAAAACATACACATGATGTACTTGAAGATTTTGTTAATAATATATATGCTGTTAAAACTTCAACAGAAGCAATGGAAATATTACTTAATAAAAAAGTAGATGTAATAATCTCAGATATATTACTTGAAAATGAAAATGGAATTGATTTTTTAAAACACATAAGAGAAAAGAATATCTATATTCCTACAATTTTAACAACTGCACATACTGATACAAAATACTTACTTGATGCTATTAAACTAAAAGTTGAAAACTATATTGTAAAACCTATTAATATAAAAGAATTACTAAATACTTTACATGACATTTTACTTCCCGTTGTTCAAAAAAAAGAGATTCAAAAAAATATTCATCTAATTAAAACAATATCTGCTATCACAGATAGTAAGCAAGTAGATATCATAAAATATATAATCAATACTTTAGATAATGAAAACCTTTTTACAGCTTCATATACAGATATTATGGAAGATTTTTCTATTTCTAAACCAACTCTTATAAAACTGTTTAAAGAATTAGCAGAAAAGGATATATTAGTAAAAGTAGCTCATAAAACTTATAAGTTTAATGAAGCTACTTTAGATAGTATTTAACTTGAAATAAACACAGTTAAATTATATGTAAACTATTTTTGAAACTCTTTTATTAAAACTAAAAGTTCTGATTCATTTATAGTTACTTCTAAACCATCTTTTTTGATTTTTCCACTTTTCAATTCTTCTAGTGAATTCATAGCATCTAGAATTCTATTATTTAAGTCGCTTTCTTTAGTGGATATTGATTCATTAGCATTTTCTTCTTTAATCAAAGAATCACTCTGCTTTGCTTCAATAATTACTTGTCCTAAGAGCCTTTGTTTTAAAGCTTGAATACTCTTTTCTATACCACTTAACATTTCTTCTATTTCTTTTTCTGAATATTCACCTTCTTTAATCTTCTCTTTTAATTCTCTTAAAAGTTTTTGTAAGGATTCAACTTCATCTTCAGTCATTCCTGTTTTTAATAAAGATATAATATCAGCAAGTAATTCTTCTGAAGTTTTATTTATCTCAGAAGTAGCACTCTTATCTTCTTTTTTATTATCATAATCATCCATTGTCTCTTGAAATGAAGCAGCGTTATTATTCTCTTCTACTTGACTTGTATTTTTATTATTAACTAAAGTAGAATACTCTGCTGTATTATTAGATGTAATTTCCAAAATAAATCCTTTAAATTACAGGTTTATCTATTCCAAACTTCTTATACCAATCATATGATAATACTATATGATGATTAGCTTCATTGTCCAGACTTTTAAGATATTCGTCATTAGGGTATGTTTTTGATAGTTTTAACCAGATATTAACAGCAAATAATAGATGAGCTTTTATATCTTTTGGAACTGGAATATATGGTCTAAAATCTGTAATACCTTCTTTTTCTAATTCAGCTAACTTTTCATCTGAAATATAATCTATTGGTGTATTTGTTCTTGGATTTCTAACTATTTTAGCTTCCATATCTTTTTGATATTGAGCATAATCAAATACTTGAACTGGTTCGTAATCTTTATTTATAACTTCATTCATTTTAAAACTTCTCTTATGTAATTTTTGCGTATTATAACAATATAATATTTAAAGGAAGAAAATGGCTTATAAAGAATATAAAGTTATCCATATAATGGAAGGTGGTTTAGGCACTATTATTTTAGGAGCTTCGGGAATTCCAATAAAAGAGATGGAAATAAGATTGAATAGAGAAGCTCAATCAGGATGGCAAGTAGTTTTTCAAATTGTTGAACAAAAAAGATTTTTATTATTTTGGACAAGAGAAGCTGTTGTCGTAACATTAGGAAGATAAATATGAATAAAGATGATATAGAACAGCAAGAAGAGTTTTTAAGAGAAGAAATAAATAAATTAGATGATGAAAAGAAAAAACTTTTTTTTACAAAAGTAGAAAAAGAGATAAAAGACCCAGATACTTATGCCTCATTAAATTTCTTATTTTTAACTGGAGTACATCATTTTTATTTAGAGAAATGGTTAAAAGGAAGTATTAATCTACTTTTATTTATTTTTGGGCTAGTTTTATTATTTGGAAGTACATTTTCATATGGATTTGGATTAGGGATCATCTTAACTATTGTTATTATAGAGTTAAATGAACTATTTAAATCTCAAATTATTGTACAAGATTATAATAATAAGGTTTTAGAAAAAAACCTTAAATTACTTAAGTAAAAATTAGTAGTTATTTACTTGGCTGTTGTGTTGATTTAATAGTCTCATTTGTAGTTTTAATAGTCTGATATCTATCTAATAAAATTGATCCCATGTAGCCAAGACCGGCAACTACAAGTATAATAATTAATATATTTTTCATGCTTTTCCTCAAATTTTTAATTTATTATAGAATAATTTATTTTAAAGAACATCCACATGAAGAAAAACTATTATCAGCTCTTAAATATGCTCTAGCTTTTTTAGAGATTAAATCAACAATAATATTTAAAAAAGCAGTCACAAGTAGTAGTAAAAACATTTTATCAAGTCTAAAATCAGCAATTGCAGAATCTATAAAGAATCCTAAAGTAGCAATTCCTAATATTCCTAAGATTGCACTTTCTCGCATAATAATTTCCCATCTATAAAATAAAAATGCTAAGAACTGATTGTAAACTCTTGGTAGTATTTCATAAAAATATTTTTCAGTTCTCTTTTTTGTAACATCAGGACGAAGTTCTAGTAAATTTGCTTCATGTCCTATTAGATGTCCAATAATTGAACCATTATGAAGCATTAAAGCTAAGGCTGCTGGAAGCATTGAGGGTCCAAATAATTGTAGGAATATATAAGCTAAAATATATTCAGGAGTTGATCTTAAGATTACTAAAAATACATGAGATGTCACTCTTGTAGGTTTTGAGAAAAACTTTTTTGAAACTAAAGGAAATAAAATCAAAGCTAAAAGTGCAGTCAAAAAAAGTGATAGTTGAGTTAAAATAATAGTATTAAAAACTCC
Source organism: Poseidonibacter lekithochrous (assembly GCF_018861145.1). Taxonomy (GTDB): domain Bacteria; phylum Campylobacterota; class Campylobacteria; order Campylobacterales; family Arcobacteraceae; genus Poseidonibacter; species Poseidonibacter lekithochrous_A. The sequence continues at coordinate 89,048 of NZ_JAHKQT010000001.1, forward strand.
TGGAAGTATCTCATTTGAAAAGATGTTATCAAACCAAGCTAGCGTTTTATCAAAGCCTAAATCATTTCTTATTGGATGTGGAACAATATCACTTGTTACAAACCTTACTAAATTATTCCAGTTAAAACCTGAGAAATCATCTAGATAAAAAAATGAAGCAATAGTTAAAGGAATAAAAGTATACTTGTTAAACCACCATTTAATAGTAGCAACTACAATATAAAATAAAATCAATATCATCCAAACTTCATTATAATAACCTTGCATAAAAGAACTAGAAAGGTAATATCCTAAAGTAGTAATTCCAACAAATCCTAAAATTGCAGTTGAACGAAGCGCGCACTCAAATCTATATAAAGTATATGAAACTAAGTGAGGAAAAGCATCTGGAATTTTAGTGAATATAAAATATGATATCTTACTTTTACCACGTAAAACTTCAGGAAAAGTGTCATGTTCTTCTAGTATTTCAGCATAAACTTTTGCAAGTATTGCACTATAAGGAATTATGATTGCAAGAATTGCTGTTAGTGTATTTAGTCCAAATATTTGTAAAAATATTAATGCCCAAAAAAGCTCATGAATTGCACGTGTAAAAGATAAGGATATTCGTACTAGCATATTAGAGAAAAATAATGATAAGAAAAAACCAATAATACAAGAGAGGAAAATAGATAAAATTGCAATTGAAATAGTATTTAAAAAAGCTTCAAATAAAACAGAATAATCACTAAAAGAAAGCTTTATAATTGAGAAAAAGAAATCTTCAACTAATAAAGAAGTATCAACTGTAGAAATAGATAAATCAGCAATAAAAAAACTGATTACTCCTACAATAAAAATTACAAAGCTTACTCTTAAATTTTTAGTCACAAACATAATACAACTTTTGTCTATCATCATCTGTTAAATCACTACATGCTTTATCAACTAAAACTTTTCCATTTTTAAGTCCAATTACTCTATGGAAATTTTTAATTGCTAAATCTACATTGTGTAGCGCACAAATTGAAGTTTCAAACTTCTGTGTTAATAGTTTTAAAGTTTTATCACTTAAATACTCATCAAGTGCAGAAATTGGTTCATCTGCTAATAAAATAGACTTCTCATCAAAAATTGCACGAGAAATTGCACATCTTTGTTTTTGTCCACCTGATAGGTTTGCTATTTTAGCATGAAGTTTATCTTCTAATTCTACTTCTTCTAATACTTTTAAGATTTTATCTTTATATAGTTTTGAAGGAAGAATTAGATTTCTTAAGTTTTTAAAAAGTGAGTTTTCATCAAGTTTAGAAATATAAACATTATGAAAAACTGACAAATTATTTACTAGACCTAACTCTTGTGGAATATAAGTTGAGTTTTCTTTTTGTAAATCAAAAAGATGTTTTAACAAAGTAGATTTTCCACTACCACTTTTACCTAGAAGGGCTACTTTTTCGCCCTTCTTTATAGATAAATCAAAATCAATTAAAACATCAAAATCTCCATAAGAGATAGTTTCTTCTTGTAAATTAAATGCCATATTTTAATTAGTCAATAAGACCAATTTCCTTAGCAGTTTCTAAAATTGGTTCAAAGTCAGAATTTTTAGCTTTAATAAATGCACTTCTTGGGAATGCATCTAAAATTGCTTTATCTTTTACATTTAATAATGCATTTGTAAGTTTTTCAGTAAATCCAGCTCCATAAACCTCATCTAAGTTACCATGTGCAGTAAATTGATAATCAGGGTAAGCAGGAGTTGTCCATAAAATTTCTACTTTAGAAGTATCAATGTTTCCAGCAGCTAATTCTCTATCCCAAACTTTAAAGTTAACAGCACCAGTTTGGTAAGCTCCACTTTCAACTAAAGAAATAGTTTTAGTATGACTTCCTGAGAAACCAACTTTTGTAAAGATATCTGTAGGAGCTTTTTTAAAGTTTTCTCTAATAAAATACTCAGGCATTAATCTACCACTTGTACTACCTTTAGAACCAAAAGTAAATGTTTTATCAGCAATTTCTTTTGGGAAAGCTTCATTCTTTTCTAAACCAAGTGCAGTATTTGCAATGATGTAAGATCTAAATTGTGTATCTTCAACACCTTGAGCAATTGCAATTGAACCTGGAACAACAAGTCTTGCTTTAACACCAGATAATCCACCAAACCATGCAAGTTGAACTTGATTGTTTCTAAATGCTGCAATAGATGCAGAATAAGATTTAACAGGGATAAACTTAACATCAACATCTAATTCTTTAGTTAAGTAAACAGCTAACTTAGAGAATCTTTCTTTTAATTGTGTTTCATCTTGATCTGGAATTGCAGTAAATGTAAAAGATTTTGCATATACAAAACCAACAATCATGATTAACATTAGTAATATTTTTTTCATAGGGTAATAACCTCAATAAGTTGAAGCATAAATAAAGATATAAAGTAAGATTGCAAATAATCATTCTCTTTATGTCAAACCTAAACCTTAGGTCTAAATGCTATTTAATTCGAAATCATACAATATCAAAAATAAACAAAAGATTAAATGGTAAATTTTTTTTTACTATTTATATACTATTAATATCAATTTAAAATAAAAAGATGTAAAATCATTTTATACTATTTTATTTAAAATAAAAAAGAGGTTATATGAATAACGAATATAAATTAACTAAATTCGTTCAAGCAGCAGGGTGCGCAGCAAAGATGGGTCCGGGGGATCTAAAACAAACTCTTTGTAATTTGTCACCAAGCGATGATAGAATTTTAGTAGGATTTGATACAGCAGAAGATGCTAGTGTATTTCAAATAAATGAAGAACAAGCTATTGTGCAAACATTAGATTTTATCACACCAGTTGTAGATGATCCATATATCTATGGACAAATTGCAGCAGCAAATGCTTTATCAGATGTCTTTGCTATGGGCGCAGAGGTAAAAACTGCTTTAAACATAGTAGGATTTGATAAAAAGAATTTACCATATGAAGCTTTAGCGGAAATTCTAAAAGGTGGAAATGAAAAAATTAAAGAGTGTGGTGGACTTTTATTAGGTGGTCATACTATTGAATCACCTGAAATGTATTATGGCTTATCAGTTACAGGAATGATTCATCCAAATGAAGTTGTAAGAAATAACACATCAAAAGTTGGACATGTTTTAGTTTTAACAAAACCTCTTGGAATGGGTATTTTAACAACTGCAATCAAAAGAGATTTATTAGCACTTGATAGAATGAAATATTGTGCGAATATTATGGCTGAATTAAACTATATTCCATCAAGAATTATGAAAAAATATGATGTGAGTTCTTGTACAGATATTACAGGATTTGGATTATTAGGACATAGTTTAGAATCAGTAAATGAAAATACATCATTTGTAATTCACGCAAATGATGTACCTGTTGTAAAAGACGCGATACAATTAGCACTAGATAAAGTAGTTCCAGGCGGAACAAGAAAAAATATGAAATATCTTGAAGATAAAGTTTTATATATGGATGGCTTAGATCCTATAGTTAAAACACTATTATGTGATGCTCAAACATCTGGTGGATTATTAATAGCAATGGATCCAAATGATGCTAAAGAATACATAAAAGAAATCCAAGATTTAAGTTTTGGATATGCTTCAATTATTGGAGAAGTTATTCCAAAAGGTGTAAAAGATATAATAGTACACTAATTAAAACTAGTCATAAAATGACTAGTTTTATCTTTCTTAAATTGATAAAATCATTTAAAACATTTTAGTTAAACCATTGTGTTACTGTATCAACACTTTGTCTTACTTTTTCTCTTGATGGCTCAACTTTTCTATAACCAAAAGGAACCATAACAGATGCACCAAACTCTTCGGTGTCTATATTTAATTCGTCTCTTAAAAATTCTTCAGTCTTTAAAGCATCGAAACCTTCTGTTGGACAAGAATCTATTCCCATATAAGCAGCACCTGTCATCATATTAGCTAATGCAATATAGTTTTGCTTAGTTGCCCAATCAAATAAATATCTCTCATCTTTTAATAAATCAAAATCTACTTTTTGGAATTGCTCATAAAATCCTAAATACATTTTTTGTACATCTTCAGGCATTTTTTTTACATCATTCATCATATGTTTAATATAATCACTATTATAAATCATACCTTTTTTCTTTCTTGCTAAAATTATTACAAAATGACTTGCTGTTGGAAGTGTTCCTTGAGCTCCCCAAGAGAATTCTTTTAATTTTTCTCGTAATGCTTCATTTTGAATAACTACAAATTTCCATGGTTCAAAACCAAAAGAACTTGGGCTTAATGTTCCTATTTCTAATATAGTATTAAAATCTTTTTCACTGATTTTTTTATCAGCATCAAACTCTTTTGTTGCATGTCTAAACTTCATAGCATCTAAAAACTTATTTTCCATAATAACTCCATTTTTATTTTAATTTGTATATAAATTTACTTTACAGTAATTTAAGTAAGTATTGGAATATTAACTATTTTGAACTTAATTTATCCTTGCAGTAATTAAAGTAAGTAAAGGAAATTAATATACTTTATGATATAGTTAGAAACAAAGGATTTAAATGTATAAAATCAATGATAAAGAATATCCTTGCTCAGTTGCATTAACAGTAGATATTTTTAATGATAAATGGAAACTATCAATTATATGGAATTTATTAAGTGAAGAAAAAAGATTTAAAGATCTACATAAAAGTATTTCAAAAATAACTCAAAAAACTTTAACTGTGAAATTAAAAGAATTAGAAGAAAAAAACATTATACATAGAGAAGTTTTTGCTCAAGTTCCACCAAAAGTAGTTTACTCATTAACACCAGCAGGAGAAAGACTAAGACCAGTATTTAAAGATATGTATAATTGGGGTATCTCATATGTTGAAGAACATGGTGAAATTACAGAAGATCATGAATGTTGTGAAATTGAAATATCTAAAAAAATAGGATTAAGAAAGTAACTTGTTAAGGGTTTGTTGAATTAGTTTTTGATACAATCCATCAAAATAAAAGTTAATAAAACTAAATAAGTGGCGAGAAGGTGTAGGAATCGAACCTACCGCGGCGTACACACGTAAACCGCCGATCAGGGTTGAAACCTGCGGTGCCCACCAGGGTCACATACCCCCCACTTAAGTTTGGAAGTTTACATTATTTAGTTTTAAAAACATCTGAAAGAGAAAAATGAGTTTATTAAAAAACATTCCCAAGATTGATAAGTTTATCAAACACAAAGAATTTGAGGGGTTTTCAACATCTCTAATCACCCAAATATCAAAAGATATAATCACAAAACTAAGAGCTGATATTCTTAAAGAAAAGATTGATAGCATTAATGAAGTTGAATTAATACAAGCTGTCAAAAATGAGTATAAAAATTTAACTTCACCATCACTACAAAGTGTTATAAATGCTACAGGAATTATTGTCCATACCAATTTAGGACGCTCACTAATAAATGAAGAAAGTTTTAACAAAGCAATGAAAGTAGCCACTTCTTATAATAACCTTGAGTATGATTTAGAACAAGGTAAAAGAGGTGAAAGGTATTCGCATATTGTAAAAACTCTACAAGCACTAACTGCTTGTGAAGATGCGATAGTTGTAAATAATAATGCAAGTGCAGTTTTTTTAATCCTTAATACTTTTTGTAAAAACAAAGAAGCAGTTGTAAGTCGTGGTGAACTTGTAGAAATTGGTGGAAGTTTTAGAGTTCCTGAAGTAATGGCACAAAGTGGTGCGATACTTAAAGAAATAGGAACTACAAACAAAACTCATCCAAGAGATTATCAAAATGCTGTAAATGAAAATACTGCAATGCTTATGAAAGTACATAAATCAAACTATACAATTGAAGGTTTTACTTCAGAAGTAGGATACGAAGAGATTGTGCAAATTGCAAAAGAAAAAGATGTGATTGATTACTATGATATGGGAAGTGGCCATATGATTGACTTACCATATAATTTAGACCAAGTGGAACCATCTATTTTAAAAATCATGCAATATAATCCAAGTTTATTGAGTTTTTCAGGAGATAAGCTTTTAGGTTCTGTTCAAGCTGGTGTTATTATTGGTAAAAAAGAGTTAATTGGAAAAATTAAAAAGAATCAACTCTTAAGAATGTTAAGAGTTGATAAAATTACCCTAGCCTTACTTGAAGATAATCTAACTTCATATTTAGAAAATAAACTTGATGATATCCCTACATTAAAAATGTTACATACTTCAATTATAGAATTAGAAGAACGCGCAAACTTACTAAAAGAATCAATTGAAGATTTATGTACTTGTGAAGTAATACAAACGCAAACTTTAATAGGTGGTGGGACTACTCCTAATAAAAAAATACCAACTATTGCACTTAGTATTACTTACAAAGATTATAAAGCAAATAGAATTGAAAAACTTTTAAGACGTGAAAACTTAATTACAAGAATAGAAAATGAAAAAGTTCTAATTGATTTTAGAAGTATAAAAGAGAATCAAATATTACAAATTGCAAATATTATAAAAAAGGTGTTTAACTAATGTCAAATATTATTATAGGAACAGCAGGACATATTGACCATGGTAAAACAGCTTTAATTAAAGCATTAAATGGTTATGAGGGTGATAGTACAAACGAAGAGAAACAAAGAGGTATTACTATTGATTTATCTTTCTCAAATTTGAGTAAGGGTCAGCAAAATATCGCTTTTATTGATGTACCAGGACATGAAAAACTAGTTAAGAATATGATTGCTGGGGCTTTTGGTTTTGATTATGTAATGCTTGTTGTTTCTGCGGTTGAGGGTATTATGCCTCAAACAATTGAGCATATTGAGATTATTAATTTACTTGGAATTAAAGATATTATTCTGACTATAACAAAAAGTGATTTAGTAACACCAGAAGAACTTGAAATACAAAAGAAAAAAACATTAGAGTTTTTGGGTACTTTTGATTTTAGTATTAAATTTGTTCAAGAAGTATCTATTTTTGATCCTAAATCTATTGAGGCTTTAAAAAACAATTTATTTACAATTAAAAACTCTTCAAAACAAGAAGAAAATTTCTTTAGATATTATGTTGATAGAGTATTTTCACCAAAAGGAATTGGAACAATTGTAACAGGAACAGTTCTTGGGAAAAAGCTTGAGTTAAATGAAAAAGTATTTGTTTGTGAAGCAGGAAAAGAATCAGTAGTAAAAAATATTCAAGTACATAATGAAAATACAATAGAAGCAAATATTTCAAATAGAGCAGCTTTAAATCTACAAGGAATAAACAGTACAAATATTAAAAGAGGTGATTTAATTACAAAGAAAGGCTTTATTAGAGGTTTTGATGAAATCGATATCTCTTTTAAAGCTCTAAAAGGTAAAAAACTACATCATAATAAAGCATATACAGTATTTATAGGAGCTAAGAAACTTGAAGCAAAAGTTTTATTATTTAACTCAACTGAAGAACTAGAATCTGGTTTTGCAACGATAAAAGCAAATGAAAAGCTATTTACTATTTTTGGTGAAAAACTTATTATTAGACAAGGGAATCAAACTATTTCGGGAGGAAAAGTTTTAAATCCAATAATTGACCCAATGAAGAAAAATCAAAAGAAAAAATTATTAGAATTTTTAAATGAAAATAATTTCGAAGAAGCTTATTATCAATTACTTCAAGCACATAAAAAAGGGCTAGGAATAATCTCTTCAGCACAAAGATTTGCACTATCTCATGCCCAAGCTATATCTTTTGCAAGAAATTTAAAGAATGTTTTTATTGATGAAAAAGAACTTATTATTTATCCCATAGCAACAAAAGATTTTATTATTAATTCTGTTAAAGATATTTATACAAAAAATACTTATGCCCTACTTTCAAATGCCTCTATTGGTTTACGATTAAAATGGGCAAGTACTTCTTTTATTCAAACAGCTTTAGATGAATTAGAGAAAGAAGGCTTTTTACAAAAAGATAACAACTTATATAAAAATGCAAATATAAAAGAAGACTTTGCAAAAAATCTTGAAGACTCATTCTTAGATAGACTAAAAAAAGAAGATATCACTCCAACAGCTCCTTACAATATCTATGATGAACTAGATTTAGATAGAAAACTTGGCGATGATATTTTAAAATCTTTAACAGCAAAGAAACAAGTTGTGAGGCTTCAACATAATCTTTTTATTCATGCAGAGAGTTTAAATAATATCATTACTAAAATGAAAGAAATCATAAAAGAAGAAGGATATATTGATATTATAAACTTTAAAGAAAAATATCCAATGAGCAGAAAATATTTAATTACATATCTAGATTATCTTGATAATTTTTCAAATATTAAAAAGCAAGAGAACAAAAGAGTTTTTGTTTGAGTTACTTATGGATTTAACCCAAGAACAAGAAAATATAATCAATGCAAAAGAGGATTCTTTTAAAATAAATGCTGTAGCAGGTAGTGGTAAGACAACTACTTTGCTAGAATATGCAAGGAAAAACTCTCATTTAAAAATTTTATATTTAGCATATAATAAATCATTACAAACTTCTTTACAAAAAAAACTACAAGAATATAAACTTTCACATATGCATGTAAGTACGATTCATTCACTTGCATATCAAAAAATTGGAGCTTATGAATATAACTTAGCCCACGACTTAAAAGTACAAGTTATTGAAAAACTTTTAAACGGCTACGAACAAACTTTTAATCAAAAAAATAATTACTATCCAGTTGCTGAGTATATTGCGTTGATAAAAGACTTAGTGAACTTTTACTGTAACTCTTCACTAATAGCACTGGATATGAAACTTCTAGAAACTTATAAAAAACAAGCTGATTTAAGTGCTAAGATTCTTGAACTACTAAACAAAGACGAACAAAAAGCACTAAATCATTTAAAACATATTTTATCAGCAATGAAAAATAAACTTGTAGATGCAACTCATGACTTCTACTTAAAAATGTTTTATTTAAATAAAAAAGTATCTACTAACCTTCCATATGATTTAATCTTAGTAGATGAAGCACAAGATATTTCAGATGTAATGATTGGAATTGTAGAAGCACAAAATTGTAGACGAATTTATGTAGGAGATTCTTTTCAACAAATATACTCTTTTAGATATGCAATAAATGCCTTAAATAAGTTGGAACTTCCAGAGTATGAGCTTAGTAAAAGTTTTAGGTTTAGTGACTCATATGCAAAACTATTGGAAAAAAACCTAAACTCATTATATGAGAAAAATAGCTCAAGAGTTTTAAAAATATCTGGGGTTGAAATGAAAACAGAAGTAGGAGAGAAAGCAATTGATTATGATAAACAAATCTGTGTAATAGCCAGATCTACTTTTGGTTTAATTCAACAAATTGTTCATTTTATTCAAGATGATAAAAAAATATATTTTGAAGGAAACTATAACTCTTACTCATTTATGAATCAAACTGTTTATTCTATTTTTTATTTAAAAGAGAAAAAAAACGACAAAATCACAATGGATGAAATTAAAGATTTTGAAACAATCCAAGAGTTAGAACAATTTGCAAAAGATACAAAAAATCAAGACTATTTAAATATCATAAAATTTATCAACACTTATGGGGACAATATTTTTGAGATAAATAAAAAAATAAAATCTAAAATAACTACAAAAAAAGATGAAGCAGATATTATCTTTACAACAACTCATAAGTCAAAAGGTTTAGAATATGAGCAAGTTATAATGGCAGATGATTTTATTACAAAAAAAGAACTTTCAAATCCTAAAAATAAAGTCTCATTTTTAAAACTTCAAGAAGAGTTAAATATATATTATGTTGCAGCAACTAGAGTAAAAAATGCTATCTGGCAAGCTTCTTTAGATTTAAATTATGTTTACAAAGAAGGTGATGAAAACAACTATACTAAATCTAATTATTCAACAAAGAAAACAAGTAGTAAAAAAATGAAACAAATGCAAGAAGAGTGGTTAAAACAAAATAGAGTTAATAAAGTAAATGCTTTTTAGATTATGAAAAAAATACTATTTATTCTTCTTAGTTTTACTATAATAATTTCTCTAATATTACTTTTCCTACCAAAGAAGAAAAATTTAAATTACTCTTTTTATCATTGGAGTAATACTTATAATCAAAAAGATATAAAAGATAAACTATATATAAAAATACTTGATATTGATTACTCTACAAAACTTGAACTTGTAAATACATACTTTAAACAAAAACCTAAAGAAGATTTTGTTCCTGTTGTTTATATTACAAATGAAACTATGAAAAATGTAGATTATAAAAACATCTCAAAAGCTATAAGATTAAGAATAGCAGCTTTAGGTTTTAGCTATGAAGAGATACAAATAGATTGTGATTGGTCTAATCAATCAAGAAGTAACTACTTTAACCTACTTCAAGATTTAAAAAAGAAGTTAAATAAAACTCTAAGTGCGACTATAAGATTACATCAAATAAAATATTATGATAAAACAGGAATTCCTCCTGTTGATTATGGTTTATTGATGTATTATAATATGTCTGATATTACGAAAAAAGAGACTAAAAATTCTATTTTAGATACTAGTACTGCAAGAAAATATCATTATAATTTTGATAAATATAAATTAAAATTAAAACTAGCACTTCCTTTATATTCACAAGCTGTACAGTTTAGATATGATAAAGCTTTAGATATTTTTGAAGGTGTTATTTTAAGTGATTTTAATGAGAATTTTAAAATGATAAGTCCCAATATTTATAAAGCTTTAAAAAGTAGCTACTTTAAAGGTAGATATATTTATAAAAATGATATTTTTAGATTTGAAGACTCTAAAGAAGAAGATATTAAACTTGCAATAAAAGATTTTTTCTCTCTTTCAAAAAATAGTTTTGAAGAAATTATTTTTTATACAATAAAATATAAAAATAAATATAATCTAGACGAGTTAATAAAGGAAATATAATTATGATAAAAATTTTATCTTTTATTCTAATATTTAATATTGCACTATTTTCATGTGCAACAAGTTGGGATGAAAATGATAAATCATTTTTATTCTTAGAAAAAAGAGAACAAGCCTTTTCAAATACTCCCAAAAATTTAAAACATCCAAGTGTTTATAATGAACTTAAATATAAGTATGAAAAAAAGTCAAAAGAAGAAAACTTAAAAGAATGGCAAAAGCACTTAAAAACAAGTATTGATATAAAAACTATAGAACAAATTGTTTATAAAAGAGAAAATCTTGAATTAATTAAAAATCAAGAAATACTTGAATATTTAAACTTTGTTCAAAAGCAAGAACAACATGTAATAAATCACTACTATTCAAAAAAACAAGTAAAAATCAAAAAAGAAGTTTTAATAAAAAATGCCTTAGAAAAAATAAATACTGTAAAATCATCTTGGTTAAAACTTAGATATTTTTATTTAGGATTACGACTTGCACATTATTCAAAGTTAAATAGTTTAGAAATATATGATAAATACAAATACCTACTTGATATTGTTGATAAAACTATAGTTAAAGACTGGATTCATGCTATTTATGCAGGAGCACTAATACAAAATAGAAATGTGGAATTAGGTGTTTATGAGTTTTCTAAACTCTTTGATAAAAGTAACATCAATTGGTATTTATCTTACTACAATTTTAATTATATAAAAACAGATGCTCAATGGCAAAAGCTTTTATCTTTAGCTAAAAACAATGATGAAAAAACAAAATTATATGCAATAAGAGCCTTGAATAAAAATAGTAATAAGATTGAAGAATTAAAAAATATTTATAAAATAGATAAAAACTCTAAATGGTTTGATTTTGTATTATATAAAGCCTTACTAAACTCTCAACACTATTTTGATACTTTTGATATCTATGTACGTAATTTTCAAACAAAAGAGTTTTTAGAGTATCTAAAAGATGTGAAAAAAGACGATATGTACATGATTAATCTCTCTTTAGCATATTTTAATTTATATGAAAGAAACTTGAAAGAAGCCTTTATTATTGGTAAAAAACTTGATAATGATTATCCAAATAATCATGAAATTGAAACCTTAAATTATATTATATATTTAAATTCCTTAGAAAAAATTGACTTAAAAACTGAAGATATCATCTATGAAAAGTTAGAAAAAGTAACTACATGTAAAGATCATCATTCATCTGCTATTCATAATTATACTTTTGTAATATTAGAAAAATTATATAAAAAACAAAATAATAAATTCAAAGAATTTCTTAGTCAAAAAGTAAATTATTTAAATGAAAGCTCTTTTACTTTGGACTTATTAAATCAATTTAAAACTTTTATACAAACAAAAAGTAAATCAAAAATAGAAAAACATTTTAAAAATAAATTTCTAGAACAAAATAAAATCAAGCTGAACAACAAAACTTTTAGTTTAGCCCATAGCTTGTTATCTACTGAAACTGCCCTACTTATTAATAATTTAAATTTTAAAGAGGCAAGAGAAATAGAAAGTGAATATCTTGATAAATATATAAAATTTAATCCTTTTAATTCTTTTATAAAAGGGAACAATAGATCTGGAAATAAAGACACATATACTATAAGAAAATTCTTAGATAAGATATTGATTATTGAAAAGGAATTAAAGAAAAACCCTAATAGTGTAATGGATAACTATTTATATGCAAGTGCCCTATTTAACTTAAGCTATTTTGGAAACTCAAATAATATTACAACTATTTATAGAAGTAACTACTCTTTTGTAAATAAAAAAGTAGAACTATTAAAAATCAATAAATCTATTAAGTTTTATGAAAAAGCACTAAAATATGCAAAAAATAAAGAATTTAAAGCAAAAATCACATATATGCTTGCAAAATCAGAACTTTCATTATTTGATATAAATTTTGCAAAAAAGAATTCTTATTATAATCCAAGCTTTCAAGATTCATATAATGCTTCTAGAAAATGGGGTTACACAAAAAATAAAATATATCTTGAATATATAGACAATAATTATGGTAAATATTTTGATAAGCTAAAAAAAGATTATAAAAACACTAAATACTATGAAGAAGTTATAAAAGAGTGTGCAAATTTAAGGATATATCAAAAAAGGAAAGATAAATAATATAAGCAAACTATATAGTAAGATTAGATAATATCTACCTAGAAATAATGAAGGAATTTTATGCAGTATTTTGGAACAATTGAAACTAAATATGAAGAAATCTTTGTAACATCAAGTTACATGTACTTTGGTGCAGAAGACGAAACAATAACACCTAAAGAATTAAAAGCAAAAATTAAATCAGCAAAAGAAAGAAAGAAAAATATTATAGGTACTCTTTTTTTATATAATCCAGTAGTAACACCTGTAGGATATGATTCAAACAACTATTTATTAGATCAAGATTTTGATAGTTTTGGAGATATGGTTGAATTAAAAGCAGAAACATATATTACTATTTTTAAACAGGCAATGAAAGAATCATGTGCTGGAAAAATAGTGGAGATTAGAAATTTATTTAATCTAAATGAAGAACATATTGATGCACAGTCACTACTGCTTAAATTTAATGAAGATTTAGAAATTTATAATTCAGCTCAAAATACTGAGTTTGAAAGAGAAATTATGTATTTAGATGCAGCAAACTTAATTCCAAGTGGAAAGTTTGTATTTTTTGCATGGGGAGATAAAATCAACTCTAAAGAGTTCCCAAATATTAGTGAATATGCAAAAACACTTTATGACAATAGTATTAAACTTGGTAAAAAAATTGCTTTTGTATACAAAAGAGAAAAAACAGAACAAGGTGCAATTGATTATTTCCAATTTTCTCACCCCTTACAAAATCCAAAAGTAAAAAGAACAATTAGTGCTGCTATAAAAAAATCATTTGAGCAGTTTCCACCTGTTCCAACACCATACGAATAGAAAAGGAATATTTATGAAACTTATTAAAACACTTGGGGCAATTACAATATTAAGTACACTTAGTTTAAATGCAGCAGATTCTAATTCAATTAAACACTTTGGGTTTTCTGCAATTTTTGGAGTTGCTAGTGAAACACTTTTACATAAAAACTATCAACAGTTTGATGATATTGAAAAAATATCATACGCGACTGCAATAGCTTCATTACCTGGACTTGCAAAAGAACTAACAGATGATGACTTTTCTAATGAAGATATGGTTTTTAATATACTAGGGGCTTTAAGTGGAGCAGTTTTTTCAAACTACTTAAATAACAATACAAGTATATTTATAGCTCATAGCAAAGAAAATAAATCATCTCAAATCAAGCTTGCCTATAAATTTTAAATTTTTTATTTAAGTAGGCAGAAATTTTAGCTAACTTTAAAGATAAAGTAACTATAATTCTGCCACTTAAACGATTGGGGTATCGCCAAGTGGTAAGGCACTAGCTTTTGGTGCTAGCATTCGAAGGTTCGAATCCTTCTACCCCATCCATTAAGTATTTTTCAACGGGAAGGTTGGAGAGTGGTCAAATCCTGCGGATTGTAAATCCGCCGCCTACGGCTTCGAAGGTTCGAGTCCTTCTCTTCCCACCACTTTATGTGTGGCGCGATAGCTCAGTCGGTAGAGCAAAGGATTGAAAATCCTTGTGTCGACAGTTCGATTCTGTCTCGAGCCACCATTTTTATTATTAATAACACATATGAATTAACTACCAAAAGTGCGAGTGTGGCGGAATAGGTAGACGCGTTGGACTTAAAATCCAATTCCGGTTTCGGAGTGTCGGTTCGATTCCGACCATTCGCACCACTGTGTTGTTAATCTTAAATCTACTATCAAAATCAAACATTTTCAATATTTCTTTTTTATTACTATTTATTACTGACAAACTCAAGTATTGCTTGGATATAATTACAAAATTATATATTATATTAAGGAATAAATTAATGTCAAAAATTGGAATATTAGTAGCAAGTTCAAACAATAATCAAAAATTAGGATTAAGACTTGAAGAACTAGCTAAAGAACAAAATTGTGAAGTAGAATTAATTAATTTAGTAGATTTAAGATTACCATTATACAGTACAATTGAAGAAGAAGAAAATGGTATACCTGAGGTAGTATTAGACTTAGCAACAAAAATACTTGACTTAAAAGCATTTATCATTGTTGCACCTGAATACAATGGTGTTATGCCACCTGTTTTAAATAATGCAATGGCATGGACTTCAAGAGCTACAAAAGACTGGAGAGATGCATTTAATGATAAAATCGTTGGTCTTGCAACTCATAGTGGTGGTGGAGGAGCTAAAGGTCTTCAAGCAATGAGAATTCAATTTCAACATTTAGGAGCTAATATCTTAGCTAGAGAGCTTTTAACTACTTATGAAAAACAGTTAAATGAAGAAGCAGCTGTTGGAATGATTAAGCAATTAATGAAATTATCTAAATAATTACTGATCTAAACGTAAGGAAAACACTCCTTGCGTTTAATTACCTCGCCCTAATAATTCTGAAGCATCTGTAATAACTAAAAAAGATTCAGGGTCGTACTCTTTTATAATATCTTTTAATACTTGTATTTTTGAAATTTCAACTACAATTAAAATCATTGTTTTATTTTCTTCTTTATGTAAACCAGAACCATTTAAAATAGTTCCATCATCACCTAATCTTTTAATGATTTGTTCTGAAACTTTTTCAACTTCATTACTTACAATATAAACAACTTTTTTAGATACTCGACCTGTTAAAATCACATCAATAACTCTTGATGTAATATAAATACTTAAAATACTCCATAAAGCTTTTTCAATATCATTAAAAACATAAATAGATAAAGCAATAATAATAGCATCTATTAAAAGTATGATTTCTGATGCTTTATAGTGAGTTTTTGATGCAACTATTGAAGCTATGATTGTACTACCACCTGCAGAGGATTTTCCTTTTATTACAAATCCTAATCCAAGTCCTATACAAATACCCCCAAAGATTGCTGCTAATATTGTTTCATCTGTAGCTGCATTTAAATTTAAGAACTCATTTGCAATATCAATAAAAACAGATATTAAAATAATAGTTATTATTGTTTTAATTGCATAATTTTTTCCAAAATATTTTACACTTAAAAGTATTAATGGTAAATTTATCATAATCATTAAAGAACCAATGGTAAATGATGACAAATGATGTAAAAGTAATGAAAGTCCTGCTGATCCACCTGTGATAATGTTATTTGGCAGTAAAAAAGAAACTACCCCAATTGCTAAAAGTATTGAACCTAATAATATATATAAATAATCTTTCATTTCTTTCCTATGTATTTATTTAACGAAGTATATCTGCAATTGTATAATTATTAAATAATTTGTCATCAATTTGTAACCACTTTTTGTTACAATTTTTTATGAAAGATAAAATATACGTAGTAGATACAAATATCATCTTACAAAACTTACAAAATCTCTATAAGATTTCTCAAAATAAAACTAACCATATTGTAGTACCTGAGACTGTTTTACTTGAATTAGAGGACAAGAAAAAACTTTCAAATGAATTAGGATATTACGCAAGAGAATTTGCAAGACTTTTAGCTTTGATGAAAATAAAAGAAGTAGATTATAAATTAGGATTTAAAGTTGTAAAACTTTATAATGAAGAGCTGAATCTAGATATTATCTCCAAAGACAAATATGATACACAAATAGAACAACTTCATTTATCAGAAAGTAATGATAAAAGAATTATTGAAACTGCTTGTATTGCTAGAGATTACTATAAGGGTTCTCAAACTATTTTTTTATCACTTGATGTTTATGCGAGAACTTTTGCTTTATTTGAAAGTATAAAAACTGAAACATTACATGATGACAAATCAACAGTACCCAAATTTGCATTTGTGAAAAAGTTTGAATTAGATTCTTCAATTTTTAATTCACTTGATAAAAAAAATATTAAAGAGATAGATGTTGATTATGAAAAAGAGAATTTCTCTTATATTTTCCAAAGCCTAGATGGAAATAGCGAACATGCCGTTATTTACAATGATAAAATTGATACTTTAAAAGAAACAGACTTTAAAGCTTTAAGTATAAAACCTGTAAACTTAAAACAAAAACTCTTTACAAAAGCAATTATTTCAAATATGTATGAATTGCTTGTTATTGATGCAAAAGCAGGAAGTGGTAAAACACTTATGTCAGTAGTCTGCGCAATGAGATTAATTGATTTAGGATTTTATGACAAAATTATATATGTAAGAAACTCCATTGAATCTTTAGATAAAGGTGAAGATATTGGATATTTATCAGGAAATGATGAAAAATTTAGAATTTATAATATGGCTATTCAAGATACTTTAGAGTTTATTGCAAAAAAACAGTTGAAAAAAAGTGAAAATAGAGATAACCCGCAATCAATTGAAACGAAAATTTCAGACTTACAAAATAAATACTGTATAGAAACTTTATGGCCCGGAGAAGCTAGAGGAAGAACTATATCAGGTGCAATTGTAATAATGGATGAATGGCAAAACTCTAGTGAAAAAACAACTCAACTTATTCTCTCAAGGTTAGATGAATCATGTATGGCAATTGTTATTGGCTCAAATAGACAAATTGATAATTTATATCTAAACAAATATAATAATGGTCTAACAACTCTTTTAAAACAAACTAATGAAACTCATCCAGAATTAAAGATGTTTGCAATAGAATTAGATAAAGCAGTACGTGGTAAGTTTGCTCAATTTACAGAACGTATTTTTGAAAAGAAAAGTGATTAACTAAGGATATACAATACAAAATAGACTAATAAACGATACGATATATAATCATATAGAGTATACAAAATTAGAAGATAAGATTCTTCAAACAAAAATAGTAAATAGATTACAGTTTATAACACAAAATGCTTTAGCATATTTTTCATACCCATCAATTACGACAAGAAGATTTATTCATTCTTTGGGAACTATGCACTTAGCTTCTTTTATGTTTAAAAACTCCCTTTTAAATGCTGATAAAAGTACAAAGAATAACTTCTTATCAGGATTAAGATATGCAATTAAAGACATAATAAAAACAGAAAAACTAGATATTGATTTAAATGATATTGATTATTTTGAAAATAAAGCTTTATACCAATTTACAATACCTACAAAATCAAAATCGCATAGAATTGCATATACAGTAATTCTTCAAACTATTAGAATAGTAGGACTTTTACATGATGTAGGACACCTACCCTTCTCTCATCAAGTTGAAAATGCACTAAAAAAGATTTATTTAGACATAAAAGAAAAAGAAGAGAATGAAGAAGTATTAGTAGAAAAAGAGATTGAATTTAAAGATATGTATGAAAAAACAACAAATAACGCTAGTGAAGTTTTACATGAAGCTATAGGAAAAGAGTTATTGAGTTTATTGTTTAAATACGAACTAAATGATTTACTAAAAAAATCTATTGATAAAAAATATATAAAACTAATTGAGAAACTTTGTTTGTATATTTTAGAAGAAAAAACAGTACATAATTTTGACTTTTCTGTTTTACATAAATTAATAGATGGTACAGTTGATGCTGACAGATTAGATTATGTAAATAGAGATATGCTAGCAAGTGGATATATAACAGGTCCTAGTGATCATATAAGAATCACTAAACAAGCTGTTCTTGTAAAACAAAATGATAAGTTCCATCTTAGTTTTTTTGATATGTCATTAATTGATATTGAACATATGCTAGAAATGAGATTTAATCTTTATAAAAAAGTTATCTATAATCATGGTATTGCAAAAACAGATACTCTTTTAGAAAATGTAGTGCAATATTTAGCAAAAAAATATTTTGAAAATCCTAAAATGGGTGAAAAAACATCTGAAAATATTTCAATGCTTTGGAACTTTGATAATAAAGACACAGAAAAAAAGCTAGATACTATCTCAATGCTTGATGAAAACTGGCTAATCTCACTATTTAAAAATGAATATTTTTTAATAAAAGAAAAAGAAGTATTAAGTACAGAAGATATAAAATATCTTTATTCTTTTGAAGAAGTATTATTTGGAAAAAGAAAGTTTAGAAGTCCTTGGAAAAACTTAAATGAGTTTTATAAAGTGCTAGGATTTACAACTTTAGAAAGATATAAGTTTAGAGAAAGTTTTGGTTATATATCAAGAAATAATGCAAAACAATTACAAGATACTCTAAATAATTTTATCCAAAAATGGGAAGATAAAGAAGAAGATTTATATTTTGCATATCAAATAGTATCTTTTAATATAGGGATAGCAAAGGACTTTTCATTTTATGATGGAGGAGAACTTATAAATATTGATGAAATTTCAACTTTAAGAAAAAGATTAAAACAATCTATGTTAAATACAGTTCCATTTTATATATATTCAAATAAAAAAATTTTAAATGAAGAGATGAAAAAAGAGTTAAAAGATATTTTATTTGATATCTTTGATGATTAATAAAAAGAAGGATGAGTTTTGGATATAACGCATATTAGAGGTAAGTATACTACAAAAAGTTTGGATATTCCAGATTTGAATAAAGACCCAATTAAACAATTTGAAAAGTGGTTTCAAGATGCAATTGATGAGCAAATGTCCGAACCAAATGCAATGATGCTTGCAACCGTTGGAAAAGACATGATGCCAAGTGTACGAGCAGTATTATTAAAAACTTTTGATGAAGCAGGCTTTGTATTTTTTACAAATTATAAAAGCAAAAAAGCAAAACAAATAGAAGAAAACCCAAATGCAGCGTCACTATTTTCATGGATTCCAATGGAGCGACAAATAAAAGTTGAAGGTACAATTGAAAAAATATCAACAAAAGATTCTTTAAAGTACTTTTTATCACGTCCAAAAGGTAGTCAAATAGGTGCTTGGGTTTCACATCAAAGTAGTATTATTACTTCAAGAAGTTTACTTGAACAGAAATTTGATGAGATTAAAAGAAAATTTGTAAAAGGAGAAGTTCCATTTCCAGACTTTTGGGGTGGTTATATAATTAAACCTGTAAGAATAGAGTTTTGGCAAGGTGGACAAGATAGACTTCATGATAGATTTCTTTATGAAAAAGATGAAAAAGGTTCATGGAGTATAAAAAGACTAGCTCCATAATATTTCATTTTGTAATATTTTTTTAAAAATTACAAAATTGTTGATAAAATACTCTAAATAAAATAAAGGAGTATTATTATGATTTTAGGGAAATGCCCATATTGTGAAGGTAGCGTAATCGCTAGAAAGTTTGAAACACAAGGCAAAAAAATAAAATTATATACTTGTGAAAATGCTAATAAACAGTATGATGAAAGTGAAGCTTTTGTTTTTACAGCTGAATCTACTTGTACTTTTAGAGTTTACTCAAATGCTTTTTTAAAATGGAATAAAAGAAGTTTTAGTCAATATGAGATGAAAAAGTTACTTCAAGATGGACAAACAATAATAAGATTACATGGAAGAAAAGGTACAGGTGAGTATTTTAAATATGTGATTACAGATAAAGAGTATGGAGTTTCTATTCTTTGGGATGAAGAAGTTCCAGAAAATGGGGAAGAAGAAGAGCTAATATAATAAGTTTCTTCACCCTTAGTTTAATTACACTCTACATTTTTTAAAATAGCTTCTTCTTTTTTTAAATGAATACAATCTTCTTTTTTTACAATACTGTCTGTAAATTTAGCATTCCAAAATATTGCATCTTTTATATTTAAATCACTTAAATCAACATCTGTAAAACTAGCATATGCTCCACCAGCATTTTCAAAATCTGTATTTTCGAATGTTGTTTCTAAAAATCTAGCAGACCAAATAGAAAGATTTGTACATTTTACATTTTCAAAAGTAGCATTTGCAAAGGTAACCCCTTTAAATGTTGTATTATTACATTTTATATTAATAATATCTGCTCCTGTTAAATTTGATGCTCTGACATTTGTATTAATTAAGTTTGTATTTGTAAGATTTACTCCCCACATATTGGATTTTACAAAAATACTATTTTTTAAATTAGCATTTGTTAAGTCACTTCCGCTTAAATTTGCATTTGTAAAATCTTTATTACTTAAATCAGCTCCACTTAAATCACACTCTTGGCAATCTTTTGTCTTTAAAAACTTATCTAAGTCTGCTTGTTCATAAGCAAAAGAAGAGGAAGAAAAAATAAGGGTAAGTGTTAGAATAAAGAAATATTTCATACTAACCTCCTACTTAATATTTTTGATAATTTCTAGAAATTGTTTTTCTCTAGTTCCACCAATTCTTTGCGCAAGTAGTTTCATATTTGAAGCATCTGAGAAATAAAAAGTAGGAATCCCAATAAATTTATATGGTAAGATTTTTTCATCTTCATTAATATCCATAATTACAGATACAAAGTTTTCATTTACAAAAGATACTATTTCTTTATCTTTTAATACCTTCTTTTTCATATAATTACACTCTGGGCAAGTAGGAGTTGAGTACATGATCATGAGTTTTTTATCTGTTTTTATTGCTTTTTCTTTTGCTGTTTGTAAATCTTTTTCAAAATTTATTGAAGAAGCAAATAAACTAAGAGTTACTGTTAAAATTAATAGTAATAATTTCATATTATTCCTTTTACTTAAATTATTCTATATTATATAGCAATCAAGTAAAAGAAATATTAAATATTAAATTAGTCGTTTCTTGAAGTAGTTTCTAGTAAGTGATATCCAAACTGAGTTTTAACTGGTCCATGTACTACATTAATAGCATCATTAAATACAACTTTATCAAACTCAGGAACCATTTGTCCTTGCATAAAGTTACCTAAATTTCCACCATCTTTTCCAGAGGGACATTGAGAATATTCTTTTGCAAGATCTTCAAACTTTTCTCCATTTGCAATTTTTTGCTTTAATTCATTACATAATTCTTCACTTTCAACTAATAAGTGTCTAGCAGATGCTGATTTCATTTTATACCTTTTATTAAATTTTTGGAATTCTATCATAATTCACAATTATTGCACATTAATTTAAGTATAATCAAAAATATTATTAAAACAAAGGATTAAAATATGGACGAACTAAATATGGAAGAATATGCATCAACTGCAATTAACCAAACACTAGAATATGCCCCAAAACTTGCACTTGCAATTGTTACACTAATTATTGGACTTTGGATTATTTCAGTTGTTACAAATATCTTAGGAAAAGCACTAATCGCTTCAAAAACGGATAAAACATTAATACCATTCTTAAGAAGTTTAACTTCTTGGGGATTAAAAGTTTTACTTTTCATTTCAGTTGCTTCTATGGTTGGAATTGCAACAACTTCATTTGTTGCAGTACTTGGTGCGGCAGGGTTAGCAATTGGTTTAGCATTACAAGGTTCACTTGCAAACTTTGCAGGAGGAGTATTGCTATTAGTATTTAGACCATATAAAATTGGAGACTTAATTGAATCTCAAGGTAATTTAGGAATCGTTAAAGAAATTCAAATTTTTAATACTATATTAACAACTTTCCAAAATAAAACTGTTGTTTTACCAAATTCAGCTGTTTCATCAAATGCCATTACAAATGTAACTGCTAATGGAACAATAAGAGTTGATATGGAAGTTGGGATTTCTTATGATAGTAATATTGATGAAGCTAAAAAAGTTATCCTAGATACAATTGCTAAAAATGACAAAGTATTAAAAGATCCAGCTTGTGCAGTTGGAGTAAATGCTTTAGCTGATTCTTCAGTAAACTTACTTGTTATGCCTTGGTGTAATACAGAAGATTATTGGGATGTATATTTTGGAGTAAGAGAAGATATTAAAAAAGCACTAGATGCAAACAATATTTCTATACCATTCCCTCAAAGAGATGTTCATATTATAAATCAAGAATCATAAACTTTAAATTACTTAAGCCTAAATGCTTAAGTAATTAAGTTCTACTACTTCTCATAAATTTTAAAGTATTTACCTTTTATTCTACCGTTACTTAAACCATCTAAAGCTTTTTTTACTACTTCTTTTTTTACTGCAACATATGAGCAAAAGTCTAAAGAATTAATTTTACCAATATCATCTTTAGCAAGTCCAACACCTGCTGTTAAAGCTCCAAGAATATCTCCCGCACGTACTTTTTGTTTTTTACCACCATTAATAAACAGTGTTCTATAATCACTATCAATTTTATATTCTAAATCATCACTAACATATTCTGCACGCTCGAACTTAACATCATCAAAAGAAGCTTTAATATCTTCAATTTTATCTTCATCTTCATAGTTGCTATATAAAGATATAGCTAATCCACCCTTACCAGCACGTGCAGTTCGACCAATTCTATGAGTATGTGTTTCTACATCTCTTGCAATATCGTAATTGATTACCAAATCAATATCATCAATATGTAAACCTCTTGAAGCTACATCTGTTGCTATTAAAATAGGATAAGATTTATTTGAGAAAAAGATAATTGTTTCATCTCTTTGTTTTTGTTCTAAATCTGAATGAAGAGTTAAAACATCAAGTCCTAAATCAAGTAAATTATCAGTTAGTTCATCACATTGAATTTTTGTATTACAAAAGATTAAAACTGATTTTGCTTTATTTGTTGAAATTAGAGAAGGAATTAATGCCGTTTTAGCAGAACTTTCAACTTCATAAAGTTTTTGCTCGATTATTGTTTTTTCTTCATTTTCATTTTTAACACTAATTGGATCACGAGTTACAAAAGAAGCTAAATTATCAATATTTTCTTGGTAAGTTGCAGAGAACAATAATGATTGTCTATTTTTAGGTAATACATTAATTATTTTTGTAATATCTTCTGTAAAACCCATATCTAACATTTTATCAGCTTCATCTAGAACTAAAGTATCAACTTCATTTAGATTAATATTCTCTTCAGTAATATGCTTTAAAATTCTTCCTGGTGTTCCTACTATAATATGTGCTCCATGAAATAAAGATGCTACTTGAGGTCTATATGCAACTCCACCACAAAGTGTAAGAACTTTTACATTATGAATATGTCGTGAAAGTTTTCTAATTTCTATTGCAATTTGATTAGCTAATTCACGTGTTGGTGCTAAAACAATTGATTGAATTCTAAATCTTTTAACATCAAGTTTATGAACTATTGGAATAGAAAAAGCTACAGTTTTTCCAGAACCTGTTTTTGCTTGTGCAATCACATCTTTTTTTTCTAGAAGTGCTGGTAATGCTTTTTCTTGAATCTCTGTCATTTTATCAAAACCTAAAGAATCAAGGTTTGATAAGAACTCTTTTGAAAGGTTTAATTTTGAGAATTTTTCATTTGAATTTATATTAGTAGAAATGGAATAGCCTTTATAATTTTTAAAGTATTATACCTAAAATTAAGCTTTTAATATTTTAATTGTTTAAAACTTTTATACCAATTTTCAAACTCAATATTATCCATAGGTTTCGCATAAAAATATCCTTGTACTTTAGTACATAAATTTTTCTTTATAATTTCGTCTTGTTCTGGGAATTCAATACCTTCTGCAATTACAGATAATCCCATATTAATACCTAAATCAATTATAGATTTAATAATAACTTCATCAGATTTTTCATCAAGTAAAGAATCAATATAAGATTTATCAATCTTAATTTTTGAAATAGAACACTCTCGTAAGTAATTAAAAGAAGAGAAACCTTTTCCAAAGTTATCAATTGATAGTCCAATTCCTAGTAAAGATAAAGTGTTTAGAGTAAAAAGTGTTTTTGTAGATATTTTCATCACATCTGATTCTCTAAATTCTAATTCTAAGTATTTTGCTTCTAAATTTGATATTCTTAGTGCAGCTTTTATAGACCCATATAAATCTCCATGTTCTAAATGCTTTCCACTTATATTTACAGAAATGATTCCATTATAGATTCCATTATCATGCCAATTCTTTAATTGAACACAAGCTTTTTTTAATATAAGTTTTTCAAACTCTATAATTTGATTAGAATCATCTAAATCTGGAATAAAATTATCAGGCATTAGTAATTTTGTATTTCCTTTATCCCATCTTGCTAATACTTCAAGACTAAAAACTTCATTAGTTTGTAAATCAATTTCTGGATGAAAGTGAATTATAAATTCATCCTTTTTAATAGCATTCTTTAATTTTTCCTCTTTTTTTGTTTTGTAATCAAGGTTTTGCGTCATTTCAGAGGAAAAAAACTCAAAATGATTCTTACCCTTATATTTTGCATGATACATGGCAGAATCCGCATTATGAATAAGTGTTTTAACTTCATCTGCATCATTTGGATAAATTGCCACTCCAATACTAACACCTAAATTGAAGCTTGTATTATCAATTTCAAAAGGCTTATTAACTAATGTTAATATTTTTTCACAGACTCTTTCAATAAATAAATAATTAGAAATATCACTCAAAACTACAATAAATTCATCTCCACCAACACGTGCTATCATATCATTAGTTCTTATTATACTTTTAAATTTTTTTGCAAAAGAAATTAATACTTCATCTCCACTTGCATGACCTAAAGTGTCATTAATGACTTTAAAATCATCTAAATCTAGAAATAAAATAGCAAATTGAAGATCATTTCTTTTTGAATTATTTAAAACATATTCTAATTGTGCTTCTAATTTAAGTTTGTTAGGCAGAGTAGTTAAAGAATCATGATATGCTAGATGTAGTAAATTAGTATTAGATTCTTTTTGAGATGAGATATCTGTAAAAATAGCAAAATAGTTTTGTTTTTTCGTTTTTTCGTTAAAAAACTTATGAATTTTTATAATAAGAGGATAAACATTTCCATCTTTATGCCTATTTAAAAGTTCTCCCTTCCAAAAACCAGATTTTCTAAGTTGCTTTCTAAGATCATGATAGATTGTTTTGTTTAAATTACCTGAAGAAAAAACTTTTGGATGTTTATAAGCTACTTCTTCAAAAGAATATCCTGTAATATCTTCACATGCTTTATTTATCTCTATAATTCTACTATTATCATCAACGATAATAATACCTTCACTAATATTGTTAAGAATAGAATTATAAAGACCTTTGTTATAAAAATCAGGGAAAGGATTTAGCAAGATAGGAAACTCCAATTATAAATAAACCAATTATAACAAAGATAATATGATTTGTTACTAAATCCTTTTAAATATTTAATATTATAAGAAAAAGTATTTTGTCTACTTTTTGTCAATTCTTTTGAACATATAAGAAATAACTAATGCAATAACAAGTACAAGACCAATTCCTACATATTTAAAATCATCTGCAACACTTAAAATATATTCACCTGCGGTATAAGAACCATATCCAACAACAACTGCCCAAACAATAGTTGCAAATATATTAAAAATAGTAAATTTAATAGATGAATATTTTGTTAATCCCATTGCAAGAGGAATTAAGGTTTTAATACCATATACATATTTTTGAATAAATACAACCAAAGAACCATACTTTCTCATCATAAGATGTGCTAAGGCTATTTTTCTTCCATAATTTTTCATCATATCTTTAGCATAAGATTTATTCTTTCTAGCAAGGAAAAATAAAAATTGATCTCCTAAAAAGTTTGAAGTTGCAGCAACTGCAATAGAAATATATATGTTTAAATCTCCTGCAAAAGATAAAACTCCTGCAACAATTAAACCTACAAAACCTCCACCAAAAGAGTATGCGAATAAAGCTATATATCCCCAATCCTTAATCAATTCTTCCATTATTTAGCAGCCTCAAAATCAAAAAACTCTAATGCTTCAATCACATCGTCATCATCTAATTCAATCAGACCTTCTGCAATATTTTGTTTAGTTTTTTCAATAATAAACTCTTTAACTTGAGCTCTTGCATCTTCTATATTATCAATTAAGGCAAAGCCATTAAATTGTATCTCATTATCATAACAAAGAAGAGTTCCTTCACAGTTTTCTTCTATAAAATCACTAATAGTTCTATAATTTATTTCTAATACACTAGCATGCCAACCATAGTCTTCTAAAATAGAATCTTCAAAGATTTCAACTCCATCACTTTGATGATCAAAATAAAGCATATTTTGTGCGTTCATACCAATGATTTTTTGCCAATTAGTTAAAGGCTTAATTTTACATATTGTTCCAGAAATAACTGGTTTATATTTTGCAAAGATATCTTTAGCTAGTTCTTTAATATCATTAATATTTTCTTTTCTTTCATAGCTCTCATCTATATAGATAATTGCTTTGTTTTTTGGCACTTCTTCATTTATGTATTTAGTACCATTAATATCTATAATAATTTTATATTTTCCTTCTTTTAATTCTAATAGTGATATCATATCAATATTAAGTTCTATATCTTTTATATTTATTTTTTTCATTTTAGTTTAATCCTGGATATAATTTAAGCGATTTTATCGAAAATAGTATTAAATAAGGAATTTTACTACACTTTTTTGAACAAATATCCAAAATTCTCAAAAAATAATCTTTATTTTACAATTCTTAAAGTTTAATTATATATAATCTTTGTATTCAAACTATTTATACAAAGGTTTTATATTGTTATTCCAAAATTACATCTATAAATTTTTTAATAAAAATAATATGAAAACACTTTTTTTAATAGATATCTTAAATATGAAAGATATAAATGCTATTTACAGTTTTGAAAATGGCGATTGGGTTATTAAACAATTAAAAAAACTACTTGAAACTGAAATAATTAGATTAATTAGAAAAAAAATAAATAAAAAAGTTCTAATAGAATTAACAAATACTCATGCAGATGTTTTTCAATTATTGATTTATGATGATTTTAAAATAGATGAAGTTCTTGAGATTAAAAATCTGATTTTTGAACATGTAATTAACAATCCATTTAAAATACAAAATAATAAAGCTTCAATAAATATTGATATAACAATTGGTTGTTCAAAAAGTGATGATCAATTAATCGTAATTTATGCTGAAAAAGCTCTTCATAAAGCAAAAGTAAACTTTGTACATTATATGTATTATGATGCCTATCTTTATAAAAATGAAGCAATAAGTGAAGATTTACTAGAGATATTAAATTATAATATTGAAAATAATTTAGTTGAGCCATATTTTCAAGCAATAAGAGATAATAAAACTGATGTTATTGTTAAATATGAAGCGCTCATGAGATTGTATGATAAAGAAGGCAATATATTATTACCTAATATTTTTATTCATAAATCAAAGAAATGCCGTCTATACACAAAATTAATGGAACTTTTAATAGATAAAATAGTTAACTATATAAATAAATATAAACTACATATTAGTATTAATCTTGATTATACAGATATCTTAAACCCAAATATTAAAAGATCTTTAGTATCAAAGATTAGAAAAAACAATATTGGACCTTATTTAACAATTGAAATTTTAGAGAGTGAAAAGATTGCTAACTACAATATCGTAAATGATTTTATTAGTGAAGTAAAAAAATATGATGTAAAAATTGCAATTGATGATTTTGGTACTGGTTTTTCAAACTATGAATATATTCTTAATTTAAATGTTGATTATATAAAAATTGATGGTTCTTTAATTAAAAAAATTGATGAAGAAATTTATTTAAACCTAATTAAAAGTATTGTTCAATTTTGTAAACAACAGGAGATTTTAATAGTTGCAGAATTTGTTAGTGATTTAAAAATATTAAGATATGTTAAAGCTATTGGCATTGATTACTCACAAGGATACTATATTAGTAAACCTTTAAAAATTGAAGATATTTTAGGAGAGCAAAAATGAAAAATCAACTTAAAAAAGTTACAGATATCACAATAAATGAACTTTTAAATAAAGATGTAATCATGCCATCTATTTATTTTGAAAAATTTAATAAAAATGCTAGAACTGTAAATATAAATTTACATGATACATCATTTTCAAATGAACTAAATAATATGTTAATTGAAGATTTTAATATTATTGAAAAATATATGAATGAAATTGAAAAGAATGCTTCACTAATAAAAAACACTATTAAAAATACACAAACAGCACTACTAAATAAAGATATCGATACTCTAACAGATATTTATTCCCAAATGATAAAACTAGAAAAAGAAGTAGAAGTTTTAAATCATCAATTATTTATTGACGACTTAACCTCAAGTAATAATAGAAAATGGATTTATAACAAGTTCTTAGATAAAAAAGCAAAGTTTAAAAAAAGTGGTATTTGTGTATTAATCGATATCGTAGACTTTAAATATATTAATATTGAATATGGAACTTTACTTGCTAATAATTTAATCATATTTATCTATAATTTTTTACAAGAAAATTTAAAAGATGAAAATATTAATTCCAAAATTGCAAGATTTTTTGATAGTCAATTTCTTATTTTTATTGAAGATAAGAAAGAGAAAGAAGTATCTGATTTAATTTTTAATATAAAACAATTATTAGCAAATACTACATTAAAAAGTAAATCGGGATTAATCTTAAAAGCTGATTATAAATATTCAATTAGTAAATATAAAGAAAGTGAAGACTCTAAAGAAATATTTGAGCAGTTATTTCATCTTATAAAATAAGAATAAAATAACTTTATTATAAAACTTTTCTAAGTAACTTTATAAATTCTAAGATATTTTCTCTATTGTTATCAATACAAATACTATTTACTTCTAAAAAAAGTTTTTCTTGATTTATACTTTCTATATACCCTTTATCTTTTAATATCATAATTCTCTGAGCAACTTCAAGTTCATCTTCAATCATTGCATTTGCATGTGCTTGAGAAACTAAAGTTCCATTATCATTATAGTTTCGCTGTGCAAATACCTCAAAAATCAAGTTTATTCCATAAAGTAAAGCGGTATGTTTATTTGCTTCATTATTAAGAGTTGACAAAACCATAAGTTTAATATTTTTGTCAAAAGAAGAAATTGCATTTAAAACTGCTTTAAAAATATTTTCATCTTTCATCATATCTGAATACAAAGCTCCATGAGGTTTTACATAAGAAATAGAAGTACCATGAGATTTACAAAAAGCACTTAATGCTCCTAATTGATATAGAACTATTGATTTAATTTCTTCGAGTGAACAAAGTATAGAACGTCTACCAAAACCTACTAAATCTTGATAAGAAGGATGGGCACCTATTGTTATATTATGTTCTTTTGCTAAAGCTACAGATCTATTCATAGTTACAGAATCACTTGCATGAAATCCGCAAGCTAAATTAGCCATATCAATAAAAGATATAACTTCTTTATCTTGTCCTCTTTTCCAAATACCAAAACTTTCACCAATATCACAGTTTAATTTAATATTCATCTTTTTACCTTGCATAAAATATAATTTTATTTTACCATATATTATATAGAATATTAAACTTTCATTTTAATGCAATTAAGTCTATAATATGTAAAAGGAATATAAATGTATAAAAATGAAATAATTTATAACGAAAAGATTATAAAAGACTTTAAATATAGTAAAAAAATATTAAAAAATTTAAAAAAAAATGTGACTATATTTGGAAGTGCTCGAGTTGAAGAAGATGACAAATATGCAATTCTCGCTAAAAAATTAGCGAAGAAACTTGCAAAAAAAGAAATAAATATTATTACAGGTGGAGGTGGTGGAATTATGAGTGCTGCTAATAAAGGTGCTTATGAAGCTAAAAAAGCTGAATCAATTGGACTAAATATTCTACTTCCAAAAGAACAACACCCAAATCCATACACAACAAAAAGTTTAACTTTAAATTACTTTTTTGCAAGAAAATATATGCTTGTTAAATATTCTAAAGCTATTGTTGTTTTTCCTGGTGGTTTTGGAACATTGGATGAATTATTTGAAGTAATAACTTTAATTCAAACAAAAAAATTAAATGGAATAAAAATATTTCTTATAGGAAGTAATTACTGGAATCACTTAATCAAATTTTTAAAAAAATCATTATGTCAAAACAAGATGATTGAAAAAGAAGATTTAGATATTTTTACACTAACAGATGATATTAAATTAATAGAAAAACAGATACATAAACTATTTAAATAGTTTATGTATCTTCTCTTTTTAATTTTGATACATATGGTATTTTTGATTCTCTTTTGCTTGTCTTTGCTGAACTATTTTATAAGTATCAAGTGCTTTTATTTTTTCCACTTCATTAATCACTGATGTTTTATACTCTTTAATTATTGAATTAAGAACTAAAGTATAAACAATACTATTTAGTTTTAAAGAGTCCTCATTTCTCATTAATTTATCTAAATCAATTGCATAAATAGCCTCTTGAAAAGTGTAAAACAATCTTTGTTTATTATCATCTAATCTATATGTGTAACCTAAGATAGTAAAAAAGTTATCTTCGTAATCTTTTTTTAAACCCTTTTCTTCTAAATAAATAGAATACTTTGAGATTTCTTCTTCACAAGTTTTAACTATCATATCTGCTTCTAAAACTTTATTTTTAAAACTATATAAATAATCAGAAATTTTATTAATCATTTTTAATATTACCTTTTCACAATTGTTTCATTATTTCATTATATAATGTTAAAATAAAACAAAAATATAAATAGGAATAATTATGAAAAAAAGTACAATAGTTGCATCTTTGATATTAACTTCAAGTTTAACATACGCATTTGATTTAGGAAGTATTGCAAAAGGTGTTATGGATACTGTTACAAATTCAACAGAAAAGATAAAGACAAATACTAATACAAACCTTAGTGATTCAACAGTAACAAATGGCCTAAAAGAAGCTTTAAAAGTTGGAGTAAACTATGCTGTAAAAGAGTTAGGGTCAAGCAATGGATATTTAAGTAATTCACTAGTAAAAATTCCATTACCAGATAACTTAGCAAAAGTAGAAACACTTTTAAGAAGTGCAGGAGGAGATGAAATGGCTGATAATTTAATCAATTCTATGAATAAAGCAGCAACAACAGCAGCTCCTAAAACAGCAGAGATCTTTGTAGATGCAATTGATAAAATGTCATTAGAAGATGCTCAAAATATATTAGCTGGAGATAAAGATGCAGCTACAAATTACTTTAAAACAAATACAACAGACTCTTTAAAGAAAATGATTGCACCTATTATTCAAGATACAATGAAAGAAAATCAAGTAGCTTCATATTATGATATGGCAAATAATTTTTATAAAAATAATGCAAAAAGTATAGTTGATAATTCTGGTGTTATGGATATAGCAAAAAACTTTGGTGTTGATTCTTATTTACCAGGAAGTTCAGATCAATCAATAGATGATTATGTAACAGATAAAGCAATTGGTGGATTATTTACAATGATTGCGCAAAAAGAAGCTGAAATTAGAACAAATCCTGTAGCTCAAACTACTTCACTTTTAAAACAAGTATTTGGAGACTAATTTCGAACTTTTAATTACTAAAACTTAAATCTAAAATTTTAGAATTAAGTTTTAGCGTCAATATTATCTTTACCTTCAAATTCTTTTTCATTTGCACTTGAAACAATAGAAACTGCAATAGAAGATGTTTGAGTTGCTATATCTTTAGTTTTACTTGCAACTACTGCATTCTTTTGTGTTTGTTGATCTAAAGAATTAATTGCATCATTAATTTGTATTATTCCTAGTTGTTGTTCTCTTGAAGAATTCTTAACATCAGAAATAAGTTCAATTGTTTTATTAATATTCTCATTTAAACTTGTATATCCTTTAATCATATTATCAGAGATAATTTTACCTTCATTTGCTTTTGTATTTGCATTTCCTACAAGTTCTTTTATCTCATTTGCAGCATCTGCACTTCTATTTGCTAGATTTCTTACCTCTGCTGCAACTACAGCAAAACCTTTGCCTGCTTCTCCAGCAGTTGCAGCTTCAACTGCAGCATTTAATGAAAGAATATTTGTCTGAAATGCAATTTGGTCTATTATTGTAATTGCTTCATTAATTGAAGTTACTTGAGCATTTATTTCATCCATTGCTAAAGTAGTTTTGCTAGCTAATTTTGCGCCCTCTGAAGCTGAATGTGTTACATGAGAAGCAAAACTAGACATTTCTGCAATCTTTTCTGTTGTTGATGTTATATTACCTGTAATTTCTTCAAGAGCAGCAGCTGTTTCTTCTAATGAAGCTGCGGCATCATTTGATGATTTATTTAACATATCTACATTTGATAATAAAATATCAGATGAATCATTAATCACTAAACCATTTTTCTTGTTAACCGTAAGCATTTGAGTAATAGCTGCTCTTAAATTATTGATATCACTTACAAGTTGATCAAATACTTCACCTTTTTCAATATTTTCAACTTTTAACTCATTAAGATAGTTATAATTAGAATATTCTTTTAAAATTATATTAACTATATTAAAGTTTTCACTTGTTACTTTAATCATATCATTTACATCATTTTTAAGACTTTCTAAACTCTCATTTGATGTTGATTTTTCAATTTGTTTTGAGTAAGATCCTTTTTTAACCATAGTTAAAACTTCTTTTGCATTTATTAATAATTCATTATCAACTACGATGCCTTCTTTAATATTATCAATGTTTTCATTAATAACATTACTCATAATACCAATTTCATCATTCGCTCGAACTTCTATAGCCTTAATATGATTTGTTTCTCTATTAAGATATTTAAAAAATGACAATAAACCATCTTGTAATGCATTAAGTGGAGTAACTATACTTTTATTAATAACATAAATTGCAATTAATGTTATTAAAACAAGCATTATTATTGAAATTAGAATTGTAATATTACGAATATTATGTGGAACTATTAAAATCTCTGATTCATCAATTTCAGAAATTAATGCCCATTTAATAGAGTCATCAATATTAATAGATGTATAAGAAGACAGCACAGGATTTCCATTATAATCTATAATAATCTCTGTATTTGACTTACCTTTTAGTGCATTTAGGGAAGCTTTTGTTTCAACTTTTCCTAAACTAGGATTTGCAAAAGATGCTTTTAAAGAATGATTTTTAGTATCTAAAAAGCTATCACTTCTCATCAGCTTATCAGAACCTACTAAATAATCTTCTTGACTTACTCCATAGCCTTTTCTAAATTGCATAATATCATTTATTGCTTTATCCGATATTTGAAAAACTAATATTGATTTTATATTGCCATCAATATATATAGGTGTTCCAACAAATATTGCTGGTGCATTTGCACTTGGAGCATATGGTTTCATATCTACGAATGATACTTTTTTATTTTTCTTAACTTTATTAAAAACTTCAGCTAATCCACTATCTTTTAATTGACCATATAAAAGATTCTCTCCATAATCAGACTCTTTTGCAACTGAATACATCACATGGCCATAATCATTGTTAATTAAAAAGATATCATAATAACCATAGTTTTTTAAGTAGTTATTGAAATATTCTTCATGTGATTTTATTTTGTTTATGAATTGTTTGTTCTTTACAGGAAATTTATCTCTAGCTTTTATAGATAATTCATCGTAAGTATTATTTAGTTTTTTAACAAAACTTTTTGTATCGATACTTAAAGCAAGAGTTTCGATATCTGCTCTTCTTTCTTCAAAAAATTTACTCAATTGTTTGTGTTTTGAATCTCTTACATTAGTTAAGGAATCAAAACTATTTTCTACTAAAGTATCTTTAATTATATATGAAGAAAAACTTGAAAGTGATATTGCTAAAAAAAGCACAGAAACTAATAATAATAGTATTAACTTTAATTTTATAGTTATATTTTTAAACATTCTAAACCTTAGTTTTTTATTTTTATTACTTTTTAGTTATTTTATTACTTATTGCCTTATTTTAAGGTAAAATAATTATTATCATTTATAATATTATTAGAAGTTTTTTTAAACAAGACTTATTTGGTATAATTTGAAAAAACAATGGAATAAATATATGGATATAAATAAATACTTCTCAAAAGTAACTATAATAAATAATCTAGCAAAATATGAAACATATTATCAAGTAGCTCTTGGTATCTTAGTAAGTGCTACAAATACAAAAAAAATTGACTCTGATATTAAACTTGAATATGCACTAGGTTCTATTTATGAATTAATAAAAGATTTAGAAAATGAAAAAAATTTAGAATCAATTTTTAATATAGAACTACAAAAACAAAGTGCAATGGATGCTGTACAATACTTTGCAAATGAAAATATTCAAGCTGTAAAAAATAAAGAGCTTGATATAGAGAATACTATAAATAAGATAAATGATAATTTGTTTTTCAATGACTTAGTACTTGATATTTGTAAAGAAAATGAAAAAAATCAAATAACAAAATGGGAAAATATAATAACAAACGAAATTGCAGATGCTATAATGAATTCTTTATTAGACTTAGAAAAAAAATAAATTATTCTATTTATTATTTAGATATTCGTTAATAAGTCTTTTGATTTTAATTTTGTCAGAGTTAAGTATTAAAAAGTGGGCATTCATAGAATCTTCAGAGATATCACCTTGAAGTATTTTATCTAAAGGATTAATAAAAGCATTAATTCCAGAGCCAGATATTCCACCAATAGATATAAGAAGTGATGATTTATTAAGTTTCTTCAAATATCGTGAACCACGAGAAAAACCAATATAAACTTTAGCACTTGGAATATCAAAATTCTTATTTGTCATATTTGAATCAACAGTTTTAAAAGTATAGGAAACTAATAAATCGGTGATTGATTTATTAATCTCTTCATGCTGAAGAGGAAGACCTGAAGATTGATTTCCTTTTATATAAACAATATCGCAATCATACATTTAAAACTTTCATATTTTATTTATCTTTTCTTTTTATGATAACTTTATAAAGTAATATTCCTTAAATATTCATGAATCTTAGGCAAGTAATCTTTTCTACATACAAGATGAGTATCTAAATAATTCTCGATAGAAGTTATTTCTACAGAGTCTGAATATCCAAACTTTTCTATTACTTTAGGAGAAAGAAGAGTTACACCATATCCAGCTTTTACACATCCTAAAATTAACTCATAGTTTTCAAGAGCAACAGTTTTGTAACTTTCTTCTCTATTTTCTTTAATATATTTTTCTAAAAAAATAGCATTTGCACAAGTTTTCTTAAAAACAAAAACACTATTTCCAATTTGTTTCTTCTTTGGCTCAACAAGTACCATTTTCTCATCAAAGATATTTAAAATTTCTAAATATTTATTGTGAGGATTTCCATTTATAAAAGCAATATCTATTTTATAATCTAATAATTTATCTATTAAATTCAAACTACTATCTACATTGAATTCTAATTTCATTTCTTTAAAGTCTTCACTTAATTGCTCAATAAATGGTATTAGATTACTTGTAGTAAAAGTTTGAGTAGAACCTATTTTTAGTACTTCTTGATAATTTATATTTCTTAACTGAAGGGTAGCTTCTTCAACTTTCTTTATAATATCAATCGCATAAGGATATAGCTTTTCACCTTCACTACTTAGAACTACCCCTCTGTTTGTACGGTGGAATAAAAAATAATCTAGATTTTTTTCAAGTTGTTTGATTCTTAATGTCACATTTGATTGTGTAAACTCTAACTCTTTAGCAGCAGCAGAAATACTCTTGCTCTTAGCAACAGTAATAAAAACCTTTAATAAATTTGTATCCAAAATATATCCTTTTTAAAC
This sequence comes from Poseidonibacter lekithochrous, assembly GCF_018861145.1. GTDB lineage: Bacteria > Campylobacterota > Campylobacteria > Campylobacterales > Arcobacteraceae > Poseidonibacter > Poseidonibacter lekithochrous_A. The sequence goes on from NZ_JAHKQT010000001.1 coordinate 125,605, forward strand.
TAAATAGTATCAATAACTAAAATACAAGCTATTATAAAAAGTAAAACTTTTAATATTTTCACATAAAACCTTGCATCAATTTTCTTCTTAATTATAAGACCAAAGTATAAGCCAATACCTACAATTATAAAACTAATAGCTGATAATTCAACAGCCGTGGATGTAAATACACCAAAATAAACAAATACAATTATCTGCCCTACTTTTGAAAATAAAAAACAAAGATTAGATAACTGTATCGTATCTTTTTTAGAGTACTTTAACTCTAAAGTATAAATAATAGTAAGAGGTGCTACAACATTTGTAAGACCTGATATAATACCTCCAATAATTCCTAGACCATAAGTAGAAGACTTTGGATAATTATGAATAAAACTTGCTCGCAATTTCACAATAGATTGGAGAAGATACATAAAAATAATAAGCGCTAAAAGAAGTTTAAAATACTCAGATTTAAAATAAATAAGTAGTACTGTACCAAGACAAGAACCAATAACCATTAGTAAAATTATAAACCAAAACTTTTTTAAAGCCTCAAAAAACCTACCTTCACTTAAAATACTAACAAGATTTACAATCATAGTTGGAACAAGAATATAAGTAATTGTAGTTTGAATATCAGTAAACATTGCAATTGTAGGAGTACTAATAAGTCCAAAACCAAAACCAATACTTCCATGAATTAAAGAGGAAATAAAAACAACAAGTGAGAAAACTATTAAAAAATCTGTTTCCATATGACTACCTTTAATATTACATATAACTATGTGTAATACCCAAAGGCATTACTAAAGATTATAGCAGAAAGATTATAAAATATATAATATACTCTTCTTTATTTAATAAAAAAGATAATTAAGATATGATACTTTTAGTTCCTATATGGGTAAAATATATTAAAAGGCAATAATATGAAAAAAGTTTTAATTTTTATAATAATGATGAGTAGTTTTTTATTTGCAGCTCAAATAAATCAATGTAAAGAAACAAAATTAACTGAAAAAACAAGTATTTTAGCTTGTCCAAGTGGAGATTATGAAGCGAAATTTGAATTAAGAAGTAAAAAAAGAGATATGACTGAAGCACCAATATTAAAACTACTTGCTAAAAGAGAACCTAATATTATAAATAATTATAATCAAAAATAAATTTAATAAAAAACTATTTGCAACGCTGAAGATGCGTGCAAATAGTTAATTTATTTTATAAAGCTTTTGCAGTTATTCTATTTAATCTCTGTGCAAATGCTACTGCATCAGTAATTTCCATACCTTCAGATAATTTTGCTTGATCTAATAGTACCCATGAAACATCTGATACTAATGAGTCATCAGCTAAACCGTTTAATTTTGTAACGATTTCATGATCAGGGTTAATTTCTAAAATAGGTGCAGAATCAGGCATCGCTTGTCCCATTGCTTTCATCATTTGTGCCATTTGAGCCATTTGTGCATCACCTGCGTCTTTAACAACACAAGATGGAGATTCACTTAACCTATTTGTAACTCTAACATCTGAAACTGATTCACCTAAAATTTCTTTGATTTTTTTAGTGATATCTTCAAACTTAGCTTCTACTTCTTTTTTATCTTCATCACTTTGTTCTACCTTTGGAGCTTCACAAGAAGTAATATCTTTGAATTCCCACTCTTGGTAAGCACCATACATAGGAGTAATAATTTCATCAATTTCTTTATCATCTAGGATAAGAACTTCGATATCATTTTTCTTATATGCTTCTAATAATGGAGAATTTTTAAGAACATTTTCATTTTCACCAACGATGTAGTAAATAGCTTTTTGTTCTGTATCTGCAGCTTCTTTATAAGCTTTTAATGAAGTCATTTTTCCTGCTTCTGCTTTTGAGGATTTAAATCTAATTAATTCTAAAATAGCTTCTTTATTAGTAAAATCTTGGTAAGCACCTTCTTTTAACGCTCTATTATATTGTTCAACAAAGGCAGCATATTTTTCTTCATCTTTTGACATTTTTTTGATTTCATTTAAAATCTTTTTTACAGATGCTTGTTTAATATTTGCCATAACTCTGTTTTCTTGTAAAATTTCACGAGAAACGTTTAATGGTAAATCTTCAGAATCAATAATACCTCTAACAAATCTTAAGTAAGTTGGTAATAATTCTTTTTCAGAATCTGTAATAAATACTCTCTTAACATAAAGTTTAACACCTGGTTGGTAATCAGCTCTATACATATCCATTGGAGCAGTTGTAGGGATATAGAAAAGCGTAGTATATTCATTAACACCTTCAGCTTTTGTATGAATTACAGCCATTGGATCTTGAGAATCATGAGAGATTGATTTATAGAAATCATTATACTCATCATCTTTTAATTTAGCTTTTGGTTGCATCCATAAAGCAGTTGCTTCATTGATTTTTTCATTTCTATCTTCAATAGTTTTTTTAGCTTCTTTTCCAGCTTTTTCATCTTCTTCGCTTAAAGTTTCAGTAACTTCTTCTTTGTAAGAAAGAAAAATTGGGTAGGCAATATGGTTAGAATATTTTCCAACAATATTTTTGATTCTTTCTTTACTTGCAAACTCTTCAGCTTCTTCATCTTTTAATTTGATGTAAATCACTGTTCCTGAAGATTCTTTAATACAAGGTGCTAATTCAAATTCACCTGTACCATCACTTGACCACTTATATCCTGTATCTTCACCAGCTTTTTTTGAAATTACATCAACATGAGATGCAACCATAAATACTGAATAGAATCCAACTCCAAATTGACCAATTAAATTTGAATCTTTTTTAGCATCACCTGTCATTGCTTCAACAAATGATTTAGTTCCTGATTTTGCAATTGTACCAATAGAAGCAATTAAATCTTCTTCATTCATACCAATACCATTATCAATAATAGTTAATGATTTATCTTCTTCATCAAAAGTAATTGTAACTTGCCCAGCCCAATCTTCAGGTAATGCTGCTTTGATTTTTTCGTCTGTTAGTTTTAAGTAATTTAATTTATCAATTGCATCACTTGCATTTGATACTAATTCTCTAATAAAAATTTCTTTATTTGAATATAATGAGTGAGTCATTAATTGTAAAAGTTGACCTACTTCTGTTTGAAATTGATGTTTTGCCATAAAAATCTCCTGTATTTTTTAATATTATTTATTGTAATTTTATCACAACTTTATAAAAGGAAGCTAAAGTTTAGATAATGATTAGCACTTTTGTACTTCAAGTGCTAATTTTATACTTTAAAAGCTTTAATTAAAATAAAAAAGTACACAAGGAGTAAACAAAAAAATATTATAATCTATTTATATATTAAGGATTTAACATGATTAAAAAACTATTTAACAAAAAGATTTATTTTCTTTTAACAACAGGATTTATTGCAATATTTGTAGGAATCATTGGTGGTGTAGTTGATATTATTCAACCTCAAAATGTTATTGATACAGCTTTACATCTAGGTTATCCTTTGTATTTCTTTACTTTACTAGGAGTCTTTAAAATATTAGGTGCAATTGGATTATTTTTACCAAAAGCATATAATAAACTAAAGGATGTAGTTTATGCTGGTTTTACAATTGATTTTATTTTTGCATCTTTTTCTCATTTTAGTGTAAATGATGAATTTGTAAAAATAATTGTTCCATTAGTTATGTTAGGGATATTATCTATTTCATATAAATTAAAAGAATAGAGTATAAAATCTATCTTTTAAAGTCTAAGTTACATACTTTCTACGTCTGTAACTTCTTTTCCAGATAGTTTTTCTAGTTTTATTTCAACTAAATCTAAGAAATCTCTTCTATTTTTTTCATCCATATTATTGTTTAGCATTTCAATAATATACTTTATACCATTTGCATTTATTTTTTTTACACTTGCTAAATAATGCACAAATGAAATTATTTGTATATCATCAATAGAGTATAGTTTTTTAGTCTCTTTTTTTAAAGGAAGTAAGCCTTTTTCTTCATACATTTTAAGTGTTCGAACCTTTGAAGTTAAAAGTTCTGCAATACTACTTAAAGGGATTACATCTTTTGTGTTATCTAATAAAGCCAATTTTTTCCTTTTAAATGTTTTTTTAATTTACTAATCTACTTTTAAAACAATCTTTCCAACATGTTTTTTACTTAAAAATTCTTTTTGAGCTTCAACAATATTTTTAAGTTCAAATGTTTTAGCAACTAAAGGTTTAATCTCTTTTTCTTCAATTCTTTTTATTAAGTTTAAGAATACTTCATTTTCAAGTATTGTACATCCAAAAAATGATAAATCTTTTAAATATAATGTTCTAATATCAAGCTCAACAATAGCTCCTGCAATTGCACCTGAAACTGCATATCTTCCAGAAGGTTTTAAAACTTCTAAAAATTCATTCCATTTTTTACCTGCAACTAAATCAATTACAACTGTAACACTATTTTTACCTAAAACTTCTATTAAATCATCATTTCTAGAAACTACCTTTGTAGCACCTAAAGCTTTTATAGCTTCAAATTTAGAAGGTGATGTTATAGCAATAACTTTAGCGCCTCTTGCACATGCTAATTGAACTGCAGCGCTTCCAACACCACCTGAAGCTCCTGAAACTAATACAATATCATTTTCATTTACATTTGAACGTGTTAGTAAGTTTTCAGCTGTTGAATAAGAGCAAGGGAATGATGCCAATTCAATATCACTATAATCACTCTTTATTTCATAAGCATGTTCATTTGATACAACAGTAAACTGACTAAATCCACCATCACATTCACTACCAAAATACCATGGATTTTCTAATTGCACGGCATTTACCTTTTGTATGCATGGTTCAACTATTACTCTTTGTCCAATTCTTGAGGAATTGACACTTTTCCCAACCCCCACAATATATCCACAAACATCAGCACCTTGAATCATAGGGAACTTTAAACTCTCTCCCGACCAAGAGGCATCATCTGAACTATTATCTTTTTTTGAATACCAAGCAATTCTTGTATTAATATCCGTATTATTAACACCTGCTGCTTTTACTTGAATTAAGACTTCATTATCTTTTGGAATTGGAGTTTTATAGTCTTTAACAAATTCAAGTTGATCATAGTCACCATTTGCTTTTAGAATTATAGCGTTCATTTTATTAGGAATTGTTTTCATCTTTGCTCTTTAGAAGTTTTTATTTAAGAATTTATATTGTAAGTATAAAACAAGAGTTTATAAAAACTCTTGTTTTATGAAGTAATTATTTAGCTGCGTTTGCTGCTTTGATCCAAGAATCAACTTTAGTTTTATTTGTTTCTAGCCATTTTTGAACATGTCTTTTAATATCTTTTTGTTTATTTTGACCATTTGTCATAAGCATATTTTGACCACTAATATCATTTACATCAATTTCAACAATATCAAATAATTTTGCAATATCTTTATGTTTTGTTTTTACACTCATATTTGTTGCAATTTTTTGATTATTAATATTAAATCCATAATCTGCACCATTTGCTAACTTTGTAGAAGTAGTGCTTGGATTAGCTGAATGTGTTACTTGTAAAAATGTCACATCTTTTCCAGGAACTAATTTACCACTTACCCAATAAGGAGTCCATGTATAATAAAGAATTGGTTTTCCAGTTTTATAATTTGCAAGAGTATTTGCGATTAATGCAGAATATTCACCTTGAATATGTTCAACAGAATCTCTCATACCATATGCATCTAATTGATGTTCAATAACTTTTTCACATCCCCAACCTGCATTACATCCAGTTAAGTCAGCTTTTCCATTTCCATTTAAATCAAATAATTTTGCTATTTCTGGTTTTTTTAAATCATTGTAATATTTAATATTATATTTATCTGCAGTTTTTTTATCTATTAAATATCCTTGAGCACAATTTGAGATAAAGTTAGAAGATATAAGAATTTTTTTATCTCCTCCTAGAGCAGCAATTTTTTCTTTATGTAAAGGATCCCATACAGAAGCTAAAAAGTATACATCTTCACTATCCGCATTACTTGCTATTGTTTGGTATGCAATATCATAATTTACATCTTTAACACCCTCAATTTCATGTCCCATTTTTTTCAATAATTCATTAACAACTAATGTTTGAAACATTTCTTCTGCAATACCACTAGTTAGTGCTGTAACTTTTGCACCAAATACACTTGTAGTTAGTGCTAGTGACGCAACTATACTTAATATACTTTTTTTATTTAACATTTTTTCTCCTTGAATTTGTAATAAAACCTATAGGTCCTTTTTCATACCATTTAGTTTTATCATTTTTATCTTTTTTACCCATTTCTTGCGTTAATCTATCTAAAACAATAGCAAGTAAAACTATTCCTAATCCACCAACAGCTGCTAAGCCAATGTCAAGTCTCCCAATTCCTCGAAGAACCATTTGCCCTAATCCACCTACTGCAATCATTGAAGCAATAACAACCATTGAAAGTGACAGCATTAATGTCTGATTCACACCTGCCATAATTGTAGGCATAGCTACAGGAATTTGAACTTTCCATAACATTTGAGAAGAACTAGCTCCAAATGATCTTGATGCTTCAATTAAATCTTCAGGTACTTGTCTAATTCCTAAATTTGTAAGTCTAATAAGTGGAGGAAGTGCAAAAATAATAGTTACAATAACTCCTGGAACATTTCCAATACCAAATAACATAACAATAGGAATTAAATATACAAAAGCTGGTGTTGTTTGCATACCATCAAGAATCGGTCTTAATATTTTATCAGCTGTATCGCTCTTCGCACTCCAAATACCAAGAGGTAGACCTATTATAATTGAAAATAGAACAGCTGTAATAACCAAGGATAAAGTAATCATTGATTCTTCCCATGCCCCTATAAATCCAATAATAAAGAATGAAATCAATGTTCCAAAAGCTAGTTTTTTACTTGAAAACTGAAGGGCTAATAAAACAAAAAATAAAATCACTACATAAGGATTTAAATACAATAAAAAACTCTCAATTGATTTTAAAACAATATCAATTGGCGCCTTTGCAGCTAAAAATACATCTCTGAAGTTTTCAACTAACCAATCAATTCCCGTATTTGTCCAAGAATCAAAAGGAATAAGTACATTTTCAAAAGGATTTAATATATCAAATTCTTTTACTTCTTCAACGTGAACAGTTGCTGCTTCTTGCGTCCAATCTACTGTTGATTCTTTATTTTCTTGTGCAGTTGATGCATTTCCCCAAGGATCATTACTCATTATCAACTCCTTCATCAAATACTTTTAATAATCTACTTTTCGAGATTGTACCTTTATACTTACCATCATCATCTACAACAGCTGTAGGATAAATATGATTTGCAATATCAGAAATAAAATCACCAATTTGCAAATTATCATTAATTGGCTGCTCATCAATAATTGCATTATGTATTGAGCCACCTAATTTTTTCTGTTCTTTTAAAGATTCTAAAGTTAATATTCCTAAATATTTACCATTCTTCTCTATAAAATATGCATAATCTTGATCAAAATCTGAAATATATTGAAGTGCTGATTTGATACCAGTACTTTCTTTATTTATAATAGTAGAGTGAACTTTTTTTACAATATGAGAAGCATTTAATACAGAAGTTACATCCACTCCTTTAAAAAATGATTTTACATAATCATTTGCAGGCTCATTAATAATCTCTTCAGGAGTTCCAATTTGAACTACTTCACCATTTTGCATAATTGCAATTCTATCCCCTATTCTAATTGCTTCATCTAAATCATGAGAAATAAAAACAATAGTTCTTTTTTCTTTTTCTTGAAGTTGAACTAGTTCATCTTGCATTTCAGTTCTAATTAACGGATCTAATGCGGAGAATGCTTCATCCATTAACATAATATCAGGATCATTAGCTAGAGCACGTGCTAAACCAACTCTTTGCTGCATACCACCACTTAATTCATCAGGATATGATTTTGCGTGATGCTCAAGGCCTACTTGTTCTAATGCTTTTTGTGCAGCTTCATATCTTTTAGCTTTTTCTATTCCACTTAATTCTAATCCAAAAGATACATTATCAATGATATTCATATGTGGCATTAACGCAAAAGATTGGAAAACCATTGATATTTTTTTTCTTCTAATTTCAATAAGTTCTTTATCACTTAAAGTAGTTACATCTGTTTGATCGATAAATATTTGTCCAGTTGTTGGTTCGATTAGTCTATTTAAAAGTCTTACTAGCGTTGATTTACCAGAACCGGATAAGCCCATAATTACAAATATTTCACCTTCATTGATTTCAAAACTAGCATCTTGAACACCAATAGTCATACCTGTTTTAGTAAAAATTTCTTCTTTACTTTCTCCATTCTTTAACATTTTTAAAGCCTTCTTTGGATTCTCTCCAAATACTTTAAAAACATTTTTTACTATAAGTTTTTTATTTACAATATCGATTTTTGACTCCATTTTTTTCTTAAATTACATATATTATTACATATAAGACTTAATTTTATATTAAATCTTATATATTTAATGAAATATTTTACATAAAAGATGTAA
>NZ_JAHKQT010000028.1 GCF_018861145.1 Poseidonibacter lekithochrous
TGGAATTGTAAGGCTATATAATGTCAAATAATTTAACTTTAAATATCGAACAAATAAAAAAAGAAAAAGATGGATTAGATGTCTTAAGTGACATCTATATCTATGCAGTTTTAGGTGAAAGAGTAACGCCAAAAGATTTAATTAGATTTCAATGGTATGGAATTTATCAGCATGAAGATAATACAGACTATTATAAAATAGTAGTTCCTTTGCCACTAGGTGAATTAAATGTTGAGCAGCTTAAAACTCTTGCTTTTATCTCAAAAGATTATGCAAAAAGTTCTTTAGATATTAATCATGGTCAAAAAATTGAATTTAAATATTTAAAAATGCATAACTTACCACATATTTTTAATCTTCTACATAATGTAAATTTAAGTACTATTTTTGAATCTGGACATACTGTAAGAAATGTTATAACTTGTCCTATCAACACAGTTGATTGTAAACAATTGACAGATGTAAGTGCAATTGCAAGTAAATTAAATACTACATTTATTGGAAATAAAAAATTCTCTAACTTACCAAATAAATTTCAAGTAGCAATTAGTGGCTGTAAAGAAGGATGTAACCTTGATGAAGTGCCTGATATTACTTTTAATGCTAATTCATATAAAAGTAATAAAGTTTTATTTTCAGTGAAAGTTATTGATAAACATATAGGTTATATTACATCTTCTCAAATTGTTAATACAACAAAAGCTATTGCCAATATTTATAAAGACTTTGGAAATAGAACAGATATTAAAAAAAGTACTTTTTCATCTTTAATTAAAACATGGGGAATTGATCAGTTTACTAATATCTTAGAATCATCAATTAATTTTAAAATAAAGACAATTATTTTAGAAGAAGATACTACAACTACAAAAGGCGAACACTTTGGAATAAATGAAAGTGTAGTAGAAGGTCAAAGTTATGTGGGATGTAAAGTCCCATCACTAAACTTTAAAGCATCAGATTTTACAAGTTTAGCAAATATTTTAGAAAAGCATGATGCTTCAAAAATAAAATTAACAAATAAAGGTCATATCATTGTTTTAGATGCTCCAACAACAAAAGCAAATGAGTTAGCACATGACTTAAAAAAAGTAAATTTTAATCCTTTTATATAGAGTAAAATAATGAGCAATAAAGTTTTCAAACCATTCTTAAATACTAATACAAATACTCTTGATTACATAAGATATAATACTATTGGAAAAAATAAAAAAGAGTATTTTGATTACACCGCAACAGGCTTAGCTTTTAGACAAATTGAAAATAGAATACATGATGTATTAGAAACATATGCAAATACTCACTCAAAAGAGTCATCAAATGCAGATACAACAAGTAACTATTATGAGATGGCAAGAGCAAATTTAGCAAAAAGTTTAGAAATAAATGATGAGTTTGCAATACTTCCAAATGGTTGTGGAACAACTGCTGCTATTAAGCATTTTCAAGAACTTTTAGGTCTGTATATTCCCCCTGCAACAAAAAAAAGATATGATATACAAGTTGATAAAAGTAAACTGCCTTTAGTAATTGTAGGACCTTATGAACATCATTCAAATGAAGTTTCTTTTAGAGAAGCTTTATGCGAGATACAAAGAATTAAACTTTGTAAAACTGGCTTAATTGATTTAGACCATCTAAAAGAAGTATTAGAAAAAAATAAACATAGAGAAATAATTGCTTCTTTTTGTGTAGCTTCAAATGTTACAGGAATTATTACTATGTATAAAAAGATTTCAGAAATATTAAGATCTTATAATGCAATCATTTGTTTTGATGCTGCTGCCTCATCTCCTTATATGAATATTCCATCTGAACTTTACGATGCTATGTTTATGTCTCCTCATAAGTTACTAGGAGGTCCTGGCTCTTGTGGACTTTTAGTAATTAGGAAATCCTTAGTAGATGTTAGTTTATCTCCTACTTTTGCAGGTGGAGGAACTGTTAAATATGTAAATAAAGATCGTCATGTTTATCAAAAAAATATAGAAACTAGAGAAGATGCAGGAACTCCTGGAATTTTACAACTTATTCGTGCAAGTTTAGCCTATCAATTAAGAAATGAAATAGGTTTTGACTTTATAAAAAAAAGGAAAGAAGAATTAAAAACGATATTTTTAAATGAACTTTCAAAAATTCCAAACTGTGAAATTTATGGGAATCAAAAAGAAGATAATATTGGAATAATCTCTTTTAATATCTTAAATTTAGACCCTTATGAATTATGTTCAAAACTATCAGAACAAAATGGTTTCCAAACAAGAGCAGGATGCTCATGTGCTGGTCCTTATGGGCATGATTTATTAGGTTTAGAAGATTTAGATTTAGATAAAAATCCAGGATGGATTAGAGTTTCTATTCATTTTTCACAAACAAAAGAAGAGATTTTAAACTTGGTTAATTCAATCAAAAAAATTGTTAACTAATCTTAACTTTTTGTTTAGCATTCATTAATCATTTGAGTATATAATTTCTTTATGAATTTCATAATATTTACATCAGTATTTGTTCTATTTTCCTCCAATATAATAAATATTAAAAAACAAAACTGATTAATAACTTTGATTTCAAACCAAGAAGTAAAAAGTATCTTAGCAATTAATATATACAATACGTTTTATGGCCTCCTACTATAAGCCAAAGCTAGATATAAACCAATCTCCCTAATTGGATTTACTTTCTTCTTTCCTTTTTATAGAGATAATTTTCATTTTATTTAATATTATAATTTTTTATGAAAGTTATCTCTGTTATTTTAGTCTTTATCGACTCTTTTTAAATTAGTAAATACTTTAGCACCAAAAGTATTTATAACTAATCCTAGAACAATTATCAAAGAAGCTAATATTTTATAAAATCCAACTTCTTCATTAAAAAATAAATATGAACCTAATAGACCAAATATTGGTATTAGCAAACTAAGTGGAGATATCTGTGATACCTTGTATTTATTTAATAATATATTCCAAATATAATAACCAAATAACGTTGTTGGATATACTTGAAAAAGTATTGAAATAATTGCATTAGAATCAATATTACTAAAAAAATCTATAAAAACAACATCTCCATTTGTTATATATGATAATAAAAGAAGAGGTATAGGTGGAAAAAGTGTTGAATAAACTAGAAATGAAAATACATCTTTAGTCTTTGCTTTTTTTACTATTATTTGCAAAAATGCAAAAGATACTGAAGATAATATTACAAACATCATTCCTAATACTGTAACTGTTCCATCATCAAGTAAAAATATCAAGAAAATTCCAATTAATGCAATAATAAATGCAATTTTATTATGAATATAGATTTTTTCATTTAAAATTATATAAGATAATATTACAGTTAAAAATACTCCTAGCTGTAAAACAATAGAAGCAACACCTGCTGAGACACCAAAGTACATTCCTAAATATAACACGCCCCAAAGTCCCACTCCAAATAATAAACCATAAGAAACAATATATTTAAATTCTACATCAGGTTTTTTAATAAAAAAAACTAATGGAAAACAACAAAGAAAAAACCTAAGTGCTGCTAACATAAATGGATCTAAAGAAGATAATCCTAATTTTATAAATGAAAAATTAATACCCCAAATAAATGTTATAAATAATGCAATACTTAAATCTCTTTTTGTCATCTTTAATCCTTTTATAGAATAATAACCAATAAAAAAGTTTATAGCTTTATATTTAGTGCTTAAATTATTATCCTTTAGTGCTAATAATTTACTCTATTATTGTTATAATATATAAAACTCATATGGATTAAAAAATGCATAAGAAAGAAACATCATTAAAACACTGTAAAATAGCTAATGAAATGGTAAATTATATAAATACTTACATCGATACAGATATAAATATATCTGCAATGGCAATTGAATTTAAAATAAGTAAGTTTCACTTTCATAGAATTTTTAAAGAACAAATGGGTGAAAATATATATGAAACAATTAAATCAATTAGATTACAAAAAGCATCCAACCTATTAATTACTAATCAAGGTTCAACTATTAGTAAAATTGCATCAATGTGTGGATATAGTTCTCAAACATCATTTCTACGAGCTTTTAAACAAAGGTTTAATCAAACACCAAAGCAATGGAGAAAAGGTGGATACAAAGAATTCTCTGACAAAATAATAAACTCTAATTCTTCATTAAGTCTTATTAAAAAAGACTTTTCTTTAATAGAAGCGCAAATTGTTAAAATAGAAAAAAAAGTAGCTTATTATATTAGAGAAAAAGGTTTAGGAACACATGCTAGACAAACATGGCAAAAGTTAAAAGCTTGGGTTTATACAAATAATGTCATAAACTATTCTCAAGTTGGTATTTACCATGATAATCCAATTATTACAAAAGCTGAAGATTGTCATTATGTGGCTGCAATTATGGTAGATAAAGAAGATATTGTTGAAAATAGTAATTTACCATTTTTTAATTTGTATGATGGTTTATGTGCAAAGTTTCCTTTTGAAGGTAAGTATGAGGATATTTTAAAGTTAATTCAGTGGGTATATCACTATTGGTTACCAAATAGTGGCTATGAAGCTACAACCATTCCCTCATACATTAAGTTTGAGAAGAATGATTTCTTTGATAATAGCTCACAGTTTAAAGCAAATTATTATTTGCCTATTAAATTTTCGTAATTTATAATAAGGCTAGTTGCCAATAAATATAAAGCTTGTAAAAACTGTAATAAATTCAATTCCAATTATTATAATATAATCTTTAATATTTTCCATTTTTTCTCCTTTTTATAGGAGAAAAAATCTCCTATTATTTTTTTGTTTTTATTAAATTTTGTCTAATCCTAAATATCTTCATATCGGACATATAAACCCTTTTGTCTAAAAATTTTGTAAAAAAAAAGGATGAGCTAAAAAGCTCATCCTTTTAATAAAATAGATAAATCTAATTCTATTATGAGAATTTAACTTTTTTAGCAGTTCTTTTTCTAGCAACTGGATCTAGTTCTCTTTTTCTAACTCTTACTGAAAGAGGTGTAACTTCAACAAGCTCATCTTCTTCAATCCACTCTAGTGCATTTTCTAAAGACATAATTCTTGGAGGTACTAACTTAATAGCTTCATCAGCACCCGAAGATCTAACATTTGATTGTTGTTTAGCTTTAATTGGATTGATATCTAAATCATTCCCTTTAGCATGTTGACCAACTACCATTCCGTTATAAACTTTATCTTGAGGTTTAATGTACATAATCCCTCTATCTTGTAAGTTGAAGATTGAATAACCAACAGCTTCACCATTTTCCATAGAAACTAATGCTCCATATTTTCTAGATTCAACAACACCTGAATGAGGTCTAAAATCTAAGAATGAGTGATTCATAACACCCTCACCTTTTGTTTCAGTTAAGAATTCAGTTCTAATACCAATTAATCCTCTAGCTGGAATTTCAAATTCTAATCTTGTATAACCAGAACCCATTGGAACCATGTTAGTCATATTAGCTTTTCTTTTTCCTAATTTTTCAATAATTGCACCTGAGAATTCATCTGGTGTATCAATTACTAAGTGCTCAAATGGTTCCATTTTTACACCATTTTCTTCTTTTGTAATTACTTCAGGTCTTCCAATACAAAATTCAAAACCTTCTCTTCTCATATTTTCAGCTAGGATACAAATTTGTAATTCTCCCCTACCATTAACTTTAAATTTACCTTCACCAGTTTGCTCATAATTCATAGCAATATTAGTGTTCATTTCAGCAGCTAATCTTTCATCAATTTTATTTGAAGTTACATATTTACCTTCAGTTCCAGCTAATGGAGAATCATTTACTGCAAATGTTACAGATAATGTAGGCTCTTCAATATGCATAGGATCTAATGGCATTGGATTAGTAGGATCACAAAGTGAATCACCAACATCAATTGTTTCAAAACCAGCAACAGCAACAATATCACCAGTACCAGCAGTTTGGATGTCAAATCTATCAACACCTTTGAATCCAATAAGTTTAGTAACTCTACCTTTAATACTTTCACCATCAGCTTTAACTAAAACTACTGTTTCACCCATAGAAATAGTACCATTGAAGATTCTTGCAATACCAATTTTTCCAATAAAGTTATCATAATCAAGTGTAAATACTTGTAATTGAAGACCATTTTCATCAGAACCTTTTGGTTTTGGAACTTCATTTAAAATAGTTGTAAATAATGGAATTAAGTTTTCATTTGGTTCATCTAATGAAAGTTTTGCATAACCATCTCTTGCTGCTGCGTAAACAACTGGGAATTCTAATTGTTCTTCATTTGCACCCATTTGGTCAAATAGGTCAAATACTTCATCAACAACTCTATCTGCATCAGAACCTGGTTTATCAATTTTGTTAATAACAACAATTGGTCTATGACCTAATTGTAAAGCTTTCTTAACAACAAACTTAGTTTGAGGCATAACACCTTCTTGAGCATCTACTAATAAAAGTACACAATCAACCATTTTAAGAACACGTTCAACTTCTCCACCAAAGTCAGCATGGCCTGGAGTGTCAATAATGTTAATTCTAACACCTTCATAATCAATAGCTGTATTCTTAGAAAGAATTGTAATTCCTCTTTCTTTTTCAATATCATTACTATCCATAACTCTTTCATCTACTTCTTGGTGAGCAGTAAAAGTTCCTGATTGTTTTAATAATTCGTCTACTAATGTAGTTTTTCCGTGGTCAACGTGTGCGATAACGGCAATATTTCTAATATCTCTCATGGGATCTCTTTTTATTAGTTTTTACGAAAAAGCTCTTGCAAAAAAACTTTTTCTATTAATTTCGCGGATTATACTAAAAATATGCTTAAATATACAAGTCTATTTTAAGGAATTATTAAATTAGTTAATAATATTACAATAAATAGTAAATAATTTTTTACCATTCAAATTATTATTAAGTTATATTTAATTATTATTCCATCAGATTTGTGGCACAAATAGAGATTACAGTTTAATCTTCAATCTCATCTTTTTAGGGTACTTAAACTTTTAAATCATAAGAGTTATATCCAAAACTTCAAAATTAAAACATATTGTTAGGAGAAATTTGCATGAACTATTTCAAGCAATTTAAAGAAAAATACCTAGTTGCATTCTGGCGTCCTACGCCTGCAGTTATAGCATTAGGTGTACTTGCAGCTTATTACTTTGGTATTACAGGGACATATTGGGCAGTTACAGGAGAGTTTACTCGATGGGGTGGACATATTTTACAATTAGCTGGCGTTGATATTAGCGATTGGGGCTATTATAAAATTATGAATATGAATGGAAATAGTCTAACAAGAGTTGATGGTGTTATGATTATAGGTATGTTTGCTGGATGTATCGCAGCAGCATTTTGGGGTAATAATGTAAAACTTAGAATGCCTGCAAGTAAAATTAGAATTGCACAAGCATTAATTGGTGGAATTATAGCTGGATTTGGTGCAAGACTTGGAATGGGTTGTAACCTTGCTAGCTTATTTACAGGTATTCCTCAGTTTTCAGCGCATGCATGGTTTTTTACTCTTGCAATGATTATTGGTGTTTATTTAGGAACAAAAGTAACAATGCTTTCTTTTTTTCAATCAAAAATTAAACTAGAAAAAGTTTCTTGTAGTAAAGATTTAAATAAAAATTCAGATGAAAGTAAACAAAAAGTTAAATCATTATTTACTATTGGTTCTTTTGTCTTTGTAGCAATGATTATTTGGGCTTTATATTTAATCTTTATTGTAAATAGTCAAAAACTAGGAATTGCAATGCTTTTTGGAGCTGCTTTTGGTTTGTTGATTGCTAAAGCTCAGATTTGTTTTACATCTGCATTTAGAGATATTTTTACTACAGGAAGAAGTGAATTAGCGATTGCGATTGTGATAGGGATGGCTGTTTCAACTATTGGAGTTTTCTCTTATATAATGATTGGAACCCCTGCAAAAATTATGTGGGCTGGACCTAATGCAATTATTGGTGGATTATTATTTGGTTTTGGTATTGTATTAGCTGGTGGTTGTGAATGTGGATGGATGTATAGAGCTGTTGAAGGTCAAGTTCATTTTTGGATTGTTGGTATTGGGAATGTAATTGGTGCTACTTTACTTGCATTTATGTGGGATGGGTTTTCTTTATCATTAGCAACTTCATGGCCAAAAATAAATCTCCTTGAATCATTTGGTCAATATGGTGGTTTATTTATGAACTACATTTTTTTATTCTTATTGTTTTTATTAATTTTGAAATTGGAAAAAAACTATAGAATAAAATTACAGAAAAAAGGGAATTAATATGAATAAAGAAAATATTACTCCAGATTACAGACTTGATATGCAAGGTGAACCTTGTCCTTATCCTGCTGTTAAGACACTTGAAGCAATGCAAAGTTTAGAAGTTGGAGAAATACTAGAAATTATTAGTGATTGTCCACAAAGTATAAATAATATTCCAATTGATATGAAAAATCATGGATATAAAGTATTAAAAATTGATAGTAGTGGTCCTACTATACAATACATAATACAAAAATAAAAAAGGGGGGTTTTATAATCCTCTTTTTATTCAAAATATAAATGACTATATTCAAGATTATTTTTGTATAATCCTTATAAATTATAAAAAATTATCGAGAACAAATGAATTATCAAACAATAATCGAAGAAATAGAAAAAGAAATTCAACCTTATTTTTCACAAGGTAAAGTTGCAGATTATATTCCAGCACTTGCTAAAGTAGATCCCAATCAATTTATTATGTCGATTCGTTTATTTGATGGAACTTCTTTTGGAGTTGGAGATGTAAACCATAAATTTTCAATTCAAAGTATTTCAAAAGTTTTTACTTTTTCTCTTGCTTTAGAACAATATGGAAGAAATCTTTACAAAAGAGTAGGACATGAACCTTCTGGTGACCCTTTTAACTCTTTAGTTCAACTTGAATATGAAAATGGTATTCCAAGAAATCCATTTATAAATGCAGGTGCAATAGTAACTACAGATACCCTAGTTTCAATTCATAAAAAATATACTTTTGAATATATCTTAGATTTTATAAAAAAAGTTGCAAATGATGAAACTATCACTTATGATAAAGATACTTATACATCAGAACTAGAACATGGATTTAAAAATTTTGCATTAATAAATATGATAAAAAGCTATGATAATATTCATAATAAAATTGATACTGTTATAAATACATATTTTAAACAATGCTCTATTATGATGAGTACTTCTCAACTTGCGCAATCAATGCAATATATAGCAAACCATGGTATTGACCCTCTTACAAATAAAAGAATAACAAGTATATCAAAAGCAAAAAGAACAAGTTCTTTAATGTTAACTTGTGGTCACTATGATGCTTCAGGTGATTTTGCATATAAAGTTGGACTTCCTGGAAAAAGTGGTGTTGGAGGTGGAATTGTAGCTATTGTTCCTCAAAAAATGGCAATTTGCGTATATTCACCTGAGTTAAATGCGCAAGGAAATTCTTTAGTAGGTACAAAAGCTTTAGAATTATTCACAAGTAAAACTGGCTTATCAATTTTTTAACAAATTTTGATAGCTTTTTTAGTATAATCAGAAAAATTATAACTAAGGTAAATTAATGACTGCATTAGAAATAGCTGATTTAATAGGAATAATCTGTTTTGCACTAAGTGGATTTTTAATTGCAGTACATTATAAACTTGACATTCTTGGAGTTTTTATCTCAGCATTTTTAACAGCACTTGGTGGTGGAATGACAAGAGATGTCTTAGCTTCAAAAACACCTTATGTATTTACTGACACCCTTCCTGTAATACTTGTAATAGCAACAGTTATTATATCACTTATATTTAAACTTCATAAAATTGCTGATATAGAGGGTAAAACTGCCTTTATAATCTCTGATGCAGTAGGTCTTGTATCTTTTGCAATTACAGGATCATTAGTTGCAATTGAAAATGAATTTAACTTTTTAGGAGTACTCATTTTAGCCTTTATTACAGCAGTTGGTGGTGGAACAATAAGAGATATATTAATAAATAGAGTACCATCTATTTTAGTATCAGAGTTTTATGCAACAATTGCAATTATAGTTGGTCTTATTACTTATGCTTTACATATCTTTGATTTACAAAGTATTCCTGCACTAATAGGTGTATTTATCTTTGGTGTTATTTTGCGATTACTAGCATATTATGAAGGCTGGAATCTTCCTACTTTATCTAAATAATAAAATTTATTTTTAGATTAACTTTTCATTTATCTTTTATAGGTACAATCTGCCAATTTAAAAATTTAGGAGAAAAAATGAAAAAAATATTATTTTCAGTTTTATTATTTGTTGCAACATTTGCAAACGCTTTAAGTATTGGGGATTCTACACCAACATTTGAAATTAAAGATCAATTTGAGAAAGCTCAAAAAATTAGTGCTGACGCTAAAACTATTTTAGTTGCTGGGGATAAAGGTACAAGTGAAATATTAAGAGATTATATCTCTGCAAAAGATAAAGGTTTTTTAGAAGCTAATAAAGCTTATTATGTAGCTGATATCTCAGGAATGCCAAGCTTAATTTCAAAGTTTTTTGCATTACCAAAAATGAAAAAATATGATTTTTCTATACTTTTAGTTGATGAAGAGCAAACAAAATCATTTTCTAAAAAAGAAGATAATATTACAGTATATTCTATAACAGATGGTAAAGTATCTGATGTTAAATATATTAAAACTGCTGAAGAATTAAACTCAGTATTTAATTAAAAATTACTAGCTTAGGCTAGTAATTTTTCAAAAGCCTCTACAATTGCTAATGATTCTAAATCTTTTATTCTACTTTCTAAAGAATCCACTGTTTCATCATCTAAAAGTTCAAGTTCTTTTTTCAAAATAATTCTACCATCATCATATTTTTCATTTACAAAATGAATAGTTACCCCTGATTTTTTTTCATTATTTTTTATAATAGCTTCATGTACAAATCTTCCATACATTCCTTTTCCTCCATACTTAGAAGGAAGTAATGCAGGATGAGTATTTATAATCTTTTCTTCAAATGAAGATATTAATTTTGAACCTATTATTTTCATATATCCTGAACAAAAAATATAATCACAATTAAACTCTTTAAATAGTTCTGCAATCTTCTCATCTAAATCTTCATTTGGATACTTCTTAGCATTAATTATAAAGTTAGGTATTTGCATTTGCTCTGCTCTTTTTAAAGCATTTGCATTTGTGTTATTAGATACAACTACATTCACTTGTGCATTAAGTATACCTTCATCACAAGCTTTCTTTATAGTTTGGAAGCCACTTCCATTATATGAAGCTAAAATACCTATTCTTTTCATTTATTGTCCTATTGTTATATAAATCGAATTATAACTAAGCTTTTCTTTTATTAATTAAAAATACACCAATAAAAATAAAAGCCGTTGCAATAAAGTCAAGTAACTTTATATTTTCTCCAACAATAAAAAAACCAATAAAAAGTGCAACAACTGGAGGAATATAAGTAATAGAAGAAGCTTTTAAAGCTCCCAATTTTTCTATTAAATAATAGTAGCCAATAAAAGCGACACCTGTCCCTAATAATCCTAATCCTAAGACCATACCAATTGCACTATGAAAATCATTCCAGATATAATTAATACCTTCTAAATCTGTTATTAACAATAAAATTATAAGAGCAAAGCCTAGTTGATAAGTAACTAATGCCGCTGCTTTTATTTTTAAAGGAGTTATAAATTTTTTTGCATAAATAAAAGAAGCACCTACACTTAAAGAACCTATTACAATAGCTAGGATTCCTTCAAGATTACTTCCTTCTATATCTTCATTTATAACACCACTAATTAATATAATTCCTATAAACCCAACTATTACGCCAATGCTTGCTAGTTTAGTTATCTTCTCTTCTTTTAAAAAAATACTTGCAACTAAAAATGAAAATAATGGGACAGAACCACTTAAAGCTCCTGCAATTCCAGATAAAAGTAAAGAAGAACCTTTTACAAAACCATAATAATAAATTACAGCAGCAAATAAGGACATTATAAAAAAATGAAATGAATATTTTAAATGTTCTAGTTTTATAGTATTTTTATATATTGCATACAAAAATACAGGAATAAATCCGAATAAAACTCTATAAAATACAACTTGCATAGGATCTATATAAACAGCAGCCATTTTCATATAAATAAAGTTACTACCCCAAATAATTCCTAATATAGCAAATAAAGTGACTAGAAATAAGTTCACTATTTTATTCTTTGTGAGTGAGTAATTGCAATTGCAATTGCATCTGTTATATCTAAAGGTTTTATCTCTTTTTTTATTCCAAGAAGTTTTTTTACCATAAAAGCAACTTGCGTCTTATCAGCTTTTCCATTTCCTGTAACTGCTCTTTTAACTTGCAGTGGAGTATATTCTGCAAAATTTCCAAATTCTTGTAAAATCTTAAGAGAAATAGCACCTCTAAATTGTGCTAATTTTATTACTGTTTTTGGATTAAATGCATAAAACATATCTTCAATTGAAACTTCATCTATTGTATGATTCTTAAAAATCATATCAAAACCTTCAGTCATCTCCATAATTTGCTCTTGCAAAATTGTTGCTTTTATTTTTATTAAACCTGCTTCAATAAGCTTAATACTACCCCTATTTTTCTCTAT
This sequence comes from Poseidonibacter lekithochrous, assembly GCF_018861145.1. Lineage (GTDB taxonomy): Bacteria > Campylobacterota > Campylobacteria > Campylobacterales > Arcobacteraceae > Poseidonibacter > Poseidonibacter lekithochrous_A. The sequence goes on from NZ_JAHKQT010000028.1 coordinate 12,675, forward strand.
TATTGCGTACCCACAGTTTCTTGTACCTGGGTCAATTCCTAGTATTTTCACTTATTTACTCTTTTTATTCATTTTTTTATTCACTTGTTCTTAAGCCCGTATAATGGTATTATTTACATAAATTTTCACTTAATCAACATGAGTTATTCACGAGTTATTCACTATGTGTACAACATTTAATTAGTCTAAAAATCTGTAAAGTTTGTAAAATATACAATTAAGATCTTTTTTGTCTTTTTTGAACTAATAAAGTTACTAAAATTGTAATTTAATAAGTTTTATTAAAAATTGGATATAATAATTACTATTTATAAATAAAAGAGTTAATACTAAATGACACACAAAGAGTTTTTATCAATTATTCAAAAAGAAGCTAGTTCTGCTGATTACAACAGATACTTAAAGCAACTTGTATATAAAAAAATATCATCTGACGATAATATTGCAATTTTTGAAGTTGCTAATAAATATATCGCCTCATGGATTAAAAGTAAATACACAGATGTAATTCAACATTGTTTTGAAATATATGATGGGACAAAACCAACAATTGAAATAAAAATTGCAGGTGAAAAAAAGTCAAAAAAAGAGATTATCAAAGAACGGATTGAAAATAAAACTGCTGAAAGTACAATATTAAATCCATCATATACATTTGATTCATTTATTGTAGGTTCATCAAACCAAATGGCCTATAATGCGTCATTAGCTGTATCAAATAAACCTGGAATTCAATACAATCCATTGTTTATTTATGGTGGAACTGGTCTGGGGAAAACGCATTTACTTCAAGCAGTTGGAAATGCCGCAATTGAAAAAGGTCAAACTGTAATTTATGTAACAATTGAGCAGTTTATGAATGATTTTACCTTCTCAATTAAAAATAAAAATATGGAACACTTTAGGTCTAAATACCGACAATGTGATGTTTTATTAATCGATGATATTCAATTTTTATCGGGAAAAGAACAAACTCAAGAAGAGTTTTTCCATACTTTTAATGAATTACACAATGCAAAAAAACAAATAGTTATGACTTCAGATAGACTACCGTCTCAAATTGCAGGATTAGTAGATAGATTAAAATCAAGGTTTGAATGGGGCTTAACAGCTGATATTCAATTACCTGGACTTGAAACTAAAATTGCAATTATTGAAAAGAAGTCTGAATTAAACGGTATTTCATTAAGTAGAGAAATTATTAACTTTATTGCAACAAATTTAGATAACTCAATTAGAGAAATCGAAGGTGTTTTAATTAGGATTAATGCGTCTGCATCGCTTTTAAACCAAGAAATTAATCTTGAAATGGTTCAAGGTTTATTAAAAGATCAAATAAAAGAAACAAAAGAAAATATTAAACTCCCTGATGTAATAAACATCGTTGCAAGTGAGCTTAATATAAAACCTAGTGATATTAAATCTAAGAAAAGAACAGCAACGGTAGCAAATGCTAGAAGAGTTGTTATATATCTTGCACGTGAGCTTACACATAACTCAATGCCAGATATTGCAAAGTTCGTTGGAATGAAAGATCACAGTTCAATTTCTCATAATATTAAAAAAGCAAATGAGTTAATTGAAAAAGACGAAAACTTTAAGTTAATTATTGAAAATTTAAAGAATAAAATCATAAATAAGGAGTGGTAAAAGTAACAAGCTTGAAAAAGTTTAAAGAGATTGTGTGAAAAGGTGTGAATATTTCATTTCGTTTAGTCACATGAAAGAGTTTCGACTCAATCGTTTACGAAGATGTGTTTTCATCTTTTCACATGCTCTACTACTACCACTACTTTAAATAAAAAAATAGGAGATAAAATGAGGTTTGTAATTACAAAAAATATCATTGAAAATGTAATATCATCAATGCAACCTTTTTTAGAGAAAAAAGATGCTAGTTCTATTACATCACATATATATCTAGAAACTACAAATGGAAAATTAATTTTAAAAGCAACAGATTATGAAATTGGTTTAGAATCACATATTGAAAATATATCTGATAGCGTAGATGGAAAAGCTACAACAAATGGTTCTAATTTATTAGGTATTATTAAAAGATTAAAAAATGAAGATATTATATTCGAAGTAGTTGCTAATAATATAATTATCAAACAAAATAAATCTACTTTTAAATTACCAATGTATGATGCTAATGAATATCCATCATTAACTAAATCTGATAATTTAAAAAACTTAGATATTTCAACATTAAATTTTATTAATTCAGTAAGAAAAATTACACCTGCTATTGATAATAACAATCCTAAATTTGAATTAAATGGTGCATTAATAGATATAAAAAATTCTAAAATAAATTTTGTTTCAACAGATACTAGAAGATTAGCAATTTCACATTTACAAAATATTAACAATGAAGAATCTCAATTTATTATTCCTAAAAAAGCAATAATAGAAATACAAAAACTTTTTTTAGATGAAGCAAGTATAAACTATGATGAAACAAATCTTGTAATATCGAATGATAAAATGACTTTCTTTACAAAATTAATCAATGGTAAATATCCAGATTATGAAAGAATTATTCCACAAAATTTAAAATACAATTTATCTTTACCAAAAAATATATTAATAGAATCAATTAAACTTGTAACTTCACTATTCTCAAATATTAAAGTTACATTTAATTCTACAGGAATAGTTTTTGAATCTTTAGATGAAGATACAGAATCTAAAACTCAAATTGATATGGATTTAAATATAGATAAAGAGTTTTACTTAGCAGTAAATGCAAAATACTTATTAGATTTTTTAAGTATGACAAACAATGAAAAAATAACAGTAGGTTTTAACGAATCAAACTTACCATTTTATTTAGAAGATGAAAAATTTTATACAATTGTAATGCCAATTGTTTTAGAAAAATAGAAAAGGAAACCACCAATGAGTAATGAATATAGCGCTGGCAATATAAAAGTTTTAAAAGGTCTTGAAGCAGTAAGAAAAAGACCAGGTATGTATATTGGAGATACTAGTGTAAATGGTTTACATCACTGTGTTTATGAAGTAGTAGATAACTCTATTGATGAAGCAATGGCAGGATACTGTGATACTATTAAAGTTACTATTACAAAAAAAGGATCTTGTTTAATCTCAGATAATGCAAGAGGTATTCCAACAGGAATGCATCCTACTGAGAAAAAATCAGCTGCAACAGTAGCATTAACAGTACTTCATGCTGGTGGAAAATTTGATAAAGATACTTATAAAGTATCAGGTGGACTTCATGGAGTAGGTGTTTCTGTTGTAAATGCGCTATCTAGTGAATTAAAAATGACAATTTACCAAAATAATGAAGTACATTATCAAGAATTTACAACAGGTATTCCAGTTGAAGATTTAAAAGTTATTGATACTTGTAAAAAAACTGGTACAACAATTGAATTTTGGCCAGATCAAACTATTTTTGAAACTGTAAATTTCCAATTTGATATTTTATCAAAAAGATTTAGAGAAATTGCATATTTAAATCCAAGTATTACTATTGAATTAAAAGATGAAAGAGTTAATAAAAAAGAAGTTTACCATTTTGAAGGTGGACTTGCACAATTTGCTAATGATATAAATAAAGACACAGCTGTTACTGAAGCAGTTTCATTTAACGTAAGTGAAGATGATATTGAAGCAGATTTTGCTGTTTTATATAATACTACGTATACTGAAAAAACACTTTCATTTGTAAATAATATTAGAACAATTGATGGGGGAACTCATGAAGCAGGTTTTAAAGCTGGACTTACTCGTGCAATTGTAAAATATGTAAATGAAAATGCTTCAGCAAGAGATAAAGATGCAAAAATTACAGGTGATGATGTAAGAGAAGGTCTTATTGCAATTATTTCAGTAAAAGTTCCAGAACCACAATTTGAAGGTCAAACAAAAGGTAAATTAGGGTCTTCTTATGTAAAACCTATTTGTCAAAAAGTTACATTTGAATCATTAGTAAAACATTTTGAAGAAAACCCACAACAAGCAAAAGCTATTATGGAAAAAGCTTTAATGGCAGCACGTGGACGTGAAGCTGCAAAAAAAGCTAGAGATTTAACTAGAAAAAAAGATGCTATGACAGTTGGAACACTTCCAGGTAAATTAGCTGAATGTCAATCTAAAGATCCAGCAGTTAGAGAATTATATCTAGTAGAAGGGGATTCAGCGGGTGGTTCAGCTAAGCAAGGTAGAGATAGAGTTTATCAAGCAATTTTACCACTAAAAGGTAAGATTTTAAATGTTGAAAAATCAAGACTAGATAAAATTTTAAAATCAGATGAAATTAGAAATATGATTACTGCAATTGGTTGTGGAATTGGTGAAGATTTTAATGCTGAAAAAGTAAGATATCATAAAATTATTATTATGACGGATGCCGATGTTGATGGATCTCACATTCAAACTTTACTTTTAACTTTCTTCTTTAGATTCTTAAGACCTATTGTTGATAGTGGTTACTTATATATTGCACAACCACCTTTATACAGATATAAAAAAGGTAAAAATGAAACTTATTTAAAAGATGATACAGCATTATCTAACTTCTTAATTGAAAATGGTTTAGAATCATTTACTTTTGAAGGTTTAGGTTATAACGATTTAGTTGATTTATTTAAAACTGTTTCAAGATATAGAGGAATGTTAGCTCAATTAGAAAAAAGATACTCTTTACCTGAAGTATTAAAGCACTTAATTGAAAATTCTGATTTGGTTAATTTAGAGTTTGATAAATTATTTGAAGAAGTTAAATCATTCCTTGATATTAAGGGTTATAATATTCTTTCTAAAACAATTACTGATACTAAAATACAACTGTTTGTACAAACAGGAGCTGGTTTAGAAGAACTTATTATTGATGATGAATTATTTGCATCACCTTATTTTTCTGAGGCTACATACATCTTTAGTAAGCTAATTGAAAGAGATATTTCTATGTTTGAAGGTAGAGATTTAATTGAAATTTTAGATGAAATTGAAGATTTAGCTAAAAAAGGTGCTTATATCCAAAGATATAAAGGACTAGGAGAGATGAATCCTGAACAATTATGGGAAACTACAATGACTCCTGAAGCTAGAAGACTTTTAAGAGTTACTGTTGAAGATGCTGAAGTTGCATCTGATACATTTACATTATTCATGGGTGATGAAGTAGAACCTAGAAGAAACTATATCGAAGAACATGCAAAAGACGTTGAACACTTAGACGTTTAAAACTTTTTAGAGACTTTTTTAGTCTCTAAAAACTTCTTTACTAAACTAATTATTAGGATATCTTCTAGCATGAACTTTAAAATACTAATACTTCTTTTTTTACCATTAATTATGTATTCAAATGGAAAAACAAAAAATATTGATGTTGCATACTATCATGATGAAGATATTATATCTAATTATAAAAATTCGAAAAGTGCTTTAGATATTTGGATAAATGATTTTGTTAAAAATATTAATAATAATATTAATTTAGTACCATATAATAATAAACAAGATTTTATTGATGATTACAATAATGGTAAACTAGATATTATTTCTTTAGTTGCTTATTCTTATTTATATAATAAAGAAAAAATTGATGAAAATACTATTGATTATTGGCAATTAGGTAAAAGTAAAAATAAGTCATTAGAGAAAATGTATTTGATTGTTAATAAAAATAGTAATATTAATAATATTTTAGATCTAAAAAATAAAAAAATTGCTATTGACAAAGAAAATAAGTTTGGAAAATTCTTCTTTGAAAAAATTTATTTAGAAAATAGTAAAAAAAATATTGATGATATAATGTCAAAAATAAATTTTAATAATAAAAACTCCTTATTATTACAAGTTTACTTTAATAAATATGATGCAGCTGTAATAACTTCAAATGAATACGATATTATGCTTGAGTTAAATCCCGCAATAAATAAAAAAATAAATATTTTAGAAACAAGCCCCGAAATTTTCCCAAATTTACTTATATTTTTTAATAAAAAAAATACATCAGATAATATGAAAGTATTTAAAAAATCTATAAGTAGTTTTTTTATTAATGAAGATAATCATGAACTTTTTGATATCTTAAAAGTTAAAGAAATTAGTCGTATTGAAAAAAGTGATTTAGATAAGTTATATGATTATTACCAAGGATATAGAAAACTAAAAAGCAAGTATAAGAAAGAATGAAATTTAATCTTTTTGTAAAGTTTTATCTTTCAATATTAGTAATAATTACTTTTATACTTATTACTTATGGAATCATAAATATCCATGATCAAAAAAAAGCTAATTTAAAAATTATGGAAAATCAAGCTAATATCATTGTTAAAACAATTATCATTGCCAATACGGAAGCTATTTTATCTGATGATTATGGAGCTATTATAGAAAACTCTTTTTCAATATTAAAAGAGAATAATCTGATTAAATATTTTATATTCAATAAAAATAATGAAGATGCTATTTTAATTAAAAATAATAAGTGGATATCTCTTTCTAAAATTGCTGATAATGCAAGATCTTTACAAACAGAAAAAATTGAAAATGCTATTATAAATTGTTCTATTTGCAATGAAGATATTTTTCATTATGTTTACCCTATTCAAGTTACTTCTTATAATTGGGGTTGGGTACATATAGCTTTTTCACTTGATGAATACAATAAAAATTTATATAATATTTATAAAAATTTTTTACTTATGACACTTGTGTCTTTTATCTTCCTATCTTTTTTTATCTTTTTCTTAACAAAATGGCTTCTAAGACCTATTTTAATGCTTACTGAAAGTACTAAGGCAATTGTAAGAGGAAACTATAAAGAAATAGTAAATAAAAGCTCAGAAGATGAGATATATGAGCTTACTAACAATTTTAACCTTATGGTAAAGTATTTAAAGAAAAAAGATGATGAAGTATTTAAATCATATTCTTTATTAGAAAAAAAAGTAAAGATAAGAACTAAAGAGTTAAAAGAATTAAATGAAAGTTTAGATTTAAAAGTTAAAGATGAAGTAAAAAAAAGACATAACCAAGAAAAATATATTTATGAGCAATCCAAAATGGCACAAATGGGTGAACTTCTTAGAAATATTGCACATCAGTGGAGACAGCCTTTATCTGTAATATCAACAGTAACTTCTGGTTTAAAATTAAAAAAAGAATTGAACATATTAGAAGATGATGAGTTTAATAATAGTTATAAAGTAGTTATGGAAAATATCGCGTATCTTACTAAAACTATTGATACTTTTAGTAAATATTCAGATGATAGTTGTAATATTGAAATTGTAAATTTAGAAAATATCATTTTTGATTTAATCATAATGCATTCAGATACTTTAAAAAGTAATTTTATTGAAGTTAAGTTTGATTTTATTGATAAAGATATTAATATAAAAACTGTTCCAAATCTTTTATCTCAGGTTGCATATAATATTTTAATTAATGCAAGAACCGCTTTAATTAAAAATAAGTCTCTAAAACAAAAAATTATAAATATAAGAGTATTAAAAACAAAAAATAGTGTAATAATAGAAATAGAAGATAATGCAGGTGGAATAGATAAAGATATTATAAGTAATATCTTTGAACCTTATTTTACAACTAAGTTTAATTCAAAAGGTGTTGGAGTTGGTTTATATTTATCTTATGATATTGTTGTAAATCAATTAAATGGAGAGATTAGTTGTAGAAATGGTAATTTAGGAGCAATATTTAAAATTGAACTTCCATATTTAATAGTCTAAAAACATAGCTAATAAGCTATGTTTTTATTTAGATTCTTCTAGTTTTGCAACAATATCAGTATGAGAGAAAATTTGACCTCTTTTTCTAATAATATTATTTACAATATGATATCCATGGTTTAAAGCAATAGCAATTGATCCACCTGATTTAAGTGCAATATCACCTGCCACATAAACACATTTTGCTGTTGTTTCATGATGTTCATCAAAAATTGGTTTAGAATTTTCGTCAACATCAACACCACAGGATTTTAAGAAATCAACAGGAGTTGTTCCCCCAATTGCATAAATTACTCTGTCATAAAGAACAGAAAAACCATCATTATAATTTACTTTTACTTTTCCAGCTTCATTTTCTAAAGACTCAATATCTGTACTCATTCTAAGTCTTAGTTTCTCTTCGCCATGGTATCGTAGTAGTGTTTTTTCATTAATTTCATTTAATCTTGAAAACTCAGCTTTTCTATAAACTAAAGTTATGTTATTGTTTTGATCTGCTAAATCGTATGCATATTCAGCAGCTGAATTTCCACCACCTACTACTAAAATTTTTTCATTTCTTGAACACTTATCAAGATTAAAATTAACTTGTGATCTAATTGATGGAGGGATTTTATAAGAAGGCTTATTGGGTTTACCCATTTTACCAATAGTAACAGCAGCATTTTTAGTTTTTACTATACCTTTTGATGTATGAACTTCTAATAATTCGCCAACTCTTACAATTTTTTCTACTTCTGTATTAAAAGAAGAATCAATTTTATCACTATCAAGTAAATCATCAAAATAATCAAGCGTTGTCTCTTTTGTTCCATCAAAGAAATCTACATTTCCTTGTAAAGTTGCAACTTGACCTTTATAGTCTTTATCAACTCTTTTATTATCTTTATAAAATTTTCTAATAGTATTTGAGTGGTTATCAGTTTTTTCAATTAGTAAAATTTCACCTATTTTATGTGATGAGGCTTCAATTGCACAGCCTATTCCACCGGGACCTCCACCAATTATTACAATATCATATATTTTATCAGTCATAATTCTCTCTTATTTTAAATATTTATCAATTTCACGGATTATACATAAATTAATGTATTTTTTCAATTAGTAATAATTGTAAGTAATATTTAGATAAAATTGCCTAAATTAATACTAATAAAGGTTATAAAAAATATGGAAATGAAATATGGTGAAAGAGAAATAAGAGAATTTGATATTAACAACGATGAAAACTTTTGGCCAAATACAAATAAAAAAAATTATATTATAGATATTGAATTACCTGAGTTCATGGCAAAATGTCCACGAAGTGGATATCCAGATTTTGCAACTATTAAAATTCAATATACTCCAGATGAAAAAGTTATAGAATTAAAAGCATTAAAAATTTATATCAATACATTTATGTTTAGAGAAGTTTCACATGAAAATTCTGCAAATGAAATATTTGATACTTTATATGAAAAATTAAGTCCTAGATGGTTAAAAGTTATTGCTGATTTTAAACCAAGAGGAAATGTGCATACGGTAATAGAAATAGACTCTGCAAAGATGTAGGGTATAAACCTTGGAAAGATTAGTTACTACAACTCAAGCAGCTCAAATCCTTGGGCTTTCTTTACAAGGTGTACACTATAGAATAAAAAAAAATCAATTAAAATCAATTAAACAATCTGGTAAAATTTTTGTTTATATCACTGATAAAATGGAAAATGAATCTACTAAAGTAAGTACTTCTAATAAAACAAATCAAAATAATGATGTAAGTTTAATTATTGAGGTTAAAGATGAACAAATTGCTTTATTAAAAAAATCACAAAAATGGATGAAAAAACAATATATATCTGAAATAAATAGATTAGAACGAAATCAAAAAGATATGATGAGTGTTTTAAATTCAGAAATAAAACTTTTGCAAAGTGCATTTAACGAAATGCGTTCTATTTATAAACCTCAAATCGAGGAACTTAAAAAAACTAATGATACTGTTTTTAATAAAACTTCTAAATTTATTACATTAAAAGAGTTTACACTTTTCATGAAGAGAAATCATAAATCACAAAATGATATAAAATTAACAATTCTAAATGCTATAAAAGATAATGATGAAAGATTTATTTATAATAAAAGTGATAAAAAGCTTTTGATTTTAAATTCAAATTTTGAAGATTTATTGTAGTAATTGTATTTTATTAAAAATAGTGCAAAAAAAAAGAGTACTTAAAAAGTACTCTTCTCCAGATACCCAAACACACCATTAAAAAAGGTGCCTTGCTATGTTCCCATCCTGGGGCGTTGTCTTTGATAATAATTGTAAGGGTCTAAAGAAGAGCACTCAAAATACCGATGTATTTTCAGTGCTTCTCTTTTGAAGATGAATTATATCTAAAAAATCTTAAATTTATTATAAAGTACTTTACTTATTGCAAATTATATGTATAATACGGAAATTATTTAAATAGATTGGAAAAAAAATTGAAAAAAGACTTTAATTTTATAGGAATATTATCTTTAATATTTGCTATGTTTATTTGGGCTAGTTCTTTTATTGCTTTAAAATTAGCTATGAATGATTTAGAACCCTACACCGTAATATTTTTTAGAATGGCAATAGCCTCTCTTTGTTTTGTTTATTTTATAAAAAGTTTTTTAAAATATGAATTTTCTAAACGCGATATTAAATACATCATTCTTCTAGCTTTTTTTGAGCCATGTTTATATTTTATATTTGAAGCTAAGGCTATTCAGCTTACAACAGCTTCTCAAGTTGGAATGATAACTTCATTGATGCCTGTAATTACTGCAATGGCTGCTGGATATTTTTTAAAAGAAATTATTACTAAGCAATTACTTGTAGGTTCTTTTATAGCAATTGCTGGAGTTGTTTGGTTAAGTTTACAAAGTACATCAAGTATAAGTGCTCCAAACCCTATTCTTGGGAATTTCTTCGAACTTCTTGCAATGGTTTGTGGTGCTGGATATACAATAGTTGCAAGATATTTAGCAAATAGGTATTCGGCTTTATTTATTACAGCAATTCAAGTATTTATTGGAGCAATCTTTTTCTTTCCATTTTTCCTTTATGAAGTCTTTACAACTGATTTTAGTATAACACTTACTTCAGTTTTATGTGTTCTGTATTTAGGTGTTGTGGTTACTCTTGGTGGTTATGGTTTATATAATTATGCACTTACGAAAATTGAAGCATCAAAAGCAGCTATTTTTATATATCTAATTCCTGTGTTTACTCTTATTTTAGCTTTTCTTGTATTAAATGAAAAACTTACAATTATTGAATTAATTGCATCTGTAACAATATTATTCGGTGTATTTATTTCAGAGGTTCCTTTATCAAAAGTAAAAAAGATATTTAGAATTAAATGACATATTTAATTCTATTTTTTTCTGCTTTTATTTCTGCAACATTAATTCCTTTTGGAAGTGAAGCTTTACTTATTTATGATATTAAAGAGGGTTTTAATATTGTTTATTTAGTATTTATAGCAACTCTTGGAAACTCATTAGGTTCTATACTTAACTATTTTTTGGGATTAAAAGGTGAAGAGTTTTTAATAAAAAAAAATTTATTAAAAGAAAAGTCTATATTAAAAAGCAAAAAGTATTTTGATAAGTATGGATGGTTTTGTATTTTGTTTTCGTGGGTTCCAATAATAGGAGACCCACTTACTTTCATAGCTGGAGTTTTAAAGTTTAATTTAAAACTATTTATTTTACTTGTCGTAATTGCAAAGTTTTCAAGGTATTTATTTATCGCCCTACTTCTTTATTAAAAAAATTATAAATATCAGGATTTTTTGATTTTATTTTATAAGTAATATTTTTAAAAGTAAATTCTAAATAATTAGCATGAAGCCATAATCTATGACTTCCTGTTTCTTTCTCTCTTAAATTTTTATCTAATGATTTATTTAAATAATCCTCTGCAATTTCATCATCTACACCATAAATAGGATCACCTACAATTCTATGTCCAATTGAATATAAATGCACTCTTATTTGATGTTGTCTTCCTGTTAATGGAATTGCTTCTATTAGGGTTGTCTTATTTTTTTCATTATATTTTATAGGTTTTATAATAGTACAAGACTCTTTTCCACTATCTCCTGCTTTCATTCTAACGCCAATATTTAAACCCTCTTTTTCAAGTTTTGAGTCTATTGTAACTTCATCTTTTATATGACCTTCTACGATTGCTAAATATGACTTATGATATTTCTTTTCTTCAAACATATCTTTTAAAGTTTTTTCACTTTTTTTGTTTTTTCCAACTATTACAAGTCCAGATGTTTCTGCATCAATTCTATGTATTAAATTGGCATTTTCACCAAAATGATGTCTAATTTCATCTAAAAGTGAGTATTTTGTATTTTTTGAAATGGGGTGTACCATAAGGTGTGTTGGCTTATCAAAAATAGCAAACTCAGGAAACTCAATAAGAGGCTTTAAACCTCGTGTATGACCCTCAAAAACAGCCATATAAATAAATTCACTAGGGATTTTATCACTTGCTTTAATTGTCTTCATATCTTCATCAAATATTCTACCACGAGCTGCGTATCGTTGGGTACTTCGGTGGTTTATTTTTAAATCTTGTAGTAGAAATAGACTAAGTTTTTTATCTTTTATCGCTTTAATTTTTTTTAGTATAAATGGCAATATTAAATCCTAATTTTTTTTTCAAATAGGTCAAAATTTATCTTATTTTTTATGTTTATTTTTGCCTAGGTTAGATAGTATATCATACTAAAATAAATACTAATTTTTTATAAAATAAAAAAACATTGATAACAAGGGACATGTAGATGATTGAAAGATATGCTAGAGAAGAAATGAGTTCAAAATGGACACAACAAGCAAGATATGCAGCATGGTTAGAAGTAGAAAAAGCAGCAGTTAAAGCTTGGAACAAAATTGGATTAATTCCAGATGAAGATGCTAAAAAAATTGTAAAAAATGCAACTTTCTCAGTTGAAAGAATAGAAGAAATCGAAGCTATAACTAAACACGATTTAATTGCATTTAATACAAGTGTTTCAGAATCACTTGGTGAAGAATCTAGATGGTTTCATTATGGAATGACTTCATCAGATGCTGTAGATACTGGAGTTGCACTTCAAATGAGAGATTCTTTAGATTTAATCATCAAAGATGTTAAAATTCTTATGAAATCTATCAAAAAAAGAGCAAAAGAGCATAAATATACTTTAATGGTAGGTAGATCTCATGGTATTCATGGTGAGCCTATTACTTTTGGTTTAACACTTGCTGTTTGGTATGATGAAATGTCTAGACATCTTAAAAACCTTAAAGAAACAAGAAAAGTTATCTCTGTTGGTCAAATTTCAGGCGCAATGGGTAACTTTGCTCATGCTCCTTTAAAATTAGAAGAGTATGCTATGAAAGAATTAGGTTTAAAACCAGAACCTTGTTCAAACCAGGTAGTTCATAGAGATAGATATGCAAGATTAGCAACAGCATTAGCATCAATGGCTTCTAGTATTGAAAAATTTGCAGTTCAAGTTAGACATTTACAAAGAACAGAAGTTTATGAATGTGAAGAATTTTTTGCAAAAGGCCAAAAAGGTTCTTCTGCGATGCCTCATAAGAGAAATCCAATTTTAACTGAAAATATTACAGGATTAGCTAGAACTATTAGATCATTTGCTGCACCTGCTATGGAAAATGTTGCTTTATGGCATGAAAGAGATATTTCTCACTCATCAAGTGAAAGATTCTGGTTACCAGATGCATTTATTACATCTGATTTTATGCTTCACAGAATGAACAATGTAATTGCAAACTTAACAGTAATGCCTGAAAATATGATGAAAAACTTAAACTTAACAGGTGGATTAGTATTTTCACAAAGAGTATTATTAGAACTACCACTTGCAGGTGTTTCAAGAGAAGATGCATATAGAATTGTACAAAGAAATGCTATGAAAGTTTGGCAAGAAATTCAACAAGGAAAACCTTCAACTAATAAAAAAGGTGAGTCTTTATACTTACAATATTTATTAGCTGATGAAGAGTTAGGTAAGTCTTTATCTGAAAAACAAATTAGAGAGTGTTTTAATTTTGAATATTACACTAAAAACGTAAGCGCAATCTTTAAAAGAGTATTCAAGTAGATTTAATATAAGAAAACATAAGAAAATAAAAGGTAATTAAATATGGCAATTATGATTCAAAAAAGAAATGGTCGTAAAGAAGTTTTAGATATTACAAAAATCCAAAAGATGACTATTGAAGCTACTGAAGACTTAGAAGGGGTATCTCAAAGTGAATTAGAACTTGACTCACAAATCAAATTTATTGATGGAATGAGTAGTTCTGATATCCAAGATGCACTAATTAAAACAGCAGTTGAGAAAATTGATATTGATGTTCCAAACTGGACATTTACAGCAGCTAGACTATTTGTTTTTGATTTATATCACAGAGTTGGAAAAGCTACTCATGGAATTAAAGGTGAACCTTACTGTCACTTTAAAGAATATTTACAATATGGTAAAGATGCAGGAAGATTACTTCCTAATTTAGGTGAAGGTTTTGATTTAGATGAATTAAATGACTATATCAAACCAGAAAGAGATTATTTATTTAATTATCTTGGTATAAAAACATTATATGATAGATATCTAATCAAAAATAAAGAGGGTAATCCTATTGAATTACCACAGCAAATGTTTATGGCAATTGCTATTTTCCTTGCACAAGATGAAGAAAATAAAATGCAAAGAGCTAAAGAGTTCTATGATGTAGTTTCTAAGTTTGAAGTTATGTTAGCAACGCCTACATTATCAAATGCTAGAACAAATAGACATCAACTTTCATCTTGTTATATTGGTTCAACGCCAGATAATATTGAAGGTATTTTTGACTCTTATCATGAAATGGCACTATTATCTAAATATGGTGGTGGAATTGGATGGGATTGGAACCAAGTTAGAGCTTTAGGTGGTGTTATTGATGACCACAAAAGTGCAGCTGGTGGAACAGTACCTTTCTTAAAAATTACAAATGATGTTGCTTTAGCAGTTGATCAATTAGGTACTAGAAAAGGTGCAATTGCAGTTTATTTAGAACCTTGGCATATGGATATAGTTGACTTTATTGACTTAAAGAAAAACTCAGGAGAAGAAAGACGTCGTGCACATGATTTATTCCCTTCTTTATGGATTACTGACCTTTTCATGGAAAGAGTTCTAGAAGATTCTTATTGGACTTTATTTGATCCTTATGAAGTAAAAGATTTATCTGAACTTCACGGTGATGCATTTAGATCTAGATATGAAGCTTATGAAAAAGATGAAAGTATTACAAAAGATAGAATGAAAGCCAAAGATTTATGGAAAAAGATTTTAACATCTTATTTCGAATCTGGTTCGCCATTCCTTTGTTTTAAAGATAATGCAAATAGAGCAAATCCAAACTCACACGTTGGACATATTAGAAGCTCAAATCTTTGTACAGAGATTTTCCAAAATACAAATCCAAATCACTATAAAATCAAGTTAGAATTTAACGATGGTTCAATTTCTACTTATGAAGAAAATGATTTAGTAATAGTTGATGGTGGTATTGAAAAGAAAGCGAATAAAGTAACAGCACTTGATTCAATTAATGGCAAAAAAGTATTTATTGTTGAAAAACAAAAAATAGATGGAGATACGGCTGTTTGTAACTTAGCTTCTGTAAACCTTTCTAGAATTAATACAAGAGAAGATATTGAAAGAGTTGTTCCAATTGCAATTAGAATGCTTGATAATGTAATTGATTTAAACTTCTATCCATTAAGAAAAGTAAAAGCTACTAACTTAAAATCAAGATCAATTGGACTTGGTGTTATGGGTGAAGCAGAAATGCTAGCTGCAAATAAATTAGCATGGGGATCGCAAGAACACTTTAAAAAGATTGATACTATCATGGAAGCAATTTCATATAATGCAATTTCATCTTCATCTAAATTAGGTGTTGAAAAAGGTGTTTATCCAACATTTGAAGGTTCTAAATGGTCTCAAGGTATTATGCCTCATGATCATGCACCTCAAGCTGTAAATGCACTTGTAGAAAAAGATTTATTTGATTCTGCTTATGATTGGGATGTTTTAAGAGAACAAGTAAAAACAAATGGTATGCGAAATGGTTACCTAATGGCTGTTGCTCCTACATCATCTATTTCTATTTTAGTTGGTACTACACAAGCTATTGAACCAGTTTATAAAAGAAAATGGTTTGAAGAAAACTTATCAGGATTAATTCCTGTTGTAGTTCCAAAATTAAATCCAGAAACATGGTCTTATTATACACCTGCTTTTGAAATTGATCAGTTACAAGTAATTAAAGCTGCTGCAATTAGACAAAAATGGATAGATCAAGGTCAAAGTACAAATATTTTCATGAGTTTAGATAAAGCAAGTGGTAAATATTTACATGAGATTTATACTCTTGCTTGGAAGTTAGGACTTAAATCTACTTATTATTTAAGATCTCAATCACCAGAAGCTAGTAATGATGTAGAAGATAGAAGTATGGAATGTTCAGGTTGTCAATAGGACAAGCTGTTTATGACTTATAAAAAATTGAAGAAAATATAGAGGGACCCATGGATAGAAAAGTAATATATAACCCAGATTCAAAAGAAAATTTAAATGATAGAAGAATTTTTGGTGGGAATAGTGATGGTATGATCAATTTCACAAAGATGAAGTACCAATGGGCTCTTAATCTTTGGGATACAATGGAAGGTAACACTTGGTTTCCTAAAGAAGTACAAATGACAGGAGATGCTAAAGACTATAAGTATTTAACACCTCCTGAAAAAAGAATGTATGATTTAGTTTTATCACAATTAATATTTATGGATTCTTTACAAACAAATAACTTAATGGATAATATCAATCCATATATTACAGCTCCTGAAGTAAATGCATGCCTTTCAAGACAAGCTTATGAAGAAGCAAATCACTCTAAATCATATGCAGTTATGGTTGAATCTATTTCAGATAATACAGATGAGATTTATGATATGTGGAAAAATGATCCACAATTAAGAGAGAAAAACAATTATATTGCAGATGTATATAAAAATCTTGCAGGTGATATTACAGATGAAAAAATTGTACTCGCTTTGTTTGCAAACCAAATTTTAGAAGGTTTATACTTCTATGCTGGATTTGCAGCTATGTATGCACTTGGAAAATCAGGAAAGATGCTAGGTTCATCACAAATGATTAGATTTATTCAAAGAGATGAAGTAACGCACCTTTTATTATTTCAAAATATGATTAACTCTGTTAGAAAAGAAAGACCAGATTTATTTACACCTGAATTAGAAGCAAAGGTTCGAGCAATGTTTAGAAAAGCAGTTGAACTTGAAGCTTCATGGGGTTCATATATCACACAAGGTCAAATCTTAGGATTTACAGATGCGATTATCAAACAATATATTCAATACCTAGCAGACAAAAGACTTGATGCAGTTGGTTATAAACCAGAATACAACGTGAAGCATCCAATACCATGGGTAGATGGATATGCGTCATTTAATGATCAAAGAACTAACTTCTTTGAAGGGAATGTTGTTAATTATTCAAAAGGTTCAATTGATTTTGATGATTTCTAAGAGATAGCAGTTTGACCGAAATGTCATAAAACTATACTGATTTAAAATCTTGAAGAAGATAAACCAGTACACTTTCTATTTCATCATTGAAAGTATGACTGAAAACTTCTTTAAGATTCATTAATCAAATAATGAAGTAAGGAGTTCTATGAAACTAAAGTATAAAAGCAAATTATTATGTATCTTTTATATAATGTTACCATATATTGAGAATATAGACTTTACAGTTAATATTTACTTATAAAGGTATCTCTATTATACAGCCTTAGTTAAGCTAAGGTTGTTTTGAATCATTTTGTCTCTTTAGTTTTTCTTCATCTATCTAAGTAAAGTATACACAAGTAGGATTAACAATAAAACCCCTACTAAAACACCTTTTCTTATTAGTTCTTCTCTAATCTAAAATCCTTTTTAATTTTATTATTTAAACTTATAAACAAAAACATCATCAGAATATCCATGAATCAAATCATGACCTTTTACAATTACTTTATCTAATCCCTTTGGTATTTTAACTCCTGATAAGCTTCTAGTAAATGGTTGTTCATTTACATGTGGATGATATAAAGTTCTTTTAGCTAGTAGTTTACCTTCTGGCGTATAGATTTCCCATTTATTTGCATAGTGCTTCCAGCCTGTGTCTTGATGCTTTAGTGTTACATCAAATGTACATACACGACTGGTAGAACAATTTGCTTTTACATCGACTACTTTTACTTCATTTGCATATAAACTATAAGAAGAAGCTATTAGTGCTATTAATAATATCTTTTTCATTTATATTTAAAACTCATCTTTTTCATAATACTCATTAATTCCATTCCATCCTTCTAAAAAATATAAGAAGAATGTTACATCTTCCATCTCTTCTTCTGTAACTTTTCCTTTCATGGAAGGCATTGTATCAAAGTGTTTTACAACACCTTCTAGACATACTGTTTTTGCTTTATCTGGATTGATTAGGTAATCTTTTACAAAATCTGCAACTTCTTCTATTTGGAATTCGATGTCATCTTTACTACCAATCTGGCTTTTTAATCTAAATGATATTTCATTTCCTGTTGGGGCCTTTAGTTTTAAAACTTTATTATCATGCTCAATAAAGTTACTCATTAGAACTTGAATATCCATTGATTTAACATGGCAAGAGCTGCATTTATTATCAAATACTTGCTCTCCTATTTCATATCTTTCTCTATCAAATTCTTCTGGTGGTGAAGCAAAAACTGAACTTAGTAATATGCTAACTATTAGTAAAAGTTTCATAATTTTTCCTTTTATTAAATTCTAGCTAAAAATAATCTATTTTCAAAGAGCAAGTTTTAATTTAATATAATGCAAATACAGTACAATATTATGTAAATTTAAAGGATATGCATTATGTTAAAAGAAAAAATTGAAGATTTTATTAAAAAACAATTTGAAGATTTAGAAGATTTTACTTATGAATTAGATATTGAAGATAATTATGTATATGTAAACTTTACACAAATTTTAGGTGTAGAATCAAATAAAGAAATGACCTTTAAAATTATTGATAATAAATTGCAATATCATTCAATAACATATGGTTGGAAAGTCCTTGATAGAGGTACAAATATAAAATATTTTTGGATTGATATGCTAACTAATATAGCAATTTAGCTATACTTACACAGAAAAAGGCTGGAGTTAAAATGTTTAAAAAACTATTGCTATTTTTATTATTAGTTTCTTATATATTTGGACAAGAAGGTCTTTTAAATGCTGACTTCTCACAAAAAGAAAAAAATTTTATAAAAAACAATCCTATTATTACTGTTGGAGCTGAATTTGATTGGGCACCATATGATTTTCTAGAAAATGGAAAGAATGCAGGTTTATCAAAAGATTATTTAGATTTAATTGAGCAAAGAAGTGGTTTAAAATTTAACTATATTACTGATACTTGGGAAAACTTACTTTTAAAAGCAAAGAATAAAGAGATTGATATTCTTCCTATTTTAGCCAAAACTATTGAAAGAGAAAAATTTTTACTTTTTACTAAAGATTATATAATTACAAGAGATTATTTATTTGCAAAAGAAGATAATAATACAATAAAAGAAATTAATGATATTAAAGGTAAAAGAGCAGCTATTATAAAAGGTTATGTTCACGAAGAAATTTTAAAAAATAATTATCCTGATGTAAAATTACATTATTCAAATAAGCTTTTAGATTCAATAGATGCTGTTATTACAAATAAAGCTGATTTTTTTATTTCAAATATTACTTTAATAAATTATTATTTGAAAAAAAATGGTATCTCTGGACTTAATGCAAAATTTCAATTTGGATTTAATCAAAATCATTTACATATGGCTACGACTATTGATAATCCAATCTTACGTGATATATTACAAAAAAGTCTTGATTCAATTACAATAGAAGAAAAAAATAGAATTATTAATAAATGGATTGGAACTGAAAAACTAAATGTAAAAAAGTCTAATAAATTAGATTTATCTGCTGAAGAATTAAAATATATTGAAAAGAATAAGACAGTAAAGATTGCTAATGAATATGATTGGATTCCTTATGATTTTAATGAAAATGGTATTCCTAAAGGTTATGTAGTAGATTATATGAAACTAGTTTTAGGAAAATTAAATATAAAACCAGTTTTTATAACAGATCAATGGTCAACTTTGTATGAGGATTTTAAAACAGGTAAAATAGATATTATGCCTGTTGTTGCTTATAATAAACAAAGAAAAGAATATATGAATCTTACTCAATCATATTTATCTCAAACTTTTTCTATTGTGACGAAAAAATCAAGAACAGATATTGTAAATAGTGATGATTTAACTAATAAAAAAATTGGAATGATAAAAGATTGGACGCTAACAAAAAAAATTAGATATGCTTATCCTCATGCAAATATAATAGAGTTTGAAAATGTAAAGGATATATTTGATGCTATAAAAGACAATTTTATAGATGTAACAATTCAAAATAAATTCTTAGCAAATTATTACATAAATAAAAATAATTATGGAGATTTAAAAATTGCATCTTTGATTTCTTTAGACGATTATGATGGTAGACTTCATATTGGTATTCAAAAAGATTTAAAAATACTACATTCATTACTTCAAAAAGCGATATTAGATGTAAGTGATGATGAGATTAAAGTCTTAGAAGATAAATGGGTAAATATTTCAAAAAAAATAGATTTTACAGAAGAAGAAAAATCTTTTATTAAAAATACAATTATAAAATCTACTTCAACTAAAACTTGGGCTCCTTTTAATTTTGTTAATAATAATGGAGAAATGTATGGAATATCAATAGATTTTTGGAATTATATAGTTGAAAAAGCAAATTTAAAAGTAGAATTTATACCTAAAAAAACTTTTACTGAAGCAATTGAGAATATAAAAAATAAAAAAAGTGATGTGATAATTGGAACATCACAATCTATAGAACGTGATAAATATTCTATTTTTTCACATACTTATTTAAAATCACCTTTAGGTATTGCTACATTACAAGATAAAAACTTTATTAAAAATGCTTCTGAATTATTAGGAAAAAAAATCGCAGTAGGTCGAAATTATACTGCGCATAGACTACTTGAAGAAAAATACCCTGATATGAACTTTGTTTTTGTAAATAATCCAAAAGAAGGATTAGAATACTTATCTGATAATAAAGTATATGCATATATTGATATGATGCCTGCTCTTTCATTTAATATTAAAAATTTCGGCTTTACAAATATAAAAATTACAGGTCAAACTGGAATTGATTTTAATTTAAAGTTTATGATAAGAGATGATTATCCGCTTTTAAAAAGTATAATTAACAAAGTTTTAAATCAAATGACATATAAAGAAAAAGAAGATATTTTTAATGTATGGATCAAAACTAAATATGAAGAAAAATCAGATTATTCAATACTAATAAAAACTGTTTTAGTATTTATATCAATTCTCCTTTTCGTAGTTTATAGAAATAGACAATTATTACAATATCAAAAGAAATTACAATTAGCAAAAGATGAAACTGAAAAATCTTTGAATAACTTTAAGACTTTAATTGAGCTAAATATTGCAGGTATTTTAATAGTTAGAGATAAAAAAATAGTTTATACAAATGATGAAGTAATTAAAATTCTTGAGTATAAGTCTAAAGATGAAATAATAAATAACGATGTTTCAACGATATTTCAAACAGATAATAATACTAATCTATGTGATAAATTAACTTCAGCAGATTCTTCAGAGTTGGTTGCTATTTCAAAAACAAATAAACTCATTCCTGTTTTATTAAAGGGTGAAGCTGTAGAATTTGACAATCTACCTTCACATATCATTTCTTTAATTGATTTAACAGATATAAAAAATAAAGAAGAGCTAATGCTTCAACAATCAAAAATGGCAAGTTTAGGTGAAATGATAGGAAATATTGCTCATCAATGGAGACAGCCCTTAAGTAGTATTTCTACAACTTCTTCTGGCTTAAAACTGCAAAAAGAGTTTAATCACTTAAGCGATGAAGTTCTTAATGAATCTTTAGACAATATTACAAAAACTACAAAATTCTTATCTGAAACTATTGATGATTTTCAGAACTACATAAAAGAAGATAAATTAAAAAAAGAGTTTAATATTTCTAATAGTATAGAAAAAGTTCTTATTTTAATGAAAGGGTCTTTTACAAATAGTTTTATAAAAGTTGAACATAACTTAGAATCAATTACTGTAAATAGTTATGAAAATGAATTAAATCAAGCTTTATTAAATATTTTATCAAATTCTAAAGATGCCTTAAAAAATATAGATGAGAAATATAGATATATGCATATATCATCATATAAAACAAAAACTCACGCTGTAATTGAAGTAGTAGATAATGGCGGTGGAATTGATGAAAAAGTAATTAAAAAAGTTTTTGAACCATATTTTACTACTAAACACAAATCTCAAGGTACTGGACTTGGTTTATATATGACTCATAAAATCATAACAGAAAGTATGAAAGGTTCCATAAAAATTGAAAACTGTAGTTATGGTGATTATAAAAAATGTACTAAAGTAACTTTGCAAATTCCTTTATAATCATACTAAATATTCATGATTTTAGCTTGTTTTATTCTTATAAAAAGGATAAAATACATTTTTAATATTACACATACTTACATTATTGTCTTATATTTAAACAATAATTTTTTATTTATAAGATATAATCATAAAAATTATAAAAAACATCAGGAATTAAAATGTCATTAGGGAAAAAAGTTTTCTTTTTATTAATAGCTTTAGTAATTCTAATAGCTTATACAGTTGCTACATTTGACTACAAAACTATTTTGAGTAAAGGCGAAAATGAAACTACTAGTTTTACTAGTGAAGATACAATGTTTGGTGAATATGCAGATTCAGCAATGCTAAAAATTAATGAATTAAAATCTTCTGCATTAAAAAGTTTTGGCTTAGATAAAGATGATAAATTAGCTCAAAATAAAGAACCTATTACTTTAGAATTATTAAAAGATAATGGAATAATTTTAATGAATGGAACTTTTAAGGATGAAGAACAGGCTAAAAGTATAGTTGAACTATTAAATATTAATAGAAATGGTGAATATACTTTTGAAGAAAATAGAGTTAAAGATGTTGTTTTATTAAACAAACTATCTTTACTTATAGATTCATTTAAAGAGTTCTTTGCAGATGGTTCAAAACTTGCTATTGAAAATGGAAAAGTTTTATTAAGTGGTGAATTAAAAGACTCAAACTTTAAACCAGTATTAGATTCTATTATTGCAAAAAGTAATCTTGATATGATTACTGATATTAAAGAACCACTTAAATCAAATACTGAAACAATTATTGATAATATTACAAAATCTTCTGTTCCAAAAGTTAAAGAAGTAAGTAGTGAATCAGAAGACAAACTAAATGAATTGGAGAAAATTACTCCTAAAAAAGAAATTATTAAAGTTAAATCAAAGTTAGTTCAAGATGCTCAAAACAGTATTAATAATTTAACTTCAAATAACAAAATTACATTCAAAAGAAGAAGTACAAATATAACGGAAGAATCAAAAGAGACAGTAAAAGAAATTGCAAATATTTTGTTAAGTAATAGTAAGCTTACAGTAGAAATTGCAGGACATACTGATTCAAGAGGTAGAGCTTCTCTTAACAAAGAAATATCACAAGATAGAGCAAATAGTGTAAAGGCAGCTTTAGTATCTCTTGGAGTTAGTTCTAAGCAGATTAAAGCAGTTGGGTATGGAGAAGACTTCCCTATTGCAAAAGATGATGCACAGGGTCTATCTGAAGTTAATAGAAGAGTAGAATTTATTGTAGGAGAATCAAAATGATCGAAACAGCTTCATTAATAGTTGTAAATTTAATAATAGCCGCATTTATTGGGATGATTATTGGCTATTTAATTGGTAAAAATAGTGGAAGTACTTATAATCCTTCTAAAAATGATAATAAAAAAGATGTTAAAGATGATAATAAATCTAAAACAAGTGTTAATCCAGTTTTTAGAAAGAATTCTAATGTTGATAATAAACCATTGATTTTAAGCTCTCCTAGACCATCAGGAAAAGATAAACTTATAAAAATTAAAGGTATTGATTTAAAAGTTGAAGAAAACTTAAATAAATTAGGTATTTTCCACTTTAATCAAATAGCATCTTGGTCAAGTAAAAATTGTGATTGGATTGAAGAATTTTTATCATTGCCAGGTTGTGCAAAAAAGAATCAATGGATTGAACAAGCGAAGATTTTAGAGTCAGGTAAAGAGACTGTTTATAGTCAGAAAATTGAGAATGACGAAGTAGACGTTAGTTAATACTAAACGTTTACTCTTTTAAGTTTTTTAATAATAATTGCAATTTCTCTAGAATAGTTTCTAGCTTTTTTACTATTATATTTCCACCCACCATTATAACTACTCCAAACTTTTTTCCAATCATTCTTATGAACTTTTTTCCAATAGTTTAATTCAGCAATAGCATTTTTAGTAGCAAACTTAAAATCAGATATTAATCTCATTGCATATTTATTTCTATTCCAAGAAGTGTTCTTTGCTTTTTGTCTACTTAAAACAGTTTTTATGTTGGCTTGATATAAACCATAATCTTTACTATCTACATTTACAAGGTATTTCCCAATTGATGATTCTTTAACAGCTATTGCCATTAGAGAATAACTAAGTCCATATTTTTCACCTTGTTTTTTTATCTCTTTTAATGTTTTTATTTCTTCTTTTGTTAATTTCGTTGCGTTAAAGTTTGATGCAAAAATATTTGTTATAAACAACATTACTAATAAAGTAATCTTTAAATTCATACAGTTTTCCTTTATTCTATCTTAAATTAAAGCGCGAATTATATATTAAATAAGTAAATTTGTCAAATTTAACCTATTTTTTACTAGATTTAGGACAATTTTAATTTACTATTTAGTTAGTCCTGATTATAATTCCAAAAAGCATTTAACGAGATATATTAATAGTGAAAAAACAAGAATTTAAAAAACTAATTAGAGAAATTGGCTTCACTTCACAAAGAAGTTTTGCTGAAGAAATAGGTGTAAAAGCAACGACTTTTACAACATACAAATTTATACCAAATCATATAGTAAGAATCATCAACATGGCACTATTAGCTAAACAAAGCGGTGTTGCCTTTGAAGATATTAAATCTGCGATGAAAGTAGATTAGTAAATCTAATCTACCATATTTTACTTAAATTTTCACAAAATTTATAATAATAATCTTAATTATATATAGTTTTGTGATAGAAATAACTTTTTAAAAATAAAATAATATTTTAATATATTATTGACATCAAAAAGAATTTTAAAATAAAAAAGTATTTTTTACAATAAAAAGATAGTTTTTTTCACTTTTTTATATTTTTAATCCAATATTTATATATTTTCGAACCTTAGAAATCTCATCTAAATCAATTTTTTCAATGATAATTTCTTTCTCATCATCTTTAAAAACATTTCCAAATGGAGAAATAATTGCACTACCTTTTGCCATATTTAAATCTGCACTATTACAAGCAATTACAAAACATTGATTTATCAGTGCTAGAGATTTTGAAATAGTCTCATAATGATCTTTTCTTTTTAATCCCCACATTGCAGGATTTAAAATAATATCAGCACCAGCAACTTTCTGCCAAAGTTCTGGAAATCTTAATTCAAAGCAAATTAATGTTGCTATTTTTAAGCCATTTATTTCAATAATCTTTATATCTTCTTCATTTCCAGCATCAAAGTGTTCTAATTCATTTCCTAAAGGAAATAATTTTACCTTTGATTGAGTATGAATAATCTTTTGTTTATCAAAAATATGTAGTGTATTATAAAACTTTTTATTTTTTTTTGTTATTAGAGTTAAAGCAATAGTTTTATTTACAGCTAACTCCTGTAAGTGTTTTATAGCAAAAGTTGAGAATTCAGAGGCTTCTTGCATTCTGCCATAACAAAAACCACTTAAGGCAATCTCTGGTGCTAATATAATAGAATCTTCTGGACAGTCTTGTATTAACTCTTTTAAGTGTTCTAGATTTTTAGTAAAATCTTCTGTTGTTTTAACTTGTAGTGCTATTAAGTTCATCTATTTCCTTTTGTATTAATTTTTCAAATGAATTTTGATATGTTTTTGCAGTTGCAAAGGTATTTGCTTCATATTTTGTTACTAATATAGGGTTTGTATTTGAAGCTCGAACTAATGCCCATCCATATTCAAAGTTAATTCTTAAACCGTCAACTTTACATATATTTTTAATTATTGGAAAGTCTCTATTTAGTCTCTTTAGTGATTCTTCTATTTTTCGCATCAATAAAAACTTTTTATCTTCTTGGATTTTAATCTCAATATTAGAACTTGTATAAATTTTAGGAAGTTTATCTATCTCTTTATCTATTTTCATACCATTTTGAATTAACTCTAATACTCTAAATGTTGCATAAATAGCATCGTCATATCCATAATATCTGTCATTAAAGAAAATATGTCCTGATACCTCAGCTGCTAAGTCTGCATTTAATTCTTGAAGTTTTAATCTAAGATTTGAGTAACCTGTTTTATCCATAATTGTTGTGCCATGAGTATTAATCTCATCAAAGATATTTTGTGAGTATGTAACCTCGCCAATAATAACAGGGTTTTTCATAGTTTTTGAAAACAATAATGCTAAAGTATCACCTTTGATATTATACTTTTGAGTTAATACAGCAATTCTATCTGCATCACCATCATAAGCAAAGCCATAATGACAGTCATCTTTTAAATAGCTTTTTAAATCTACAAGATTCTTTTCATTACTAGGATCTGGATGATGATTTGGAAATTCTCCATTTGGCTTTGTATATAAAGCTTTGTAGTTTAGATTTAGTTTATCAAAGATTTTTGTTATAACTGTATCTGCCATTCCATTTCCACAGTCTATTACAAACTTCTCTTTTAAATTTTCAAGCTCTTTAAATTGCTTGCACATATAATCTATATATAAAGATTTTGCATCTACATCTATGAAATTATGATTATCAATTATAGTAATATTTTCATTTTTCTTTATATCTTTATATAATTTGATTAACTCATCTGCAAAATATGGTTGATTTTCTATAGTGATCTTAAACCCATTATATTGTTTTGCATTATGGCTACCTGTTATCATAATAGAAGCCTGTGGTTTTATAGTTTTATTTTCTACTTCGAACTTTTGATATGAAGCAAAGTAATTAACTCCAGTTGCTACAAGACCAATATTTAATATCTTGCAACCAGCAAGATTCAAACCAGATATTAGTGATTGAAAAAGCATAGTAGAATGCTTTCTAATATCATAACCAACTATGATGTATGGTTTTTTAACTTTTGTCTTTTTTTGTATTGTTAGACCTAAATAATATCCTATTAGTTTTGTATTTTCTTTTGTTAACTCTTTTTGAACAATACCTCTAATATCATACTGTCTAAATATAGCTTTACTTATCACTTAGCAGCACTTTCAAGTTTTAGTAAAAACTCTTTTTTCTCTTCTCCACCTGCATATACATTTAAGCTTCCATCATCTTTTTTTATTCTATGGCAAGGTACTATAATATTTAGCATATTTTGAGCAAGTGGACTTTCTAGTGCTTTTTTTGATTTAAGGCCATCTATTTTTGAAGCTAAACTTGAAAAGCTTTCCCTCTTTCCATAAGGAATATTTAAAAGCTCTTTCCATACTTGTATTTGAAAAGTTGAACCAACTAGTTGCATAGGTAGTTCAAAAGAAGTTCTTTGTTTATTAAAGTACTCTTCTAATTGAGTTCTTAAGGTATCAAAATATTCACACTCAGATGGAATGATATCTGTATCAAAACTCTTTTTTAAAGTATCAATTCTAGCTTCAATATTAAAAGGTGTAAAGAAGCAAAGCATTACGATTCCCTTTTTTGAAGCAGCTGCAAACATTTGTCCTAAGGGTGTATCAATAGTTGTTGTTAGTATTATTTCTTTGGATTGTGATTTATATTCTCTCATGTGGAATTTTATCATATTTATTAATAAACATGCAATCCCTTTTATTTAATATTAGATATATTTAAATTATATACTATTTTGGAAATATGTATATAAAATTACGCTCCATGTCACAATAAATATAAAAATACTTATAAACACTACAGTACTGCCAACATCTTTTGCCCTACCTGCCATTTTATTATGTTCAAGTGTTACAAGATCAACAATTCTTTCAATGGCACTGTTTATTGCTTCTGCTAAAAGCATACCTGTTAAGCTAATAAACATTAAAAGTTTACTAACTATTGCCACATCTATTATAAAAAGTATAGGCATTAGAATTATGGTAATTATTAATTCTATTTTAAAAGATGTTTCATTTTTTATTAAATCTTTTAAACCTTTTAATGCATAAGTTGTATTTTTAAAAAAATTGTATTTTGGTTGATTTCTCAATATTCTTCCTTTCCAATAGAATTAATGATTTTATATATTATTAGAATAAGTAGCCAAGCTATAAGCATGGTTATAATTGTATGACTTAAAAAATGGTCGCCAATAAGCATTTTATAAGTACCCATACTCCATCCAACAGTCAAAGCAAAGATAAGTGCATATATTTGATGTATTCGTTTTTTAAATAAAAAAAATAAAGATAGTAATGCAAAACCACCACTTGCATGTCCTGCTGGCCAACATTTTATTTTTTTGTTTTGCACAAAGGCTATGTGATAGGAATCGAATAGTTTTACATCAGGATAACTTCCACCAAAATATTCTATATTTTTAGGACAAGGCATATTTGTTGTAGCTTTTAATGCACCAATTGTTGCAGGAATAATTATAGCTGATAATAAAACTATAACTAATCCTTTTTTATATGTTTTTATTATTTCTTTATTTCTAAAAAATATTAAACTACAAAGAATAAGAAAAACAAAAAGTATTAAAGTTTTTTTTATTCCATCATAAAATAAAAACTTTGAAATAGGTTCTTTATTATCCCAAATCCAAGAACTTGTATCAAAATTAAAAAAGTAATTTTGAACAATTATATCTATAGGTGTTAATTCAAATAGTATAATCGTAAAGAATAAACATAAACTTGTAATAAGTATATGTTTACTTAGATTTCCGTGCATCACTTAAAATGTCCATTTCTTTTTTATAAACTTCTGTTTCAACTTCAAAAAATGATAATAAAGTATGAAATAGATTATCTTGAGAAAATCTTTTATTAGAGTATGACTTAAGTTTTTCTACATCAACATCTTCTTTAATATCACCTTCACCAAACCACATAAATGAAGCAACATGTGTTTGCTCATCAGGAGCCATAAAATAAGGCATACCATGTAAGTAAAGTCCCTTTTCTCCTAAACTTTCTCCATGATCACTCATATAAATCATTGCTGTTTCATAATCTTTTGAATATGGTTTTAAAAAGTTTATTGTTTTAGATAAGAAATAATCAGAATATAAAACAGCATTATCATAAGCATTACTAACTTCTTCTTGTGTACATTCTTCAAGTTGATTAGTTTTACAAACAGGTGTAAATTTCTCGTAAGCTTTGGGATACCTCTTATAATATGCAGGTCCGTGATTCCCCATTTGATGTAATACGATTAAAATGTCTTTATTTTTATTCTTTTGAATAAAACTATCTAAGCCAACAAGCATACCCTCATCTCTACACTCATCATCACAAATTGTATTGTTTTTATTTGATCTATAATCTTCATAATCAATTCTGTCTGCAACACCTTTTGAGCTTGAGTTATTATCTCTCCAAAGAACTTTTATATCTTTTGTATTTGTTAATACATCTACTACATTTTGTGTGCTAATACCTTTTTTATAATCATATGAATCACGATTATATATAGAGAACATGCAAGGAACAGATTGTGCAGTTGATGTTCCACATGAATAGAAATTTGAAAAATTAACTATATCTTCTTTCTTAAGTAGTGGATTTGTTTCTTTTTCATAGCCATTTAATGAAAATCTATCCGCTCTTGTAGCCTCTCCTACAACCATTATGATTAATTCTTTTTTCTCAAGCTCCTCTTCATTTTCTTGAATTTTTGCATCAAGTCCTATTTTTTTCACAACTATAGGACCACTATTGATTGTTTTACTAATATAATTTCCTACACTATAAATCCAATAAATTGGGTTTATATGGTATCTAAGAGGCTTATGCTCTCTAAAGAATGAAGTATAAAACTTACTAAAAAGAAGAATAGTAATAACAATAAAACTTAAAGATATAAATAGTGTACTTATCTTAAATAATAACTCTTTTTTTAAAGGTCTATAATTTATTTTTGTTTTATAAATTAAATAAGATGGAAGAACTCCTAATAATAAAACATATATAACAAGTTGAAAACTAAACAAGTCACTTGATTCAGATAAGTTTGTTTGTAAAGAATTTCTTATCATTTCATGATCAATAACCACATGATATGTATCCATAAAATATGCTGTAAACGAAGAAGTCATTAAGGTAATTATTAAAAGTGGTTTAGTTGTATACTTTGAAGAAAGTAGTGTAAATAAAAATACGATAAATGATACTAAAACAATAACAAGTGAACAAATATATAAAATATTTATGCCTAGGGGTTCATAAGTAGATATAACATTTTTGAAAAATGACATATTATAAAAAATTGTAAAGATAATAGCAACAAATAATATAAGTTTATATTGTGAAATAAATTTCATCTTTTTCCTTTAGGTTTTGATAATAATAAATTAGCAATTGAAAATGAAATGAAAATGAAGGAAGTATTTTGGAAGAACTAAAAATAAAAGGAACAAAAAAGAATTAAAGAATTATTTCTATTTTTGTTCCTTTATTTAAAACAGATTCAATTTTCAATTGTCCATTATGAAGTTCAACACTATTTTTAACAATAGATAATCCTAATCCAAAACCTTCTATTGATTTATTTCTTGATTTATCAGCTCTATAGAATCTATCTGTAATAAAAGGCAATTTTTCTTTTGAGATACCAATACCCTCATCTTCAATGTAAAAATGCATCTTTTCATTTTGATAAAGTTTAATTATTATATTTTTATTATCTAAGGAGTACTTAACTGCATTATCTATAAGATTTGAGAAAATTGTTTTAAGAAGTAAAGGATTTAATTTTTTAGTAATAGTTTCGATTTTATCGATAGTAAGAGTAATATTCTTATTTTTTATTTGAGTATCATATTTATAAATAGTATCAAGTAATAATGAATCAACACTTGTTTCTTCAAAAGTCTTTTTTATATTCTCTTTTGAATATTTTGTTAATAAGAGTAAGTTTTCAATGATATCTTCTATTTGTTTTATTTCATAATAAATAGTATCCATAGAATCAATATAATATGAGCTTTCTCTTACCTTTCTTAATGTAACTTCAATTTCCCCTCTTATAACAGTTAATGGTGTTCTTAATTCATGAGAAACATCACTATTAAATCTATCTAAATTTTTAACACCATCTTGAAGTCTTTCAATCATAGTATTAAATGATTCTATTAATTCAGAAATTTCATCATTATGTTTATGAGGAGGAATAGTTTTTGAGAAATTATTTATAGTAATATTCTTTGCACTTCTTGTTATATGATTTATTGGTATTAATATTTTATCAATTAGGTTACTTCCTAAAAAGAGTAAAGTAAAAAAAAGTAAAGGTTCAATTACTAACATAACTTCTATTATATCTTCAATTTTATCATCTATATTATCTTCATATAAAATGATTTTTAACTTATCATTTATCTTTAAAGTATAAATAGCATGCATACTTTCATCATTATGTATTAATAAAAAAGATTTCTCATTGTCTAAATAAGAACTTATATCTTCTAATTTAAAATCATCTGTTTTTTTTACTATTTGCTCATTTTCAAATAATGCAGCTTTAGAAGAAAGGAATTCTCTTTTATTAAAATTTTCTTTATTATCATGTAAAAAATTCTCTTTTATAAAAATTGCTTCTTTATATAATTTTGATTCAAAATTAAAATAAGTATTTTTTTCAAAGAGGAAATAAAAAGAAAAACTAAATATTAATAAAACTAAAAAAGTACTACTTCCAAACCAAAACAGTATACGTGTTTTTAAACTCTTAAACTTCAATTTTATATCCTAAGCCTCTAAAACTTTTTATTTGATTTTTACCTATTTTTTTTCTAAGATGATAAATAGTCACTGGAATCACATTACTATTTATAAATTCTTCATTATTCCATAACTGTTGCTCAATCATACCATTTGAAACCATTGAGTTTTTATTCTTAATTAGAAAAAGTAAAAGTTCGTATTCTTTTGCAGTTAATAATACTTCGATGTTATCTTTTTTTACAATTTTCTTATTTATATCAATATTTAAATCATTTATTAAAACTTCATTTTTACCACCTGATAAACTTCTTCTGTATATTGCTTCAATTCTTGCTATTAATTCTTTATAGGAAAAAGGTTTAGATAAATAATCATCCGCTCCATGATTTAATCCTAATACTTTATCGTCAATTTCACTTTTTGCAGTTAGCATTAATACAGGAATAGTAATATTTTTCTTTCTTAAAGATTTTAATATCTCTATGCCTTCTTTGTTAGGTAACATCCAGTCAAGTATGATTAAATCATAATTATTCATAGTTGCTAAATATTCACCTTCTTCTCCGTCCTTTGAAGTTTCGATTGAATGACCATCTTCAACTAAGCCTCTTTTTAAAAGAGATACTATGTTGTGGTCATCTTCAATTAATAAGATTTTCATACACTGCCTAATATATTAATTTTTATTTTATTATTCTACTATAATTAATTATAAGTACTAAAAATGAATTATAAATGAAATCAGTATAGATAGTAATAAAGTATATTTAATAAATAAGTTATAATGCATTATTGAATAAAAATATTAAAAAATAGGAATAAAATATGAATGAAGAATTAAAAAACAAAATTACTCAAACACCTGATGAAAAGAAACTAAAAGGTGCATTTTTTGCAGCAATTATAGGAGATGCTTTATGTCTAGGTTCACACTATGAATATGATGCCCAAAAGATATATAAAGCGTATGGAAATAAACCAATTGAAAAGTTTATGAGTCCAGGTGAAATGATGGGTGGAGAGACTCACGGTATTGGTTGGGGTCAAAGAAACTATCATCCAGGAAAAAGTGCAGGTGGTACTACTGATTATGGTGATTATAATATTTTAGTACTTGAACATTTAGTAAGTATTGCCAATCCTCCAAGAGCTTTTGAAGTAGCACCCCTACTTCCTCATTGGATGAATAGATTAGAACATACTTGGGGGTCTTGGATTTGTACAATGACAAAAGAGACTTACTCACAAGTTAAAAATGGAACAGCAGTTCAATATCTAGGTGGAATTTCAAATGCAACTGCAATTAGACATGTTGCAGCTCATTCATACTATGAAACAGAAGAAGAGATAGTTGATGTGGCAAGAAAAGCTATGTTTACGCATAGAGATGTTCATGCTCTTGGTGGAGGTGAATTTTTTGCTAGAGTAACACATAGAGTTTTAAGAGGGGAAGATCCAAGATCTGCAATTGAAGATGTTGCAATTTTAATGGGTGGTTTTTTTGAAGAAAAAACAAAACAAGCTATTTCTAAATATGAAGAAGCAGTAAATCCAGAGTCTGATTTATCAAAAGAGTTGTTTTGTGATGATTTAGCAATTACATCAATGGCAAGATTATGGGATGTTGGCAGAAGCGAACCTATTAAAGTAGGAAAAGCTAGTCCAACTGAAGGAACTATGCCTGGAAGTATTTACTTTATCCTTAAATATGCGAATGAAGAAGATGGTCTTAAAAAAGCATTACAAGCAAATGCAATGGTAGGTGGAGATAACGCTTCAAGAGCAATTGCTATTGGAATGGTATTAGGAGCACATTTTGGTGTTGATGCAATTCCAAATGAATGGAAAGAGACTTTAGAACAATGGGAATATTGTGAGAACTTATTAAATAAATTACCTTTAATTAAAAAATAGATTATAAATAAAAAGCCGACTTAAGTCGGTTTTAAAAAGCTTCATAATCATCTACTACTAGATTCACCACCACTTTTAACAGAACCCTTGACTTTTCCAGGATGTATAATTATTGAATACTCATTAATAAGTTGCTATTTATTTATTTTTAAAAAAACTATTAAAAAAACTATTAAATATATTAATATTAATTTGACATAGACACCAATTTATAGTATATTTATAAGCTAAAAAGATTTAAAAAAACTATCCAAAAAAATAGGTTTTTATATATAAAAAGGTTACGAATGTACACAACCCTAATTATACCAAAAACTGAGCACTATCCTTTAAATCAAGAAATACTAAACAAAGCAGAACGTATCATAATTGAGAGTGCTAAATTAACAGGTAATTTAAATATTCAGGTAATTAATGCAATCAAAGATAATCTACGTACAATAAATTCCTACTACTCTAATAAAATTGAATCAGAAGGTACACATCCAATTGATATTGAAAGAGCAATGAAAAATGATTTCTCTCAAAATGATAAAACAAAGAGTATGCAACAATTATCCTTAGTTCATATAGAAGTACAAAAATACTTGGAGAGTACATTAGATATTTCTAGACCATCATATTCGTTAGATAAGATATTAGAAATACATGAAGAGTTTTACAAGAAAAAAGAAATGAATTATGCTTTAAATATTAAAAATGGTGAACTAGAAGTAAAAATGATTCCCGGTAAATTAAGAGAAGGATATGTTCAAGTAGGTGTACATATTCCACCTAAAAGCGATGAGTTAAAATCTTGTTTCAATGAGTTTGAAAACTTATATAATCAGTCTAGCCACTCCACTCACACAATGAAATTAATTTATGCATTGTGTTCACATCATCGTTTAACTTATATTCACCCATTTTATGATGGAAATGGTAGGATATCTAGGCTTTATTTAGATTATTTATTATTCCATACGAATATTCAGGGATATGGTTTATGGAATATATCTAGAGGCTTAGCTCGTAATCAAGAAGACTATAGAAAATTTTTAGCAAAAGCAGATGATCAATTCGGTCCATACAATGATGGAAGAGGTCCTTTAACATTAAAAGGCTTAGAAACATTTCTGGAATTTATGTTAGATATCGCATTAGATCAAGTATTATTTATGAGTCAATATTTAAAATTAGATTCTATGGTAACAAAAATTAAAGCATTTGTAGAACTTTCACAAAAAGGAATGCTTCATAATATTAAACCTTTACCAAAAAACTCAAATAAACTTTTAGAATATCTTTTAATACATGGAGAAGTAACTAGAGGTGAAGCTATAAAAGTTTTAGATGTAAGTGCACCTACTTCAAACACTATCGTAAAAGAGCTTTTAGAAGAAGATTATTTAGAAACAGACAGCCCACGTGGAAAACTAAAATTTAAGTTGAACAGTAAATTATCTGGATATCTTATCCCTGATTTATTCGAAAAGTAGATATCTTTTATGTTAGAAAGTATAAACAAAACTATTAAAATACTATATGTAGAAGATGATGATATTGCACGTGAAAATGGTGTTGAGTATTTAGAAAATTACTTTGAAAATATATATGAGGCAAGTGATGCCTTAACCGCTTTAAAGTTATATGAAAAACACCAGCCTGATATTATTATAACAGATATACAAATGCCCAAATTAAATGGTTTAGAATTTGTTCAAAGAATTAGAAAAACAGACTCTAAAACACAAGTTATTGTAATAAGTGCTTTTAGTGATAAAGACTATTTATTAAAAGCAATTGAGCTTCAACTTGTGAAGTATTTAATTAAACCAATTAAAGAGGATGAATTAAAAAAAGCATTGATTTCTTGTATGGAAAGTATAAAAAGTGATACTAGTAATATAATAGCTTTAAATAGTGAGTATACTTTTGATATGTTTAATCATTCTTTAGTAAGAAATGGGGAAATGATAAAATTACGTACTAAAGAATTAGGCTTTTTAGTTTTACTATTAAAAAACAAAAATAGATATGTAACATATACTGAAATTGAAAACTATGTGTGGTTTGATTCTTCTATGAGTAAAGATGCTCTAAAAACTTTAGTAAAGAATATAAAGACAAAGATTCCAAAAGAACTTATATTAAATCTCTCAGGTAGTGGATATAAAATTGATTTATGACTTGAGCACTACTTTAGCTTACGGGATTACTTTTGGTATCTTGATTATGACTATAATGTATACACTTGTAAGATATATATATTCAAAAGAAATTTTTTATATAAGCTACTGCATTATGCAAGCTTTTTCTTTACTATTTATAATTTCATATAGTAAGATGTTTGATATAAGTCACCTTATAGAACAAATTGCAATATTAGGTGCAAGTTTATTTTCAATTGTATTTGCTGTATCTTTTTATGAAGGAAAATTTTTTCCTAAAATTTCTAACTATAAAGAACTTATCATAAACACTATACTTTTTAATATAGTAGTTTTAACAGCTTTCTATCATTATATGTTATTTGAATATTTACCTTATACTATTATTTATGCAATTTTATTTATATCTATTGTATTTAATTTAAGACAAGGGTTTAAACCTACAGTTATTTATGTAGTTGGTTGGTCATTATTATGCTTTGTATTATTTGTAATGGACTTTAAGACACTCTATATTCAAAAAGGATATATGGATTTAGTTCTATTGGCTTTTACTATAGAGGCTATTCTTTTTACTTTATCAGTTGGATATAAATACAATAACTTACAAATACAAAGTAATTCTTATGAAGATATGCTTCTTCAACAATCTAGATTGGCTAAATCAGGTGAAATGATTGGAAATATTACACATCAATTTAGACAACCTTTAAATAATCTCTCTTATATATTAATCAATATAAAAAAACGTTTTGAAAATAAAAAACTTGATGAGGTCTATTTAGATAAGAAAATTAATCAAGCAAATATACAGTTAGATTTTCTATCTAAAACAATTGATGATTTTAAAGATTTTTATGCACCTTCAAAACAAAAAGAAATCTTTTCTGTAAAAGAAGCCATTGATTCTTGTCTTACTATTTTAAGTGCAGATTTCAAAAAACATAATATAGCTTTAGAATTTGTATTTAATACAAATGAAAATATTAAAATATATGGTGTTAAAAATGAATTATCACAAGTAATACTTGCACTTCTTTCAAATTCTAATGATGCTTTAACAAGTGTAGAAAATCCTTATATAAGAATCGAAGTAACTTCCTCTGATGCTGAGGTTATAATAAAAATTCAAGATAATGCAGGTGGAATAAAAGAGAAGAATATAGAAAAAGTATTCGAAGCATATTTTTCAACAAAGGAGCAAGGTTCAGGAATTGGACTTTATTTAGTTCAACTAATTGTTGAAGAGAGCTTTG
Organism: Poseidonibacter lekithochrous; assembly: GCF_018861145.1. Taxonomy (GTDB): domain Bacteria; phylum Campylobacterota; class Campylobacteria; order Campylobacterales; family Arcobacteraceae; genus Poseidonibacter; species Poseidonibacter lekithochrous_A. The sequence goes on from NZ_JAHKQT010000028.1 coordinate 50,034, forward strand.
AAGGTAAAATTGAGTTAGTTAATAAAAAAGAGGGAGTAGCATTCACCCTCTTTTTTGAAAAATCATTTGATTAAATCACTTCTTGGATAAACAAAAGACAACTCTTTTGATAGCACAATTTCTTTATTTTCAAGAGCAAAAGAGTTTATTTTTATTTTCAATGGAGTATCTTTTGTTTTTGAAATAAAAAGTCTCTTTTTAGTCTCTACAATAAATATCTTTTTTATTCTTTTATTTGGCTCTAATTTAAAAGGCTTAAATCTCTTAATTCTAAAGTTTTCACTATCTTCTAATTTAATATCAAAGGTATATGCTTTATTTTGTGTGTTATGAAAAGTTAAAATATAATTATTTGTAACTTTTTGATCTTCTTTGATTTTATAAAGGTTTGTAGTTTTGTTAACGTTAAGTAAAAAAGGTTCTTTCTTAGATGCAAAAACAATAGCAAGAATAATACATAAAATAAGCGAAACAAAATAAGTCATATTTCTTTTTGTAAGAAGTGTTGATATTTTTTTATTTATAACACTATTTGTACTTCCCCAGTTAATTAAAGATTTCTTTCCAAGTTTTCCCATTACAATACTACATGCATCCGAACACTCTAAACAGTTAATACATTCAACTTGTAAACCTTTTCTAATATCAATATTTGTAGGACATATTTTCACACATGCTTCACAAGTCGTACACTCTTGATTTGAAGTCCATTCTTTCATTTTGAAAATAGATTTTTCTCTATTTACATAAACGTCTCCACCTCTTGAAGTATCATAAACAATTTGCTTTGTGTCATCATCATATAAAACAGATTGTATTCTAGAATAAGGACAAATATAAACACAAAAATTTTCTTTCATAAAAACAATATCATAAATCAAGAATATAGCAATTGATAATATAAATATTATCATAAACATGTGTTCACTAGGAGTTTGCATATAAAGGAAAAAATCTTCAGGAGGAACAAAATACCACATGAAATTTGTAGAAATTACTATTGTAATTATAAGCCAAAGAAAAATAGAAATATATTTTTTTAATAAATTAGATTTTTTTGAATAATCAACATCTTTTTGTTTATTTTTAATTCTTCGCATATCTAAAATAGTACTTTCAATTAAATCTCTATAAATCGTTCTAAATATTGTTTGAGGACAAGCCCATCCACACCAAACTCTACCAAAAATAGCAGTCATCGCAAAAATACCAATAAATAAGAACATTAATAAAAATGGCATAATATAAAGCTCATTTACATTATAAACAAATCCAAAAAAATGAAATTGTAATTTATCAAATGATAAAAGTAATATGTGATTATTATCAATGGTAATAAACGGTAATGTAAATGTGAGAATTGTAATAAAGATATAAACTAAATATCTTTTTTTAGTATAAGACATATAAACTCCTTTGTTTTAAGAAGTTTATATTTTATTAGTGTTCATTTAGTGGCATATTTAATAAACTATTATATTTTTACCTTTTTGTTTTGCTTTATATAAATTTTTATCGGCTTTTGAAAATAATTCTTCTTTTGAAGTTTCATCTTTTTTTGAATGCAAGCCTGCACTTATAGTGATTTCTTGATTTAGTAAATTATGAAGAGTTTTATTACTGCTAATATTCTCACATAATTTTTTTGTTAATTTATAAGCTTTATCTTCTTTGATTTTTGCTAACAATGCAACAAATTCATCCCCACCCCATCGTACTAGAGTGTCAGAATCTCTAAATGTATTTTTAAATATATTTGCTATTTCAATTAAAACTTTATCTCCAACAATATGCCCAAATTTATCATTAATTTGTTTGAAATCATCTACATCAAATATTAAAATTGTTAAATCTTTTTCATCTTTTCTTTGTGAATTAAAAAGTTTTTCAAATATTAAATCAAAATCATGTCTGTTGTTTAAAGAAGTTAATTTATCCGTTTTTGCAAGATCTTTTAATATCTCTTGTTGATGTTTTATATAAAGAATTGTAAAAATTATAATGATTAATATTATGATAGAGAAAATTAGAATATTTATATAAAAAGTTTTTTCTAATTTTTCTGTAAAATAGCCTTCTTTAGCTTCTACGCATAAATATAAATTTAATTCATCTATATATCTAATATTTAAAACATACTTCTCATTGTTTTTATAATACTCATGAGTAGATATATCTTTCTTATTAAAAGTATTTATTACTTTATTTATAAAACTATTATTTTGGATATCTTGTGTATCTTTTGAACTGATTAATATTTTATTATCTTTATTAATTAAGTAGATTTCATGATTATACTTCTTTTTATAGATTTTAAGTAAGTCACCAACATGTGAGGTTTTTAAACCAACTCCTGTTGCTCCTAAAAAATTCCCATTGAAATCTTTTACCTTATAATTTGTAAAAATTGTAATAGAATCATTTTGAGCCAAATCAATATCAATATTACTTTCATATTCATTTACAATATTTTTAACTCTATAAAACCAAATATCTCTTTTCTCATTTGGAGATATCTCTTTTAGTATGCCTTTTGGGTAGTAGTAGTTTTTTGTTTTGTCTGATACTAAAAAACTAGTTGAAGTATTATATTTTTTCTGAATTGTTGAAAGATAAGTAGTAATTTCATTAATATTTTGTTCCCCATTTAACATCCATTTAATCATAAATGTATCTTGTGCCATAAGTGAAGAAACTAGGTTTGGTTTTAGTATGTCTCTTTGTATCTCTGAATATACATTATCACTACTTAGTGGTAAGGATTTATATTTTAATTCATTTTTTGCAAGGTCTGTAGCAATTTTATAAGAAAAGAAAGATGTTGCAAAGAATCCTATAAAAAGTAAAATAGTAATTATTATTAGTATTTTATAATTATAAAGAAAATTATTAGATTGTATATTTAGCATCTATTTCCTAACAAAAAGGTTTATTTATGTATATAATACCTAAATTATGATTTATAATATATGATTTTACTAATTATTTTATTTGATTATTTTTAATTGTTTTGTTATTTGTTCAAATAGTGGTCGTTGTTTAATTGATTCATTTAAACACGATATTTGTAAGTTAAGAAGAGAATCTTTAATATATTTGTATTTTTCATCTTCTTTTGATGATATATCTAATAACTCTTCAATCAAACATCCAAAAGCTCTAACTTCTATTTGCTCTAAAGCTTTAGCTATCTCAAAATCTTCTTCATAATATGAAGCTGCTCCAAAATCACCTAAAATAGTATCCGCTTCTTTATCTATTAAAATATTATGCGCATAAAAATCACCATGCATAATACCTCTTTGATGCATATGCAAAGCAGTAGATGCCATATCTTTTAATATTTTTAGTATGGATATTAGAGATAGTGTAAAATCAGAGGGATAAATATCTCTTGTACAACTATCTAAGCTAGGAGGTAATCCTAAGTTTGTATAAGTATTAGGGATTAATTCTAGAATAAGTGCATTTTTACCTTCTGGATGTTCTGATACATGAGCAATTGCATCTATTAAGTTTTTATGAATACCCATAGAAATATTAATATTCATCTCTTCTTGAGGTAAACCATCTGAGGTGATTTCACCTTTAAATATTTTTACAGCAACTTCTTTTTCCTGATATTGTGCTTTATAAATATTTCCTGATGCGCCTTGTCCTAATAGTTCTTTTATTTTTAAATCATGCCATTTAACAGTAGGTAGTTTTATATTTGAATTTGGATGTTTTTTGCAAAAAGGATTTCCACTATATGCTAACCATGCTAACTTCGGTAGTGTTAAAACAGTTGAAGGGAAAATATCAAGTTTATTTGCAGAAATTCTAAGTAGTTCTAGATTTTTACATTTACTAATAGTATTAGGTAAGCTAGTTAATTGATTACCTGAAAGCATACATTTTTGAAGTAGTGTTAAATCTCCAATTGATTGTGGGAGTGATGTTAGCTTATTATCTGTGAGTATTAGCCAACGTGTACTTAAAGGTAAAGAGTCCTCTTCAAATATTTTAATTTGATTATTACGTATACCTATCATTGATAAAAGTGGTAGTTTTGCTAAAACTTTTGGAATATGATCAAATTGATTATTTGATAAAAAAAGTCTCTTTAATTTTTTAAATCTATAAAAATCATCGGGTAATCTTGATAAGTTATTATCTGTTAAGTCTAAAACTTCCAATGTATCTGCTAATTTATATAACTCTATAGGAAAAGTTTTTAATCCTGATGCCATTTTAACAGATGTAGCATTTTTTAATTTACCTGCTTGTATTTCTTTTAGTAAATCTTGTGACATACTACTCCTGATTTTTGTTTTTTATAGCTTCGTATGCTATTAATATTTTTTTTCGTTCAATTCCCCAACGGTAACCACTCATGGCACCTGATTTTGCTAGAACCCTATGACATGGTACTAAATATCCAATATGGTTTGAGCCAATTGCAGATGCAACAGCCCTAACTGCCTTTGGTTTATTTATTGTATTTGCTATATCTTGGTATGTAGTGATTGTTCCATTTGGTATATTTAGTAAGGCTTTCCAAATATTTATTTGGAAGTTTGTACCCTTTACATATAAGTCAAATTTCTTTTTTTCTATAAAAATATTATCCAAAAAGTCTTGAGCTTTTTTGTCATCCTCAATAAAAGTAGCCTTTTCCCAAATCTCTTTAAACCTTGTAAAAACTGCCTCTTTATTGTTGTCAACAAAACCTAAATATGAAACACCTCTTTTTGTAAAAGCTATTAAAGCCTCACCAAAAGGAGTAAATCCGTATCCATAAGTAATCTCTACATTTTTACCAGATTCTTTGTATTCTTTTGGCGTTACTCCTATTATATTTACGAATAAATCATGTAGTCTACTAGAACTAGATAATCCTAAATCAAGAGAAGAGTCAAGTATACTTTTGGATTCTTTTAAATGTTCTTTTGCATAGTTTAAAGTAACGGATTGTAAGAATTGTATTGGAGTAACTCCAACATATTCTTTAAAGACTCTAATTAAGTGGAATTTACTCATTCCTATATATTCTGAAATGGTATCTATCGAGGGTTGTTCTTTGAAGTTTTCATCAATGTATTTTATTACTTTTTCAATTTTTTTATAATTTTCATTTTCAAGTAATAGCTTATCATCCATGACAATTCCTAAAGGTTTTAATTTAAGTGGTATATTATACCACTTAAACTTTTAGTTTGTTAAGAAAGATTTAGTAAGTAGACTGATTGT
>NZ_JAHKQT010000041.1 GCF_018861145.1 Poseidonibacter lekithochrous
TATGACATACCAATTCTTAAAGTTAGATTAATTATAATTGTTGTTTATATCTTTTTTAAAATTAATCCAGATTCAATATGATGTGTATATGAAAACTGATCAAATAGTGCGAAGTTTTCAATAGTATGCGTTTTTGTTAATTCTTCTAAATCTCTATGTAATGTTTCAGGATTACATGAAACATATATAATTTGATCAAAATCTTTTACTAAAGCTCTTGTTGTATCATCAAGTCCTGCTCTTGGAGGATCAACAAAAATAGAATCAAAGTCATAATCTTTTAAATTTATATCTTTAAGTCTTGAAAATACTCTTTTTTCTTCTAAAGCTTCTACGAACTCTTCTGCACTCATTCTTATAAATTCTATTTTTGTATTGTTATTTAGCTCGCAGTTTACTTTTGCTGATTTAATTGATGTTTTTGATATTTCAGTTGCTAAGACTTTTCTAAATTTTGATGAAAGAGGAATAGTAAAGTTCCCACCACCACAATATAATTCACATAAATCTTTTGAAGAATCTTTGATATTATTTAAAACCCATTCAATCATTCCTATATTTACTTTTGTATTTGGTTGCGTAAAGCCACCTTCTATGTATCTGAAGTTATAAGTAGAATTGTTAATACTTAGTTTTTCATTTATGTAGTCATTTTCAAGTATTACTTTTTGTTTTCTAGATCGCCCAATTATTTTGATATTAAATTTATCTGATAATTCAAGTGCTAAAGTATTCCAATCTTCTTCAAGTTTTCTGTGATAAATAAGAGTTACTAGCATATCGTTTGTAGTTGAGTTTAAAAACTCTATTGCAAAGAGTTTAAATGAAAGTATTTTGTCTTTTTGTATTTCTTCTAATAGTTTTGGCATTAATTTTTGTATGTCAACGCTAACAATTTGGCATGAGTTTATTTCTAATACATTTTTATCAACGCTAGTCATTGCATAAGATAATGTGGCATTATCATCTTCATCAAAGTTTTTCCATATTTTAAACTCAGCTCTGTTTCTAAAGTTTTGCTCATCACCTCTTACAATATCAAAATCAATATCTGTAAAGTTTGAAAAACGTTCTTTTTCTCTTTGTATTTTTAAGTCTAATTGACCTTCATATCCAATATCATGTATTGTACATGATCCACATTTACCAAAATATTCACAATTCATCAACTATCCTTAGCTATTTAATGCGATATTATATTCAATTGATTATAATACGCACATGAAAGAAAATTGGCAAGAACAACTACACACTTTATTAAACTGTGATTTAAAAGAATTATATCCGTTAGCTCGAAGCTTAAACAGAAAACTAGAGTTTTATGTGGGACCTACAAACTCGGGTAAAACCTATAATGCAATGCAAGAATTAAAGCAAGCAAATTCAGGACTTTATTTAGCACCTCTTAGATTATTAGCACTTGAAGGATATGAAGGCTTAAAAAAAGATGGCATAGAAGCTTCTCTTATTACTGGTGAAGAACAAATGTTAAATGATGACGCAGCTCATGTATGTTCAACTATTGAAATGATTGACTATGATTTAGATGTTGACGTGTGCGTTATTGATGAAGTTCAAATGTTAGCTGATATTGATAGAGGCTGGGCATGGGTTAATGCAATTATAGGATGTCCTGCTAAAAGAGTAATAATGACAGGTTCAGTTAATGCACTTGAGGCTATTAAAAAAATAGCTACTTACTTAGGAGAAGAATTAGAAGTAGTAAGACATAAAAGAAAAACAGAACTAAAAGTAAATGAGAAATATACTTCTTTAGATAATCTAGAAGAAGGAACTGCTCTCATAGCTTTCTCACGTGCTGATGTTTTAAAGCTAAGACATAGATTAAAAAAGAATTATACAGTATCTGTAATTTACGGAAACCTTTCTCCTGAAGTAAGACGTGATGAAGCTAGAAAGTTTAGAGAAAAGAAAAGCCAAGTTTTAATAGCAACTGATGCAATTGCAATGGGATTAAATCTTCCTATTAAAACTATTTTATTCACAACTGATACAAAATTTGATGGAATTTCAAGAAGAAAAATCAATGTTAATGAAATAGTTCAAATTGCAGGTCGTGCTGGAAGATATGGACATTTTGAAGCTGGATTCTTAGGAGCTACAAGAAGAGATATTTTAAAACATATAAGTGAAGAATTTAAGCAACCTATTAAAACAATAAAACCACCTTTTAGAGTTAAGATAAATGCACAACAATTAGAGTCTCTGTCTTCACATATAAAAACAACTTCTTTAACAAAGATACTAAAGTTTTTTGCTGAGAATATGTCTTTTAGTGGTCCTTTTGTAGCTGCAAATATTTCATCTATGATTACAGCTTCAAAAATAGTTGATACAAGGTTTTCTATGAAACTTGAAGATAAGTATTTACTTGCACAAGCTCCAATTACAACTAAATCTCCTATTATTTTGCAAGCTTATGAAGCTTATATTGCAGCTGTTGTAAAACAAAAAGTATGTAGGTACAAACCTTCTATTACTCTTCCTAAAAAAGCTATAACTCAAAAAGATTTACTTTTAGTTGAAGATGAAGTGAAAAAAATATCATTATATTTATGGTTATCATATAAGCTTCCTGAAATTTTCCCTGACCACGATAAAGCATATATTTTAAGAAATACCTTTAACTCTTTTATTGAAACGTCTTTAAAAGGTAAAATTATTCAAATAGAAACTCCAAGACGAAATGATTTTAAGAAAAGGACCGATGAAAAAAGACCAAGAAGAGATAATAGAAGTTCTTCATCAAAAGATGAAAAAGAGTTAAGACCAAGACGAGCTAGAAGTGAATTTAAACCTAGAAGAAGAAGGCGAGATTAGTTTAAGTAAAATATTTTAATTAAAAATTAGTTAAAATAAAACTAATACTGCAAAGTCTTATCTTTAATATAAAGGAATCTATTGTTTAAATTATTCAGAAATAGTACAAATGAAGCATTTCAAAAAGAACTATTTAGTGATGATATAAATATAAATCAAATCCAAAAAGATATTGATAACGGTATTGATATAAACACAATAGATGAAGATGGAAGAACACTTCTTTTCCCTCTTTGTCTAAAGAAAAAACTTAAAGCAATAAAAATTCTAATAAAAAATGGCATTGATTTAAATATTGAAGATAAATATGGACGAACTGTTCTTGATGATGTAGTTCATCGTTCAGATGGTGTAATGATTAGGTATTTACTAGAAAATGGCTTTGATATTAACCATAAAAACTCAAGTAATAGAACAATCCTCCAAAATGTAGCCTTAGAAGGTAACTATAAAATATTTCAAATTTTAATGTCTTATCATCCAAATTATGATGCAGTTGATAGTTATGGTAGAACTGTATTATTTGATGCCGTTGAGGGTGGGAATGTAAGAATAGTAAGAGAATTAGTAAATCATATATCAGACATTGATATTCTTGATGAAGATAATGAAACACCTCTTTTTAAAGCTGTTTTAAAAGAAAATAGTAAAATGTCTGAAGTTTTAATTCTCTTTGGGATGGACTTAAATATTTTAGATAATCATGGAAGAAATGCTTTATTTAATACAGTGCTATTAGGGGATAATAATATTGATATTTTAAAGTTGATGATAAAAAAGAAAATAAATATCAATCAAACAGATATAAATGATGAAAATATTTTAGATGAAATTTTATATATCTTAGAACTACAACTTCAACCTGCAAAAAAATTATTGCAGTTGGAAGGTAACTACTCTTTAATCACAAAACAAACACAATATTTAAACCTAGCAAAAGTTTTAATAGAAAATGGACTTGAAATAAATAAAATGGATGATTATGGTGTTACAACTTTAAGTAAAGAAGTTGAAAAGAAAAACTATGAACATATAGAGTTTTTAATAAATTGTGGTGCGGATGTTAATCTTAAAAATATAAATGGAAAGACTTTATTACTAAATGAAGTGATGAAAGGAAACTCAAACTATAAAATGATTAACTTCTTAATTAATCATGGAGCTGATATTGATTTAGAAGATGCAGATGAAAAGACAATAATTGATGATTTAGTAGATATTATACTAATTCAAAAAGGCTTTAAAGAAGAAGATTTTGAAAAATATCCAGATATCTATGAAGAAGAGGATTATGTATTATTGTTAAAAAAAATGTTATCTTTTAGACCTAAGTTAGATAAGAGAAGATCAGATGGAAGAAATATACTATTTGATGTAATTACTTATAATGATTTTGATACGATAAGATTACTTTTAAATTATGGGATAGACCCTAATGTTGTAGATAATGAAGGAAATACGCCTTTATCAGTTTTAGTAGATGATGGATTAAAATTAGAAGATAGCAAAGAGCGAGAACTTTTTTTAGAACGTTTAGTTTTTTTATTAAAGTTTAGAGTAAATGTAGATATTCAAGATAAAAATGGTTATACAGTATTTCACAAAACTGTAATAGCAGATGATTTAGGAGTAGTTGAAAAACTTCTTACAAAAAAAGCAGATTTAACACTTACAGATAATCAAGGAAGAACAGCACTTCATCATACTCAATGGAATGGTAACCATAAAATTGCAAGATGGTTAATAGCAGCAGGTGCTGATATTAATCAGATAGATAAATCAGGCTTTACTCTTTTAAATTATGCAGCATTATTTGGACATATAGATTTAGCAGTGACTCTTATTAAATCTGGCGTTCTAATGTACAATAGAAAGAAAAAAAGTGCAAAAGTTGCAAAACTTTTAAAAGAAAAAGAAAAAAATCTTGATAAATTACTAATAAATAATATTATAGATGATAAAATGCAAAATGCATTAAAAGAAGTAGTAGAAAATACTAGAAGAGAAATTAACGAAGCATTAGAAGGATAAAAATGAGCAATAAATCAATAATTATATTAGCCGCAGGTGCAGGTACAAGAATGAAGTCAACAACTCCAAAGGTTTTACATAAAATCTCTGGAAAAGAGATGCTTTATTATTCTATAAAAGAAGCATTAAAATTAAGTGATGATATTACTGTTGTTCTTTTTCACCAAGCTGAACGTGTACAAGCTGCGATGGAAAAATATTTTTCAAATATAAATTATGTGATTCAAGATCATGAAAATTATCCAGGAACTGGTGGTGCGGTTATGGGAATAACTCCAAAATATGAAGAAGTATTAGTATTGAATGGTGATATGCCTTTAATTCAAGCTACTGAATTAAAAAAGTTTGATATAGATGCAACTATTGTAATGTCTGTATTAGAACTTGAAAGTGCTGATGGTTATGGTAGAGTTATTGTTGAAAATGGATCTGTTAAAAAGATTGTGGAGCAAAAAGATGCTTCTTTAGAAGAATTAGCAGTTACAACTGCAAATGCAGGTATTTATCAGTTTAATACAAAATTCTTACTTGAAAACTTACCAAAACTTTCAAATGACAATGCACAAGCAGAGTACTATATAACAGATTTAATTGAAATGGCAATTAATCAAGGAAAGGTTTTAAAACCACTTGCAGTTAATGTTGAGAACTTTAAAGGTGTTAATTCAAAAGTAGAGCTAGCAGATGCAGAAGTAATTCATCAAAATAGATTAAAACATGAGTTTTTAAAAGCTGGTGTTATTATGAGACTACCTGATACTATTTATATAGAAGAGGGTGTTACAATTGAGGGTGAGTCTATTTTAGAAAATGGAGTTACACTTTTAGGTAATGCAAAGATTATAAATTCACATATTAAAACAAATTCTATAGTAGAAGACTCGATTATTGAAGATTCAGATATTGGACCAATGGCAAGAGTAAGACCAGGTTCAGAGCTTAATGGAACACATCTAGGAAACTTTGTTGAAACAAAAAAAGCAAAATTAAACGGTGTAAAAGCAGGACATTTAACATATCTTGGGGATTGTGAAATTAATGAAGGAACAAATATTGGTTGTGGAACAATTACTTGTAATTATGATGGTATTAATAAATACAAAACTATTATTGGTAAAAATGTATTCGTAGGTTCAGATACACAGTTTATAGCTCCAGTTACAATTGAAGATAATACAATGATAGGTGCAGGAAGTACTGTTACATCTGATGTTAAAGAAGGTGAACTTTATACAAGTCGTGCTAAAAAAAGAGTAGTTGCTGGATATTATGACAAACACTTTTCTGCAAAAAAAATAAAGTAAAAATTTAAAACAAAGATAAATGATATGCTATTAAAAGATAAAAAAATACTTGTTGGAGTTACTGGCTCAATTGCAATATATAAAAGTTTAGAATTAATTAGACTTTATATAAAAGCAGGTGCAAAGGTGCGTGTAATTATGACAGAAGGTGCGAAGAAGTTTATCTCACCTATAACTTTTGAAGCAATATCTCAAAGTAAAGTTTTAGATGAGCTAAATGAAAATTGGGATAAAAATCAAGATTATAATCACATAGATATTGGTAAATGGTCAGATATTTTTGTAATAGCACCATGTTCTGCTAATACTATTAATAAACTATCAAATGGTTTAGCTGACAATTTACTTCTTCAAACTGCTTTAGCATATCCTAGAATTAAGATACTTGCACCTGCTGCAAACACTATGATGCTTAAAAACCCAATTACGCAAGCTAGTTTAAAAATGTTAAAACTTTGTAATTTTGAAATTATTTCATCAGTTACAAAAGAGTTGGTTTGTAAAGATGTAGGTGATGGAGCGATGGCTGAACCTATTGATATATTTAATGCAACAGTTAGAGAATTACTAAAAGATGAGTATTGGGTAAATAGAAAAGTTGTATTAAGTGGTGGTGGAACAATTGAAAAAATTGATGAGGTTAGATATATTTCAAACTTCTCATCTGGAAAAATGGCAGCATCAATGGCAAAAGCTTTATATTTTAAAGGTGCTGATGTTTGCTTAGTTAGTTCACGTGGATATGAAGAAATTCCTAAAGATATTCATGTTATTAATGTACAAAGTTCAAAAGAAATGCAAGGTTATCTAGCAGATGCTCTTAGAGTTGCTAAAAAAGGTACATTGACAAAAACTACACTTATGGATTCTTCAAGACCTGAGTTGATAATTAAACGGCCATTTTTATTTATGGTTGCCGCTGTAAGTGATTATATTCCATCATTTCCTCAAAGTGGAAAAATGAAAAAAGATATGATAGGAGAAACATGGAATTTAGAGTTAAAACAAAATATTGATATTTTAGAATCTTTAGATAAAAATGATTTAATAACAATAGGTTTTAAAGCTGAAATGGACAAATCATCTGCTTTAAACTCAGCAACAACAATGTTAGAAAAAAAGAATTTAGATGGGGTATGTTTAAATATCTTAGATGATTCAAATAGTTTTGGTACAGATGATAATGCGATTGAATTAATTTTAAAAGACAATTCATATAAATTTAAAGGTACAAAACTAGATATCTCTATTGAAATTTTAACAAAATTAGAAAAAGAGTTTAATCATTATGAATAATACGGTACCCGCACATATAGCAATGATTATGGATGGAAATGGAAGATGGGCAAAAGAGAGAAATCTGAAAAGAACAGCAGGTCATAGTGCAGGTGCAGAAGTTGTTCGAAAGATTACTATTCATTGTGGAAATATTGGAGTTAAGTATTTAACTTTATATGCATTTTCAACTGAAAATTGGCAAAGACCAAAATTAGAAGTTGAGTTCTTGATGAAACTTCTTGAGAAATATTTAAAACAAGAATTACCAGTATATTTAGAAAATGGTATAAAATTAAAGACAATTGGAGATATCTCAAGATTTTCTAAATCTTTACAAAAAACTATCAAAGAAACAGAAGATAAAACAGCACATGGTACAAAATTAACACAAGTATTAGCTTTAAATTATGGTTCAAAAGATGAAATAGTAAGAGCTGTAAAAAGGTTAAACTCAAAAAACCTTGAAGTGAGTGAAGAAAATATAGAAGAGAATTTAGATACAGCTGGTATGCCAAATGTTGATATTTTGATTAGAACAAGCGGTGAAGTTCGACTTTCAAATTATCTTTTATGGCAAAATGCTTATGCTGAGATGTTCTTTACAAATACATATTGGCCTGATTTCAATGAAAATGAATTAGATGATATTATAAGTGATTTTAACAATAGAGAGAGAAGATTTGGAGGTATTTAGCTTCATCTTTGGTGCAGTTATTGGATCATTTTTAAATGTATTAATACTTCGTCTCCCTTTAAATAAATCTGTTGTAGTTCCTCGAAGTTCCTGTCCTTCTTGTAAGCATATAATTGCATGGTATTATAATATTCCTCTTTTATCATTTCTTTTTCTAAAAGCAAAATGTGCTTATTGTAAAGAAAAAATATCTTCACAATATTTTATAGTTGAATTATTAAGTGCAGTTTTATCACTTTGTCTTTTTCTAAAGCTTGGTCTTAGTTATGAATTCTTATATATGAGTTTATTAATTTATGTTTGTATTACTCTTTCATTTATAGATTTTAAATATAAAGCAGTTCCTGATTATCTACTTTTAATAGTCTTAATTTTATCTTTTTTTGCTACATCTTTTTCTTTGATGGATTCTTTTAAAAATGCATTTTTATTTGCAGGAGCCTTTGTATTACTCAATTTTTTTATAACTTTTTATATCCAAAATATTAAAGCTAAGATTTTAAAAGATGATGCCTTAAAAACTCAAGAGGCTTTAGGGGAGGGGGATATCCCAATTATTGCAACAATTGCAGTGATTTTAGGAGTAAAAGGTGCACTGTTGGCTATATTTTTAGCAGCAATTTTTGCTATAATACCTTCACTTTATTCTAATCTTGTAAAAAAAGATATTCAAACGCCTTTTATTCCATATTTAATTTTAGGAATGATAAGTGTTTATTTTTTTGATTTAGAAAATATTTTAAAGGTACTTTTTTGAAATTAAAACAATATTTATATTCACAACTATCAATTACATTTTTCCCAATATTCTTAGGACTGTATTTTATTACATCTATAGTTTTTTTAGTGAAAATTGCTTCTTTAACCTCTATTATAACTATTAACTTTATTGAGTTATTTACTTTATATGCTTATGTAATTCCTCAAATTTTATTTTATACTATGCCTATTTCTTTTTTCATATCACTAGTTATTACGCTTTCAAAACTTTCAAGTGAGTATGAACTTACTGTTATTACCTCTTTTGGTTTAAATCCAGTGAAAATATTAAAGATATTTTTACCTCTAACTCTTATCTTATCAAGTGCACTTTTAGTAATTTCTGTTGGGCTAATTCCAAAGACTAAGTTTTTAACAAAACAGTTCCTAGATGTAAAAACAAAAGAAGCAAACTTTAATATTAAAGCTAGCGAGTTTGGACAAAAGTTTGGAGATTGGCTAATTTATATAAATAGCAAAGAAGATAAAATCTATAATGAAGTGAAATTATTTAAAACAGAAAAAGGAAAGGAACAATTTATATTAGGTAAAACAGCTGTTTTAAATAATGATAAAGGTGATCTTAGTTTTAAACTTAAAGAAGGAAAAGCTTTTTATATCGATGAATCAGAAGTAAATCAAATCAATTTTGAATCAATGTACATTAATGATTCAATAGCAGGAAGTAAATTAGGAATATTTACTACAACTTATGCTTATTGGAAAGATAGACTAAAAAGAAATGTTGATATTGATGATTTAAGTTTTTTTGTTTTAACATCACTTTTTCCTGTATTATCACTTTTTTTAGTAATCACATTTGGATACTTTAATCCAAGATATGAGAAAAATAGAGCTGTATCCTATTCTCTTGTTGCAGTTGTTTTATACTATGTTTTAATTAAAGCAATAGGAGATTCAATTCTTCTTCATGCACTGTATTTAATACCAATTCTTTGGTTGGCTGGAACTTATTATTTATATACAAAAACTGTAAAAAAAGAGTATTAGAAGATTTTATGAATTTAAAATTTCTTATCTCGTATGATGGCTCTTTATACAAAGGGTCTCAAAAACAACCTAATAAGCAAACAATAGAAGATAAACTTTTACAAGCTTTTAAAAGAATAAATATTGATACTAAGATTATATTAAGTGGCAGAACTGATAAAGATGTCCATGCAACTGGACAAGTTTTTAACTGCATTGTTCCAGATTTTTGGAATAATTTTTCAAAATTAAAAGCTACATTAAATCAACAACTTCCTTCTTCAATAAGAGTGCATCATATTAAAAAAGTAAAAGAAGATTTTCACTCAAGGTTTCATGCGAAAAAAAGAGTTTATAGATATCTTGTAACTACAAAAAATATTACAGCTTTTAATAATAACTTTATAACAGAAGTAAAAAGTATAGATGAACAAAAAATAAAAGAAGCAATAAAAGAGTTTATAGGTGTACATGATTTTGAATATTTTCATAAACAAGGGAGTGATAAAGATATAACAGTTCGAGAAATCTTTGATACTAAGTTTTATAAATATAAAGATATTTATGTATTTAAATTTACTGCAAATTCATACTTAAGATCACAAATAAGATTAATGGTTGGTTTTTTACTAAAAATTTCTGAAGGAAAATTAAATCTTGAAGATTTAAAATTACAACTAAAAAAAGAAAAAAATATTCATAGATTACCCGCTTTGGCAAATGGATTATATTTAGCAAAAGTGATATATTAAAATGTTTTTTAAAAAGAAAAAGTTTTATACACTAGGGGATATTCAGAATCAGATAGTTTATACTCCTTTGATTTTCGTAATTTTTCTAGCAATTATCTCTTCTTTGACTGTTTTCTTTTTTTTTAGTTATCAAGAAAAGAGTAAGACTAAACTTTTAATTCAAAGTGAAACTTTTTATAAGAAAGAAGAATTAAAAAACTATATCAATAATATCAAATACAATACAAGTGCAAGTTTTGACGATATTGAAATCGAACTAAGCAATAACGTATATGAAATAAATGGTTATATAAAGTCTTCTAAATTTGAAAATAAAGAATTAGATTTTGAAAAACTAAAAAATTATATTATAAGTATTGAAAAACAAAAAGATATAAAGTTTTTACTTTTTGATACAAAAGATTATAAAGTTTTACATGGAAAAATATTAGTTGAAAATCTTGCAAAACTCACTAATTCAAAAATCAATACGAATAGATTTAGAAAGCATATGTTAAATAATATTCAATATATGGGTGACAATAATCTGATGTATTGGATTGATAATTCAAAAGAAAATATTCAACTAAGTTACTTTAAATATGTAAAGGATAAAGAACTATTTTTAGGAGCTTTTTCAAAAGTTGATGATATGAATCTTTTAACAAAAAAAGTAATACTTGATACAATCTTAGCTAAAAGTAAAAATATAAATAATGCATATTTTTATTTTTATGATAAAAAGAAAGAAACAGTTTTTAATTTCTATGGAAAGGGTAAAGAGTTAAAAGTAGAGAAAATTAGAGATTTTAATTTGATAAAAGATAATAGTCTCACTTATACTTTTCAAAAATATGAATATGAAATATTTGTAAAAGAAACATTTTTAGAAGATGAAATTAAAAAAATAAAAGGTGATTATGAATATAAGATAATAATGAGTTTATTAACCATTATTTTTGTGGCACTTTTATTAATTACTACATCAAATATTTTTGCAAGATTTATAAATACTATTTTTAACAGATATAATAAAAGAATTGAAACAAAAAGTATATTATATAAAAAATGGAAAGATAGATACGGATTAGCTATTATTGCTTCAAATGATGGTTTATGGGATATAAATCTTGAAACCAATGAAATATTTTTTTCAAATAAATGGCTTGATATGTTTGGATACAAAAGAGATGATATTCAAAACGTTGATCAATGGCTTGATTTAATACATAAAGATGATAAAGAAAAAGTACTAAAAAAATTTAAATCTCATATTAAATCAAAAACAGCTCATTTTATCTGTGAGTATAGATTAAAAACAAAACAAAATCAATTTAAATGGATATTAGTAAGAGGAAAAGCTTTTAAAAAAGATGATTCCAATAGAATGCTAATGATGTCAATGGATATTGATAATAGAATGAAGTTAACTAAAGAGTTAAGAAATGTTGAATTATTAACAGACTTTGGACGAATTGTAGTTTTTAGATGGCTTAATGATGACAAACTTACTGTAAAATTTGTTTCAAACAGTGTTAACTCATATGGTTATACTGCGAGTGATTTTGAAAATGGTGATATTGAATATTTTGATTTAGTACATCAAGATGATATTTCAAAATTAAAAGATGTGATTGAAAATGCAATCAAAAATGATGCAAACTCTTTTACAAATATACATAGAATAGTGGACAGTTTAGGTAATGTAAAATGGGTTTATAATCGAACAATTTTGATTAAAGACGATCACGGTAAAGTTAGAAGTTTATATGGTTATTTAACTGATATTACAAAGATAAAACTAAATGAAGAGGAGCTAAAACAAAGAGTTGAAATCGAAGTAGATAAAAATATCAAAAAAGATAGACTTTTAGTTCAGCAAAATAAACTAGCTTCAATGGGTGAAATGTTAGGGAATATCTCTCATCAATGGAGACAGCCTTTAAATAATATAAACTTATTACTATATTTTATAAGAGACAATTATAAAAACTTTTCACAAGAAGAGTTAAATGATTCTATTAAAAGTGCAAAGATACAAATTGATTATATGTCTCAAACTATTGATGATTTTAGAAATTTTTATCAACCGACAAAAGATAAAAAAATATTTGATGTAAAAGATTCAATCATAAGAAGTTCTAAAATTATTCTCTCTTTATTTGAAAGAAATAATATTCTTCTTGAAATAAATGGTCTTAATGTTCAAATAAATAGTTATGAAAATGAATTTGAACAAGTAATTGTAAATATTTTAAATAATGCAAGTGATGCAAAATTAATAAAAGATAAAGAAGAAAAATTTAAAGCAAAAGTAATAGTAGGTATTTCTAAAGATGATGAATTTATTATTATCTCAATATCAAATAATTGCGGAAATGCAAAAGAACAAGTTTTGGAAAAAATGTTTGAACCTTATTTTACAACAAAATTTGAAAATCAAGGTACGGGAATAGGTCTTTATATGTCAAAAACAATTATAGAAAAAAATATGGAAGGAACTATTGATGCATTTAATAAAGATGATGGAGTTGAATTTATTATCAAATTAAAGTGTTAATTTAAGTTTTGATATAATCAATATACTATAGAAAATGGAAGAAGAAAAATGAGTAATATAACAACAAGAGTACTTTTAGTCGAAGATGAAGATGTAGCAAGAAAAACGCTTGCTTTTTATTTAAATACTATTTTTGATGAAGTAGTTTTAGCTTGTGATGGAAAAGAGGGTTTCTCAATTTTAAAAGAGAATATTGATAATGATAAAACATTTGATTTAGTTTTAACAGATTTAAAAATGCCAAATGTAGATGGTATGGGAATGATTGACTTAATTAGAGAAGTAATACCTAATCAAAGATTTATAATTGTAAGTGCTCATAAAAATGAAGAAGATTTATTAAAATTAATTAACTTACGAGTTCTAGGGTACTTCTTAAAACCTTTAAATATTGATAATATGATGGAAATGTTAAAAAAAGCAAAAGAAGAAGTTTTAGAAGATAAGAAAGAGTCTTTTTCTAAAAATAATTTAATAACTTTAAATAAAACATATACATATGATTTATCAAGTCATAAACTTTATAATAACGAATCAATTGTAAAACTTTCTAAAAAAGAATTAGATATTTTGCAAGTATTAATTAAATCTATTGGTGAAGTAATCTCAGTTGAGAAATTTAAAGAAGCAGTTTGGAATGATATAAATACAAATGACTCTGCATTTAGAACAGTTATGAAAAGATTAAAAGATAAAGTTATTGATGATGATTTTATTATTTCTCATAAAGGTTATGGTTATATAATTGAAAAGCCTTTTGTTAAATAAATAGCATCTTATATAAAATATAAAAGCAAGATTATAATAATCCTGCTTCTTTAAAATACCTTTTTGCACCCTCATGTAGTGGAGCTGATAAACCTTCTAATAAAGATTGTTTTGTTATATTACTATAAGCTGGATGAAGCTTTTTAAATTTATCAAAATTTTCTAAAATAGCTTTTACCATAGTATATACAGCTTTCTCACTTACATCATCACTTGTAATTAAAACTGCTTTTACTCCAAATGTTGGAATATCATTAGGATTCCCTTTATACATTCCAGCAGGAACATCTGCTTTTGCAAAGTAAGGATACTTTTTAATAAGAGCATCAATATTTGGACCATTAAGTGGAGTAATTCTTGCATCCACAGAATTTGTTGCATCTTTAATATTTGCAGTTGGATGACCTACCATATAAAAGTATCCATCAATTTTATTTTCTTTTAATGCATCAGGCATTTCAGAAGCTTTTAGTGTTCCTGCAAATTCTAAATCTTCTTTTTTAATACCACTTGCTTCAAATAGAGTTAAAGTAGTTGCTTCATTACCAGAACCTGGGTTTCCTAAGTTAATTCTTTTACCTTTAATATCAGTTATATTATTAATATTTGCATCTTTTCTTGTAACTAGTGTTAATAATTCAGGATAAATAGCCATAACAGATTTTAATTTTTTAATTGAGTTACCTTTAAAATCTCCAGTACCTTTTGAAGCTTGATAGACAACATCAGATTGTGCAATACCAAAATCTAAATTGCCATTTTTAATTGTATTAATATTATATACCGAACCAGCCGTTGATTCAACAGAACATCTAATTTTAGTTTCTTTTTTGTATTTATTTACGAGTCTGCAGATTGCTCCACCCGTTGGATAGTAAGTTCCAGTAACTCCTCCTGTCCCAATAGTTACAAATTCAGCAGAAAATGAAGGGATTATTAAAGCAGTTAAAATTGATGTTTTAGCAAATAGTTTCATTTTTTCTCCTATTTTCATTTTATAAAATAAATATATTTTATTTAAGTATATCATATTTTTTAATCAATTTTATATAAGTTTTGCAAGACAATTTCTTATTATTTAAATAATAGTAAAATTAGTAAGCCCGATATTTAGGAGTTTTGGCAGATAAAAAAACTTTTTATTAAAACTACTTGACAAATATACACTCAATAGGTTATAATTCTTTAGCAGTTTAAGACAATGAGTGCTAATAAATTAAAATGGTTGTAAAATGATTGATAAGAAAGAGTTTTTATTACAGTCTATTATTAAAGCGTATATAGAACACTTAGAACCAATAGGTTCTACACAGTTAAAATCTATGTATGATATCACTTATTCTCCTGCAACAATTAGAGGATACTTTAAAAAATTAGGTGATGAAGGTTATCTAGCTCAAGAGCATATTAGTAGTGGAAGAACTCCAACAACTGAAGCTTTAAAAGAGTATTGGAAAACTAGACTTAATTTTGATGTTTCAGATATAAATTTAAAAGCATTACAATATTTTTCATCTGAAGTAGAAGTATCAGTTTTTATTAAAAAAGAGAAGTCTGACATATTAAAAGAGATTTTAAATGTTGAAGAAAAATATATGATATTAGAGTTTTCTTCATTTGCAATTTCTGTTAAATTCTCAGATGCATTATATAGATTCTTACAAGATATGAGAGGTTTAACTCTAAAAGATATTTTAAGAATCTCAAAAGATGTTGGTGCATACGATGTATGTGATGCAATAAATCAGACTTTACA
Organism: Poseidonibacter lekithochrous; assembly: GCF_018861145.1. Taxonomy (GTDB): domain Bacteria; phylum Campylobacterota; class Campylobacteria; order Campylobacterales; family Arcobacteraceae; genus Poseidonibacter; species Poseidonibacter lekithochrous_A. The sequence continues at coordinate 15,713 of NZ_JAHKQT010000041.1, forward strand.
AAATTCAGATTTTGAAATCTTTAATTCTAAAGAGTTTTTAAATTTGGCATTAAGTTATGATTTTGATGAATTAACTATAAATAAGTTTCTAAAAGGACAAATCTTAGATGATTTAGAAGAAGGTTTATATTTTGAAAACTTCTTACCGATTGGATATATAGGAATTTGTCATTATTGCAAAATTGACAACGAAGATGTGAAGATGTTAGTAATTGGGCAGCTTCCAAAAAATTATGAATATTTTTATAAAAAAATTACAACTTTATAGGAGAAGAACTTGAGTGAAGAAAAAAAAGAAGAATTACAAACAGATGAAGTTTTAGAAACTGAAACTGAAGTATTAGTTGAAGAAGAAACGCCAGTTGTTGAAGAAACAATTGAAAGTGTAAAAGCTGAGTTAGAAGCTAAATTAAAAGAAGCAGAAGATAAATATTTAAGAGTTCATGCTGATTTTGAAAATATTAAAAAAAGATTAGAAAAAGAAAAATATAATGCTATTGATTATGCAAGTGAAAAATTTGCAAAAGATTTATTGGCACCAATTGATACTTTAGAAATGGCATTAGCTGCAGAAGAAGCAGCAGCAGATTTACCAGCTGATGAATTACTTGGAAAATTAAAAGAAGGTGTTGAATTAACAATTAAAAACTTCTACACAGCTTTTGAAAAACATGATATTACTGAAGTTGATACAGATGGTGAGTTTGATCCAAACTTCCATGATGCGGTAATGCAAATAGATAGCCCAGATCATGAAGATGGACATATTGTTCAAAGACTTCAAAAAGGTTATAAGTTTAAAGATAGATTATTAAGACCAGCAATGGTTTCTATTTGTAAGAAATAGATTTAAAATGATGTTGACCGTAATGTCAAAAAACTAGAATATATTAATTAGACAAAAAACAAAAAATAAAACTTGATAAGGAAAAAAAATGAGTAAAGTAATTGGAATTGATTTAGGAACTACAAACTCTTGTATGGCAGTTTATGAAGGTGGAGAAGCTAAGATTATCCCTAATAAAGAGGGTAAAAATACAACTCCATCAATTGTTGCATTCACTGATAAAGGTGAAGTTTTAGTAGGTGATCCTGCAAAAAGACAAGCTATTACAAACCCTGAAAAAACTATTTATTCTGTAAAAAGAATTATGGGTTTAATGATGGACGAAGAAAATGCTAAAGAAGCGCAAGAAAAAGTTGGTTACAAAATTGTAAATAGAAATGGTGCTGCAGCAATTGAAATCGGAGATAAAGTTTATACTCCTCAAGAAATTTCTGCAAAAATTTTAGGAAAATTAAAAGCTGATGCTGAAGAATATTTAGGAGCACCAGTTACTGATGCTGTTATTACAGTACCTGCATACTTTAATGATGCACAAAGAAAAGCAACTCAAGAAGCTGGTACTATTGCTGGACTTAATGTATTAAGAATTATTAACGAACCAACAGCTGCTTCTTTATCTTATGGATTAGATAAAAAAGGTGAAGAAAAAGTTCTTGTTTACGATTTAGGTGGTGGTACATTTGATGTTACTGTTCTTGAAATTGGAGATGGAACTTTTGAAGTACTTTCAACTGATGGTAATGCATTCTTAGGTGGAGATGATTTTGATAATGCAATTATTGATTGGTTAGCAAAAGAGTTTGAATCTGAAAATGGTTTTGATATTAAAAATGACAAAATGGCATTACAAAGATTAAAAGATGCAGCTGAAAATGCTAAAAAAGAACTTTCGTCTGCTGAATCAACAGAAATTAACTTACCATTTATTTCAATGGGTAATGCAGGACCAGTTCACTTAGTTAAGTCATTAACAAGAGCTAAATTTGAATCTATGACTGAGCATTTAATTTCAGAAACTTTATCACACATCAAAACTGCACTTAAAGATGCTGGTCTAGAAAAAGATGAAATTCAAGAAATTATTATGGTTGGTGGATCTACTAGATTACCAAAAGCAAATGAAGTAGTAAGAGAATTCTTCGGTAAAGATTTAAATAAAGGTGTTAATCCTGATGAAGTTGTAGCTGCTGGTGCTGCAGTTCAAGCTGGTGTATTAAAAGGTGATGTTAAAGATGTATTATTACTAGACGTTACTCCATTATCACTAGGAATTGAAACTTTAGGTGGTGTTTTAACTAAATTAATTGAAAAAGGAACTACAATTCCTGTTAAAAAATCACAAGTGTTCTCAACAGCAGAAGATAATCAACCAGCTGTTTCTATACACGTAGGACAAGGTGAGAGAGAATTTGCTAAAGATAATAAATCATTAGGTATGTTTGAATTATCAGACATTCCAGCAGCGCCAAGAGGTGTTCCTCAAATTGAAGTAACATTTGATATTGATGCAAATGGTGTTTTAAATGTATCTGCTAAAGATAAAGGTACTGGAAAAGAAAATAAAATTACTATTTCTGGTTCATCTGGACTTAGTGATGAAGAAATCGAAAAAATGGTAAATGAAGCAGAAGCTAATAAAGAAGTTGATGCTAAGAAAAAAGAAGTAATTGAAGTTAGAAATCAAGCTGATGCATTATTACATTCAACTAAGAAAACATTAGAAGAAAATCCTGATGCTGTTTCTGAAGAAGAAAGTAAAGCTATTGTTGATTCAGCTGCTGAGTTAGAAGAATTATTAAAAGACGAAAATGCTACAAAAGAGCAAATTGAAGAAAAAGTGAAAACTTTAACTGAAAAATCTCATAAATTAGCAGAAGCAATGTATAAAAAAGAAGGTGGTGACCAAGCTGGTGCACAACCAAATCAAAAAGCTAAAAAAGACGATGACGATGTTATCGACGCTGAAGTAGAGTAAAACTCTGCTTCATGCAAACTATAATATTTTTATTACTTACTTTTTTAATCGTAATATTTTCAGTATTACAATATTTTAAAAGCAAAAAAACAAGAGAAGCAAAGCTAAACAGTGGGGAATGTCCTGATTGTGGAGCAAAAGCGAAAGTTTTTTTTGATGAAACTACAAATACAAAATTCAAATCAGAAGTGATTAAATCAAATCTTTTAAAAAATCATGGCTGTTCAGGTGTTAGTGAAATTGAATTTAAGTGCCAAGCTTGTGGATTAAAAGAAGTTCATCAAGTTTCTTCTGCTGGATGTAACCTTTAAGAGGATATAATCTTAAAAAAAATGGATTTATATCTTGAAACATTATTTATTACTACTACTATCTTTTATCATACTTGGATGTTCTAATAAAGAACAAACTTTACCTACTAATTTAGCACAAGAAATTACTAAAACTACTATTCCAAAAACTGAATTTGATTATTTAAATGGATTTTATGATGATGATTTAGATTTAGCCTTAACTGTATTTAAAGAAGCTTGTACAAAATCTATTAAAAAAGATATGTTTAAAGAGGTATGTGAAAATTCACAATATTATAATAATGGCCAGATTTTTTTTACAAAATATTTCACACCAAAAGTTTTAGTTTCAAATTCTGGTGATAAAGGTCTTATTACAGGTTATTTTGAGCCTTTATTATATGGAAGTAGAATTAAGGATGAAATATATAAATATCCAGTATATAAAACACCAAAAGATTTAATAACAATAAAAAATAAAAAAAGATATCCAAACTTTAAAAGATTAAGATATAAAGCTAAAATTAAAAATGGAAAATATATACCTTATGATTCAAGGGAAGAAATAGAAAAGTCAAATAACTTTGAAATAATTTGTTATGTAAGTGATCCTATTGATCTTTTCTTTATGCAAATTCAAGGTTCAGGAAGAGTGCAGTTAAATAATGGTGAAACTATAAATATTGGTTATGCAGATCAAAATGGAAGAAAATATTTTGCAATTGGGAAACATCTAATTGATGAAGGATATTTAACAAAAGAAGAAGTATCTTTACAAAGTATAAAAGAATTTTTAGAATCAAATCCTTCTAAAATGCAAGATATAATGAATTTAAATGAAAGCTATGTGTTTTTTCATGAAAGTCCTAATAGTGCAACTGGAAGTTTAAATGTTCCATTAATAGCAAAAAGAAATATTGCAGTTGATAGAAACTATATTCCTTTAGGAATGCCAGTATTTTTGGAAACATTTAATCCAAAAACAAAAGAGCCAATTAACAAACTAGTAGTTGCTGCTGATACAGGTGGAGCTATTAAAGGTGAAATAAGAGCTGATTATTTTATGGGATTTGGAAAAGAAGCAAAAGAATTAGCAGGTCTTATGAAAGAAGAAGGTCGACTTCATATGCTAATTCCTAAGATTTAGTATTATTTTAGGAATAATTCTTACTAACTACAACAACCATTTCCACAACAATTATCTCTAGCATCACTGTAAAATGAAATAACGAAATTATTATACATTTCCTGTAAATCAAATTCGTGTTTCTTACAAAATTCGTTATTCATAGTATTTTTCATTTCGATTGCTTTTAATAATGCTTCATCTTTTGATTGGAATTTTAAATTGTTTTCTAAATCACTTTTTTTAAAGCATGGGCACTGGTTTGAAACAATAATTTTATACATTTAATTGTCCTTAATATTTTTTTAAATTTATTTGTAGAGTAGCTAAAAATCACTTGTTTTTTATTAAAGCACTTTAAGAAGTAAAACTAGATAAAATAGATTAATTAATAATATAAAAGGAAAAAAATGCATATTACAAATTTAATTTCTCAGAACTTTGGAAAGTTTGCTAAAACAGAATTCCCTTCTTATATTCAAAGAATTATTAACGGAGCATACGTTAAGTTCTTAGGATTAAATATGAGTGAATTTAAAAACCCGAAGTTTTATAAATCATTAAATGCTTTATTTACAAGAGAGCTAGAGATATCAAGAGAAATAAATGAAGAAAGAAATGTAATAATATCTCCAACAGATAGTTTAATAACAGAATGTGGAAAGATAGAAGATGATATTGCTTTACAAATTAAAGGCATGGAATACAGTATTGAAGATTTATTAACTTATTATTGTAACGATAAGTTAGAAAAAATAAAAAATGGGTCATTTATGAATTTTTATCTTTCACCAAAAGATTATCATAGATATCATGCTGCTAGTGATTTTAATCTTAAAAAACTTATTCATGTACCAGGGAAACTTTATCCTGTAAATTTAAAATATTTAAATAAAGAACTTGATTTATTTGTTCAAAATGAAAGAGTTATTATTGAGTGTGAAAAAAATGGGAAACTATTTTATATGGTATTTGTAGGAGCTTTAAATGTAGGTCAAATGGTATTTGAATTTGAACCAAGAGTTGAAACAAATGTAGATACGAGTGAAATAAAAGTATATGAATACGAAAATGTAAAAATTTCAAAAGGTGACTGTTTAGGTTACTTTAAAATGGGTTCAACTGTAGTGATGTTATGGGAAGAAAATAGCGTTGAAATAGAAGATTTATTAAATCAAGATGTAAGGTTCGGTCAAGTAATAGCAAGAGAAATCTAGTTATTTTAATTTATAATAAAAAATAATTTTGTTATAATTAATATAATTTAAGAATTGGAAAAATAATGAATAATAAAATATTTCTAAAAATCGGATGGATGCTTATAATAGCATTGCTTGGCTATCTTTTCTTTGTCGTATTCTTCCTTTCACCTAAAGTAAATAACTACTTAAGTGATACAGAAATTAAAAATGAAAGACTACAGTTTACTAAAGTGGTTTCCATTATTAACGGTAAATCAAGAAATTTTGAAAATAAAGAATCTTTAATCAAAGAGGTTGAATTATTATTAAGTAGTATCACATTAGCAAAAACAGGACAAATATATATTTTTGATAGTTCTGGAAAAGTAATAATTGATGCTAGTAATGAATTTGATTCTAAAGATATTTCTAAATTAATTCTTCCTAATTCAGAAAATAAATTATTTTTAGATGAAATTAAAAAGTCTCATAATAGTAGAACGGCTTTTGAATATTTATGGAATAAACAATATGATTTATATAATTATGTATATCCAAAAATTTCATGGGTTGAATATAATAAAACTTTAGATTGGTATATTGTATCTTCAGTTTATAAAGAAGATTTCTCAACTTATGTTGATGGTATAAATGCTTTAATTTTAAATATCTCTATTTTGCTATTTGTAGTACTTGCTATTATTGGAATATTTATTACAGTTAAAGTAATTGCACCTATTAATAAAATGTTTTCAGAAGTTCAAAAAGCACATGTCGAAACAAATGAATTTGAATCAGCACCAAAATCAAAAGATGAAATTGGTTTTCTTGCAAATCAATTTAATAGTCTTCTTGATCAAGTTGAAACTAATAGAAAAACATTAGAAGATCATGTACAAAAGAAAACAAAAGAAATTAGTGATAAGCTTTACTATGATGAATTAACAAATTTAAAAAATAGATATGCACTTCAAGAAGATATAAAAGATTGTGATTTTGTATCTGTAGCTTTAGTTGATATCGATTCTTTTGATGATATTAATGAACTTTATGGATTCTCAACGGGTAACTTAGTTTTAATTGAAACAGCAAATATATTAAATGAATTTAGTGCTAAATATAATGTAACAGTTCATCGAATACATGGAAATGTTTTTAGTGTTACAGATAAAAGAATGATGGGCTTTTCAAAATATGATCAGTTTATAACTGAATTATCTACACTATTTAAAAATAGACCTATTATCGTAGAAGAGCTTGATATTGAAATTTTTATTGATATTACATTAGGAATATCTATTGCACAAGAAGAACCTTTAAAAACAGCAGGAATTGCACTTAAAAAAGCTAAAAAAACTAATCAAAGATTTTTTGTTTATAATAATGAGCTTGATACAAAAGAAATTATTGAGAAATCAATATTCTGGAGAGAAAAAATAAAATGTGCATTAAAAAATAATACTGTAACACCTTTTTATCAACCAATTTTTAATAGAAATAAGGAAATTGTTAAATACGAAACACTAATGAGAATAAAAGATGTTGATAAAGATGGAAATGAAGTATTCTTACTTCCCTATTTATTTTTAGATGTTGCAGTTAAAACAAAACAGTATTTACAATTATCTAATCATGTTATTTCAAAAGCATTAGCAGATTTAAATAGAACAGATAAACAAATATCATTTAACTTAAGTTTTAAAGATATTTTAGATTTAGATTTTGTAGAGTCTTTAGATAAAAATTTAGATAAGATTGATAGTGCTAATAAAGAAAGAATAGTTTTTGAAATATTAGAAAGTGATCATATCTCAGATTATTCTATTTTAGAAGATTTTATTTTTAAATATAGAAAGCAAGGTATAAAAATAGCAATTGATGATTTTGGAACAGGATATTCTAATTTTGCTCATATTCTAAAAATTAGACCTGATTATATTAAAATTGATGGTTCCTTAATTAAAGATATTGACACAGATAAAAATTCATTTGAAATGGTAAAATCAATAATTGAATTTTCAAAAGCTTTAAATATCAGAGTTATTGCTGAGTTTATACATTCACAAGAAGTCTTCGATTTAGTTATGGGCTTAGGAGTAGATGAGTTCCAAGGTTTCCATTTAGGAAAACCTGATGCACATATTGAGTAGTTTTAATTAAACAAAAGTTTATTCTTGTAAAATTAAGAAAGAAAAAAAATTTAACAAATAAGGGTATAAAATGTCTACAATTACAGAACTTGGTTCATTACCATTAGCGGGTACAAAAAAAGGTGTTATTTCAGTTTCAAATGTTACAGAACCTTATGGAAAAGATACAGCTGACATAGTTAGTATTGGTGTTTCTTTAAATGGTCAAGATATTCAATGGAAATCACATCTTCCATATGAAAATTTAGATGATGTTATTGCTATTTTACAAAAAGCAAGTGAAGATAAGAAAAACTCACAATAAATATATTTAACGTAAGAATTTTTCTTACGTTTACTTTCTGGTAACTTTTTTCAGTTATACTTAACTATAATAAATAGAAAGGAAATAACTTGAAAAAAATACTCATAATAATCACTCTTCTTTCTTCCTTAATAATTTCTTCAATGGCTCAAGAGTCAAAATCTCTTACAGTAGATGAATTGGAAATTTATATTGAAAAAAATATTATTGTAATTGATATTAGAGCTGAAAACAAATGGAAAACTACGGGAACAATCCCAAATTCTTATAGATTAGAATATAATAAAAAAAATGAGAAAAAGTGGTTATATACTTTAATTAAACTAATAAAAGATAAAAATAGAGCTTTTGTTTTAATATCAAAAAAAGGTAAGAAAGCAAAAGATTTAGTTTTTAGATTAGATAATGAAAAAAAATTAAAAAATGGACACTATCTTGATGGTGGAATTGATGAATGGATAAATTCACACAGAAAAGTTATAATGAACTACTAAATTGTAAATTTAGTAGTTTCTCTTAACTCTTGTTTCCATAAAGCCATACCACCAAATAAATGAGCTGTATTTTTATATCCTTGTTCAATTAAAAAATTTCCTATGCTTCTTGTTCTATTTGCATGTGCACATATTAATACAAAAGTTTGATCTTTTGATCTTACTATTTTTTCAAACTCTTTCATCCATTTCTCTATATTATGATTCCCATATTCATCAAAAAATGTCATAAGGTGTGCATTTTTTATTACACCTGTCCTTTGATATTCATCCTTACGTCTTACATCAATCATTACAATATTATCATCAATCATTTTTTCTACTATTCTTGGTTGTAAATCCACTAATTCATTCATAATTATCCTTAGTTAAAATAGAATCTTAACATAAAATACTTAGATTAAATATAATAAAATCTTATATTTTGATATATAGAAAAGAGGAATTAACAAACTCTTTACAAAATTTGAATATAATAAGAAAAATATAATATAGGACTTTGAATGAAAAAAATATTATTACTACTATTTATAAGCCTTTATGCCTTCTCCTTAGATCTTCAACAAGGTTTTTTAGATCCAGATGATGCATTTAAAAAAGAATTTAAAAAAGAAAATGACAAAGTAGTTTTTACTCTGAATCTTGGAAAAGATATCTATTTGTATGATGATAAATTAAAAGTATTTATTAACAAACCTTCTAAAATTGATATAACAGAAGAAGTAAATATTCCTGAACCTATTGAATATGATGGTTTTATTGTTCACTTTGATAATCAGAAAATCGAAATCCCTTTTTCTTTACTAAAATCAAAAGTGAATTCTGGTTCGTATGAATTAGAAGTAGAATTTCAAGGATGCTCAAAAGCAGGGCTATGTTATGCCCCAATGAGTGATAAGTATAATTTACAATTAGATTCATCAAGTTCAACTACAAATGAAGTTACAGATACAGAAATTGATACTAAAAATGATTTAAATGAAACAGATACAATTGCAAATACTTTAAAAAATGGAAATATGTTATTAGTATTAGCTACATTCTTTGGCTTTGGATTATTACTTTCATTTACACCTTGTGTTTTTCCAATGATTCCAATCTTATCGTCAATAATTGTAGGTGCTTCTCAAAATGAGAAAATGACAGCAGGAAAAGGTTTCTTTCTTTCATTAATTTATGTTTTAGCAATGGCGATGGCTTATACAATAGCAGGTGTAATTGCAGGCTTATTTGGAGCAAACTTACAAGTTGCACTTCAAAATCCATATGTTCTAACAGTATTTGCAGCTATTTTTATAGCTCTTGCATTTTCAATGTTTGGCTACTTTAGAATTGAATTACCTCAAAGTATTCAAAATAAGATAAATAAATCAACTGATGGAAAAGAAAAACAAGGTGTTGTGGGAATTGCAATTATGGGATTCTTATCAGCATTAATAGTTGGACCTTGTGTAGCTCCCCCACTAGCAGGTGCACTTGTTTATATTGGTCAAACAGGTGATGCAGTTCTTGGTGGACTTGCACTGTTTGTATTGAGTATGGGAATGGGTATGCCACTATTATTAATAGGGCTTGGTGCCGGAAAATTTATGCCAAAACCTGGTGGTTGGATGGATAGTGTATCAAAAGTATTTGGTATTATTATGTTAGCAATTGCAGTATGGATGTTAGATAGAGTATTAGATGCAAGTATTGTTATGTTTTTATGGTCTGCTTTATTTATAGGAGCTGCTATTTATTTAAATATATACAAACATATAGTAGCACAAGTTATAACTGTGTTAATTTTTCTTTATGGAGTTACTTTGTTCTTTGGAACAGTTTCTGGAGCTACAAATCCTTTAAAACCATTTGAGAAATTTACAAATGCTTCAGGAATAGTTACACAAACTCAAGGTTTAAAGTTTTCTTATATTAAGAATATTGAAGAACTAGATTTGGCAATAAAAGCTTCTTCAAAACCAGTAATGCTTGATTTCTATGCTGACTGGTGTGTGGCTTGTAAAGAGTTAGAAGAGATTACTTTTAAAGACCCTGAAGTAATAAATAAGCTTCAAGGTTTTACTCTTTTAAAAGCAGATGTTACTAAAAATAATAATGATGATAAAGCATTACAAAAAAAATATGGAATAGTTGGACCTCCAGGATTAATTTTTTGGAATGAAGATAACAATGAAATAAAAGCTTCTAAAATTGTAGGATATAAAAATGCTAAAGATTTTTTAGAAATTGTAAATAAATATTTTAAATAAGCACATATTTGTTATACTTCCTAAAAATTATATAAAGGGTTCAAATGAACTTTAATACTATTTTAGGAAGTGTAGATTTCTTAGAACACTTACGAGGTAAAAAAGCTACTTTTTTATTATCTGGTAGTGTTACAAAAACTTGTGAAATTCCCAATATTTCTCAAGCTGGAATTCCTGGTAAACTATACTTAACTCCCACATTAGATACAGAATTTTTATGTTTAAAAGAAGTTCGATCTTTAAGGGATATTGCACAAACTCCAAAAGGAGTTCCAACTCCTGCCTTAATTACACGAGCAGTTCACGAATTAAAACCTTTTTCAAATATAGAAATATTGGACTTAGGATTAGAAGTAAAACCTCAAATTAACTATTTTAAAATACATGATTTTACAATAAAACCAAGTGCTAGAATTGATGATGGTGCTAAAATTAATGCCATGGAAATATTCCAAAAAGGTGTTGAATTTGGAACAAACTATGAATCAAAAGATGAATATGTAATTTTAGGGGAATCAGTTCCAAGTGGAACAACAACAGCCCAAGCTAGTGCCAAAGCACTTGGTTATAAATGTGATGGTTACTTTTCAAGTTCTTTTAAAGATGCACCAAGCGATATTAAAAATAATACAATAAAAGATGCATTAAAAAGAATTAGAGTAGAAGATGATGTTTTTACCAAGCTTTCGGAAGTAAGTGACAATATGCTTATTTTTAATGCTGGGTTTATTTTAGGAAGTACATCAAAAAACTTAAAAGTAATACTTGCAGGTGGTACTCAAATGGCTACTGTTTTACTAATAGTAAATTCTATTTTAGAAAGTATGCAAGGGGCAATTGACTCTTCAAATATTGCACTTTGTACAACAAAATGGATAGATGAAGATGAAAATGCAAATTTAAAAGCACTTTTAGAACAATTAAATTTTCCAATAAATGTATATGCTTCAACTTTTGATTTTAAAGAGTCTTCTCATCCTGCTTTAAAATTATATGATGAGGGTGAAGCAAAAGAGGGTGTTGGTTGTGGTGCAGCTTTATGTTATGCAGCTATTAATGGAGTTACAAAAAAAGAGTTAACTTCAAAAATTGAAAGTTTCTTAGGATAATAATATGGAATTATTTATTTCTACTTTTTTAAAAATGTTTTTTATTATGACACCATTTTTTGTGTTATCAGTTTTTTTAACAGTAACTCATGATGCAACAGCTAAAGAAAGAAAGAAATTAGCTATTAAAGTTACAATATCAGTAATTGTAACTAGTTTAATTTTATTATTTTTTGGTAAGCACATTTTTGAAGTATTTGGTATAACTTTGGATGCTTTTAGAATTGGAGCAGGGTCATTGATGTTTTTATCAGCAGTTGAGTTAATTCAAGGAAATAAAGCTACTGCAAAAGTTGGGGATAAAGATATCTTAGATTTAGCAGTAGTACCTCTTTCTATTCCTATTACAATAGGACCTGGAACTATTGGTATTTTACTAGTAATGGGTGCAACTTTTGAAAATACATCTTCTATGGTAATGGGAAGTTTTGCATTAGTATGTGCTGTTTTAGTAATTGGATTTATGCTTTATAGTTCAAGTATTATTGAAAAAATTATCGGGAAACAAGGTCTTTTAGTAATCTCAAAAATTACAGGTTTATTCTTAGCAGCTTTATCTGCTCAAATTGTCTTTACTGGTATTAAAAACTTTTTAGGATTATAATGAAAGTATTATATTTTGGTGGACAAAAATCAGGGAAAACAAGTGCTGCTTCACAAAAAGCATTAGAATTATCAACAAATGGAAAACCATATTATGTAGCAACTTATGATAATTCTTATAATGATAGTTCGATGCAAGATAGGATTGATAAACATTTAAATGAAAGAAGGGATGATTTTCTTACAATTGAAGAGCCAAAGGATTTAACAAAAGTTATAGAAGATAATAATGTATATTTAGTAGATTGTATTTCAATGTGGCTTTTTAATAATCTAGAATTAGAAGAAGAAGTTTTAAAACAACAATTAAGAGATATTTGTAAAACAAAAGCAAATATAGTTTTTGTTTTAAATGATGTATCTTGTGGGGTAATTCCATTTGATAACCAGTCAAGAAGATTTGTTGACTTCTCAGGTTTAATAGGGCAAGAATTAGTAAAACTTTGTGATGAAGTTTATGAAGTTAAGTATTCACTTTCAAAGAAATTAAAATGAAACAAATTTTAAATGCTTTTTATTTTGCACTTTCATATTTTTCAATTATTCCAGTTTTTGTAAAAGAAATGAAAATAGATAATGATACTTATAAATATACTCTTGCATTACTTCCTTTAGTTGGAGCTATTTTAGCTAGCTTAGTGATTGGTTTAAATATAGTATTAAATGAGTTTTTTAATCCTTTATATTCTGCTTTTGTAGCTTCTATTTTATATCTTTTTTTATATGGCTTTTTGCACCTTGAAGCAATATGTGATGTAATTGATGCATGGTTTGCTTCTTATTCAGGGAAAGATCCTTATGCAATTATGAAAGAACCAACTATTGGTGCAATTGGTGCTTTATATGCTTTTTCATTTGTACTTTTAAAAGTAGGTATTTCTACTTATGTTTTATATGAAGAACAATATTCTCTATTTTTTACAGTTTTAATTTTTTCAAGGCTAAATTTTATGTATTTATTAGGATTTTTTAAATTTAGTAAAAATAGCTTTTTATCACTAGCTTTTCAAGGTGCAGGAGTAGGAAAAGTGAAAGTTTATGCTTTAATTTATGTGATTGTTCTTTGGTTTTTATTGCCAAGTGCTTTAGTATTATTATTTATATCAATGGTAAGTTTTTATTTTGTTTTAAAAATATTAAATAAAAAGTTCTCTTTTGTAAATGGTGATTGTTTAGGGTTTACGCTTGAACATACAGAACTAATACTTTTAAATATTGGTTTGGCACTAGTTCTATGAAAGTTTATGAACATGGTGGGCAAATAGAAAATTTTGCAGCTGAATTAGATTGTGAAGTAAAAGATATAATTGATCTTTCTTCAAATATAAATTTTATTAAGCCAGAAATAAATATTGATTTTAATAATATTGATATTTCAGCCTATCCAATATATGACAAGTTATATGAAAAAATTGCAACTAATTATAAAATAAGTTCAAAACAAATAGAACTTTTTAATGGCGGTAGTTCTGCTATTTTTACTCTTTTTAGACACTTGAATTTAAAACATTGTACTATTTACTCTCCTGCATACTTAGAATATAAAAAAGCCTGTGTAAACTTTGGATATCAATTAAGAACTATTAACAGATTTGAAAATATAAATTTACCTATAAAAGATGGAAGCTTAGTAATCTTTGTAAATCCATCAACTCCTGATGGGACATATTATGACTTAGATGTTTTAATGAATTACTGGATTGAAAAAGGTTGTACTATTTTGATTGATGAAAGTTTTTTAGACTTTTGTGATGGAAAATCAGCTATTGAATATCTTAAGAAATATGATAAATTATATATATTAAAATCAATGACAAAGTTTTACTCAAGTGCAGGAATTAGAGTTGGTACTATTGTTTCAAATGAAACAAATATTGATTCCTTAAAAAGATTTGAGCCTATGTGGAAACTATCACAATTTGACTCAAATTATTTGCAAGCGGCACTTGATGATAAGAATTTCAAAAGAATCTCAAAAGCAATAAATATAAAAAATAGAATAGAGTTAGAAAATATTTTAGAAAACTCATCTTTAATAGAGTCTATATATCAAAGTAGGGCAAATTATGTACTTGCAAAGTTAAGAACTATTACAGCAATGCAACTACAAGAAAAACTAAAAGTATATAAAATAATGATTCGTGATTGTTCAAACTTTGATTATCTAGATGAATATTATATAAGATTAGCTGTAAAATCAAGAACTTCAATACAAATACTAAAAAAAGCATTAGAAGAGATATGTTAGTTCAAAACAAGTTTTTAAAATACTTCTCTTTCTTATTAACTTTTATATTTCTTGGATATTTAATATATATGATAATAAGTTCATTTTATATAGTAAAAAAACAGTTTATAGACATAGGTGACTTAACTTATGTAAATCAAGTAAGAAGAGATGACTATACTTTAAAACTAGCAAGTTTTTTAACAAAAAACTGCCAAGACAATGAAATATGTGAAGTACAATCAATGCTAGACTTCGTAACAAAAATACCTTATAAAGTAAATGAAAGTATAGCAAGAAGCTCAAAACAAGTCGTAACTCAAAACTTTGGAGACTGTGACGATAAATCAAACCTATTAATTTCAATGTTAAAGATGAAAGGTTATGAAGCATACTTTGTACTAGTTCCAAAGCATATATTTGTAATAGTTAATCTAAAAACAAAACTAGCAAATAAAAAAGCACTATACATAGATGGCAAACGCTTTTACAAATTAGAATCAACAGCAACACTTTCAAAAATAGGCTTTCCTTTAAAATACACATTTGATGAAATAGAAGCAATAATTGATCCATTTAAAAATAAACAGTTGGTATATGATAAGTTGGAGTATAAATAATTAATATTAAAGGATTATAAAGATTCTCTATTGTCAAGAATCTTTATATTTTAATGATTTTATACTATTTCAAGTGATGAAGTAGTATTTTGCACAGTAATTGTTTTTTCTCTATCCTTATTTACATTATAATCAGTAGAATCACAATTATCTATGAATTGCCATTTTGCCTCTACATCATCTTTTGTAAAAGTAACTGTTATAAATCCTCTATCATAAGCATTCAAATATTGTAGATCATCTATAAGAAGTTTTATTGCACTTTCAAATTGTATTGCTGTTTTTGTATCTCTTAAGCCTGCATACTCTTCAAGACCAGGTGAACTTATAGAAGGGCTTGCAAATTCTACGCCTATTTGATTTCCCTTTGCATCTCGAAGATTACTTGACCATGCATTATGTGTGTCTCCAGCTAAAATAACAAGCTTTTTATTTAATGCTTTAACTGTTCCAAAAATAACTTCTCTTTCATAGTAATATCCATCCCATGCATCAAGATTATATGGGATTACAGTGTACAATCTTGTTTTCTCTTCATCTGTAACTGAGGTATCGCCTAATAATATTTTGGTTTTTATTGTAGTGAGTTCTATTAGTTTAGTATTTAATGATGTTAATAAAGTGTTTTTTGAGTCATCATCTGCATTTTCAAGTTGTGAAATTATTGCTAATAATTCAGAGGGCAAACTCATTTTTCCCATTAATACCTGTTGTCCTAATACTTGCCAAGTTGCAGAAGAATTTGAAAGTTGGCCTTGTAGCCAATTTAATTGTTCACTTCCTATCATAGTTCTAGTACTTGATGTTAAGTCACTTGTAAACGTAGTTGTATCAAACTCACCATTTTCATTATAGTAGTCACCATAACTTAACTGTTTATTTCTTCCAAATATCCTAGTTTCCAACATATGTAAAGAGACTAATGTTCCAAAATCAAAACTTCTAAATATCTCTTTTTTATTGTCAACTGGTCTTATTGGAAGCCATTCAAAATAAGCTTGAAGTGCTTCTTGTGTTCTTATTTCGAAATCGCCTTCACTATCATCATGATTTTCGGCACCATCTTTATAAGTATCATTTGCTATCTCATGGTCATCCCAAACTACTATCATAGGACAAATAGCATGAATAGCTTGAGTTCCTATATCTGTATGATATAAGGCATATCTTTTTCTATAATCTGATAATGAAATACACTCAGTATTATTATCATCTGGTAAGACTCTTCCTATTTCTTTTGCATTAGATGTAGCATAGGCTGGAACTAATGCTTCTAAATCATCATCTTTATACATTCCATATTCATATATATAATCTCCCACATGGACAGTAACATCTAAGTCTTCTAATTTTGCAGCTTCGCTATATGCATTAAAGAATCCATTAGTATAGTTTGCACAGGTAAACACTGCCATTTTCACTTGCTCTGGATTCTCTATTGGAAGAGTTTTTGCAATACCTACCTTAGATATAACATTATTTACAAAGAATCTATAATAATATGCTGTTCCTGAATCTAAATTTTGCACATCTATTTTAATCGTAAAATCTTCTGACTCATTTGCTATATATGTTCCATTGTTAGTTATATTTGTAAATGTATCATCTGTTGATACTTCAAAACTTACTTCAACATCACTAGTTAAAGAGGAATCATCATGTGTAACTCTTGTCCATATAATTACTTTATCATTAAGTGGATCCCCACTTGCAACTCCATGATTAAATGATACATTTACTGTATTTTCACTTTTACCACAACCTGTAATTCCTGTTGATACTATTAAAGTTGTAGCTGCTAATGCCGATACTTTTAAAAAACTTCTTCTTGATAGGGTATTCATATATTTCCTTATTAGATATATTATTATGTTAGCTTAGAATTATAATAATGTATAATAGTTACATAGTGATTGCATAGGTATTATTAATAACAAGCATCGTGGAAATTCAGCCTTCTATTAAGAATTGACTAAATGAATAAAATTGATTATAATAATTTGGAAACGATTAAAAGATAAGCTATATAAACATAGAACTAGGATAAATTGTGTCTGTAAAAACAAATCAAGAAAGAATAAAAAAGTATTTAGTTGGAGAACAAGGCTATTTAAAAAGTGACCTTTCAAATGGGAAAGTTATTATGCTTTCTGGAAAATGGGGAAGTGGGAAAACACATTTTTGGCAGAATTACATAGCAAATGATGAGTTAAAAAAAGAACTAAATGAAAAAAATAGTGCATATTCATATATTAGTTTATATGGGAAAAGTTCAATTGAAGAAATTGAAAATGATATTTTTGGACAAATCTATTTTAGTGCAATAGGTGGAGATAATTTAGCAACAAAAATCTTCTCAACATTTACAAAATATTCTAAAAGATATGGGAAATTCTTACCCTCTTTTGATTTATCAAAACTAGCTAATAGTTTACAAGAAGAACAAGCGGATAATAAAGAAAGAACAGCACTAGAAAGATTAAATAATGGTGGAATAATATGCTTTGATGACTTTGAAAGAAAATCAAAAGATATAGATTTAAATGACCTTTTTGGATTTATCACTCAATTAACTTTAAATTTTAAATGTAAAGTAGTGATTATTTTAAATGATGATGTATTTGAAGGTAAAGAAAAAGATGTATTTTCAAATGTAAAAGAAAAAACTGTATCTAAATTTTTAAAATATGAACCAAGTATTAGAGACTTATTCAAGTCAATAGTTTTTGAGAGAGAAGAAGATAATAAAAAGTTTAAATATTCAAAATTAAAAAAACAATTTAAAATCATTTTAAAAACTATCGAAGAAACAGAAGAACTTAATGCAAGAATTTATATTCAAATTCTGGATAATTTAGTTGAGTGGGTAGATAAAGAACAAAAGATAAATGATGATATTTTAAGATGTTTAATTTTGGTAAATATTAATTTTATTTTAAATCATAAAGTTTTTGAGTTGAAAAAGGTATTTGAACCTCATGAAGATAGTTTGGATGGTGAAGATGGAGAATATGTACAAGAATGTTTCGTAAAGTTAGAGAATAGCGAAGATTCTCAATTAAATAGTATAGTCGACTTAACAATTGGCAAAGACACTAATATTGAATTAAGTAAAGCTATCTATAAAAATAATCAAATAGAAATGCCAGCTTATGTAGAAAAATTATTAAAAGATAAAGAATTAATTTATAGTATGATTTTTAATAAACTAGATATTTCAAGAAAAGTAGATGATAAAACATTCCAAAAAATCAACGACTTCATAGAAACAGGAATCCTAATAGATGAATAACATATCAATCCTAGGAACATCCTCAGACGCTGGAAAATCAACTATAACATTTGTAATAGCAAAGATACTACAAGACTTAGGTTATTCAGTTGCTCCATTTAAAGCACAAAATGTTTCAAACAACTCTCATGTATGTGATGATGGAAGTGAAATAGCAATAGCTCAGTACTTCCAAAGTGAAGTATTATCAGTAGAGACTTCATATCATTTAAACCCAGTACTATTAAAATCAGGTCGTGGAAGTTCAGCTTCTTTGATAGTTGAGGGTAAAGTTGTAGCAAACAAAGATGTATTAGATTACTATAGAGATTTAGACACTTTAAAACCAGCTGTAAAGAGATGTTATGAGTATTTAGACTCAAAGTTTGATTGCATTGTAAATGAAGGTGCTGGAAGTCCTGTTGAATTAAATCTAATGGATAAAGACCTATCAAACATCTTTATAGCAAATGAATACAATACAAAAATCATACTAGTCGCAGATATAGAAAAAGGTGGAGTATTTGCTTCTATTTATGGAGTGTATCACTTATTACCAGAAAAACTACGTAATAATATAATAGGTGTAGTAGTAAATAAGTTCAGGGGAGATTTATCACTCTTTGATGAAGGCATTAGAATAATTGAAGAAGATTTTAAAATTCCAGTTTTAGGAGTATTACCATATGTTCCATTTAACTTAGGCTTTGAAGATTCTACATCTTTAAAAAACTTTGTTCAAAATCCTAAAAAGAAAAAACTAGATATTGCAGTTATATCATATCCATATATGAGTAATTACAATGATATAGAACCTTTAATAGCAGATGATGAGGTATTTGTAGAGTTTGTGGATTATAATATCTCATTAGAAAAGTTTGACTTAGTAATTCTTCCTGGTTCAAAGCTTGTGATAAAAGATTTAAAATGGTTAAAACAAAATGGCTTATTTGAGCAAATCAAAAACTACAAAAAAGATATTTGTTGTATTTGTGGCGGATATGAGATGATGTTTGAAACACTTAATGATAAGTATGCTTTAGAAAACAATCAGCCATTAGTAGAAGAGGGTTTTGGAGTAATTCCTTCTACTATTACTTTTGAAAAAGAAAAGATACTTAAAAAGCAAGAGTATAATTTATTTAGTTGTCAGATAGAAGGCTTTGAAATCCATCATGGAATAACACTAGATTATTCTTTATCATATGAAAAGAAGAACTTTAAAGGTACATTTGTTCATGGTATATTTGACAATGATGAGTTTAGAACAAAATACTTTAAGTCAATAAATAGCGAATATAAAGGTTATAATTTTAAAGAGTATAAAAGAAACTCAATAGATACTTTTGTAGAACAAATGAAAAGTAAATTAGACGTACAAAGAATATTAGATAATGTTTTATAGTATTGCTTTAATAGCTTATGTTATTGATAATATCTTTGGAGAGTTTGAGAAACTGAAGTTTATCAAACATCCAATTATATTTATGGGTGATTATATTTCGTGGTTTCAAAAGAAGTTTTACCAAGACTCAATTTTAAGAGGTGCAATACTAACAGTTTCATTGCTTTTAATTGTTTATATGATCACTTCATTTCTAGCTAGTTTTGATAATATCTTATTTCAAGGTTTTTTAGCTTCTTTTGCACTTGCTAGTAAAATGTTATACGATAGTGTAAGAGATGTAATATCAAGTGATAATCTTGAGGTAAAAAGAGAAAAGATATCTATGCTAGTTAGCAGAGATACAAGGGATATGTCTAATTCAGATGTAAACAAAGCAGCAATAGAAACATACGCAGAAAACTTAAGTGATGGAGTTATTGCTCCTTTATTTTATTTACTTTGTTTTGGAATAGTTGGAGCATATATCTATAAAGCTATTAATACTTTAGATTCAATGATAGGATATAGAAATGAAAGGTACGAAAACTTTGGAAAAGTAGCTGCAATACTAGATGATATAGTAAATTATATACCAGCACGAATAACGGCTGTGCTTATAGCTTTTCTTTTTTTTAGTAAAAAAGCTTTATTAGAGTTTTACAAATATGGGTCAAAACATGAAAGTCCAAATGCAGGATTGCCAATTGCTTCTATGTCATTAGCTATAAAAGTAAAACTTGGAGGTCCTACCTCATATTTTGGAAAAGTTAAAACTAAACCTTTTTTTGGAATTGGACGTGAAAATATTGAAAATGCAGATGTTTTAAAGACTCTTTCGTTAAAGTATCGCTTAGATATATTTATAATAATTGTATTAATTTTAGGAGTACTATGATGACTTATGACGAATGGTTTATCCAACAGGGTAACCTTCATGCAAATGTAATGAAAAAATTAGAAGATAAAAGTGTTGATGAGGTAATAGAATATTTTAAATTTGAAAATATGGTTAAAAATGAACCGGATTTCTGTCCTTTATATAAAGATAATAAAAAATGTCATGATATGGAAGACTTAAACTGCTACCTTTGCGCCTGTCCAAACTTTAGATTTAAAACAGAAGGTTTTGAAAAAACTGATGAAGGTAAAACTTTATTTTCTGTATGTAATATAAAATCAAGAGATGGTGCTCAATATATAGGTGATGATTATATTCATCAAAATTGTTCAGGCTGTATAGTTCCTCATAGAGCAAAATATATTAAAAAGCACTTTAACCGTTCGTGGTTTGAAGTTATGAAAGATGTAAGAGCTTAAGCTTTTACATCTTTATAATAAAGTAGTTTTTCCCATTTTCGTATTTATAAAGTAATTTGTAACCATGTAAATTTACAATAGTCTTTACAATATATAACCCTAATCCAAATCCATCACTTCTTTTTTCTTCTTGTGAAAAAGCTTCCGTATAATAATCTAAATCATATTTTAAAGGTTCACCAAGTGAACTAATTTCGATTTGCTCTTTTGATGCATTGATTATTGCTTTATTATTAGGAGAGAATTTAATAGCATTATCAATTAAGTTTTTAAGTGCAATTGAAAACATAGATACATCAACTTCAAATTGGAAACCTTTTATTTTAGAAGCAATATTTTCAGGAGTAACCATCATTATTTCTAAAGTTTTAGTATAAATATTAAAAAAAGATGTTTGTTCTTTATAAATCATATTATTAGCAGAGGTAAGCTTTTCAACAGTTGCAAGCTCTTTTATAATATCATCCATCCTTTTAAAAGCTCTTTGAAGATTATCTCTTGTTTGTTCATTGTTTAAAGTTTCTGCAATAAACATAGCTTTTGTAATAGGAGTTTTTAGTTCATGCATCATATTTCTCATAAATAAATCTTTGGATTTAGTTTGATTATTTATAAGACTTATTGCTTCATTAAAACTTTTAGCGATAGTTCCAATTTCATCATTGCTAATTGCTTTGATTTTTATATCTTTATTTCCATTTGAAAACTCGATAATTTGTTTATTTAATAGTTTAAGTGGTTTTAGTTTTCTTTTTAAAAATGCATATAGGAAAAAGATTGTAATAAGTGATAAAACAAAGGCTGATATGATAATTACCATACTATAGTTGCTATTTCTTATATCTTTTAACATCAAGTTATATCCATATTGTTGTACATAAATATAATATTGTTTATCATATCTATAAACTCTATATGTTCCTAAATAGTTTTGTGTGATTGTTAATTCTTGTGCATTTTTTATAATTTTTAGTTTTTCATCTCTATCTTCTAAGGGTCTTACTTGAAACTTTTTAAATAGATTTATTAAGGATTCGGCTGTTGGTAAGTTTTGGAAAGTGCTTAAAAAATTTTCTGCGATAAGCTCATATCTATTTTGTTGGTTAATCTCATGTTTTTGCTTATCAAAGCTAATAAATAAAGAAAATGTAATTATAGTAGCAACAAAAGCTAATGAAAAAATGATATTAATAAACGTCGAAATAGAGATATTTCTTATCATACTAATTGATATCCAATACCTCTAACGGATTTTATATAAGTTTTACTACTATCAATCTTTGATAATTTTGATCTGATTCTTGAAACAATTACATCAATATTTTTTAATGATGAATCATCTTCAATACTATCACTTGCATAGATAAAATCTTCTCTAGCAATCACCCCACCATTTCTTTTAATTAGTAATTTTAAAATATCGTATTCTGCTAGTGTAAGTGTTAAAGTAGTTCCTTTAAAAGATATTTGCATATCTTCTTCTTTTACAAAAAATGGAGAAGCATTTTCATCTTTTTTTATCTCAGGAAGATCTACTCTTTTTAAGATAGTTTTTATTCTAGCTTGAAGTTCCCTTGGATTATAAGGTTTTGGTAAATAATCATCTGCACCTCTTTCTAAACCCATAACTTTATCTAAAATATCATCTCTTGCTGAACTTATTATAATAGGAATATCTGATTTTTCTCTAATTTTTGGAAGAAGTTCTAATCCATCAATCTCAGGAAGTGTTAAATCTAAAATAAGTAATTTAAAATCCTTATCTATACTTAACATAGACAGCCCATTATATGGGCTATCTGTATTTGTAACTTCAATATCAAATGATGATAAATAGTCTGTTATTATTTGAGCAAGCTCTAAATCATCTTCGATCATTAATACTTTTATGATAGTAAATCCTTTTATTTTATAACAAATAGAATAGTTTGACCATATCTATTTACATAAACTCTTTTGTGTTTCTTTTTATATTTTGTTAATGCAGATTCAACATTTTGGAAATTCTTAATTTCAATATCTTCAATTTGAATTATAATATCTCCAGGTTGGAATCCAGCTTTTTCTGCTTTACTTTTAGGCTCAACATCTGAAATCAAAAGACCTTTTGTATCAGGTGCTAATCTAAATTGTTTTTGTGCTGCAGGTGTAATTGTATTTAATTTTAATCCACCTAAAACTCTACCACTATTTGATTGAATATGAACTAAACTCGTTCTATTTCCTAAAATTATATTAAGTTCAATGTCTTTTTTGTCTCTTTCAACATTTAGTACAATTTTTTGATTTGGTTTAAAAGATGCCACCATATTTTGCAAGGCTGTTCTATCTTTTATAGGTTTATTATTTATTGCATAGATCAAATCACCTCTTTTTACACCATATTTAGATGCAGGAGTATCAACTGATACATCTAAAACCAATGCACCTTTTTTATGATTATAAACTTTTGCAGTTTCTTTATCTAAATCACTAATAGCAACACCTAAATAACCTCGAGTTACTTTTCCATCAGTTACAAGTTTTTTAACTACGTCTTTTACCATAGCAACTGGAATTGCAAAGCCTATTCCATTATTTCCACCACTTTTAGAAATAATTGCTGTATTAATCCCAATTAACGCACCTCTTGAATCTACAAGAGCACCGCCAGAGTTCCCTGGATTAATTGAAGCATCAGTTTGAATATAGTTTTCATATCTATTTATTCCAACTTTATTTTTATTAAGTGCTGAGATAATACCTTGAGTTACTGTACTTCCAATTCCAAATGGATTCCCAATTGCAAAAATCACATCTGCAATTTCTAACTCTTTTGAGTGTCCAAATTTAATTGGTTTTAGGTCAGTTGCTTCTATTTTGATTACAGCTAAATCACTATCTGAATCTTTTCCAATTAACTTTGCATTAAATTCAGTAGTATCATTTCCAATAGTTACAGTTATTTCATCAGCATTTTCGATTACATGATTATTTGTAACTATATATCCATTTTTAGAAACAATAACACCTGACCCTAAAGATCTTTGTACTTTATTTTGTTTAAATTGATTACCAAATTGATCTCCAAAAAATCTTTTGAAGAAGGGATCATTAAACATTTGTAGTGGAAGATTTTCTATTGATGAATCTACATGTCTTTTTGTAGAAATATTTACTATAGAGTTCATTGATTGTTTAATAGCACCATTAAAAGATAAAATTTGATTGTTTGTATTTGGAGCTACTCTTGTTGGATTTTTATCCATCATGTTAAAATTTATAGATTCAGCAAATAATTGAGTTGCAATTAGTGTTGAGGCTAATAAAAGTTTTTTCTTCACAATATATCCTTTTAGTTTTTTGATTAAGTAATTGTAAAGTAAAAGCGTAAACTATTTTTCAATCAATAGTTAACGCTTTATTAATAAATTATAAGTCAGTTTTTAACATAGCACCATTACTTGCATTTGTTACAAGTGCTCTATATTGTCCTAACCAACTTGAAGTAAGAGGTTTTTTAAGAGGTTTGAAATTTGCTTTTCTTCTTGCAATTTCTTCATCACTTAAATCTACAGATAAAAGGTAAGCATCAACATCAATATTGATTATATCTCCATCTTGTAATAATCCAATCATTCCACCTTCTGCTGCTTCAGGTGATACATGCCCAATTGAAGCACCTCTCGTAGCACCACTAAATCTACCATCAGTAATTAAAGCAACAGTATCTCCAAGACCCATTCCCATAATAAGTGAAGTAGGTGCTAACATTTCTTGCATACCAGGTCCACCTTTAGGCCCTTCATATCTGATAACAACAACATCACCATGAGTTACTTTTTTACCAATAATTCCTGCAATTGCTTCAGCTTGACCGTCAAAACATACAGCTTTCCCTGTAAGTTTTCTAGCTCCAGTGATTCCTGCAGTTTTAATAACTGCACCTTCTTCTGCTAAGTTACCATATAAAATAGCTAATCCACCAACGTCAGAATAAGGATTATCAATAGTATGGATAATATTTGTATCTTTAATATATGAATCTTTTATTTTTTCATATAAAGTTTCACCAGTAATAGATAAATTGTCAAGTAAAATATCATCACCTCTTTTTGTCATTTCTTTCATTACAGCATTAACACCACCGGCTTTATTAATATCTTCCATATGTACAGTTGATAATGATGGAGAAATTTTTGCAATATGAGAAACTCTTTTAGAAATTTTATTAATATCTTCCAAGTTAAAATCAACTTTTGCTTCTCTTGCAATTGCTAACATGTGTAATACTGTATTTGAAGAACCACCCATTGCCATATCAACAGCAAAAGCATTTCTAACAGCATTTTCATTTAAAATATTTCTTAATAAGTATTTTTCTCTAGATTGTTTATCTAATGCAATTTCACAAATTCTTTTTGCAGCTTGTCTATATAGTACTTCTCTTTCTGGAGTTAAAGCTAAAATTGTTCCATTTCCAGGAAGTGCGATACCCATAGCTTCCATAAGTGTATTCATAGAGTTTGCCGTAAACATACCAGAACATGAACCACCACTTGGACATGCATTACACTCAATATCATGTAATTCTTCATCACTAATTTCACCAGCTTCATGTTTCCCAACAGCTTCAAATGCAGTTGCTAAATCAATAGGAGTACCATCTTTAGTATGACCTTTTTGCATAGGTCCTCCAGATACAAAAATAGTAGGAACATTAACTCTTAATGCACCCATAATCATACCAGGTACAATTTTATCACAGTTAGGAATGGCAATCATTGCATCTAATTTATGTGCATTCATTACTGTTTCAATAGAATTTGCAATTAATTCTCTTGAAGGTAATGAAAATAACATACCATCATGCCCCATCGCAATACCATCATCAACACCAATAGTATTAAACTCAAACGGTACACAACCATTCTTTTTTATCTCATCTTTTATAATTACAGATACTTTATCTAAGAAAAAGTGTCCAGGTATTAATTCAATAAAAGAATTAGCAACACCAATGAAGGGTTTTTCAAAATCTTCATCTTTTAATCCTGTAGCTCTTAATAAAGATCTATGGGGTGCTCTATCAAAGCCTTTTTTTACTTCATCACTTCTCAATTTCAATCCTTTAAATGTAGACATAATTTATCTAAACATTATACATTTTTTGCATTTTAACTCTCATTAAAATTGCTAAAAAGTACAAAATTCAATATTTCTTTAAAAAGTACTTGACAAACAATAATTAATCTATTATAATTCCACTCCAATTTAAGAATAACATCTTAGATTCTACCAATAAAAAATGTGCGAGTGTGGCGGAATAGGTAGACGCGTTGGACTTAAAATCCAATTCCGGTTTCGGAGTGTCGGTTCGATTCCGACCATTCGCACCACTTAATATAAAAGTAGAGGGTTGCCAGAGTTGGTCGAATGGACCGGTTTTGAAAACCGGCGAGGTTCACGCCTCCGAGGGTTCGAATCCCTTGCCCTCTGCCACTTTTATTTTTACAAATCATTTTCATTTCAATATTAAAATGATTCTTCAAACATTGGAGCTATAGCAAAGCTGGTAATGCCCCGGATTGCAAATCCGGTATGCGTTGGTTCGAGTCCGACTAGCTCCTCCATTTCTTTTAACAATCAAATTATTATCTCAACAAATAGAAAACTTTCATAATTTAAATTAAACTTTGAACGTGTTTTAAATAGAATAAATTTAGAATCCTTTCATTAATTTATTCTATTTATAAATAATATATTTAATATCTTAGTAAATGAAATTATCGTATATTAAAGAACTTATTTTTTGGACTTTATGCTAAAATATAATAAATATTTTAATTAGAAAAAGTGTTTCTTTTATATTAAGAAGATAAGTAGGGAGATAAACAGTGATAAGAGTTATAAAAATAGTTTTTTGTATATTATTTTGTTTCAATTCAATATATTTAAATGCAGAAGAAACTCAAAATAGTATTGAGATAAAAGAAACACCTTATGTAATTATTTCAATTAGAACAGATGCCAATGAATTTATGAGAGCTTTAGTAGAAGGTGCAAAACTATTTGCTAAAAGTATAGGATCGCAAGAAAAAGTTATATCACTTTTTAATTATGGGAACAGTGAGAAACAGATACAAGACTTACAATTAACTCTTGAGAAGATAGGCTCAAATGCTATTTTATTTATGGATGCAAATGACGAAAAAGACCTAATTTACTTGGTAAATATCGCCAAAGATTATGGCATATATTTTTCAACTGTATTTAATAAACCCACAAATCTTTGGCCATGGAATGTTAGTAAATATTGGGTGACACATACAGTTCCAGATTCCTTACTTTCAGGGAACATAACTACACAAGAGATTATTAAACAAATTGACGGAAAGGGTAATATATTAGTAATTCAAGGAATACTCAATAATTCAACAAATAAAGGTAGATTAGAAGGTTTAAATAGAGCTATAAAAAACTATCCTGACATAAAAATATTAGATAGCAAAGTAGCAAACTGGTCAAGAGCTCAAGCATCAATGCTTGTTACAAAATGGTTCACTAAATATACAGTTGATGATGTTCAAGCTATTTGGGCTGCAAATGATGAAATGGCATTGGGTGCGATAGAAGTTCTTAAAGAAATGGGTGTAGAAAAACAAATTGCAGTTTCTGGTGTTGATGGTACCAAAGAATCTGCTAATTCCGTTATATCTAAAGAATTAACTTGTACTGTTTCTACATATCCATATTGGCAATCAGGGATGGGATTATCTTTTGCATATCAAGCATATTTAGGAAATATAGACCCATTAAAACTTACAAAAAAAGAACGTGCCTTTTATACTAAAACCAAACTGATTACTCGTGAAAATGCTCAAACTTTTCTAAAAAACAATATTATAAATCTTCCTAATATAGATTATTCAAAACTATGGGAAGGGAAATATAACCGTCCAATGCAGGAGTTCAAATAATGATAATGAGCATAAAAACAAAGTTAAATCTTTTTGGTATTATTATTATACTTTTAACTTTATTTTTAGTAACAATATCAATCGCTTGGGTTCTTACTGAAAATAATATTGCTAAATCAAAAATAGAACTATACGACAATATAAAAATGATTAAAACTGAACTTGAATATAATAAAAAGCAACTTCTTTCTTCATCTCAAAAAACAGCAGAAATGCAAGAACTTGATTTAAAAATAAAACATATCACTCGTAATAAAAATAGATATAATCAAAATATTCAGCCTCTATATATCCAACTTGCTAATGCAACTCATGATTCTGCTAAAATTGCTGGAAGTATATGGAAAACAATGATTTATGACAAAGAAGGAGACTTAATTTCTTTTTCACATATTGAAAAAAACTACTCAAAGAAAGGGTATGCCTTTGATTTTCCTAATGCTAAATTTAAAATCGCAGATGGAAAAACTTCTGTTGATCCATTATATAATCCATGGGAAAAACATTCTAAATATAAAGGGTTTGATTCACATTTTAAAGAGATTATTCCTAATAAAGAAACAATAATTTATGCAAAAGAGGATTCAAAACTTACAATTAGGTCATTTTATCCCATAATGGGACTAAATTTTGACAAAAAGTTACGTAAAATGACACCTTCTGAAGTTGGATTTGTTCTAACGCAGAACCCTTTAAATTATTCATTTATAGATAAACTTAAAAGATTTATATCAAATAAAGAGATCAATATTTATGCATTTGATAAAAATAATATGCATTTAACAGTTGGTACTTTAAAACAATATAAAATACTATCTAAAACATATTCAGAGAATAGAAAAGTTGATGTTGAAGGGGTAACTTATCTTCAGGAAACTTTGCCATTATACAACAATGATAAACTTATTGGAGTAATTGCACTTTTACAAATTGAAAAAACAATTAGTGATTATGTTCTAGAGCTTCTTAAAAGTTTAATTATTGTATTTATAGTTACTCTATTAATAGTAATACCTTTTACAATTATTTTAATACGAAATATTACAACCCCTATTATTAACCTTCAAAGAGGGATTAAAGAGCTTTCATCCGGAAATTTAGGTAAACAGCTTGAAATCCATTCTAAAGATGAAATAGGTCAGCTTACTATAAGTTTTAATGATATGTCTAAAGAATTAGCAAAAACTGATAAGATTAAGATTTTAAATACTCAACTAAAAAAAACTTCTCAACAGCTTACAATCGCAAAAGATGAGTTAGAAACACTAAATAATTCTCTAGAAAAGAAAATTGAATTAGAAATTGAAAAAAATATAAAACAACAAGTTGTCCTTATGCATCAAAATAAATTAATACAAATGGGAGAGATGATAGAAAATATTGCACATCAATGGAGGCAACCATTAGCTCAAATAAACTCTGCTGTATTAATAACTGATGCTACGTTGAATATGCATAATTTCCAAGATCCAAAAGTAATGGAAAAATTACTAGAAATAGAATCCTTAACTTCATACATGTCAAAAACTATTAATGATTTTCAAGACTTTCTAAATCCAACTAAAATAAAAGATGCTTTTTTTATACATGAAGCAATAGAAAAATCGCTTTTTATAATGAAAGGTTCACTTGATTCTTATCATATAGAGATTAGTACAAATATGGATAAATCTCTTAAATGTAAGTTACAAAAGAATGCTTTACAACAAGTCCTTGTTGTATTATTAAATAATGCCAAAGATGCATTAATGACTCAAAAAATTGTAAATCCAAAGATTTTTATTAATGTATATAAAAGAAATTCACACTACATAATTGAAGTTATTGATAATGCAAAAGGAATAGATATTAATATAATAGAAAAAATATTTGACCCATACTTTACGACTAAAAGAAAAACACAAGGAACAGGAATAGGTTTATATATGGCAACAATGATAATAAATAAAGAATGTAATGGTCAACTCACAGTGACAAATAAAGAGGAAGGTGCTTGTTTTAAAATATTATTAAAAAATGAGTAGAAAAACTTAGTATTAAAGTTTCTCTATTCTATTTTTTCTTTTTATTAATTTTTTAGATGTTTTAGTAATAGTTTTAGCTGTAATTGCAGCTGTTAATAGTGTAGCTAATGGTAATAAAAATCCCATATAAATCCTTTTTAATAATAATTATCAATAATTTTATCAAAAGTAAACTTATACAATACTGATATTTATTATCATTATATTGTTTTTATATCTATTTCCAACTCTTCTATATTTTCTTTACTATTATTTACACTTTTTTTCTTTTTTGAATCATATAATAATGTATGCCATAATGTAAAACCACAAAAAGCAGCTCCGGCAATAACATGTGCTTTCTTAGAAGCTTTATTTTTCATAAACATTGAAGTCACTACTGTAACACCAAGAGTTGCTGTCATACCAATCTTTGCAGTTTCTCTTTGTAGTTCTTTATCAAATTTCATATTTACTTTACCCCTTTTATTGAGTTTAATAATAAGCCAATAGTTGTACCATTATGTAAAACTGCTGTTACAATAGGAGAAAAGAAACCAAAAGTAGCACCTGCCAAAATTACAGAATTTATACCAACTGTTGCTTTAAAGTTATTATTAATTAATTGCATCGTACTATTTGCTAACTCTTTAGCTTCTACAACTGCTGCAATATCATCTTTTAATAAGGCAACATCAGCTGTAGCTTTTGCAATATCAGCACCCCTACTCATAGAAATTCCTACATGCGCAGATATTAATGCAGGAGCATCATTTATTCCATCACCAATAAAGGCAACTTTTTTCCCTTCATCAATAAATTCTTTTACTATTTTTGCTTTGGCTGTAGGTAAAAGTTCTGCTCTTACTTCAGTTATACCTAATTCATCAGCTATCATTTTAGCTTTTTTCATAGTATCGCCTGTCAACATAACAATATTTTTTACACCTAATTGTCTTAATCTATTTATTGATTCTTTTGCATTAGCTCTTAAATTATCAGCAAGTGTGATTACTCCTAATAACTTTCCATCAAAACCTACATATAGAAGTGTTTCTCCTTTACTTAAAGACTTATCTATCTTTTCTTTATGTATTGAGAAATCAATTTTTTCATCATCCTCCAAAAAGTGTCTACTTCCAATTATTACTTGTTTTCCATCTACTTCTGTTTTAACGCCATGAGCTACAATAAATTCAACTTCTTCATGATGCATATGTACAAAACCATTCTCCTTTGCAGCTTTTACAACTGCATCAGCAACGGGATGAAAGTAATGCTCTTCAGTTGATGCAGTAAGATTTAGTAATTGTTCTTTAGTCCAATCTTTATCATACGATTCAACTGAAATTACTTCTAATTCACCTTCTGTTAAAGTTCCTGTCTTATCAAAAATAAATGTATCCGCACTATATAAGGACTCAATTGCTTTTGCACCTTTTATCATAATACCTTGATGACCTGCTTTTGAAATTGTTGATTTAAAAGCTACGGGAGTTGCAAGTTTTAAAGCACAAGAGTAGTCAGCTTGTAGAATTGATGCTGTTCTTTCAAAATCCTTAGTAAAGATATAAGAGACTCCAGCTAAGCCTAAGGTTACAGGAACAAGTTTATCCGCAAGTTTTGTAGCTTTTAACTGCACAGAAGATTTTTCATTTAAAGAGTTTTCAATATAATGTTTTATTCTTTGAGTTGCTGTATTAGAACCTACATATTCAGCCCAGATTTTTAATCTTCCATCTTCTACAATAGTTCCAGATATAACTCTATTTCCTCTTTGTTTTATAACAGGTTCAGCTTCCCCTGTCATTGAAACTTCATTTACACTAGCACTTCCATCAATAACATGCCCATCAACAGGTACAGTATTACCTGTTGCTACTATTACAATATCACCTATTTTAATATCAATACTTTTTATTAAAACTTCTGTAATTTTTCCATCAACTTCTTTTTCAATCCATGCTTCTTCAACATTTGGTTTTGATAATTCTTTTAATAAATCATCACTTTTATGAACTGTAGTTTCCTCAATATATTCACCAAGTTCAAGCATAGCATTTGTTGAGTTTGCAGCTAAATAATCTTTTCTATAAATAGATATACCAACAGCAGCACTTTCTAAAACTTTTGATGTTAAGCCTTCAGAAAAAAGTTCCTTCGATCCATCAATTAACATAGGAAAAGCGGCAGCTGTTGTAATACCAGCTTTTAGCATATCATTTTGAATAAATCGCTCTCCTACTAATGCAGAACTAGCTCTTATAATACCTTTGGTACTAGGTTCTTCATCACTAACACAAGAAACACAAACCGCAGCATCTTCACAAGAACTTAATAGTTCTTCTATATCTAAAGTTGATAATTTATTCTCTATCTCATCACATGTAGATATATTATCAAAATGAAAAATAATACTATTTGCTTTTTTATTTACTCGTACAGAAGTTACACCTTCAAGTTTTTCTAAATTAGTTCTTAAAATATTTTCATCAAGATATTTATCTTTTAATAAGGAAAATTTATATCTAGCTCTATTTGGTGTACTATGTACTTTTATAAATTGATTGTGCATAAATACTATTCTTGATTTGCTTCCGCAGCAGCTTTAGCATCTTCAAATCTCTCTTTTATTTCTTCCATTCCAGCTTGAAATAATTCACTTCCTTTAGAAGCTGCTTTCATTAAAGATTCTTGAGTACCTTTATTTGTTAAAAGAAATGTAACAGCTGCACCTATTAGTGCACCTTTGATAAAATCTCCATTATTGAACCCTGATTGATTTTCTTGAACTAGTGGTCCTGTTTGATTTATATTCATTTCTTGATTTATATAAGGATTTTGGTTTTGATTCATATTTTGATTACTTTGATTTCTAGTATTTTCAATGTTTGTATCATAGTTTAAATTATTGTTATTATTCATTATTCACCTTCACTAATTAAATCATTATTTGATTCAGAAATAAACTCATCTTTTTCTTCAAGTTTATTGTCAATAAGCTCTAAAGCATAAATTCCAGCCATACCAATTGAAGCTGCTGTTAGAGCTTTGAAAAGACCACCTTTTTGTCCAATATAATTTGCAGTTGCAATTGCAGAACCTGTTGCTATTGCTCCTTGAGATGTTCTTTTTACTGTATCTTTTATTGCATCATTTGGAGAAATTTTTCTTTCTTGTAATTTTTTATAATTAATCGTACCAGAAACAATAGCAGAGGCTACTGCTCCACTTACAACATGTCCTAGTACGTTTCTAGGTGCACCTGTATTAATTAAGGGTTGATTCATTCTTCTACCTTTTTTATTTTTTCTTGTTTTTCTTCTAGCGCTGCTTTTTCTTTTTTCTCTTTTATACATTCTGCTGTTGCATTTATTGTTTGTTTAACCTCATCAACAGTTTCTTTCCCTTTTTCTAAAGAATTATTTGCTACATCTTTTGATTTATTCAAAAAACTTCCTGCAACTTTTTTTAATTTATCAGACTTATTATAAGCAACTATTGCTCCTGCACCTACTGCTAATCCTAATATAAATGGTAATGCCATAACTTACTCCTTATTTTCTTTGTTTAAGTAACTATTTAAAAGTGCAACAGATGTACTTCCTAAAGCTCCTCCACTAATCATCGAAATATTTAACTTTGAAAAAAGTTCAGTTAATTTATTTTGATCTACATTTCCAGTCATTAAATCATCAAATAAACCTTGATATTCACCAAGTTTTTGCATTAAATCTTCTTGATTAATTCCTTGAGTATTTGATGCAGTATAATAATTAATTACACAAGATCTAAAGGTTGGTAAATGATTATTAAAAGAAGCTGCTTGAAGTCTAAATAAAACATCTCTAATATCATCCTCTTTTGTATGTAATAAAAGATTATCATACATTGCAATATTTCTAATTTCTGCTGCAACACCTACTTCACAACATTCAACATATGAATTTGGTACTTCAATCTTAGAAGCCCAATTATTAATTGGTACTTCAACTCCGTATTTTTCTAAAAGTGGAATTAAAGCACTATAATGTCTTGATTCTGCTGCTTTTATATTTACAAAAGGCTGAATAAATCCAAATTTTTCTATAACTTTTGTATAAGTTTCATAAGCTTTAAATTCATCATATACTGCAATTCTAAGAACTTGTTCAATTTGTGTTTGTTCGCTATTTATATCTACTCTTTGAGATAAAAGTAATTGTTCATCAAAATTCTCTTCCAATTAAACTACCTCCTTCGCTAATTTATTTATTAACTGTGTTAATTCATCTAAGTTTTCATTTTTTACTAAATCTTCCCAAAGTTTTGGAGCAAAAATATTATGATCATAAAGAATAGTAACTGAGCCTATAATCTTTTTAATTTTTATATCTTTTATTCCATTTATTCTTGTAGGTAAACTTTCAATATCATTTATTGTTATATTGCCACTTTCTTCTTTTATTTTAGGACTTACTCTAACTCTTAGTCGTCCAGGAGTGTGGGCAATAATTGAAAAATATTTAGCAATTTTTATAATATCTTCTGTATTTATCAAAGTCTTCCTTTCATCATTCTATTTTCTCTTTTTCAATCTTAAGTAAGACTTATTATAAAGTCATACTCATTATCAAAAAGCAATTATTGACAATCTTCACATATCCCATAAATCGTCATAACATGGTCTTTTAAATCAAAATTATTATCAGAAGCTACTTTTAGTTGTTGTTCTTCAATAATTTCATCTGTAAACTCAATAATCTTGCTACAAGATGTACAAACTAAATGATCATGATGTAAAGATAAATTTAATTCATATCTTTTTATTCCATCACCTACATCCAATGACTCTACAATATTAAGTTCTTCAAAAAACTTCATTGATCTATAAACTGTAGCAATTCCAATATCTATTTTATATTTAACTTTTACATCATTTGCAATTTGCTCAACGCTCAAATGCTCTTCGGCAAAATATAATATCTTTAAAATATAATCCTTTTGTATCGAATTCTTTAAGCCTGATTTTGAAACATGTTTTTTAAAGTTTTCTAAAAAAGCATTAAAATCTTTTTTATAATTATTCATTAATTAAATCCTTTTACTAAAATTAATAAAATACCTATAGTTAAAGTAAGTGTGTAAATCTTCCATAAATTATTATGTATTTTAATATTCCGCTTATGCAAAAGAGATCTTTTTGCAATTTTGTTTTTTTTCATTTTAAACCTTGATAATGAGTATCATTATGATACACACAAAAAACTTAACATAATATTAATGATAATAATTATTAATTTAATTTATATCTAAGATTTAATTGATATTATGTGATAATAAATATCAAAAAGGAAAATACATGTTAGCAATGTCATTAGTTAGTACAGCAACTAATATCGTTATTGGATCAGTTACTACGAAAATATTTGATACAGTTATCACATCAAGACTTACACAAAAACAAGAAAAAAACAAATGGCTAAGAGAAAAAAAATTAAATCTTTTTTCACAACTTTCAGAAAAAATATTAACTATAAATTGTCAGAATATTGCAGATAATAGAATACATATAAAAGAAATATCATCAAAAATTATGCTTTTAACAGAAGATATAAACTTACAAAAAAATCTTCAAAACTATACATTTATTCTTGAAGAGTATGAATGTTATGAAAATGATATAAATTTACAAAATCTTAATAATGAACTAATTTCAACATTATCAACTTATATGAAGAGAATGTAGTTTTACTACTTCTCTTTATAGTCAAACATTATTGTAAATTTTGCACCATGCTCATATTTATAAGTAAAAGTACCAAATAATTGAGTTCTTACAATAGTAGAGACAAGTCTTAATCCTAGTGTTTTTGTTTGATTTACATCAACATCACTAGCTATGCCAAACCCATCATCATGAATAAGTAAAATGCAATTATTATCTAATTTTTTAAATTCTATTTTTAAATTCCCATTTTTATTTTTAAAAGCATATTTGTAAGCATTTGTAATACACTCCGTTATGATTAAACCACAAGGTAAGGCATATTCAATATCCATATTAACATCACTAATTAAAGTGTTTATTTTTATCTCTTTGTCTTTTCCATATGTATTATCTAAATCTTCAATAAGCTCTAAAATATATTTTTTTAAAGAGATAGAGTTTAAATCTTTTGATTCATATAACTTTCTATGTAGTAATTCCATAGTAAAAACTCTTTCTTGAATATCAGTTAATGTATTTTTTGTATTTGAATCACTAATCTTTGATTTCTGAAGTTTTATTAAATTTATAGTCATTGCAAGATTGTTTTTATTTCAACTTTCTGATCTAAGTCATTAATATTAACTTCAAGTGAATCTAGCATATTATCAAATGTTCTAGCAAGAATAGAAATATCATCCTCACCTTTGATTTTGCTTCTAAAATGAAGATTTCCTTCATTAACTTGTTTTGCAGTATTTGTTAATATATTAATACTTTTAAAAAGTTTTTTAAAAAGGAAAAAACCTAATAATACAGCTATTAGTATAGATAAGATAGCGGCTGGTAAAATTTTAAATATAGGAGAATAAAAATCTCTATTAAAATCTCTTAAATATACTGTTGTCAAAAATAAAAGTTTTCTGTCTTCCATATCTCAAATAGATTTCACCCAAGTAAAAGCAGGATTTACAAAATCTTTAAGATTTTCTTTTGAATTTACTAAATGATAT
This sequence comes from Poseidonibacter lekithochrous, assembly GCF_018861145.1. Taxonomy (GTDB): domain Bacteria; phylum Campylobacterota; class Campylobacteria; order Campylobacterales; family Arcobacteraceae; genus Poseidonibacter; species Poseidonibacter lekithochrous_A. The sequence goes on from NZ_JAHKQT010000041.1 coordinate 52,533, forward strand.
ATAGGTTCTTTATCTGCTATTTCAATAATTTCTTTTGCGCTAAGAAGACCTGTTTGGGGATAGTTAGAACTTGACATTTTACTCAAGCAATATTTATCGTTATATGCATTATCATTAATATTATATAAAGGTTTATTAGCAAATTTCTCATAATCTGAATTTACCCAGATAAGATTTATTTTCCCTCTATGGTCTTTATTAGATAATTCAAAACTTTTTTGTAAATCATTTTTTATATCTTCTTCTAAATTTATATGTTTATTTTTAAATACATTAGGTTTACATTCTATTACCACTGTTTCGTGGATATCATCTATATCTTTTGAATATAAAATGCTTGATAGTACTTCTGATACTTCATTGTTAAGTAACTTTTTCAATGACTTACATATAAGAAGAAATATTCCTAAAATTGGACAATTATTAATGGGAATTGCATCAATTCTAATTATATTTTTAACTATAAGTGGAGTAATTTTATATTTAAATAAACATAAAAAAACAATACAGAGTTTAATTTTAAATGGCATAGAAATCTATCTTTACTTTTATTACCCTATATTATTGTTTTTTCATTAACAGGAGCAGTACTTGGTTTTATGTTATCTTCTGCTTCTGCATTTGCTTATGTTGCTACAAATACTGAAAGTTCAGAATTAAGACCACTTGTAGGACCTATTATTTTCCCTAGTGAAAGAATTCCTAAAAAAAGTACTGAGTTTAAAAACTTTCAAAACATAGACACTCTTATAGAAAAAGCAAAAATAATCATGCCCCATCTTGAAGTTACAAATATAAAGCTTCTTCAATGGAATGATAAAAATGCACAAATAAAAATAGAGGGTTTTTTAAAAAACAATAGAATGCTAACAGGAAGAATTAATAGAGTTCATGTTCTTTTAAATCCTATTTCAGGAGAATTAATAGATAAAAAAGATCTAAGTAGTTCACACCTTGCAAATAAAACTTTATCTGCTTTTTACTTTTTTCATTTTATACCAGATGAAACTTTATTTGTAAGAATAATATACTTAATACTTTCTCTTGCTTTTATTGCATCTTTAGCACTTGGTTTTCTTATAATAACTAATAAAAAAGCTATAAAAAATAAAGATAATAGAAACTATTTTAATTTCACTGGAAGGTTTTCTATTGCTATTATGTTTGGAATCATTCCATCATCAGCACTTATATTAGTTTTATATTGGGGAATACCTACTGAATTATTTCAAAGAACTATATGGATTAAAGGTATTTTTTACTCTTTTTGGGCCTTTACCTTACTTCTTAGCGTTTATTATGATGATATACTAGACATATTAAAAAGTCTTGCCTTATTTACATCTATATTTTTATTCTCTGCTGTAATATCACATATTATGGCTACTAGTGTTTATATTGCAAAACTAATCAAAGCAGATTCTATTCATAGTGTTTTATATTTTGATTTAACCTTATTACTCTTAAGTATAGTTTTTTTCTTATTTTATAAATATTCACACAAAATTACATTTTTAACAAAATACTCAAGGAGATATCATGCTTAGTAAAAAAATAGTTTTCTTTATTCTAATAACCTTTTTTTCTACTTTATATGCTCACCAAATACCTGGTATATCAGTAGATGTAACAAAACTTGAAAATGATAAGATTAATATAAAAGCTTTTTTCAAACGTTCAAAGAAACCTCTTACAGGAAATGAAGTTCGATTAATTTCAATGTTTGATAATAGAGTATTAAAAAAAGGAATACTAACTTATCAAGGAATAGCTTTAGATATACCTAAAGAGTCATATTGGATTTATGTAATAGTAAGAGATAATGATATTGTTGTAGAAGGAATAGCTCCTGAAAAAGGGTTTGACAAAACTGTAAAAAAAGAAGAAACAGCAGTTTTATATACAGCACTAATAAGTGTATTTTTTATTCTAACAGCATTTTTTATAGGGTATAAAAGAAGTAAAATAAAATAGTAGTATTTAAAGAAGAAATTAGAAATTAAGACATTTCTTGTGTTTTCATATTCTAATACTTCTTTAATATTTTAGTTTTTGACTTTATATATTTATTCTTTTTAAGAAATAAAGTTTCTCCAAGATTTCATTTCTGTAATTTCTTTTGCATTTTTTATATAATCACTTTCACATAAAAAACCATAAACAATACTTTCATCTTCTAAATAAACTGTTCCTATACCTAAAGGTGATTGTATCTGTTTCATAAATTTTCCAAAGTTCTCTATAGGCATTGACCATATTTCTACATCTATTTGACCTTTACTTGAATTATCATAAATCATTCCTGGACGAATTGGAGTTTTATTTTCTAGTACAAAAAGTCTATAACCTTGTTTTGTTTTAGTTTGTTTTACAAAAGTTGCATCTAAATCTGTAAGTTGCCAGTTAAGTGATAGTCCACTCATATGAGCACCACAAACTCCTATTAGTATTTCATTTTCCTTCAAATTAAACTCCTAAATATTTTGAAGAATAAGATAACAATTTTTCTTCTTCAAATGCATCAGCAACAATTGTTACACCAAAAGGAAGGCCATTGTCTCTAAATCCAGCAGGTACTGCAATAGCTGATAAGTCAAGTAAGTTCATATAGTTTGTGTAGTATCCAAGATTAGTATTTAATTGTATTGGGTCATTATTTACTTCATCAATTTTATATATAGTTCCAGTTGTTGGTGTTAATAAAAAGTCAAAATCTGTAAATATTTTATTTACATATTTCCTATTTTTCTTTAAAGTATATTCAGACTCAAAGTAGTTTATAGCATCAATTTTATTTCCACCACTAATAATTGCTCTTACCGTTTTTTCTACAACTTGGGGTGTTTTTGTTATAGTATCTTTTATAGCTATATATCTTTCCGTTACCCAAGGTCCACTATAAAGTAAATTTGCACTTTCATTAAATGGCTCATAATCAATCTCTATAGCTTTTCCACCCAGAGATTCAAATTTTTTAATTGCATAAAAAAATAGTTGTTTAGCTTGTTCATCTCCAAAGAATTTCAACTGCGATTTTTGAGGTATTGCAAAAGTAAATTCATTTTTAGCTTTTTTTGTTGTTGCTGTATATTCACGACTATAAATATCTTCTTCATCATATTTATTTACGATTTCAAATACAGACTCTATATCATCTAAATCTTTAGCAAAAACTGTAACACAATCTAAACTTCTACAAGCAGGTACTACTCCACTTGTACTAACAACACCTTTTGTAGCTTTAAGTCCAATTAGATTATTAAAAGCAGCAGGAACACGACCTGATCCAGCTGTATCAGTTCCAAGTGAAAAAGAAACCATATCAAGTGCAACACTTACAGCACTTCCAGAACTTGAACCCCCTGAGATATACTCAGGATTAATAGAGTTTTTACACTCACCATAAGGACTTCTAGTACCAACGAGTCCTGTTGCAAATTGGTCTAGATTTGTTTTCCCAATAGGAATAGCACCAGCTTCTATAAGTTTTGATACAACAAAAGCAGAATCTTTTGGAGTATATTTATACTCTTTACATCCTGCTGTTGTAGGGATATTTTCTAAATCTATATTATCTTTAATAGCAAAAGGGATACCATAAAGTGGTAACTCTTTAGGGTCTTTTGTTTCTAAGTTTTTAATATAAGCTTCTAACTCTTTATCACTTAAAGTATATATCCAAATATTGTGATTTTTTGTTTCTTTTATTTTATTTTTAATAGATGATAAAACATCTTGTATTGTTATTGTTTTATTAATATAATTTTCTCTTAAACTATCAATATTTAAATTCATTTCTCATCCTTTTTTAATACAACTAAAACATTACCACTTTCAATATTATCACCCTCTTTATAAAGAATTTGCGATACAACGCCAGATACCTCTGTTTCGATTTCTACTTCCATTTTCATAGATTCTAAAATAACTAATACCTCTCCAGCTTTTACTTTATCTCCAACTTTTACTTCTATTTTCCAAATATTCCCAGACATAATAGATTCAATAGCTTCTTCATCATCTGCTAATATTAGTTCATCTTTATCTTCAACTGCTACAACTTTTGTATCAAAACTATCTAGACCTTTTTCTTTCCACATTAATCTTTCAGTTTCAAAAGCATTAGCTCTTTTTGTTTGGAAAATATTTGATTTCTCTTCATTAGCTTTTAAAAACTCTTTATACTCTTTTAATTTAAAAGTTTTATCTTCGATTGTCAAAGGAAATTTTCCATATAAAAACTTTTCTCTAATGTCATGTAATTCATCTGTTGTTACAGGATAAAATTTCACTTGATCAAAAAATCTTAAAAGCCATGGATTTGTAAACTCTTTTGTTTGTCTATAGGTATTCCACATTTGTAAAGTTCTACCAAATAATTGATACCCACCTGGTCCTTCCATACCATACACACACATATAAGCACCACCAATACCAACTGAGTTTTGAGCTGTCCATGTCCTTGCAGGATTATATTTTGTTGTTACTACTCTATGTGATGGATTAAGTGGAGTGGCAACAGGAGCTCCTAAATAAACATCTCCTAATCCCATTACTAAATAATCTGCATCAAATACTATATTTTTAACTTCATCTTTATTTTGAAGTCCATTAATTCTTTTAATAAAATCAATATTTGAAGGACACCAAGGTGCATTTGGTCGAACTCCTTGTTGATACTTATCTATCGCAATTTGAATTGATGGGTCATTCCATGAAAGTGGCAGCCAAACAGTTCTTGAATCAACTTCTAAGTTCTCAATGTCTTTTAAAGAGCTTACTGCTTTTTTTACTAGATTTAAGATAGTATTTCTACTTACAATATTTGTATTAAAATGAATTTGTAAACTTCTAATTCCAGGTGTTAAATCTACAATACCACTTAAGTTTTTTTCTTCAATATAAGTCATTAATGCATGGATAAAGAATCTTAGTTCAATATCAAGTTTTAATTCACCTGCTTCTATTAAAATAAACTCATTCCCAGCTGCTCTAATAGCTATATCGATATCTAGTTCATCATATTTAAAAGTTTCAATAATTGGAGTTGCTTTATTTGCATCAAAATCAATACTATAATCATCTAGTTTTGGTAAAACTGTATTATTTTCAATTGCTGTTTCACAAGCTTTTGTCATTAAATCTGCATTTTCTAAACTTACAGCTTTAAATTTGATGGTATCTCCAGCTTTTAACTGTCCGATTTTATATAACTCACACGAAATAATTGTAGCAGGACATACAAAACCACCAAGACTTGGACCATCAGGACCTAAAATCACAGGCATATCTCCTGTAAAATCGATAGACCCAAAAGCATAGGCATTATCATGAATATTTGAAGGATGTAATCCGGCATCTCCACCATCACTTCTAGCCCATTTCGGAGCAGGACCAATTAATCTTACACCTGTTCTACTTGAATTAAAGTGTACTTCCCAAGAAGCATTAAAGAACTCTTCTATATCATCTTTTGTAAAGAAATCAGGACTTCCATGTGGTCCATAAACCACACCTATCTCCCACTCTTTATTTAATGTAGGAACTTCACAAAGTTCTTTAAACTCTTCTTCTTTAAAAGGGCTAAAACTTAAAACATCTCCAGCTTTTAAAGCTCGACCAGCATGACCACCAAACTCTCCAAGTGTAAAAGTAGAAGAACTACCAAGATACTTTGCAGTATCAAATCCACCTTGGATTGCTAAATAAGTTCTATTTCCATCTCCTATTACTTTTTTAAATTCTAAAGTATCACCTAGGTTTACTTTTATAGCTTTAAAACTTTCTATCTCTTCCCCATTTAGTTTTGCAGCCATATTAGCTCCACCAATCGCAATAACACTATCTTGTCTAAACTTATAAGTTGCCCCAATAAATGTCATCTCTATAAAAGAAGCATCCTCTTTATTATTTAAAAGTTTATTTAAAAGTCTTGGTGTTAAGTTATCCATAGCTCCTGATGGTGGAATTCCAACATTCCAAAATCCTTGACGGGCAGGATAATCTTGAATTGTTGTTAATGTTCCAGATTTGATAACATCAACTTTACATGGATTGTAAGAAAAAGTATCAAGAACTTTTGTATAAAAGAGTGCTTTTGTGAAAAAATCTTCTTTTGCTATAGCACTAAGATATGAAAGGTTCGATTCAATACCATAAATCTTACTTTCCTCTAGTGCTTTTTGAAGTTTTAAAACATTTTCTTCTCTTGTAGGGCTTACAGTAATTAGTTTTAATAAAAGTGGGTCATAAAAGGGACTTACTTCACATCCATCTTCTATCCAAGTATCACATCTTGTATTACTTGGCAATTGCACTTTTGTAATAATTCCAGTACTTGGTTGGAAGTTTTTTCCTCCATCTTCTGCATAAACTCTTACTTCAATTGCATGACCTTTTGGAGCGTGCTTATAATCTAATAGTGGTTTATTATCTCCAGCTGCAATTCTTATCATCCACTCAACTAAATCAACTCCACAAACTTCTTCAGTAATACCGTGTTCAACTTGTAGTCTTGTATTTACTTCAAGAAAATAAAACTTATCTGTTTTTGTATCATAGATATATTCTACGGTTCCAGCACTTTTATAATCAACCGCCTTTGCTAATTTATAAGAAGCTTCAAATAATTGTTCTCGTAATTCATCTGTAATATTTGGAGCGGGAGTTTCTTCAATAACTTTTTGATTTCTTCTTTGTATTGAACAATCTCGCTCCCCTAAAGTTTTTATATTTCCTAAACCGTCACCAAATATTTGTACTTCAATATGACGCGCTGTTTGAATATATTTTTCTAAAAAAACTCCATTATTACTAAAGTTTGCACCAGCTAGTTTAATAACTCCATCATAAGCATCAACTAATTCTTGTTCAGTAAAACATAGTTTCATACCGATTCCACCCCCACCAGCTGTACTTTTTAACATTACTGGGTATGTGATATTCTTTGCAGTAGCTTTTGCTTCTTCTATATTTGAAAGGAGTTCACTTCCTTCTAATAAAGGAACATCATTATCTTTTGCTATTTGGCGAGCCGTATGCTTTAATCCAAAATCTTCAATATGCTTTGAATTTGGACCTATAAAAACAATGCCATTATCTTCACAAGCTTGAACAAAATTAACATTTTCACTTAAGAATCCATATCCTGGATGTATTGCATCCACATTATATTCTTTACAAATTTTTATAATCTTTTTATAATCAAGATATGTTTCATCAAGTGATGTTCCATTCAAGGCAACTGTAATATCTGAATTCATTACAAAAGAGGCATGTTTATCTGCTTCACTATAAATAGTTACAGATTCAATTTCCATCTTTTTTAAAGTTTTTATGATTCTATTTGCTATTTCTGCACGATTAGCAATTAAAACTCTTTTAAACATTTTTTATCCTTATTAATTAAATTTGGGCCGTCCCAAATGTGTAATCTTATAAGTCGTCTTATAAGATAGTAAATACCTATTTTTTAATTTTATGATAGGTACTTTGGAAAACAATTTTTAGATTCAAAAAATGACATATCATGGTTTGGCCATATTTCAGCACCTGTTTCTAAAGCTAATTTCTTTAATTTCTTAATACTTTGTATTGCCATAGATTCATCATTTTTCCAACAAAGTCCAGGAGCAATTTCTTTTTCAATATTTTCACTTAAATCAGCCGCATCACCTGCTAATAAAATAGGTTTACCTTTTGGTAATTCAATTAATAAAGACATATGTCCAGCTGTATGACCTGGCGTTTCTATGGCTCGTACTCCTGATATTAGATCATAATCGCTATCAAATACTTTCCAATTATATGAACCCATAAAATCTTCTTTAAAATATGCTTCATCAGATAAAGCTTTTGCAGCTTCTAACTCTTTTTTATGTACATGAATTTCTGCGTTACATACTTCACAAAGTCCTCCTGCATGATCAAAATGTAAATGACTACAAATCACAATATCAATATCTTTACTTTGAAGTCCAAGTTGAGATAAACGATTAGGTAGATGTTGTTCCTTTGTCATAGAAGGAGGACCAAAAGGAAAACCATCATGCTCATAAAAATTCTTACGTTTTTCAATATCTTTTATCTTTTTATAATCACAACCAACATCATATAAAATACGACCATTTTTTGTCTCGATTAAATAAGCTAATATCGGTGCCTCAATAATTACTCCATGTCCAATATTACGCGTTGAAAGTGTTTTTTCATAACGATGTGTTCCTGTTAAAATTGGCCAAAATTTCTTTACTTGAGTCATTATATTTCCTTCTAAAATATTTTGTTCTATTTATCCCAAATCATTAATTGAATTGGTGTTGGGTTATAGCCATTACAAGGATTGTTAAGTTGAGGACAATTTGAAATTAATACTAAAGTATCCATAAGTGCAACCATTTCAACATAATCACCTTTTCCTGATATTCCATCTACAATTGCTAAATGTCCATCTTCTTCAACAGGTACATTCATAAAAAAGTTAATATTATTTGTAATATCTTTTGGATTCATTTCTAATTCACCAATTAGAGTTAAATAATTGTCTCTACAAGAGTGCATATATCTTTTATCTAAACCAAATCTAACAGAATTACTCTCAGCACTACAATGTCCACCTAAAGTATCGTGATTTCCACATGTATCTTCAACTATTTCCATTAATACATTATCATCACTAGATATTAATTTAGTACCTGTTGTAATAAAAATACTTCCTTGTTCTCTTATAGTATCAGTTGGACTGTATCTTTCACTAAAGTTATTATTATTATAAAAAAGTGTATCAACAGCTTGACAACCTTCTAAATCCACTATTCTAAATCTTTGACCTTTTTTAACAACTCCAGACCATGGAAGACCTGATAAAATTTTTTCATTATAAATTATATTTTCAATATTTTTTGACATCTTTTAATCCTTACGCAAAGTATCTATTTGTATTTTGAAAGCCTCTTTTAGCTTCATCAGAAAAGTTCACATAATCTTCATCTTTATAATCCACACTATCAAAGATTGTAATTTCTACATCACTTGGATTATAAGTTCCTTTATCCATTGAATGAGGAGTATTTGATAAAACAAGAAGCACATCCATATGAGCTGTTAATTCAATAACATCATCTTTTTTTGCACATCTTGGATTTAATTCTAATCTTGAACCTTCTTTTACATCCACTTTTCTAAATAAGTTTAAAGCGGGAATCATATCTTTTTTACCCATTCCATATTTACCAATTTCTATTAAAAAGTTTTCTCTATCTGATTTAAAATATCCATTTCTACAGCTTTCATAAGTTGCATCACCTTCAAAGTTTTCTTTAACAATTCGAGGATTACTAATACCACCTAAAATATCAAATAACCCATCCGTTGTATCTTCTGTAATAGCAAATAAAACTCTTCCCATTTCAGAAAGTAAAACTTTATCTTTTCCTAAAAAAGCATTCCATTGAACTTTTACTGTATCTGCACTATTAAATCTCTCTGCAACATTTGAAGAGTTATAAAACATTGCACTCAAACTTGAATTATCAGCTAAAGCTTTTAGTTGAATTGTTTGTCCTCTTTTTATTCTTTTTGACCATTTTACACTTGAATATAAAATTTCATTTAATACTATTTTTTCACTTCTCATTATTTTTTCCTTTTTTACTTGCATCAATATCATTTATAATTGTTGACCCAAATCTATTTGGGTAATCTTTATCTGTTTTTACTTTATCAAATACTAAAACTCTAGTACCTAATTTAAATGCCTCACTAATATCATGAGTCACCATTACAACTCCAAAATTTAGTTTTGCATGAATATCTAAAAGTAATTCATGCATATCCTTACTAATTCCTGGATCTAAAGCTCCAAAAGGTTCATCTAGTAATAAAAGTTTTGGTTCTTTTACTAATGACTGTGCAATAGATAACCTTTGTTTCATTCCACCACTTAATTCATGAGGATATTTAGTACTAGAATCATCTAGACCAACTGCTTTTAAAATTTCATGTGCTTTTACATAAGCTTCTTTTTTTTCTTTTCCAAAAAGTTTTCCAAAGAATTTAGATTTTTCAAATTCTAATCCAATTACAACATTGTCAATTACATTTAAATGACTTAATGTAGAATATCTTTGAAATACAATTCCTCTTTCATCACTTGGTTCTTGAGGATAATCATTTCCTTCAAAAAACAATTCACCTTTTGTTGGATTTTCTACTCCTAAAAGCATTCTTAAAAATGTAGTTTTACCACAACCTGAAGGTCCAACAAGAGTACAGAACTCCCCTTCTTTCATCGTAAAATTAACATTTTCTAAAATGATATCTTCACCATAAATTTTCCAAATATTTTTTGCTTTTACTAAACTCATCTTTACTCCTTACCAAACCAAGGAAATAATCTTTGATTGAATTGTCTTAAAATATAATCAATTACAAATGCTAAAAATGTAATCCATAATACATAAGGTAAAATCACATCCATTGCAAGATAACGTCTTACTAAGAATATTCGATAACCTAAACCTTCAGTTGCTGCAATTGCTTCTGCTGAGATTAAGAAAATCCAAGCTGTTCCTAAAGTAAGTCTCATTGAATCTATAAGTCTTGGTAAAATTTGAGGTGTTATAACCCTAGTAATTATCTGCCAAGTATTTGCACCTAATGTTTGTACTTTAATAATTTGCTCACTTGGTATTTCTTTTACTCTTTGATAAATTTCTCTTGTTATAATAGGAGCAACACCTAAGATAATAAGTACAACTTTTGAAACTTCTCCTAGGCCAAAAACAATAAATAAAATTGGTAACATTGCCATCGTTGGAATAAGTGAAATAAACCATATCAAAGGAGATAAAGTTGATGTCATAAATGGAATAATTCCAATAGCAATACCTACACATAAAGCAAATACAGCACTAATAACTACACCCATAGCAAGTCTTTTTAAACTTGATATTGTGTCATTTAGGAGGATATATTCACCACTTCTTTTACTTGGTTCAAAAGCCATCTTACTCATAGAATGTATACTCTTTTCTATTGAAGGTAAAAGTTTATCATTAGGGTTTTGTGCTAATCTATCAGTAGAACTACTAACATAAAGTATTACAATCAATAAAAAAGGTAATAATCCTAGAAATAAATTTATTGGTTTTGATGGGACTTGGTTAATTAATCTTTTCATGTTCAATCCTTATTCTAGTTATAATTTACCTTCTACGGCCATCTTTACATATGTGTCATCAAATCTTAATTTTATATTTTTTTTATTTCCAATTACTTTTCCATTTGGAAACTGCATACCAACAAAACCGTAATCATTTGCACCTTCTCCATATAAACCATGGTCAAATGAAAATTTAGCTACAAACTCCATAGTTTCTATAAGTTTTTTTGAATTTATAAACTCTATTGCTGTCTCAGGTTTATAATACATATTTGTAGTACTAAGTTGATTTTCATATCCATTTAAATCAGTTCCAGATGCATTCCCCATGATAGTTTTGAGTTCTTTTGCTTTAGTAGTATTTCCATTCATAAGAGACATCATTTCATACCATGCTCCAACTAGAGCTTTAGCAAATGCTGGATTATCTTCTAATGTTTCTGTCGGTACAAATAGAAAAGCTAACAATTCTTCTGGCATTTTTGAACTATCATACAAAATATTTGTATTTGGCATAGCTAAAATATCATTCACCATTGGCTTCCATGTTACAACTGTTGAAATCTGAGGTGTCGTATATGCTGAAACTATATCGGCATCACTTGTATTTACTATAGAAATATCTCTCTCAGACATTCCACTATTTTCTAAAGCTCTAGCTAAGAAATAATGAGAAATTGAAAGTTCAATAAGATTTAATTTTGTACCTTTTAAATCCTGCATAGTTTTTGCATCTTTTGAAATAATCATGTCATTACCATTTGAATAATCTGTTACTATTAAAGCAGTAGAGTCTACACCGCCAACAGCCGGAATACTTAAAGCATCAGTATTTGCCATTGTACAAGCATCAAATCCACCAGCTGTGTATTGATTTATAGCTTCAACATAATCATTGACTTGAACTACATCAATATTGATGCCATATTTCTTCGCCCATTTATCAATAATCTTTTCTGAATCTATTGTATACCATGGCATCCAACCTGCATAAATACTCCATGCAACTTTAAAATCTTTTTTTGTTTCTGCATATAGAGAACTTGAAGTTAATCCCAATATTAGAACAGGCAAGGACAGTAGTTTTGTAAGTTTTGTGAATATAGATGATTTCATCTTATTTCTCCTAAATAGAATTTGAAACACATAGAGGTATTAACCTCCCGGGCTTTTATCCCTCCGTGTAACTCTATCTAAGAGTCGGTTGCTCTCGGACCAGACATCTTTAAAAGACCGGAACCCTAGCTACCTAGTAGTTTATTTAAGTGAGGCTAATGCCTCTAGTATGTTTTCTTGATAATATTGTAATATAAATAAGTATTGATGTAAACACTATTTTTGTATATTTTTTATACAATGTTGTATTTTACTTTTAATAGTTACTGTTAGTACAAGTAACAAAGATTAGAGTTATCTTTGTTACTGTGTTGTTTTTATAAAAATTTGAATATTTATTTTGAGATAAAGTAAGAGTAAAAATTTATTTTAATCCAATAATACCAATAATAATCAGAATAATAGAAAATATTTTTATCCAAGACATTTCCAAACTAAAAAAAGAATATTCTATAGCGGTAACACAAATAATTGAAATTCCAGTCCATGCAGCATATGCAATACTAGTTGGAAGAACTTTCATTACTTTTGCGAGGATATAAAAAATTAGAACAGTTAAAATTATAACCATTATTGTAGGTATTACTTTAGTAAATCCTTCACTTAATTTAAGACTTACAGCCCACAAAGCTTCTAGTAAACCAGCAAAAGATAAAAAAATCCATGCTGTAATAATTGACATTTAATTGTCCCCCCTATTTTTATTTATAAAAGTACTTAAATACAATCATTTCTTACTTATATTTAAACTCTCCGAAATGCGCTATGTCTTTAGAACCATCTGGTAAAGTAATTTCTCCATTTTTTAATTTATCTTTTAAATATTTAAATGTATTAATAGTTTGAGCATAAAGATGATCACCACAAGAAAGCTGTTCATATTTTTTATCTTTAAATCGTGGCTGCACACCTTCTAAAGGTTTTATAATAGTTTCATAATCACAACTAAAGAATAAAGGAAATGAGTATCTCTCTTCTGTAACTTTTCTTACTCTATGAGAGGTCGCTATTAAATTTCCATTACTTAAAACTTCTAGCATATCACCGATATTTATTACAAATGCATCCTCAATTAAAGGAGCATCAATCCATTCTCCAGCTCCATTTAAAACTTCAAGACCTGGTGCAGTTGGTAATAGTATTGTAAAACATTCATAATCAGTATGTGCCCCTATTCCCTGTTGAGTACTCTGCTCATCATGATTAGCAGGATAATGTAGAAGCCTTAATTGACTAGGAGGATTAGTAATAAATTTATCAAAACTGTTTTCATCTATATTTAAAGCCATTGCAAAACCTCTTAATAAAACTTTTCCAAGAGCTAATATCTCAGAATAGTAATCTTTTACAAATAGTTTAAACTTTTCATTTTCAGGCCATTGATTTGCACCAACAAGAGGATGAATTTGTTTACCTTCAGTAAAGTCAATATTTACATCATACCCTTCTTTTTTATCTTTTTTACCTCCGTAAAATATCTCTTCACCTTCAGGAACATATCCACTATGATTTGATGAATTTCCAATATAGTCTTTCATTTTTTTATCATAATCTTGAGCAAAATATTCTTTTGCTATATTTTTTAAATTATTAATTTTAACAGGATCAATATTATGTCCTTTAATATATAAGAAACCAACATCTCTTGCAGCTTTTCCTAACTCTTTTGCTACTAGTTTTCTTTGTTCATAATCTTCTGAAAAAAGACCATTAATATCTACTATAGGTAAACTTTTAAAATCTGTTTGTGCTGTTGTTGTCATTATTTATCCTCTCTTTTTTATTTTAATATTTCTAAATGTCTGTTTAATGTTCTTTTTTCTTGTTCAAACCAAGCTTTAGCTTCATCAGTTGTATTAGTTTGTGTTGCAAAATCAAATTCTAAATCTATAAAATCTATAGTGTAAACTCGTTTATACATTTGATGATGATCTGTAAATGTTTGTATAATTTGATTATTTTTTTCATCGTATTCATAACCATCTAATAGAAATAACTCTTTGTCATTTCTATTTGGACTTGTAGATAAATATATTGTATAACCACTCTCTAAATCACCTTTTGCAACTGATGTTTCAAATTTTAATATTTCTTCTTTTTCTTTAATAATAGTATTTTCATCAAGAAGTATCTCTTCTAAAGATTTTTCTTGATTCTGAAAACTTTCATCGACTTTTGGTTCTCTACCTAAACAAATAGCAGCAAATTCTGCACTAATAATTAGACCTCCACCTTTTCTTGTTACCATATTTGTAGTTAGATTAGTTTCCTCAACCAACTCTAATCCTATTAATGGACCTTTTTTGTGATTTTGAAGTCTCCAATCTTCCACATATACATCACTAGGAGAAAACTCTAACATACAATTTCCAACTTTTTTTAAAAATGCTGGTTCCGGCCATTTATTATGATTGAGATATGAAACACCTCCTGACCAGGATAGCTTTTCTCCATCATATATTGAATCAGCAACCCATCCTTCATAGTTTGCAACTTCATCTAAGTCACGAATTGAGTATTTATTTACATCTTTATTTTTAACCGGATTTTTAGGTAATCTTAAATCAATAGTGAAGTTTTTACTTTGTATCCAACATACATCTGTAGTATTATCACTCTGACCATTAAAAAAAGATATTGTTCTTCTTTTAAAATATCCCATCATCCAATTTGGTACACCACCATTATCTTTATTACCAATTTTTTCTATCAAATCTTTTATTTTCATATTATAATCCTATATTTTTATTCATTTAATTAAAGTGAACTTTCAGCTGCCATTTTCATATATGTATCATCAAATCTTAATTTGATATTACCTTTATCACCGATTGTTTTTCCATTTGGAAATTCTATTCCAACAAAATTCTCATCACTAGCTCCATCACCATATAAACCATGGTCAAAACTAAATTTTGAAATAAACTTCATTGTTTTTATAATTTCAGGACTTTGAACAAATTCTACAGCTTTTTTTGCATCATAATACATATGAGTTGTTTTTAATTGATCATTAAATCCTGCTAAATCTGTACCACTATTCATAGCCATAAAAGTTTTATATTTTTTTGATTTTTCACTATTACTCGTCATAATCCCCATCATTTCATACCAAGCACCTACCATTGCTTTACCAAAATTAGGATTATCTTTTAAAGTTTGAGTATTTACAACCAACATATCCATTATCTCACCTGGAATTTTACTACTATCATAAATATTTTTTGCATTGTCCATTTTCATTATTTCACTAACTTGTGGTTTCCATGCAACAACATTTTGAACATCAGCAGTTGTATATGCAGATACAATATCCGCATCACTTGTATTTACAATTGAAATATCTCTTTCACTTAGACCATTTTTTTCTAAAGTTCTAGCTAAGAAATAATGAGAAACAGAAAGTTCAAGAAGGTTAAGAGTTGAGCCTTTTAAATCTTTCACATCATTTGCAGTTTTAGAAATAATTACATCATTTCCATTTGAGTAATCCCCCATAATTAAAACAGTTGAATCAACTCCACTTGCAGCTGGAATACTTAATGCATCAATATTAACCATAGCTGCACCATCAAATTGCCCTGCTGAGTATTGATTAATTGATTCAATATAATCGTTAATTTGAACAAGATCAATATTAATTCCATATTTAGTAGCCCATTTATCAATAATTTTTTCTGAAGCTATTACATCCCAAGGCATCCAACCAACATAAATACTCCATGCAACTTTAAAGTCTTTTTTTGTTTCAGCATGAAGAGAACTTGTAGTTAATCCTAGTGTAAGAACAGACAGTGACAGCACTTTAGTAAATTTTGTAAAAATAGATGATTTCATCAGATTTCTCCTAAATAGAATTTGAAACACATAGAGGTATTAACCTCCCGGGCTTTTATCCCTCCGTGTAACTCTATTTAAGAGTCGGTTGCTCTTGGACCAGACATCTTTAAAAGACCGGAACCCTAGCTACCTTTGTAGTTTATTTAAATGAGGTAAATACCTCTAATATGTTTTCATTAGATTAAGTATATAAAAAATAGTGAATAATTTAAATAGATAGATAGTATATAAAATAGACAATTTAAATGTTTATTTAAATTTAATAAAAAAAGTTGTTATAAGAAAAGTGGGATTTGACTATAAAAATAATAGAATTATTAAAGATCCTAGGAGAAACACAAAAAATAAAAAAGCTCAAATCATTCAAGAAAGACTATCTAGCTCAATATTATTTGGAATGGGTTCTTATATTGTTGTAGATGAAGCACTTGAAATAAATCGATAAATCAACTATTATATCCTACACACTTACTAAATAATTTAATGATACAATTAAATTAGTTATAAAAACAGGATATATTTTGAATAAACTACAATTAATAATTTCTATTGCTTCTAGAAAATCCCTATTAATAAAAGCTATAAAGATTGCTTTGATTGTTGGAATTATTTTAAATCTAATTAATCAAGGCGATAAGATATTTATCTTAGCTTTTGAAAAAATAAACTATTATAAATTTTTTCTAACATTTATTGTTCCTTTTAGTGTATCCATGTATACAGCTATCACAATGAAATTAAGTTTTCATGTTGGAGAAAAAGCATTTCAAGATACAGTTTTAAAATGTAAAAACTGCAATAACTATTTAGAAATCAAAAAAAATGAAACAATACCATTTTGTGATATGTGTAATGAAAAAACACAATGGAAAATAAGTTAACCTAAGGATAAAATGGCAATAGAAGAAATAGACTCTACAGAACTATACTAATTAAGACAAAAAGCAGAAATTTTTGATAAATTAAATTTAAATGAATGTAAATAGTGCTTCTAAAACAAGACTATCAGAGGTTGAAAATATTGAACAATTAGTAAATACTTTTATTAATCACTCAAATGAGATACAAACTATGTCTGATGCTTCTTTAGATTCTTCAAAATTAGCATCCAAAGAGAATACAAGTGTTATAACCTTAGTTCAAGAGTTATTTGATTTAATAAATAATATGTCAAGTGCTATAGATGAATTCTCTCATACAATCGAAGAATTAAATGAAAAAAATAGCTTAATTACAGATTTAGTAAAAGAGAATGATAAAATTTCTATGCAAACAAATCTATTAGCTATAAATGCGACAATTGAAGCTTCTAAAGCAAAAGAGTTTGGAAAAAGAGTTTGGAAGAGGATTTGCTATTGTTGCTACTGAAGTTAAAAAATTGGCTGCTTCATCAAAAGAGTCAACATTAAATATTGGAAATGAAATTAATAATATCAAACAAATGACAAATTTATTAACAAATAAAGAGTAGTTGATACTTTCCCTACTCTTTAAAAGATTATTTATTTAAACTTTCAATAGATATAAAATACAATCTTGCTCTATCATAAATATAATTGTAAATAATAGTAAAAATCAAAACAAATACAATAAAACCTATATCCATAATAAATGCTTCTAATAAAGCAATTTTTAGGAAATATGCAATAACTGGAATTGTAGGTAAAATTAATCCAATCTCAAAAAGTATTGCATGAATAAAACGTGTCTTAAAAGTTCTTTTTTCTCTAGCACCTATTGCATATTTATCAAAAATCCAATTAAATATAAAATTCCATACTACAGCAATACTTGAAAGTAAAATAACAAGAGTTAAAACCCTAGACATAGCATGACTTGTAATATATTGAAGGACAAACGTGAAAATTATAATTAGCATAATTTCATATATAATTGCATGTATCCAACGTTCTTTAAAACTCATTTATTCTTTCCTCTTATTTGTTTGTAATCTAAACTATATTTTCTATAGTTTAATTCTTTAATAACTTTCTTAGAAAGATATTACATATTTACTTAATTTTTGCTTTCCTAGAAAGATAAATTCTAATCTTAATTATGCTATGATTTTATTATGAATATAAAACAATTTGAATCAAACTTAGAAAATGTAAAAAAATTAACTCCTCAGATATTTAAAGATACAATGCAATTATCAGTACCTTTTTTTATGCTCCATAAGAAAATATATGATGATGGTGAAGATTTAATATTAAAAGAGTTCAATATTAACCAAAGTGAACTAGACGTATTATTTTCTTTATACTATGAAGGTGGAGATGATTTTACGATGAGTCCAACACAGTTATACGACTTAATGGTATTTTCATCAGGAGGAATGACAAAACTCTTAAAAAAACTTGAAAATAAAAAATTTATAATTAGAATAGAAAATAAATTAGATAAAAGAAGTAACTTAGTTCAAATAACACAGTTAGGTATAGAAATAACATTAAAAGCTCTAAAAGATATTTTATCTTTTGAAGATGAATACTTCTCTAAGTTAAATAAAAATGAACAAACTATTTTCAAAAAACTTATTTATAAGATGTTAGATTAGAAAATTCAAATTAGTATATATTATTGTGATATACTGTATCTAGCATCATAATACTCGATCTGTATTTAACTGCGTTTTTATAATCCGTTAAAAACATATTAACCACTCATTAACTACATACAAAGCTTAGATCTACTCAAATTAACATTAACAGATTTTTGTTAAGCTTTTTCCAATACACTTTTTATCCTTAACTGATGTATTTACACTAAGGACATTACTATTCGCATATAAAAAGTAAAACAAAGAAATAAAATATTGAGAGAAACTGATTTTGAGAATATAAATTCATTTAATAAAAAATTTAAACTAGACTATAAGTCTTAATATATTGGAGAAAAAATGGTAATTTATACAGTAGGTACATTTGATTTATTACATGTTGGGCATATTGCTCTATTAGAATATTGTAAAACATTAGGAAATGTTGTGGCAGTTGGTGTTGCTTCAGATAGCGTTGTAAATTCGTATAAGCCAAATGTCCCTGTTATTGCACTAGAAGAAAGAGAAGAGATGTTAAAAGCTTTAAGTTGTGTTGATATTGTTCGTCCATATTATGAACTTGAATATGTAACAGCATGTAAAGAGTTAAATGTAGATATTTTTGTAATAGGTGGAGATTGGGGAAATAAAGCTCACAATATTGAAGTGGAAGATTATTTAAAAAAAATGGGTAAAAAAGTTGTTCAAGTAGTTTATAATCCAAGAACATCATCTACTAAAATAAAACAAAAAGTCATTGCACAATTTCATAAAGGTAGAAATATTGAAACAGCTATTATATAAGGTTCTAAAAATAAATGATATAAAACAAAAATACAATAAGGTAAATTATGACTACAGATAATAAAAAACAACCTACTATAATTTCTTTTGTGAAGGATCTTCCAAACTTATTTTCACTTGCTGGATTAGCTTGTACTTTATTAGCAATTTACTTTAGTATTCAAGGTATTTATTATGCCGCAATGATTGGAATGATTTGGGCAGTAGGTTTTGACTGGGCAGATGGTCTTGTTGCTAGAAGAATGAAAGGAAGGACAGGTACAGACAGTGCTTTTGGAGGACAACTTGATGTTTTAATAGATATAATTAGTTATGGAGTTACTCCTGCTATTCTTCTAATGAGTTATGGAAAATTTGAACCTATATTTCTACTTGGAGCTTTTATTATACTAGCTACTAGTGCTATACGTTTAAGTTATTTCTCTACTTTTGGGCTATCTAATTCAAAATATACGGGACTAGCACTTGATAACAACAGTATAATACTTGTTTTTATATTTATATTTGAAAGCTTTTTTAGTGAAGGTATATTTACAATTATTCTTTATATTAGTACGACAGTACTTGCAATATTAAATGTATCTGAAATAAAAACACCTAAACTTTCGGGAAAGCAAATTAATGTTTATATACTTGCTATTTATACTATTGCTATTACTAGTTTTTATGGATGGAAACTTTTATAAATATATCTATTTTAACTTTTATATAAAAGTAGCCATTAAAAGATATATTTAATGGCTACTTTATTATGCAATACTTTTAGAAAAGATATGTTCTTCTTTTTTAATTGAATTATGAGGATACTCTAATTCACGATTTTGAAATGATAAAATTGCATCATTTTGAATTATTCCATCTTCTATATTAATAGCTTTACTAATTGTTTCATTTTCTTGCCATGCATTTTTTCCTGCCAATACAGTTGATAAATAAACAATCAATGCACCTGATATTGAACGTGTTGCACTTTCCCAAAGGTAACTAGGAGTATGATCAACTGCGTAATAATCAATAGTTTTATATTTAATTAAAGGCTTTTTAAATGTAGTTGGTTTTGCAAAAAAGAAGCCCATTCCTTCATCACAACTTACATCAATAATAAGACTATTAGGCTTTAAAGAATAACTTTCTTCTTCTTTTATAAAATCTGTTGGATTTTGAGTATCTTGAAATATTCCATTTATAATAATATCAGATTGGCTGATTAAATCAGTTAGGGCTCTTTTTGAACCATCATGTTCTACAACCATCATACGAGCTTCATCATTTATGCCAGCTTGAATTCTTACATAATGACAATCTAATACTTCTTCTCGTACTTCACAATCTTTACGTTGAATACATATAGTTATATCTCTAAATCCATGTGCTTTTAAAGCATATATAGCTCCCCTACTTACAGCTCCAAAACCAAAAATTATAACTTTTCTTTGATTTCCATAATGTCCATCAATTCCTTTTAATTGCAAAGCATGCTTAACTGCACAATATCCAGCCATTTCATTGTTTTTATAAAAGGTATGTCGACCTTGTCTGTTATCAGACCATACAAACATATCTTCAAAAGCAATAAGTGTTTGTTTTCTATCAATTGCTATTTGTGTAATATCTCTTTGTTGAACACAATGAACATATCCCCAAAGTATCCCACCGATACGTAGTTCTTCTAAATCAGCTAAGACTGGTTTATTAATAATAACGCTACCTATTTCACTTAATAATTCATGCCTAGAGGCAATTCCTCCTGTTTGTGAAGCAATATGTTCATCTGTTATTCCAAATGGTATACCATACCCTTCTTCAAATATTAATTGTTTTCGTAGTTTTTCTGGAATTCTAGATAAATGAGCTGGATGGATAGGATATCGTTGCTCATCTTCTTTTTTTGAAGTCCCAATGACTCCAACTTTTAAATTATTCATATTTATGCCTTTTTTAAAGAGTTAATCTATTTTGTTTAATTGACGAAGTATTTTTGCCAATAGCAGAGTTTAAATTTTGAAAATTATGGGTGACACAAATCTAATGATCACCTTGAAGGACAATGAGTGTATACGTAAAAACGTTTATGTATATACTCTATCTAATACTAGCTTTAAAGAGTGT
>NZ_JAHKQT010000023.1 GCF_018861145.1 Poseidonibacter lekithochrous
GCACTTACACCATCAAGTACTGAAATAGTTTCACCATTTACTAATCCTGATGCTGTAAATCCTGATACTGTTTGTGTTAAACCATTATAAGTTACTGTATCTGAGTTTGCTGTTACTGTTGCATTGGCTTTTTCAATTGTTGCTTTTGTTTCGGCAGTTTCATTTGCAATTGTATAGTTACTTGCATCTTTACCTGTTTTACCTAAATCTGAAACTGTTACATTTTTATCTACACCTACATTTTTATCTGCGAATGTTGCTGTTCCACTAAAGCTTACATCATCTCCTTTTATTAATCCACTTGGAGAAATACCTCTTGATACATTATTTACATACTCAGATAAAGTTACATCTGCTGCAGTTGTTCCATCATATGTTTTATCTGTAGCTGTTGCACTTACTGTTACTTCTCTTGCTGTGATTGTTGCTTCTGTTTGGGCAGTTGTTGTTGTAAGGTTATAATTGTTTTTATCTGTTCCATCTAGTTCTAAACCAGTAATGTTTACAGTTTTATTTGTTCCTACATTTTTATCAGTAAAAGCTCCTATTGAATTAACTACGCTTAATGTATCATTTTCAACTATTCCTGTAAAAGATGAATTTGTTGTATTTAATGTAGCATTTGTTGATGCATCATATGTTTTATTTGAAGCTGTTATTCCTGTGATTGATGTTATTTCTTTTGGAGTAATTGTATATTCTCCATTTGTATGTTTTGTTAATGAGTAGTTTTCTTTATCACTTCCAGATAAACTTAATCCTGTAAAGGACACTGTCGTTGCATCTGCTACATCTTTATCATTAAATGTTCCTATTGCTGTTCCACTTAAACTTACTTCATCATCTATATATGCTTTTCCATCACTAGAAGTTCCATCTCCTACTGTTTGAAATGCTTGTAATGAAGCTGTTCCATTTACTATTGCATCTGTAGTTCCATCATATATTTTATTCGCACTTGTTAATCCACTTATAGTTAAGGCTTTTTTTGAAATATCAGCTGTTGTTGTTGCAGTTGTTGTTATAAGATTGTAATTATTTTTATCTGTTCCACCTAGTTCTAAACCAGTAATATTTACAGTTTTATTTGTTCCTACATTTTTATCCGCAAATGTTGCTGTTCCACCTAAAGTTACTGTATCACCTGAGATAATATCACTTGAAGCTAAAGTTGTAGTTGCAGCTGTTGTTGCATCGTATGTTTTATCCGTAGCTGTTGCGCTTACTGTGATTTCTTTTGGAGTGATTGTTAGTTTTCCATCTGTATTTCCAGTATTTTTTACAGTCAAAAACTCATTTGTTGAAGCAACTTGAATACCATCATATATTCCTGCATTTTTGTAACCTGTTACATCTTTGCTATCTTTTTGAAATTTATAATCTCCATCTAGAAAAGAATAATCATCTCCAAATGCTTTTGAGAAGAAGCTACTTAGTGTGTTACCATTATAAATACTTGTTTTATCTGTTGCAAGAGTATATGAAAGAGATAGAGGTGAGATTGCCCAATAATATTTATCATTATCTGAGTCATATTTTATAACTGGAGTATTTTGTGTTACAGTAGAATCTGCTACTATATCCCAAGTTGCTGTTTTATAAATCCCACCATAAGACATTTCTTTTGTAGTTAATCCTGTAATTCCAGAGACTTCCACATCTGACATACCAGTTGGATTTTTTGTTTTATCATAGAATGAGTTTGTAATTTCTAAAGTATTATTGTTGATTCCAATCAAACCACCTTTACTAGCAGAACCATTACTACTATTATTTAAGTTTTCAGGATAATCACCAGGATAGTAACCAGGAAAACCAATATAATCATCATAATAATTATTAGTAACAGTTCCTTTACTTCCTCCCGTACTATTAACAGTTCCACTTGCATAAGAATTTGTGATTATTATTTCATCATTAGTCTCTCCTATTAATCCACCTACTGTTGAATTTCCACCATTACCAGCAATAGATGCCGTACCACCAACACCACCTGTACCAGTAACAGAAGCAGAAGAATATGAGTTAGAAATAGAAGAAGTACTAACAGAACCGATTAATCCACCTACTATAGAATTTCCACCATTACCTGCAGTAGAAGATGCCGTACCACCAAGACCACCTATACCAGTAACAGAAGCAGAAGAATATGAGTTAGAAATAGAAGAAGTACTAACAGAACCAATTAATCCACCTACTGTTGAATTTCCACCATTCCCAGCATTCGTAGTAGCAGTACCACCTATACCTCCAGTACTAGATATTGTTCCTGAAGAATAAGAGTTTGAAATAACAGATGAAATAGCAGAACCAATTAAAGCACCTACAGTGGAATAATTACCACTATTCCCTTGAGCAAAACCATAGTCACCCCAGCCTTTATTACCTACATTTGTAATATTTGTATTAATTACACCAATATTTTGAATTGTAGCTCCAGATGTATATCCAAAAAGCCCAACATAACTATCAGTATTATTTATATATAAATCAGAAATAGTATTACCTAAACCATCAAAAGTTCCTTTGAAAGAATTAGTTTCACTATCTCCAATAGGATCCCAACCTTTTCCATCATTTGCTGTACTACTTGCTAAATTTGTATAATCAGATGTAGCTGAGCTTAAATTATTTAATAAACTAAAGTAGTAACCTTCACTTAAAATATTTGAGTTATTTATATTTTGTAGCTGTGTCCAGTTTGTGATTGTATATGCACTTTCATCTGTTCCCATACCACCTTCAAATAGTGTTGTAAAAGATTTATCTTCATCTTTTGTAACTGAAGTAAGATATGGTAAAACTAATACTCCATATCCTTTTACACTTGAGTCATTTTCAGAAGTTGTCCATGGACTATCTGTTAAATCTGTAAAGGCTGTTACTATTTCAGCTTTTGTTTTTCCATAAGTATCACTATCACTCATCTCAGCTTTATTTGCTTCATTGTCATAGTAGGAATTACTTATTTCAGAATTATTATTATAACCAAGTAACCCTCCTATACTATTACCCTCTCCTGAAACAGTTCCACTTGCATAAGAGTTCTTTATTGTAGAATTATTATTATTACCAACTAATCCTCCTATATTATTCGTTCCTGAAACAGTTCCATTTGCATAAGAGTTCTCTATTGTAGAATAAGAATTATTACCAACTAATCCTCCTATAAATAAAATTCCATCAACTGTTCCACTTACATAGGACTTCTCTATTGTAGAAGTATTAGTATTAAACCCAACTAATCCTCCTATATAATCTTCTCCTATAATACTGACATTTGTAACACCAATATTCTTAATAGTTGCACCATTCGTACGACCAAATAATCCTAAAGAGTCTTCATTCGGTCTATTTATTGTCAAATTTGAAATAGTATGCCCAAGACCATCAAAATTTCCTTTAAATTGTGTTGAATTATCACCTAGTGGGTCAAATCCATTATACTCTTCACTATCATCAATTTCATTCCAAGTAGAAGTATCCCTTGCATCAATATCAGCTCCTAAAACATAATTTCCGTATAAACTAGTACTATCTTTATTTATACCTTGTAAATCAGTTCCAGTTGTTGAACCTGCACTTCCTAGTTCTGTAATAACAGTCCAAGTCGTAGGATTAATATCTGCATCATTTCCAAGTTTTGTGATAAAATTATCACCTGCTTTTAGATTTACTGCTGCATTCACATTATATGTTGATTCATTATCTGTATTTACATTTGCTTGTCCGTAATAAAGTGCTAATTTTCCATCATCATTTGTAGCTGTTATACTTTCATTTATATTGATATCATTATGAGCATTTAAAGTAAGCGTTTTTGCTGTACTCCATTCTATTTCACTATTTACATTTATATCTCCATCGCTTCCACTTTCATTTGAAGAAGTATCCACTGAACTTGAAGAAGTTTCTGTCTCAATAGTAACATCACCTGTTCCAAGAGCAGTTTCAATAGTAGTAGCTAAAGTATCATCTATGTTTACATTTACAGGATCAATTAACCACTCATCAGCTGTTATAGTTGCATCTTCTAAAATAGTAAAATCTTTCCCTGATGTTTCCACAAAGCCATCTTTTGCTTCAATAGTTCCACCAACTTGAACCTCTCCACCATGAGCGAATAATTCAACATTTCCCATCAATCCATCTAAAGAATTAGCTTCAATAATCCCTGTATTATTAACTACACCTTTTAGGAGTTCATTTACAGCATTTGTAGTTAAGTAAACTTCTCCACCATCAGCTAAAATAGTTCCTGAGTTTTCAACCATTGCATCTAGAACTCCTTTATTAACTACTAGGTTTACTAGTGAGTTTCCATTTAGGTTTACTGTGTATTCACTTGCTGCTGTTAAATGAACTTTTCCTTTAACTGCTTTTATTGTTCCACTATTTCTTACTTCATTTGAAGCTAATACTACATATCCATTATTTGATACTTCAATTGCTCCAAGGTTAATAACTGAATTTTCTGAATTATTTTTAAACTTATAATTTCCTGCTTGAAAATCAGAATCTGAAAGTTCACCTGTAGTTGCTAAGATACCTGCTGTGTTTATACTTGCATTTTTTCCAAATAAAACACCATTTGAATTTAAAAGCCATACTTGACCATTTGCGTTTAATGCTCCATTTATAACTGAGCTTTCATTTCCTACTACTCTGTTTAATGTAATAGAGTTAATATCAGGTTGATTAAAATTTACTGTTTCATCTGTTGCTATATCAAAATTCTGCCAGTTTATACTAGCTTTGGATGAGCTTTGGTCTATGTTGGTTACTTTTCCACTCTGAGAAATATTTGCAGTTCCACTTGTAACTGTTCCTCCACTTGGACTTGCACTTGCAATTACAACTGAACCTAAAAGTGCAGATACTACTAATGATATCTTTCCTCCTTTTAAGATTCTAAATCTTGAACTAAAATCTATTAAGCGTTTCATATTTTTTCCTTAAAAAAAGTTATTTTAAAAATAATAACAAATCTATATCAATACAAAATCAATAAGAATAACTTTTTTTATACAATTTCAAAATTTGTAGTTACTTTATAAACCTATTGATTTTGTGTTGATTTTGATATACTATAATTCTTAATAAGATAATAAAAAAGTAGTAAATAGTGATAAATAACCTAAAAGAATTAAATGTATTATATATAGATGATGATAAAGTAGCCTGCAAACATATGGAGGCTACATTGTCTTACTTCTTCAAAGAAGTATTTATTGAACACAATGGATTAAATGCCTTAGATATATATCAAAAAGAATCAATACATCTTTTACTAGTTGATTATGATATGCCTATTATGAATGGTTTGTCTTTTTTACAAGAAATAAGAAAAATAAATAATACTATTCCAGCAGTAATAATTAGTTCTTATAACGACAAAGAAAAATTATTAAAAGCTATGAAGTTAAATCTTGTAGCTTATTTAACAAAACCTTTAGAATTTAGTGATTTAAAAGATGTTCTTGAAGAGTGTTCTTTATGGATGGATAAACATGGTTTATTAAAAGTATCAATTTCAGAAAACTGTGTGTATGATTACTCTACAAAAACAATTAGAACAAATGATGACGTTATTTCACTTACAGCTTATGAATACAGAATATTCGAGTTTCTTTTAACAAATAAAAATAAAGTTGTTACCTTTGAAGAAATATTCTATGTTTTAGATAATGAGGATGCAAATAAAAAATCTTTAACAAGTTTAGTTTATAAGATAAATAAAAAGCTATCAAGTCCTGTAATAAAAAATATTAAAGATGTAGGATATACGATGGTTAGGATGAAATAATGATTTTAAAACTTTTATTTATTCTACTTTTATCTTTTAATTTTGCAAATGCATTTATTATAAATGCTCAACAAGATTTATATAATTTTGATAATTTTAAAACTTATTATGATGAAGATAATAAAAAAAATATAGATGATTTTTTGGAAAATAAAGAGCTTTTTAAAAATAGTGCTAAAACAAATATTGGAATAAAAAAATTTCCAGTTTGGACTTATGGAAAAATAGAAAATAAAACTTCCAAAGATTTAGATTTAGTTTTTTCAAACCCTAGAGCAGGAATTGATTTTATAAAAGTTTTTATTGTAAAAGATAATAAAATTTATAAGACTTATGATTTAGGGGATATGAATCCCTTAGAAAATAGAGATTTAATTCATAGAAAATCTAACTTTTCACTTGAACTATTACAAAGTGACAAATATGAATTTTTTATTAAATACAAATCTTTTGGGGCTATTGATATAAATTGGAATATTGAAGAGAAAAAAAGCCATATACAAAAAACATCAAGAGAATCAATGCTTTTTGGTTTTATCGCAGGATTTATATTATTGATATTAATTTTTGTAATTTATATAGATGTAACTTTTCCCAAAATGATAAATAAAATTTATTTCTTTTTAATACTTTTTGCTCTTTTAGCTGAATTTGCAATTTCAGGTATTCTTTATGAATTAGGATTAAATTCTTATTTTAACACTATATCTTCATGGTCTTTAGGTACTCTGGCTTCTGCATTGATAGGTTTATTTCCTATTTATTTTTTCCCATTAAGTAAGATACTTCCAAAAACAACTTTTTTTTTAAAATTATTGATTTTTAATTTATTTGTATTAGCTGTGATTTTTTTATTTTATCCTATGAATAATGATTTATTATATTATGCTCCTTATTCAAATTTATTATTCTTGATTATCTGTTTTACATTGTTTTATGTGTCAGTTATTTTATACAAAAATAAGATTGACGGGTACAAATTTTATTTACTAGGAAATGTAATTTTTGTAGTAACTGGTGTTTATTTTGTAATGGGATTATTAGGATTTATACCAGCTGATTATTTATTTAGTTTATCTATAGGTATTGGTTTATTTTTTAATATTTTATGTCTAGGATTAATGATTATCAGTTTATTAATGAAAATAGATAAAGATAAAGAAAAGGCCTTAATTCTTGTAAGCGAATATTCAAAACTGTCAAGTATAGGACAATCTATGGTTAATATTTCACATCAATGGAAAGAACCTATTAATCATATTTATTATGCTATTAACAACATACAAGCAGCAAAAGAGTTTAATGACCCAAATTTATCAAGTATTATTGATAATTCTGTAAATCAAATTAAAGATACTACAAAATATATGACAAATACTGCTAAGAATTTTTTATCTATATATGAAGATAAAATTATTATGAAAAATATCGAGATTACAAAATCAATTGAGTTAATTATTGAGATTTTAAAAAAAGAAATATCTGAAATGAATGTTAAAGTTAAAATTGATTCGAGTTATAATAATTTTATATTTACAGATAAATATCTTGTTTCAAATATATTTATGATAGTTTTAGAAAATAGTGTAAAAACTTTTAGAAATAGGAATATAAAAAATCCTAAAATTAATATTGAGATAATACAAATAGAAAAAACTTTTACTATAAAAATAAGTGATAATGCAGGTGGGATTAAAGAACATAATATTGAGTCTATTTTCGAAAAAGACTTAACAAATTCTAATTCAACTGGACTTGGACTTTTTTTAGCAAAAAATATTTTAAATATGAAATTAAATGGGGATATAAGTGCTGAAAATATTGATAATGGAGTTTGTTTTACAATTAAACTTTAATTAATTATATATGAAAACTATAGTTTTAGTTTTCATATAATTTTTAATTTCTAGATATCTAACCTTGTTTTAAGCCTTCTCTCATAGCTTCACTTACTTTCTCATTTACTTTTTGTTTAGTAAAATATTCAAGTGCTAAAACACCTTGATAAAGAAGCATATCCTCTCCGTCTTTTATCTCTAAACCATTTTTTTGTGCTAGTGATAAAAATGGTGTTATTTTCCCATATACGCAATCAAATGCATATTTTGCTTCTTTAAATATTTCTTCTAAAAGTTCTTTATCACAGGGTAAATACTCATCTTTAAGTCCTGCGCTTGTTGAATTTACTACTAAGTCATATTTTTTAGGTTTAAAGTTATTCCAAGAGTATGAAGTGATACCTTCCTTTTTGAAAAACTCTAGTTTTCCTTCACTTCTATTTAATACTGTTACATCTATATTACTTTCTTGTAAGGCTAGGGCGATTGCTTTTGCAGTTCCTCCAGCTCCTAGTAATAATACTGATTTAACATCTTTAAAAGACTCAATTGCTTTTAAAAAACCTGGTGCATCTGTGTTATAGGCTATTACTTTTCCATTTTCATTTATATAAGTATTTACTGCTTGTATTTTTTGCGCTAATCCTCTTACTTCATCTGCATTAGCATATGCATGTTCTTTATGAGGAACTGTTATGTTTGCACCTTGATAGTTGTTTTCTAAGAAAGTCTTTTTTATTGTGCTTCCATCTAGTAATTGATGTTTTTCATAAACAGCATTATATTTTAAGTTTTCAAATCCTGCATTTTGCATTTGAGGTGACTTTGAATGCGCTACTGGGTTTCCAAATATTACGAATTTTTCCATGGTTTACCTTATTTATTTTTTTACTATTAGATTAAATAATGGATAGTGTTTTCCATTTTTTTCTTGATTATATACGATATTATAAGCTATTATCTCAAAGCCAAGATTTTTTGCAATATCAAAAAGCTCTTCTTTCTCATATCCAAAGTGTTCAACTCCATCATTTTCTTTGTCTTTATGAAAAGAACCATCTTCTTTATCTAAGTCATTTATACATAAAATACCACCATTTTTTAGTGTATTATATGATTTTTTGAAAAACATATTTGTATCTTTTATATGGTGCATTGTTTTTGATGATATGATTAAATCAAAAGTTTCTTTTGGAAGCTCTTCTTCATTCATATTATGTTTGATAGCTTTTATATCTTCAAGTTCAAACTCTGCTACTTTTTTATTAAATACTTCGATCATTCCATTTGAATAATCCATACCTGTTACATTATTTGTCTCATTTTTTAAAGCAAATGCAATAAATCCTGTACCACATCCATAATCCAAAATATTTGCATCATCTTTTATCTGTACATTCTTTAATAAGTCTTGTACACAGGCATCTGAACTTTCAATACTCACTTGTCGTTTATCCCAAGTTTTTGCTGCTTCATCAAATCTATTCAATTTATATCCTTCAAATTAAAAATGAATTATATCAAAATCAATCTTTTTAATGTAAAATAAGAAAAAACTAAAAGAAGAAATATGGAAAATATATTAGCAGTATTTACAGATATAAACGATGGAAACCTCGCCTACCATGTAGGAGATGAAAAGACTAACGTGGATAAAAATAGAAAAAACTTAGCAAAAAAATATAACTATGATTATAAAAAACTAGTTTCAATGAATCAAACACATGGAAACACTGTACAAATAGTGGACTTAAACTCAGAAAAAATCATTGATAATTGTGATGGCTTAATCACAAATACAAAAGATTTACCTCTTATGGTAATGGTAGCTGATTGTATTCCTATTTTATTACATGATGAAAAAAAAGGTGTAATAGCAGCAATTCATGCAGGAAGAAACTCGACATTTTTAAGAATTGCAGAAGTTGCAATAAATAAAATGAAAGAAAATTTCGGCACAAATCCTTTAGATATAAAAGCAACACTAGGTCCTAGTATTCAAAAATGTTGTTATGAAGTAAGTATTGAATTATCAAATATAGTAAAAACATCTTTTGGTTCACAGTTTGTAAAAGGAAGATATATTGATTTACAAGCTATAAATAAAGCAATTCTAAGAGAGAATGGAGTTGAAAAAATTGAAGATCCCACTATTTGTACAAAATGTACAAGTAAAGTACATTATTCATATAGGAAAAATCATAAAACTGGAAGATTTTCTGGAATAATTAAATTATAATATTGTTATATTTAGATAAGTATTATAATTTATAATATTTAAATTTTATTAATTATAATTAATTCTTATATGTTTATTCTAAAAATAGCCAATAAATAGACTTCTTAAACAAATAAATTATATTTACCAATAATACTTATCTTTAAATATAAATTAATAAAAACTGCTGTATTGAAAAATTACATAAATTTTACATAATTTTCTTAATACAAGCTTTAATAATAAATTAATTTAAATTTTTATTTTATTTAAGTTTCTTTTAGTTACTATTTTCACAAATAAAATTTTTAGCAGAATTTAAAGGATTATTATGAGTAGTAAAGTTACAAAAAATGAAGCATTGGATTATCACAGAGTTCCTACTCCGGGAAAAGTATCAATTGCTACAACAACAAAATTAGAATCTCAAAGAGACTTATCTTTAGCGTATACTCCAGGTGTTGCATATCCTTGTGAAGAAATACAAGCAGATCCTGAGTTAGCATACGAATATACAGCAAAAAGAAATTTAGTAGCTGTTATTTCAAATGGTACAGCAGTACTTGGTCTTGGTAATATTGGTGCAATTGCTTCTAAACCAGTTATGGAGGGTAAAGCAGTATTGTTTAAAAAATTTGCGGCTGTTGATTCTTTTGATATAGAAGTTGATGAAACGGATATTGATAAATTTTGTAATATTGTAAAAGCTATTTCTCCAACATTTGGTGGAATTAATCTTGAAGATATTAAAGCTCCTGAGTGTTTTGAAATAGAAAAAAGATTAATTGAAGAACTAGATATTCCTGTTATGCATGATGATCAACATGGTACTGCAATTATTACGACAGCTGCACTTATGAATGCAAGTGAAATGATGGGTAGAAAGCTTGAAGATATGAAAGTTGTAGTTATTGGCGCTGGTGCTGCTGCAATTGCATGTTCAACTATGTACAAAGAAGCTGGTATTAAAAATATTATTATGTGTGATTCTAAAGGTGTTGTTCATTCTAAACGAAATGATTTGAATAAATATAAATTAGAATTTGTTACAGATAAAGCTACAACTATGGAAGAAGCGTTTAGAGGAGCAGATATGGTTTTAGGATTATCTAAACCAGGAAGTTTTACTAAAGAACTAGTTGCTTTAATGGCTGAAGAGCCAATTGTATTTACACTGGCAAATCCTACTCCTGAATTATTCCCAGAAGAAATTAGAGAAGTAAGACCTAATGCAATTATTGGAACTGGAAGATCTGATTTTCCTAATCAAGTAAACAATGTACTTGGTTTTCCATTTATCTTTAGAGGTGCTTTAGATGTGCAAACAAAAAAAATAAATATGGAAATGAAAATAGCAGCAGCTAAAGCAATTGCAAACTTAGCTAAAGAGCCTTTAACAAGTGATTTAATTACATTACTTGGTGATTTAAAATATGGAAGAGAGTACATTATTCCTTCTCCTTTTGATAAAAGACTTATGGTTGAAGTATCATCAGCAGTTGCCAATGCAGCTTATGAAACTGGAGTTGCTAGAGTAAAAGATTTTGATCTTGCAGCTTACAGAGAAAAACTTTCTCATATGGTATAGTCCTCAAACAATCTATTAATCAATAAAATGGTATTATTCTCATTAAATTTTAATGAGAATAATACAAAATAGGGCGAAAATGGAAGAATACACACTTTTAATAGATACTGAAGATGCAAAAGGTTTAGTATATAATATCTCAAAAGTACTTTTTGCGAACAACTTAAATATAGAACAAAATGCAGAATATGTTGATTCAGAGACAAACAAATTTTTTATGAGAACGATAATCTCTGGAAAAATCTCACAAAATATCTTACTTAAAGAATTAAAAGAAGTTTTACCACCAAATGCAGAAATAAAATTAAATAAAAAAGCTAAAAAAGATGTAGTTATTTTAGCAACAAAAGAATCACATGTTTTAGGTGATTTATTAATCAGATATATTGATGGTGAGTTGAATGCAAATATTAAAGCAGTAATTGCAAATCATGAAGATTTGAGATCTTTAGTAGAAAACTTTGGAATACCATTTACTTGTATAAGTGCGGATAATTTAGATAGAGAAGAACATGAAGCTAAAGTAATTGAAAAAATTCATGAGTATGAACCTGAACTTATAGTTCTTGCAAAATATATGAGAATTCTTACTCCTTCTTTTGTAGAAACTTTTCCTAAAAAAGTTTTAAATATTCACCACTCATTCTTACCTGCATTTATAGGTGCAAACCCATATAAACAAGCACATCAAAGAGGTGTTAAGATTATTGGAGCAACTGCTCATTATGTTACAAATGATTTAGATGAAGGCCCAATTATTTTCCAAGATGTTGTAAATATTGATCATTCTTATTCTTGGCAAGAGATGAGAAAAGCGGGAAGAAATGTAGAAAAAATTGTTTTATCAAATGCTTTCCAAATGTTACTTGATGATAAAGTTTTTGTTCATGGTAATAAGACGGTGATTTTATAATGTTTAATCTTGTTTTACTAGAACCTAGAATGCCTGGAAATGTTGGAACTATTGGACGACTTGCTTTTGCAATGGATTGTACTTTACATCTAATTAAACCTTATGGATTTGGTAATATTACAGAAAAAGAAGTAAGACGTGCAGGACTTGATTATTGGTTTGAATTAGACGTACGTGAGTATGAAAATATTGAAGAGTTTTGGGAAAAGAATCCTTTTTCAAATAGACACTTTTTTGCAACTACAAAAACTAAGAGAAACTATTTTGAAGCAGAGTTTAAAACAGGAGATTACTTCTATTTTGGACGTGAAGATGCTGGACTTCCTCAAGAAATCTTGGAAAAAAGAGAAGAGGGTTGTATTACAATTCCTATGACAAATGAAGCTAGAAGTTTAAATATTGCAAACTCTGTTTCAATAGTAGCTTACGAAGCATTAAGACAAAATTATAAAGATTTCAAGTAAAGAATTTGTATGTTTAATATATTAGTTTTAGAAGATGATGAACTTTTTTCTAGTACTTTAGAAGATTTTTTAACAGAAGAAGGTTTTGCCGTAGACTTAGCTTTCAATGGTGAACAATGTCTTGATTTAAACTATGAAAAAAAATATGATTTATATATTTTTGAT
Source organism: Poseidonibacter lekithochrous (assembly GCF_018861145.1). Lineage (GTDB taxonomy): Bacteria > Campylobacterota > Campylobacteria > Campylobacterales > Arcobacteraceae > Poseidonibacter > Poseidonibacter lekithochrous_A. The sequence continues at coordinate 12,993 of NZ_JAHKQT010000023.1, forward strand.
ATAAATGTACCTAAAATAAATGGTTTAGATTTACTAAAACAGTTAAGAAGTTCAGGAGATACCACTCCTTCTATCTTTCTTACATCTTATAAAGATAAAGATACTTTACAACAAGGTTTTTTGAATGGTTGTGATGATTATTTGAAAAAACCAGTTGATTTAGATGAACTAATCTTAAGAATTAAAGCTTTATTAAAAAGAAATAAAAAACAGTTTGAAGTTGTACTTTTAAGTGAAACTTTGAGTTTTGATCCTGAATCAAAAAGAGTTTTAGAAAATGGAATAGATTTAAATCTATCTGTAAAAATTAGTGATTTATTAGAACTATTTATTGAAAATAGAGGTTCAATTGTAACAAAAGAGATGATTATATCAAAGCTATGGAATATCGATGAAGAATATAGTGAAGGCTCTATTCGCGTATATATAAATCATATCAAAAAGCTTTTAGGAAAAGAAAGTATTAGAAATATAAAGGGTATTGGGTATAAAGTTGAATTCTAAAAAGAAAGATTTTATAATCTCTATTTCTATAATATTTACTTTTACTTTAATCATTGTTCTTTATGTTAATTATGTACTTATTTCACTTTTTGGCTTAAATCAAGAAAACTTTATTTATGTGATAATTCCTTTACTTTTCCTTGCACTTATTATTTTTCTTAGTTTTACTTCAAGTATTTTAAAACCTCTTTTTACAAGTGATGACAACTTACAAAAGAATATCAAAGAAACTATTCATGAACTAAATATTCCTGTATCAACTATAAAGATGAATACACAACTTTTAGAAAAAAATATTACTGATGAAAAGAGTTTAAAAAGACTTCTTCGAATAAAACAAGCTAGTAATAATCTTTTAAAATTATATGAAGATATGGAATATAATATTAAAAAAGAGATAGATAAAATAGAACTACAAGAGTGCTTTTTAGATGAAATGGTATCAAACTCGATTATAAAGTTTGATGATATTAAAAAAGATACGCTAATAAAAGCAACTCTTCCAAATGTAGCTTTATTAACTGATATTAATGGTTTTGAAAAAGTTATTGATAATCTTATTTCAAATGCGATTAAATATAATAGTAAAGAAAAACCTCTTGTAGATATTACTTATGAAAATAATATATTGTCAATATTTAATAAGGGTGAAAAAATAGATACAAAAAATTTATTTATAATTTTTGATAGATATTATCAATCTGATTCTACAAATCATGGTTTTGGGATAGGATTAAATATTGTAAAAGAGTTTTGTGATAAAAATAAGATTATAATTAAAATAGATACAATAAGCAATGGAAATATTTTTAAACTTAATCTTGAGAATATTTTACTTAAATAGCTTATAAAAATAAAGGATTTATTATGGAAATTGAAGAAAATTTAATTTTTGCATTGGCAATTATAATTTTTGCACTAGTTATTATTATTAAAGGGGTTCGAATTGTTCCTCAATCAGATTTATATTTAGTTGAAAGATTGGGTAAATTTAATAGAGTACTTCATGGTGGATTTCACTTAATTATTCCAGTTGTTGACTCTATTAGAGCTATTTTAACTTCAAGAGAACAATTAGTTGATATTGAAAAACAATCAGTAATTACAAAAGATAATGTAAATATTTCTATTGATGGGATTGTATTTTGTAAAGTTGATGATGCAAAAGAAGCTACTTATAATGTAGTAGATTTTAAAAATGCAATTGCAAATCTTGCAATGACTACACTTAGATCTGAAATTGGTGGTATGGATTTAGATGATACATTATCTAATCGTGAAACACTAAATGCTAAACTTCAAAATGAATTAGGAAGTGCAGCTGCAAACTGGGGTATTAAAGTTACTCGTGTTGAAATATCTGATATTTCAGTTCCTGCTGAAATTGAGCGAGCTATGAATATGCAAATGGAAGCTGAAAGAGAAAAAAGAGCTATTGAAACAAAAGCACGAGCTGATAAAGAAGCAGTTATAAGAAGAGCAGAAGGTTTTAAACAAGAAGAGATTCTAAAAGCTGAAGCAATTGAGAGAATGGCAGATGCTAAAAGATATGAACAAGAACAAATTGCAGCTGGCCAAAAAGAGGCTATGAGATTAATTAATGAATCAATGGAACAAAATGAAAATGCAGCAGAATTCTTACTTGCAAAAGATAGAGTAGCTGCTTTTAAAGCACTTGCTGAAAGTTCATCAACTGATAAAATGATTTTACCTTATGAAGTAGCTCAAATGGTTGGAAGTACAAGTGTTTTAGGTGATGCTTTTTTCAAAGGTGCTAGTAACGAGAGCAAAAATAATGCTTAGTGTAATTGATCCATATATTTTATTAGGAATTGGTGTTGTTCTGATTGCTTTTGAAGCAATCATTACATCTTTTATTTTAATTTGGTTTGGAATAGGTTTTGTTTTAACTGCCTTCATTTCTTATCTATATCCTTTTGAAGATGGAATTTGGCAGTTAGCTATTGCTTCTTTTATCTCAATTTTATTACTTGTGTTATTGAGAAAAAGAACTTTTAAAAAGTTTCTTAGTTCAAATGAAAAGATTACAGATAACTTTCTAAATGAAAAAGGAATAGGGCAAATAAAAAATGAAAAAGTTTTTTATAAAGGAACTTACTGGGAAATTGATGGTCAAGTTGATGAATCAATTTTTAATGAAGGTGAGAAAGTAGTTGTAATAAAAACTTTTAAAAACTTTGCAACAATAGAAAAAAAATAGATTTTTATACTTAACACAAAATTAACAAAAGATTAATAGATAATTAACAATAATATTTTATTCTTATAGAAATAATTTTCTAAGGAATAAAATGAAGGTAAAAAAACTTTCTATTAGTTTATCAATATTATTGTTATTCTCTAATACTTATGCTACAAATACTGTTAACCTTGATAAAATCAAGGTTACTACAGTTTCCCTTGGTGAGGAAAAAAACATAGAAGATGTTCAAGCTTCAATAGAAGTTTTTGATACAAAATATATTGAACAATCAAATTCAAAAAATGTGCCACAATTATTAAATAATGCTATAGGTTTAACTGTTAATGATGCCGGAAGTACATCTTCTGTAAGTATGAGAGGTTTTAGTAGTTCTCATACTCTAATTTTAGTTGATGGTCTAAGAAGAACTGGTAAATATGGATCCTTTGATTTAACTTCTGTACAGTTGGAAGATATTGATAGAGTAGAAATTGTAAGAGGTCCTATGTCTGCATTATATGGTGCTGATGGAATTGCTGGTGTAATAAATGTTATCACTAAAAAAAATCCTAGAAAAGATTATTTAAAATTAACTTTATTAGGTGGAGCTGCTCAAAATGGTCAAAGAGAAACTTATATAACAAAACTAAATGGAGCAGAAATTCAAGAAAATATATCTCATACATATTCAATTGAATTAAGAGAAAAAAATGATTATAGATTAGATAAATCAAGTATTGCAACAGATTTAAAAAATGAATCAAGACAGTTTTTAAGTTATGCAAATGGTATAAAATTAAGTGATAATGATACTTTAAATACAAGGTTAGAATATTCAAGACAAGAGGATAAAGGGAAAAATTATATTAATGCTGATCTTTATGAAAAAGAAAATAGGTATCAATTATCAACACAATACAATCATATAGATGAAAATTTTGTTTTTGATTCAAATTTAGCTTATGGATATAGTGATACAGATGTAAATAGAGGAAGTGGTTCTGAAACAACTGAATATAAACAGTTGGAGTTTAACAACTATTTTAGACATTATACAAGTGATGAAATGACTAATATCTTAGGTGCAGGGTATAAAAATGATGATATTAAAGTATCAATGTATACAAAAGAAGCATCAAGAGATAACTTTAATCTATTATTTCAAAATGAGTATTATTTAACAGATTCCCTAATTACAAACTTTGGGCTTAGATATGATGATTTTAGTGATTTTGGAGATACTATTAATCCAAAAGTTTCACTAATGTATAAAATCTCAAATTTCAACTTTAGAACAAGTTATGGTGAAGCTTTTAAAGCCCCAAGTTTTACAAATATGTACAGTCATTTTACAAGATCTGCTGGTCCTGTAATTTATGATATCTCAGGAAATGAAAACTTAAAACCTGAAGAATCAAAAACTTATGAGTTTTCTATAAATTATAATAAAGATAATTTTGATTTTGAAATTATTCATCATAGGTCAAAATTAGATAATCTTGTAAATTCTTACACCGTATCTTATGATCCAACTACTAGAACTAGTTACACTTCTTATGAAAATATAGATAAATCATCAATCAATGGAACAGAGGTTTCAACAAAATATAATTTTAACAATGGTTTTGCAATTAATCTTGCTTGGGAATATTTAGATACAAAAGATAAAACAACAAATGAAAGATTAACTGGAAGTGCAAAAACTACTGTAAAAATGAATTTATCTTATGAAATAAATGATTTAAGTATGTATTTAAATTTAAAGAAATATAACAATTATTATGGAACAAATGAGAGTAGAGTAAATGTAAATAGTGATTATACAGTTGCTGATTTGAAAGTAAATTATAAATTTTCAAAACACTTAGAATGGTTTGTTGGAGTTGATAATATTCAAGATAAACAAATGCCTTATAATATGACATCTAGAGGAACACCAAATGATCCTGGCGAGAGATTTTATTATACTGGTATAAATGTTTTATTTTAATAGGTTTAAAAATGAAAAATATTATTAAAAAGAATAGAGGAGATTTATTCTCCTTTTCATTTCTTAACTTTTTATTCAAAAATAAAACTTTTTTATTTTTACTTAGAATTACAATTACCTTTTTATTTTTTTATGCAATTTTCCTAGGATTTATTTATCCTACAAAAGAGGAAAATGTATTTACAACTGCTTTATTTTGGAGTCTTTTTTGGTCATTTTTTATGGTTTTATCTCTTGGTACTTTGGGTAGAATATTTTGTGGTATTTGTCCTCATGGTTTTCTTGGTAAATATATTACAAAACTTGGTTTAAAAAAGAAAATTCCTAAGAAATTAGCAAATCCTTTTATTGGTTTAAGTGTAATTCTTCTTGGATATTGGTTAATGATTTTTTTATTTCCTGGTATTTATAGTACTCCTTATAATACAGCTATATTTTTTGCCCTCTTAACTCTACTTGCATTTGTATTTTATTATTTATATGATGATATGTCCTATTGTAAATATATTTGTCCTTTAGGAACTGTAACAAAAGCTTTTTCAAAAGTTAGTTTTACAAAACTTGAGACATATAATGAAGGATGTTCTACTTGTAAAACTTTTGATTGTGCAAAAGCTTGTACCTATAATTTAAAACCATTTACTTTTGCAAAAAAGAATTCTATGGAAGATTGTACTTTATGTATGGACTGTGCAGTATCCTGTGAAAATGTTGCATTTAATTTAAAAAAGCCATCATCAACTCTTTTAGGTAAATTTAAAACACAAAAAGTTGAAGTTTGGACTATTTTAATTTTAACTGCAATCTTATCTTTTTCTATGACATTTAAACATGCATTAAATAGAACATCAATTGCAGATGAGTTTATATGGAATAAAATTTCAGTTTATTTAAAATCATATATAAATAGTGATTTTATAAACGTAGATGGTCTTTCTGTTGTATCTTTTTCTATTTTTACTATAGTTCTTTTAAATACCATTGGAATGTTTATTGCTTCTAGGATTATGAAAACTGAATTTCAAAAAACTTTCTATACTTTAAGTTATGCCTTAGCACCACTTTTTATAATTGGTGGATTATCTCATATTTTAGAATTCTTTTTTTTACATTATACTTCAAATATAGTAAATGCTTTTAATCAAGCTTTTTATTTAGGTTTTACAAATATGGAGCCACTTGCTAAAAGAGGAGAATCCTGGTTATTGATATTTAAAATCTTCACTCATTTTGCATATATCTGGGCATTTATTTTAATGATTTATAGGTTAAAACTACTAGATGCAAAAAGAAGTTTAAAAGTATTTGCTTATCCTTTTGTAAGCATTGTTATTATATCTTATATGTCACTAACTTTTTATACTGCTTATGTATTTAAAACTTATGGGGTTAAGAAAAGCCCTCATAATCAGTCATCTATACATAATAAAAAAGATCAAGGAAAATAAATAATGGATATAGAAGTTTTAAAAAATTTAGTTGATTATGGTGTTATTGCACTATTAGTTTTTATGAGTTTTCTCTCTGTTTGGTTTTTTATTGAAAGATTGTTTTTCTATAAAAAAATTGATGTAAAGTCTTTTAAAAATAAAAAATCCTTAGATATTGCTCTTACAAAACATTTAACTATTATAGGTACTATTGCTTCTAATTCACCTTATATAGGCTTATTAGGTACGGTATTAGCTATTATGCTAACATTTTTTACTATGGGAAATGGTGATATTGAAGCTGCAAAGATTATGAGCTCACTTGCTCTTGCTTTAAAAGCAACAGCTGCTGGATTAGTTGTAGCCATTATTTCTCAAATTTTTTATAATATCTTAGGAAGATATGCAGAAGTTTTAGAGAGTGAATATGAAACTGAAGAAGTTTGAATCAATAAATGTAATACCTTTTATTGATGTATTATTAGTTTTACTTACGATTGTTTTATTAACTTCAACTTTTATATCTAAAGGTATTATTCCAGTATCTCTTCCTAGTGCTGATAACGCAGATGATATAAAAGTAAAAAAAGAAGTAGTTATTACAATAACAAAAGATAATACATTACATGTAAATAAAGAAATAACAGGTCTTGAAAATATTCAAGAGCATATTCTAAGTTTGCCAAAAGATACTCCTGTTCATATAAATAGTGATAAAGACTCAAAATTTGAAACTTTTGTAAACTTACTAGATATGTTAAAAAAACATGATTATTCAAATGTTTCAATAGTTACTGAAAAATGATGCGATATTTAAACTCTTTTTTAATTACATTTTTTATATATACAAGTGTAATTATCGCTTTTATTACAATTTTTGCAGATGATAAAATTATTATAAAAAAAGAAAAAAACTTACCACAAACTATTTCTTTAAGACATGTTGAACTAATGCCTGTTCCCAAGTTTGAAAAAAAAGAAGAGCTTAAAAAAGAAGAGCCAAAGAGAGTGGAAGCAAAAAAAATAGAAAAGAAAAAAGTGATTAAGAAAAAGGTAGTTAAGAAAATAGAGAAAAAAAAGCCTAAAAAGAAAAAAGATATAAAAAAGAAAATTGTTAGGAAGATAGAAAAAAAGAAAGTAGAAAAAACAGTTGTTAAGAAAGAGGTTTTAAAAGAAACAATTATAACAAAACCAACAATTATTGCTAACCCTAGTATTCAAAAGCCTATAAAGCAAAAAGTAATAAATGAAGAAAAAGATGTTGAGCAAGATTATTTAGACAAATATTTAAGGTTAATTAGAAATCAAATCAAGCAAAATGTACATTATCCCAAAAGTGCAAAAAGACTAAGAATTCAAGGAATCGTAAACGTAAAGTTTACTTTAAGAAGTAATGGAAAAGTTGATAATATAGTGATTTTAAGTGGTCACAGTAGATTGAAAAAATCTACTATAAATGCAGTAAAAGATGCAGCATCATCTTTTCCTAAAATTAAAAAAGATATTACAATTCAATTACCAATTGAATATAAGCTTATTTAGATTAATTAAGAGTTTTTAAACTTTTCATAGATTTTATTTTCTAATTCTTTAACAGTTTCAATTGCATCTTTCTCATGATTTGAAAATCCCCAGTTAACTAAAACTGAATCAACTCCAGCTTTTGTAGCAGCAATAATATCTTTATGTGAATCGCCAATCATTTGAGCATTTGTATTTTCTACAGAATATTTATTTAATATTTTATTTACCATTTCTGGATGCGGTTTGGGATTTTTAACACTATCGTAACCTAAAATAGTGGAAAAATGCTTACCAATACCAACATGGTCTAACATTTTTTTAGCATAAATCGAGTTTGCATTCGTAGCAACTGCGAGTCTAAAGTCACCTTTTAAATCAGAAATTAAATCATAGATTCCATCATATAAAACTAAGTCTGTTAAACAATGTTTATTATAATATTCTTCAAAAAGTTTTGTTTGTTGTTGTGTAAACTCTTTAGTTCCATAAAAAAATTCTGCAGAATTTATATTAGGTTCATTAACTTTTTCTAAGATGTATTCTTTTTCTAATTTCTCAAATCCTAGATTTTCTCTTACATAATTTATTGTATTAGTAATTGCAAAACCACTATCTATTAAAGTTCCATCCATATCAAACATAATTAAACGCATATATCATTATCCTATAGTATTTATATTTGCGTATTATATGATTAAAAATATAAAGTAAGATTAAAGTTTATAATAAAATAGAATATAGGATAATTTTTATCTTGATTTAACAAAAATTTAACAAATATTAAATAAAACCTTATTTTAGGCAGTTATAGATAAACTGTTACAATTCTTGTTACTAAAAATATCAATTTTGCTATCAAAATCAACCATTTCAGAAGGTATAAACTTATTATAATGAAGAATTAACATTCTTAAATCTTTATGACCTAGCCAAGCTGATATTTGATTTAAACTAAACTTTTGAGATTTAATCATATTAGTGGCGAAGGTATGGCGAGTATTATATATTACTTTTTTAGGGATATTAAGCCTTTTTAAAAGTGGATACCATTTATGATTATTCAAATTTGAATTTAACAAGTTACAATAATTATCAGTTAAAAATACATAAGTTTTTAAACCCGTGATTTTCTTTTGATTTTGTAAATATGGAATCAAAATATCAAACAATGGAATATATCTATTTTTACCATTCTTTGGAGACCCCTCAGCGTAATCGCCACGTGTAGCATTTATATATATTCTTTTATTAATAAAATCTATATTTTGCCACTTAAGAGCAAATAATTCTCCAGTTCTAGCACCAGTGTAAAAAGCAGTAGCTAAAAAATTTTTAAAATACCCATTTGCATTAGATAAAATTAAATCTACTTCATAAGATGTAAAAGGCTCAATATCAATAACTTTATTTCTTGGAGCAAATATATTACTACAAGGATTTTTAATTATTACATCATCTTGTAGAGCTTCATTAAATATACCTTTAAAAACTCCTAAATATAATTTAAAAGCTGAAGTTTTAACATTTAATGAATATAAATAGTTTTTTATTTCACTTGTATTAATTTTATTAATTTCTAATGATCCAAATAAAATATTTAATTTAATTACAGTATTAGTATAATTTTGTAAAGTAGAATGTTTTAAATATTTTTTAGTATTCAAATAACAATTACTATAATATTCAAATGTTTTAACTTTTTCTTCTTTTATATTTAAAAGAATTTCCCCATTTATAATTTTTTGTCTTAAATAGGGGAGAATATCTTTTTTAACATTATCTAATTCATTATGATAATATTTTGTTTTTTGTATATATCTTTTTCCATTAACCGAGATATTCAGATAAAGAAACGGGCTGTTTTTTCTCTTGAACAATGTTCCTTTTGAAACTTTCATTTTTATGTTTTCCTTTTTGAGTATTTAAAAAGAAAGTAATTGCTAAATCACTAAATAAGATTTTACCTTTTTCTAATTGATAGTAATGTTTTCCAATTTTCATTTCTTTTTTTTTCTTGTAAAGTGTATTTTTACTATATTTAACTATTTTTGATAATTCATCTATCGTATATAATGTCAATTTCTATCCTTTTTTATTATTTAATCTTTAAAATCATGCTCATAAACTTCATAATTTTTAGTAAAACTTATATTCAATGTATCAAAAGTAAAAAGCAATCTAACATAAGAGTACAAACCTAAAAATAGCCAAGAAATAGGAAACAATAAAAGAGTTACTATAAACTTTATTATAAATTTTAGTATCATTTTATATCCTTATTTATATTAAATTTATTGTTCAAAAATATTAAAGCTGGTAAAGCGATAGCTAACATATTTAATTTTTGCATTCTATCAAAAGATTGAAATTCAGGAGTTTTATTATATTCGCTATATAATGATTTTTTTTCATACTTATTTAGAAAGATAATATCTTCTTTTGATAAGCTTGAATAACCTAATGTTTTACGTTTTTTCTTTAAATCATTTAATCTTTTGTCTTTAAATATATTCATTGTTTTATTTCCTTTTTTATATTAAATTTATTTTTATATTCTTCAAATCTTTCTTTTAAACTTTGTTCAGCTTGTTTAAACGAAGTGAAAGAAAATATCTTTGTATATTTATATGTATAATCAAAAAATAGAAAAGTTTCTTTTTCAGTTGTACTAAATGATTTAATTTTAAAAAGTAAATAATCATCTAAAGTATAATACTTTGTGAATGTTTCATTTTTTTGTATTATTGTATTTAACATTTTTTATCTTCTTAATTAAAATTAAATAAACTATTTTCATTAAAATTATCTATTATTTTAGTTTTATTTCGTATTTTTTTAATATCTTTTTTTAAACTTCTAATTTTATTTAATGATAAATTATCATTTTCTATTTTTTTATAAATATTTTTTATATTTTCTTCATCATTCAAAACAACTTTGATTTTTTGTTGTTGAATATCTTTAAATATAATCTTTTCTACATTTAAAAGAATAAAATCTATTTTCTTTAAATTTGTAGTCATAGCAGTGTATATTAGACCTTTGCATGAGATAACTACACAAACAATACATTTTACTGATATAAAACATTTTGTATCATGTGAGTAAACTAAACCTTTTAATCTTACATAATCATCTATTTTTATTATTGAATTTTTCATAATTTTAAAATCCTAATTGTTCAGCAGTTTTAACTACATCTATTATTTTAAATTCGCCCGTTTCTAAATCTATATATTCTTCTTTTTCTGTGTATAAATCATTTGTGATTGTTACTTGATAAGTTACATCAAGGAAGCCACGTTTTACCATTTCATTTGCTGCAATTTGTAAATGTTTTGTATCTTGAAACTCTATTGAATCTTTAATTTGTGAATAATATTTTTCTAATTGGTAATCTTTTAATTGTCTTGGAATGATTGGTAAAAGCATAAATTTATTCTGAGTATCTGAAAAAGAGTATTTTTCAAATTCATTAACATAAACAGTTAAAGCTTTTTTATATTCTTCTTTTTTATATGCTAGTTTAAAAGTTCTATTACTTTTAATTCTTTTGTGAATTACTGATTCAGCGTTTTTTTCCCATAAGATAACCTCTTCAACTTCTTGCGTATCTACATTATATTTCATGTAAGAAAAAGTATTATCATTGAATACTCTTTTTAATGCAGATTGATTATCTTTTGAATAGTATCTTGATACATCAAGATAAGAAGAACTTGATTTAAAAAAGTGTCTTACTTTTCTATAAATAGTTATAGGTAGTCTAAGACTACGAGAACATAAAAACCTTCTTATGTTATGTTTCATGTACCAATAAGAAGCGTATTGTATAGATTTATCATTTTCGTTTTTAAATGTTTTTGTTACATATTTCATAATATAAGCAACAGCACCACCCGCAGAGTTATACCAAGTGTATTTAAAATCTAAAGATTTTCTATTATTACCCCATCTTACTTTATTTGTGAAATATTCATAATATTTATTTTTAACTTCTAAAATATATTCTTTTGGTAAGAACAACATTGCGTGCATGTGTGGAACACCGCTTTTATGAGGTTCATAAACTCTAAAATAAGGTAAACTAAAACCTACATCTTTTCTAAGTCTTTGAAAAACTTGTATATTAGTAAATTTATTCCAAATTTGCGTAAGTTCTTTTGCAGTTTCATTAGGATTAATTTTTAATTGTCCTAATCTATTTTTTGCATGATATTTACTAGGAGCAGTAAGAGTAATAAAAACGGGTTTTAATCCTAATTCTTTTGCATAGTCAAAAATTGAATTAATTCTATTATTCATTTCAGCGAAATATTTTTCAGGGTTTATATTTGCAGAGTAAGTAAAATCTAAAGCCGTTTTATTTTCTCCGAAATCAAAGTCTGATAAATTATCTATGATCCATTGTTTTTGTTTTTTTAATTTTTCATCAAAAAATATAATATCTTCTTTTGTAATTCCATACATGTTTTGTTACCTCTTATATTTAATTTTTTTAGGTGTAGTAACTTTTTTAAAAGTAATCAAGGAAACCTCTGCGCTCGTACCTCGCTTATCAGTTTCATTTTCTTATCTTTATATTTAGTTCTACTATTCTTCTTTTTATGTTTGGTGTTACCCTAAAGGGTCGGGCTTGAATCCTACGGACTGATAACTGCGAGCTAACGTCTCCGTACTATCAACAGTAACTGTTCTAATCCCTAACACGCCAAAGGCTTATCTTAACTTTTAGGAAGGGTTTAATCTAAACTGTATTTAAATTTAAAAACGTACCTTATTTTAATTTTAAATAAAGTTTTTATATATTGAAAGACTGAAAAAATTAAAACGTACCTTTTTTAATTCTTTAAGTATTTTAATATATAAACGAAAAACTAGTTATATTCCTATTCTTTTATTTTTCTATTCTTTTTCGCCAAAAGAACCAAAAGCAAAAAAAAATAATCGCCAATGGCTTGATTTAGCTATCACTTTAAATTAATGTCTAAATTCATAAATTGTTAATGTTTCTAATTGCGTTTTAATACAGTCATAATCATGTTTTAAATGCCTTAATTCATCTAAACTATTAAAAAACGATTTTTTAGAATTAAAATCAGCTTTTATAAAAAGTGTTTTAATTTCATCTATACAAATTATGATTTTTGTTTCTTTTAACATTAAGTTTGTGTTTAGCTTTTCTATTCTTTGTTTCATTTCGTTATGCATTTTTATTCCTTATAACAGTCTATAAAATCTAAAGCCATATATAAATACATTTCAGAATCATTAAGCTTTGTGAATAAAAAAACATCATATGATGAAGTGAAAATATTTAAATTATCTCTTACAGTATTTAACCTATTTGAATAAACAACACATCTATTTTTATATCGCTTTTTTCTAACATAAGCAGATTTTAAAAATTTATCATTTTTATTTTTTATTGTATTGATTTGTTTAAATGCGTCAAGCATTGCAATACCACCTAAAATAGCTAAAGGATTAATATCCTTATCTGTTGTTGCAAGTGCAGAAGCATCAAAAATATTTTCATTCATTTTTATTCCTTTTTATTTTTTATTTTTATTCATTCACTAATTCAAAAACTACAGATAAATTAGTTTCTAAATTATCTTTACTTTCATATTTAAAAAGCCACCCTAAATAAGGTATATCTGCAAGTAATGGAACTTTTGAAACTGATTCAATATTTTCTTTTTTATTAAGTCCCGTAAGTACAAGTAATTTTTTTAAAGGCATATGAAAAGATTGTTTAATATATTTCTTTGAAGTTGTAATTAAATTATCACTATCAGATATAACGTTAGATACATTTAATTCTAAATCTATATATACGTTATTATCTTTATATATATGCGGTGTAATTGTTATTTGTGTACCTATATCTTTATATTCATAGCTTTCTGTAGTTTTTGTGTCATCATCATCAATTGTTGTTGTACCACTTTTTACAGGAACATTATCAACGACATTAAACACTGTTTCTTTTTCGTCTGAAAGTGTTAATGTTGGATTAGAAACAAAACTAGAAACTTCTTTTTTATCTAATAGTTTTAAGAAGCCATAGAAACCTTTTGAAGAATCAGGATCAACTGTATTTGTTACTGTAAAGGGATAAGAAACTAAGTTAAAAAAGAAGTTTGTATTATTTGAGAGATTTAAAAAAGAAGTATCAGAACCTAACTCTTTTAACTTATCTAAGTTTGTATCTATTATTGTAATTCTTAGTTTTAATTGTTTTGGAAGTGTGTCGATTGATTCAATCATTTCTTTAATTGATTTATATTCTTTTTCATTTGAACGTATTAAAAGTATCTTTGATGTTTTTATAAATTCAAACTTTATATTTTCGTATACAAGTAAGAAATTTTCAATATCAGAATATTTAACAAAATTAAGTTTAATACTTCTATATCTTGGACTTTCAACATAAACAATTTTTTTACTTACAACATAAAGACCTTTAGTTTTTTCTATTACTAAACCTTTTAATTGCAATGCACTCCTGAACCCCTCAAATAAATATGATTTATTATCATTTATATGAAAAACTATATTTTCATCTCTTAACTCTTCAGCTATAAGGATATTAATATTATTTGTTTCACTTGTATATGCTGCGAATGTAACTAAATCTAATTCTAAAGTTTCAGAATATAAATTAGTTATTAAAACCAATAAAACCGCTATTTTCATTACTATCTTTTTCATTTTCGTTACCTCTGTTTTCTAAATTTGTTATAAAAGAGAACCTATTACTATTTACTAATACATAGATATATAATCTATTATGTTTTATTTCTAAAAACTTATTATCAGCTTCTATATCTAATAAATAAATTTTTAAAATATTTGAAGGAATTCTTAAAATTCTTTTATCTTCAAATCTATAAGAACACATAGATTTAAAACAATCAAATTTAAATAATTTAAGATTTTCTTGAAATATTTGCTTATTATTTGAAGTGTCAGGATTAGATATAGTAGTTTCAATTTCTTCTATAGTATTAGAAATTGGTTCACTTTTATCTGTATTAACTTGCTTATCATCTTCAATTGCTATTGAATCTAAAAACGAATAAACAGAAAAAACACATAAAAACAAAGCAAGTAAAGCAAATAATATATATTTATGAATAATTGAATTTCCATTTGAATCAGCACCAGATACATATAAATCAAATATTTTCTTATTTGCTTTTACTGTATCAGTACCAATTTTATCTTTTGCATACATTGAATGTGTAGAATATTGAATATATTTAAAAGTAGATTTAGACATTCTAAAACGTGAAGGAATAGCCTTATAAAAATATTCAGCTACTCTTTTATATTCATTATTCACAAGTGTTAAATCTTGCGTAATAAGTATTAATTCATGATGTAAATGTGCATGATATGTAAACCACCATACAAGCACCTTATCATCTTTTGTTTTTAAATAATTATGACATTCATCAAACACAAAAAGAGTTCTATATATTTTTAATTCTTTTGATTTTTCTATTAATTCAGAATCACTTTTTTTAAGTAAATACATATTATATAGAATAGTTAAATCAGCATATAATTTTTCAAAATCTAAAGGGAAAATTTTATCTGATATATCAAAATTAAATTGATTGATATTTGTGTAAGCATTATCAAATTCTATTTCTTTTTCTTTTTTTAATTTTAATTTAATAAGTAATCTATCAAAAAAAGAAGGTGAATTATCAACAAAAGTGTAATATAAAACAGTCATAGCTTTGTAAGTTTTACCAGAACGTGGAACACCTACATAGTATTTAATAGCCATTATTTAACACCTAATTGAATTAAAACGGATATTTTAAAATATTCGTCAGCTATTGATTGAACAGAATTTAAAATAAATTTTGAAATAAATAGAACTAACAAAGAAATTATAATATAAGTGAAAGAACTAAATACAAATATTAAAGCATCAATTAAACCTATACTATCCATTATTGATATTGGTAAATATAAAAATGTATCTGTATATGTAGAATTAATAAGCTCAAATACTGAAACCATTTGATTATATATCCATAATACAATAGTTACTAATGTAGTTAAATAAGCTATTCTTACAAGAACTAAAGCTCCAATAACAACAAATTGTAAAGACAATATTGCACCACTTACGAAAAATGCTTTTCCAAGTCTTAAAACGTAACCACCTAAAAAACCAATACCAGAAAAAAACCATAAAATAACTTGTATCATTATATTGTACCTACCATTTTAAAAGTAAAGAAAATTAAACCAAGCATTAAAACAATGATTAAAAAAGGGTATAAATAAGGTCTTAATCTTGAAGTTTGAGAGCAGAAATCGACATCTAAAATAATATTTTCTTGACCTAAAGTTGATAAATCAATTTCATAAACTGTTGGACAAGTAACAATATTATTATTTTGTAATTCAAGATTAAAACCCTCTTGAATTTGTGTTTGTGCATCAACTGCAAAAGTTTTAAAAGTTGCATTTTGAGATTGTAAATTATCGTAAAAAGTTTGATACTGATTAGCGATATTATCAATCCAAGAAGAAGAATTATTTAATTCTGTTAGGTCAGGAGTTGAACCCTCTTCAGCAGTTGTTATTTTTGCTAATTCTTCATTTGTTTTATTTCCATTAATAACCTCTTGTTGCCCTATAGTCTTAAGACTTGTTAATTTATTATTAATAGAGCTTAATCTTGAATTAGCAATAGCGGTATTATCTTTTAAACCCTTAACATTTGTATTAATTGCTTTATTATCCTTTGCATTATTTGCCGTCAAATCTTTTAATAGATTATTAAGACTATCACTAGGGTTACTTTCACTATTTTGATTTTTCATACCTTGATTTAATTCGCAAAGCATTTTCTCTTGTAATGTTAAATTTGAATCATTGCAAGAATCAGCAACACTCGGAGGAATAATATCGTTCGGATCACCCTCATTATTTGACGTGTCAGGGTTGTACTCACTATCAGGGGAATTATTACCGCCGTAACCGTCAGAACCAGAAACACCACCCCCGCTATTAGTTGGAGGAGTTGAAGAAATAGGAGAAGTAGGAATATTATCAGGATTTGAAGTATCATAAGTTTGTGATGAACCGTCAGGAAAAGTAATTGTAGTAGTTCCATCCCCATTATCTTGCGCACTTGGAGGAGTTGCATTATTTCCTAATGATTTACATTTATTAGTTATCATATCCCTATACGAACCTTCTTTACACGTTCCATCAGGGTTCTCATAATCCCCATCTTCCTCTTCTGGATTACCCGTATCATTAGTAGGGTTGCAAGTATAATCGCTATAATCTAAATAATGATTTTCTATACATTTAGGAATAGTGTTTCCATTAGAATCAGTGTCTAAGCCGTCAGCATTTGGAATGATTGAAGCTTCATTATCTGGTGTACAATAATAAACATCACCGTCCTTTTCATAAATTTCATCACATACTCTTTCGCCGTTTCCCTGAGGATTAATAGGATAAGGGTAATCACAAGTAGTTTCCCCACTTGATGAAGTCGTACAAGTACCAAACTCATCTTCATAATTTTCATTCATTGAATCAGTTTTAGTAACACAACCGTAATTAATGGTATTTACACGCCAATATTCTTTATTAAGAGTTTCACATCTATTATTCATAACAGGGCGTGACTCTGCAAGCATTTCACTAATACATTTTGAAGGAGTTGAAAAATTTTTTTTTACTAAATACAATTTATATGCAAAAAGCTCATTTTCTTGACAAGATATAGAACTAGTATATGTATAGCCTAGAGTTTCATTACTAAATAATGAATAAGTAATAGAAATTAATATTAATAATATTTTTTTCATTTCTAAATCTTCTTAAAAATAGACATAACAGCCAAGAAAGGTAAAATTACAAACATTGTATAAATTGGAAAAGAAAAGAAGTAGTTAAAAGGTTCATTCTCTGTAACTTCAATTATTGGAAAATCTAAAGAAAAAGAATTAGTAACAATTAATAAAATTAATAATAAATTTTTCATTTGATTAAATCCTTGTTAATACTATTAAAGAGATTAAAGAACCACTTAAAAGACCTGATAAAGCAGATAAGAAATAATAATCAAAATCTGTTAAACCTAAAGATATTGCAGTTTCATTAGAATCAGCACCAAACAAACATAAACTAAATGAAATAATTAATAATAAATTTTTCATTAGATAGACTTTTTAATAATATCAATTGCTTTGTTTATTGATATGTTTGATACTTGAAAAATTACAACTATTGCAAATATTGAAGAAATTAAAAGTAGTGATTGTTCTGTAAATTCCATTTTAAAACCTTTATTTAAAAACTTTAAAATAAAATAATAAGGAGGGAAAACCCCTCTTTATTACTTACCTCTTTTAACAATACTAATTGCTAAACCAACCGCAAGAACTGAACCAATTACAGCAAATGCAATACCTACACCAGAGTAGAAAGGTTCCATATCAATTGCACCCGTTAAACTGTTTGTAGCTTGGTCATAAGTTACAGCAGCTTTAGCAGGAACAGCAGAAAGAGAAGCACCAATAGCAGCACCAATTGCTAATGCAGTACCTTTAAGCTTTTCAGCACCTTTTTTAGTAGCTTCAATTGCTTGAGAACCATATTTTTTTACTTGATTTAAGAATTTCATCTTATTTCCTTTTGTTTTGGTCTAAACTAGACCCTAATTTGAGATTGTAGAACACACAACGAGTATGTACTCTATTAGGTCAAATTATTAGCTAATAGGGGTTAGCCTATTAACTTGTTTTTGAATCTATTATTTGTAAATTATTCTCATTAATTTTATAAGTTGTTTTTTCTTTTGTGTTTTCAATTGGTACTAAGATTTCTTTATCTTTATATTGTAGAAAACTATCATATTTTGAAGAAAGTTCTTCTTCACTATCACATTGAATATTTAAATATTCGAATACAGTTTTATTATAAATTTTTTCAATACCTAAAAGCATTTTTGTAGCTGGTTTAGTTACAATAAATTTTAATTTAAGCATGTTTGGCATTGTTTGCCCTTGGTCGTTTTTCCATGATGTTGTGAAGTCTAATTCATCTAATTTCCCATACATATATGTTCCATGAGAAGATAGAAGCGGTTGTTTTATAGTTTTAATTGGTGTCATTTTGTTTCCCTTAATTTTTTTTATTTCTGTTACCTCTTAAACATAGGAAATAGCGGGTAACAGTTGCTAAATCCTAGTAGTGAAATAAATTCACTATAAAAGCTATTGTTTTAAATAGCCTCTAAGTGGTTTATTTTAATAACCTGGTTTAATTACATCATCAAAATTAATATTTTCAACTGCATCTTTTAATTCTAAGATTTCATCAGATTTAGATTCTAAATCATCAATCCAACTAAGATAAATATCTCCATTTTCACTGTCTTGCCATTTCTCTGACCTATCATCTGCATATTCAGTTGCATCATCTTTGTACTCTAATACTTTTTCTGAATATTCATCTATTGCTTCAATAATTGAATTAGATAATATTTTTAAATCCTCTAATTGTTCTCTTGTAATTCTTTTCATTTTGTTACCCCTTATATTTAAAGTGAAATAAATTCACTAATCAACCTATTTAATAAGCTCATTAGTGGACTTAAACATATACTAAACTATTTAGCGTCCTTTACTACATAGTTTCCATTTGGTGTAATTTGCACAGTTTTATTTATATATTGATTTTTCATTATGAAGCCATTCTTAAATTATGTAATGAATCAAATTTTTTTGATGTTCTTTCATTAGATTCTTTAAACTTTTTTAATGAAATTTTATTCATCATTCCTAATCTGAAAGAATAATTTTGTATTTTTTTTAATCTTTCTAATTTTGCATTAATTACTGATTTTATGTTTTTTACTTTTTTAACTGTAGTTTCTACAAACTCAATTGTTAATTGAACCCAGTTTTGAGAATTGTTAATTTTTGTTTCTTTTGAATAATTTTTTTGAATTGTATTTAATACATTTTGTTTTGATTGATTTTGATTATCTTTAGAATTTTGATAAAATGATGAGTTAGACTGTTTATTTAATTGCATTTTGTTACCCCTAATAAATGTTATTCGATAAATTGATAAGAGTATTATATGACAAAATGCGATATTTGTCAAGACAAAATGAAAAAAATGAGGACAAAATGCGAAATATTGACGATATTTTATCTAGATTATATGATAAATTGGGATTTTTCAAAGATAAGGAATTCTGTGAAAAGTATGAATTAAAACAAAATACAGTTAGTACTTGGAAAAAAAGGAATAGTATACCTTATGATTTGATAGCAGATATATCGCAAAATGAGAATATTTCTCTTGATTACATATTAAATGGAAAAGAAGAAATATCATTAGATATAGACTATAAAAAAGAACTAATTAAAAATTTAGAAGAACTAAATAACACTCAAATAAAATATATTTGGCATATTTCGGAAGCTGAAAAGTTAAAATCTTAAAAAGTAATAATTGTATTTATTACATAATAACTTGTAAATTATACAATATATAAAAAATCTAATATAAAAATAATTAATATATCTTTAAAATAAAACTTTATAATATTAATAAATTTAAAAATAAAGGGTAAAAAAAATGAAATATATTTTAATTCTAATATTTATATTTAATAGTTTAAATGCTGAATATAGATATACAAATATTAAGAAAAAAAATAGTAGTAGTCCAAAAAAATATAAAAGTAAAAGCATATCTTTTCAAGGTAAAGTATTTAATTCTACTGAGTATAGAGATTACACTAGAATTTCAGTTAGAACAGATAAAAATAAAAGAATAGTTATAAAAGTAAAAAGAACTAATTTAAATTTAAAAGATGGAATGAGAATAACTGGTAATTGTTATGATAAGAAAGCTAGAACTTATATTAATTGTTCAATAGTAAGGTATTAAAGTAATATAAATGAAATTTATTTTAATGTAACAAAAAGTGTTACAAAAATATCAATAAATATTAGAAAATATGTAATTTAGCAATTTAACAAGTTACTTTCTTTAGTATTTTATGTATTTAACATTTAATTAACAAACAATTGTTATACTTCGAAACAATTTAGGATATTACAAAATTAATCTTCCTACTAACCTGATTATATACAAGATTAGTATCCTATTACTATTATAATAAATTTGAATGCGGCTTCACAAATCTTTGTGAAGCTTTTTTTTTGTATAATTTCAAGCTTGGAGCTTAACAAATGAAAAAACTTTTACCCTTTTTAACAATCTTAATAATAATTGCAGTAATAATAATAATATTTCTATCAATGTCTAATAAAAAACAAATGGTAGTTATTCATGAAGGTAATCACACTTTACAACCTGTTAATATTAGACATAACCACTTTCAAGATAGTCAATGTGGAATGACAATTAGTGAAGATCATAATTCAGCACAAGCTGTATCTCCTGATGGTAAAACATGGTTTTTTGATGATGTAGGGTGTTTAGTTTTATGGTACAACAATATAAAATTTAAAGAAAAAGCTACGTTATGGGTTTTTTCAAATGACACAAAAAAATATATAAACGCACGTGAAGCTTGGTATAGTAGAACTGAAAATACACCTATGGGATATGGTTTTGGTGCTTATAAAGAAAAACAAGAAAACTTTATAAGTTTTGAAGAAGTAGTTTTAAAAATGATTAGAGGCGAAAATCTTACAAACCCATATATCAAAAAAGAATTAGTTGGTAAATAATGGAAACGATTAGTATTATAACAATTATAACAATTGCATTTTTAGGTTCATTTGGACACTGTGTTGGAATGTGTGGTGGTATTGTAATTGCATATTCAAGTACTAAGATTAAAAACTCTTGGTCAAAAAAACTACAAGCTACTGCTCATTTACTTTACTCTTTTGGAAGAATTACAACATATACAATTTTAGGTGCATTATTTGGTTTAGTTGGTGGTGTTGTTACTTTTGATAATCTAACTAGTGGTATTTTACTTCTAGTAACTGGTTCTATGATGGTTTTAATTGGATTATCATTAATGGGAAAAATCAGGTTTCTTACTACAATTGAGCATTCATGTTCTAAATCTCCACTTTATCAAAGCACTTTTAAATCACTTATTGGTTCGGATTCTTTAATGAGTTTTTACTTACTTGGAATGTTAAATGGACTTTTGCCTTGTGGTTTTGTATATGTTTTTGCAATTACAGCAGCAAGTACAGGAAACCCTATTTGGGGAGCTTTTGTAATGTTTATCTTTGGACTTAGCACAATTCCTGCACTCTTTTCACTTGGTTTTTTTATAGGTTTATTTAAGAAAACAAACTTAAGAGATTTATTTATCAAACTAGCTTCTTATTTAGTAATTGGCTTTGGTATTTATATTGCTTATTTAGGTTATGAATATTTAACAGATCCAACAAAAACTATCTTAGACTGCCATATTTAAAACTATTGATTCAATAGTTTTATCTATTTTTATATATAATCCCACCAATTATCACATTTAAAATTTTTTAAAGGAGGAATACATGATTAGTAAATCAAGAAAATATTTTACTATTTTTGGTCTCTTAGCCGCTACTGTCGATAAAAAAATGCAATCTTTTAACTGCATGATTGATGCAATTTTACATAGTAGTTTGCCAAGAATTATAAAAATATTATTAGCAAAAGAATTAAAACCCATAAACTTAGATTCAACAAATAAAATATAAAAAAATTAGGAACATAAATAATGAATAAAAAAATATCTACAAGCTTAGTTGCAAGTTTATTAATAGCAACAAATCTACAATCATCAGAAACTATCAAATTAGAAGAAATCACAGTTACAAGTGCTACTAAAACAGCCCAATCAATCAAAGATGTTACATCAAATATAGATGTTATTACAAAAGAAGAAATAGAAGAAAGACATTTTACTACGGTTACTGAAGCTTTAAATACTATTCCAGGTATTTCTTTTACTACAAATGGTAGTTTAGGTAATGCCTCATCTATTTATGTAAGAGGTAATGATTCAAAAAGAACTTTAGTTCTTATAGATGGAATTAGATATAACGATATTACAGGTACAAGTGGTGCTCCTTTTGAACATCTAATGATAGATGATATAGAACAAATTGAAGTGGTAAAAGGTGCGCAAAGTGGTGTTTGGGGTGCAGATGCAAGTGCTGGTGTGATTAATATAATTACTAAAACTGCAAAGCTAGGTACTCATGGTGATATTAATGTAGAGTATGGCTCATTTGATACTAAAAAATACGGTGTGAATTTATCACATAAAACAGATAAATATTATGTAAAAGGTTCTATTCATAAAATAGATACAGATGGTTATTCTTCTTTTGTTGCAAAAAAAGATTCTGTTGATTATGGGAAAAGAGGCGATAAATTAGGTTTAGAAGATGATGGATATGAAAACTTAACAGTAAATTTAAAAGCTGGTTATAATATTGATGATTCAAATAAAATTGATGTATCTCATACAATGATTGATGCTGATAGTAATTTTGATAGTTCAAGTGCTGATGCATATAATACATCAAGTATAAAAGATAACTTTTCTACAATCTCTTATGAAAATAAAAATGATTTTGCTACAACAGATATTTATGCAAAAAGATCTCAATTTGATAGAGAATACTACTATCCTGCATACGGTTCAACATCAGAGTATGATGGTGTTGTAAAAGAATATGGATTGAAGACAAATATTCCATATTTAAATGATAGTTCTTTTTTAGTTTTAGGAGCAGATTATAAATCTTTTGAACATAAAAATGATTTAAATGAGAAATACAATAACAAAGCTGTTTTTGTAACTAATAGCAATAAATTTAATAATAATAAAACAATCATAACTGAATCTTTACGATTTGATTCTTATACTAAGTTTGAAAATAAAACAACTGCGAAGATTGGAATAAAACAATATATTTGGAAGGATTTAAATGTAAGCGCAAACTATGGTACAGCTTATAATGTTCCAACTTTATACAATTTATATTCATATTATGGAAATGAAGATTTAAATCCAGAAGAAACAAAAAATTATGACTTAGAAGTTGAATATCAAGGTTTTTCTGTAACATATTTTAACACTAAAATAAAAGATATGATTGATTATGACTTTAGTACATCTAAATATAATAATATAAAAGGTACTTCAACATTAAAAGGTTACGAGCTTGCTTATAAACTAAATTTAAGTGAAGATGCATTATTAAATCTAAATTATACGCATTTAAGTGCACAAGATAACGAGAATGAAGATATAGCACGAAGAGCAAAAAGACAGGCTGGTTTTGGAGTAGATTATTATGGAATTGATAAGTTACATTTAAATGTTAATGGTTCATACGTTGGAACTAG
Source organism: Poseidonibacter lekithochrous (assembly GCF_018861145.1). Lineage (GTDB taxonomy): Bacteria > Campylobacterota > Campylobacteria > Campylobacterales > Arcobacteraceae > Poseidonibacter > Poseidonibacter lekithochrous_A. Next base: position 37,048 of record NZ_JAHKQT010000023.1, read on the forward strand.
ATATAATGGTGCAAATAAATCAGGTGCTAGTACAGGAAATTATACTCTTTGGAACGCAGTTGTAAACTATAAAATTAACAAAACGTTCTCTACATATATAAAAGTTGATAACTTATTTAATAAATATTATCAAACAGTTGATGGTTATGCAACAGCTGAGAGAAGTGCATATATAGGTCTAAAGGCAACATTCTAATATGAAAAAATTTATATTTATACTTCTAATCTTTTGTATAAATTTAATGGGGGAGAGCAGAATTGTAACTCTGACTCCTTCAATAAATGAGATAGTTTATGCTCTGGGAATGGGAAATAGCGTAGTGGCAAATACTAGATATTGTGATTTTCCAGAAGAGTCTAAGAGTGTAAAAAAAGTAGGTGGTTATGCAACGATATCTTTAGAAAAAATTATCCAATCAAAACCTACTGTTGTAATTGCACAAAATTATGATGAAAAAGTATTACGAAATTTAAAAAGTTTAAATATAAAAACTTTAGTATTTAAGACAGATACTCTTACATCTATTAAACATACTATTAAAACTTTAGGTGAATATTTTCAAAAAGAAGAAAGAGCAATGGAATTAATTTCTAAAATAGATGACTCTTTAACTTCATTAAAAAATATTGTTTCAAATAAAAAAGTATTATTAGTTATTGGTCCACGAAAAGATTTGAATAATCAAATATACATCACAGGTAATAACTTATATTTTGAAGACATTATAAAAGCTTCAGGAAATAAAAATGCTTATTTCTCTACAAGTACAAACCAACCTGTCGTAAATAGTGAAAAAATTATCAATATGAATCCCGATATTATAATAATGATATCTCCATTTTTAGATGGAAAAACAAAAGAAAAAAAGAAAATTCTTGATAATTGGATATCTTTACCTGTGAATGCAGCAATAAAAAAGAATATTTATTTTATAGATAAGCTATATGCAGGAATCCCTAGTCAAAGAGTAGTTTATTTTATAAAAGATTTTAAAAAGATATTAGAAAATGTTAGAAATAAATAACTATAATAGTAGTATTTTGCATGATATTTCTTTCTCTTTAGAAGAGAATGAAAACCTTATTGTTTTAGGTGAAAATGGAGCAGGGAAGTCTACTCTTGCAAAAGTTTTATCGAATCTAATTGAAAATGATAATGTAAAACTATTTAATCAAAATATAGCAGCTTTAAGTGACAATAAAAGAGCGGAATATATAAATTATATTCCTCCTAAATTATCAATATTTGATGAGTACATTACTTTACGAGAATTTTTTGAATTAGCATGTATTGATCAAGTTGATAATAAAAAGATAGATGATTTAATAGATATATTAAATCTAAGAAAATTGGAAAAAAAATACTGCAAAGCTTTTAGTTCAGGAGAAAAGCAACTTCTACTTTTAGGTTCAAGTATTTTACATGATGCAAAGATCACTATTTTTGATGAGCTTACAGCTAATTTAGATATTACAAGATTAAAAGAAGTATTTGATATTTTTAATTCAACTTTTCTAAAACAAAAGATTATAATAACTCATAATCTTGATTTAGCATATGCTTTAAAATTTAAAGTCTTATATATGAGAGATGGAAAAATTGAGTTTTTTGGAAAACATGAAGAGTTTTTTTGTAATGAAAACCTTAGAAAGTTTTATAATGATTCTATTTCAAAAGTAAACGAACACTTGGTGGTAAACTTATGAAATTAAGTTTATATATATTTTCTGCAATTATTTTGATAATTTCTCCTTTTTTAGGTGAGATTTCCCTCGATTTAAATGAATTATTTGATTCTTCTACTATTACATATAAAGTATTTTGGGAACTTAGAGTTTCAAGAGTTTTATTAGCATTTTTTGTTGGTGGGATTTTATCTTTAAGTGGTTTGATATTTCAAATCATATTTAAAAATGCACTTATAACTCCTTACACTTTAGGAATTGCTAGTGGTACTACTTTGTTTACTGCTATTTCAATAGTCTTTTTTCCTGCTATGATTTTATCTGTATCCTCAGCTTTGGGTTCACTTCTTACTATTACAATTTTATATTATATTTCAAAGAATATCAATAAAAATACGATAGCTGTTTCAACAAATTCAATACTTTTAATAGGTATTGCCTTATCTTATTTTTATTCATCTGCTTTGATGTTAGTGTTTTATATGAGTAATTTAGAACAAAATTATTCTATTGTTAGATTTACTTTAGGAAGCTTAGATACTGTTGGTTTTACTAGTTCTTTTGTGATTTTTATAATGGCTGCAATTATGTATATGACTATTTATATAAATAGAGCAAACATCAAACTTTTACTTATTTCAAATGATACTGCATTTTTAAAAGGTTTAAATGTACATAAGTTAAACCTCTTACTTCTTGTAGTAATTTCCATTTGTGTAGGTGTTAGTATTAGTTTTGTAGGACCAATTGGTTTTATAGGACTTGTTATTCCTCATATTGTTAAATTAATTTATAAAAAAAGTGCAGACCAATTAATCTTTCCAGTGTTTTTTTATGGGGGAATTTTTTTAGTTATGTCTGATTTAATTGCAAGAAATTTAAATACAGCATCATCTTTACCAATAGGAGTTGTAACCGCTTTTATAGGTGCACCATTCTTTGTATATTTATTAATCAAAAGAAATAAAAAGGACTAACATCAAAGCTTTATGTATTAGTGCAACTGCATCAAACCAAGGTAAAACTATTTTAACAACAGCTTTACTTTATCACTATAAAAAATCTGTTCGTCCTTTTAAAATTGGACCTGATTTTATAGATCCTCTTTTTCATAAAAAAATATGTGATACTGCTAGTATAAATTTAGATACTTGTATTATGGATAAATCTCAAGTTAAGTGGATGTTTCATAAGTATTCAAATAAAGATATTTCTATTTTAGAAGGTGTAATGGGATTTTATGATGGAATGGATAAAGGCTCATCAGCTTATGATGTAACAAAGCTCTTAAATATACCAACAGTATTAATTTTAGATGCAGGTGGTTCATATACAACTCTTAGTGCTATTATAAAAGGATTAAAAGAATATAGAGAAGGAAATACTGTAAAAGCAGTAGTTTTTAACCATGTATCGTCTTCTATGCATTTTGAACTTATAAAAAAGCAAGTAGAAAAAGATTTTGATGATATTGTAATAATAGGTTGGATAAAAAGTAAACTTGAATCTTTAGATTCCATACATTTAGGACTTGATTTAAATGAGAATGATAAAGAAAAACTAGAAGATATTTCAAAAGAAGTTTTAGCTCATATTGACTTAGAAAAACTAGAACTTTTAGCATTTTGTGATTCTAAAAATATTGATACTTATCCCTTTGAGAAAATAGAAAAATACGATAAACATATATCTGTAGTAAATGATGAGAACTTTAGCTTTCTTTACCATGATAATTTGAAGTTCTTAGAAGAGAGTTTCTCAAAAGTCACAATTATAAATAGTATAAAAAATGAAGTTATACCAAGTGATTGTGATATTGTATTTATTTGTGGTGGTTATATAGAGACAGATAAAGCTTATAATAAATTTAAAAACTCAGATGATTTCAAAGACTCACTTATCCAGCATTCTAAAACAAAAGCTATTTATGGTGAATGTGCGGGACTTATTTTACTTGGCAGAAAAGTTGATAATAAAAAAATGTTGGGACTTTTACCTCTAGATTTTGAACTAACATCGCGACCTAACAGATTAGGGTACTATGATAATGATTTAGGTATTACAGGTCATGCTTTTCATTATACAAAGGTTCTAAATGATATTAAAGGTGAGTATACTTTATATAAAAAGAAAAATGAACGTGAAGTTTATGCCGCATTTAAAAATGAAAATACCTTTGGAACATATTTCCATACTATGTTTAGGAATAACTTTAACAAAATAAAAATTTATTTTAAACTCTAATTATTATAAGTTTTACTTATGTATTTTACAACTAACTTTAATAATAATAAGTTATAATTATAAGAATAATTAGAAAAACTTGTTTAACTGAGCCTTTAGTTTTTTAGGTAAGTGTGCATATACCATACTTCTTTTGGCAATAAAAATTTCATTTTCATAGATTTCAGTATCAAGTGAAAGTGTTTGAGTCTTAAAGTTTATTAGTTTTATTGTTTGACCTTTTTCTTCAAAAGATAAGTTCATTTTCTTTAAATCTACTAAAGCTGGTTTCTTTTTTGCCATATTTGACCTTTTTTCTAATTATAATAAATTAATTATAAAGAGGATGTAATAAATGGAAAATAAAGAGAGTATTAAATCAATACCTTCAAATAGATTACAGTTTTTTCCTGTAATGATGTTCGCAATAATCATGGGTTTAACGGGTTTATCAATAGTATTTAAAAAGCTAAGTGAAGTTTTATATTTCCCTTCAATCGTAGGTACTTTATTAGGTTTAGCTTCAACAATTGTATTTTTTATAATTTTATTTACTTATTTTTCAAAATTACTAAAGTATAAAAAGGAAGTAAAAGAAGAGATTACTCATCCCATTCGAGTTAATTTCTTTGCAGCTATTTCAATTTCAACATTATTATTATCAATTTTTTATAAGCATATAGTAGATGATTTATCTCATATATTCTTTATCTTAGGTGCTTGTTTACATATATTCTTTACTTTTTATACTATTAAGTTTTGGATAAATAATAATCTTGAAATGCAACACTCAAATCCTGCCTGGTTTATTCCAATTGTTGGTAATTTAATAGTTCCAATTGCTGGAAAAGGTTTTATTGATGATAGTATTTTATATTTCTATTTTTCAATAGGTATTTTCTTTTGGATTATACTTTTCTCAATTATCTTAAATAGAATAATTTTTCATAAACAGTTCGCTCCAAAATTTATGCCAACACTATTTATTCTAATTGCACCACCTGCAATTGGATTTCTTTCATATATAAGTTTAACCGGAAAGCTTGATTTCTTTGCGCATATTTTATATAGTTTAGGATTGTTTTTTACAATATTAGTATTTATAATGTATAAAAATTATATAAATATAAAGTTCTTTATTTCATGGTGGGCATTTACTTTTCCAATGGCTTCAATTGCACTTGCCACTATTTTAATGTATGAATTAACATCAGTTTGGTTTTATGGTTTATTATCTTATCTTTTAATGATAATAACAACAATAATAGTATTTTTAGTAGCGAAAGAAACACTTGCACATATGGGAAAAAAAGAAATCTGTATCATGGAATAATTTAAGATAATTATAATTATGTTTAACCTATCTATATTTAAAGAAAGGTTATAATCCTGTATTAAATATTATTAAGGATTATTATGGATTTTAGATATATAGGAAATAGTGGACTTAGAGTTTCTTCTATTTGTATGGGAACTATGACTTTTGGTTCTAGTACATCAAAAAAAGAAGCTTTTAAGATTTTAGATAAAGCATACGATAGTGGAATAAATTTTTATGATACAGCAGAGATTTATCCAGTACCTCCTAAAAAAAGTTATGAAGGTACTACTGAAAAAATTGTAGGTGAATGGTTAAAGACAAAAGATAGAGATTCAATCATTTTAGCATCAAAAGTAAGTGGAGCAGCAGCTGGTTGGTTTGTTCCACCTACAAGACATGGCTTAACTTCAATTGATTCTTTTCATATAAAAAAAGCTATTGAAGGAAGTTTGAAAAGATTAGATACAGATTATTTAGATCTTTATCAAATGCACTGGCCAGATCCAATTGTACCAATTGAAGAGTCATTAAGAGCTTTTGATGATTTAGTAAAAGAGGGTAAAGTAAGATATGTAGGAACTTCAAATGATTCTGCTTATGGACTTACAAAAGCAAATGAAACTTCTAAAAATAAAAATTTGACAAGATTTCAATCAATTCAAAATAACTTCTCATTATTAAATCCTAGATTTTTAGATGAGCTTGCAACTGTTTGTAGAAATGAAAACATATCATTATTGCCTTATTCTCCAATAGGTGGAGGAGTATTATCTGGGAAATATAATAATAATTTCTATCCAGAAGATTCAAGATTTGCGGCATATGTAAATCATGCAAATCCAAGAGTTCAAGCACAAGCTTCTAGATTTGTTAATGCTAAAACACTTGAAGCTACAAATAAATATGAACTATTAGCAAAAGAATATGGTATCTCAACAGTTACTTTAGCTGTTGCTTATTCTAAGCATTTTGATTTTGTAGCTTCTACAATTATAGGTGCTAGAGTTTTATCACAACTTGATGATTCACTTGCAGCATTTAATTTTAAGATTGACGATGAATTAATGAAAAAAATTGAAGTAATTCAAAATGAAATTCTTTACCCTATGGGGTAAAGAAGTCATCTTAAAAATATTATTATAATTAGTGTTGATTCTATAGAATACGTTAAATAGGTCTTTTTAGGTTTATAATAAGTTATTTTATAAATAATTTAATAAATTTTTGCTATAATTATTACTATAAAATGTTACATGTTATTAATCGAATTGTATAAAGGTAAAATACGTTGAAAGATCAATTAAAATATATAAAAGAAATTAGAGTTTTGTATGTTGAAGATAATAAAGATACAAGAGAAGAAGTAGTTTATTTTTTAGAAAACAGAGTAAGTGAACTTTATGTTGCAAAAAATGGAGAAGAAGGATTTAAATTATATAAGGAAAAATCTCCTGATTTAGTTATTTCTGATATTCAAATGCCTAAGCTTGATGGTATTAGGATGAGTGAACTTATAAAAGAACATGATACTAATGCAAAAATTATTCTTCTTACTGCATTTAATGATAGTGAATATTTATTAAAAGCGATAAAATTACATATTGATAACTATGCGATTAAACCTTTAAATATTAAAGAGTTATTTTCGATTATGGCAAAAATGGCAAAAAATATTTTACTAGATAAAGAGAATAAAGATATTTATAATACTCTTAGTCAATATAAAGAAATTGTTGATGAGAGATCAATTGTTTTTAAAACTAATAAAGCTGGAATTATTACATATATAAATAAACCCTTTGAAAAGATTTCTGGTTATTTAAGTAGTGAGGTTGTTGGAAGAACACCTGATTTTTTAACTCATAAAGATATGGATACAAGTGTTTTTAAAAAAATGTGGCAACGTATTTTAGATAAAAAATCATGGTCAGGAATAGTTAAAAATAAAAAGAAAGATGGTGATTACTACATAATAGATATGATTGTAAAACCCATCTTAGATACAAATGGAGATATACAAGAATTTATCGCCTTAAGCAATGATATAACTGATTTAGAGAATTCAAAAGAATACTTTAAAAAACAAAGTATATTAGCATCATCAAATTTAGAAGAATCAATATTATTGGCTAAACTTTATGAAGAAGCGATTGATAAAAGTAATATAATCTTAAAAATAAATACAGATAAAAAAATAACATATGCAAATGAGGCTTTTTATACAGTTAGTGGTTATAATAAAGAAGAATTAATAGGAAAAGATTATTCAATAATTAGAAATAAAAATGTTCCTATATCCGATTATAAAAAGACTATTGATATGTTAGAATCACACCTTTCTTTAGGAAAAATTTGGAAAGGAAAAACAATAGATACAAAAAAAGATGGTTCTTTATTTTATTGTAATATAACAATTTATCCTATGACAAATAAAGAAGGAGAAATTGTAGAATATCTTGGAATCAGACATGATATTACTGAAATTAAAAATTTGCATAAAGAACTTGAACAGACTCAAAGAGAGATAGTTTATAAGCTTGGTGAAGTAGGAGAAACTAGAAGTAAAGAAACTGGAAATCATGTAAGAAGAGTTGCCGAGTATTCTAAATTATTAGCTTTAAAATATGGTCTTAGTAAAAAAGATGTTAATACATTATTTACAGCTTCACCTATGCACGATATAGGAAAAGTTGGTATTCCTGATGAGATATTAAATAAACCAGGAAGATTAACATCATCAGAATGGGATATAATGCGTACTCATTCAAAAATCGGTTATGATATTTTAAAGACTTCAAAAAGAGAAATACTACAAGCAGCAGCTTTAGTATCTTACACACATCATGAAAAATGGGATGGATCTGGCTATCCAAAAGGTCTAAAAGGTGATGAAATTCATATTTTTGGAAGAATAACTGCACTCGCAGATGTATTTGATGCTTTAGGAAGTGATAGATGTTATAAAAAAGCTTGGGAGATTGATAAAATATTAAAATATTTTAATAATCAATCGGGAAAACATTTTGATCCAAAATTAGTAGATATATTTATGAATAACTTAGAGGAATTTTTTGAGATTAGGGATTTATATAAAGATTAGAATGAAAAACTCAAGTATAAAAATAAAACTTATAATCATATTTATTCTAATTAAAATTGTTCCTTTATTAATTATTTCATATATTGCCTACAATGGTGTTAAAAAACTTGATGAATATCTTAATTCTAGTACTAGTTTTTTATTTAATCAAAGTAAAGATATTATATTAAATACTGCAAATGAATCAATAAATGATAGTGTTAAATTTCTAGACAAGAAGTCTCAATTATCACTTGAACGATTATCTTATGAAATTGCTAATAATATTGCTAGTTTTTTATATCAAAGAGATGAAGATATTTTATTTTTATCAAAATTGAAATTAAATCAAGATATTTTAGAAAGTTTTTACAATAGTAAAAAAAGAGATATTATTATTCATCAAGATTACACTTTTGATAGAAAAACAAATAAATGGATTGAAACAAAATCAAAAATTAAAAAAACTTATGAAGAAGCTAGTAAAGCGGAATTAAGTGATAATGAAAGAGAATTTAATCTTACAAATCCTTCAAATCTAAAGACAAGTAAAATACCAATATATAAAGAAATATCATATTTTGATTTAAATGGAAATGAGATATATAAAGTATCTAAAATAGATAAAAATCTAAAAAATATATCAAAAAAAGAAAATACATATGTTAATTCAGAAAACTACTTCAAAGAATTGAGTTCTTTAAAAAATGGACAAATATATGTTTCTAATGTAATTGGTGAATATGTAGGAAGCAAAATAATTGGAACTTTTACAGAAGAAAAGGCTAAAGAAATAGCAATTGATTTTAAACCTGAAGAACATGCTTATTCAGGTAAAGAAAATCCAGTGGGAAAAAAGTTTGCAGGTATTATTAGATTTATAACTCCTATTTATGAAGAGAATAAAAAAGTTGGATATATATCATTAGCTTTGGATCATGAGCATATTATGCAATTTACGGATACTTCAAATCCAACTAGTAAAAATGCTAAACAAGATATTGCCGATGCTAGTGATGGTAACTATGCTTTTATGTGGGATAGTAAAGGTAGAAATATTTCTCATCCAAGGGATCATTCCATAGTCGGATATGATAAAAATACAGGAAAACAAGTAATTCCTTGGTTAAGTCAAAAACTTGCCCAAAAGATTGAAGAATCAAAAGAAGATCCAATAGATTTTTTAAATAAATATCCAATATTTAAAGATCAATCATTAAGTAATAAACCAAATATGAAGCAAGTGATAAATGATGGAAATGTTGGTCTAGACTGTAGATATTTGAACTTTGCACCACAATGTCAGGGTTGGATGCAACTTACAAGAGATGGGGGATATGGATCTTTTATAATATTATGGACTAATGTATGGAAACTTACTACAGCTGCTTCTATTCCGTATTTTACAGGACAATATAATAGTAAAAGAGGTTTCGGATTTGTAACAATTGGTGCAAATGTAGATGAATTTCATTCCGCTGCAAATGCTACTAGAGAAAATATAAATAAAATATTAAAGCACCAAACAGAAAATATAGAAGTAATTGTTAAAAATAATAAATTTGAAATAGATAAATTTATAAACAATTTAATTAATGAGTTAACATTTGTAACTGCATTGATGATTCTTCTGATTATTGTTATTGCACTATGGTTATCTAATTATATTAGTAGAAAAATAGAAAAACTTCTTTTAGGTACTAATAAATTTTCTAATAATGAATTGGATTATAGAATTGAAGTATCTTCTGATGACGAGATTGGCAGATTAGAAAAATCTTTTAATAATATGGCTATTAAAATAGAAAATCTAATTAAAGATGAAAAACAACTAAATGAAACATTAGAACAAAAAGTTAAAGATGGAATAACAAAAGCAAGACATCAAGAACAACTATTAATACAACAATCAAGGTTAGCTTCATTGGGAGAAATGATAGGAAATATAGCTCACCAATGGAGACAACCTTTAAATGCATTAAGTTTAATAATTCAAAATATACAATTTGCATATTATTGTAATGAACTAGACGATAAGTTTATCGATAAATCAGTAAAAAAAGCAAATTTATTAACAGAAAATATGTCTAAAACTATTGATGATTTTAGAAACTTTTTTAAACCTAATAAAGTAAAAAAAATATTTAACCTAAATAGTTCAATAAATAAATCTATAGATTTATTAAATACATCTTTTATGAATAAAAATATAGAAATAGTAAAGAAATTTGATAATGAAAATATAGAAATTCTAGGATACTCAAATGAGTTTTCTCAAGTAATTATTAATATTTTAAATAACTCTAAAGATGCTTTTTCAGAAAGTAATATTGATAATAAAAAAATTACTGTGCATACATATATAAAAGATACTTCAGTTTTTATTGAAATTAGTGACAATGCTACAGGAATAAAAGAAGAATTAATGGAAAAAGTTTTTGACCCTTATTTTACTACAAAAGAAGAAGGTCAAGGTATTGGTATTGGTTTGTATATGAGTAAAACTATTATTGAGAAAAATATGAATAGTAAGTTAAATGTTTTTAATAATAAAAACAATGGAGCATCTTTCATCTTAGAACTTCCTCATTTAAGTAAAAAGTAATAATTATTATTTTCTATTTTTATTAGAAAAAATTATAAATGTTTTTAATGATTCTTGTTGTATAATTGGTAAAATATATACAAAGGGTCATTATTATGATGAGTACAAGTCTTTCAAAAAAATTTACAATAGTTACAATTATTGTAACTATTATAATGTTATTTATAGGATATTTTGTTTTAAATAAATATAAAAATGATTTAAAAGATGAAGTTTACTCAAACTTAAATATTGAGTTGAATTATATCGCAGAGCAAAAGCTTAGTTCTAAATTTGATGTTGGTATATCAAATGCAATATCAATAGCAAATGATAGTTCAATACAAAATTCTTTATCTTTAAATGATAGAAACCTTGCAATTAAAGCTTTAGAATCATTATCAAAAAACATGAAAAAGAATACACCTTTTAATAATATAAAAGTGCATATTCATACAAAAGATAACAAATCTTTTTTAAGATCTTGGAAAGATGGAAGATTTGGTGATGATTTAAGTTCTTTTAGAGCAAGTGTTGTAAAAGTAAACAAAACAATAAGTTCTATAAATACATTTGAAGTAGGAAATGCTGGACTTAGTATCAGATCTGTTGTTCCTATTATTGATCATGATAATAATCACTTGGGGTCATTAGAATTTATGCAAGGTGTTAATTCTGTTGCAAAATCCTTTGATAAAATAGGAGATAGCTTTTTTTTATTAATGGATAGTTCACTAGTTGTTGTAAAAGCTGATGAAAAATATAAACTTGGTAAATATATTATTTCTCAAAAGTTTATAAATGAAGAAGTTTTAAATGATTTAAAAAACGTTGATATTGAAAAATTAATTAATAATAAATATTTAATCAATGATAAATACTTCTACTCATTTATTGATATAAAAGACTTTAATGGTAAAAAACTAGGAATTGCATTAACTTCTAGAAGTATTGAAAAAGTAGAAGTTGCTACAAATAATGCTTATACAATTATTTGGGCAGCATTAATACTATTAGTCGTATCTCTACTTGTAACAACGATAATTTCTTTAATAAATATGAAAAGAAATATTATTGCACCTATTTTAAGTCTTAAAGATTCAATTGATGATATTAAAAATAATAGTACATTAGATGCAAGTAGAATAGAGATAAAATCAAAAGATGAAATAGGTGACGTTGTTCAAAGTTTTAATGAATATTTAGATTCTATTGCACAAGGACAAGAAGAAGATAAAATTGTTATTGATGAATCTAGAATGATTATTGGAAAAGTTAATGCTGGATTATTAAATGACAGAATTAAAAATATTGGACATTCAGTAGAAGTTAATTTACTTGTTGGTGAAATTAATAATATGATTACACGAATGCAATCTAACTTGACAGAACTTTCAGATGTTTTAGTGGCACTTTCAAATGCAAAGTATGACCATCCAATTCCTAAAATTGAGGGACTTACAGGTTTAATAGCATCTTTATTTAGTGGTACAAAAGTTACTCAAACAACAATTAATGAAGTAATGTGTTTAATTGATCAATCAAATGAAGAACTTACAAATAGTGCAAGTGAATTATCAAATGCTTCAAAAAAATTAAGTGATTCTTCAAATGCACAAGCTGCTTCATTAGAACAAACAGCAGCGGCAATAGAAGAGATATCAGCAACGATTGATAAAAGTAGTCAAAGCGCTGCAAAAATGGCTTTATATGCACAAAATGTAACTAAGTCAAATGAATCAGGAAAAACTTTAGCTTATAAAACATCAGAATCAATGGAGCAATTAAGTGTAGAAGTAAATACTATTCATGAATCTATTTCTATAATTGATCAAATAGCATTCCAGACTAATATTCTTTCACTAAATGCAGCCGTTGAAGCAGCAACAGCTGGAGAAGCTGGAAAAGGATTTGCTGTTGTTGCTGCTGAAGTTAGAAATCTAGCAAGTAGATCAGCAGAAGCTGCTAAAGAGATTAAGGATTTAGTAGAAAGTGCAACATTAAAAGCAAAAGAAGGAAAGACAATTACTAATAAAATGATTAGTGGTTATAATGAATTAAATGAGAATATTGCAGTAACTATTGACTTAATTGATGATGTTGCTACTGCATCAAAAGAACAACAACTAGCAATGGCTCAGATTAATGATACTGTCAATTCTTTAGATCAAGCAACACAACAAAATGCATCATTAGCTTCTAATATTAGTGATATGGCAGTTGTAACTACATCTCTAGCTGTACAATTACAAAGTGCAGTAAATAAAACATCTATTGATAAAAGTGCAAAAGCAAGAATTTGTGATACAGATATGATTTTTGATGTAAATAAATTAAAATCTGATCATATTGTATTTAAAAATGTAAACTTCTCAGAATGCAAATCAAATCATAAATTTACAGTTGGAAATCAACACGAATGTAATCTTGGAAAATGGATAGATGCAAATAAAGATAAAGAATTTGCTAAGAGCAATGAATGGCAAGAATTATTAGTTGCACATGAAAAAGTTCATACTATGGTTCAAGATACTGTTGATTTATACGCTCAAGATTATGATAATGAACAAATATTTGCAGTAACAGAAAACATTGAAAAGAACATTGAAATAGTATTTGATTTATTAAATAAAGTTAGAGAGATTAATTGCAAGAAATAGAATTGTTATTTTAGTAAGATAGCAAAAAGCTATTATGAACTAGTTTTTTGCTATAGTTCGGCTAAATTAAGAAGGAAGTAGATGTTTAAAATTTATGCAATAAAGAATTTATTTTTTAAAAATATAATATTAACTATTCTTTTTGCTATTTTAATCACTGTGATTACTTCCATAATAAACTATAATATTAAATATTTAGAACTTAATGAACAAGTAAAAAAAGATATACAATTTGATTTAAATGAAATTGAATTCTCAACTAAAAATTATTTTGATAATATTGAAGACATAATTAGCTCAATCTTAAAGAATGATATTTTTACTAATTATCTTATCAATAAATCTAATAATAAAGAAATTGTTTCAGATTTATTTAAAGGTTTGATACAAAGTCATAAAAATATTTTTCAACTAAGATTTATTGATGCTAAGGGCTTTGAAAAAATTAAATTAGTAAAAGAAAGAAATTCTGAAATAATTTATAAAGTAGATGAAAAAAGTTTACAAAACAAATCAAATAGGTATTACTTTAAAGATACAGTAAACAATAAAGATGGGAACTATTTTTATTCGCAATTAGATTTAAATATTGAAAATAAAAAAATAGAAAAACCAATAAGACCAACAATGAGAATATCAAGTAATATATTCCATAAGGGTATTTTTTATGGAATAATTATTGCTAATGTTGATATGGAAAAATTATTAAGTCAAATCAAAAATAACAATAACTTTAATGTTTATATGATAGATAAGTCTGGAAATTTTATAATACATCCTAACAGCAAAAAAGCATGGAATAAGTATTTAAATAATGGAAATACAATTTTCACTGAATTTAACTTACCTACTACTTCTATTAAAGAAAATAATATAGGAGAAGATAAATACATCTTCTCTTTAGAAAATTATTTTAAAAATAATGAAGATATAAAATTAATTTTTGAAATTCAAAATAAATACTTAGATGATGTAAAAAATACTAATTTAAAACACATATTAATTTTAGCTCTTTCAGTATTAATTGTTTCTATCATTTTAGGCTTAATTATTTCTATTCCTATGTCAAAGATTTATATAAATTTTAATAAATTATACAAACAAAACCTTAGGTTTATGAGTATTATTAACTCTTATGTAATAACAATGACGGTTGGATTAGATAAAAAGATATTAGATGTAAGTGATGCATTATGTGATTTAAGTAAATATAAAAAAGAAAAATTGATAGGAGAAAAAATATCAATTTTTAATACTGATAAAACTAATCCAACTTTATATAAAGAAATACTTGGACAAATAATAAATGGAAATATTTGGGAAGGTGAAATAAAAGAGAAGTCAAAAGATAATACTTATTATTGGTTAAAATCTACAATTCTTCCAAACTTTGATGAACATAAAAAGATAATAAGTTTTACTTCTATTAGTGAAAATATTACAGATAAAAAAACAATTGAAATTTTATCACAAACAGATAAATTAACACAATTATCAAATAGACATAAAATGGATGAATGTCTTATAAGTGAGTTTGATAGATTTAAAAGAGCTAAGACTCCCTTTTCAATTTTACTAATTGATGTTGATAAATTTAAAGAAGTAAATGATAATTATGGACATCAAGTAGGGGATATTATACTAATAGAATTATCAAAGATACTAAAAGAAAATTCAAGAAAGATTGATATTGTTGGAAGATGGGGTGGCGAAGAATTTTTAATAATCTGTACTAATACAAATAAATCAGGTGCTATTATCTATGCAGAAAAGATAAGAAAAAAAGTAGAAGAATTTAATTTTCCACATATTCAAAATAAAACTATAAGTATAGGTGTATCTGAAATATCAGAAAATGACACTCTTTCTTTATTAATAAAAAGAGCTGATGATAATCTTTATTTAGCTAAAAAAGAAGGAAGAAATAAAATAGTTTCATAGTTTAATCAATTAAATTAATAAGGAAAGTTTGAGTGAAAGTAAGAGTCTATTATGAAGATACAGATGTTGGTGGAGTTGTTTATTATGCAAATTATTTAAAATTCTGTGAACGGGCAAGAAGCAATATTTTTTTTGAAAAAGGTATGTCTCCACATAACAGTGATGAGTTTTTTGTAGTTAAACATGTAGAGGCTGATTATATTAAATCGGCTGTTTTTGCAGACGAATTGGAGATTACTTGCGAGCTTATTGAAAAAAGAGCTGCTTCAATTACAATGTATCAAGAGGTTTTAAGAGATGGTGAAGTTTTATTTACTGGTAAATTTAAACTTGCGTATCTTAAAGATTTCAAACCACATAGAATACCAAAGGAATTAATAAATGTCTTTTCTTAAAATATCATTGCTATTTATTATTTTATCATTTAATCTTTATGGAAAAGATAATAGAATAAATAATCTAATTAATGTAAATGAAGTTTACTTTTTACCTAAAGAAGCAGATAAAACAAAGGATAATATCCTATCTTTGATAAAAAATTCTAAAAAAAGTATTTCAATAGCAATGTATAATTTTTCTTATAAAAAGTTTGCAAAACAGTTAGTTGATTCTTCAAATAATGGTGTTGATATTAAAATAATATTAGATAAATCTAAAGTTAAGAAAGATGATGAATTATACAAATATTTAAAGAAAAATGAAATAAATGTAAAAATAGCTGATAAAAAACTTCATACAAAAGTTGCTATTTTTGATGAAAAAATTGCAGTTCTTGGTAGTATAAATTGGACAAAAAAATCCTTCAAAGACAACTATGAAGTTGTACTTTTTACAAGAGATAAAAAGATAATAGATAAAATGTTAAACTTCATAAATGAATTTTAATTTATAAGTATAAACATAGTTAAATAATAAATGCTATAATTTTTACTGAAATTCAAGTAAAATTATAGTAATATCTAATTTAAAATTAGAGATTAAAAAAGGATTATTTAGTGTTAGAATTGTTTGTTATTGCATATTGTTTATACTTTTTATTTAATATATACACTTCGTTTATGCAAGTTGATTTTGTTAAAAAAGCAAAAGATTTACAGCCTATTATTTTAGAGGAATCAAAATATAAAGTTGCGGCTAATTATTCAATTGAGAAAGAAAAAATTTCAATATTATCTACTTTTTATGACTTCTTAATATTTATGATGTGGATAAGCTTTGGTTTATCAGCCTTAGATTCTCTTATTACAGTAGAAGCATTTTGGTTAAAAGCAATATTGTTTGTAAACTCATTTATTATTATCAATTGGTTTTTAACATTGCCTTTTGAATTATACTCAACATTTAAATTAGATAAAA
This sequence comes from Poseidonibacter lekithochrous, assembly GCF_018861145.1. Taxonomy (GTDB): domain Bacteria; phylum Campylobacterota; class Campylobacteria; order Campylobacterales; family Arcobacteraceae; genus Poseidonibacter; species Poseidonibacter lekithochrous_A. Next base: position 53,898 of record NZ_JAHKQT010000023.1, read on the forward strand.
AATATGGGTTTTCTAATATGACAGTTGATTTATATATCAAAGATACGATTAAAACAGGAGCTTTATTTTTAATTTTAGGTTCAATTGTGATTGCAGGAATTGCTTTTATTATTGAGTCCTTCCCTGCATGGTGGATTTGGGGCTTTGTTTTTATCTTTGGAATTATTATCTTAATCAATATGCTTTATCCTGTAATTAGAGATAAAATGTTTGATAAGTTTGAAAAGTTAAAAGATAAAGAACTTGAAGGAAAAATTGAAAAACTTTTAGATGAAGTTGGCTTTAAAAGTTCAGGAGTATTTTCAGTTGATGCAAGTAAACGAGATAATAGATTAAATGCTTACTTTGGTGGTTTGGGAAGTACAAAAAGAGTTGTTTTATTTGATACATTAGTTGAAAAACTTTCGCATAATGAATTGTTAGCTGTTTTAGGACATGAATTAGGACATTTTAAAAATGGTGATATTATTAAAAATATTGGTATTATGGGACTTGTTATGTTTGTGTTTTTTGCTATTTTTGGTAACTTACCTGAAGAGTTGTTTTTAGGTTTATCTTTAAATCAAGAAGCTTCTTCGATTATTGTTGTATTTCTAATATTTTCACCAATTTTATCATTTTTCTTAATGCCTTTAATATCGCTTATCTCAAGACATAACGAATACGCAGCAGATGAGTTTGGTTCAAACTTATCTTCAAAAGATGATTTAGTAAATGCTTTATTAAAATTAGCAAATGAAAATAAATCTTTTCCTTTAGCTCATCCAATATATATTTTCTTTTATTATTCACATCCTCCTTTAACTGAAAGATTTAAAGAATTAGGTTATGATGTAAAGAATAATAATTCAAATGAAGCTTTAAAACAGGAGTTTAATTATGATGAATAATGGTTTAATTGAAGTTAGTTATATAACTTTAATAGTTTCAGTAATTGGTATCTTATCTGGTTTATTAATTATCTTACAGTTTTCAAGACAGAAGTACGAAAGTAAATTAAATAGTCTTCAAGATGAAGCTTTATTAAAATTAAAAGCTTTAAATGAAAAAATTGAATTAAATCATAGTTCTTATGAAGGACAAATCAATACTTTAAATACTTCTAATAGAAAGCTTGAAGAAGAAAAAAAATTAATTAAAGAAAGTTTAGAAGATAAATTAAGAACTTTAGAAAAACACACTGATGAAACTTTGGATAATATTACTGCTAATTATGAGTTGAAGTTATCTAGTCAAGAAAAAATGTCAAAAACAAAAGAAGAAAATCTTAATGAAAGAATCGCTTTATTAGAGGAATCAAAAGTTCAAATGAAAGTAGAGTTTGAAAACTTAGCAAACAAACTTTTTGACGAAAACCAAAAGAAATCAAATCTTAATTTAACTCAAGTATTAACTTCATTTAAAGACCAGTTAGAATCATTTGGTAAAAGAGCTAATGATATTTATAGTGAAGAAACTAAACAAAGAACTTCTTTATTAACAGAAATTAAAACTTTAAAAGATTTAAATAATCAAATATCTGCAGATGCAATTAACTTAACTAAAGCCTTAAAAGGTGAAAACAAAACTCAAGGTGATTGGGGTGAAATGATTTTATCTTCAATTCTTGATCAAACAGGACTTAGAGAAGGTAAAGAGTATGATACTCAAGGTTCATATACAGATAAAGATGGAAAAGTATTAAGACCTGATGTAATTGTACATCTTCCATCTCAAAAAGATATTATTATAGATTCAAAAGTATCTTTAAACTCATATTTATCACATACTAAAACTGATGATAAAGCTAAAAAAGAAATAGCTGCAAAAGAGCTTATCAAATCAATTACAAGTCATATAAAAGGTTTGAGTTCTAAAAAATACGAAGATATTGAGGGTGTTAAAACATTAGATTTTGTTTTAATGTTTGTACCAATTGAAGGTGCTTTTCTCTTAGCTTCAAATGAAGATAAAAACTTATTTAAAATGGCATTTGATCATAATATTATGATTGTATCTCCTTCAACTTTATTTGTTACGTTAAGAACTATTGAAAATATTTGGAGAAATGAACATCAAAATGAAAATGCAGAAATTATTGCTAAAAAAGCTGCAGATTTATATGATAAATTTTATGGTTTTATAAAAGATATTGAAGAAATTGGTTTAAATATCAATAAAACACAAAAAGCTTACAACAGTGCATTTTCAAAATTATCAACAGGTAATGGAAATCTTATGAAAAGATCAGAAGAATTCTTAGAACTTGGAGTTAAACCTAAAAAACAAATAAATACTAAAAATATAAGTATGGAGTAGAATATGGAATTAGCTATTGATTTTGCAAATAATTTTTTAATATTATTAGATGCAATGGCTATTTATATTCTAATTGGTCTTCTAATTGCTGGAATATTAAAACAATTAGTTCCTAATGATTTTGTCTTAAAACATTTAGGAAAAGGCTCTATTTCTTCAGTTTTAAAAGCTACATTATTTGGTATACCTCTTCCTGTTTGTTCTTGTTCTGTTATTCCTTTAGCTCAAAGTTTGAGAAAAGAGGGTGCTAGTAAAGGTGCAGTTCAAAGTTTTCTTATTTCAACGCCAATTACAGGTGTTGATTCTATTCTTGCAACATTTTCTTTTTTTGGATTAATCTTTACAATTTTTAGAGTTATCTCTTCAATTATCATTGCAATTATTGTAGGTTTAGTTCAAAACTTTGTTGAAAAAGAAAACCCTTCTGATATGAAAGATACTGTAGTTGTAGAATCATGTTGTAGTGAGACTTCATGTTCTAGTACTTCAACTTCAGAAACTAAAAAGAAAAAGTTTTCTTTTAAAAGTGCCTTTTCTTATGCTTATGTAACTTTATTTATTGATATGGTAAAACCTTTATTTATTGGGTTACTTTTAGGTGCATTATTTACTACTTTTATACCAAAAGATTATGCTTTAATGCTTTTTGAAAATCAAATTCTTACATATTTTGTAATACTGATTTTTGCAATGCCATTATATGTTTGTGCTACAGCATCACTTCCAATTGCAGCTGCATTTATACTTCAAGGTATGAGTGGAGGAGCTGCTTTTATATTTTTAACAGCAGGTCCTGCAACTAGTGCTATTACGATGAGTGTTGTTTATAAAACACTTGGAAAAAAAGCTTTAATTGTGTATGTATCTACAATTGCTATTTTATCTTTTGTATTTGCTTTTATATATGATTTTTTCTTTGAAGATATTAATATAATTAACTTTATAAATAGTATGGAACACTCTTCTATATACTCGCAAATAGCTTCATTTATAATGCTCTCTTTAATGTCATACTATTTAATAAAACCTAGATTATATAGACAAGATAAAAAGAATGAAAAGATAGATAAATCTAATAACAAAATAGATTTTAATAAAATGACTTTTAAAACAAAAAAATAAAATTTAAGGTGTAAGATGAAGTGGGAAGATAATAGACGTAGTTCAAATGTAGAAGATAAAAGAGGCGAGTCAGGAATGAATTTTGGTTCAAACCAAAAAGGTTCAATGATGATGCTTCTTCCTATTATAAAAATGTTAATAGGTACAAAAATAGGAAGAATAGTCTTAGGTATTGGTGTTATTGCATATTTTATGGGATATAATCCACTTACACTTTTAAGCCTTGGGGAAACTTCAAATGCTTCTTCAACTCAAGTTATAAACAGTGAAAAAGATGATAAAAATGCACAATTTGTAAGTGCTGTTTTAGCTCAAACTGAAGATATTTGGACTGAAGTATTTAAAAAACATGGAGCTATTTATAAACAACCTAAACTAGTTTTATTTAGAAATTCTGTAAAAAGCGCTTGTGGTTCTGCCTCATCTGCTACTGGACCTTTTTATTGTCCAAGTGATCAAAAAGTATATTTAGATTTGTCTTTTTTTGATGAACTAGCAAAAAGACATGATGCTCCTGGAGATTTTGCACAAGCTTATGTAATAGCTCATGAAATTGGACATCATGTACAAAATATTACCGGAACTATTAATAAAGTTCATAAAGCAAAACAAGGTGCTAGCCAAAAAGCTGCAAATGCTTTACAAGTAAAAGTTGAACTTCAAGCAGATTGTTATTCTGGTATTTGGGCTCATTATAGTAAAAAGAATTTTGACTCTTTAGAAGAAGGTGATAAAGAAGAAGCTTTAAGAGCAGCAAGTGCAATTGGAGATGATACTTTACAAAAGCAGGGACAAGGTTATGTTGTTCCTGATTCATTTACTCATGGTTCTTCAAAAGATCGAATGACATGGTTTAACACTGGTTTTACAACAGGCTCTTTAAGTGCTTGTAATACATTTATAAATTAAAATATTTAATAAAGATATATTACTTTAATTGATTTAAAAGTAATATATCTACTAAATCTCCATCTTTAATATCTTTGCTATCTTCTTTTTGAATTAAAATTGCAGGATTTTCAAGCATATTTGTTAAAATTGCACTTGTTCCTTTTTTCTTTCCATCAAAATTAATAGTATATTCATTATTTATATACTCAACATTACAAGCAGTAAATACAGTTTTTGGCATTCTTCTTGGGAAGGCTTCAGTTATTCTAGCTTTTACTATTGGTAAAGATTCATTTGCTTCTCTAAATCTATAAATCAAAGGAAGTACATATAAAATCGCACACACAGTTGAAGAGTATGCAAAACCAGGAAGTGCAATAATAGTTTTTCCATCTTTAATAGCAACAAGTATATGCATTCCAGGTTTAATAGTAACACCATGAAATAATACTTCAGCATTTAATTTATCTTTAATTACATCTTGAACAAAATCATAATCGCCAACAGAAACTCCACCAGTTGTTACAACTATATCAGCTTTTTGTAAAGCTGTTTCAAGTAAGTTTGTAATTGATTCTATATCATCTTCAACTATTCCCATTTGAAGTGTATTTGCACCATTCTTTTTACATAAGGCTTCAATTGTTAAATGATTTGAACTTCTAATTTGTGATGCATTAGTTTGTATTTCACCTAAATCAAGTATTTCACTACCTGTACTTGCAATTGCAACTGTAGGGTTAACTATTACGTTTATTTGTGCAATATTTAATGAAGCTAATACTCCAACTTCAGCAAAACCTATAACAGTACCTTTTTTAATTAGTACTTCATCTTTTGCATAATTTTCGCCAATATCTCTAGTCGCAAAACCAAAAGGAACTGCTTTTATAATTTTAATAGATTCACCATTTACTTCAACATTTTCAATAGGAACTAAAGTATCACTTCCTTCTGGCATTAGTGATCCTGTAAAAGTTTTTATACAAACACCAGAACAAACTACAGATTCTACAACACTTCCAGCTGGATTCTTATCTATTATATTAATATTTTGACTATTCATATCTTCAAATCTTATAGCATATCCATCCATTGCTGAAGTTGGTAATTCGGGGCTATTATGATCTGCTATCACATCATTTGCAATAACTTTTCCAATGGCATCAATGATAAAAAGTTTTTGAGTAGTTGGTTTATTTAGTTTTATATTTTTTAATATTTCTATTGATTTATCATAGTTTATAAATTCTCTCATGATTTTTCCTAATTATTTTGAATTCTTTGTAATATACTCTTTATACTTTAAAGCAGTATTATAACTTACTTGGGCCTCTTTTGCAACTGAATAAATTGTTATTTTTTGATTAAACATTCTCATCATATTTACAGAAGCTTCTATTTTTTTCTTTGCAACTTCTTGTCTTGTTTTTGTTGCTTTCTTTGTAGCATTTGTTTTCTTTTCAGTTATGCTTTTATGGTATTTTTCTTCTTCATGATGAAGTTTCTTATATAGTTCAGCTTGTCCATGCTCTCTACATAATTCTTGTAAAACCTTCAACTCTTTTACTGATATTGTAATTCTGATTTTAAAAACCTTTTGATTATTTTAAGTTTGTTTTATATGGTTATATCCATATGAAATAGTTACTAATAACTATAAAAGATATTAATTATTATACATAATAATATTATGTATAATTTAAAGAATTAAAATTAATATACACTTAAGATTATGTAAATAATTATTTATTATATTTATAAACCATTATTTGTTGAAATAACATTTCTGCAAAACCTACAGGTAATTGAGGATTACTATTTTCTACAGAAATAATAATTTGTTTTATTTGATCTTCTGTCATATTATTTACTAAAGGAAAGATTGTCTGTGTAACTTTATCTCTAAATTCTTGTTCTTCTTCTTTTGTCATTTTATATCTCTTCTTATAGTTAGTTGTTTAATCTGGAATTATATAGTATTTATATAAAAGATTGGTAAAAAAACCATTATTTTTCACTTTTTTATGAGGATATTAAAAAAAGGTTTGTTATCATAATAAAGATAGTTGAAAAATAATAATTAAAAAGGCCACTTACTTGAAAATAAAAATTGCAACAGAAGATGAATTAAAATATTGTTATAAAATCATGCATCAAGTTAGAGAAGATTTATCTGAAAAAGATTTATCTAAAATCATTTCAGAACAAATTAAAAATGGTTATAAACTAGCATATGTTTTATTAGATGACCAAGTAATCTGTGTTGCTGGCTTTTCAATTTTACAAAAACTATCTTTAGGAAAACATTTATATATAGATGATTTTGTTACTGATAAAAGTGTAAGATCTACAGATGCAGGAAAAGCTTTATTAGATTTTCTTAAAATCTATGCTAAACAACAAGACTGCAAGTCAATAGAATTAGATTCATTAGTTCAAAGATATGATGCTCATAAATTTTACTTAAGTCAAGATATGAAAATAGTCTCTCATCATTTTAGTTTCCAATTATAATAAAATATTAGAAATAGATATTTGATAAACATTTAGATATAATTGCAAAAATTTCATATAGGATTTATAGATTGATTGAATTAAGTAAAAAAATATCTTCATTAGTAGGTAAAACTAATGCAGAATATGAGTTAATAAAAGAGGGTGATAAAATACTTATAGGCTTTTCTGGTGGAAAAGATTCTTTAACGTTATTACATACTCTAAATAGAATGAAAAAAGTAGCACGATATAATTTTGATTTTAAAGCAGTTACAGTTACATATGGAATGGGTGAGCAAGTACAGTTTTTAGCTGATCATTGTAAAGAACATGGAATTGAACATGAGATTATTGATACACAAATTTTTGAATTAGCTGGTGAAAAGATTAGAAAAAATTCTTCATTCTGTTCATTTTTCTCAAGAATGAGAAGAGGGTATTTATATACAGCAGCACTAGAGCAAGGATATAATAAAGTAGCTCTTGGTCATCACTTAGATGATGCAATGGAATCATTCTTTATGAACTTCTTTTACAATGGAACAATGCGTACAATGCCTCCTATATATAAAGCTGAAAATGGACTTGAAGTAATTCGTCCATTAATCTTTTGTAGAGAAAGACAATTAAGAGCATTTGCAGATAAAAATGAAATTAATGTAATTGGTGATGAAGCATGTCCAGGACTTAGATTTGATGTTAAAATGCCACATGCAAGAGCTACAACAAAAGAGTTATTAGCTAAATTAGAAGCAGATAATCCTCAAATATTTGTATCTATGAAAGCAGCATTCTCAAATTTCCAACCAGCAACTTTCTTCAAAAAAGAAGATTTAAATAGAATAATAGAAGATGAAGATTAAAAGATGAAAGTTTTAATCTCTTCTTGCCTTTTAGGTGAAGATGTAAGATATGATGGAAATAATTCATCAATTGCAATGGGTTCATCATTTACTTTTTCTCAAAAAGAAATATTTATGGATATTCTTTGTGACAATGAAATCTATTCATTCTGTCCAGAAGTTTCAGGAGGACTTGGAACACCTAGATTACCAGCTGAAATTGTAAGTACAACAAAGCCATTTAAAGTGGAAACAAATAATGAAGAAGATGTAACTATCCCTTTTTTAATTGGAGCTAAAAATGCACTTGATATATGTAAAGATGATGATATTAAAGTTGCACTTTTAAAATCAAAATCTCCATCATGTGGAAATATCGAAATATATGATGGAACATTTTCAAATACTTTAGTAGAAGGTCAAGGATTAACAGCTAGACTTTTAGATGAAAATGGAATTAAAGTGTTTAATGAAACACAATTAGAAGATTTAAAAAAATTTATAGAAACAAACTAATTGTTTCTATAAACTCTCATTTACAAGATTTGATAATCTAAGTGGGTCAAGTGCTCCACTTACTCTCTCTTTTTCAACCCCATTTTTGTAAACTACAATCGTAGGAATTGATCTAATATTAAATTTTGCACCTAAATTTTGTTCGGCTTCTGTATTTACTTTTACAAATAAAGCTTTTAAAGCATACTTTTCTGCCACTTCTGTGAATATAGGTGCCATCATCTTACATGGACCACACCAAGGCGCCCAAAAGTCAACAATCACTGGTATTTCAGAGTTTACAATAACATGATCAAAATTTGATTCATCAAGTTCTATTGGAGTGGTACTTAAAAGTGAATTTTTGCAAGACCCACAATTTGCTTTTGCATATGAATCTTTTTTAGGAATTGAGTTGATTTTTAAGCAAGATGGACAAACTACATTTATTTTACTCATTATTTAATCCTTTATATTTAAGCTTTTATATTTAATAGAATATCAGTAACTGCATCTTGAGTTTTAATACCCTCAGCATTTGCTTGATAAGATATAATTTCAGGAATTTGTCCTGCAATTGAATCTATTAAATCTTGACTTACTTCTTGTAATGCTGGATCACCAACTACATTAGCAATATCTGCAATTTTACTAACTTTATCAGCTATTTGAACTTGTGCTGATACCATTGCTTCAACATTATTATTAATTTGCATAATCTACTCCTTGTTCTATATTTTGTAATAAGAGTCTGTTTAAGTTTGCAGTTCTTGATATTGCACTATCTGCAGCACTTAACTCTGCTGGTGCAGAAGCTGCATTTGCTAATTTATCTAGTTTTACACTTGCAGCTGCTTCATCTTTTGGAATACTTGTATCAAATCTAACACTTCCACCACTTGCATAAACTTTTCCATCAGGTCCTACCTGATATGAATAATTAATAGGAGCAGTTGTAGGTGCCCCTGATGCATGTGCTTGTTCATGTGTACGAACTTTAGCATCAAGATCTTTATATTTATCTAAAACTCTTTTATAATCTTCTTCATCATAGTTTTTACCTACAATATTAACACTATCATTTTTTTCAAATAAAGATTTTTCATCTTCTTTTTTATCAATACTAGCTAGTTCTGCTTTTTTTACAGCTATTTGTTGATTTAAAGATGAAATAGTATTAAAATTGTTATTTATTTCCATGATGTACTCTATTTTTATAGTTTATTAATTATTCTATCAAAAAAATTAATAATTGTAAATAAAATGTATTTTTCTAGTTTGAGTTTTTTAGTTGAAGTATTCCTTTTCCTAATCCTATAAACATCCCACCTGTAATTCTACTAAACCAAGTTAATCTATTTTTATTACTTAGCCATTTCTTTGATTTTTTAGCTATATAGGCATAAGCACATAATGAAGTAAAGGAAATAAATAAAAATATACCAGTTAAAGTAAAGAATTGAGGAATGATATTAATATGCATATCTAAGAATTGAGAGAAGATTGCAGTGAAAAATAGTATAGGTTTTGGATTTGTAATAGCAAGGAAAAATGATTCTAAAAAATAAGTTTTATTACTTTTCTTTTTTTCTTTTTCATTATTTTCATCAAAATGAAAACTACTTTTATTTAAAAGAAATTTAATTCCTAAGTATATTAGATAAACTGCACCAACTACTTTAACAAGTAAAAATAAGTTGGAAGATGTTTTAAATAAAACACCTAATCCAAATATTGATGCAGTTGATAAAATGAATAAACCTAATACATTTGCAAAAGATGAAAGCATAACAATTTTCATATTTGCTCTCATACCATTTACAATTGCTAATATTACAGCAGGTCCTGGACTAGTTATATAGAAAAAAGCTACAACAGTGTATATTAATAATGTATCGATATTCATTTTATTTCCTTAGTTTTTTAGTAGTCGTAAGCTACTTTATATTTTGGATCATCTTCTTCATAAGTACAAAATTGTCCAGCATTTTTCATAATGGACTTACATTCAGCACTTAAATGTCTAATTTTTACAGTTTTCCCAGCTTCTAAATACTTTTTAGTAATTGCATCAACTGCTTCAACACCTGAGATATCCATTACTCTAGCATTTTTGAAATCCAATACTACATTTTCTGGATCATGTTTAATATCAAAGTTATCATTAAAAGCTGTTACACTTCCAAAAAATAATGGTCCATCAAAGTCATATATTTTAGTTCCATTATCTTCTCTATGTGTTCGTGCAGTTACTTTTGCATGTTTCCAAGCGAATACTAAAGCAGAGATAATTACACCAGAAATTACGGCAATTGCTAAATCAGCAACAATAGTGATTAGAGTAACAGTAATTAGAACAAAAGCATCACTTTTTGGCATTTTTGTAATTCTAGAAAAAGAACTCCATTCAAAAGTACCAATAGAAACCATAAACATAATACCAACTAAAATAGCTACTGGAATAATATTTAAAAGATCTGTTAGAGTTGCTACAAGTAAAATAAGACCAATTGAAGCTACAACTCCTGAAAGTCGTCCAAGTCCACCTGATGTATAGTTGATAATAGATTGTCCAATCATCGCACATCCTGGCATTGCACCAAATAAACCACAAGTAATATTTCCAGTTCCTTGAGCTATACATTCTTGGTTTGCACTACCTCTTGTTCCACTAATCTCATCTAAAACAGAAAGTGTTAATAATGACTCAATTACACCAACAAGAGCAACAATTACTGCATAAGGAAGTACAAGCTTTAAAGCTTCCACATCTAAAATAACATCTGGAATATGAAAACTTGGTAATAGTCCTTTAAACTCAGTTAAGTTTGCTAAATCGCCAACAAGTTTAGTATCAGCACCTGTAATATAAACTCCAAGAGTAAATACGATAATTGCAATAAGACCTGCTGGAATTGCTGCTGTAAACTTTGGTAAGAAATACATTGTAGCCATAGTACCAAGTATTATTGCATACATAATTATTCCAGCACCATCTAAAAATTTAAATTGACTAGTTGCAATTACAACTGCTAAACCATTTACAAAACCATGAAGTGCAGGTTGCGGAACTAAACGGATAAATTTACCCATTTTAAATGCACCAATAGTAATTTGTATAATTCCTGCAACGATAGCGGTAAGAGTAATATATTGAACTATTCCAAAAGAAATAGCATCTCCACTTAAACCTTGAGCTATTAATATCTCTTTAGCAGCTAAACTAACTCCAACTAAAACAATAGCAACAGCACCTGTTGCACCTGAAATCATTCCTGGTTTTCCACCCATTAAAGCAGTGATTAATCCTAAAATAAACGCAGCATATAATCCAACAATTGGACTAACTTGTGCAATAAATGAAAATGCAATAGCCTCAGGAACAAGTGCAACAGCTACAACAAGTCCTGATAAAATATCACTTTTTGCATTTTTCCCTATAAAAGTATCTTTTATATTTAACAAATTCTAAACCTTTCATTATTAATTTGATTATCTATATATTCGCGATTATATCTAAGTGTTAATTAATCTTAGTTAAATAAATTTAGGATAAAATTGCGTGATGAAAATTAAGCTATTTAAGTCAGTTACATTTAAACTAATACTTTTAGTATTAGTTGTTCTTTTTGCACTAGTTGGTGCATCACTTTTATTTAACTCTCAAATAGATAAATTAAAATCACAAATTGATAGTCTTTATTTTGGTAATTTTGTGCCAATTGTAAAGCTTAATAATATTAAAAACAATTATAAATCAATAATCACGTGTAGAACAATGAAATATATTTGTGATTTCAAAAAAGAAGAAAAAATCATTTTAGAAGAATGGGAATATTATTACAATTCTTATAAAAATGAAAAAGAAAAAAATGTAATTGATAATGTTGATTTTGCATTAAAAGAAACATTTAAAGTAAATAAATTACATATCTTTAAAAAAATTGTTAAAAAAATAGAATTTTTAATAGATTATGAAACTAAAACAGCTTTTAAACAAAGAAAACTTTTTGTAGAAGAATATAAAACTATGAAGGATTATCTGTTTTTTAATCTTTTACTTATTTTAGTATTAACTTTTGCAATGGTTGCTTATATAATTTATGAGCTTGTTAAAAAAGATAATCAATTAAGAGTTTTAAATACAAAATATAAAATTGATTCAATTACTGATTCAATGACAAAATTATATAATAGAAAATATTTTGATACAATATTTGATAATATGCCTTTTATAGCGAATGCAAATAATTGGGAATGTGCATTTATAATGTTTGATATTGATTTCTTTAAACAATACAATGACACTTACGGTCATGATTCAGGTGATGAAACGCTTAAAAAAGTTGCAAATGTTTTAAAAGAATATTTCAATAATAAGTATGAATTTGTATTTAGATTAGGTGGGGAAGAGTTTGGTGTGATTTTATTTGATGTTGATATTGATATCTTAGAATCATGTTTAAAAGAAATAAATCAAAAAATTGTTGATTTAAAAATCGAGCATAAGACTAGTGAAGTTTTAGATGTTGTTACTATTTCAATAGGTGCTATAATGTACAGACCAAATACATATATTTCTGCTAATAAACTTTACAAAAGAGCAGATGATTGTCTTTACAAATCAAAACATAATGGTAGAAACCAATACCATATATTCAAGGGAGAATAATGTCTTTTTTATTTAATAAATATAACCATTTTAACTTAGCAAATATTGTAACTTTTTTCAATATTGCATCAGGAATTTTCGCAATTTATTTTTTAACTCATCAAGAGTTTTTTGCAGCAGCACTTTTTGCATGGCTTGCAGGTGGTTTTGATATCATTGATGGAAAAATTGCAAGAAAGTATGAACTTTCTACTGAGTTTGGAATTCAATTAGATTCATATGCAGATTTCTTATCTTTTGTTATAGTACCAACTATGTTTATATACTTTGCCGTTATTGATACAAAAGAATTAATGCTTTATACACCTTTAATTGTATTTGCATTTATTTATTATGTTATTTCTGGATTAAGAAGATTAATTCAGTTTAATATTAACGCAGAAGAAGGTGAAGTTGCTAAACACTTTGTTGGAATCCCAACACCTTTAGGTGCTATTTTATTATGGCTTGTTTATCTAATCTATTTAACAGGGTTCATACATGAAAATGTTGTTTTAGGATTAATGATAATTATTGGATATTTATTAAATTCTAAAATTAAAATACCTCACTTATAAGTCTAAAATAATATGAATAATGAAGTTGTAAGTATAGATTTAGGTTCTAATTCTTTTAGAGTTCTAAAGTATGATTGCTTAAAACACAAGGTTATAAGTGATTATCATGAAGTAGTAGGAACTGCAGATGGTTTAGTTGATACTGGAATCATTTCATTAGAAGCTCAACAAAGAGTAATAAAAGCTTTAAAACAATCAATTCAAAAAGTAGATTACAATCCAAGTGTAGCAGTTGCAGTTACTACTGCTGCTATGAGAAAAGCTAGTAATAATATTGAAGTTTTAAAAAATATTGAAGAAAATACTGGTGTTAAGTTCACAATCATTGATGGAATTGAAGAAGCTAGACTCACTTTACTTGCGGTAAAACAAGCTTTAAAAAGAGAAAATATCAACTCTTCTAAATTTATACTTTTAGATATTGGTGGTGGGTCTACTGAAATCATTGTAAATACTGAAGAAAAATATATTTCTCATAGCTTTGATTTTGGAATTGTAACCATGACTCAAGAGTTTCTAGAACATCATGATTTGCATAAAGATTTAGATTTAAGAAAGATTGAGATTAAAAAGTATTTAGATTCACAAAAATTAAATTTAGATGATTATACTTTTGTAGCAACTGCAGGAACTCCTACAACAATTGCTGCTGTAAAACTAGGACAAGATTATTTTTCTTATGATAAAGATGTTGTTAATGGAACAATTGTAAACTTAAAAGATTTAGAAAATTGTTTAAGTATTTTTGATAATAGTAATAAAGATACAATTACTAAACTAGTGGGTCGAGGAAGAGTAGAGTTTATTCAAGTAGGAATTTATATTTATAGAGCAATTTTTGAAGTATTAGAAAAAAACGAATCAATTGTTTTAGATGATGGATTAAGAGAAGGTGTTGCTATTAACCATTGTTTAAAACAAAAGTGTAAAGGTTAAGACAATAACCTTACACTTTGTGCTTGTACAATATTAGCTTGAGATGCTGCTAGGTATCCAAGATTTGCAGAGATATTATTTTTAGAAAAATCAACTGATTCTTCTCCAAAATTTTTATCTTTATTTACTTTATTTCCATTATACAAATCAATTTGTTCTTTAATAGTTTCTCTTGCATTCCCTTCAACTGATTGACCAAACTGTATGAATTCAGCTGATATATTTTGAAGCTCAGTACTACTATCTTCAACTTTTGATATTACTGCATTTAATTGTTCAGGATCATTTAAATCTGCATTGTTAACAGCTTCAAAAATTTGATTTGCAAAATCTGGGGTATTTGTCTTATCAATAGAAAAGTTTGAATTATCTGTATTTATTGTAATACTTTTTTGCTCATCATAATAATCTAAACTTAATAGCGTCTCATTTTTATATTTTGTTTCATAAGCTATTTGATTAAAATTTCTAAGGTTTTCATTTATTGATTGTTTGATATCGTTTTTATCTTGAATTTTATTATCATCGCTTTTTACATTTTCAAGTTCATTTTGAATATTGTTTAAGAAATCTTGTTGTTTATCAAGTGCATTAGTAGTGATATTACTTATAGCTATACCATTATTTAATGATTGAACATTTAAAGATAATTCATCTCTTTTTTGATTATATTCATTAATTGATAAAGATGAAGCACCTTCTTTGTCAACTTTTTGTACTTGATTAATTTGTTGGGATTTGTCAATCTGTAGTTGTGATGATTGATTAAGGTTATTAATATTATTGCTAATGCTACTTACATCCATAATTAAGTCCTTAAATTAGTTTCTATCTTGATTATATGTTAATTAAACTAAAACTAATCTAAAATGTAACATTTAGAGTAAATGTGTTAATCCACAATTAATATTTTTTTTTGTAGAATATCTGCTTATTTTAAAACGGAGAATGACAATGAAAATGAATGGCGCAAAAATGGTTGTAGAATCATTACATCAAGAAGGGGTAGAAGTAGTTTTTGGATATCCTGGAGGCGCTATCATGAACGTCTACGATGAAATTTATAAGCAAAACAATTTTGAACATATTTTAAATAGGCATGAGCAAGCTTCAATTATAGCTGCTCAAGGATATGCAAGATCAACAGGTAAAGTTGGAGTTGCTATTGTAACTAGTGGACCTGGATTTACAAATGCAGTTACTGGATTAGCAGATGCATATATGGATTCTATTCCTTTAGTTGTAATTTCAGGACAAGTTCCAACACATATTATAGGGACTGATGGTTTTCAAGAAATTGATGCTGTAGGAATTTCAAGACCATGTACTAAGCATAATTACTTAGTAAATAGTATTGAAGATTTACCTAGAATTATTAAAGAAGCATTTCATATAGCTAGTACTGGAAGACCAGGACCTGTACATGTAGATATTCCAAAAGATATTACTGCACAGATTGCAGAGTTTGTTTATCCAGAAGAGATTGATCTTCCAACTTATAAACCAACTGTTAATTACAATAAAAAACAGTTAAAAAGAGCAATGACTGAACTTTCTAAAGCTAAAAAACCATTATTATATATTGGTGGTGGAGCAATTTTATCAAATTGTTCTTATGAAATTAGAGATTTAGCAAAAAAATTAAATATTCCTGCTGTTGAAACATTAATGGCAAGAGGTGCTATGGGTGATAAAAATCCACTGTTCTTTGGAATGCTAGGTATGCATGGAGAGTTTTCTGCAAATATGGCAGCACATGAAACAGATCTTTTAATTTCATTAGGTGCACGATTTGATGATAGAGTTACAGGAAGATTAGATGAATTTGCATCAAAAGCTAAAGTAATACATGTAGATATTGATCCTACAAGTATTAGTAAATTAGTAGATGCACATTACCCAATAGTTGGAGATTTAAAGAAAACTGTATTAGGTATGCTTGAATCACTTGAAGATTATGATTTTAATGACTTTTCAAATTGGGTTGAGTTATTAACTGAATATAGAGAAAAAGAGCCATTAAGATATAATGATTCAAATGATATTATCAAACCTCAATGGCCAATTCAAAGACTTGGAAAATTATTAGGAGAAAAAGCTGTAATTTCTACAGATGTTGGACAACATCAAATGTGGTCTGCACAATTTTATCCATTTTCACATCCAAGACAATGGATTACATCAGGTGGTTTAGGAACAATGGGGTTTGGATTACCAGCAGCACTTGGAGTTGCCCGAGCTATGCAAGGAACGGATAAAGTTTCTATAAATATAACAGGTGATGGTTCAATTTTAATGAATATTCAAGAGCTAATGACTTGTGCTGAATACAAGCTTCCTGTAATAAATGTTATTTTAAATAATAATTATTTAGGAATGGTTAGACAATGGCAAACAATGTTCTATGAAAACAGATTATCTGAAACAGATTTATCTGCACAACCAGATTTTAAAATGTTAGTTGAATCTTTTGGTGGAGTAGGATATAGAGTTACTACAAAAGAAGAGTTTGATGCAGCTGTAAAAGATGCAATTGAGCAGAAAAAAGTAGCAATGATTGAAGTTCTTGTTGCTAGAAATGAAGAAGTACTACCAATGGTTCCAAATGGACATGCATTAAATGAAATGACATTATTAGAAGGGGGTGAATAAAATGAATAATTTTAATCACTATTATGATACTGAAACTACAAGACAGGTTATTTCAGTTGTTGTTATGAATGAGCATAATGTTTTATCAAGAATAGTTGGATTGTTTTCAGCTCGTGGTTATAATATTGATTCATTAACAGTTGCTCCTATGGAAGGAAGCAAATACTCTAGAATGACTATTGTTACAACTGGAGATAAAAGAGTAATTGATCAAATTGTAAAGCAATTAAATAAATTAATTCCAGTATTAAGAGTAAATGAACATAGAAATGTTGTTGAAAAAGATACTGTATTAATGAAATTTTCTATTGAAAATAATTTATCTGATATTGATGTAATTGCTCGTGCTTATCACGGTTCAATTCAAAATGTTACAGATGAAGCTATTATAGTATCAGCTACTGATTCTAGTTTTAGAATAATGAATTTTATAAAAGTAATGCAAAAATTCAATCCACTTGAAGTAGTAAGAAGTGGTATTGTTGCAATGGAAAGATAAGAAAACTTTTTCTTATCTTATCCTCTAAAAAGGATAAAAATGACTCTACAAGAGATTGCACAATCAATTAATATTGAATGTGATAACACAAAAGAAATTTTAGGTTTAAGTACACTACTTGATTCAGAACAAACAGAAATTACATTTCTAGAAAATAAAAAATATCTTAATGATTTAAAAAAGACAAGAGCAGCAGCTGTATTAATAAATAAAGAGTTTGCAAATGAAGTGCCAGAAGGAACAATCGCTCTTATTTGTGATGAACCTTATTTAAATCTTGCAAAACTATCAAAACTTTTTGCACCTGAAATAATTGAACTAGAAGGTGAAAAACCTGTAATTGGTGGCTTTACAAAAGTTATGCCAAATGTATATATAGGAAAAGGTTCACGTATTGGATCTGATTGTACTATTATGGCTGGAGCCTATATTGGTGATAATGTAAAAATTGGTAACAATACTGTTATCCATCCAAATGTTGTAGTTTATAGAGATTGTAATATTGGAAGTGATTGTATTATACATGCCGGAACAGTTATTGGAAGTGATGGTTTTGGGTTTGCTAATACTAAAGATGGTAAATATATTAAAATTTATCAAAATGGTAATGTAGAAATTGGTGATGATGTAGAAATCGGATCTAATTGTGCAATTGATAGAGCAGTATTTAAATCAACGCAAATTGCAAATGGTGTAAGAATTGATAATCTTGTACATATTGGACATAACTGTAAACTTGGAACTGGATGTATTTTAACAGGTCAAGTTGGACTTTCAGGGTCAACAGTTCTTAATCATTATGTAATAATGGGTGGTCAAAGTGGAACTGCAGGACATTTAGAAATTGCTCCATTTACTACAATTGCAGCACGTGGTGGAGTTACAAAAAGTATTACAGAGCAAAAGAAATCATGGGCAGGTTTTCCTTTAATTGAGCATAGAAAATGGCTTAAATTACAAAGTAAAATTGCTAAACTATTAAAATAAAGGCCAAGTTATAGCTAAAAAAATCATATCCTTAATTGTTTTATTTATTATTGTTTATTTTGAATTCGCTACTTTTTTTAGTACAAAAGAAGTAGTTGGAAAAATAGGGTTTATCTTTGCAAAAAACTCAAATGAGTATTTTGGTCTCTTATCATATGTATATCTTTTAATGTTCCTTTATCCTTTATATATTATAAATTTCAAAGAAGATATTAAAGGTAAAGACTTAACTTTAAATATAATTATAGTTTTATTAATACTTTTTGTATCTTTAATATTTCAGTCACTAATACTAGAAAATGGTATATATAGTGGAAAGATAGGAAATATTTTAGTTGAGAGTTTAAATCCATTTATTGGAAATGCAGGGCTCTATATCTTTGTATTAGTAGGTTTTGTTATCTCATTTTTAGTTTTATTTGAAAATTCAGAAATGGATTTTAATAAAGTAACTAAAAAGTTTAAAATAGATAGAAGTAATAATGTTAAAAGAATAGAAAATACAAGTACTAAAAGAAAAAAACGTAAAGAAGAGAGTGTTCTTGTAAAAGAAAGTGGTGATACAGCAGAGATTATTATGGATACTCCAATTATCACTCCTGTTGAACCTTCAAAGGTAGATTTTGTAAACGAACCTGAAATATTAGAAGTAGTTGATGAAATAAAAGAAAATGATGTAAAAGTTGAAGAGTTCGATAATGTTGAAGAAATTATAAGTAAGCATAATGAAGGACATTCAATTATCGTTGAAGAATTAGAAGAGAATAAAAAACTTCTTGATGAGATTGAAGTTGGAACTACTGAAAAACCAAAAGATTTTAAACTTCCGCTTACAAGCTTTTTTCAAGCAACACCAAAAGAGAAGAAATCAAAAGTTTCAGAATCAGTTATTGATCAAAAAATATGTGATTTATTGGATAAACTTTCAATGTTTAAAATTGAAGGTGATGTTGTAAGAACATATACAGGACCAGTTGTAACAACTTTTGAATTTAAACCAGCACCAAATGTTAAAGTATCTAAGATATTGAACTTACAAGATGATTTAGCAATGGCTTTAAAAGCTCAAACTATTAGAATTCAAGCACCAATCCCAGGTAAAGATGTAGTAGGAATTGAAGTTCCAAATGAAGATACTCAAACAATTTATTTAAAAGAGATGTTAGAAAGTGATTTATTCCAAAATTCTAAATCGCCATTAACAATGATTTTAGGTAAAGATATTGTTGGTAAACCTTTTATTACAGACTTAAAGAAATTGCCACACTTACTTATTGCAGGAACAACAGGTTCTGGAAAATCTGTTGGTATTAATTCAATGATTTTATCTTTGTTATATAAAAACTCACCAGATAATCTAAAACTTGTAATGATTGATCCAAAAATGCTTGAATTCTCAATGTACAATGATATTCCACACTTATTAACTCCTGTTATTACAAAAGCAGGAGATGCTATTAATGCATTGGCAAATATGGTTGGAGAAATGGAGCGACGTTATACTTTAATGTCTCAAACAAAAACTAAAAATATTGAAAACTATAATGAAAAAGGTAAGAAAGAAGGGTTTGATACATTGCCTTATATTGTTGTTGTAATTGATGAATTAGCAGATCTTATGATGACAAGTGGAAAAGATGTTGAGTATTCAATTGCAAGACTTGCTCAAATGGCAAGAGCTTCTGGAATCCACTTAATAGTAGCTACTCAAAGACCTTCTGTTGATGTTGTAACAGGCCTTATAAAAGCAAATCTTCCAAGTAGGCTTTCTTATAAAGTAGGGCAAAAAATTGATTCTAAAATTATCTTAGATTCAATGGGAGCTGAATCATTATTAGGTCGTGGAGATATGCTATTTACACCTCCTGGAATGTCAGGACTTGTAAGAATTCACGCTCCTTGGTCAAGTGAAGATGAAATTGAAAAAGTTGTTGAATTCTTAAAAGAACAAAGAGATGTTGAGTATGATATGAACTTTATAAAAGATAGAAATTCTCAAAACTCATCAAATACTTCTACAAGTGCAGAACTTGGAGATTTAGACGAATTATATGAAGCTGCTAAAATGGTTTGTATTAATGATAATAAAACATCTATTTCTTATATTCAAAGAAAACTTAGAATTGGATATAACAGAGCAGCTACAATTGTGGAACAATTAGAGCAAACAGGTGTTCTATCTGAAGCAAATATTAAAGGTAATAGAGAAATTTTAGTTTAAATTTTATATTTAATAAGAAAATCACTAGCTTTTTCTTGTTAATTTACCATATATGAATAGAGTATGTAATTTTTAATAATTTTTATGATAAAATAAATAAATTATTATATAAGGAGTTTGTTATGAATACAGGTATTGTAGGAAGACACATAGATTTAACTGAACCAATTAAAGAATATATAAATAGCTCGGTGGAAGCATTTAAAAAATATAATTTAGATATTATTTCGGTAAATTCAATTATTTCTCAAGAAGAGAAACACGGTAAAAAAGCATTTTCTTTTGAATTTACTTTAAATGTTGCACATTTAGATACAATTGTTGTTAAACAAAAAGATAAAGATTTATATTCTGCTATTGATATAGCAGTAGATAGAGTTTGTAAAGTTTTAAGAAGACACCATGATAAGGTTTCTGCACACAAAGCTACTAAATTAACTGAAGTTGTTTCTTCTGAAATTGAAGACAAAATTGCACTTGAATTAGAAAGTTTTGAAACAGAAATTTATCCTGCAAGACTTAGCTCTTACAAACCAGTAGATATTGAAGAAGCATTAAAAGAATTAAAAAGTTCTGATGCTATATTCAAAGTATTCTATGATAAAGACGATAACATGAGAGTACTATATAAAAGTAGTGCTGAAGGAAAATTTGGATTATATTAATCTTGAATTTTCATAATGAAAAAGGTATTAGTCAAAAGACTAATGCCTTTTTTAATTTTAATTATACACAAATAGGATATTAAAAGTTTATGAACAAAACATTAAAAAAAATTGCACTTATTGGTCAACCAAACGTAGGTAAATCATCGTTATTCAATAGAATTGCTCAAAAGAGGATTGCAATTGTTTCTGATATGGCAGGAACAACTAGGGATATTAGAAAGCATGAAGTTACTATTATGGACAAAAAGGCATTAATGCTAGATACTGGTGGTATTGATGAAACAAATGATGCAATATTTTCAAATGTAAAAAGAAAAGCTATAGAGACGGCAAAAGAGGCTGATATAATACTTTTTATGGTTGATGGTAAAAATATACCTGATGATAAAGATAAAGAATTATTTTATGAGCTTCAAAGATTAGGTAAAGAATTAGCTTTAGTTGTTAATAAAATTGATAATGATAAAGAGTTAGAAAGACTTTGGGAATTCTTTGAATTTGGAATTGGTGAAGAAAACTTATTTGGAATGTCAGTATCGCATAATAGAGGTACAAAAAATTTATTTGATTGGATATATTCTCACTTACCTGAACTTGAAGAAGAAGTACTAGAATCTTCAGAAGTGAAAGAAATAGTAACTGAAACACATGTCTTACCTTTATCAGAAATTGAAGGCACTGAAGATTTAGAAGATTATGAAATTCAAGAAGATATTATAATTCCTGAAGATGAAATAGAAGATCCTGATACTTTTATAGTTGATAATAAAATTAAAGTCGGTATTATTGGTCGAGTTAATGTTGGAAAATCTTCAATATTAAATGCAATTGTTGGACAAGAAAGATCTGTTGTTTCTCCAATAGCAGGTACAACTATTGATCCAGTTGATGAAGTATTTGATTATGCTGATAAAAGTGTTACATTTGTAGATACAGCAGGGTTAAGAAGAAGAGGGAAAATTGAAGGAATTGAAAAATTTGCTTTAATGAGAACAAGAGAAATGTTAGAAAAAGCAAATGTTGCTTTACTTGTTTTAGATGCTTCTTCTGAATTAACAGATTTAGATGAAAAAATTGCAGGTCTTGTTGATGAATATGGATTAGGAACAATAATTGTTCTTAATAAATGGGATGAAAATATGGAGACTTTCAAAAAAATGGAAGAATTAATTAGAGAAAGATTTAAATTTCTTTATTATGCTCCAATTATGGCAGTTTCAGCTAAGACAGGACGTTCTATTGATAGATTAAAAGATAAGATTATTGAAATATATGACAACTATACTCAAAGAATTCCGACATCAGCTCTTAATAGAGTAATTGAGAAAGCTGTAATTAGACATTCACTTCCAAGTCCAAATGGAGCTTACTTAAGAATCTATTATTCTACGCAGTTTGAAACTAAGCCACCAAGAATTGCTTTAGTTATGAATAAGCCAAGATTACTTCATTTCTCTTACAAAAGATATTTAATTAACTTCTTAAGAGATAACTTTAATTTTGAAGGTTGTCCAATTCATATAATTGCTCGTGGTAAAAATGACAAAGTTGGTGATGAGGAATATTTAGAAGAAAAATAATTACTAAGGAGTTTTCTTGCAAATTCTAAAAAATAATATATTCGCAGGAATAACAGCTGCAGTTGTTGCATTACCTCTAGCACTTGCATTTGGAGTTGCTAGTGGAGCAGGTGCAATAGCTGGATTATATGGTGCAATAATATTAGGTTTTTTTGCAGCACTCTTTGGTGGAACTCCCACACAAATCTCAGGTCCAACAGGTCCTATGACAGTTGTTATTGCAACTGCAATTGCAACTTTCCCAAACGATATATCAACAGTAATGACAGTTATATTTTTATCTGGTTTAATTCAAATATCTTTTGGATTAGTAGGAATTGGAAAATGGATTAAATATATTCCTTATCCTGTAATTTCAGGTTTTATGTCAGGTGTTGGTGTAATTATTATTATTTTACAAATAAACCCATTTTTAGGTGTTGAAGCCTCTAGTTCTGTTATTTATACAATAACTCAATTATTTGATACTATTAAACATGCAGATAATCATGCTTTAATTATTGCCTATATTACATTAGGAATAATGTTTTTAACTCCTAAATTTATTACTAAATATGTTCCTTCAGCTTTAATTGCTTTATTTATCGTAACCTATATTACTATTTATATGGAATATGATGTGGATACAATAGGAAATATTCCCGTTGGTTTACCTGAGTTTACTCTTCCTTTTTCTTTTGATATTTTACAATTAAGCAGTATTATTACATTGGCAATAACTCTTGCTTTATTAGGTTCAATTGATTCTTTATTAACTTCACTAGTTGCTGATTCTATGACAAAAACAAAACATAATCCTAAAAAAGAGTTAATAGGTCAAGGTATTGGTAACTCTATTTGTGCATTTTTTGGTGCAATTCCAGGTGCAGGTGCAACAATGCGTACAGTTATTAATATAAATAGTGGAGGTACATCTAAACTATCTGGGATGATTCACTCAATTACTCTTTTACTTATTATTCTGTTTTTAGCTCCTCTAGCTTCGCAAATACCACTTGCTGTGTTATCAGGTATTTTAATCAAAGTTGGTTTTGATATTTTAGATTACAAGTTTTTAAAAATTATGAATAAGGTTTCAAGACAAGATTTACTTATTATGACAACAGTATTTTTACTAACAGTTTTTGTAGATTTAATTATGGCAGTTGGTGTTGGTATTACAATTGCATCAATTTTAGCTGTTTATCAAATCTCAAGAAATACAAGAATGAAAACTAGAAGAACAAAAAGTTCATTTGATATTGATATTACTAATAATAATATTGAAATTATAAAAATTGATGGTTCTTTATTTTTTGGAACAGCGTCTGTTTTAGATAATAAATTAGATAAAATCACTGATAATAAAATTGTTATCTTAGATTGTAAAAATGTATCTTTTTTAGATATTTCAGCAATTTTTACCATAGAAGACATGATTACTAAATTAAGTGCGAAAAATATAAAAACATTGCTTGTTTTAAAACATGCACATAAAAGAAATATATTAGCAGTTGATAGTGATAATTCTTTTAAAAAACATAAAATGTTTTTTCATATGGATGATGCTATTAATTATACTCAACAATTGGAACTAAAATAAATGTCTAAAATATATTTATTAAATAATTTGAAATATGAAGGTATTGAAAACTTAGAAGTTTTCGGAATAGAAAATATTGAAAGTGATATTGACTTAAGTAAATATGATGCTTTAGTATTTACTTCTAAAAATGCTGTTTATTCTATAGACTCTTTTAATAAAGAATGGAAAAAAATACCTGCATATTCAATTGCAGAAAAAACTTCAAATGTAATAATTGAACACAATGGGAACTTAGTATTTACTGGTCTTTCCTCTCATGGAAATGAATTTGCAGAAGAATTGAGTCATGTACTTAAAAACAAAAAAGTATTGTATATAAAAGCTTTAAAAACTGTATCAAATATAGTTGGTATTTTAAAAGAAAACTCTATTGATTTGGATGAGTTAATAGCATATAAAACATCATGCTTGGAAACTAAAAAAATACTAGAAAATAACTCTATTTTTATTTTTACATCACCTTCAAGTGTGGAGTGTTTTTTTAAGAATTATAAATGGGATGACTCCTATAAAGCTATTGTTATAGGAAAAACTACAGCAGATTATTTACCTAAAAACATAAATTATATAGTAAGTAATAAAACTTCTATAGATGAATGTATAAAACTTGCTAAGCAACTATTAAATTAAAACTAAAATTAATCATCAATTAGATAAAATATTGCCATCTAAGTGGTTCGGGATTTCCATTGTTGAGGGTCCGATAATATATTTATGTACATATTTGTAACTAGTCGGTGTGCAGCGTTTCATTATGTTTTCGCTCCTGAAGTCTAGATCTTATGTACGGTTATTGGCTTTTTAGGGCCAAACTTGATGGTTAACGGCTACTTGGATTTAAAAATAAAATAATTATAATACAAGGAATAATCGTGAATATATTAATACTTGGTAGCGGTGGTAGAGAATACTCTATTGGATTAGCTATCTCTAAAGAAAATGAACATAACTTATTTTTTATGCCTGGAAATGGAGCAACTGATAATTTAGGGACAAATATTAATATTAAAGATTATAATGAACTAGCACTTTGGGCAAAAGAAAATTCAATTGATTTAACAATAGTAGGACCTGAAGCTCCTTTAGTAGATGGTGTTGTTGATATATTCAAAGAAAATGATTTAACAATTTTTGGACCAAGTAAAGCAGCAGCAGCTCTTGAAGGTTCTAAAGTTTATATGAAAAATATATTAAAAAAATATAACATACCAACAGCAGCGTTTATTGAAACTACAAATGAAAATGAAGCTCATGATTTTATTGATACTATGAATTTACCAATTGTTGTTAAAGCAGATGGTTTATGTGGTGGTAAAGGTGTAATCATTGCACAAAGTTTTGATGAAGCAAAAGAAGCAGCAAGTGATATGCTAGCAGGAACTTCTTTTGGTGATGCAGGAACTTCTATTGTAGTTGAAGAGTTTTTAGATGGTTACGAACTTTCAATTTTTGCTATTTGTGATGGTGAAAACTATAAAGTATTACCAGCAGCTCAAGATCATAAAAGAATAGGGGATGGTGATACAGGACCTAATACTGGAGGAATGGGTGCATATGCTCCAACTCCTTTAGTAAATGAGGATATTTATCAGAAAGTTGAAGATAGAGTTATAAAACCAACTTTAGAAGGTATGAAAAAAGAGGGTGCTCCTTTTGAAGGTGTACTTTTTATTGGTGTGATGGTAGTTAAAGGTGAACCAATTATATTAGAATATAATGTAAGATTTGGAGATCCTGAGTGTGAAATTTTAATGCCTTTATTGGAAACTCCTGTTTCTGAGTTATTTTATAAAGGTGCTACAAGACAACTTGATAAATTAGATATTAAAATTAAAAACGAATTTGGAGTTGGAGTTGTAATGGCAAGTGAAAACTACCCATACTCAAGCTCAACACCTGCTGAAATTATAGTAGATGAAATAGTAGATGAAGACTTAGCTTTAAATTCTCATATTTCATATGCTGGTGTTTCAAAAGAGAATGGAAAATTAATAGCTGATGGTGGTAGAGTATTGGTTTGTGTAGGTTTTGGAAAAAGTATAAAAGAAGCAAGAGATAGAGCTTATGATTTATGTGGACAAGTTCATTTTGCTGGAAAAAAATGTAGATCTGATATTGCATATCAAGCTTTAAAGTAGTTAAATGTCTAACAATACAAATGATTTACAATTAGCATCATTAAGGTCACGTGCAACTGCCTTTGTTATTGATGATTTACTTGTAACTGCAATTATTCTTATTATTTTTTGGGAAAACATTATGGCTGTTAGTCATGATGTTAATGCAATGATGTTTTTTATGAAAACTGATTTAGTAATGCCTTTAATATTTTTAAAGTTTGTTTATCAAGCTTTATTTACTTGGTATTATGGTGCAACTGTAGGAAAAATTGTAACTAAAATTAAAGTTATTGATGCAAACAATTGGGGTAGAGTATCTATCTTTTCAGCAATTTTAAGATCAATTGGAAGAATATTTTCTGAAATGTTCTTTTATGTTGGTTTCTTAATTGGATTTTTTAATGATGGAAGAAAAACATTTCATGATTTTACAGGTAAAACATTGGTTGTAAATGCTTAAGAGTTCAATAGCCTCACTATTATTAGTTAGTACTTTATCATTTAGTGAAGAACTTCAAACTGAAAAATTCCAACTTATTTCTGAAAATATAAAAACAGAAGGTAATGTCGTAACTGCTAGTGGTAGTGTTATTGTTTTCTCACCAACTTATTATCTAAGTGCATCTAAAATAATTTATGATAAAGAAAAAGAAACTTTTGAATTATTTGATAATGTTTTGATTTTAAAAGATAATACTATTCAAACGCAAAGTGATTATGCTTTAGTAAATTTAAAAAACGATGTATATGCTCAAAGCCCAGTTATGCTTTTTGATAAGAAAAGTAATCTTTGGGTTAATTCAAAAAAATCTACAAAAGATAACACAAATATTGAATTAGATAGTTCAATAATTTCATCTTGCGATTGTGTAGATCCAGCTTGGAGTATCAGAGTTTCATCTGCTTCTTATGATACAGAAGACAAATGGATGCATGCTTATAATCCAAGATTATATTTTAGAAATGTACCTGTTTTTTATAGTCCTTATTTAGGGTTTCCAACAGATACAACAAGAAGAACAGGATTATTACCTCCAACAATTGGGTATTCAAATACTGAAGGTTTATCTTATTCTCAGTCTATATTTATAGCACCCAAAGCAAATTATGATTTAGAAATTATTCCACAAATTAGAGATAAAAGAGGATTTGGAGCATATTCATATTTTAGATATGCTGATTCTGCTTACTCATTGCTTAAATTAAATGCAGGTTTCTTTAGAGAAAAAGAAAGCTATAGAGAAGAAAATGATTTAGATAATCAAAAACATTATGGATGGAGTGTTGACTATGAAAGAACAAAGCTTTTTTCTAGTGGAAATCATCAAGATGGTTTATATGCATCTATAAATTGGCTAAATGATATTGAATATGATACTTTAGAAGAAGATGATAATTCAACTTCAAGTGATGAGAAAGTTGAATCAAAAATTAACTATTTTTATAATACGCCTAAATATTATGGTGGGATATATGGACGATTTTATATAGATACTTCTGCCGAATCTAATGATGCAACATTACAAAAATTACCTGAATTACAATTTCATTCATATACAGATGAACTTTTTGGATTAAATAAAGTTTTATATTCTTTAGATACAAGATATAAGCATTTTACAAGTGTAGAAAACTTGGGTGCAAACTATTATGAAGTGTCATTACCTATAAATTACACTAGATATTTTTTAGATGATTATTTATATGTAAATATTGAAAATAAAACAGTTTTAAGTAAATATGAATATACAAATAATAGTTCAAATTTTAAAAATGGAACTTTAATTCAAAATGAAGTTTCTATTTCTGTTGGTACAGATTTAATTAAACCTTATGATAATTATCTTCATACTATGAATATTGAAGCAGAGTATTCTCATCCTGAAAGTGTAAGGGAAGATGGAGATTTATATGATATAACTAATAACGATGAGGAATTAGCTCCGTTTACTAATACTACAAGTAACAGAAGTATTAATATATCATTAAACCAATCTTTGTATAACAATGATAATTTAGAACAATTAGTGAATCATAAATTAAAACAATCAATTTTATATAATAGTATAGATGAACCAAAACTTCAAAATACTGAAAACTATATTAAATTGAATTATAAAGATGCAAGTATATCAAATAGAATAACATATAATGTTCAAGATAAGCAATTTATTGAAAATACAATTAGTGCAAGTTATAATATAAAAGATTTAACATTAAAAGCTGGATATTATAAATCAAAAGATACACCAAATTCTGGAAAAGAAGATTTAGAATCATATAATGTTGAAGCAAATTATAAGATTTCAAAAGATTATAAATTTGGGTATTATGAAAACTATAATATATTAGAAAAAGTAAGAAGTAAACAAGGTATTAATCTTAATATTAATGATAAATGTTGGAATTTTGATATAAAATATGAAAGAGAAAGAGTTGCTTCTTCAAGTGATATTGATGTAGATCAAAAAATTGTTTATTTAAACCTTACTTTAAAACCTCTTGGTGGAATAAAACAAGAATATACAGTTGGAGATGAATAATGACACCTGATCCTATATTTTTTAAAAATAGAGAAGTAGCTGCTTATAGATTACTAGATATTCTTCCAATTGATAATATGAAATTAGAAGATTGGACAGTATTATCAACTTCATGTAGTGGTTATCCTATTGCTAGTATTATTGCTAAGGAATTAAATGCCAAACTAGATATGATGTTTAGCAAAAAGATTTTTGCAGCTAGTAATAATGAATGTGAAATAGCAATTGTTACTGAAGCTGAAGAAGTTTTAATACATGAAGAACTTGTAAAATCTTTTGATATTAGTTTAGATTTGATTTATGGTCAATCACAATTTTTATATGAAAATGAGTTATCTTATGAAATCAATAATTTTAGAAATGGTGAAAAGTTAACAAATCTAAATGGAAAAAATATTCTATTAATAGACGAGGGATTAAACACAGGTTTAACAATGATGGCATGTATTAAAAGTGCAATTAAATTAGGCGCTAAATCAATATCAGTAGCAGTTCCTGTAATACCAACAGCTAGTATTACAACAATTGACTCAATTGCTGACGATTTGTATTATATAAAGAAATTAGATCATTTTATATCTATTGATTTTTATTATGATACATTAGATGAAGTAAAGTTTGAAGATATAGAAACAATAAAAAAGGATTAAAATAAATGTCAACAGTTTGTGAATTTGAATTAAATAAAAAGCAAGAGATTTTTGAGTTTAGCAAAGTTGCTAAACAAGCTAATGGATCAGTATTAGCTAAATTAGGTAATGCGGTTGTATTAGCAACAGTAGTTAGTGAGTTTGATAATCCAGTTAGTGAAGATTTTACTCCTTTAACAGTTCAATATGTTGAAAAAACATATGCAGCAGCAAAACTTCCTGGAGGATTCTTTAAAAGAGAATCAAAACCAAGTGAATTTGAAACATTAACTTCAAGAGTAATTGATAGAAGTTTAAGACCACTATTCCCAAAAGGATATGTTTATCCTACAACTATTACTGTTATAGTATTAAGTGCTGATAAAGAAGTTGATTTACAAGCTTTAGCTTTAAATGCTGCTAATGCTGCTTTATATACATCAAATTTACCAATTAAAAAATCTGTTTGTGGTGTAAGAGTTGCAAAGATTGATGGTGAGTATGTTGCAAATCCTAAAATGACTGAACTTGAAAATTCTACTTTAGATTTATATATAGCTGGTTCTAAAGATGAATTATTGATGATTGAAATGAAAGCTATATCATCTTCAGATATGATTGAAGTTGATATTGAAGCATTTACAAAAGTACATAATACAAATGAAATGAATGAAGAACAGTTAGTTGAAGCAATAGCTTTTGCTCAAGAAATTTTACTTGAAGCAAATACTACGTATGAAGCTGGATTTGAAACTGCTTGTAAAGAAATGAAAGAAGTTGAATTAGTAGAATTTACAATTTCAGAAGAAGTAATTTCTTATGTAAGAGATAATTTCTCTTCAGATATTACAGAAGCTATTAAAAAATTAGCAAAAAGTGAAAGAGCAACTGAACTTAAAGATGTAGCAAAAATGATTTCTACAAATTCATATTGTGAAGAAAATGAAATAGAATTTTCTGTAATTTATGAAGCTGTTTCTATTGTAAAAAGAGAAATAGTTAGAAATATGATTGTAAGTGATAAGGTAAGAGCCGATGGAAGAGGATTAAAAGATGTTAGACCAATTTCTATTGAAACAAATATTTTACCATCAGCTCACTCATCTTGTTTATTTACAAGAGGTGAAACACAAGCACTTGTAGTTGGAACTCTTGGTGGTCCAAAAGATGGACAAATGTTTGAAAAACTAACTGAAAAATCAACTTCAATTGAAAATTTCATGTTACATTATAACTTTCCTGGTTTCTCAGTAGGTGAAGCTAAACCAATGTTTGGTGTAGGAAGAAGAGAATTAGGTCATGGTAATTTAGGAAAAAAAGCTTTAGAAGCTACTATTGATAATGATTATGCTGATACAATAAGATTAGTTTCTGAAATTTTAGAATCAAATGGTTCTTCATCAATGGCAACTGTTTGTGGTGGTTCTTTAGCACTTAAAGCAGCAGGTGTTCCAATTTCTGATTTAGTTGCAGGTGTTGCTATGGGTATGGTTGTAGAAAAAGGTGAGTATTCTGTGTTAACTGATATTATGGGCTTAGAAGACCATGATGGTGATATGGACTTTAAAGTTGCAGGTACAAATAAAGGTATTACAGCTTTACAAATGGATATTAAACTTGGTGGAATTGAATTATCAGTTTTACAAGAAGCATTATTACAAGCAAAAGAAGGTCGTGATCATATCTTAGGATTAATGCATACAGCAGCAGAAGAAATTATTCCTAGTGAAGCTTTACCTTTAATTGAGCAATTTGCAATAGATCCAAGTAAGATAATGGTTGTTATTGGAAAAGCTGGTTCAACTATTAAAGAAATAATTGAAAAGTTCTCAGTAGGTATTGATTTAGATAGAGATAGTGGAACTGTTAAGGTTAGTGGAAATAATAAGCAAAATGTACTTGATGCTTGTGAACATATTAAAACTATTTCTAATAATGCAGTTTCAAGAAAACAACCTTCGAAGAATTTAGATTTTGAAAAGCTTTATACTGTTGATGATGTATTAATGGCTAAAGTAGAAAGAATTGTTGATTTTGGAGCGTTTATGGCCTTACCAAAAGGCGGAGAAGGTTTATTACATATTTCTAAAATTTCTAAAGAAAGAGTTAAAAATGTTTCTGATGTTTTAACTGTTGGAGATGAAGTAGAAATAAAAGTTTTAAAAGTAACTAAAGACAGAATTGAATTAGCTTCTAATTCAATTTAATAATTAACCCTAGTTTAATATTTCTTACGTTAGTATAGTTAAATAATTTTTTAACTATACAACTTAAGGGGTATTAATATGGCGAAACTTTTAATCGTAGATGATTCTACAATGCTAAGAGATATGTTAAACTATGCATTAAACGAGGGTGGTTACACTGATGTAACTGAAGCTGTTGATGGAGTAGATGGTTTAGCAAAAGCTAATGCTGCAAATTTTGATTTAATAATAACTGACGTAAATATGCCTAATATGGATGGATTAACACTTATTGGCGAACTTAGAAAAATACCACAATATTCAAAAAAACCTATTTTAGTACTAACAACTGAAAGAAGTGATGAAATGAAAACAAAAGGAAAAGCAGCAGGTGCTACTGGATGGATTGTTAAGCCTTTCGTTCCAGATCAACTGTTAAAAGCTGTAAATATAGTATTAAGTAGATAAATAAAGGATCTAATATGTCATTTGATATTTCAAAATATAGAGAAATGTTTTTAGAAGAAGCTGAAGAACTTTTTGAATCAGCTGATAATGTACTTTTAGAAGCTGAAAATAATGGTTCATTAACTGATGAAGAAATGGGTCAATTATTTAGAGATGTGCATACTTTAAAAGGAAGTGGAGCATCTGTTGAATTAAAACTTTTTGCTGAATTTACTCATGATGTAGAAAATTTAATGGATAAATTGAGAAATCATAAGATTGAATTTATTCCTGAAATGGCCGGAACTTTAATTGATGGTTTAGATGTAATGAAGGAAATTTTGGATTTAGAAGTAGCTGAAGATTTATCTAGAGAAACTTTTACTGAAATGACAGCTTCATTACTTGAAGAAATTCGTGCATATTCAAATGGAACAGTGGTAAAAAAGGTTGAAGAAGTTCCAGTTGTGCAAACTCCTATTGTTAATAAAGAACCTATTGTTGAAGAAGCTTTAGATAATGACAATTTTGGATTTTTTGACGATGACTTAAACGATCAAATTGGAAGTAAATCATATGGTATTTTTGCTGATGATATAGACGAAAATCAAAAGAACTTTGGATTTTTTGATGATGATTTACAAGAAGTAACAGCAAATTATAAAGATTTACCTGTAGATAATGAAGAAAAAGAACATTTTGGATTTTTTGATGATGTGCCTTCTTTAACACCTGATTCTGTAATGCAGACTAATAGTATTGAAGATACTGAAGTTGTAGAAGCTACTACTGAAACAACTGCAGTTACTACAAATGAAAATATTTCTTCATCTGAAGAAAAAGCTGTAATTGCTCCAAGAGCTAGTAGAGAAGTAAAAGAAAAAGCTACTAAAAAAGCTTCTACAAATAATAATATTAGAGTAAATCTAGATAAAATTGATTTATTAATGAATAATGTTGGTGATTTAGTTATTACAAATGCCATGCTTACACAATTCTCATCTACAATAGATGATTCTAAAACAAGAAATTCAGTACTTGAAAGATTAGAATTATTAGAAAGACATATTCGAGATATGCAAGATTCAATTATGAGTATTAGAATGGTACCTATGGAATCTATTTACTCTAAATTCCCAAAAGTTGTAAGAGATATTTCTAAAAAACTTGGTAAAAAAGTTGAATTCAAACACTTTGGTGATAATGTTGAAATTGATAAAGCAATGATTGAAGGATTAACAGATCCTTTAATGCATATTATTAGAAACTCTCTTGATCACGGACTAGAAACTCCAGAAGAAAGAGAAGCATCTGGAAAAATTGATGTAGGTTCTATTGTTATTTCAGCTGAACAAGCTAATGGTCAAATGATTATTACTATTGAAGATGATGGACGTGGAATTAATGTAGAGAAAGTTGCATTAAAAGCTTTAGATCAAGGTCAAATTGATGAAAATCAATATAATAATATGAATGACAATGAAAAAGCAATGCTTGTATTTGGAGCAGGAGTTTCAACAGCAGATCAAATTTCTGAAATTTCAGGACGTGGTGTTGGAATGGATGTTGTTAAAACAAATATTCAAAAATTAGGTGGAGATTTAAAACTTGATACTAAATTAGGTGAGGGTACTGTATTAACAATTATGTTACCTTTAACACTTGCTATTCTTGATGGTTTAGATATTGCAGTTAGTGATCAAAAATATATTTTACCATTATCTTCAATTGTTGAATCCTTACAACCAACATCAGATATGATTAAGAAAATTGGTGATGGTACTCAAGATCTTTTAATGTTAAGAGAAGAGTTTATCCCTGTTGTAAGAATACATCAATTATTTGGATTAAAAAGTAGTTTTGAAAACCTAGAAGATGGAATGTTAATTGTAGTTAAATCAGGAAATACAAAAGTTGCTTTATCTATAGATGAATTTCTAAATCAACATCAAGTTGTAGTAAAACCACTTGATAAAAACTTTAGATCAGTTGAAGGAATAGGGGCGGCTACTGTAAGAGGTGATGGTAGTATTGGTCTTATTTTAGATGTTGTTGGTATTATTAATGCTCAAATTAATATCGAAAGAGGTATAAATAAAGCAAGAAAAGCTTCATAAATGAGTTATACAACTGATGATGTTCATAATAAAGTTAAAAAACTTTTATATGGATTAACAGGTATTACACTAGCTGATAACAAAGATATTATGATCTCTAATAGAATTGATAAATTAAAAAGAGATTCTAAATACAAGGGTGATATTATGGAACTTCTTCATTCAATTGAAGAAGGTTCTTATGTTACTGAATTCATAAACTCTTTTACTACAAATAAAACTCATTTTTTTAGAGAAGATTTTCATTTTTTAGATTTAAAAAATAGAGTTTTACCTGAACTTGCTAAAACTGGAAATAAAATAAATATGTATTGTTCTGCATCTTCAACAGGTGAAGAACCATACTCTATGGCTATGACAGTTTTAGAAGTACAAGATGAGCTTGGGAAAAAAATAAATGCCTCTGTATTAGCGACTGACATTGATACAAATGTATTACAATATGCTGCTAATGGTGTTTATCGATATTCTAAATCTTCTAAAGAATTTCCTAAATGGATTAAACCATCAAAATATTTTAAAAGAAGAATTCAAAAGAATTTAGCAGGAGAAGAAATCCTTATAAAAGTCAAAGATGAGTTGAAAAAGATGCTTTCTTTTCAAGTTATGAATTTAAATGATAATAATTATCCATTTTCAAAAAATCAATTTGATATTGTATTTTGTAGAAATGTATTAATTTATTTCTCAGCAGAAGATCAAAATAAAATATTAAGAAAACTTTTTTCTCATTTAAAAATTGGTGGAACATTATATTTGGGGCATTCAGAAAATCCCCAGGATTTAGTGCATTATGTAAAAAGAGTAGGGCAAAATATTTTTATAAAAGAAAAGGAAATATTTTGATTGTAATTGGACATAAAGATGGAAGTATTGAAAAAGCATCAGCTGTAAGATTTACACAAAAAACAAAAGGTTTATCTACTCATACTGTTATAGGTGGTGAGTTTGCAGTTGGAAATGATATTGAACAAATTGCTTTTAAAACTTTATTAGGTTCATGTGTTGCAATTATGTTTTATGATAAAGTTACTAAAATAAAAGCTATGAATCATTTTTTGCTTCCTAATAGTAATAATAGTAATGATGATATGAAATATGGACTTTACTCAGTTGAAGCAATGCTTAATGAAATGTATAAATTAGGTTGTAATAAAAATAATATGTTTGCAAAGATATCTGGTGGAGCTGATATTATGCAATTATCTTTATCTTCTCAATCTATTGGACATAGAAACGTTGAGTTTGCAAAAGATTTTTGCAAAGCAGAAGGTTTTAAATTAATTAGTGAACACACACGTGGAGAGCATGGACGATTAATTTTACTTGCAAATGAGTTTGAAACATTTATTAAAGTTACACAAAAAAGTGAAACTGATAGTAAAATTTTACAAGAAGAAAAATTCTTACAAAAAGAGATTACAAAAGCTCCTGTTATCAAAGAATATGTTGGTGGTGTTGATTTATTTGGTATTGAAGATAAAGCACAAGAACCTGAAATGGAAATCGAGCTTTTCTGATTTTATAATAAAGAGGGTGTTTTTTAATGTATACTGTTTTAGTAATAGATGATTCTGCATCTATGAGAAGAATTATAAAAGATATGATTAATCAAATAGATGAGTTTGAAGTTGTATCAATGGCTGTTGATGCATTTGATGCAAGAGAAAAAATAAAGCAGTATGAACCTGATATTGTAACTATTGATATAAATATGCCAAAAATGAATGGTGTAACATTTTTAAGAAACCTTATGAGACTACACCCTATGCCTGCCGTTGTTATTTCAGGTGAGGGTGTTCGAGGTAATGATATTTTTGATGATGGAGCTGTTGGTTTTATATCAAAACCTGAAGGTGGAGAGTCTATGTCTTCATTTCAAAGTAGGATAAAAGAAACATTATTAAGTTTAACTTTTTTACTTAAAAGATATACTTTAAAAAAACCTAAACCATTAATTAAAAAAAAGAAAACAGCTAGTACAATTGAATATAAAATTCATCCAGATGAAGTAATACCTTCAAATCCAACAAGAGGTTCTGGGAATAAACTAATAGCTATTGGTTCATCAACAGGTGGAGTTGAGGCATTATTAAAAGTATTCCAAAAACTTCCATCTGGATTACCGCCTATTTTAATTACACAGCATATTCCTTATGGTTTTTCAAACTCTTTTGCACATAGATTAAATGATTATTCAGATGTAATCGTAGAGGAAGCAAAAGATGAAACAATTTTAGAAAATGGACATGCTTATTTAGCTCCTGGAAATATGCATCTAACTATTGTAAAAAGTGGTTTAGATTATAAAACAAAGTTATTAGATACAAAAAAAGTCAGTCAACATAAACCAAGTGTTGATGTATTGTATCGATCTGTTAATAATGTAATAGGTTCCAGTGCTATGGCTATTATAATGACAGGAATGGGTGATGATGGAATGATTGGTATGAAAGATATGTATCAAAATAATGTGTATACTATTGCTCAAAATGAAGAAAGTTGTGTTGTTTTTGGAATGCCAGCAAAAGCTATTAATGCAGGTGCAGTTAAAAATATTGTGCCTTTAGACGATATTGCTCAATATATAATTGATTACTCTAAAGGTAAAAAAAGATAATATTTCTATTTTAGAAAATATCTGTAGTTCGTTCTAATTGATCTTTATCAAAATGAGTATATATCCTTGAAGTATTAATATCTGCATGACCAAGTGATTCTTGAACTAATATCAAGTCTTTACTTTTTTGATAAAGCATCGTAGCAAAAGTATGTCTTAACATATGTGCACCATTCTTTTCTTTTCTTATACCAATGCTAAGTAATATTTTTTCAACAATACTGCTAATATATGCTTGAGTTAAAGCTTTACCTTTTTGATTACATAAAAGTAGGGCGTTGTTATGTGATTTAACTTCATTCCATTCATTTAAATCATTTGTTATAATATTTGCTTTTATCATAACAACTCTTGGTTTATTACCCTTTCCTCTTACTTGAATTATGAAAGCATCACCATCTTTATTAAAATCTTTTAACTCAATATTTATAGCTTCACTAACTCTAATACCTGTGTAAAGAATTATTTTGATAATAAGTCTATTTCTTGCAGCTATTTTTGCACTAAAAGGATATCTATCAATTGCTTGAATAAAAGCTCTAACTTCATCTTTTTTCATAAATGAGGGCAGTTTAGTTCCACTTTTACCACTTAACCCTCCCCAATTCTTAAGCTCAACACCATATCTATAAACAAAACCATTTACTTCTTCATTTTGCTTATCTATATATCCAAAAAAAGTTACTAATGATATTCTATAGTTTTTCTTTGTTGCATCTGAAAGTTTACTTGTTTGAGTAATTAAAAAGTCACGTAGAAGTTCCTCATCTATTTCTTTCATTGAATTAGGTCCATAATTAATCATAAACTTGTATAATTTTTCTAAAGGTATAAAATATACATGGATGCTATTAATTCCAATATTACGTACTTCTTTAATAGTTAGTTTTAAAGTGTCAATTGAATCAAAACCAATTGTAAGCTCTTGCAGTATTTGCGCTAATCTATCTTTATCTTTAACTTGTCTATTTGAAAGAGATGTGATCTTATTTCTAATAAACCTTGATAACCAGAATAAATATGTCTGACTAAATGTATCTTCACAATCTAATGGATATTTCAATTTTGACCTTTTTTGAGTTTAAAATATATTTTACTTTTGGAAACTATAATTTCCAAATTATATTATATCCTCTCTTTAAGTAGTATAAAATAATATTTATTAATATTTTTTTACCAAAAAGAAGCAGTTTCATAAGTTGAATTTTGATTATTGTCTAACTCTAAATAGATATTATCATTATAGTCTATGTATAAGTTATAATCCCCTATACATAAACTATTTTCTATATTACTTTTGTTTAAATATGCATCTTCAGAATATTCACTTAAATCTGATAAATAGTACTCTACCATTGAAGGTGCCATATTATCAATAGCAAGCTCTATTGAGCCAAAATCATTGACACCAAAAGTATTATACAAAGATGTTTTATCTAATAATGTAATCATTATCGTCTTTTCTAGTTGTTAAACCCATTTAATAAAGATGCCATTCTGTTTAAATCAATTTTATTTTCTTCAGGTTTTTTATCATCATCATCATCATCATTTACGGTGTTATTGTTGAAGATATTACCATTTGTTGTTTCTTTATCTTCTTCAGATGTTTTTATTTCATCTTCTGTATTCGTAGATGAAGTATCATCTTTATTTTCAGTAGTTACTCTTTTATTTAATAAACCTTCAATTTTTCCTAACATTGATGAAATATTTGAGTTATCTTCTTCTGTATTTGTTTTGAAGTCATTTACATTTAATTCTAAATCTTCTTTTACAGTTTCTAATTCAAGAACTTCATCTTCTAATTCAGTAATTCTATTTTCTAACTCAGTGTTTTTACCTTCAAGTTCTTCGTAGGCTTTTATTAAAGTATTTAAAGCATTATTTAGTTTTGAAATTGTTTCTGCATTTGTCATTTGTCTTACATCCTTGGTAATATTATTATTAATTCGTTATTATTGCTAAATTTAGCTAATAATTCCATCAATTCTTAATAAAGAATCAATACTTGGCTTTCTTTGTGCAAAATTGTAAAATAATTTATCCATATTTGATGATCCACCTTTAGATAAAATAGTCTCTTTATATTTTAAAGCAAGCTCTTTATTGAAGATGTTTCCTGAATCAATAAACATATAGAAAGCATCAGCACTTAGTACTTCTGCCCATTTATATGAATAATATCCAGCAGAATATCCACCTGCAAAAATATGAGAGAAACCATTTTGGAACTTATTATATGAAGGTGGAATCATTGCTGCAAATTCTTTTCTTACTTCATCTAATAAATTTTGTACTTCTTTTTCACTTTTGTATAAGTCTTGATATAGTTTAAAGTCAAACAAAGCAAATTCTACTTGTCTTACTAATGATAATGAAGATTGGAAGTTTTTAGCTTTTATGATTCTATCAATGGCTTCATCATCTAGTACTTCTTGAGTTTCATAATGTTTAGCAAATAGTTTTAACACATCTTTATCATATGAAAAGTATTCTAAAAATTGTGAAGGAAATTCAACTGTATCCCAAGCAACGCCAGAAATTCCACTAACATAAGGATCTTTTATATCACTAACTAAGTGATGTAAAGCATGTCCCATTTCATGAAATAGTGTTACAACATCTGAGTGTCTTAGTAATGAAGGAGTCGTATCAGTTGATTGAGGAAAATTACAAACTATAAAAGCAGTAGGTAAATGTTTTTCTCCTTTTGAATCTACATAATGAGAGTGCCAGTTATTCATCCACGCACCACCTCTTTTATCTTTTCTAGCTTCAAGATCAATATATATTCTTGCAATCTCATTATCTTTAGAGAATAGATTATATACTCTTACTTTATCATCCCATGCTTTAGCATCAGTTTGAACAAACTTGATATCAAACATTTGATATAAGAAGTCAAAGAAGCCATTTAATACAGATTCTTGCTCAAAATAAGGTCGATAATACTCTTCATCTAAATCATATTTAGTTTTCTTTAGTTTTTCAGAATAATAAGCCATATCTGATGATCTAAAATCATTTATTCCATCTTTACTCGCTAATTGTTTAATTTCTTCTAATTCCTCAATTGCTTTAGCTTTTCCCTTATGTCCTAATTCTTCTAAAAATGAAATAACCTCTTCTTCTTTTGAAGCCATTTTTGTTTGTAAAGAGTATTCAGAATAAGAATTAAAACCTAAGATTTTTACCTTTTCATTTTTTAACTTAAGTATTTGTTCTATAATCTTTCCATTTTGAGGAGCTTTAGTACAATAAGCTTTATAAAGTTCTTCTCTTCTCTGTCTTGATGTTCCATATGTAATATAAGCCATATATGATGGAATTTGTAAAGTAAACTTATATTTAGTTTTACCCTCTTCTTCAAATTTTGCTAATTCTAAATCTGAAGCAGGAATTTCTCTTATATCATCTTCCTCTTCTATAATCATTTCAAACTTATTTGTTGCATCTAATAAGTTTTGAGAGAACTTATGAGATAGTTCACTTAGAGTTAAATTTATATCTTCTAATCTTTTCTTTTTATCATTATCTAAGTGACAACCAGAAAGTACAAAGTCTCTTATTTCATTTTCTAAGACTTTATTTTGTATACTACTTAAAGTACTTTTATACTTAGAATGTATATCTTTTAAAGCTCTATAAATACTTTCATTTTGAGATATCCAAGTTTCATATTTTGAAATAACTGGAAGACATTCTTCATAAACTTTTCCTGTGATTTCAGAATTTTTTACTGAATCAATATGAAAAATTGGAGTAAGAAAGTCATTAATACTCTCCCCTATTTCTTCATATGGCATAACAAAATTTTCATATGTTTTATCTTCTATTTTCATTAATTCTAATATTTCATTTTTTGATTGCTCTAATAGTTTTTCTAATAATACTTTTGAGTCTGTTAGTTTTTCTAAATTAAATTCTTTAAACATTTATATAATCCTTTTTTATTTTTTAAATTGTATTGTAAATCCTCTATCAAACTTTTCATAGTCTTGATAGAATGATAAACTATTTATATTAAATTTTTCTAAATAGTTTGTTAATGGTTTCTTTTGATCAAATCCCATTTCACATAGTAAATATTCAATATTTCTTTTATTTGTTTGATCAATTATCTTTTTTAATAATTCATCACCTACACTTCCACCAAATAATGCATTTGAAGGTTCAAATTTTACATTAGTTGGTAATTCGTAATCATCTGCTATATAAGGTGGATTTGATATTGTTAAATCTATATTTATTTCATCTATATTCTCATATAAATTACTTAATCTAAATTCAATTTTATCTTCAACTCCATGTTTTTTTGCATTTTTCTTTGCAAGTTCTAATGCTTTTTCATTAATATCAACTGCAATTATTTTTATATTCTCTATTAATAACGCTAGCATAACTGAAATTATTCCCGAACCAGTACCTATTTCTATTATATTAATTGTTTCTTTTTTGTCTTTTATACTCTTAATTACTTCAAGTGCATTATCAATTAATAATTCTGTTTCTGGTCTAGGTATTAAAACACCCTCTTGAACAATAAAAACTTCTCCATAAAATGAAGCTTTATTTATTATGTATTCCATTGGATAATTTGTTACTCTTTTTTTTATTAACTTTTCAAGCTCTTTTTGCTGTTCAAATTCTTTATTATAGTTTAGATGTAACCATATAGTATTTTTCTCTAATAAATACATCATTAGCATCTCAACTTCTTTTGCTGGAATATGTGTTACAAATTTTAAATCATTTGTATATTTTCTAATCGTATCTTTTATTGTCATATTATGTATAAACCTTTTTTAAACTTGATATTATAGTTAAATTGTTATTACTCTAAAATATATAATGCTAATTCATCTGATAATAAAAAGTTTTTATTATAAATTCTTTTATCTTTTACTAAAACTTTATCATTTTCAATTAAATCTTTTACTTTTTCTAGTTCTTTTTGTGTAAATAGTGATAGTTCAACACCATTTGAACACCTAAAACCAAGTAGTATTTTCTCCGTTTTTATGTCATCTAAATCTATTGCTTCATAATCCATTTTAAAAGGATCTGCTATATATTCTTCAATACTTTTAGAAGGATAGTATCTTCTTTTATTTACATATCCTACCGCTCCTGCACCTACTCCTAAATATTCTTTATGTTCCCAATATCCATAATTATGTTTTGATTCATATTTTTTTTCTCTAGCAAAATTTGATATCTCATATTGAGTAAAATTATTCTCTTTAATAAAATCAAATATTTCATAAGATAACTCTTCATCATCAATTTTTACACTAGATCTATCAAAGAACTTTGTACCTTCTTCAATCATTAATGAATAAGCACTTAAATGTGTAATTGGTAAGGAAAAAGCTTGTCTAAAATCCTCTTTCATACTCTTTAGTGTGTCTCCTTGGACTCCATATATTATATCACAGTTAATACCATTAAAGCCTATACTATTTGCATTTTGTATAGCTTCTATAGCACTTTTATTCTTATGCGATCTACCTAGGAATTTCAACTTTTCATTGTTGAAACTTTGTACTCCAAAACTAACTCTATTTACACCGAAACTATGCATAGTTTCGAGCCATTCATATGAAGCTGAATTTGGATTGGCTTCTGTTGTGATTTCTGCGTCTTTTATTAAATATGGTTTTATCATATTTAAAACTTCTTCATACTCTTGAGCTTTTACGCAAGATGGTGTACCACCTCCAATAAATACTGTTTCTATTTCTTTATTATGTTTTTTAACATAAATATCTAATTCATTTTTTAATTGTTTTTTTAGTGCTTTCATATACTCTTGTTTCAAATGAAACTTATCAGTATATGAATTGAATGCACAGTAAAAACATTTGCTATCGCAAAAAGGTATATGTATATATAAAAGCAATTTTTAATCCTAATTTCTGTAAAATCTTTGGCTAATTATAAGGGAAAACATATTTATGACTGATAAAAATGAAATCACAAAAGATAATACTAAAAATTATAGACCTAATGTAGCAGCGATTGTACTATCAGCGAAATACCCACATACATGCGAAATATTTATAGCGTCACGTACTGATGTAGATAATGCTTGGCAATTCCCACAAGGTGGAATTGATGAAGGTGAAAATGCAAAAGAAGCATTATACAGAGAGCTTGAAGAAGAAATAGGAACGAGAGAAATTGAGATTATTGCAGAATATCCTCAATGGGTATCTTATGACTTCCCTCCTGCAATTGCAAAAAAAATGCACCCCTTTGATGGTCAGATACAAAAGTACTATTTAGTAAAATTAAAAAAAGGTGCAAAAGTTAATATTGACACTGAAATCCCAGAATTCAGTGAATATAAATTTGTACCAACAAAAAATATCTATGACTATATAACTTTCTTTAAAAGAACAGTTTATAAGCAAGTTTTAAAATATTTTAAAAATGAAGGCTATATTTAAAAAGGAATTATGAGTAAATGTTAAAAGTATTAAAATTTGGGGGTACAAGTGTTGGTACACTTGAGCGAATCCAAAATGTTGCAAATATAATAAAAAAAATAAAAGATGAAGGTCATGATGTAATTGCAGTAGTTTCTGCTATGAGTGGTGAAACAAATAAATTAATTGAATATGCTGATAGTTTTTCATCACAGCCAAATGCATGTGAAATGGATATGTTATTAAGTTCAGGAGAGAGAGTTACTTCTGCATTATTGTCAATTGCTTTAAATGAACAAGGTTATAAAACTACTTCAATGAGTGGTAGAGAAGCTGGTATTATTACAGATAATGCTCATATGAAAGCTAGAATTGAAGATATTGATACAACAAATCTTAAAAATGCAATAGCAGATGGAAAAACTGTTATTGTTGCTGGTTTTCAAGGTGTAACTATTGATACTAAAAGAGTATCAACACTTGGTCGTGGTGGTAGTGATTTAACAGCAGTCGCAATTGCTGGTGCTATTGAAGCTGATATTTGTGAGATATATACAGATGTTGATGGTATTTATACTACAGATCCTAGAATTGAACCAAAAGCAAAAAAATTAGAAAAGATTTCTTATGATGAGATGTTAGAATTAGCTTCATTAGGAGCAAAAGTTTTACAAAATAGATCAGTAGAGATGGCAAAAAAATTAAATGTAAACTTAGTATCAAGATCTAGCTTCACTCCTGAAGTGGAAGGTACATTAATAACAAAGGAAGAAAATATTATGGAAAAACCAGTTGTAAGTGGAATCGCATTAGATAAAAACCAAATCAGAGTT
The DNA here is from genome assembly GCF_018861145.1 of Poseidonibacter lekithochrous. Lineage (GTDB taxonomy): Bacteria > Campylobacterota > Campylobacteria > Campylobacterales > Arcobacteraceae > Poseidonibacter > Poseidonibacter lekithochrous_A. Next base: position 98,331 of record NZ_JAHKQT010000023.1, read on the forward strand.
GGTATGTATGGTGTAACAGATAAACCAGGCATCGCTGCATCAATCTTTACATCACTTGCTGATGCTGATATCAATGTTGATATGATAGTTCAGACAAGAGGACTTGATGGTACAACTGATTTAGATTTTACAATCCCTACAACTGATTTTGCATTATGTAAAGATGTAATGGAAAAGTTTAAAGATCAATCTAAAAATATTGATTATAATGAAAATATTTGTAAAGTATCAATTGTTGGTGTCGGAATGAAATCTCATACAGGTGTTGCTTCAAAAGCTTTCTCTTCAATGGCAAATGAAAATATTAATATTAGAATCATATCTACTTCAGAGATAAAGATTTCAATGATTATTGAAGTAAAATATGCAGAATTAGCAGTAAGAGCATTACACGAAGCTTATAATCTGGATAAATAAACGTGCAAGAATTTTTAAATTGGACTGTTGATACAATCAGGGAAGATAGATTAATCTCTCCTTGGTTAGAAGAAAAAAAATATGAATGGACTCCATTAGTTTCTAAAAATATTGTAAATTTATTAGAAAAAGGTGCTTCTGTTATTGTTTTAACAGATAGAGATAGAGAATGGTTTTTAGAATATATTTTAACTAATGTTAATTCTTCTAAGTTAAATAGACCATTTTTACCTTTTTACGATTTTAAATCCTTCTATAAATATATGGATAATATAAAATCAGACGATGATATTTCATATATAAAAGATATGTTAAATATCTCTTTTCCTAATGGATATTGTTTTTGGTATATAGGTAAAAGTCAAGATGTACGTGCAGTAATTCCTAAAGTTTCTAAAAACTCTTTTCTTTGGCTTTTTGATGAAGAAATGCAAGATGCTTTTAACTTAAGATCAAATGATGAAGCTTTAGATATGAAACTATTACAAATGTTTAGATTGTATAATAAAACTGTAAGTTCTGCCCTTTTTGCAGAAATTAATGTAGAAAACTAAAATGTATGATAAAAAAATTGATAAATCAACTATCTTAATTGTTAATGATATAGAGAAAACATTAAGTGATTTATCACCTTTTTATTCTCCTCATAGTGTTAGAATAATTAAAAATGAAGAGAAAGATGAATTCCAACTTCTCCAAGCAAATCAAGCTATAAAAGAAGCATATATTGCTTCAAATGAAAATAAATATATTTTTCTTTGTGGAAGTACTTTTAGAAAAGAAGCACAAAACTCTTTATTAAAAGTATTAGAAGAACCTCCTAAAAATGTAGTTTTTATTATTCTCACAAATTCAAAATCTTCAATTTTACCAACTATATATTCTCGTATGCCTTATAAATATATGAAAACTTCATTATTAAAAGATGAAATTTCATTAGATATTCTAAAGTTAGATTTAAAAGATATTTACGTATTTTTAAAGGAAAATCAAAAAATATCAAAAAATGATGCAAAGACTACGATAGAAGCTATTTTATTAAAAGCAAATAAACAGAATATGAAACTAACATCTACTCAATTAGATCTATTTTCAAAAGCTTCAAAACTTTTAGAATTAAACTCAAGACCAATTAATATTTTAACAACATTACTTTTATCTTTAGCAAATCAAAAAACTAATATAAACTAAGGGTTAATACAAATGCAAACTAATAAAACAAAAATTATGGGTGTTTTAAATGCAAATGAAGATTCATTTTTTAAAGATAGTAGATTTGATAATAAAGAAGCTAGTTTTAAAATAGAGAAAATGATTGAAGATGGTGCAAATATTATTGATATTGGTGCAGTTTCAAGTAGACCTGGAAGTATTACTATTGATGAAAAAATAGAGCTAGAGCGTCTAAAAAATATTGTTGATACTATTTATAAAGAAAAATATTTTGAAAAAGTAGATTTTTCTATTGATTCTTATTCTCCTTTGGTTATTGATTATGTTTTGAATAAAGGCTTTAAAATAGTAAATGATATTACAGGCTTAGCAAATGATGAAGTTTGTAAAGTAAGTGCTAAATATGATGCCAAAGTTATTATAATGCATATGCAAAATAATCCTAAAAATATGCAAGAAAAACCACAATATAATAATGTTATTCTAGATATAGATGAATATTTTAAAAAGCAAATACAAAAAGCTAATAGTTTCGGCCTTCAAGATATAGTTTTAGATGTTGGTATTGGTTTTGGAAAAACTTTAGCTCATAACTTATTACTTTTAAATAAATTAGTACATTTTAAACATTTTGGATATGAATTATTAATAGGTGCTAGTAGAAAATCTATGATTGATATGATTACACCATGTGAGATTAAAGATAGACTTCCTGGAACTTTAGCAATTCATTTAGAATCTGTTAATAGAGGTGCTTCAATAATTAGATGTCATGATGTTTATGAACACTTTCAAGCTTTAAAAGTTCAAGAAGCTATTAACTCAATTTCTTGAGTTAATTTTATACTTTTATTCATAATATTTCATGTAAAGTATTAGCTTTTTTCATCCATTCTTCTAGTTTTTCATACTCTTCATTTTCAACCATTTCTCTAACTTTTTTCATATGACCTTCAAATAAATCTATTGAACTTAGTAGGTTTTCTCTATTTTGTTTAAAAATATCTGTCCACATATTAGGACTAGATTTTGCAATCCTACTCATATCTGTAAATCCACCAGCAGCAAGTGCAATGATTGATTTTGGATCTTCATGATTCATAACAGTATTTGCTAAAGAAAAAGAAATTGCATGAGGTAAATGAGACATGTAACAAGCATGAAGATCATGGTTATGAGAATCCATAAAAACAAGTCTCATTCCAATATCTTGAAATACTTTTATTGCCCTATTTTTATGAAGGTCTGTATTGTTTTCTAAATCGCATAAAACAACAGTTTTCCCTTCATACAAATTATCCATAGAAGCTTTAGGTCCAAACTTCTCAGAACCACACATAGGATGAGCTGCTATAAAATTTTCTCTTATTTGCTCTGGAATATTTTTTACAATAAACTCTTTTGTTGAGCCTAAATCCATAATAGTAGTATCTTTTCTTATATCTAAAAGATTTGGTAAAAAAGATATGATATTATCAACAGGAATTGCTAAAACAATTAAATCACAGTTCTCTTTTAATGTCTGAATATCAACCAATTCATCTACTAAATCTAGCTCTAAAATCTCTTTCTTTGAGTTTTCACTTCTAGCATAACCATATACTTTTTTTGCTATGCCATATTTTTTAACTGCTTTTGCTAAAGAACCACCCATTAGTCCTAAACCAACTATTCCTATATTCAAATTAACACCTTTTTTGTAAATTAATTTTGAGATTATATCTTAATATTGATTTAAACCCTTTAAATTATAAATTTTACAATTCTTTTTTATTGTATTTAATCCATAGAATTTTAACTATTTGTATTTTTTTTCTTAAATGTTCAATTAATTGGGATTTACTACTCTTTTTTTAATATAGCTAGTATATAATAATAGCTAATAAATTAAAATTCTAAAATAATAATTATCAAATTTTATATATAATAACTTGTAAAATATACAATTAGTCAATTTTAAATAGTAAAATAATTAATTAAATAATAAAAATAATTGTAATAAAATCCTTTTACATAAAATATATAATGATTTAAGAGGAAAGATATAAGTGGAATTTAGTGGAAATATATTAAGAATTAAAAATAAAATTTATGCGATAGATAATATAAATAGTGTTGATTATTCAGAAGAGATACTAACATTAAAAAATATTACCTTTCCTATAATGTTTATTCTTACAATAATGATTGTCTTTTTTGGAATAAATTCATTTATGATAATTTCATATATTATATTAATAGGTTTGTCTTTTGTAAAAAGAACACGTTATTTTGTTTTTATTGATAATAGATTTAAATCGGCTTATTCTACATTTGATGAAGATGATTTTTTAGCTTTTAAGAAGAACCTTGATTATGCAATGCAAAATAAAAAACAACCTATTAAAAAAGAAGAGGAATTAGAACAATTTTCTGAATCAGTAGAAGAATATAAGATAAGAAAAAGAAAAGAAGCTTTTAAAAAGAACTTAAAGAAACAAGAAGAAATTTATAAAAATAAACATAAAGAGATTAGAATAGAAGATATAGAAACACCTAATGTAAAAGAAAAAGAAGAATTAAAATCTGGAATGTCAAATAAAAAGAAAAAAGAAAAAGGTGATGATTATGAAAAGAAAGTTGCTGGATATTATAAATTAGATGGCTATGATATTTATCTAAATGGAATTAAAAAAGACAGGTTAGATGGTGGAATTGATGTTATTTGTAAAAAAGATGATGAAGTCATATTAATACAATGCAAAAATTGGAATCATACTACTGGGAGAAAAATCACTCATACTCATATTAAAGAATTTCATAGTAATTGTATTAAATACATAGACCAAGAAAACTTAGATAAATCAAATGTAAAATTAAAATATATAGTACCAAATAAGAAAGTTTTTAAAGCATGTGCAATTAATATATTTAGAGATGATTATTATAATTGCACATATGAGATTTTAGAATTTTAAAGAGTGAAAATAATCAAATACTAGGCAACTAACTATTAATATTTATATAAAGTGAATTTAGATATATTAATGCCTAATTATGAAATTTAAGGAAAGTCGTGAAAAATAAAGTAATCCTATTTTCTTTGGTATGTGCAACTGCACTATACGCAGATACAATACAATCTATAGAATATAATAATTTAAATAAGATATCTCAAAAAATAGTAGATGAAACACTTGATATGAAGCCAGGTGATGAAATTAATGATAATAAAATAAATGATGCAATAAAAAAGTTTTATAAATTTGGCTACTTTGATGATATAGTTGTTATTAATGATAACGGTAAACTACAATTAAACTTCAAAGAAAAACCTTCAATTGCTAATATTGATATAAAAGGTTATAAATCAAGAACAGATGATATTGAGTCATTAAAGACAATGATTAAATTGAAAAAAGGTTCTATGTATACAGAGAAAAGAATTAAAGATGCTAAAAAAATATTATTAGACCTTTTAGAAAATGATGGATATATTAACTCTGTTGTTGAAACAGAAATTGAAACTATTAATGAACACTCTTTAAAAGTTACATTTAATGTAAATAAAGGTGATGAAATTATTATTAAAAAAGCAAATTATTATGGTGCTGATGAATTAGACCAAGATGATTTTGACCATGTAACGGCTAATAAAGAAAAAGAAGTAGCTTCCTGGTGGTTTGGACAAAATGATGGTGAAGTTAAAATTGATCAATTAAAATATGATGCAAGAAGAATAAATGAATTATATTTTGAAAAAGGATTCCTTGATGCACAAGTTAAAGAACCTTTCTTAAATATTGACTTTGCTTCAAATCAAGCAAATTTAGACTTTTTTATAAATGAAGGTAGTAAATATATTACAAATGATATTAAAATTTATCTTGATCCTTCAATTGTTGATGCTAAAGATATCTATCCAGAATTAGATTTAATTATTGGAAATACATTTAATATTAAAAAACTTAGACGAGATCAGGCATATATTAAAACACAAGTAGCTAACAAAGGTTATGCTTATGCGGAAGTTAAATTTGATGTTAAAAAAGATACAGAAAACTCGAAAGTTGATATTGTATATAATGTAATCCCTGGTAAAAAAGTTTATATTAATGATGTTAAAATTTCAGGTAATGCAAGAACTCTTGATAGAGTTATAAGAAGAGATGTATATTTAGCTCCTGGTGATTTATATAATGAAACAGACTTTACAGATACAAAATCAAAATTAGGTAGATCATCTTATTTTGAAACAGTAAAAGTTGAGCAAAAAAGAGTAACAGAAGATAAAATTGATATTTTAATTGAAGTAGTTGAAGCAGCTACAGGAGCTTTAACACTTGGTGGTGGATACGGATCTTATGATAAAATTATGGTAAGTGGGTCTGTAAAAGATTCAAATGTATTTGGTTCAGGTTTAGGTGTAGGAATAAGTGCAGATTTATCTGCTAATTCAAGTGAATTCTCTTTAAACTTAAGTAATCCTTCTATTAATGATAGTAAATTTAATGGTGATATTGAAGCGCATAATTCTGATAATGAAATTAGTAGAACTGTTTATGATTTAGATAAAAATACTAAAGGGTTTTCAGTTGGTGTTGGTCGAGAAATTTTTAGAAACTTAAGAGGTGGATTAAGATATAAACTTGATTTTATAAAAGAAGAGTATACATATGATGATGATTCAACTGTTCCTGAAGATAGTCGATTTAAAAATGCAGATTATATTTCAAGTTCATTAACACCATATTTAAGCTTTGATAATACAGATAACTATCAATTGCCACGAGAAGGTATAAAAGCTGGAACTTCTTTAGAATATGCTGGTGTTGGTGGAGATTCAAGATATTTAAAATCAACTTCATACTTTAAGTATTTTAATAGTTTAAATGACTATGCTGAATTAGATTGGATTTTCAGATTTAGAACTAAGGTAAGTGCTTTAATAGATAATGGACAAATAAATCAAGGTGATTCATTATACTTAGGAGGAGTAAAAAGTTTAAGAGGATACTCTTCTTATGCTTTCCCTTCAAATACTGATGGATATGTTACTGAACCTTATAAAAGGTCTTGGGCAAACTCTATAGAAATGAGTTTCCCTTTAATACCTAATGCTAAAATGAGATGGGCATTATTCTATGATTATGGAATGATTGGGGAAGATAACTTTAGTGATATTGCAAGATCAAGTACTGGTGCTGTATTAGAATGGATTTCTCCTTTAGGACCATTACAACTTGTTTTTGCAAAAGCTTTAGATGCAAAAGAGGATGATGATACATCAACATTTGAATTCTCACTGGGGAGTAGTTTTTAATGGTTAAAAAAATGGATTTATTAAATAGAAGAATAACTAACGCTGAAGCATTAGATTTAATTGAAAATGCTTCATTATTAGAGTTAGGTGAATTAGCTACAAAAAGAAAGCTTGAGTTACATCCTGATAAAACTACATCTTTTATAGTTGATAGAAATATAAACTATACAAATGTATGTTGGGTAGATTGCAAGTTTTGTGCTTTTTTTAGACATGGACGAGATGAAGATTCTTATGTATTAAAGTTTGATGAGATTGATTCAAAAATTGATGAATTATTAGAAATTGGTGGAACACAAATACTTTTTCAAGGTGGAGTTCATCCAAAACTTAAAATTGATTATTATGAAGAACTAGTTTCTCATATTCATACTAAATATCCTCAGATCACTATTCATGGTTTTTCTGCAATTGAAATTAAATATATTGCAAAAGTATCAAAAATCACAATATTAGAAGTTTTAAAACGACTTCAAGTAAAAGGTTTAAGTTCAATTCCAGGAGCTGGAGCTGAGATCTTATCTGATAGAGTAAGAGATATTATAGCACCAAATAAAATGGATAGTAAAGATTGGATTGAAGTTCATGAATTAGCACATTCTATTGGAATGAAAACAACTGCAACAATGATGTTTGGAACAGTTGAGACTGATGAAGAGATTATTGAACATTGGGAATTATTAAGAGATTTACAAGATAGAACGGGTGGATTTAGAGCCTTTATTATGTGGTCATTCCAAGGTGCGAATACAACTCTTTTAAAAGAGATTCCAGATATTAAACCTCAATCATCAAATAGATATTTAAGATTACTTGCTGTTTCAAGACTTTACTTAGATAATTTTATGAATATGCAAAGTTCTTGGGTAACACAAGGCTCTTACATAGGTCAATTAGCTTTAAATTTTGGAGCAAATGATTTAGGAAGTACAATGATGGAAGAAAATGTAGTAAAAGCTGCAGGAGCTTCTAATCGAATGAATCAAGAAGAGATGATTAGGTTGATTAAAGATGTTGGTGAAAAACCAGCAAAAAGAAATACAGCTTATGAGATATTAGAGAGGTATTAGACCTTTGATTAAAAAATTTAAAAAATATTTATTTGCATTAGTAATTTTACAAGGAAGTTTAATGAGTGCTGACATAAAGCATATAGAAATAAAAGGGATTAAAGTTCCAGTAGTTTTTGAAAAACAAAATAGTTTACCAATTTTAAATTTACAATTGGTTTTTCAGAACTCAGGTTATATTCAAGATAAAGATAAAAGTGGATTAGCAAGTTTTTCTTCAAAGTTATTAAATGAAGGAACAAAAGAATTAGGTTCAACAAAGTTTGCACAAAAGTTAGAAGAAAATGCAATTTCTTTACATACTTCAAATGGTTTTGAAACTTTTGTAATAGAATTATCAAACTTAAAAGATGTAACTAAGAAATCAATTAATTTATTAACTAAATTAATTGAATCACCAAATTATACTGAGGATACTTTAGTTAAGTTAAAGACGTTAAAAACAGGTGAATTAAAAAGAAAAGAGAATGATTTTGATTATACTGCAAAAAATTTATTAAAAGCAAATCTTTTTAAAGGTACATCGTTAGCAAGCCCTAGTTCTGGTAATTTAGAAAGTATTCAAAATATTAATCTTAAAGATATAAAGACCTTTATTAACGATACAATTAATCTAAATAATTTAATAGTAGTAGCTGGTGGAGATTTTACTTATAAAGAATTTGCAAAGTTAATTCAACCAGTTTTGGATGTTTTAAAGCCAGGAGTTAAAAGAGAATTAGAAGAGATTAATTTTGTATCTAAAGATGCAGAAGAAACACTAATTAAAGAAACAGAACAAGCTTATATTTATTTTGGTAGTTCATATAATGTTACAGCATCTGATGAAAATAGATATATAGCAAAGGTTGCATCATTTATTCTAGGTGGTTCTGGTTTTGGTTCAAGACTTATGGAAGAAATTAGAGTTAAAAGAGGACTTGCTTATAGTGCTTATGGTTCTGTTTCTATAAATAAATCTCATACATTCTTTAGTGGTTATTTACAAACTAAAAATGAAACAGCAAAAGAAGCACAATCTTTAGTTAAAGAAATTATTAAAGATTTTGTTAAAAAAGGTGTTACTAAAGATGAGTTAAAAGCTGCAAAAAACTTTTTAACTGGAAGTGAACCTTTAAGAAATGAAGTTTTATCACAAAGATTAAATAAAGCTTTTACTCTTTATTATAGAGGGTTAGATCAAGATTATCCAAAAAGAGAGTTAGATTTAATTCAAGATTTAAAACTAGAAGATTTAAATAAGTTTATAAAATCTCATGAAGAGATTAATAATTTAACATTTGCAATTGTAAGGAAATAGTTTGTTAAGATTTGCACCAAGTCCTACATCTAATATGGACATTGAAAGTTTAAGAGTTGCAATATTTAATTATATTGTGGCAAAACAATTAAATGAAGACTTAGTAATAAGAATAGAAGATATAGATCAAGAAAAAAATATTGATGGAAAAGATAAAGAAATTTTAGAAATATTGAGTCTTTTTTCTATTGATTATTTAACAGCTGCACATCAAAGTGATTCTTTAAAATATCATCAAAAAATGGCTATGCAACTTCTTACAAAAAAGAAAGCATTTTCTTGTTTTTGTGGAGATGCTAAACTTAAAGAATTAGAAGATGAAGCAAAAGAAAATGGAAAACCTTTTGTATATGATGGTTTTTGTCAAACTTTATCTGATGAAGCAGTTTTAGAAGTAAATGCCCCTTTTACAGTAAGAATTAACAAACCAGAAGAAAATATCAAATTTACTGATATTTTAAAAGGTGATTTTGATGTAAGGCCTGATGAAGTTGATGCTTTTAATATTTTAAAACATGATAAAACACCAACATATGATTATGCTTGTGCGGTTGATGATATGTTAATGGATGTTTCATTTATAATTAGAAGTGAAAAATATATTGAAAATACTGCTAAGCAAATACATATAAGAAATTCTTTATCTTATACAAAAGAGATTAAATATGCACACTTAACAAAAATTTCTAATATCCCAAATGATTTGAACTCTGTAAAAGCATTAATTGAGGAAGGTTTTCTTCCAAGTGCTATTGCAAATTATTTAGTTCTTTTAGGAAATAAGACTCCAAAAGAAATATTTTCTTTGGAAGAAGCAATAGAATGGTTTAAGATTGAAGATATTTCAAAAAATGTAACTAATTTTGATATTGAAAAATTAAGATTTATTAATAAAAAACATTTAGAACAAATGGATGAAATGAGACTATCTAAATTATTAGGTTTTGCAGATTTAGATATAGGAAAACTTGGAAAAATATACTTAGAAGAAGTTTCTACATTAAAAGAGTTAAAAGCTAAAATACACACAATCTTTGAAGAAAAAACTACTTGTAAAGGTTTTGAAAGTGAGTTTATAAAGTTGAAAACATGTTTACAAGATGCTCCATATTATGATGATTTTAATGAGTTAAGTAAATATATTACAAATGAAACTAGATTAAAAGATGAATCTTTAACTAAGCCTTTAAGATATCTTTTAACAGGAGAAGAAACTGGACCTGATATTTCAAATATTTATGCATTAATTAAAAACTACTTAGGAGAAATTATAAAATGATAGATGCTTTCACAACTTCAGTACTTACTGTAGTTTTAACAATTATATCTTTATATAAATGGGTTATTATAATCTCAGCATTACTAACATGGGTACGACCAGATCCAAATAATCCTATTGTTCAAATGTTATATAGATTAACAGAACCAGCGTATGCTTTTGTGAGAAGATATATTCCTACTGTTTTTGGTGGTATGGATTTAGCTCCATTAATATTAATCTTTGGATTAATGTTCTTAGAAATTTTCTTAAAAAACCTATTCTTTTAGTAGGATATTATGAAAAAATTAGTAGCTTCACTATTTTGCTTTGTGGCATTAAATCTTAATGCAAATACTGAAGCTGTTAATATTACAGACAAAGGTTTTAAAGTCACACTAGATTGGCTTGAAGAAAAACCAAAATCTTATGCAAAAGATTTTTTTATTATTCAATATTTAAATCAAAAAGATATTAGTGAAGAAGAGGCACAAACAGCTTATGATATGTCAAAAGCTAAAAAAGGGAGAGTTAAAAAAGCTTTTAATAAAAGATTTTCTAAAATTCCAAATAAAGACTTAAGATGTTATAGAGCAAAGCCAAAAGATTTGCTCAAAGAAAACTCTAGATGTATTTCTTTAGGTTTAAGTATTTTTGATGCAACTACAATGTCAAAAGAAAACTTAAAACTTGCAATTGAAAAGATTAAAGACTACCCTACTTTAGCAAATGATTTAAAAATATTTGCTTCTGATGATCCTTTTAATGCATTAATAAATACAAATACAAGTAGATTTTATAGATTGTTTTTTGATTCAAGAGATACTTATCGTACAAATATTATAAATAATATTATGCCGGAAAGTTTTATTGATAAGCTAGCAAAAGAAAATAGTTTTAATAGATTTATAACTTATGTTGTTCATCGAGGTAAATTAGATAAGGTTCAAAAGTCCTTATTTAACGTAAAAAACAATAATAAAATCACGAATCAAACTTTTTTTTCATTAGCTTTAAATGCGATTAACCACAATGAAGAATTAGTCGCTTTAAATTATTTAAACAAAGCATATTCTAAATCCTATTTACAATCAGATAAAGATAGAGCCCTTTTTTGGATTTATTTATTAACACAAAATAAAACATTTTTAAATAAAACGGCACAAAGTTGGGATAATAACTTATACTCTTTATATGCTAAAGAGTTATTAGAAGTTCCAATTGACAATGTTTATTATGATATTGATATTCCAAATACGCCAACTACATATAATACATTAGATCAATTTGAATGGATAGAAGTTGATATAGATACAAAGAAAAATCTTGATGATAATAAACTTGCTAAATATTCAAAGTTATTTACAGATGCATCAACATTACCTCATTATGCTTATGTATTAGAAAGATATGCGAAATATAGAAAGCAATATTATATTAAACCTTTTAGAGATATTATGAAAAATTATGATGTTAATAGACAAGTTTTAATGTATGCTATTGGAAGACAAGAAAGTAGATTTATCCCTTCAGCAGTTTCTTTTGCGACTGCACAAGGTGTAATGCAAATCATGCCATTCTTATCAAAAGAATTAGCAAAGCAGCTAAATGAGTCATATAATATTTATGAACAGTTTTTACCAGAAGTAAATTTAAGGTATGCAAATAAACATCTTAATTCTTTAGAAAAACAATTTGATAAAAATCCTTTATTTATAGCTTATGCATATAATGGGGGTCCAGGATATACAAGAAGTCAATTTAAACGTGGATTATTTAAAGAAAAAAATAGATTTGAACCCTTTATGAGTATGGAGCTAATTTCATATGAAGAAACTAGAAAATATGGTAGAAAAGTTTTAACAAATTACTATATTTATAATAATCACTTAAATGAAGAAAATAAAGTGACTTTATCTTCTATTTTTCAAACTTTAATTCTGCCGAATTAGAGTTTGTATTACTTAAAGTAAAAGTTAAGTCATAACTATCTTTTACTTCATTAAACTTTACAAGATAGTATTTCCCCCATGTGTTTTTTGATAATATATCTTTATATTTTTCATTATCAGTTTGAATCTCTTCAATAGATTTAGGCTTCTTTCCATTTAAAGTAAAAAAGTATCCATTTTCATTTATATCTTGACTCTTTTCTTCTACAAAATAAATAGATGTAACAAATACTTCATCTTTTGAATCAAATTCTGTAATATCAGTATTATTTAAATATGTTCCCCATAAAAGAACTTTTTGCTCTTTATTTATAATTACATCAGCTTTTTTTGTGTATTGCATAGCTTTTGATTCAAACTCACTTTTGTCAAAATGCTTTAATGCTGTAGTTGATGAACATCCTATTACTATAGTTGATAATATTGATAAAGATAAAGTTTTGTACATATATTGCCTTTTTTATTTTATTAGTTACTATTTTAACTTTTGTGCAACTAACTGATTTACAACTTTAGGATTTGCTTTACCACCAGTGCTCTTTAATACTTGCCCTACAAAGAAACCTAAAAGTTTAGTATTACCTTCTTTAAATTTAGCAACATTATCTGGATTTTTTGCAATTACTTCATCAATAATAGGTGAAATAATTGCAGGATCACTTATTTGGATAAGTCCTTTGTCTTCAACTATTTTTGACGGACTTTCTCCACTTTTTACCATTTCTTCAAAAACTTGTTTTGCAATTTTACTTGAAATTGTACCAGTATCGAGAATTTTAACAAGTTGTGCTATTTGCTCTGCTGTAAATTTAAGCTGATTTATTTCTTTGTCTTTTAATTCTCTAGCAACTTCAGTAACAATAATATTTGCTAAACTAATAGGGCTATTAAGAGTAGATAAAGCTTCTTCATAAAAACTTGAAAGTTTTTCATCACGTGCTAAAATATTTGCTACTTCATTATTTAAACTAAGTTCTTTTGAATACTTATTAAATAACACTTTTTCCTCATCACTCATAGCAGCAACTTCACCAACTACTTGTTCATTTTTTGCTTGTTTTTTTATTTCGTTTTTTTCTTCATTTTTAGAATTTGATTCTTCACTTTTTGTTTTTTTACCCCAAGAATCTTTAAGTCCAACTATTTTATTAAATACAGGTTTTTCATCTCTATAATCAATTGGATCAGCATAAAAATATCCCTGTCTTTCAAACTGAAATCTTTCATCTATTTTTTCAAGTATAACAGCAGGTTCAATAAGTGCATTTTTAACAATTTTTAAAGAATCAGGATTTAAATCTTCTATTCCTTCAGGGGCTTCATTTTTAAATAATCTATCATAAAGTCTTACTTCAATTTGTTTAGCTTCTTTAGAACTAACCCATTGAATAGCACTTTTTACTTTAATTCCACTAGTATCACTTCCACTTTTTGAATCAGGATAATATTTTGCTTTTAACTCACAAATATTTCCATTCTCATCTTTTATAACTTCTTCACAAGTAATTATATATCCATGTCTTAATCGTACAGCTTGTGTAGGAGTTAAACGGAAGTATCCTTTTTCAGGATTTTGTGAAAAATCATCTCTTTCTATATAAATCTCTTTTGAAAAAGGTACTTTTCTACTACCCTCTTTTGGTACATCATGTGGATAATATGAAGCATCAAGGTCTTCGCTACCTTCATAGTTTTCTATTGTAACTTTAAGTGGATCAAGAACACACATAACTCGTGGTACTTTTTTATTTAAATCATCTCTAATACAAAATTCTAGTTGTGCAACATCAACCATTGAATTAGCTTTTGCAACTCCAATTTGATCACAGAAGTTTAAGATAGATTCTTTTGTATAACCCTTTCTTTTATATCCAGCAATTGTAGGCATTCTAGGGTCATCCCACCCATCAACATATTTGCCATCAACTAATTCTAAAAGTTTTCTTTTACTCATAACTGTGTAATTTATACCAAGTCGAGCAAATTCATGTTGGTATGGACGTGGTAATTCTAGTTTTAAAGTATCTAATACCCAATTATAAATATCACGATTATTTTCAAACTCTAAAGTACAAATTGAATGAGAAACACCTTCAATATAATCAGATAAACAATGAGCAAAATCATACATTGGATAAATACACCATTTATCCTCTGCTCTAAAATGATGGGCATGTCTAATTCGATATAAAAGTGGATCTCTTAATTTCATATTAGAAGCACCCATATCAATTTTAGCTCTTAAAACATGTTCTCCGTCTTTAAACTCACCATTTTTCATTTTTTCAAAAAGGTCTAAATTTTCTTCAATAGTTCTGTTTGCAAATTTACTTCGTACTCCTGCTTGTGTAACAGTTCCCCTATTCTCACGCATCTGTTCTTCATTTACACTATCAACATATGCCTTATCCATTTTAATAAGTTTGATTGCATAATCATATATTTTATCAAAATAATCTGAAGTAAAACGTACATCTTCTCCCCAATCAAAGCCAAGCCATTGCACAGCATCTTTTAGTGCTTCTACATATTTTGTATCTTCTTTTGTAGGATTTGTATCATCCATTCTAAGGTTACAAGTACCATTAAAATCAGATGCAATACCAAAATTTATACAAATAGATTTTGCATGTCCTATATGAGGAAAGCCGTTTGGCTCAGGTGGGAATCTAGTAATAACCTCTTTATATTTGCCAGACTTTAAGTCCTCATTTACTATTGCATGTAAAAAATCTTTATTTTCACTCATTATTATTAAACCTTTTGAATTTGAAACTTTTATAAGACTTGTATTTTAGCAAATTAGAGCTTATATCATCTATGAAATAAAATATATTATTTACTGATATATTTTATTTCAATATATAGTTAGTACTTTCTTATATACCTTCTAAAGTTTCCATTTTTTACCATAAAAGTATCTTTTTTACCTTTTTTAAATACTTTTTAAAAGTTAGAATATTAATAAATTAATATGAAGAAAGATTATAATAATACAAGAAATAACAGACAAATTAAATTTTGATGAACCTACTAACCTTGTCAAATTTTTTAAAAGGTTTGAGAATATCTTTCCAAGAGAATATAAACAAAAAAAGAATCAATAATTATCTATATAAATATACTTTAACCATCATTTAGATAAAATCCAATTTATGAATAAAAAAAGATTAATAGTGGCCTTCTCAGGACCATCAAATAGTGGAAAAACGACAGCAATAGTTAAAGTATCAAATATCCTTCAAGATAGAGGGTTTAAGGTTTGTATTATTAAACATGATCCAAAAGATAAAGCCATGTTTGATAGACCAGGAAAAGATTCGTTTAAATTTGGAGAAACAGGTGCAGATGTTGCAGTAGTAAGTCCTAATAAAACTACTTTATTGAAAAAAACAACTTCTACAATTAATGAAATGATTGAATTATTTGATGATTTTGATTACTTACTAGTTGAAGGTTTAAAAACTCTAGACTTACCTAGAATTTCTATTTTTAGAAATAATTTAAATGAAGATTATTTTAAAGTTACGGATGCAATAGCTAGTGACGACACTATTAATGATGATGACATTCCATCATCAATTGAGAAATTAAACTTAAACTCTCCAGAAGATATGATTATCTGGATTGATAAAAACGCAAAGAGAGTATAAATATGCAAGATATAATCAAAGCAATAGAAAAAGCAAGTATTAAAATTAAAGAGTTGATTGAAACTGGTGATACTGGCAAAAGTGAACAAGAAAATTCAACAGGTGATACTCAATTAAAACTTGATATTGCAAGTGATGTAATTATTGAAGATATATTTAAAACAATTCCAAGTATTAAAGCTATTGTTTCAGAAGAACAAGAAGAAATTGTAAATTTAAATAAAGATGGTGAATACTTAATTGCTTATGATCCATTAGATGGTTCTTCATTAGTAGATGTAAATTTATCAGTAGGTTCTATTTATGGAATTTATAAAGGTGATTTTGATGCAAAAAGCATTATTGCTTCAGTTTATGTTGTATTTGGACCTCGAGTAGAAATGGTTGTTGCTATTGATGATGTTAAGATGTATAGACTTTTAAAAGGTAAATTTGAATTTATTCAAACTATAACTTTAAATGAAAAAGGTAAGTTAAATGCACCAGGTTCAACACAAAACTGTTGGGCACCATTTCATAAACAATTAATTGATGATATTTTTAATGATGGTTATAGATTAAGATACTCAGGAGGTATGGTTCCTGATTTACATCAGATTTTACTTAAAGGTGGTGGGTTGTTTTCTTATCCAGGTACAACTGATAGACCAAAAGGTAAATTAAGACAATTATTTGAAGTTTTTCCTTTTGCTTATACATATGAAAAAGCAAATGGCCAAGCTGTTGATGGTTTTAAAAGAGCATTAGAAGTTGAAACAACACATATTCATGATACAACTCCTTGTTTCTTTGGATCTAATATAGAAATAAACAGAGTTTTAGAAGTTTATAAAAAGAATGGATAAAACAAACGACATAGTTATTGATGAGTGGGAATTAAAACTTGATCAAAAGCTAGTTGAGATAAAAGAGTGTCAAACAAGTAATTCTTTAGAGTCTTGTACTCCATGTAATAAGTTTTTTGACTGTGAATTAAGAAAGAAATACGTTGTAGCTGTTTATTCTTCAATGAATAAAGGTGCTGGCGGTGGCTTTGAATTTTAATATTATAATTTATAAAAAAGGTAAATAATGGAAGAATCTTGTAAAAATGTTTATATAACAACACCAATATACTATGTAAATGATGTAGCACATATAGGGCACGCCTATACAACAATTATAGCTGATATGCTAGCTAGATATTCAAGATTAACAGGAGCTAATACTTATTTCCTAACAGGAACTGATGAGCATGGTCAAAAGATAGCACAAAGTGCAGAAGCTAGAGGTAAAACTCCAAAAGAATATGCTGATGAAGTATCTGGAAAGTTTAAAACTTTATGGGATGATTTTGATATTTCTTATGATAAATTTATTAGAACAACTGATGATGAACATAAAATTGGTGTACAAGCAGCATTCCAAAAAATGTATGACAAAGGTGATATTTATAAAGGTGATTATGAAGGTTACTACTGTGTATCATGTGAGACATTTTTTACTGAAAAACAATTAGTTGATGAACAATTTTGTCCTGATTGTGGGAAACCTACAAATATTGTAAAAGAAGAGAGCTACTTTTTCAAATTATCAGCTTATGAAGATAGACTTCTTAAATGGTATGAAGAAAATGAAGATTGCATACTTCCTAGATCTAAGAAAAATGAGATTGTAAACTTTGTTCAAGGTGGATTAAGAGATTTATCAATTTCAAGAACTTCTTTTGATTGGGGTGTTAAACTTCCTGAATCTATGAATGAACCAAAACATGTAATGTATGTTTGGCTTGATGCTTTGATGAACTATATTACAGCCTTAGGTTATGGAACAGATGAAAAAGAAATGGGTCATTGGCCAGCTTCTACTCATTTAGTTGGGAAAGATATTTTAAGATTCCATTCTATTTATTGGCCAGCATTTTTAATGTCTTTAGATTTACCATTGCCAAAGCATATTGCAGCTCATGGTTGGTGGACAAGAGATGGTGAAAAAATGTCTAAATCAAAAGGAAATGTTGTAGATCCAAAACTTGTAGCTGATGCTTATGGTTTAGATGCTTTTAGATACTTCATGTTAAGAGAAGTTCCATTTGGTCAAGATGGAGATTTTTCACAAAAAGCTTTAATGGATAGAATCAATTCTGATTTAGGAAATGATTTAGGAAACTTATTAAATAGAATTTCTGGAATGAGTGGTAAGTACTTTGACTTTAAAGTATCTTCTAAAGATGTTAAAAAATTCCATCAAAAAGAACTAGATGAAGTAGAAGCAATTTTAGATAATGTTGAAGAGTACTTATATAAAATGCAATTAAATAGATACTTAGAAGATATTTGGAAAGTATTAACAATTGCTAATAAAGCAATTGGGGATTATGAACCTTGGAACTTAATGAAAGAAGGAAAAACAGATGAAGCTATGGCTTTAGTTGCTTTAATTACTAATATTATGGCAAGAGTTTCACTTCTTTTAGATTCAGTGATGCCTGAAAAGATTGGAAAAATTGCGGCTTCATTAGGAATTACTATTAATAATGAAACTTATACTTCTTTATTAAAAAATAAAGAGTTGATTGCAGATACTACTATTACAAAAGTTGAGCAACTTTTCCCAAGAATTGAAGAGGTTCTTTTAGAACAAGCTAAACCTGCAATAGTTGAAAAAGCTGCTGCTGAAGTAAATGCTTCTAAAAAAGATGAAAAAATCGAAGAAGATGATAATCTAATTACAATTGATAAGTTCTTTGAAACAACATTAAGAATTGGAACAATTGTAGAAGCTGTTGAAGTCCCAAAATCTAAAAAACTTTTAAAACTACAAGTAGATTTAGGAGAAGGAAGAAATAGACAAATATTAGCAGGGATAAAAGAATTTTATAATGCAGTTGATTTAGTTGGAACACAAGCATGTGTTGTTGCAAATTTAAAACCAGCTAAATTAATGGGAATGATTAGTGAAGGAATGCTAATGGCTGCTAAAGATGAAAATGGTTTATCTTTAATCAGACCTGAAACTCCAAAAGAAATTGGAACTAAAATAAGCTAGTGAAAATTACTTCTATTATAGATATTATTGATGGGAAGCTTTTAAACTCTCCATCAATATCCTTTATATACTCCTTTAAAACTAATGTATCAAAAGTAAAAGAAGGTGACCTTTTTATAGCTTATAATTTGGATGATATTCAAATAGCTATCCAAAAAGGTGCTTTTGCAATAATACTTCAGAATTTCTACCCTATTATAGATAAAGAAATAGCATGGATTAAAGTAGATAATATTGAAACTTCTCTTATAAAACTAGTTCGATATAAACTTGCTCATTTTAATTTGCAAGCTTTTTATTGTAATGATGTAAGTTATGAATTTTTTAAAACTTTTTCTTCATCATCAAATAAAAAAGTTAAGCTTATTCCTACGAGTTTTAAAAAGTTTGTTTCTGTACTTGAAGATATTGATAATGAAACAATTTTAGTTTCAAATGATAAGCAAATATTAAATAAAATCTATCCAAATAATACAAATTTTGAAAAAGAAGATTTTCTTATTTCAAATTTACTTGAGCATTCACTTTTTGAAGTTTCTTTTACTTTTAAAAATAAGTATTTTCAAAGAATAAAAATTCCAAGTATTTATTTAGAATATTTTATAAGAGTTTATGATTTTTTAAATATAAATGAATTTGATGATTCTAAATTAAGAAATTCTAATCTTTTAAGAACACTATTCTTAGATAAAAATTTAAATATTGTAGAGTTTGGAAAGTCTGATAAATTTGTTATAACATCAAATAATATCTCTTTAGTAGAAAAAGAAATTGATTATTTAAAAACTAAGTTTACTTATGGAAAGATAATTTATATCACTTCTTCTTATATTGATTTTTTACCTAAAGAGCAAATTCTTTTAAAAGATATTTCCAAACTAAGAGATACTTTAAAGAATAACTCTTTCAATGCTTCTTATATTATAGGTTATGAATTTGAAAAAATTCAGCAGATATTATCAAAAGAAGAAAAAGAGCTAACTCTTTTCTAACTTTAGAGTATTTAATAAATTGTTCCAAAAGTACTAATTACTTTACCAATAATTTTAATATCAGAATTATTTAATACTTGAGACGGATAGTCTTTGTTATCTGAAATAATATCTAAATGTCCATCAACTCTTTTTTGTATTCTTTTTACAAATAATCCATGAACAGTTGTAAATGCATATATTCCATCTCTTGAACAATCATTTTTTGTTTTATCTAAAAATATGATGTTGTCATCATTTAATGTAGGTTCCATAGAGTCCCCTACTACATTAATTGCATCAATATTTTTCAAATTATCTTTTCCACCTAATCTATCAATAAAATATGCAGGTACTTCTAAAGATTCAAAATCATCTTTATTTTCATATGCACCGCCACCAGCACTAACAGATACATCAGGAAAGTATTTTATCCAATATTTATCTGTACTATCTACAAGAGAACCTGGACTTTGATTATAAAGAAGCCAGTTTATAGATATCTTCTTTTTTGCACAAAAGTTTAATATATTTGAATATGGAATCTTCCCTCTATTTTTCATAGTTGCAAAATTTGCTTGTGACAATTCTAAAGATGTTGCTACATCTTTATCAAATATTTTACCATTTACTCCATCTGCACTTAGTATATCTTTTAATTTATCTATGATTTCACTTACAATAAGCATATTAAATCCTTTTACATAGTATTTACATAATTATATTACAAAATGAAATATTTTTCAAGTATTTTGAAAAAATAGTATAGAATTTGAAATATTAAATACAAAAGGACACAAAATGGCAAGAAAAATTATTGAAACAAGAAATAACGTTATAGATTTTTTTCACAAAGTTGACACTTTAATTTACCAGTTTGGCGATAAAGTATTATAAAAAAAACAAATTTAACAATTTAATTAAGATAAAAGATAACTATAAATGTTAATAAAGCAAGTTTAATATATTATTACATTAATAATCACATTGTGGTAATAACGGAGACTGTTATGGAAATAAACTTAGTTACGGAAGCATTTAAATTTATGGCATTAGGAATGGGAGTTGTATTCTCATTTTTAATTATCTTAATTTTTGTGCTTAAAGCTCAAGGTGCATTGTTAACAAAATATTTTCCCGAAAAGAAAATAGAGCCAATTAAAAGGCCCAATATAAATGCATCATCTAATGAGACTGCAAAAGTAGCTGCAATCGTTGCAGCTGTACAGCATCACAAAAATCTAAAAGGTTAATGTTAATGGCAAAAAAGTATATAGATGTTATGGATACTACATTTAGAGATGGTTTCCAATCCGTCTTTGGTGGTAGAGTTTTAATGAATGACTTCTTTCCAGCTGTTGAAGCTGCGAAAGATGCTGGTATAACTCATTTTGAGTTTGGTGGTGGAGCGAGGTTCCAATCTTTATTTTTCTATTTACAAGAAAATGCATTTGAAATGATGGACAAGTTTAGAGAAATTGTTGGTCCAGATGCAAACTTACAAACTCTAGCTCGTGGTATCAATACAGTAATGTTAGATACAGGTTCAAGAGAACTAATTGACTTACACGCAAAAATGTTTGCCAAACATGGTACAACAACAATCCGAAATTTTGATGCTTTAAATGATGTACAAAACTTAGAATATTCTGCTGAATGTATTAAAAAATATGGTTTAAATCATGAAGTAGTAGTTACTCTTATGGATTTACCTCCAGGATGTACAGGTGCTCATGATGTTGCTTTCTATGAAAAAACATTAAGACAAATTCTTGATAGTGGTGTTCCACATGATTCTCTTTGTTTTAAAGATGCTTCAGGAACTGCATCCCCACAAAAAGTATACGAAACTATTCAAATGGCTAGAAAACTAGTAGGAAATGATACTCATATTAGACTACATACTCATGAAACTGCTGGTGTTTCTGTAGCTTGTTATTTAGCTGCATTAGAAGCTGGAGCTGATGGTATTGATTTAGCTGCAAGTCCAGTTTCAGGTGGAACTTCTCAACCAGATATTTTAACAATGTTACATGCGGTAAAAGGTAAAAACTTTGATTTAGGTGGACTTGATATTGAAAAAGTATTAAAGTATGAAGAAGTATTAACTGATTGTTTAAAAGATTACTTTATTCCTCCAGAAGCTACACAAGTTTCACCATTAATTCCTTTCTCTCCAATGCCAGGTGGAGCATTAACTGCTAACACTCAAATGATGAGAGATAATGGAACTTTACATAAATTCCCAGAAGTAATTAAAGCAATGAGAGAAGTTGTTGAAAAAGGTGGATATGGTACATCTGTAACTCCTGTTTCTCAATTCTACTGGCAACAAGCTTATGCAAATGTTATGTTTGGTCCTTGGAAACAAATTGCTCCAGGTTATGGGAAAATGGTACTTGGTTACTTTGGTAAAACACCAGTTGCTCCAGATGAAAAAATTGTTGCACTTGCAGCTGAAAAATTAAAAATGGAACCAACAACAGAAAATCCATTAGATATTGCAGATAGAGATGAAAAGAAAAAAATCTCTGTATGGAAACAAAGATTAGAGTTAGAAGGTATTGAAACTAGTGAAGAAAATGTTTTCATAGCTGCTGCTTGTGATGAAAAAGGAATTGCTTTCTTAAAAGGTGAATCACCATTAAATATAAGAAAAAACGATTCTTCATGTGAAAATGATAAAGAATGTAATTTAGGAGAAAATAATATGAGTAATGCAAATGGAAATTATACTGTTGTAGTAGATGGTCAAAAATTTAATGTATCAATTGCTGAAGGAAATGCTGATATTCAAGTAACACCTGTTGCGTCTAAAGAAGCTTCAACAGCAGCGACTCCTGTTTCTTCAAATGGTACAGAAACTGAAGTACCTGCAGTTGTTAATGGTGCAGTATGGAAAATACTTGTTAAAGTTGGAGATAAAGTTGAAAAAGATCAACAAATCATGATCTTAGAAGCGATGAAAATGGAAATTGATATTAATGCTCCTGCTGCTGGAACTATTACAAATATTTTAGTTTCACCTAATGCTGCAGTTGAAGAAGGACAAACTTTAGCCATTATTGGTTAATAGTTTTATTGGAGCAATAATGAAAAAAAGTTTATTTATTTCTATCTTTTTATTGATAAGTATTTTATCTTTTAATGTATTTGCATCATCTGCACATGTAGCTGATAATACAGAAACAAAAGAATACGAATCTAAAAGTATGTCTCAACTTGTTGGGTCATTTTATCAAACAACTGGATTAAATGCATTAATTAGTCCTGAAGAAGGTGTAAAAGATGCTCATGGTAAAGAAATGAGTATATTTGCACAAAGTGGCGGTAGAGTAATTATGATTATCATATGTTTTCTACTATTTTATCTTGCAATCAAAAAAGGTTTTGAACCTC
Source organism: Poseidonibacter lekithochrous (assembly GCF_018861145.1). Taxonomy (GTDB): domain Bacteria; phylum Campylobacterota; class Campylobacteria; order Campylobacterales; family Arcobacteraceae; genus Poseidonibacter; species Poseidonibacter lekithochrous_A. The sequence goes on from NZ_JAHKQT010000023.1 coordinate 121,853, forward strand.
TACTGCTAATTCCTATTGGATTTGGTGGTATTTTAGCAAATATTCCAATTGCTAATATTGCTGCACCAGAGGGAATGTTAGGTATTATTTATAATATGGGTATTGCAAATGAGTTTTTCCCATTACTTATTTTTATGGGTGTTGGAGCAATGACAGATTTTGGTCCATTATTAGCTAATCCTAAAACGGCATTACTTGGTGGTGCTGCACAATTTGGTATTTTTGGTTCATTAGTTGGAGCAGTTGTGCTTTCTCAATATGTTCCAGGAATTGAATTTACATTACAACAAGCAGCAGCTATTTCGATTATTGGTGGGGCTGATGGTCCAACATCAATTTTCATAGCCTCTGCTTTAGCCCCTGAATTATTAGGTGCAATTGCAGTTGCAGCTTATTCTTATATGGCTTTAGTACCAGTTATCCAACCTCCAATTATGAGAGCGTTAACTAGTGATGCTGAGCGAAAAATAAGAATGAAATCAACAAGAAAAGTTTCAAAACTAGAGAAAATGGTTTTCCCACTAGTTGTTTTAACTTTAAGTTTATTAATTTTACCTGATGCCTCACCTCTTATTGGTGCACTTTGTTTTGGAAATTTTGCAAAAGAATCAGGAGTTGTTGATAGACTTTCTGATACAATGCAAAATGCTTTAATTAATATTGTAACAATATTCTTAGGATTAGGTGTTGGTTCTAAATTAGCATCTGAATCATTTTTAGTTGCAGAAACTATGGGTATTATGGCAATTGGACTATTAGCATTTGCAGCAGGTACTGCTATGGGTATTATAATGGCAAAAATTATGAACATGTTAAGTTCAAAAGAAAATCAAATCAACCCTTTAATTGGAGCCGCTGGTGTATCAGCAGTTCCAATGGCAGCTAGGGTTGTAAGTAAAGAAGGCCAACAGTATGACTCATCGAACATTTTATTAATGCATGCGATGGGTCCTAATGTTGCTGGAGTAATTGGATCAGCCGTTGCAGCGGGTGTACTTTTATCAATATTTAAATAAAAATTAATTAAGTAGGAAGAATTAAATTATGTCTGAAATTAAAGACTCTTTAGGTTTAGAAAATGTTGGAATGGTTAGAAGAAATCTTGATGTAGATACATTAATGAATCACGCAGTAGAAAATGAAGGTGCAAAAATATCTTCAACTGGTGCCCTTATGATAGATACAGGTATTTTTACAGGTAGAAGTCCAAAAGATAAGTTTTTTGTTAATCAAGATCCATCAAATAAATTTATTGCTTGGGGAGATATTAACAAAAAAGTATCTACTGAAGTTTATGAAGAGTTATTAATTACTTCAAAAAAACAATTAAGTAATAAAGATTTATATGTAACAGATGTATATTGTGGTGCATCATTAGACTCAAGAAAATCTGTTAGATTTATTACTGAAGTTGCTTGGCAAGCACATTTTATTAGAAATATGTTTATAGTTCCAGAAACTCAAGAAGAGTTAGATAACTTTGTACCAGATTTTACAATTTATAATGCTTGTAAAACAGTTGATATGGCTTATGCTAGTCATAACTTACATTCAGAAGTTTATGTAGTATTTAATGTTGAAGAAAACATTGCAATGATTGGTGGAACTTGGTATGCAGGTGAAATGAAAAAAGGCGTTTTCTCTATGATGAATTACTGGTTACCATTAGATGGTAAATTAGCAATGCATTGTTCTGCTAATATAGGAGAAGATGGTGATACTGCTTTATTCTTTGGATTATCAGGAACTGGTAAAACTACACTTTCAACAGATCCTAAAAGAGCTTTAATTGGTGATGATGAACATGGTTGGGATGATAATGGTGTATTCAACTTCGAAGGTGGTTGTTATGCTAAAGTTATTAATCTTGATAAAGATTCTGAGCCAGAAATCTTTGGTGCTATCAAAAAAGGTGCTATTTTAGAAAATGTTGTTTATGACGAAAATGGTGTTGTTGATTATTCTGATGGTTCAAAAACAGAAAACACTAGAGTTTCTTATCCTTTAAATCATATTGAAAATCATACACCTGATATGAAAGGTGGACACCCTACGAATATTATCTTCTTATGTGCTGATGCATTTGGTGTACTTCCTCCTGTTGCAAAACTTGATAAACAACAAGCAATGTATTACTTCTTAAGTGGATATACTGCAAAAGTTGCAGGAACTGAAAGAGGTATTACTGAACCAGTTGCTACATTCTCTTCTTGTTTTGGAGAAGCATTTTTACCTTTAAATCCTACAGTTTATGCTGAACTTTTAGGTCAAAAAATTGACAGACATAATGTAAATGTTTATTTTGTTAATACAGGATGGACAGGTGGAGCTTATGGTGTTGGAAAAAGAATGAGTATTAAAAATACTAGAGCTTGTATTAATGGAATCCTTGATGGTTCAATAGAAAATTCTGAGTTCGAAACGTTACCAGTTTTTAATTTAAAAATTCCAAAAACACTAGTTGGTGTTGAAACAGAAGTTTTAAATCCTAGAAATACATGGGCTGATAAATCTGAATATGATGAGACTACTAAGAAATTAGCTGGTATGTATATTGAAAACTTTAAAAAATACTTAACTTTAGAAAGTGAATATGATTTCACAGCTGCAGGACCAACTTTATAAGATACATTTTTTCTAATAAAGTTTACTGTTGAGAGGAGTGAATTAGATTTCACTCCTTTTTTTTTAACTTATAAATAGACAAATAGAGTTATTAACACTCTATTTGTATTTCTTCAATTATTTCTAAACCAAAGCCATTTAATCCAACAAATGAATGTTTTCCACCACTTGTCATAAGTTTGATTTGTTTGATATTTAATGAATTAAGTATTTGTGCACCTATTCCATAATCTTTTTGAGATTCTTTTGATTGCATATCATCACTTAAAAATATTAATATTCCACTTTTTGATTGAAGGAAATTAATAGTTTTTAACATTGAATGAAGTTTCTCATCATTTAAAAACAGTTTTATATCAGGAATTGTTGTATGAAACTTAACATGTGTAACTTCACTTAACTCTCCAAATACAATTACAGTATGAATATTTCCAATATGATCTTCAAACTCTTTTTTTATAGCTTTAGATCCAAAGAATGTAATCTCTTCTCTAGAAATATTTTCTACAAGATTTTCATGTGATAATCGATATTCAACTAAATCAGAAATATAAATTTGTTTCATAGTATGTTTTTTAGCAAAAATATCTAAATCATCACGTCTAGCCATTGTTCCATCTTCTTTCATGATTTCACAAATTACAGCTTCACCATTTAATCCTGCTAATTTACATAAATCAACACTTCCTTCAGTATGACCAGTTCTAACAAGTACTCCACCATCTTTTGCAATTAATGGGAATATATGTCCAGGACGTACTAGTTCTTGTGCTTTTGAAATAGGATTAGCTAAAATTCTAATAGTGTCGTCTCTCTCCCCTGCACTAATTCCAGTTAAAGCATTAACTGCATCAACAGATACCGTAAATGCAGTTTCATAAGATGATGTGTTTGAACTAACCATTGGATTTAAATCTAATTTATTTGCAGTTTCTTTTGTAACTGATACACAAATTAAACCTTTGGCATGAGTTGCCATAAAATTTACTTTTTCAGGAGTACTTAATGCCGCCGCATAAACTAAATCACCCTCATTTTCTCTATCTTCATCATCAAGCATAATAACCATATTACCTTTTTGAATCTCTATAATTGCTTCTTTTACTCTTTGTATTGCATTCATTTTTCTTCTTTTTCTATAGTATTTAATATTTTTATTATTATATCAAAAATATTGAAATTTAATCTAAAAGCTCTTGACAAAAATATGCTTTTTTACTATAATTTCGGCACTTAAACGATTGGGGTATCGCCAAGTGGTAAGGCAACGGCTTTTGGTGCCGTCATTCGAAGGTTCGAATCCTTCTACCCCATCCATAAGTAGATTTATTGATCGCGGAATAGAGCAGCACGGTAGCTCGTCGGGCTCATAACCCGAAGGTCACTGGTTCAAATCCGGTTTCCGCAACCAATTAAATGTGTTAAGTCAAGGTAGCTCAGCTGGCTAGAGCGCTGGTCTCATAAGCCGGAGGTCGAGGGTTCGAGTCCCTCTCTTGACACCACTTTATTTATACACTTAATTCTTATTTTTAGAATTTATGCTGGTGTAGCTCAGCTTGGCTAGAGCAGCTGATTTGTAATCAGCAGGTCGGGGGTTCAAGTCCCTTCACCAGCTCCACTAATCAAAACTTTTATTTCATTAATTCATCAGTTGTTTCTTTTGTTCCATTATAAATGCTTGATGAAGTATCTTTTGTAGCTTCCCATGATTGTGAAGACAAGTCTTTAATAACTTCCCATGCTGTTGAAGTATCTTGCTTTATTCCTGTCCATGTAGCACATGATGAAAAAAACAATGAACATAAAATTAAAAATAAATATTTTTTCATTTAATTAGCCTATTGATTTGGATTTTCAAAGAATACATATGTAGAATAATCAGAAACTTCAAAATAAACTTTTTTCTCATTTGCATCTTTTTTTGAGTTAAGATTTTCGTCTAAAATACCATAACCATATCTATATGCTCTTGATTCTGTTCCATCTGTTGAAAGAGCAGTTGAAAGTTTATCAATTTTTATAAATCTTTTTATTAGTTTTTCGCCGGCATAAACTTCCATAACACCATTTACACCTGTCCAGTTTTGTAAGTATCTATTTATTTTGTTTTGTTTTTCTTCACAACCATTTATAAATAATGCTGCAGCAACTAGTGATATAGTTAATAAGCTTTTTTTCACTCTACATTCCTTTTTATTATCAAAATCATAAAGTTAGTTTGATTTCTTAGTTTTTTATGTATTAATATGAGGAATTATATCTTTATACTACTTATATATTACTATTCTTAATCTACTATTTTTACTAAATATCTACCTACTGCCTTTCCTTCAAGTAATTTGGCATAAGCTTCTTTAATTTCATTAAGCCCTATTTCATTTGTAAGGTTTTCTACTGTATCTACTTTAAAATCACTAGCAATTTTTTCCCACGCTGCAATTTTCTTTTCAATTTTAGCTTCAACTGAATCAATACCAATTAATCTTACTCCTCTTAAAATAAAAGGGAATACATTTGTATTTAATTCATGAGATGAAGTTAATCCACAACAAGTTGCAACACCATCATATTTAATATATTTTAAAGCATTTGCTAATATCTCACCACCTACTGTATCAATTACACCAGCATATTTCTCACCCATCATTGGTTTTATAGATTGTTCATTAAAATCATTTCTTAAAATAACTTCATTAGCACCAATTTCTTTTAAGAAAGGAATTTTTTCTTCTTTTCCCGAAATAGCTATTACATTAAAACCTAATTTATTTAAAATTGAAACTGAAATTGATCCAACACCACCTGTAGCACCTGTAACTAGTATATCCCCTGATGTAACACCATTAGAAAGTAATTCATTTATTGATAAAGCAGCTGTAAGACCTGCTGTTCCATACGTCATAATTTCTTTATCTGAAATACCTTTTGGCATTTTAGCAACCCATGATGCTGGAACTTTAACATATTCAGCATGTCCACCATTTGTATTCATACCCATATCATAACCTGTAACTAAAACTTTATCACCTTTAGCAAAATTACTTGAATTTGATTCTTCAATTGAACCAGTTACATCAATACCAGTTACATGCGGAAAAACTCTTGTTACACCTGGATTTCCAACTGAACTTAATGCATCTTTAAAATTTAAAGATGAGTAAGTTACTTTTATTAATACTTCATTATCTTCAATATTTGGAACTTCAATATCTTGAACACCTGATTTGAATTTTCTATCTTCTAATTTCTCTACTATATATGCTTTCATTTTATCTCCAATAATTTTATAATTTTATTTACTTATGCTGAAATTTTAGCTAAAATATAACTAATGAGCAAGAACTTACTAATAAGATACATACTTACTAAAAAGATACTATGGAGTTTAAAATGACAAAAAAGATTAATCAAAATATTGAAGAAAAAATAGAAAAATGTCCTGTAGAAACAGCACTTGATGTATTAGCAGGTAAGTGGAAAATACTTATTTTATGGTATTTAAGAGCTGAAACTAAAAGATTTAATGAATTACAAAAATCACTTCCAAGAACAACTCAAAAGATGTTAATACAAAAATTAAGAGAGTTAGAAAAAGATGGAATTGTTCATCGTGAAGTTTATCCTGTAGTACCACCAAAGGTTGAATATTCTTTAACCAAATATGGTGAAACTTTAAAACCTATAATAAAACAACTTTATTTATGGGGTGAAATTCATAAAAATGAACACACATAAATATTATTTAAGAAAGGAAAACAAATGAAATATAAAAATATCCTTGTTGAAAAGAAAAATACTAGTGTTGGATTAATTACTTTAAATAGACCTAAGGCTTATAATGCATTATCATCTGCTTTAATAAGTGAAGTTTCAGATGCAGTTAAGAAATTTGAAGAAGATAATAATATTGGTGCAATTGTATTAACAGGTGGAGATAAAGTTTTTGCAGCAGGTGCAGATATAAAAGAATTATCTGAATTAGATTTTGTAACTGCTTATACTAGTGAATATATAACAAAAAATTGGCAGGCTTTGGAAAAACATAAAAAACCAATAATTGCTGCTGTCTCAGGTGTAGCACTTGGTGGTGGCTGTGAATTAGCTTTAATGTGTGACATAATTATTTGTGATACAAGTGCAAAGTTTGGACAACCTGAAATAAAATTGGGTACTATGCCAGGAATTGGAGGAACTCAAAGACTTGTTCGTATAATTGGAAAATCTAAAGCTATGCAAATGTGTTTAACTGGTGATATGATAAATGCTCAGGAAGCAAAAAATTATAATTTGGTTGCCGATGTTTTTAAAGAAGGAACAGTTTTAGAAGAAGCTATATTAATGGCTGAAAAGATTTCTAGAATGTCTCAACCTATAGTAAGATTAATAAAAGAATCTATTAATAATGCATATGAAACAACACTTCAAGCTGGATTAGAAAGTGAAAGAAAGTATTTTTATACAACATTTAATTTAGAAGATAAAACAGAAGGAATGAATGCATTTATTGAAAAGAGAAAAGCAAAGTTTATAAATAAATAATATAAATAATAGCTATTTAATAATTGTTATTAAATAAAATAATTATATAGGATAACTCTTATCCTATATTGATTCGAATCAAGTTAAATTCTTCCTTATTTAAATAAACTCCTATTTCTAAATAATAGGAGCTACATATGTTTAAATTAAAATCATTATATTTAAGAATGACCATAGTACATTTAATTGGAATAATTCTTCTTCCCATAAATGCAATTTTTTTTACAGAAAATTCAATTTCCCAATTGATTCAAATAATAATAGCATTAGCATTAATTGTCCATGAATTAGATGAAAGAAAAAATGGAAATCACTTATCAAAAGAATTAATCAAATTTTTAAAAAATATGGATAATAAAGATGTAACATTAGAAATTAATACATCAATGTCAAGTGAGTATTGCGAAATTAAAGATGTTATAGATAAAAGAGAAAAACAACTTCTTGCTAAGGAAAAAGAAGAATCACTTTTAATTCAAGAGGCAAAATTAGTTATGAGTAAAGTTAAGCATGGTAAATACACTGATATTATTAAATCTAAAACATCAAATCCATCATTAGAAGAGTTTAAAGAAAGTGTAAATGATATGATTATTGAAACAAAACAACACTTTTCTTCAATAAATAATATATTAGATAAATATACAAATTATAAGTATATAGAGGAGTTATCTCTTAATGGAATAACTCAAGATAGTGAATTAAAGCTTTTAGTAAGTGCTATAAATAAGTTAAAAGAAGCAATTACGCAAATGTTATTAGAGAATAAAACTAATGGAGTAACACTACAAGATTCATCTGAAATATTATTAGGTAATGTAGATAAATTAAATAAATCTTCAAATGCTGCAGCAATTAGTTTAAAAAATACAGCAATTGTATTAAATGAAATTACACAAAATGTAACTAAAACATCAATGCAGACAACAGAAATGTCAGGACTTGCAACTGCGGTTATTAACTCTGCAAAAGAAGGACAAGAATTGGCATTTAAAACAAACTATGCAATGGATGAAATAAATGAACAAGTTAGTGCTATTAAAGACTCAATCTCTGTTATTGATCAAATTGCTTTTCAAACAAATATACTTTCACTTAATGCTGCTGTTGAGGCCGCAACTGCTGGTGAAGCTGGTAAAGGATTTGCCGTTGTAGCTCAAGAGGTAAGAAATCTTGCAAATAAAAGTACTGAAGCAGCAAAAGAAATCAAACATCTTGTTGCGTCAGCAAATCTAAAAACAAATGAAGGTAAAACAATAGCAAATGATATGATAGAAGGATACAGCTGTTTAAATACAGATATAGATAAAACGATTGATATTATAAATGATGTGGCAAATACTTCAAAAGAACAGCAAATAGGTATTGTTAAGATTAATGATGCAGTGAGAATTTTAGAAGAACAAATTCAAGCTAATACTGAAGTTTCATCTCAAGCAAATAGTATCGCAGAGAAAACTTCACTTATTGCCAATACTATTGTTGATACTGCAAACGAGAAAGATTTTGAGGGAAAAGATAGTATTTCTTGTAACAGATGTGTTCAGGTAAAATAGAAAATGGATTTAAAGTCGAAAAGTATTAAAGCACTATAAATTTAATGACAGCGATGCAAAAGTATTAAATGATATAAAATATATCACTTCTAAATATACAGAAGAATTACTAAAAGGATTTTATGAGTTTATTTTTGAGTTTGATCATGCAAAAATGTTTCTACACAATAATGAAATTTTAAAAAGACATGAAATAGGGATTAAAGATTGGTATTTGAGTCTTTTTTTTAGATATATTAACTATTGCATATAGAGAAGAAGAACAAAGTAAATTAGTTGATGAGATTCTATTTTTGAAGAATGATGCATTTAATTTGCATAAAAGAGTTTTCTATTGTAGAAGAGTTAGCTTCAACAGTAAGAGAATATGGATGTAAAATTGCAATTATGGAAAATATATTGAAATTAAAACCAGAGATTATTAAAATTGATGGCTCTTTAATAAAAGACATTGATACCTCTGTAGAATCTAAAATGATAGTAAAAAGTATAATAAGTATGTCTAAAGAGTTAAAGGCAAAAACAGTAGCTGAATATGTTCATTCAGAAGAAGTTTTTAAAACTGTTAAAAATTTAGGTGTAGATTTTTTACAAGGTTTATATTTAAGAAAACTACAGAGATTTATTAACTAGCCTCTTTATTCGCTCTAAAGGATATATGTCGATGAGATAGGATTAGATTATTCAGGTATTACAAAAAGAACTATTTCTAAAATTGAAAATGGTTTTATAGATGAAGTTGGTATAAAAAAAGTTGAAGTAGTTTTAGATTTACTAGGACAAGAGTTTTTATTGCGTTTAAAAGGAAGGCCTAAAACATTAGAGGAGCTTCAAGATGAACAATGATTTAAAAGTATTTATTAATAAAACCCATAGTGGAACTTTATCTTTTGAAAATGAACAATATGTTTTTAACTATAAAGAATCAGCAAATGATGTTGTAAGTCCTACTATGCCAATTAGAAGTGCTAGTTGGAATAGTAAAAAGCTTCACCCTATTTTTCAAATGATAATGACTTTGAGAATTCATCTCTTGCTCCAATTTATGATGTAATTACTACTACTATTTATCTAAAAAACGACATCCCTACCCTAAGACTTAGTGATGGTAAAAACTTATAAAACCTTTCCTAAACAAAGTTGTGCACTATCAAATAGTGAATACAATTTAATACTTGAAGAATGCAAAGAAACTATTATTAAAACTAAATAAGAAATCAAGTAATTTCAACAAGAACAGCCAGATGTACAAGAATTTTTAGAAGCTGAAATTGAATTAGACAGAATTGAAGAAAAGTTGGAATCAAAATATCCAGAAGATATACTCAGAGTTATTTACACAACAAATAATATAGAATCAGTTTATTGACAGTTTAGAAAACTCATAACTTAAAACGAATACAGAGTGTGAGAAAATAAAAGGTGCTTCTGTTAAAACTACTCTATATGGGTATCAAAAATATAACTATTTGTTCCAAAATTCTTTATAGTTTATGGAATTTTGTAGTTTTTACTTTTTGAACACTTTGTGGAACACGAAAATTTGCTTGAGTACTTCGTATTCCATATATAAGAGGTTGAGGAAGAAGCTGTTCTGAATTTTGTGTCCTATTTTCTGTTAACAGATTATTAAATCAAAAGTCATTCTAACTTTGATTAAAATTGTTGTAGTTATTTTATAATTCAACATATTTGGAGAATAAAAAAAGTAGCAGTTTTATATATATTTTTTAATTAGTACTAAATTTTCCATAGATATTTTTTATAATTCAGCAAAGTTATCCATTATTGATTTTACAAATAGGTTTAACACCTTATGATTATCTTTTAAAAATAGTTTTCAGACCTTTTAATAGTAGAGTTTTCTAATCAACTTGGGAATATTTTAAATTATCTATTCTATAACAGATAAAGATATTATATTATTTTAAATAAGTTTTAACTTCATATTGGAAAATAATTGAGTTTACTGAAAGGCTTTTTTTACTATAATAATTTTTTTATAGGAGATTAGATTGGAAGAAAAAATTAATAAAGATATCGCGACTTCATTTTTAAAAGGATTGAGCGTTATTGAGGCATTTGACCATGAGAATCCTAACATGACGTTAACAGAAGTTGCAAAAAAAGTTAATATCACACGTTCAGCTGCTAGAAGGTTTTTATTATCTCTTGAATCATTAGGGTATGCATCTCAAAATGGAAAAGTTTTTTCTCTTACTCCTAGAATTATAAATTTAGGTTATAGTTATTTTTCTTCATTATTTTGGACTGATATTGCAAATAAATATGTTAGAATAATTGTAAATGAATGTAAATTATCATGTGCAATTTCTATTTTAGATGGAGAAAATATCACTTGTATCATGCGTGTAAATTCTTCTACTATACTAAGAGGTGGTGTTGATGTTGGTGGTAAATTACCAGCAGCTTATACAGCAACTGGCAGATTATTCATGGCTGAAATGAATGACAAAGAACTATATGAATATATATCAAAAACACCTTTAAAGAAATACACTTCTAAAACAATTATAGATCCTAAAAAACTCTTTGAAAAAATTAAATCTGAACGTAATCAATCCTATCAAGTTGTGGAAGAAGAATTAGAAAATGGTCTTTTATCAATTGCTGTTCCAATCTATAATTCACAGCATAGAATTTTAGGCTGTATGTCTATTGGTACATTTATGAGTGAAGATAATGCTAAATATTTAAAAGAATATGTATTGCCTCTACTGATAGAAAAAGCAAATTTAGCCACAGAAGCGATAGTCCTTTTAAAAAACTAATTCTTAAAAATATCCTTTTTTAATACTTTAATCTAGTGAATAAAGATTAATCGAATTAATTAAAATTAAATCTATATATAACTCTCTTTTACCATTTAACTATCTTTTGGATAAAAATTATACAACAAAAAAAATCAATATTTTAAGTCAATTCATTATTTAATAAAATAGAAAGACCCTCTTTATCGGATATAGAAGTAATATTTCGTTGTATAATGTTCATATAATAAACTATTGTATATTAAGCAAACTTTTATTTTTCCAATGCTATAGTTTTTAACAACAGTTTGAGGAGTGAATAAGAATGAAAGATAATTTACAAAAAGGAAAATTATTTGATAACGCATTATTGAAGAATATAAGAAGTAAGTTTTTAAACGTAAGTATGGATCCTAAGTCAAAAAAGAAACGAATATTTTTTGATAATTCAGGTGGTGCATTTAGATTGAAAGCTGCTAGTAATGTGTTTAAAAAAATAGATGGATATCCAGATTGTCCAGAACATGGGAATAAAACAGCTAAATGGCTTATGAAGACGCAAGAAAAAGGTTATGAATCAATTAAAACAATGTTAAATTTTGATTCAGGAAGTATTGTTACATCGTATACTGCTTCTATAGTTATGTTTAATATGGTTAGAACAGTAATTGAAAATATTCCTGGAAAAAATATAGTAACAACATTACTAGAACATCCTTCTTCTTATGATGCTGTTACAAGTTATGCAAATAAAAATAAAAAAGAAATAAGACTTGCTAAGACAAACCCTAACACAGGTGGGGTAGATGTGAAAGAAATAGTAAAACTTATTGATAAAGATACTGCTCTTTTAGTTTTTATGTATGCTTCAAATACTTCAGGGGCATTATTAGATGCAAAAAGAATAGTTAAAGAATGTAGAAAGATAAAACCTGACTTATATATAATAGCTGATGCTGTACAACACGCTCCTCATGGAGTTATTGATATAAAAGAAGTGCCTGTAGATGGATTAAACTTTGCACCATATAAGTTTTTCGGCCCACGTGGTTTTGGAGTTGGATATGTATCTCCTCGACTTTCAAAATTACCTCATGACAAATTATTAGCTAAACCTGAATCTTATTGGCAACTAGGAAGTCCTGCTCCTGCTCATTTTGCTGCTCTTACAGAAGTAGTTAAATATGTTTGCACAATAGGTAAATATTATTTAAAAAGTAAAGATAAAAGAGAATTGTTTGTAGAGGGAATGACTCGTATAAAGTTACATGAAAGAGCATTGATGCATACAATGTTAGAGGGAACATCTAGTGTACAAGGATTAAGAAGTTTAGATGGTATTAATGTGTATTTAGACTGTAAAGATTTACGTAAAAAAGATTTTATTATGGCAATAGGATTCAAAAAACTAGGATATAAGGAAGCAGTAATAGAGTATGAAAGATATGGAATAATTACTTTTGAGAGAGTTATTTCTAGTCCATATTCTGCACGTATGCTTGAATCATTTGGATTAGATGGCAGTATAAGAGTTTCTCCTCTTCACTGTCATAGTCTAGAAGATATAGAAAAGTTTTTGAAAGTTACTAAAAAGATATGTAAGAAATTAAAAAAACAGGAGGCTAATTTATTACTTGAAAAAATATAATTTTTATGATTTAAATCAAATAAATAGGTTATGTATAGAATATTATTCATTACATGAGATTAGTTGTACTTAAGCTTATTTTTAAATAAGCAAGAGTTCCATTATCCATACAATTTTAAGGAGTATAGTATGTTAAAGAAAAATTTATTAAGTATATCATTATTAGGTGCGCTAGTAGTTCCAGCAATGGCAACAGAATACATTACAATAGGTACAGGTGGGGTTACAGGTGTTTATTATCCAACAGGTGGATCTATTTGTAGACTTGTAAATAAAGATAAAAAAATACATGGTGTAAGATGTGCTGTAGAATCAACTGGTGGTTCAGTATATAATATTAATACAATTAGAGCTGGTGAATTACAAATGGGTGTTGCTCAATCAGATTGGCAATATCATGCATACAATGGAACTAGTAAATTCGAGAAAAAAGGTCCATTTAAAGAATTGAGATCAATTTTTTCTGTTCATGGAGAGCCTTTTACATTATTAGCTCGTGCTGATTCTGGTATAAAGAATTTTGATGACTTAAAAGGTAAAAGAGTAAATATTGGAAATCCAGGTTCAGGACAAAGAGGAACTATGGAAGCTGTAATGGATGCAAAAGGTTGGACTAAAGATTCATTTAAATTAGCATCAGAGTTAAAAGGTGCTGAACAATCAAAAGCACTTTGTGATAATAAAATTGATGCTATGGCTTATGTTGTTGGACATCCATCTGGATCTATTAAAGAAGCTACTACAACTTGTGATAGTAAACTAGTTACTGTTTCAGATTCTACAATTGATAAACTTGTTAAAGATAATGACTACTATAAATATACAACAATACCAGGTGGTATGTATAAAGGAAATCCTGAAGATATTAAAACATTCGGTGTTGCTGCTACATTTGTAACTTCTTCAAAAGTATCTGAAAAAGTTATCTATACTGTTGTAAAATCAATATTTGAAAACTTTGATACATTTAAAAAACTTCATCCTGCATTTGCTACTCTTACAAAAAAAGACATGATACATAATGGTAATTCTGCACCATTACATAGAGGTGCAATTAAATATTATAAAGAAGCTGGACTTTTATAAAAAATTTGTTTTAAATATTTTACTCTCATTGAATATTGATGGGAGTAAATATTAAAATTTATTTTTAAATTTCTAGATATAGAAATTTAAAAAATAATTTAAGGAAATATTATGGAAAATAAAACCGAAGATACTACGGCCCAAGATATAGTTCTTGAAGCTGAGACAGGAGGACGAGATCCTTCAAATCCCTATATGGCTAAGTTTATAATTTATTTAGCCCTTACTTGGTCTATATTCCAACTATATGTATCATCACCTTTGGTATTAGAGTTTACTCCATGGATGAATGCTGATGTCGTTAAAAGAATACATCTTATGTTTGCTGGATTTTTAGCTTATTTAAGTTATTTACCTTGTAAAACAAGTCCTAAAGAATATGTTCCAATTACTGATTGGATAATGGGTATTTTACTTATTTTATCTGTAGCATACTTGGTATATGGTCAAGTATGGGATAGTGATAATTTTGAGATGAGACTAGGAGTACCTAATCAACTTGATGTAATTTTATCAGTTATAGGAATAGGTTTATTACTTGAAGCTACAAGAAGAGCTCTTGGGCCACCACTTGCTGTAGTTGCTGTTCTCGCTTTAACTTACGCTTATTTTGGTGGTGGAGATTATAATGGAGCTTCTATAGGTAAAATTGTTTCTCATATGTGGATAACAACAGAAGGTGCTTTTGGTATTGCTATTGGAGTGTCTGCTACTATGGTATTTTTATTTGTTCTTTTTGGTTCATTACTTGAACGTGCTGGTGCAGGAAATTACTTTATACGAGTAGCTTTTTCTTTAATGGGTCACTTTCGTGGAGGTCCTGCCAAAGCAGCGGTTGTTTCTAGTGCAATGACAGGTATGATTTCTGGAAGTTCTATTGCTAATGTTGTAACAACAGGAACTTTTACAATCCCTTTGATGAAAAAAGTTGGATTCTCTGCTGAAAAAGCAGGAGCTATTGAAGTGGCTTCCTCAACTAATGGACAATTAACTCCACCAATAATGGGGGCAGCAGCCTTTCTTATGGTTGAATATGTTGGTATACCATTTGTTGAGATTATAAAACATGCATTTTTACCTGCTCTTATTTCCTATATTGCTTTAGTTTATATTGTTCATTTAGAAGCCTTAAAAATGAATATGAAAGGTATGGTGAAAAAAGATATTGACAAAATGGATAGAAGAGGAAAGATGATTGGAATACTTAGTGTTGTAATTGTTTTAGGTTTTCTATCATGGGTATTAGGACCTGTAATTGATGTTGTTAAAAATATATCAGGTGAATATACATTTAGTGCTATTTTAGCTTTAATTACTGTTTCTTATGTAGTTCTTATATATTTTTCTTCAAAAGTGCCAGATTTACCAGAAGATGATATTGTTGACTTACCAAGAGTTGGCGAGACAGTAAAATCTGGATTACACTATTTATTACCAATTGTAGTTTTAGTTTGGTTACTTACAGTTGAGAGATTATCTCCAGATTTATCGGCATTTTGGGCATGTTTATTTATGATATTTATTGTTCTTACTCAAAAACCACTTATGGACTTTTTTAGAGGAAGTGAAAATATATGGGGCAGAGTAAAAGATAGTTTATTGGATTTAGAAATAGGTCTTATAAATGGCGGTAAAAATATGATTGGTATTGGAGTTGCCACTGCTGTAGCTGGAATTATTGTAGGTACAGTAACTTTAACAGGGCTTGGTCAAGTTGTAATTGGACTAGTTGAAACAGTAAGTGGTGGAAATATATTTTTGATTTTATTATTAACTGCAATAATAAGTTTAATTCTTGGAATGGGACTACCTACTACTGCAAATTATATTGTTGTATCTTCACTAATGGCTCCAGTTATTGTGAGTTTAGGAGCTGCAAATGATATTGCTATTCCTTTAATTGCAGCACATATGTTTGTATTTTATTTCGGTATTTTAGCAGATGATACTCCCCCAGTTGGTCTTGCCGCCTTTGCAGCTGCCGCCATTAGTAAAGGTGATCCAATAAAGACAGGTATTCAAGGTTTTACTTATGATATTAGAACTGCATTATTACCTTTTATGTTTATTTTTAATACTCAACTACTAATGATCGGTATTGATAATGCATTTGAATTTATTGCTGTTGTAGTTTCTGCTGTTGTTGGTATGCTACTTTTTGCAGCTGCTACTCAAGGATTTTGGTTTGTTAAAAATAGATGGTGGGAAACTATTTTACTTTTAGCCCTTACTTTTATGATTTTTAGACCAGGATATATTTGGGATAAAATTCAAGCACCATATGATAATTTGCCAGGAAGTGAAATATTTAAAGTTGCTGATAATATGAAAGCAGGAGAAAGACTACACTTTGTTGTAAGTGGAGAAACAATTGAAGGAACACAAAGAGAGTATACATTTGCTATACCTTTAGCTGAAGGTAAAACGGGGCAAGAAAGAATCAATGAAACAGGATTAAGACTTGATAATTTATTTGGTCCAATGGAAGTTGCTGCAATAACACCAATAAACAAACAAATAGAAGCTATAAAAAATGCGGGAGTTGATAGTGGTTGGGTAATAGAATCTGTAAGAGTTGAAACAAATAGACTACCAAAACAAATAGTCTTAATACCAGCATTCTTAATAATGTTTTTAATGGGCTGGTCTCAAATTAAAAGAAGAAAGGTTTTATCATGATAGAGTGGATTATAATTATTGCAATCGTAGTTGCAATGTATATTATTATATATAAGTATGAAAAGAAAATGGATGCACTTCATAAACTAGTGCAAGAGAATAAAGAGAAGATTGATAGTCATCATGAGAAGATTACTAAGAATCGTAAACATATAGATGATAATAATGACAGAATCAATAGTAATCATTCAAGACTTGAAAAACATTACAGCCATATTGAAAGGATGTGGGTAACTATTCCAGATAGTAAAAAGAAACCTTAATTAATAGTAAGTTTTCTAATATTTTCTATTGAGAGACTTATAGTTATAAGAAATCTTTAAAGTCTCTCTTTATAATATTTATTTTCCGACACCTAGGAATAAATACATGATTATAGATTCTCATTAGAAGTGAAGTGGCAATATAAATTCATACTTTAAATTTAAAAGTATCTAAGTTAAAATAGCAAGTACCACAACCTGTACCTTTTGCAACATTATCTAAGTTTCAAACTTATGATATGATTTAATGACTTTTGGCTAGTGACACAAAATACGGAATGTTATTATTCTACTTTGCATTTTAACACCATATAGTAGATATTAAGTTCTTTCATAGTTTTTTTGATAAGGCTACAAAACCCTTTAATAAAGGGTTTGTATATGTTTATAGTTAGGTTATATCGTGATCTCTTTAATATCAGCAATTTTTCTAAATGCTTGATATACAAGTCCGATTGTATTTTTTCTATTTACTTTGATTTTTTCATCTTCATGATTTACAAAAACTTTTTCAAAGAAATTATCTAATTGTGGTTTCATTGCAAATAACGCATCTAATTCTTCATCATATGTTACATATGTTAATGCTGTAACTTCTTTATATTTTGAAACTAGTTCTTTTTCTGCATCTTCTTCTAATAAAGATTCATCAATAGTTAAAGTTGAATTAAGATCTAAATCTTTGATAATATTTGCAACTCTTTTAAATGTAGCAGCAGATTCTTTAAAATTATCACTTTGAACTATTGGATTTAAAGCACAAAGTTTTTGAGATATTTTATAGATATCAGTTTCACCACTTCCTAAAACTGCTTTTAATACAGATGGATTAACATCAAAAATTTTGAACAATCTTTCATTAAAGAATTCGATTAGTTGCTTCTTATCTAAACCTTTATAATTTGATTCTAAAGCATCAATTATTTGTGGTAAGTCTAGAGCTAATTTATGTTCCATTGCAATTTTCACAATTCCAGCAGCAGCTCGTCTTAAACCAAATGGATCTTTTGAACCTGTTGGAATTTTACCTACAGAGAATAGTCCCATTAAGTTATCAAGTTTATAAGATAATGCAATTATAGATGAAAATGTATTTGATGGTAATTCAGAATCTTCACCATCTGGTAAGTATTGCTCTTTAAGTGCTGTATAAACTAGTTCGTCTTCTCCTGCTAGTTTTGCATAGTAATATCCCATTAGACCTTGTAGTTCTGTAAATTCAAATACCATTTCAGACATTAAATCAGCTTTTGAAAGCATTACAGTTTTTTCAATTAATTCTTTTTTAGGTGGGTTGAATATATCTGCTAAGTAAGTTGCAATTTTTGCTTCTCTTTGCGATTTTTCATACATTGAACCTAAACCTTCTACGAAAGTAAGTTTCTTTAAGCCCTCGTTGCTAAGTCCATTTGCAATATCATTTTTATAAAAGAACATACCATCTGCAAGTCTTGGTCTTAATACTTTTTCATTTCCTGAAATAATAAATCCAAAATCATCAGTTTTAGAGTTTGATACAACTATAAAGTTATTTGTTAAAATACCATCTTTATATACTGCAAAGTATCTTTGGTGCTCTTTCATAGATGTAACAATAACTTCTTCTGGTAATTCTAAGAACTCAACATCAAATTGGCCTATTAAGGCTGTTGGATATTCAGTGATTGCAACTACTTCATCAAGTAATTCTATATCAATATCAATTTTTACATTATGTCTTTGCTCAATATCTTTCATTTGAGAAAGGATTCTTTCTCTTCTTTCATCTGGATATAAAATTACACCATTGTTATCTAATTTTGCAAAATAATCTCCTGCAAAGTTATATGTAAATGGCTCATAAGAAACCATTCTATGTGCAAATGAATGATTAGATGATTTTACGCCAAATAATTCACCCTCAACTACTTGTTCACCTAAAATAATAGATAAAGATCTAATTGGTCTAATAAAACTATCAGTTCTATTTCCCCATCTCATTGATTTACCAAAATTAAGTGAATTCATAAATTCATTAACCATATCATTTAATAGTACAGCTGAGTCACTTCCTTTAACTTCTTCTTTAAAGTAAAGAACTTCACCTCTCCCTTGATCAATTTTATCAAGTTCTGTTACATCAACACCACATTTTTTAGCAAAACCTAATGCAGCACCTGTTGGAACACCGTCTTTAAATGCTATTTTAACAGGAGCTCCAAATTGCTCTACTATTGAGTCTTCTTGTGAAACTTGGAACTCTTTGTGCCATAATACTAATCTTCTTGGTGTATAATAAAATTCAAAATCACATAATAATCTATTCTTCTCTAAAATATCTACCCATTTTTTTTCAATATTTGGTAATTCTTTTAAAAATGGAATTGCTGGTAATTCTTCAACACCTATTTCAATTAATAATGGTTTATTCATCTCTTGTTTCCTTATCTTCGTTATTAGCTTTATTTTTTTCTTCATTATTTGCTATTTTATCTGTATGTTTTTTTATTTGCTGTCTATTAAAATTAATAATAAACATTGCTACCATAATTACGAACATTATTACTATTACTGTATCTAATATATCTTTCACATTTATCCTAATATTTTCTTATATAAAGTATTTATAATATCTAAAAATCTCTTATTATTACGTAAACTACGTAAGTAGATTTTTATATATTATGCCATCTATTTCATTTAATGCTATTTCTTCTATTTCATCATCTGTTGAAATAAGTGCCAAGATTTTTGAATCAAACATATAATTATCAGCAATTTTTTGAATATCTTTTGCTAAGTTTTTTTGACAAGCTATATATTTTGCATTTAAACTATTTGCGTAAATCGCTTCTTTAATTGAACTTATTACTACTACATAATCTAAGTCATTTTTATATGAATAAGTTAATATGTTTTCGTTGTAACGAAATGAAATAAGTGCATTTGCTTTTGTATTTTTAATCTCATCTATTGATGAAATATTAAAAATATCTGTAAATGGTATTAGTTTATCCCCAATAAGTAACATACAAAACTCCTATTTGTTTTTTAAACACTCTTCTGAACAATAATACTTACCATTGCTTAGAATTGATTCTTTTGTTGAAATATAAGTTTTACATGTTGGACATTCAAGCATCTCATCTTCATATTTAATATCTTTCTTTTTTACAATAGTTTTTTCTCTATTCTTTTTAAAAAAAATTATATATACAATAAATAAAACAAGTGCAAATGCTAAAATTTTTAAAATCATTATTTACCTTTTATATATAAATAGTTTCTATCATTTCTATTTACTATTTTATAGTTTTTATTTACACTTGCAACTTCTAATTCATCATTTAACATACTACCTTTATAGAATAAGTAAGATGCACTTTCATTAACTATATCTTTAGTTATATCTAAAAGTAATGATGTATTTGTAACAGCTCTTGAAGTTACTAAATCAACTTTTAAATCTTTTACTTTTTCAACTCTATCACAAATTATAGTTAAATTATCAAGTTTTAAAGATGCTTTTACAAAGTTTAAAAAAGCAACCCTTTTAATTCGTGGTTCTATTAAATATGCTTTCATATCTTTTCTTGCAATTGCAAGTAAAAGTCCAGGATAACCTGCCCCTGTTCCTATATCTGCAAAACTATCATAAGAGTCAATAAAGTTTAATGGATAAATAGAATCTAAGATATTTTCATTGATATCTTCTAATCCTAATCTTCCTGTTAAATTATGAATTTTACCCCATTGTTGTAATAGTTTAGTAAAAACAGTACAATCTTTATAAAAGTCTTTATCAAATTGGAAATCATTTTCTTCTAAAAGTTCTTGTAAATTCATTACAGCATATGCCCCATTTGATCTTTTTTTGTATTTAAATAATGTTCATTATACTTATTTATTTTAGTAATTGCTGGAATTCGTTCAACAATTTCAACTCCAATACTTTTTACATATTCTATTTTATTTGGATTATTTGTAATTAATTTTACTTTATTTATATTTAAATCATTAAAAACGTGTTTAACTATTCTATAATCTCTTTCATCTTCTTTGAATCCTAATTCAACATTAGCTTCAATTGTATTTCTACCTTGATCTTGTAAACAATAGGCATTTACTTTGTTAAGTAAACCTATATTTCGGCCTTCCTGTCTATGATAAATAACTAAACCGCCCTCTTTTGCGATAAAGTCTAATGATAAATTTAATTGGTTCTGGCAATCACACTTTAAACTTCCTAGTGCATCTCCTGTTAAACATTCAGAATGTACTCTAACATAAGGAATTTTGATATTTTCAAAATCCTCACTCATGATTGCTAAATGTTCTTGGTTGTCGTCTTTATAAGCTTTTATTTTAAATTTTCCATGTTTTGTAGGTAGGTTTGCAATATTTGATTGTATTATATTCATTGTCTTTAAACCTTATTATTGTTATAATTCGCAGATTATAACCAAAAGAGGTAAATAGAATGTTTAAACGATTTAGAAGATTAAGAATAAATGAGACTTTAAGAAATTTAGTTCAAGAAACTACAATAACACCTGATGATTTTATATATCCATTATTTGTAAGAGAAGGAAAAGGTATTAAAACTGAAGTATCTTCAATGCCTGGTGTATTCCAAATGAGTCTGGATGAGATATTAAAAGAGTGTGAATATTTAATAAGTATTGATTTAAAATCAATTATTCTTTTTGCAATACCTGATGTAAAAGATTCAGTTGGTAGTGAATGCTTATGTGATGAAAGTATTATCTCTAGAACTATTAGAGCAATTAAAGAGAAGTTTCCACAAATGTTTGTCGTAACTGATTTATGTTTTTGTGAATATACAGATCATGGACATTGTGGTATTTTAGATCCTAAAACACAAACTGTTGATAATGATAAAACATTAGAGATTTCGGCACAACAAGCTATTGTTCATGCCAAAGCAGGTGCTGATATGATTGCACCTTCTGGAATGATGGATGGAATTATCACAACATTACGAACTGCTTTAGATGAAAATGGATATGAAAACTTACCAATTATGGCATACTCGACTAAATTTGCAAGTGGATATTATGGACCATTTAGAGATGTTGCTGAATCAACACCATCTTTTGGAGATAGAAGGACATATCAAATGAATCCAGCTAATAGACTTGAAGCAATAGAAGAATCTTTACAAGATGAAAAAGAAGGCGCAGATATCTTAATGGTTAAACCAGCTCTTGCTTTCTTAGATGTTGTAAGAGATATTAGAAATGAAACAAAATTACCTTTATGTGTTTACAATGTAAGTGGTGAATATGCAATGCTTAAAAATGCAGGAGCAGCAGGACTTATTGATTATGAAAGAGTAATGATGGAAACACTAATGGGCTTTAAGCGAGCTGGTGCAAATATTATTATTACATATCATGCAAAAGAAGCTTGTGAATTAATGAGAAAAGCATAGTAAAATAAATGAGCAATACTTATCAAGAAGCAATAGAAAACTCTAATATAGTATCTAAAACAGATATTAATGGAATAATTACTTTTGTAAATGATGAGTTTTGCAAAATATCTGGATACTCTCGAGATGAACTTATGGGACAAAATCATAATATCGTAAGACATCCAGATGCTTTATCTTCTAATTTTAAAACTCTATGGGAAACAATTCTTTCTAAAAAGTCTTATAAAGCTACTGTAAAAAATCTTAGTAAAAATGGCCATACTGTTTATCTTAATACTACTATTACTCCTATATTAGAGGATAATGGGGATATTAAAGAATTTATAGCTATTCGTTATGATGTTACAAAAGAGTTTGAACTTCAAAAAAAACTTGAAGAAAAACAAAAACTTCTTTTTTGGCAATCTAGAATGGCATCATTGGGTCAAATGCTTGGAAATATTGCACATCAATGGCGACAACCACTTACTGAGCTTAATTTAACACTATTTAATATAAAAAAAGCACATAAAAATAATGACTCTGAAAAAATCAATGAATTATATATAGAGAGTAAAGAGATAATATTAAATATGTCTAATACTATTGAGGATTTTACAAACTTCTTTAATCCACAAAAAGACAAAAAACTATTTTTTATAAAAGATGCAATAGATGAGTCTCTTGCAATTTTAAAAAAAGTTCTTGAAAAAGAAAATATTAAATTAAGTCTTGTAATTAATAGTAATAAAGAAGTATTAGGTGTTTCAAATGAATTATCACAAGTTATTATCAACTTAGTACAAAACTCAAAAGATGCTTTTACTATTAAGGATATAAAGAATAGAAATATTGATATTATTTTACAAGATGAAATAATTGAACAAAAAAATTACGTATGTATTTATATAAAAGATAATGCCTTAGGTGTAAATAGTGATTGTATAGATAAGATATTTGAGCCTTATTTTACAACTAAACATAAATCACAAGGAACCGGATTAGGATTGTTTATGTCAAAAATGATTATAGAAAAGAGTCTTAATGGAACTATAAAACATGAAAATACTGAAGATGGTTCAATATTTACTATATGCATACCGTTAACTCTGGCTTTAGAGGATAATGAATAAATGAATTTAAATTTATTAAAAACTTTAAAAATATTAATAGTTGAAGATGAATCAAGATTAGCCTCTTTACTTAAAGAAGCAATAAATGAATATTTTCACTCAGTAATAATTGCTAAAGACGGAGAAGAAGGTTTAAAACGATTTAAAGTAAATAAGCCTGACATTATAATAACTGATATTATGATGCCTAAAACAAATGGTTTAGAAATGACTATAAAAATAAAAGAGCTTGATGAACTAATTCCTATTATAGTATTAAGTGCCCATTCTGATAAAGAAAAACTATTAAGTGCTATTGATCTAGGAATAAGTAAGTATTTTATAAAACCTTTTGATCCTGATGAGGTACTTGAACATATAAATAAAATTGCTCCAACATTAAATAAAAGAAAAAAAATTAAATTAAAAGATGGATTTGTTTTTGATAATAATTCAACATCGCTATACAAGGATGGTATTTTGTTAAAACTTACAAAAAGAGAGAAAGAGTTTTTCTATTTACTTCTAAAACACCAAAATAAAGTTGTAGAGACTTTACTTATAAAAGAGACTATTTGGGATGAGGAAGTAAATGATGAAAGATTAAGAACGTTTATAAAGCGATTACGTCTTAAAACATCTAAAGATTTAATAGAAAATGCCTCAGGACAAGGGTATATGATTTCACCAACTTATATTTAGTAGTTTTAAAAACTTGCAAAGTAGTAGTTTAAAACTACTACTTATTTAGCTTTTTTCTTATTACGTTTAAAATATAACATAAATCCAGTTATAGTAAATAGTGCCATAAGTACACTTGCTATAAACATACCAACTTGACCAAATCTACCAAAATATTCACCTGAATGAAGAGGAAGCATACTTTGCATAATTTTTTCGCCTAAGCGTTTATCTTCATATTTTTCATGATTTAATATTTCGCCTGTATTAATATCAAGAGTCAAATTATTTCTAGCTCTATAGTGATCAGGATTAATATCTAAATAAGAAAAAGTATAACTAGATCCATTTTTAGGAAGTCTTAGTGTTGCACTTGAATACTTTTTTTGTATAGAATCATCAAACAGTTCTATAGCTTTTTGGTGTGAATTAAAAGTTAGTATATTCTTAACATCAACTTTTGTTTTTTTACCTTTATTTCTTTGTGGTTTCTCTACATCTGTAATTGCATAAAGTGCATTTCTATACCATTCATAAGACCAATAAAGTCCTGTAAGAGAAGCTAATAAGTAAAAAGGTAATACCCACATACCAATTGTACTATGTAAACTCGCTAAAAATGGGCGTCCTGAAGACTGTGTATTAATTAATAAACTTTTGAAAAAACCTTTTTTTATTCTAACCCAATAAACAATAACACCACTTATAGATAAAATAATTAATGCTACGGTAGAAATGGCAACAACTTGCTTTCCGATCTCTCTGTTATCTCCTGTTAATGTTAACCATCTATGTAATCTTAGATTAAAAAAGAAAAACTCTTTACCTTTAATATCAGGTAAGATTTCAGCAGTATAAGGATTAACAAAATAATTCATTCCTCTTCTAGCTGTTTTACCTTTTCCTTCCACATTAATAATTACAGATTCATTAGCATTACTCGAAAAGGTAATTCTATTTATCTTTCTATCTGGAATTTTTTCTTGAAATTTTGTTAATAAAACTTCTGTTTCAAGCTTTTTATGATTCTCTTTTGGAATAGAAACTATATAACTATCCTTATTTATTATTTTTAAAATCTCTTTTTCAAAAGATAATACAGCGCCTGATACTCCGATTATTAATAAAATTATACCTGCTGCAAGACCTAGAATAAGGTGTATTTTAAACCATATTTTTTTATACATTTATTTTCCTTTTTTATGTTAATTGATAGGGGTTTGTGTTTTATTTTAAGTATACGAATATTTGGCTGGCTATTTATTTAGGAGAGAACAATGATTGTTGCTAGCTATATTATTTGTTATTTTGTTAAAATTAATTTGTTCGCTTTTGTAATTCTTAGTTGATATTCTTGTCCTTGGTG
Source organism: Poseidonibacter lekithochrous (assembly GCF_018861145.1). GTDB lineage: Bacteria > Campylobacterota > Campylobacteria > Campylobacterales > Arcobacteraceae > Poseidonibacter > Poseidonibacter lekithochrous_A. The sequence goes on from NZ_JAHKQT010000023.1 coordinate 147,595, forward strand.
AACAATTGTTATCGTGTTTGACTGATTAAAGATTTCTTTTGTGTCGATTTTATTTTCTTTTTTTTCCATTTAAACTTCCATTTGATTTTTTTAACTAATGATTAACAAAATATAAATGGGATATTAACAAATAGAATCTTAATCTTTAATAAAACTGATAATTGTTATCATTACTAAGTAAACATTAAGACTATATCTATTATGATAACAATTATCATTATAAGGAAATAAGATGTCAAATAATAATCTTCTAAATTCAAACTTAAATAAACATGTGTATAAAACACTTTTTGTTTCATTAGTAAATGAAAATAAATGGGAAACTCTTATCGAAATGTTTACTCATGGTGTTTTAGATATAAATATCAAAGATGAGAGAGGTCGAAACTGCTTATATTGGGCAATTAAAAAAAATAAAATAGAGATTATAAAAGTATTAATCAAATTAAATATTAATACAAAGGAAGTTTCTTCAAACTTATCAGCAATAAATTATGCAGTTTGTCAGGACAATGTTAAAGTATTAAAATGTCTAAAGAACTGTGGTCTTGATATAAATGAAGTTGATAATGTAAATTCAACTCCCCTAATCTACGCAGTTTTATATAATAAAATTAATAGCACAAACTATTTTATACAAAATGGATCAAATATTCATCATGAAGATTTTTTAGGAAATAGCCCTTTTAATATAGCTCATAATTTAAAAATTACTTACTTAATTAATAAATTTGAAGAAAATTCTTCTCTTTAATAATCAATTAAGATAATTATTATCAATATTATATTAAGATTGCGCCATGGAAAATAAAAAAAGCTTACTAATCATATTTATGTTAATTACTACTGTGCATATAGTTTTATTTGCACAATTAAAGGTTGAAGAAAAGGTTGCGTCTATTCAAAATAAACCAACACCAAATATTTCAAAGATCAATCTTAAAAATGTTGTAATTAAAAAACCTGAACCAAAACCAGAACCTGTTGTTGAAAAAGTTGTTGAGACACCTGTAGAGATAAAACCTTTACCTAAGACAAAAAGTAAAAACATAATAAAACATAAGAAGAAAAAGAAGAAAAAAATTGTAAAAAAAGTTGAGAAACCTACTAAAAAAATTGAAACTCCTAAGAAAGTAGAAGTAGCTGAAACTCCAGTTTTAGAGCAATCTTCTCAAAAAAGTATTCAAAAAAAAGTAGTTTTAGATTCAAGTAAAATTAAAGCATTAGAAAATGAATACCTAGCAAAACTTAGACATTTAATTGAAAAAAATAAAATATATCCAAAAAGTGCAAAAAGGTTAAGACAAATGGGGAAAGTTCATATTTCATTTGTAATTACGAAAGATGGACATATTAAAGATGCAAAAATATTACGAAATTCAAAATATAAAAGACTTAACAAAGCAGCTATTGCTATTTTAAGTAATATAAATAAATTTGAACCAATACCAAAAAAATTAAATAGAAACTCTTGGGAAATTACAGTACCAATTGTTTATGAAATTATAAGGAGTTAAAAGTATGGAAATTGATTTAATCAATTATATTCAAAGAGGTGGAATAATAGTATATATACTAATTTTCTTAAATGTTATAGGTTTTACAATTATGTTTTGGAAATTAGTAGTAATTTCATTATCAAGAAATAGAAGAGGATATTTAGTAAATGAAATAATTACATTTGCAAAAGAAAATTCTGAGGAATTTAAAAAAGATTCAATTGAAAACTTTATTAATAGAAAAATTAGAAAATTAGAATTTGGATTAAATACTGTTAAAATTATTGCATCAATTGCACCATTACTTGGACTTTTAGGGACTGTTGTTGGAGTTTTAAACTCTTTTGATTCTATTACAAAAAGTGGTTTAGGTGATCCAGCAGTGTTTTCAAGTGGTATTTCTGTTGCTTTAATTACTACAGTTGCAGGATTAATAGTAGCGATTCCTCATTATGTAGGTTATAACTATATTGTTGGAATATTAGATGATATTGAGCTAAAAATCCAAAAAGAGGTTCTTAAAAAGATATGAAAAAAAGAGAGATAATAACTCCTGATATTACACCACTTATTGATGTTGTTTTTATTCTTTTGATATTTTTTATAGTATCTTCTGTTTTTAAAAAAGATGAGTTAGCACTTGTGTTAAATCTTCCTACATCAAGTGCACAGGAAATAGAATTAAAACAAAAAGAAATAATCATAGAGCTAAATGATGAAAAACTTGCAATATATGGAAATGAAACATCATATGAAGTTTTAGAAGAAGAGATTATAAAAATAGAAGATAAAGAAAGAAATATAATATTTAGAATTGATAAGAATGTAAAATATGAAAAAGTTGTTAAAGTTTTAGAAGTACTTCAAAGACATAAACTTTTCAATATTTCTTTAATAACTGATAAAAAAGAATAAATAGAATTAAAAATTTCTCCATTGAAGGTCAAGGTCTTTTGAATAAATATCTTTTTTATTTAAATTACTTTGTTCTTTAATATCTCCAATATTACTAGGTGTTTGCAGATAGTTTTGTAAATAATATGTTTTTTTATACCCTAAACTCTCTAGAACTTTAATCATTTCATTTATATCATTTTCATTTAGAAGACTAGAATGAATAGTAGTTCTTAATTCAAAATCAAAATCTATATCAATTAAGTATTTAATTGTTTCTAAAAACTGTTCATACGTATAGGTTTTAGTTATTTTATAAAACTTATTTTTTGGTGCTTTAAAATCAATAGCCATATAATCTATAAGATTTAAATCTATTAATTCTTTGATTTGTTTTGTATTTGTAGCATTTGTATCTAGTTTGATTTTAAAACCAAGTCTTTTAATCTCCTTACAAAAAGGTATTAAATTATGAACAGTAGCTTCTCCACCTGATAATACAACAGAATCTAATAACCCTACTCTAGTTTTTAAAAACTCTAAGCACTCATATAATGAATAATTACCCTCTTTTGAGTAAACTAATTCATCGTTGTAACAATAAAGACATCTAAAGTTACATTTTATAAACCAAACTACGCAAGACAAGTGTCCTACGTAATCTGTTGTTGTAAATTTTGTAAGATTATAAACAATTCTTTGATTCAACAAATTTTACTCTTTGATTATGCTCAGCTTTTTTACCAATATTAAAACTTTCAACAGGTCTATGATATCCCATAACTCTAGTATAAACTATACATCTTGTTCTTCTATCTTGATTTTTTTCAAGCAATTCTTGTTTGTTCATTTTTTAACTCCTTTTCTAAAATTTCCTCATCACACTTTGGACAAAACTCATGTTCTCCATTTAAATATCCATGAACTTCACAAACTGAAAATAGTGGTGTTACAGTTATATATGGCAATTTAAAGTTTGTAATACTATTTTTTACAAACTTTCTACAAGCGTCAATAGATGATATTTTCTCACTCATATATAAATGTAAAACTGTTCCACCTGTATATTTACACTGTAGTTCATCTTGAAGAGCTAAGGCTTCAAAGGGATCATTAGTAAAGTCAACTGGTAATTGAGATGAGTTTGTATAATAGATATTATCCGCATAACCAGCTTGAATAATATCTTTATATCTTTTCTTATCTTCTTTAGCAAATCTATATGTAGTACCTTCTGCTGGAGTTGCTTCAAGATTATAAAGGTTTCCTGTTTCTTCTTGAAATTCAAGCATTTTTTCTCTCATAAAATCAAGTATTTCATTACAAAAAGTATTTCCAAGTTCACTTGATAAATCAATATTTTCTCCAAAATAATTTTTAATCATTTCATTCATTCCATTTACACCAATAGTTGAAAAATGATTGTTAAATCCTGGTAAATATCTTTGTGTATAAGGGAAGAGTCCTCTATCATACATATCTTGGACAAATACTCTTTTTTTCTCTAATGTAGACTTTGCTAGGTTCATTAATTCTTCTAATCTTTCTAATAAGGCTCTACTGTCATTTTTATAAAGGTAACCAAGTCTTGCCATATTTATAGTAACAACACCTATACTTCCTGTCATTTCTGCACTTCCAAAAAGGCCACCACCTCGTTTTAGTAACTCTCTTAAATCTAGTTGTAATCTACAACACATAGATCTTACATGACCTGGTTTATAAGCCTTCTCATTTTGTATTAGTTTTCCATTTTCATCTTTTATATATTGACTTCCTATAAAATTTTGAAAATAGGAGCTTCCAATTTTTGCTGTATTTTCAAATAAAATATCAGTATTTTTACCATACCAATCAAAATCTTCAGTAATATTTACAGTTGGAATTGGAAATGTAAAAGGTTGACCTGTTTTATCGCCTTCTGTCATAACCTCATAATAAGCACGATTAATTAAATTCATTTCTTTTTGGAAATCTTTATAAGTAAGTGTTTGATCTATATCTTTTAATAAATGTTCCTGATTTCTTGTTGGGATTTGATCTTTCAAGTCATCTGGAACTGTCCAATCAATAGTAATATTTGTAAAAGGACTCTGACCCCAACGTGCTGGTACATTTAAATTATAAATAAAAGATCTAACCGCTTTTTTAATCTCACTATATGATAATTTGTCCTTGAAAACATAAGGTGCCAAATATGTATCAAAAGAAGAGAAGGCTTGTGCTCCTGCCCATTCACTTTGAAGTATCCCTAAAAAGTTTGCCATTTGACCTAAGGCTTCTCTAAAATGATTAGGAGCAACACTTTCAACTCGTCCACGAACTCCATTAAATCCTTCATCTAAAAGAACTCTTAAACTCCAACCTGCACAATATCCACTTAAACAATCTAAATCATGAATATGATAATCTGCATTTCTGTGAGCATATCCTTCTTCTTTTGAGTAAACTTTATCAAGCCAATAGTTTGCTATTACTTTTCCTGCTGTATTATTTATAAGTCCAGCGTGAGAATATCCTGTATTTGAATTTGCTTTAATACGCCAATCACTACCATTTATATACTCTTGTATTGTTTGAGTAGAATTTATATATGTTGTATCAGAATCAATTTGAAGTATTTGTTCTCTTTGAATTTTATGTAAATGTCTATACATCATAAAAGATTTCATTACTTCGAAATATCTTGCTTTATATAATACTCTCTCTATTACATCTTGTATATCTTCAACAGCTACTATTCGCTTTTGTTCTAAAATATCAAGTACATTAAAGAATACAACTTGAGAATAAATTACATTTACACTTTTAAAAGCTTTTTTTATAACATCTTCTATTTTATATGCTTCAAACTTTTGTTTAATACCATCTCTTTTTAATATTTCTTCAATCATTTATTATCCTTAAAAATATTCGTAAGTATAAGTTAGATTTTCTTAATACTAAATAACAAAAAATGTCACAAAAGTGTCATTTTTAGGGCTCTTAGAGTAATAATAAGAATATTTAATTTTTAAATATTCTTATAAATAAAGTCAAATTTAAGTTAGTAATAATAGTAAATCCTATAGAATATCAGCTTTTATTAATTACAGAGGAATCATTATGAGACATTTCTTAACATTAGCAGACTATACAAAAGAAGAAATTCTTGAAATATTAGAACTTGCAAAACAAATCAAAACTGAAACTAAAAACAAAGTTTTTAAAGAGTATATGCCTAAACAAACATTAGGAATGATTTTTGAAAAGAGTTCAACAAGAACTAGAGTTTCTTTTGAAACAGGTATTTACCAACTAGGTGGAGTAGGATTATTCCTTTCTTCAAATGATATTCAACTTGGACGAGGTGAACCTTTAAGTGACACATCAAGAGTAATATCTAGAATGGTAGATATGGTAATGATTAGAACTTTTGGACATGAAAAAATTGAAGAGTTTGCAAAGTATTCAAAAGTTCCTGTAATAAATGGTTTAACAACTGAATATCATCCTGTTCAACTAATGGCTGATTATCTTACAATTCAAGAAGCAGGACTTGATAAAGATTTAGTTGTTGCATATATTGGTGATGGTAATAACATGGCTCATTCATGGCTAAATATGGCTGCAAAATTAGGCTTTGAGCTTAGAATTGCAACACCAAAAGGTTATGAAGTAAATGCAGATATTTTAGCACATGCTTTAGAAATGGCTAAAGTTTCAGGCGCTAAAATTACTATTACAAATGATCCTAAAGAGGCTGTTAAAGATACAACTGTAGTTACTACTGATACATGGGTTTCTATGGGACAAGAAGATGAAAAAGAACAAAGAATAAAAGACTTTGATGGATATATTGTAGATTCTTCTATGATGAAAATAGCTCAAGAAAAAGCTATTTTCTTACATTGCCTTCCAGCTTATAGAGGATATGAAGTAAGTGAAGAAGTTTTAGAAAGTACTCAAAGTTTAATCTTTGATGAAGCAGAAAATAGACTTCATGCACAAAAAGGTGTAATGGTTTGGTTAGATAAAAAGAGAAATTCATAATATGATTGATTTTAAAAAATTTGAAAAATATTCAAGACCAGGGCCACGATATACTTCTTATCCAACAGCACCTGAGTTTAGTGAAGAATTTACTCAAGATGATTTAAAAGCTTACTATAAAAATCAAAGTGACGATAGATCAATTTCTATTTATATTCATATGCCTTTTTGTAGAAGTGCTTGTTACTTTTGTGGATGTAATACAATTTTTACTTCAAAAGAAGAAAAAAAAGTTGGATATATTACATATTTAAAAAAAGAATTAAATATATTAAAAAATCATCTAAATACAAATAGAGAAGTTACTCAAATGCATTTTGGAGGAGGAACACCAACATTTTTCTCTCCTGAACAACTTGAAGATGTTATTAACTCAGTAAAAGAAGTATTTCCTAACTTTGCATTAGATGCCGAAGTTTCATGTGAAGTAGATCCTAGATTCTTTAAAAAAGAGCATATGGACGTTCTTAAAGCAGGCGGTTGTAATAGATTAAGTTTTGGTGTACAAGATTTAGATGAGCAAGTTCAAAAAACGATTCATAGAATTCAGCCTTTTGAATTAACTCAAAACGTAATTAAAATAGCACGTGATGCTGGTATTCATTCTGTTAACACGGATTTAATTTATGGACTTCCTCATCAAACTAAAAAGAGTTTTAGAAAAACACTAGAAAAGATGATTACATTAGATACTGATAGATTTGCTGTATTTAATTATGCTCATGTTCCATGGCTTATGAAAACTATGAGAAAATTTGATGAAACAACTTTTCCAAAACCAGAAGAAAAATTAGAAATGCTTAAAGATACAATTGATTTCTTTACATCTAATGGTTATAAAATGGTTGGAATGGATCACTTTGCAAAACCTGAAGATGAATTATTTAAAGCTATTGAAAAAGGTGAACTCCATAGAAACTTCCAAGGTTATACTACAAAAGGTGGAGCTGATTTAATAGGAATTGGTTTAACTTCTATTGGAAATGGTGTAGATTATTACGCACAAAACTTCAAAGATATTCCAACTTATGAAGCTGCTTTAGATAATGGAGATTTACCTGTATTTAAAGGTTATAGATTAAGTGATGATGATCAGTTAAGACAATTTGTTATTATGGAATTAATGTCTAACTTTGCTTTAAATATTACAAGAGTAGAAGAACAATTTAATGTAAACTTTAAAGAGTATTTTGCAGATTCACTTGAAGCTCTGAGAGAATTTGTAGAAGCTGATTTAGTAGAAATAACTGATTCTAATATCCAAGTATCACAAACTGGTGCTATGTTAATTAGAAATATATGTATGCCATTTGATGCATATTTAAATAAAATACCTGAAGATAAAAGAAGATTTTCTAAGACTATATAGTCTTAGTTTCTTTTATTAAACGTCCCTGCTTCTCGAAATATAAGCTCCTTTTTATCAACTATTAACCAACTTTTGAGTATATTTTCTTTTAATTATAAATATTAAAATTTTTTAAACAAAAAGGTTATATAAAAGTGTCAATAAATAAATTTAATTACACAGCTGTATCTGATGCCTGTGTTAAATGTGGAAAATGTAAACCTGTATGTACAATCTTTAATATAAACCAAGATGAAACAACAAGTCCAAGAGGATTTATTGATTTATTAGGGGCTTATGAAAGAGATGAATTAGAGCTAGATCAAAACGCAAAAGATATTTTTGAATCATGCTTCTTATGTACAAATTGTGTTGAAGAGTGCCCTATTGATTTACCAACTGATATGGTAATTGAACAAGTTAGAGCTGATATTGCAAAGAAATTTGGAATTACATGGTATAAAAGATTATTCTTCTGGTTATTAAGACATAGAAAAACTATGGATATGTTATCAAGAATGGGGTGGATGTTTCAAACATGTGCATTAAAACTTGATAGTAATAAACAATCAGCAGAACCTCGATTTTCATTACCTATTGTAAAAAAAGATAGAGTTTTACCCTTTGCTGATATGAGAAGTTTTTTAAATAAATATCCTCAAAATATTTTTGCAAAAAATAAAAAAGTTGAAGATAACAAGAAAAATAAAGTTGCAATCTTTATTGGATGTATGAGTAATTACACATATACAAATACTGGAGATGCATTAGTTAAAATTCTAAAAAAATTAGAACTTGATATTATGATTCCTAAAAAACAATTATGTTGTGGAGCACCTGCATACTTTACTGGTGCGTTTGATACGGTTGATTACTTAACTAAGAAAAATATTGAATACTTTGAAACATGGATTGATGATGTAGATGCTGTTATAATCCCAGAAGCTACATGTTCAGCAATGATTAATAAAGATTGGGAACATTTCTTACACGATCAGCCAGAGTGGCAAGCACGTGCTGTGAAATTATCTAAAAAAATATTTATGGCTACAAAATGGCTTGATGATAATACTCAATTAAGAGAATTATTAGCACAAAGTAAGAAAAAAATAGATACAACAGTTACATATCATGATCCATGTCATGCTAAAAAAATGCAAGGTGTTTGGGAAGAGCCACGAAACTTATTAAAACAAAACTATGTTTTAACTGAAATGAGTGATTCAAATAGATGTTGTGGATTTGGTGGAGTTACTATGCAAACTGAAAAATATGATTTTGCAAAAGCTGCAGGACTTCCAAAAGCTGCAATGATTAAAGAAACGAAAGCACAAGTTGTAAGTGCTGAGTGTTCAGCTTGTAGAATGCAAATAACTAACTCTTTATATTTATCAGATGTAGATGTTCAGTTTAAAAATCCAATTGAACTAATAGCTGAGGCATTAGATTAAAATGCAGGAATATTGGCAAAATATATATTCAAATTTTGAACCAGTTGCATTTAATTTAGGTCCCGTATCAGTTCACTGGTATGGGATAATGTATGCTCTTGCTTTAATCTCTGCTATTTTTATAGCTAAATGGTTTATTAAACATGACAAATTAAATATTTCTAATGATTTATTTGATTCATATATTTGGTGGGCTGAGATTGGTGTTATTTTAGGTGCAAGATTAGGATACATTATTTTCTATGATACTAATGCAGTGTATTATCTTACAAAACCTTGGCAAATATTTAATCCATATGTAGATGGAGTTTATACTGGAATTTCTGGAATGAGTTATCATGGGGCATTAATTGGTTTTTTAATTGCTTCTATTTTATTTTGTAGAAAGAATAAGATTTCTTTTTGGTTCATAACTGATATTGCAGTACTTGGAATTTCTGCAGCATATGTATTTGGTAGAATTGGTAACTTCTTTAATCAAGAGCTAGTTGGACGTGTGACTGATGTTCCTTGGGGAATTTATGTAGGTGAAAGTTTAAGACATCCTTCTCAGCTTTATGAAGCAATCCTTGAAGGATTAGTAGTATTTGCTATTTTAATATATTTTAGAAAAAGTAAAACTTTTGATGGACAATTAGCATTAATGTATGGAGTTTTATACTCTGCAATGAGAATAATAGCTGAGTTCTTTAGACAACCTGATATTCAATTAGGATTTATTTATAGTGATTGGTTAACTATGGGTATATTACAATCTTCAGTAGTTTTATTAGTAAGTTTAGTAGTTTATATAAGTTTAAAAAGAAAAGAATCGAAAGTAAAAATAAAAAATAGTTAACCTAGGTTAACTATTTTCCTCAATAAAACCAGCGCCTATAGCTAATTCATTAATCTTATTTTTTAGTAAATCTAATCTCCAACCATGTCTATTAGCAAAGTTTTCAATTTCTACTTCTCTTTGTTCTGGTGTACAAAACACAAAAATTCTTTTTAAGAATGGTTTTGGCACTTGAATTGCAATTAATTGGAAATAGTTTTCTTTACAACTTCTAGAGCAAAAAGCTTTACTCATGGCTATCTTTTTTTTACAAAAAGGACAATGGGACATTATTTATAACCTTTGGATATTAATTTATAGAATTTAGCATTTGTGATATCTTGAAGAAATTTAGGGTCTACATCATGTAGAGCTATAATATCTATCTCTTTATCATCTAGAAGCCAAACTTTTCCAGTGTCTTTTAACTTTTCAGTATCAAACATCTGAATAAGTTCATCTTTCGTAACGATCAATTCTTCCATATTATAACTTTTTTATTAATATTTTGCAAATCGATAATTTTAAGTATTCTTAAAATTATCGATAGTATACCCTTTATTAGAATGGTTTCTAATAATTTCATAATAAGTTTTTTGTCTAATTTTATTAACAATGTTTCTCATTGTATAAATTGACATATCCTTACCTTTCCAAACCACTTCTTTTATTGTATCATAATCAGTGATTTCACTTCTTTTAGAAATAAGTAATTTTAAGAAAGCTTTTTCTAATCTTGTAAAGTCAACTAATTGACCACCAGTTTTAAAGAACTGATCTCTATATTCATCAAAGTAGATTCCACCTTGGAATTCTATTTTATCACCTCTTTTAGTTTGATTAAGGCACATAATAACTGCTAATTTAATATCTTTTGCTCTTAATGGCTTAGAAAGAAAAGTATAAGCACTATAATTAATTGCTGTAACTATATCTTCATTATCATCAGAATCAGAAATAATAATTTTTGGTAATGTTGGAGTTAATTGAGCTAACTCTGCACATAGTTCAGAAAAAGTTACTTCTTTAATATTTGTATCAATTATTACCATATCATATGTATTTGAACATGCTAATTCTATTGCATCTTTTATATTAGTTACTATTTTTAATTCTTTAAAATAATCATCAAACTCATTTTCTATTGTATCATGTATTGTTTCGTCACTACTAATAAAAAGTAGTTTCGCATTATATAATTTTCTTATATTTCTTACTGTTTTTAACATTTTTTTACTCTTTAAATATTGATTTAAGACATAATAATAACAAAAAAAACTTAATATGTCAAAGTAATTGTAGATATTTTACAATATTAAGTTAGTTTTAATACTATTTTAAATCCTGCCAAGAATTTCCAATCGTGCTGGATACCTTTAATGGCACGTTTAGAGTAAAAATGTTTTCCATTATTTTAATTAAGTCACTAGTTATTATTTCTACTTCATTTTCTTCAATTTCAAAGATAAGTTCATCATGAATTTGCAATAACATACTCACTTTATCATTATTTTTATATTTTTTATAAATTTCAATCATTGAAAGTTTTATCAAATCAGCTGCACTTCCTTGAAATAATGTATTTACTGATTCTCTTAAATAAGCTGCTTTTTGCATTCCATTTGCTGCATCAAAATCAAATAATCTTTTTCTCTTTAATAAAGTTTCAACATATCCATGTTCAAAAGCATATTCTTCTATAGACTTTAAATAATCTTTAACACTTACAAATGCTTCAAAATATGATTCTATATATGTTTTTGCTTCTTTTGTAGTAATTCCTAATGTATCTGCAAGTTTTTTACTACCCATTCCATACAATAAACCAAAGTTAATAGATTTAGCTACAGATCTCTTCTCTTTAGCCTGTTCCTCTCCAAATATCTTTACAGAAGTTTGATAGTGAATATCTTCACCTGAATTAAAAGCTTCAACTAAGGCTTTATCTTCACTAAAGTGTGCAAGCAATCTTAATTCAATTTGCGAATAATCAATTCCTACAAGTTTGTAACCCTCTTTTGGAATAAATGCTGATCTAATTTCAGCTCCAGCTTGTGTTCTTACTGGAATATTTTGTAAATTTGGATTTTTAGAGCTAAGTCTACCTGTTGCTGTTCCTGTTTGTAAGAATGATGTATATATACGATTCTCTGGATTTTTAAGCCCTAGGTCTAATAAGGGTTCAATATATGTAGATTGTAGCTTAAAGGCTTCTCTATACTTTAATAATAAAGGAATAACCTCATGAGTGTCAAACAATTTGTGTAAGACTACTTCATTTGTACTATATCCTGTTTTTGTTTTCTTTGAAGGAGGTAATTTTAATTGTTCAAATAAAACAACACCTAATTGTTTAGGTGAGTTAATATTAAATTCAGTTCCTGCTGCTTCATATATTTTTGATATTAGCTCTTGAATTGTTTTATTATTTGATTCTTTAAGTTCTTCAAGTTTTTTAACATCAACTTTTATACCTTTTTCAAACATATTTGCTAATACATATATAAAGTCAAATTCTACATCTTTTGCTAGTTTTAGTAAAACTTTATTATCTTCATCTTCAAACTCTTCTAAAAGCTTGTTATATAGTTTTAAAGTCATTAAAGCATCTTCAGCAGCATATTCGCAAGCCTTTGATACTTCAACATTTGAAAAGTTTTCGCCTTTTTTAACTACATCTTTAAATGCAATCATTTTATGGTCAAAATATTTTTCAACTTGAAAATCTAAACCAACTCTTTGACTTGTATTTAAAAGCCATGCTAAAATCATTGTATCAGCGTATAATTTTAATTCAATACCTAAATTAAATTTTACAATTTCATAATCATATTTAAAGTTTTGAAGAACTAATTTAAAAGTATTTAAAATATTTATTGCTTTTTTAGCAGCATCTTCTGATATTTGCTCAGGTGCTCCTAAATAAAAGTGAGATATTGGAGCATAATATGCTTTTGTTTCTTCATAAGAGAAAGAGAAACCTACAATTTGTGCATTTATAGTATCAACACTTGTTGTTTCTGTATCAAAGGCTACAATTGAGTCTTTTGGAATTTGGTTTAAAATTTTAAATAACTCTTTTTCATCATTTAATAAGATATATTCAGTTTTTAATTCCTCTTTTGGTTTAGGTAATTGTGTTTTGTAGTTTAACCCTTCTTTATTCACTCTTTCAACTACTCTATTTAATCCATATTCCAATAAAGTATCAGAAATTCTTAATATTGGATTTTCAACAGGCAAATGAAACTCTTCTAAGTTATCAATACAGTGACAATCTTTTGACAAAGTTACTAGTTCTTTGGAAATATAAGCTAATTCTTTCCCTTCTGTTAAAAGTGTTTGCCACCTTTTCTTTTCAATATTTTCAATATTTGCGTAAATATTATCTAAGTCATTAAATTGCTCAATTAGAGCTTGGGCAGTTTTAGCTCCTACTCCTTTAACCCCTGGAACATTATCCGCACTATCTCCTAATAAAGATTGGTAATCTGTAAATTGTTTTGGATAAACACCATATTTATCAAAACAAGTTTGTTCATTGATTACTGATCTTTTAATTGGATCAAATAAATAAATACCCTCTTCTATTAATTGGTATAAATCTTTATCATGTGATACGACTCTAACTTCAAGACCTTTTTCTTTTGCATCTTTTGCAATTGATGCAATAATATCATCTGCTTCAAATCCGATTTTAATAGCTGTTTTAAAATCCATTTTCTCAATCCACTCAATAGCAATTGGAAGTTGTTTTAATAAATCTTCTGGAACATCAGGTCTATGTGATTTATATTCAGTATAAATATCACTTCTAAAAGTAGGTCCTTTTGCATCTAATGCAAATACAATATAGTCAGTTTCAAAATCTTTTCCTACATTTGATATAAAATTCATAAATCCAGTTAAAAGTCCAGTAGGAAAGCCATCTTTTGATTTTAACGGTGGTAAGGCATAAAAACTTCTAAATAAGAAGCCAAAGGTATCAATAACAGTAATAGTTTTTTTCATAAAATTCTTCTTTCATATTCTTCTTTAAAGATTTTATAATATAATAATATCACTAAAAACAAGGTTTGATAACCTAAGGAATAAAGAAATGATTATTATCCCAGCAAGATTAAATTCAAGTAGATTTGCAAATAAAATATTAGTTGATATTTTAGGTTTACCAATGGTAATAAAAACTGCAAAACAAGTAAGCTCTTTAGATAAGGTTGTAATAGCAACAGATTCTCAAGAAGTAATAGATTTAGCCCAAGAGTATGGTTTTGATGCTGTTATGACATCAAGTGAGCACAATAGTGGAACTGATAGAATAAATGAAGCTGTAAATAAATTAAACTTGGATGAGAATGAAATAATTGTAAATGTTCAAGCAGATGAACCTTTTATTGAAAAAGAAGTAGTCCAAGCTGTAATTGATCGTGTTTCTAAAGTAAAAGAAAATAATGAAGATATAATGATTGTCTCTTGTCATAAAGAAATTTCTTCAGAATTAGCAGATGATCCAAATCATGTAAAAGTAATACTTGATGAAAATTCAAACGCAATATATTTTTCACGAGCAAAGGTCCCATATCATAGAGATCACTATGAAAATTCTTTGTATAATGGACATTTAGGTATATATGGATTTACTAAGAAATCATTAAATAAATTTTGCTCGTTAAAAGAATCAAAATTAGAAAATATTGAAAAACTTGAACAACTAAGAGCGATTGACAATGGCTATGAAATTGCAATGGTAAAAGTTCAATCTAAATCTTTTGGAATTGATACACAAGAAGATTTAAATAATGCTTTGAGAATTTTTAACTAATAATTTTATTGATTTAGTGTTACACATGCGGTAAGTAAGTTATTTTAAGCTAATTTAAGTAAAATATATAAAAAGAAATAAGGAAATAAATGCGTTTTGATGTCTTAATAGCGGATAAAGAATTAAATTCTTTAGAAAAATTTGAAAATTATTCAAATGAAAAGCTAAAAAACATAACAATAAATTTTTCTATTGATAGTAATAAAATAATAAATGATATAGAGAATTTAGACTTAATAATTTTAAGTACGCAAGTGGCTAATTACATTGATATAATAAATACTTCTGTACAAAATTATACGTATGTAATTTTATTAACAGACTCTAGTATTGATATAGATGAATCTTCAAAATATATTGATTATTTAAATACACCAGTAAATACAGATATGTTAATGATAAAAATAGAAGAATATACAAATATATTAAAACAACGTATATTTAATAATCAAGAAAATGAGATTTCAAACTCTATTATAAAAAATATTACTAATCCTATCTTTTTAACTGATGGTAAAAAAGTTTTATTTGCAAATGATTACTTTTACAAACTAACAAATTCCACTTCATTAGAAATGATAAATAATAAATATCCAGAAATTGGGGATATATACACTCAACATGAAGAGTGCTTTAATAATAAAAATAATGATTGGATGGATAAATGTTCAAAAGAAACTATTAATGTTTGTATTTTAACAAATGATGGTGAGGAGAAATTTTATGCTTTACAAAAGATTTCATTATCGCATAATGGTACACATATAATCATATTAAATGATATTAGTCATGAGTTTCATCATAAAAAAGAGTTATATAAGCTCTTATATACAGATAGATTAACTAATTTAGATAATAGATCAATGCTTATTACAAAATTGCAAAGTGAAAAAAACTTAACATTATCTTCACTTTGTATTTTAGATATAAACTCTTTTAAAGAAATAAATGACTTTTATGGACATAAAGCAGGAGATTCAGTTTTAATTGAACTTGGTAATTTAATAAAAGATAGCATAAAAGAGTATACAAATCTAAAATTATATAAATTTCCTTCTGATACTTATTGTATTACAAATATTAAAAATGATAGAGAAGAATTTATTAAAATAATTAAAAAAATACTAGAAAAATCTGATAAAATTGTATTCAATTTTGACCAATTTGAAATCGATGTAAAATTAACAGCAGGGTTGTCATTTTCACATAAAAACAATAAATTGATTACTGCTGATATTGCACTACAAACAGCAAAAAAAGATCATAAAGATTATATGGTTTTTTATGATGAATTAGATAAACTACAAGAATATGAAAATAATATGTTTTGGACAAAACAACTAAAGTCTGCTTTTATAAGAGATAATATTGAAGTTTATTTTCAACCTTTGATTAATAATAAAACTTTAAAAGTTGACAAATATGAATGTCTAGTACGACTAATAGATGATGAAGGTAAAGTTGTAGCACCTTTTTTCTTTTTAGATATATCCAAAAAATCAAATCAATATACAAAATTAACAAAAGTTGTAATTGAAAAATCTTTTAAAAAGTTCGAACATCTAGATTTTGAATTTTCAGTAAATATTTCTTATGAAGATATTGAAGATCCTAGTTTTTTAGATTTTATAAAAAATATGCTTCAAAAATATAATGTATCAAACAAAGTAGTTTTTGAAATACTTGAAGATGAAAATGTTAAAGACTATAGTCATTTAATCTTGTTTGTTGACCAAATAAAGGATTTAGGTTGTAAAGTAGCAATTGATGATTTTGGTTCAGGATATTCAAACTTTGAACATATCTTAAAAATGAATATTGATTATTTAAAAATTGATGCTTCACTAATTAAAAATATTGCAACTGATGAAAATTCATATCAAATCACTAAAACAATAGTTGAGTTTGCTAAAAATTTAAACCTACAAACAATTGCTGAATATGTTGAAAATAAAGAAATATTTGAGTTAACAAAAGAATTAGGAGTAGATTATTCACAAGGATACTATTTTTCCCCGCCAATAGCAGATCCTAAATTAACTGATTTTAATAATGGAAATAAAAAATGAATAAAGAAATATTAGAAAATATCTCTGTACTATATGTAGAAGATGAAAAAGATGTTAGAGAATTTACAACAAAACTATTAGGCTCACTTGTTAAAAAAGTATATTCAGCAGAAGACGGTTTAGATGGTTTAGAACAATTTAAAGAGAATAAAGATAGTATTGATTTAATTGTATCAGATATTAATATGCCTAAAATGGATGGGCTTGAGATGTGTACACAAATCAAAGAAATTAATAAAGAAATACCAATAGTAATTACAAGTGCTCATAACGATCCTAGTTTTTTAAAAAAAGCAATAAATGTAGGTGTTAGTACTTATGCCATGAAACCAATAGATTTATATCAATTAGTTGAAAGTATGATAAAAGCGATTGAACCAATATATTTAAAAGAAAAACTAGAAAATTTAAATATCTCATTAGAAACTAGAGTTGACAACGAAATTCAAAAAATAAAATCTATTCTTGATGCCCAAGATAATATTATACTTTTATCAAATAGTACTACTATTAAGAATGTGAATAAAAGATTTTTAGAGTTTTTTAAAGTAAATTCAGTTGAAGAATTCAAGAAATTATCTGATAATATATTTGATTGTTTTATTGATGATTATGGTTTTATTTCAAAAGAATCTCTTAAAAACCAAAAATGTTATTATGAATATATAAAAAGTCTAAAAGAAGTAGATAGGGTTGTAAAAATAAAAAATTCTCAAGATGAAATAAGAATATTTACAATAAATGTCGATAATTATGATGATAAAAATGAATTTTACGTAATATCTTTAACTGATATTACTGAATTAAAAGAAAAATCAAATCTATTAGAATATCAGGCATCTCATGATAATTTAACTGGCTTGTTTAATAGAAATAAGTTTAATAGTCTATTTGGAAAAGAAATTAGAAGAGGACATAGATATAAAAATGATTTATCTCTTGTTATATTAGACATAGATTTTTTCAAAGTTGTTAATGATAAATATGGACACCAAATAGGTGATCAAGTATTAAAAGAAATTTCTTCAATCATTTTACAAAATGTGAGAGAACATGATACAGTAGTTAGATGGGGAGGAGAAGAATTTCTAATTTTACTTCCTGAAACGGATATTGAAGGTGCTGTTATTGTTGCTGAAAAAATTAGAAGTACAATTTGTAATAGACCTCTATCAAAAGAAAATATTAATATAACTGCAAGTTTTGGTATTACTCTTATGAATGAGAAAGATACAGAAGAAAGTTTTATTAGTAGAAGTGATGAAGCACTATATGAGGCCAAAGAAAATGGAAGAAATAAAGTAGTGACTAAAATATAATTACTACTTTTTTACTCTATTAGAAGTTGAAATCTTCTCCTAAGTAATGCTCTCTTACTTTTTTATCTTGTCTAATTTCTTCACTTGTTCCACTTGCAAGTAAAGCCCCTGCTTTCATAACATAAGCTCTATCACAAATCTCTAAAGTTTCTCTTACATTATGATCTGTAATTAAAACTCCAATATTAATTTTTGTTAATTGTGCAATAATTTCTTGAATATCTTTTACTGCAATTGGGTCAACACCAGCAAAGGGTTCATCAAGTAATAAAAACTTAGGATGAGATACTAAAGCTCTAGCTATTTCAGTTCTTCTTCTCTCCCCTCCTGATAAAGAAACACCTTTTCGCTGACGTATTGGCTCAATATTAAATACTTCAAGCAATTCTTCTACACGCTTGTGTTGTTCAGCTTTATCATCAGTTACAATTTGAGCTGCTAACATTAAGTTATCTTCTACTGATAAATCTTTAAAAATAGAAGATTCTTGGGGCAAGTATCCTATTCCTCTTAAAGCTCTTTTATGTAAAGGAAGACTTGTAATATCTTTGTCATCAAAATAAACTTCACCGGATGTTGGTTTTACTAAACCACAAACTGTATAAAATGTTGTAGTTTTTCCAGCACCATTTGGTCCAAGTAAACCAACTATTTCACCTGAGTTTACTTCTAATGAAATGCCATGTAAAATTTGTGTTTTTTTTATTGCTTTTGTTATATCTGTTATTCTTAGTTTATGCATTTATCTTATATAACCTTCTATTATCACTTTTTTCTATTTCTACTAAAATTACATTATATCCATACTCTATTAATAGATTTTGTAATTTTTCATCACCCCACTCTACAAAGTGAGTCCCACTATGTTCAAACTCTTCAAGCATACCTAAAGCTATGAATTCATCCAAAGTTTTATTATAAATATCATAGTGATAAATATTGTCTGAATAAATAGATTGTAATGAAAATGTAGGTGAAGTAACTAAATCATCTAGACCTAAGGCTTTTACATAATTTTTAACAAGTGTAGTTTTACCACTTGCTAAATCTCCTCTTAAAATTACAATAGTGTCTCCATTTATAATATCTCTTAATTCATTAACTATAATATTTATATTTTCTAAATCTAAATTAAACTCTTTTTTCAAAACAAAGCCTATAACTGATTTGAAACTTTGATAATTTGTTCAAGTTTTTCTTTTGCTTTACCATTTAGAATAGCTTCTTTTGCTATTGCAATTCCATCTTGAAAATCTCTAGCTTTTTCATCTACTATTAATGCTGCTGCTGTATTTATTAAAACAATATCAAGCTTTGCACCCTTAATATTATTTGAAAAAATTTCTTTAGTAATATTTGCATTAAAAGCAGCATCTCCTCCAATAATTTCTTCTTTAGGAGCTAATTTTAATCCATAATTTTCTGGACTAATCTCAAAATCTTCAATTTTTCCATTAAATAATGATGATCCAAAAGATATATCTGATATAGAAATTTCATCCATACCATCATTTGATGAAACAATTATTGATCGTTTTGTTTCTAACATATCTAAAGCATATGCAATTTTATTTATATATGACTTATCAAATACACCAATTAACTGTTTAGAAACAGTTGCAGGATTGGATAAGGGTCCAAGAATATTAAAAATAGTTCTATGCGGTATGCTTTTTCTAATTGGCATAATATATTTCATTGCAGGATGATGATTTTGAGCGAACATAAATGTAAAGCCAGTTTCTTCTAACATTTTCGCAGAATTCTCTAAAGATAAATTAAGATTAATATTTAAAGCTTCTAACATATCAGCACTACCAGATTTACTAGTAATACTTCTATTTCCATGTTTAGCTACATATGAACCACATGCAGATAAAAGAATTGAAACTGTTGTTGAAATATTAAAAGAGTTTGATTTATCTCCTCCTGTTCCACAATTGTCAATGATTTTTTCTTTTAAATCATAATGAATTGGTAAAGGAGTAAGATGATCCCTCATAGCACTTGCAGCTCCAGCAATTTCTGCAGCTGTTTCACCTCTTTCATATAACTCAATTAAGTATTCTTTTACTTCATCTTGTGGTAATCTATTTTCAAAGATATCATCAAATTTCATTTTTGCTGTGTTAAACATTTAATTATCCTTCTATCTTTTCTACGTATTCAGCCATTTTAGATTTTGGTGTAGATTTTACGTTTGGTATTTGTAATACTTTAAATTTATCACTTCTTTCAAGATATCTTATTTCAATAATATCTCCAAGTTTTACTTCTTTCGCTTTTTTAACTGCAAGATTGTTTATAAAAACTACTTTATGCTCTAACATATCTTCAGCAACTGCTCTTCTTTTTGTAATATTAACTGCGTTTAAAAATTTATCTATTCTCATAATTAAGATTATAGCTAATTTTAGATAAAATTGTAGCCTTAAAAATAATGATAATCATAGGACAAATTTATGAGTAAAAAAGATGTTAAAAAAGTAGTTCTAGCTTACAGTGGTGGGCTTGATACTTCTGTTATTTTAAAATGGCTTCAAGATGAATATAATGCTGAAGTTATTACATTTACAGCTGATTTAGGTCAAGGTGAAGAAGTTGAACCTGCACGTGAGAAAGCACTTGCGATGGGTATTAAACCTGAAAATATTTTTATATTAGATATTCAAGAAGAATTCGTAAAAGATTACGTATTCCCAATGTTTAGAGCAAATGCAATTTATGAAGGTGAATATTTATTAGGAACTTCAATTGCACGTCCTTTAATTTCAAAAAAACAAATTGAAATTGCTGAAAAGATGGGTGCGGATGCTGTATCTCATGGAGCGACTGGAAAAGGTAATGATCAAGTAAGATTCGAACTTGGATATTTAGGATTAAACCCTGATATTACTGTTATTGCTCCTTGGAGAGAATGGGATTTAAATTCTAGAGAAAAGTTACTTACTTATGCTGCTAATCATGGTATTACAATTGATAAGAAACATTTAGATGAAAATGGTAATCCAGCTGTTAGTCCGTATTCAATGGATGCTAACCTTTTACATATTTCTTATGAAGGTTTAAGCTTAGAAGATCCAAATTCAGAACCTGATGAATCAATGTGGTTATGGTCAGTTTCTCCTGAAAATGCTCCTGATAAAGCTGAATACATTACTATTGGTTATAAGAATGGTGATCCAATTTCAATTAATGGTGAAGAGATGTCACCTGCTACAATTCTAAGAACACTTAATGAGTATGGAAACAAACATGGTATTGGAAGAATTGACATTGTTGAGAATAGATATGTAGGTATGAAAGCACGTGGTTGTTATGAAACTCCAGGTGGAACTATCATGTTAAAAGCACACAGAGCAATTGAATCTATTACATTAGATAGAGAAGCAACACATTTAAAAGATGAATTAATGCCTAAGTATGCAAAGTTAATCTATCAAGGTTACTGGTACTCTCCTGAGAGAGAAATGCTTCAAGCCGCAATTGATAGTACACAAAAAGATGTTGAAGGTACAGTAAGACTTAAACTTTATAAAGGTAATGTAATTGTTGTAGGACGAGAATCTGAAAAATCTTTATTCTCTGAAGCACACTCTACTTTTGAAGAAGATGAAGTATATAATCAAAAAGATGCAGAAGGGTTTATTAGACTTAATGCCTTAAGATTTATTATCGCTGGACAAAATAAAAAATACTATCATTTATAAAATATAAAACTTAACAAAAAAGACTATTTTATAGTCTTTTTTGTATTCCTACAAATAACTTAATTTCTAGAAATCATAAGATAGTGTTATACCAATTGTTCGAGGTGCTCCTGATTGTGTATAAAGTTCTGTTTCCCATCCATTAGCTGGGTTATTTCCAAAACTTCCAAATCCTCTTACTTCAGTTTTTTCATCAGTAATATTTCTTATCCAAAATGAAGTACTTAATCCTTTGTAAATATATTCTAAACTTGCATTTCCAATAGTTGATGACTTAGCTTTTTCATTATGTCTGTTTGAAAAGTAATAAGATGCTTTTCCTTCCATGTTTGCTTTAAATGTCCAATCATCATTAATAAAGTAATTAAGACCAATATTATGTTGATATTCTGGTGATTGCGCTGGTGCTCTACCATTTACATCTGTAGCGTCTGGATTTGGATCTGTATATTCATCAAACTTAGATTTAAGTAAACCTAAAGAACCATAAACATATAAACTTTCTGTCATGTGATAAGATAACTGTGCTTCAAGCCCATAGTATGTACCTTTAGCAGCATTAGTGAAATATTCATCAAAGCTAGTATCTGGATCATTTGGATTTTGAACATATGAGCTTTTTACTTGTTGATCTTTTCTTTTTCCATAAAAAAGATTTAAACGACTAAGAAGTGTATTATCAAGATAACTATTATTTGCACCAATATCAATATTCCAAAGTGTTTCTGTTTTAAACTCTCTTGCTGCATCAGGTATTTCACTACTTGAGTTTACACCACCTGGTTTATATCCTCGTGAAATACTCATATAATATAAATCAGTATTATTTATGGCATAATTTAATCCTATTCTTGCACCAAGAAGTGTTTCATCAGTAGAAATATCTGTTGCATTAGAATCTGTATAATCAGATTCAACATTTTCAACTCTTAAACCTGTAATAAATGTAACTTTTTCATTTAAATGTGTATCCAGCTGTCCATAAATAGCTTTATTTTCTGTTTTATAATCACCATCATACTCAGTATTATATACTGTATTATTATCATAAAGATCTACATAAAGTCTATTTCGTTCTAAAGATTCTTGATAGTTTTTATAATATGTACCAATAGTCCAATCTGTTGCACCGTTAAAAATACGATTTGATTCATTTGATATAAGTCTTAAATCAAAATCAACGTACTCTTTATTTCTAATATACTCATCAGAACCTTTCCAGTTTTCCCCTGGATAATAATCTTCATTAGCCCAATCTTCATCAAAACTGTAAGTCATATCACTATTTGAATAACTAAGTTTTGTTATAGCTTGAAATTTATTAAAATCATTAGTAGATTTAATTGCAAATGCATTTGTTTTTTGTGTATCTTTTCCTGGTTCATCAGCAAGTGATACTCTTGAATTATCAAAAGTAAATGCATCATAACCATTATCTACATTAGTATGGGAATAATTAAAATCAATTGTATGTTCATCAGATACAAGCCAACGAAGTTGTTGTTTTATAGAAAGTTCATCTATATTTTGTGTATCCTTACGATCCAAATATGAATTTTTCATATATCCATCACTTGTATTTTTATAAATAGAAAATCTTCCAAGTAGTTTATCTTCAAGTAGTGTCCCCCCAACTGCTACACCAACTGCTTTAGTATTATAATCACCAACAGTTGCTTCAATATGGCCTTGTGTTTTTTTACTTGGTTCATTACTTTCTACAACAACCATTCCAGCCATTGCATTTGCACCAAAAGTTGTACCTTGAGGACCTTTTAATACTTCTATTTGTTTTACATCAAACATACTCATGCCTAAAGTAGTATTTGAAGAATCAATACCATCTACAATAATTCCTACTGAAGGATTTACAGGTGTTTCAAATTGACTTCTCTCTCCTATTCCACGGATTTGTATATATTTTGCTTTTGATGCACCTGATGAAAAGTTTACGTTTGGTGTAGATGCTAAAGTTTCAACAAAAGATTTTGATGCTTTATCGTAAATTTCACCTTCACTTATTAGTGTTACACTATTACTTGTTTGTGATAGCTTTTTTTCTCTAAAATCAGCTCCAATAACAATAGGATCAAGTGTAATAGTTTCATCTGCAATCGCAGTTGTATTTAGTGTTGCATATGATGTAATCATCAATGCACTTAAAATGTTAGATTTCATTATATATTTCCTTAAAATATTAATAAGGAAAGAGGATAGAATTAAAATAAAAAATTAATACTCATTTAAATTAAAACATTACTCTTCCCTACGCTGGTATTATCCAGTTCAAGTTCAACGGGTTAAGTAAATAGTTACTATTCTCAGCTAAATCTAAAAGATATAGCACCCCGAGAGTTTGGGAATTCTAGTATAAATGGTATAAAATCAACCTTAGGTTAATATAAGCTATATATAATTTATATATAGTTTAATAAATTAGGTTATTTTTTAGCCATGTTTCTATTTTTTTAAGAAATATTTTAGATAAAATATAATTATAAATTTTATGTAAATATAAATTGCTTGTGTATTGCTACTATTCTTATGTAAAATTTCATTACAAATATATCTATATATGGATTAAATGATGAAATACTTAAAAGATCTAGAAAAAATCATAAATATCAACTCTTATACTAAAAATAAAGAAGGCGTTGATAATGTTGGCCAAATTATGTCCACTTGGCTTAAAGAGTTAGGTTTTAATGAAACTACTTATAAAAGAGAAGAAATTGGAAATCATCAATTATTTACTACAAAAAGAAAAGATAATCAAAAAAATATTTTGCTTTTAGGTCATAATGATACAGTATTTCCTGCTGGTACATTTGAAGGATTTACAGAAGATGAAACCTGGGTTTATGGACCTGGTGTTTGTGATATGAAAGGTGGAAATATTGTAGCATTACAATCACTAAGAAACATCTACAAGAATAATAATGAGATAACAAATATTGATTTTTTATTAGTTTCAGATGAAGAAAGTGGAAGTGATGATTCAAAACATGTAACTTTAGATATAGCAAAAAATTACGATTATTGTTTTGTTTTTGAAGCAGCTGGAGCAAATTTAGAAGTTGTAACAGGAAGAAAAGGTGTTGGAACTTTTACTATAGCAATCCAAGGTGTTCCAGCACATGCTGGAACTTCATATTTAAAGGGAATTGATGCGAATTTAGAAGCTTCATATAAGTTACAAGAACTATCAAAACTAACAAATTTAGATCTAGGGACAACTGTAAATGTTGGAAAAATTGAAGGTGGTATTGGTGCAAATACTATTTCTCCAAAATGTGAAATGTTATTAGAAATTAGATATACAACAAATAAGGAAAGAGATAGGCTACTATCATCTTTAAATGAAATAACAAATACTTCTTATATCAAAGGTACTACCTCTAAACTTAGTGGTTTGATTCAAAGAGATGTAATGGAATCAAATGAGAGTCAAGCCATTCTTATAAAACAAATTGAAGAAATTACAGGAACTACAATTATTACTGAAAAAAGGGGTGGAGTTAGTGATGCTAATCATGTTTCTAGTTGTGGAGTAACAACAATTGATGGATTTGGTCCATTTGGTGATGGTGATCATACTAAAAAAGAAAGAGCTTCCAAGGAAAGCTTTGAGCTTAGAATTAATATGATGACTAATATTTTAAGTTTTTTTCAAAAGTAACATAAATTTTTAAGGAGCATTTAATGAGTAAAAGAAAAATTGGTATGTGGTTATATCAAAATGGTGGCGGAGATGAAATCGAAAAAAAGATTATCACTAAATTAAATGAAAGAGATATTCAAGTAACTCCTGGTATTAATTTAAGAGATGCTGTTGCAAAAAATAAACATATTATTTGGGAAGATAAAAAAATTGATAAACTAGATTTATTTTTCTCATATAATGCAGGTGAACAAACACAATATCAAGTTTATTTAGCTAAAGCATTAAATCGTGTAATTCCTATGATAAATTCTTTTGATGCCTTTGAATTATCTGAAGATAAATTTCAAACTTCTTATTTATTAAGGCAAAATGATATTCAAACTGCTGATTATAAATTGTGTCATAGAGATGATACACACCATTTGAAAACAATAATGAATAAATGGAATAAGATGGTATATAAACCAACTGATGGTTGGGGTGGTGTTGGACTTACAAAAATAGAGAATCAAGAAACACTTGATATGTTAATGCCATTTTTAAATCAAATGGATTTAAGATATTTTTATGTAGAGAAATTTATTGATTATGATAATACAGATTATAGAGTTGATATAGTTGATGGTAAATTTGTAGGTTGTTATGGAAGAAAAGCTTCAGGAAGTGACTGGAGAACTAATGTTACTAGTGGTGGAAGTGTGTTTATGAGAGAACCTAATGATGAAGTAATCAATTTGGCACTAAAAGCAACTAAAGTAACAGGGTTAGATATATCTGGTGTTGATATTATCTATGATAGAAAAAAAGAAGAGTATGTTGTTCTTGAAGTCAATGGAATTCCAGCATTTGCTACACCAGAACAAGAGAAGATGGGATTAAATTTTAATGATAAAAAAATTGATTTAATTGTAGAGTTAATAGATAGAAAAACAAAAAAATAAATTATAAGAAAAGGGAAGAACATGAGTAAATTACCAAAATTAGGCTTTTTATATATGGATTACGTTTTAAGGTTTTTTGATTATTCAAATTTCAAAGGATGGCCAAACAAAATAGAAACGGTTACATATCATTGGGGAAAAGATAAACAAAGATTTATCAATGAAGTTAGAGCTAAGAAGATTGATGTATTAATTGGAAATATTCCAGCAACTGCTTATGAAACATTTAGAGAAATTTCAAACGAACTTCCTCATGTAAGATTTGTTCCATCACTAGAAACTCAGTTCCCTAATAAATCAAAAGAGAATGTTACTTTATTTTGTGAAAAACATAATATTGCAATTCCTAAAACAAAGATTTTTCATCAAAATAAAGAAAAAGCTTATGATTATTTAAAAAATGAAGCAACATATCCTCAAATTATTAAAAAGTCTTATGGTCCATCTAATTATGGTGGATATTATGTTCATAAAGCTGATAATTTTAAAGAAGCTCATGCTTTATTAGAAAAAGAAAAATATGATCCTATTTATACTCAAAATGGAATTGATTTAAAATACTCTGGAGATTTAAGAGTAATGTTAATTGGGCATAAACCAGTTTGTGCCTTTTGGCGTTTCTCAGGTGAAGGAGAATGGATTACAAACACTTCTCAAGGTGGAACAATGTCTTATGAAAATGTTCCTATGAATGCACTTGAACTTGCAGTAAAAGCTTCTAAAGCTGCAAAAGCTGAGTATTGGGCTTGTGATATTGCAATAGATTCAAATGATGATAAACCATATATTTTAGAATGTGCAACTGCATTTGCTGCTTTCCCTTATATTAGAGATTGGATTTGTCAATATTTAATGTGGGACTTCTCAAATGGTAAGTTTAAAATGCCTCATGTTCCTTTATATTCATGGGTAGAATTAGGTAAAATTGATCCATCATTATTAAGAACTATGAGACATATTGGATTTAGTAAATATAGTCCATCTTGTGATGGAGCATATTTTATAAATGAAAAAGAGAGTTCTTTCGATATGGAAAAAACACTATTAAATGATCCTAGTGATTATCCTGAAGAGTATTCTTATGATAAATTGCCTACATATGTACAACTTGAAGATATTCAAACAAAAGATATTCAAGATGATGCATTAATAAATAAAATAAATTTCAATCTAGCATCGTTAACAGATTTAATGACACTTCATGGAATGGAAGATGAGTTAGCTATTGAGATTATGGACTTTAAAGAAAATAATACAATTACAGATGCAAGTGATTTATTAGAATTAGAATCAATAGATGAGCAAATGATTAAAACTTGGGATCAGAATGTTGCTGATATGAGAGTTAACATTAATAATGCTGATGAAAATACTTTAAAGAAAATAAAAGGTATTGGTGCTAAACTAGCAAAAATCATTTTAGATTTTAAAGAAAAAATTGAGGAATTTAAAGATTTAGACCAATTAAAAGATATTGAAGGAATTGGTAAAAGTAAATTTACTCAACTAAAATCTAGACTAAAAATAGGAGATTAATTTTTGAAACAACTTTATAGATCATATAATGAGTCTACTGATATTTTCAAAGATTTAGAAAATAGATACTCTAAGTATATTAAACTAGAGTCAATTGGGAAAACTTGGGAAAAAAGAGATATTAATCTAATTACTATCTCTAAAGATATAAAAACGGCGCATACTAGACCTGCATTATTTTTTACAGGTACTATACATGCAAGAGAATGGGTAGGACATGAAGTAGCAATTGAATTTGCTAGATATGTATTAGAAAACTATGAAAATGATCCTATTATTCAATCATACTTAGAAAATACTACTATTTATATGGTTCCTTGTGCTAATCCTGATGGATATGAATACTCAAAAAATCACTTTTCTTTTTGGAGAAAAAATAGACGTGTAAATGCAGATGGAACTTATGGAGTTGATTTAAATAGAAACTTTCCAATAGGTTATGTGAAATCTTCAGTTCCTTCATCAAATGTATATGGAGGTCCAGAACCATTTTCGGAACCAGAAACAAGAGCATTAAGAGATTTCGTTGAAGCTCATGATAATATTTCAATTGCTTTAGATTATCACTCACAAGGAAATGTATTTTTCCCTGCACATGATTTTAGGCATGAAGATACAATCGATACAACAGATATGAATACTTTATGTGCAAATATGGCAGAAGAAATAAAAAAAATATCAGGTAGAGAATATGGTATTCACCAAGGAAAGCCACCTACTAAACTTATTTCAGGTTCAGGTAGAGAGTTTTATCATTCAAGAGGAATTATTGCAAGTGTAGTTGAAGTTGGTACAAGAAATATTTCTGATTATATGGATGATATGGATGAGCACTTAAGGGAGCATATTCCTGCATTATTAGCAGCTGTAAAAGAAGTTCCAAATTATGATAAAAACAATAAGATAAAAAGAGTTGATTCTTTTGAAATTACAGAAATTGGCTCAAATCATGCAAATTTAAAATGGGAATATTCAGGTGAAAAAGGTGTATTCTTTGAAATTTATAGAAGCTTGAAAAACAAGTCATTTTGTAACAGCTCTAATTTAATTGGTAGCACACAAAATTTAGAATTTAGTGATATTAATTTACAAAGTAATAAAGATTATTTCTATAATATTAGAGCAGTTAGCAAAAAAACTAATCAAAAATCACCATTTTATCCTCAAATTGCACTTAGAACTGATACAGAATATGATGAGTTCTCAAGAACATATTATGCAGCATCTAAAGAGACGGGATATGTAGCTGAAAATATAAATGACAATGCAAAACACTTTGGAATTAACTCTTTATTTGTTGGAGTTGATGAAAATAAGGGTATTTCATACGCAATTGTTACAATTAATGTAGCTTCTCTTCCAGAAGATGCAATTATTAAATCTGCAAGTGTAAATCTTTATCCTATTAATAGAGTTTCTACAACTATTGAAAAATATGGTGAATGGAATGTAGGAATTGTTGATCAAGAAGCAATGGGTGATATTACAGATTTTGATGATGTTGATAATATGAAAATATTACAATATATTGGAAGACCTACATCATCAGATAAACTTACACAAGGTATATGGAGAACATGGGAACTTTCTGGAATTGAATGTGAATGTTTACAAGAAGTTGCTAAAAATGGAAAAGTTGTTTTAAGAGTAGAAGGCCCTAAAGAGTTAATTATTGGTAGAACAAGACAAATGATGCAATGGGATATTGGATATGGAAGATTTGGTTATGGATTACCTTATAGACCAAGACTTGAACTTACATACACAATAAAACCAACAGTTACTACTTTATATCCAAAATCATTATGTACCTTGAGTAAAGATGGAATTAAACCAGATGAATTAATTTCGGGTTATGATGATGAAGGAAGTAAAATTTATTCTTCTTTTGAATTTAATATTTCATCGCTACCACCATATAATGAAACTTTTATAACACGAGCTTACTTTGAATTAAATTCAACAAAAATCTATATTAAAGACGATATTAGATTCCATTTAGAATTTGTTGATGAAAATATTGATAAAGATTATGAAGGGATTGTAAATAGAGAGATTATTCAAAATATTGGTTATGATGTAAGTGCAAATGAACTTAAAAATAATCAAACACAATATTTTGCTTTTGACACTTTTTCAGAAATTACTTTAAATGAAAAGCTTAAAAATAAAAGTGATGTTGCATTTGTTTTAAGACCAACTTCCTCTAAAAAAGCTAATAGAAGTAAAACTGTATCTTGGGAAACAAAAAATCAATCATTAAGTCCTAAACTTATAATTGAGCATATTCCTAAAAGAAGAGAAGCATTGCCACAAGTTGAGAATGCACAATTAATTACAGAAAATGGAAAGATTAAAATCACTTGGACAAATCCTAAACATAGGGATTTAAAAGGTGTTAAAGTTATGAAGAATGCATATAGAGAACCCTACTCTACTCATGATGGTCAAAAACTTTTTGCTGGAATGGATGACTATACTTTTGATGATTTTGGTGCTTTAGATATTGATAAGTATTATGCTATTTTTACTTATGATGAAGTTCCAAATTATTCTAAACCTGTAATATTAAAATATACAGCAAAATAGGAAAATTTATGATTTTAAAATTTAAAGAACATTATCCACAAATTAACCCAAGCGCTTGGATAGCTCCAAGTGCCGATGTTATTGGACAAGTTACTATAGGTGAGAATTCATCTGTATGGTTCCAGTGTGTATTAAGATCTGATGTTAATAAAATTATAATTGGAAAAAATACTAATATACAAGATTTATCAATGATTCATACAGATGTGGATTCACAGACAATTATTGGAGATAATGTAACAATTGGACATAAAGTTATGCTTCATGGCTGTAAAATTGAAGATAATTGCTTAATTGGTATGAGTGCAACAATTTTGGACAATGCAGTTATTGGGCAAGGTTCAATCGTAGGAGCTAATTCACTTGTAACTTCGGGAAAAGTATTTCCTCCTAATTCTTTGATTATGGGAAGTCCTGCAAAGGTTGTAAAACAACTAACGCATGAAGATGAGCAAGGCTTAATTAATCATGCTGCTCATTATGTGGATTATAAAAACGATTATTCTTAAAAAAAGTTTAGCTTAGTAAAATATTTACTAAGCTATTATTTATTGTTTTATCTATTATTTACACTTACTATATGCTTGAGTTAACTCTTCATATAAAATATCAAAACTAACATTTTCCATAGTTTCAATAATTTCTACCATTACAACGTTATCTTCTCTACCATTCCATTCTTTTATATATGAGCCCTCTTTATATCCATTATCTTGTCTAAATTTATTCAAACAGTTTTTACCGATATAAAGTTTTTGTAACCAAGTAAAAGATAACCCAGAGATTTTACAACATCTAAAAAATTGATCTATAAATCTTTCAATTCCAGAAAATGTTGGCATATTACCAGTTTCAATTGCTAGTGAAATATAAGATAATTTTTCTGCTTCTTTTACCATTGCTTTTGCATCCACATTTTCAACTGCTTCATAAATACAGTGCGTATTTACTAAAGATACAGCTCTTGGAACATTTGTTTCTTGTAAAATATAAGACATTAAAAAATGCCAAATATCAACAAGCTCTACATGAATATTATTCATATCAGGTTGGGCATTGATATTTTTCCAATGTTTCCATGGAGTTGATTCAATTAACTCTGCAACTTCCATATGAATACATCTAAGCCAATTTATATCTTTACCAAACCTATTAATACCTAGTTCCCAATTCTTTCCATTTGTAGAATCATTTAATTGTTTTTGTAATAAAAACATTTCTTCTAATTTATGAGGGAAAGATGAAGCTTCTTCTAAAAGTGAAGCTAATGGTAAACATTCTTCAATAACACTATCTAAAGCACTATCATTAGGAATGTTTTTTTCACCTTTTAATAAATGTACTATTAATGAAACAGTATAAGGAACATCATCTTTTTCTTCCCATTCTAAAACATCTACTGATCTAACACCTATATATTTCATAAAATCTTCAATTGATAAAAACCCCAATGACTTAATACTAGTTTTAAAATCTTTATATAACAAACTTATCTCCTATTCTACTGGTAATTTAATGGTAAACATAGCACCTATATTTGTATTCTCAACACTTATAACACCATGACTATGTTGTTCAATTATTGTTTTACACATATATAAACCTAATCCTGTTCCATTTTTATTAGTTTTTGTAGAAAAATATGGTTCAAATATTTTTCCTATAACATTATTTGGTATTCCACCTGCATTATCTTCAATCATAATACAAATATAACCATCTTCTTTTAAAGTTGAAATATTAATAACTTTTTCTTCAATCTTTTTTTCAGTTAATATATCACATGAATTTTTTATAATATTTATAATTGCTTGAACTATTTCATTTACATATACAAAAACTTTTATTTGTGTATCATTTTTAATATTTAATTTAATCGAATTAGCTTTTAATAAATATCCTAAAAAATCTAAAGACTTATTTATTATTATTGAAATATCTATAAGTTCTTTATTGCGATTTGGCTTAAAGAAATCTCTAAAATCATCAATAGTTTTTGACATATAATTAAGTTGTTTTCCAACATCATCAACAACACTATCAAGTAATTTATCCGTAATTTCACCATCAATCATCTTTGTAAGTGGAAGCTTTTGCACTAAAATTGAAACAGCTTGTAAAGGTTGTCTCCATTGATGAGCAATCATAGAAATCATTTCACCCATTGCTGCATGTTTTGATTGTTCAATTAATAAATTTTGTTGACTTTCTATAACTTTTTTTGAAGTTATATTTTGACTAATGGCATCAAAACTTATTATATTCCCCATATTATCAAAGTTTGGATAAATTGTTGTTTCAACCCAATAAAAATCTCCATTCTTTTTAGTATTTTTTAGCTCACCTACCCAAATCTTTCCAGCACTAATAGTTTTCCATAAATCATCTATAATCTCTTTTGCTGTATCATTATGTTTTAAAATATTATGTGATTTTCCAACTAGTTCTGAGCTTTTATAACCATTTACTTTACAAAATGCAGATGATACTTTTATAATCTTTCCATTAATATCAGTTCTTGATAAAATAACTTGTTTATCAACTATATCAGCTGATTTATTTAATGCTTCTTCTATAGCTTTTGCTTTTTTATTATAAATTTTTAATGAGTTTGTAAAAACCTTTTCAAAAAGTATATTTAATTCATTTGTAATTTCAAGATTGTTTAAATTTAATTCAATTAAAAATTCAAGTAGTGCATTTTTAAGACCTGAACAAAGAATAAAAAGTTCTTCAGGTTTTACATCTTGTTTATTTAAATAGCTAAGAAAATCATTTGTTGATGAACATTTCCCAATTATCATAGTTTCACTAATTATATTGATATAATAATCTAATAAACCAAAAGCATATCTTTTTATAAATAATTCTTTATCAATTTTTCTAGTATTTAAAATAAGTATTATATTTTCTTTATTAATCCAGTATCTAATAATAGCAAATTTATTTTTCTTAAAATTATCAATTTGTTCTTTTAATTGAAATTGCTTCATTATCTATTATCTTTGTTTTTCTTGGTAGAAATTACAATCCATTTTACTTGAATTTTTTACAACAATTGAGGGTAATTGTTGTGATTTAAATCCGTATGCATTACAACCATGAGGTTTGTTTTGTTCCCATGTTACATAATAATAAACACATCTTTGGCAGACTATTCTTTTTGTACTCATATTAAATTTCAACTTTACTTTGTATTGCTTTAGATAAAGACAAGATATCAACATTTTCTAAGCTAACACCAGTAGGAACACCTTGAGCAATTTTTGTAAATTTTATATCTTTATTTTTTAATTTGTCTTCAATATAAAGTATAAAAGCATCATTAGCAATTGATGGAGTGATTGCAAATAGAATTGTTTCTACATCATTATCATCAACAAAATTTATTAAACTATCAAGGGAGTGTTGTTCTAACTCTTCAATAACAAAATATTTACCATCAAATTGTTTAGAATCTTCAATTATAAATATATCTTTTGCACTTTGAACAATGCACATTTTTGTATTATCTCTTGAGTCATCTAAACACACTTCGCATATTTCATGCTCACTCATAGAACCACATTTAACACATTTAGTAATATTTTTTAAAGCATTTTCAATACTATGTGCAATCTTTATTCCACAATAATTATCATTCATAACAACATGGTAAGCTAACCTTAGTGCAGATTTCTTTCCTATTGTTGGTAATGATTCAAATGCTTCAACTAGTTCGTAAAATTTTTCTAGGCCTTTTTTCATATCGCGATTATATCAAATATTTATTTTTTTTTAGATAAAATCGCGGCTTAGATCAAATATAAATATTATATAGGAGTTTACATTGACTGAAATTGATTACTATGAACTATTAGAAGTAAGTAGAGATGCTGATAAAAGTGTTATAAAAAAAGCATATAGAAAAATGGCAATGAAGTATCATCCAGATAAAAATCCAGGTGATAGTGAAGCTGAAGAATCATTTAAAGCGGTAAATGAAGCATATCAAGTATTAAGCGATCAAGAAAAAAGAGCGATTTATGATAGACATGGAAAAGCTGGTCTAGAAGGACATGGACAACAAAGAGGTGGTTTCTCAGGTGGATTTGATGATTTAGGTTCAGTTTTTGAAGAAATGTTTGGATCATCTTTTGGTGGCGGAGGCTCTAGAAGACAGAGAAAATCGTATAACTATAATTTAGATGTTGCTGTTGAAGTAAGATTAGAATTTAATGAAGCAATCTTTGGATGTAAAAAAGATATAAAATATCATTATAAAACAGCTTGTAAATCTTGTAAAGGAACAGGTGCTAAAGATGGTAAATTATCTACTTGTTCAACATGTGCAGGACAAGGTCAAGTTCATGCAAGACAAGGTTTTATGACTTTTGCACAAACTTGTCCAACATGTCAAGGTTCAGGACAAGCAGCTAGTGCATCTTGTAAAAAATGTAATGGTACAGGATATGATGAAGTTAAAGATAATTTTAAAGTTGATATTCCTGAAGGTGTAAATGATGGAATGAGAATTAGAGTTTCTAATAAAGGGAATATTGCTCCTGATGGAACAAGAGGAGATTTATACCTTGAAGTTTCAGTTAAAGAAGATTCTCACTTTGTTAGACATGATGATGATATATATTATGAAGCACCAATTTTCTTTACACAAGTTGCTCTTGGTGGAAAGATTACAATACCTGGATTAAGAGGTGAATTAGAACTTGAGATTCCAGCGGGTGCTAAAGATAAACAACAGTTTACATTTAAAAATGAAGGTGTAAAATCTGTTCAAGGTTATGGTAAGGGTAATTTAGTAGTACAAATTAAAATTGAATATCCTAAAAAATTAGATAATGAACAAAAAGAACTTTTAGAAAAATTACAAGAAAGCTTTGGTGTTGAGAGTAAACCTCATGAAACAAGTTTTGAAGGTATGTTTGAAAAAGCAAAGAAATGGTTTTCATAAATAATTAAAATTTAAAAATAATCTTAAGGAAAAATATGAAATCTAATTATTTAGAAAGTACGCCCAATAAAGATGGTTATTTCGGTAGATTTGGTGGTTCTTTTATCCCACCAATGCTTGAAAAACCATTTGCTGATATAGAAAAAGCATATGAACAACTTAAAAAATCTCCTGAATTTATTGATGAGCTTAAATATGTTAGAAAGCATTATCAAGGAAGACCAACGCCAATTTCTTTTGCTAAAAATTTAACAAAATATTGTGGTGGTGCAAAAATATATTTAAAAAGAGAGGATTTAAATCATACAGGTGCACATAAATTAAACCACTGTATGGCTGAAGTAATATTAGCAAAACATCTAGGGAAAACTAAAGTAATCGCAGAAACAGGAGCAGGACAACACGGAGTTGCACTTGCTACTGCTGCTGCTTATTTTGGATTAGAGTGTGAAATTCATATGGGTGAAGTTGATATTGCTAAAGAACATCCTAATGTTATTAGAATGAAAATTCTTGGTGCAAAAATTATACCTGCTACTCATGGTTTAAAAACATTGAAAGAAGCTGTTGATTCTGCATTTGAATCATATGTATCTCAAACTGAAGATGCAATATATTGTATTGGTTCAGTTGTAGGTCCTCATCCATTTCCAATGATGGTAAGAGATTTTCAAAGTATTATAGGTTTTGAAGCAAAAGAACAATTTAAAGAATTAGAAGATTCAAATCCTAATCATGTTGTTGCATGTGTTGGTGGCGGATCAAATGCAATGGGTATATTTGCAGGTTTTATTGACGATGTTGATGTAAATCTAATAGGTGTTGAACCTATGGGAATTGGTGAAAATCTAGGTGAGCATGCTGCTTCTTTAACTTATGGTGAAGAAGGTATCATGCATGGATTTAACTCTATTATGTTAAAAGATGAAAATGGTGAACCTGCACCCGTTTATTCAATTGGTTCAGGAATTGATTACCCATCTGTTGGACCTGAACATGCTCATTTAAAGGATATAGGTAGAACAAAAGTTGGTTTATGTGATGACAATGAAGCAGTAGATGCTTTTTATAAGCTTTCTCAATTAGAAGGTATTATTCCAGCTTTAGAATCAGCACATGCTATAGGCTTTGCTATGAAATTAGCTAAAACTTTAGCTGCTGATAAAACTATCTTAGTTAACTTATCAGGACGTGGAGATAAAGACATTGACTTTGTAGTTGAAAAG
Source organism: Poseidonibacter lekithochrous (assembly GCF_018861145.1). Classification (GTDB taxonomy): domain Bacteria; phylum Campylobacterota; class Campylobacteria; order Campylobacterales; family Arcobacteraceae; genus Poseidonibacter; species Poseidonibacter lekithochrous_A. The sequence goes on from NZ_JAHKQT010000023.1 coordinate 184,463, forward strand.
TACCCTATTCCAAATGCGAAGTTTTAAATCTTAAATCTAAAATTGTTTTATTAGATTTTTATTAATATTTGTAAGCTCTTCATATTTGAATTTTAACTGTTCATATTGAAGAGCATAATCATTATATAAAAAAGAGTAATCGTCATCTTCTTTATCTTTATATCTTCCATATTCATCTTTTGTAGTAGTTGATAAAGCATCCACAAAACTAAATGAATTTACAGAAGTTAATATTTCATCTAATCTATCTTGAGATATTACATCTGTAGTTTTTTTATTATCATTATTTATTTTATTTGAAATTGTACTATGAAGTAAATCTGCTAAAGAGTTTGTAGAAGATGTATTTAAAAAACTATTTTTATCTTCATATCTATCATAAAGATATGAGTATCCCAAATCAAAAGGTTCTCCTAAGACAGTATTAAATAAAGCTTGTCCTAAGGTATCATCTTGAGTAAAGAGCGTTGCAAGTCTAAGATTTTTAGCCATTTGCTTTGACTCTTCATCCTTAAAGATAGTATTAATTTCTTCTAAAGTAATTCCTTTTATATTTTCATATGTTAAAGAATCATTTCTTTGAATATCTTTATTCTGAGCATCTGTTGTCTGTGAAGTTGAAATTAAAGAGTTTAAAAAATCATTTGATTTACTTATTTTTTCTGATTCTTTTATTTCATTTTTCAATAAAATTTCATTTATATTTGATGTAATCATTTGCAATCACTTTTTTTAGATAAGATTTTTAAAACATCACAAGAAAAACCTGCTTGTTTTCTTGCTTCAAAATTTAAGTCCATTTTTCTTTTAGTTGAACCTGGATAAACATCTTCTATAATTTCTAAATAAGTAGAATCATAATCTAAGTTTTCTAAATCACAAGCATACTTATACCAAGTATCGCCCTTTCTAACATGATCAACTTCTTCTTCTAAAATAGTTTGTAAAACAGCTAATATCTTCCTATTAAATGGGTCATTATTTGATTTAAGTTTTTCCATAATTTTTGGATTCTGATCTAAGCCATTTGCTTCAAGATATCTAGGAACTGCCGCCATTCTTCTTAAAAAAGTTGGTGTATCTTGTAAAGCTTCAAATAAATTTTTATGTACAGGAAAGTCACCGTACTTACCACCTAACTCATTTAATAATTTTTCTAACATTAAAAAATGTCTGATTTCATCACTAGCAACTTCAAGCCAATCTTGATAATATTTTCTGGGTAAATTCTTAAATCTTAACGCTGCATCTATAGCTAAATCAATTGCAGAATATTCAATGTGTAAAATTGTATGTATTAAATATCTTTTACCTTCATCTGTATTAAAATTCTTTATTTTTGGAAGTGCTGTAGGTTTAACAATTTCTAGAAAAGTACTATATCCTGGCTCTATTAACTCACAAGGTTCATATGAATCATTTAAGGTATACTCATTATTTAAAAATTTTCTATAAAATTTATTAAACTTTTCAATCTTATTTTTTGGTTCACTTGTTAATAAAACTTCTTCAAGTGTATTAAAATAATCCATTCATAACCTCTTTCTTGATATAATATAACAATTTTAGCAAAGTAAGGTTTAAAATGGATATAAAAGTTCAAGCAATGGGTGATTATCAAACAAATTGTTATATTTTAACAGTTGATGGTAAAGATTTAATAATTGATCCAGGTGTTGATTCACTTAGATGGATAAAAACGCAAGTTACAAATCCTATAGCAATATTAAATACTCATGGACATTTTGATCATGTATGGTCAAATACTGAAGTACAAAAAGAGTATAACTTAAAAATTTATACTCCAAAAGATGATAACTTTATGTTAGAAAAAGATCCATATGGATTAGGGATGATACCATCAACTGCTGATGTATTAATCGAACCTAATGAAGAAATTGAACTTGAAGGAATTAAAATAAAATTCCACCATTTTCCAGGACATACTCCAGGATGTTCTGCTATTCAAGTAGGTGAGCACTTATTTACAGGTGATTTTATTTTTAAAGGAACAATTGGAAGATTTGATTTTCCATTTTCTAATGCTCTTCAAATGAAACAAAGTATTAATAAAGTATTAACATGGAATGATGATTTTCATATTTATCCAGGTCATGGAGATAAAACAACATTAAGAAGTGAAATACATACATTAAAACAATGGGAAGCTAGTATATAAAGGACTAATTTGAATCCAACTTGTGAAAACATTATTAAAATAAATGAAGAATTAAAGCTGCTAAATAAATTAGAAGATATTTATTTAACAATATTTAAACGTTTAAAAGCAGAATATAATATTTCTGAATTGGAAATATTGTTAAAAACCATAGATAAAACTGAATCCTTATTTAAATCATCAGAAATTATTTATGATGATTTTCTAAATAGCTTAAAATATATTGAGAATGAAAGTACTCAAATATATTTCTTAGTTTATTCAAAAACAAAAGAAAACAACGATTTAATCATCAAAGAATTACCTAAATTAAAACTTGCTTTAGAATTTTATTCTTCATCTTTATATAATAAATATCTAGAAAATTCTATTCATGAACTTTCAATTGTAGATTCTATTACTGGTGCATTTAATAGATCTTATCTAGATGTTTATGTTGATAATATACTTAGCATATCAAATAGAGAACAGAAAAAAGTTGGTTTCTTAAAAGTTGGAGTAGATCAATTTAAAGCTGTGATTGATGAATTTGACTATACAATTGGTGATAAGGTATTAATAGAACTTACATCTACATTAAAAGAGAGTGTTAGAATATCTGATATTGTTATTAAAATGTCAGAAGATGAATTCCTAGTAATATTATTAAATGTTATTAATGAAAACAATGCTACAATAGTAACAGATAAATTGATTAATAACTTTTCACAAAGAAAAGTTTTAATTGATGAAGACACAAAGCAAACTCTAAAGAAAACTATCTGTGTAGGTATGTCTATTTTTCCTGATGATGCGACTAACATAGATGATGCAATAAAAAAAGCAGATATTGCATTATATGAAGCAAGAAATATAGGAAGAAGTAAGTTATATAAGTATAGTGAAGAGAGTGTAAATGCAATTGATTTTTTTTAGGTGGTAATTTTGAAAAATAAAATTTTAGACTTAATTAAGTCATCAACAAATAATGAAAAAGATTTCATTGCTTTAAATAGTATATTTATTTTATATGAACAATTACAATATGCTACAAATATTAATCAAATGGCTGAAGATATTTATTCATGGCTAAATAAAGAGTTTAGTATTGATAATGTTGTTTTTGCACTATTTGATATTAATACAAATGCAAGAGAAGAAATTTTTGTAAAAGGAGAAGATTTTTATCTAGATGATGAATATTCTTGTTTTTTTATTATAAATACTCATACAAATCTAAATGCAACAGTATCTTTCAATGCTACTTCAAATGTTCATTTTCAAGTAATACAATCTAAATATAATACAATTGAAGCTGCATTTTTTCAAATCTCACCAATAATTCAAAATGGAATTATGAAGAAAAACTTTATAGAATCATCTTCTTTAGATTCTGTAACAAAAGTTTATAACAGAAGTTACTTAATAAAAAATCTAACAAAACATCTTACCCTTACAAAAAATAAAGAGCCAGAGATTTATTTCCTTATGATAGGAGTTGATAGATTTAAAGCAGTAATTGATGAGTTTGATTATGATGCAGGAGACAAAGTATTAATAGAGTTAGCAAAAGTAATTCACTCTAATATCAATGAATTTGATATGGTAGCAAGACTTAATGCTGATGAATTTTTAGTTACAATAGTAAGTAACTCTTCTGAATATGAAGCTTTAGAAACAGCTCAAAAAATTATAAAAGATTTTGCATCTAAAAAAATCCTTGTTGATGAAGAGAAACAACAAACATTATTAAAAACTACATGTATTGGTTTTGTTAAATTTGATATCAATGAAGACGGAAATATTACTGATTCAATAAAAAATGCAGATATTGCACTTTATGAAGCGAAAAATAAAGGAAGAAGTCAATTATTCAAATATTCTGATTTAAAAGAAGAAGATACAATAGATTTATTTTAAGCTATTGTATCTTTTGAGCTTTCATATAAACTCTTTTTGGTGCAGGATAACCTTCCACCGTTTTAGTTTTATCCTTCTCATCTAAAAAATCTTCTAAACTTTGATCAAATGACCAAGGAGTTTTTCTTTGTTCTTCACTAGTTGTAGTCGTAACTGCAATAACTTCAATATTTTCAAAGCCAGCACGACTTAGCCAATTTGTTAAAGCAGAAATTGTAGGAATAAAATAGATATTAGGAATTTTAGAATACCTTTTATTTGGCGTTAAGCAAATTTCATCTTCACCATCTATCATAAAAGTATCAATTAAAATCTCACCTTTAGAGTTTAAACCTCTAGCAAGAGACTTTAAAGTTCCTACTGGATCAGCCCTATGATATAAAACACCTAACATAAATATAAAGTCGAATTTATGATTATAAAATTCTAAGTGTTCAACACCTAACATTTCATAAGTTATATCTGATTTTACAAAATGATTAATAAACTCAAACTGATGTAATGTTAAGGGTGCAGGATCAAAACCAATTAATTTTTTTGGTTTATCTTCTAACATTCTAAACATATAATATCCATTATTACAACCAATATCTGCAACAACTTTATCTTTTAGATTAAAGTGAGGTCTTATTAAATTATATTTAATATTACTTTGCCATTCACTATCTATTTCTATACCAAATAAATTAAAAGGTCCTTTTCTCCATGGTATAAGTATTTTGGCAGTTTCCTCAACTAATTGTAACTCTTCTTTTGTTAGATCTTCTTTCTTTCCAACACTAAACCAATCCCCATAATCAATTGATAAATTATCAATATTTATAGTCTTTGAAACTTCTTGAATCTTTGTAAACCAAGGTTCAACATTCTTCCAAGCTCTACAATCTTCTTTCTTTTTTTGTAATGTAATTAAATCCATTTGCAATTATAAGTATTTTAAATAAAATGTTATCTTAAATCAATAAGAAATAAACCCTTCTTTTGTTATAATCCTATTTTACTCACAAATATAAAATTTAGTACTCATTGTTAACGTTGAGTTAACTACTTATGAATATAATTAGAGAATATTTTAAAAAGGATTTTTATTGAAAATTTCAAGCGTCTTATTTTCTTTTAAGACAACATTAACTTTACTTGCTATTTTAGCAATTGGAGCTGGTTATGCTACTTTTATTGAGAATGATTTTGGTACATCATCAGCTAGGGTATTAGTTTATAATAATATTTGGTATGAAACAATATTAGTATTAACTACTGTTAACTTAACTGGTATTATATTTAAATATAAAATGTGGAAAAATACTCCTAGGTTTATTTTTCATACTTCATTTGTTGTTATTTTAATTGGTGCAGGAGTTACAAGATATACAGGATATGAAGGTATTATGCAAATAAAAGAGGGAACTACAGAAAATAGAATGATTTCTTTAGAGCCATATTTGCAAGTAACAATTAAAGATGGTGAAGAAACGTATTTTAAAGAATACCAAATGGAATTTGCTGCATTATCTGAAGAATCAGATTTTGCAATTAGTGTAGAAGAATTCTATAATAAATTTGACCATACTATCGCTTTTGGTGAAAAAGAAGTAAATATTTTATATAAAAATTTCTTTTTAGCAAAAAAAGGTACTGCAAAAATGGGTATGTTAACTATTGATGTTACAATTGATGGGGAAACACAAGAGCTTAAATTACCAGGGAGAAGAAGTCAAAAAGGTCTTCAAAGAGAACTAAAATTTGGTGATGTTTCTGTATTCTTAGAGTATGGTTCTAAAGTACTTACTTTACCATTTGCTATTAAATTAAATGATTTCCAGCTTGATAGATATCCAGGAAGTATGTCTCCTTCATCTTATGCTTCGGAAGTAACTGTTATTAAAAAAGATGCTACTACTTATGATTATAGGATTTTTATGAATAAAACTATGCATGAAGGTAACTTCTTATTTTTCCAAAGTTCTTATTTCCCAGATGAAACAGGTACAGTATTATCTGTAAATAATGATCCAGGAAAATGGCCAACATATTTAGGATACTTCCTTTTAACTTTAGGACTTTGTTTAAACTTCTTTGATAAAAAATCTAGATTTAGAAAACTTACAAAATTTGTTGATTCTAAAAGTATTGCATCAATCGCAGCTGCCTGTATATTCGTATTTAGTGCAACATCACTAAATGCAGATGAAACTGATGCTGATTTTAAAGTCAAAGCACAGCAAACAGTCGAATATTTAAAAACTTTTAAAAATGAATCAGCACAAACTGCTAAAAACTTTGCAAGACTAGTAACTCAGAGTTCTTCAGGAAGAATGAAACCTATCTCATCTTTAAATAGAGAGATTGTTTTAAAGCTAAGTGGTAAAACTGAATTTTTAGGAATGAATGCTGACCAAATTGTACTTGGTATCTTAACTCGTCCTGAAGTTTGGAGAGATATTAAATTAATTAAAATTAAAACTCCAAAACTTAAAAATTTTATTGGTGTTGATGCATCAAGAAAACATATTGCATTTGCTGAAGTATTTAAAGATGGCAAATATCTTTTATCAAAAGAATCAGAGAAAGCTTCTTTATCTAAGCCAAATGAAAGAGGAACTTACGAAAGAGATATTATAAAAATAGATGAAAGATTGAATATCATCTATGCAGTATTTAACGGAAGTTTATTCAATATCTTTCCTAAAGTAGAAACAGCAGAAGAAGCAAAAGATGCAAAGATTAAACATAGATGGTATACACCAATGGATGCTATGAATGATTTTGAAGGTAGAAATAAAACAGCTGTTGAAGCAATGACAAGAGGTTTAATTAACGCTGTTATTCAAAATAACTGGAAAGATGCAAATAGCTTTATTAAGATGATAGCAACATATCAAGAAAAAGTTGGTTCAAATGTTGTATTAAGCCAAGCAGAAATTGATAATGAAATAATGTTTAATGAAATAGATATTTTTCCAAAAGTTATGTTAGCTTATATTTTCTTAGGAATTATTATATTGATTGCTGCATTCTTTGTAGTATTTAATCCTAGTATTAAACCTAAAAAAACTACTTTTGTTTTCTTTGTATTACTTTCTTTAATATTCGCAGTTCATACTTACGGAATGGGATTTAGATGGATTATTTCTGGACATGCTCCTTGGTCTGATACCTATGAGACTTTATTATATATTTCATGGTCAGCAATATTTGCTGGAATTATGTTCTTTAGAAAATCTTTATTAGCACTAAGTGCTGCTGTTATTGTTGCAGGTATTTTTATGTTTACTGCACATTTAACTGGTATTGATCCACAAATTACAAACTTAGTTCCTGTATTAAAATCATACTGGTTAACTATTCACGTATCAATTTTAACAGCATCTTATGGATTCTTTGCACTTGCGGCAATCTTAGGATATATGACATTAATTATGTTTATCTTTAGAAAAAATAGACCTCATATTGATGAAACAATTAAACATGTTACTGCAATTATTGAGATTGCATTAATTGTTGGACTTGCAGCTATTACTATAGGAAATTTCCTTGGTGGAATTTGGGCAAATGAGTCTTGGGGTAGATACTGGGGATGGGATCCAAAAGAAACTTGGGCTTATGTATCAATTGTAGTATATGCAATAGTTGTACACTTAAGATTTGTTAAACCTCTTTCAACTCCATTTGTATTTGCAGCAGCAGCACTTATTGCCTTCTCTACAATTCTAATGACATACTTTGGAGTTAACTTCTATCTTGCAGGAATGCACTCATATGCTACAGGAGATCCTATTCCTATTCCTACATGGGTTTATTATGTTGTAGCAATAGTAGTTGTTACAATAGCTTTAGCTTATAAAAATAGACATTTAAAACCACTAGTAAAAAACTAAGAAGAAATTCTTAGTTTTTACAACTTTTATTTTTTTTTGATATAATCAGAAAAAAATAAAGGACACTTCTTGAGTCAAATAATAGACATATTTAAAGAAATTACTTCAATTCCTAGATGTTCAGGAACTCACACTCCATTTATAAATTATATGAAAGAAATATCATCAAAAGCTGGTTTTATATGTATTGTTGATGAATTCAATAATATCTTGATAAAAAAAGAAATATCAAATGCAAAACTTGTTTTCCAATCACATTATGATATTGTTTGCTTAAGTGATAATTGTGTTCCAATAATTGTACAAAATGCAGATATTTTAAGTGCAGAGAATTCAACATTAGGTAGTGATAATGGAATTGGTTGTGCTTATATGATTCAACTGATTCTTGATGGTGTTGATGCAGAGTATTTATTTACTTCCGATGAAGAAATAGGACTTATTGGTGCAAATAATTTAGCTTTAGAATTAAAAGCACCATATATGTTAAATCTTGATAGTGAAGAAGAAGCTGGTATTTGTATTGGTTGTGCAGGTGGAGTTGATATTTTTGCTACAAATTCAAATAAAAAGATTATTCCTAATGACGAAAATCTAGATCTTTATGAAGTTAGTATTTCAAAACTTCAAGGTGGACACTCTGGCGTTGATATTGATAAAAATATTCCAAATGGTATAAAACTACTTGCACAAACTATAAAAGATGCAGATGCTAAGCTTTTAGATATAAACGGTGGGGAGAGAATAAATTCAATCCCAGTTAATGTAAAAGCAATTATTGCATCAAAGCAAATGCCAATTGCATCTCATGAAAATATTACAATTACAAAAATAGATACAAAAAGTGAACACTTAAATATCTATGATGAAAAAATTATTGATTTTATAGCAAGTTTTAAAAATGGAGTTAGAAGTTTAAATAAAGATTTAGGTGTAGTTCAAAACTCTATAAACCTTGCTATTATTAAAACAAGTTTAGATGAGATTAAAATTGAGTTAAGTGCTAGATCTATGGCAAATGATGAATTAGCACAACTTAAAGATGAAACAATAAAAATGCTAGAAGAACATAATTTTACTGTTACTACGGATGGGAAATATCCAGCATGGAAACCAGATATAAATGAGTTTACAAATAAAGTATTAGAAATATATAAAGAAGTAAATCCTAAAGCATCGCTTGAAGCAATTCATGCAGGACTTGAATGTGCAATATTTAAAGATAAATATCCAGATATTAAAGTAGCTTCAATAGGTCCTAGCATCGAATTCCCACATTCAAAAAAAGAAAGAGTTTCTATTACTTCTGTTGAAAATGTATTTAAAGTAGTTCAAAAAATTGTAAAAGAGATGTCTTAAACTACCACCAAGTTACAAAAAATCTTTCAATAACTGTTTTTCCATCTTGTATTTTTTTAGACCACACGAGTGGAGAAGCAGTAATTTTTATAAAGAATTCTAAATCTTCAATAGCCTTTTCATAGCTTTCCCATGTTTTATTTGATTTAGGATCACTTAACCAATCAAATCTATGAGGAACAAAAAACTCCATGCGTTTAAAAGATTCATCTTCACAAAACTCTTTAAAACTTAAATAATATCCGTGAATACAATCATTATTAATCAAGTCAAAATCTTTTTCTTTTAAATGTCTTGGAAGAAAAACATTCCCTTTAAAAAGTATTTTTTGCTCAATATTATCTAAGTCAATACCTTCTAAATATGCTTTTGTATCTTTGTTAAAAAGTAAAGGAAACTGTTTATTTTTAAGTTTTTCTAGTTTTAAAAGTAAAGTATCACTTCTGTTTGGTCCTACATATCTATCTATCTCATTTTCAAAGCTATCATCATAAACATAAAATTTATACTGCATCTCAACATGAATATATTTATCTCTTTTTTTATCAAAAAGAATAAAATCTATTTCGCCTAAAGTCTCTTTGTTATGAATAATTTGTTTGTTTTTTATGATTTTTTCATATCTAGAAGAGTAATCAATAATAGCTTCAAAGAAGTACTCTACCCTCTTTCCTAAAGGAAGTTGTTGAAGTATTTCAATATTACTTATATCAAAGTTTTCAATATCAATATCTTCTATATCAAATAAATCTAAGCCATAAAAACTATTGTTAAATAAAGATGGAGTCTTATAAAACCCTTTAAATTGCTCTTTCAAAACTATAAAACTACATATTTACAATTATAAAAATCATCCATTAGTATTCTAAGGGCTGACTTATCTAAAGCATCTTTATAAGCTATAACATATCTAAATTCAACATTTTTTATTTCTAATTGATTTTCTTTTACGTATTTCATTGCATTTGTATAAAATATTTTTATATCTTCATCATGTATTGATTTTGCCTCAATTGTATTATTAGATTGAATTAAAAATATTTTTTCACCTTTAACACAAATTAAGTTTAATCCTTCTTTTTTTACTTTGTAGCCAATATCTTCATATTTTTTTACTGTACGAACTTCTAATGTCAAACCATTTTTCTCATTTTCTTCATTTAATTTTTTTCTTTTTACTTTATCTCTTCTATTAATAAACATCTTAAAGAGTACTATTACTATAATTATTGGAAATAAATGCCATAATTGATATACTGCATTGATTATAATATCGCTTAAACTACCCATTATTGTTTTTCATATTATTCATTTTTTATATCCTAGTTTTATTAATTTGACCTTTTCGATTATATGATAATTTAGATTTTAAAGATATTTAGGAGTCTTGACCTTCTGTTGTTTACTTTCATTTACTTTATATTTATAAATGATTTAAATCATTTATGTATCATTTCACATAATAAGATGACGGAGAATAATAAATGAATAAAGCAATAGAGTACTTCTTAAAAAACTCACGTCTTAACTATACTCTTTTAATTTTTATACTTATAATGGGTATTTTTGCTTATATAAAAATACCAAAAGAGATGTTTCCTACTGTTACTTTAGACAGTATTCAAGTTTCAGGAAGTTATAGTGGGGCTAGTGCAGATAATCTAAACAATTTTGCCGTAATAGAAATAGAGAATCAAATAGATACTATTTCAGGTATTGAAGAGATAAAATCAACTATTAGAAATGGAAGTTTTAATATTGAAGTTGAACTTCAAGATGGAGTTGATAAACAAGAAGTTAAAGATGATATTAGTGATGCTGTGAGTGCTGCTAAAAAATATCTTCCAAGTGATATGACGGAACCTACTGTATCAAGTGTTGAACGACAAAAATCACTTTTAAATGTATCTATATCTTCACAAGATAGAACAAAAGCCCAAATATTAGATATCGCAGATACCATCAAGGCAAAATTGTATCAAGTGTCTAGTATTAGTGAGATTGAGATATTTGGAGATAGTGATTTACAAATAGATCTTTATTTGGACCATAAAAAAATAAATATGTATGGCTTAGAAAGTAATTTAGTTATATCAGCACTTCAAAATTTTTCCTATATATATCCAGTTGGCCAAATTGAACAAGTAGGAAATCATGTATATCTAACTGCAAATAATAATAAATTTGATAAAGAATTATGGGAAAATACAATTATAAAAGTAAATGATAAAAAAGTTTATTTAAAAGATATTGCTGACATTTCAATTGATTATCCAACAGATGAAACAATTTCAAGATTAAATGGAAAAACTACTGTATCACTTAATGTATATAAAAATGATGAAGGTGATTCAATCGCTGTTGCAAATAAAATTCAAGATATCTTAGAAGAGTATGAAAAAACAAGTAGTGATTTAACTATAAGTGTTACAAGAGACTCTTCAGGTCCTGTTGGTGATAGAATAAAAACTATCATATCAAATATTACTTTAGGACTTATATTAGTTGGTCTTACTATGCATATTCTTATTTCTACAAGATTATCATTAATAATAGTGATGGGAATACCATTTTCATTTATTTTAGGTCTTTTAGTTATCGAAACCATGGGATATAGTTTAAATATGATTTCATTAATGGCTATTCTTATGTCTCTAGGAATTGTAGTTGATGATGCAATTATTGTAAGTGAAAATATACAAAGGCATTTAGATGAAGGCTCGGAATTAGATGAGGCTGTTTTAAATGGTGCAAAAGAGATGATAGCTCCTGTATTAATTGCAGCATTTACTACAATTTTCGCATTTTTACCTATGTTATTAATAAGTGGAGAATTTGGTATCTTGATGATGCTTATACCAATAGTTATTTCTGTATTAATATTTGCATCACTTATTGAATCATTTATATTTTTACCTCTTCATGCAAAACATATCTTAAAAAGAAAAGATAAAATGCTTGATTGGACAAAGGCATATGATTTTTATGAAAATATTTTACATAAGGTAATACACTATAAAAAAACTTTTTTAGTTATGTTTTTTATAACTGTTCCTTTAATCACTTATCTTTTAATAAGCCAAAGTAGATTTCAAATGATGCCAGATATGGTTTCTAGAAATGTAACACTATCTTTTAAACTTGATGAATCAAAATCTTTAGAAGAGACAGACGTTATTACAAAACGATATGAAGAAATTCTTTTAAAAAATGCCAAAAAAATATTTATTAAAAATATCGATGCAACAGTTGGAAGATTTATAAATATAGCAAGTTCTAGTGAAATAATTGAAAATGGCTTTACTATAGCTTTAGAGCTTGAAGATACAAAAGAAGATGATTTTTTAAATAAATACGTTAATCCTGTATTGAATCTTAGCTTTGATTTTGAACAAGCAAGCAAGGTCCGAACAACCAATACAAATGAATCAATGGAACAAATAAGAGAACTTGTAACTCCTTTAACAAAGGAAGATAAAGTTGTAGAATTTAACGTAGTAACAAGCAGGATTGGTATAGTAAAAACTGATATTGAATTAAAACTAAGTAGTGATAATAAAACTGCTCTTTTAGCAGGTATCAATACTCTTAAAACCGCAATCAGTGAAATAAAGGGAACAAAAGATATTGCAGATGATACTCAATTAGGGGATGCAGAATATAAGTTTTCATTAAATAATTATGCAATGAATTTAGGACTAACAGATAAAGAGATAGCTTCACAGCTTACAAACTATTTTATGGAAAAAGATCAAGGTGATACTTTTAATAAAGATGGTGTAATCAATATTATGACTGAATCGATTTATAAAGATAGTATTGATGAACTTAATCACTTTTTAATAGCAATAGATAATAAAAAAGTTGAACTCTCACAACTTGTTGATTTTAAAATTGAGAAAAATTTTGAAAAGATTGAAAAAGAAGATGGATTAATTCAGAAAAAAGTATTTGCAAATGTAGATACAAAAATAACAAGTGCAAATGAAGTTATAGCAAAACTTGATTCTACGATTAAAAAGATAGAAAAAACAGGTGTAAGCATAGGATTTGGTGGTGAACGCGAAAAAAGTGCACAAATGGCAAGCGATATGATAAAAGCTTTTATGGTTGGTTTATTTTTGATATTTTTAACACTTCTTATAAATTTCCCATCTTTTAAAAGTGCATTTATTATTCTTTCTGTTATTCCTTTTACTGCCTTTGGAGCAATTTTAGGACACACTATTATGGGAATAAATCTAAATTCACAATCATTTATAGGAATGTTAGGACTTGCTGGAGTTGTAATTAATGATGGAATTATTATGTTAGATTTCTTGCATGATACAAAAAATAGAAAAGAGTTCTTTATAAAAGCAAAACAAAGAGTAAGACCAATTTTAATTACATCAATTACTACGATACTAGGACTTTCTACTTTAATATTCTTCCCAACCGGAGAATCTATAATGCTTCAACCAATTGCTATTTCTCTTGGTTTTGGTATTGCTTGGGGAACGATATTAAATCTTATTTATGTACCTGCTTTATACGCAACATTATTTAAAATAAAGGATTAAATTATGAAAAAATATTTATTAATATTAATAACACCATTTATACTATTTGCTCAAAGTTATATGGCGAAAGTTCAACCATATGATACATTTACAATATATGCACAAGCTTCAGGACAAATTGTAAAACTTGATAAAAGTGATGAAACAACAGTTGTAAATAAAACTCTAATAAAATTAGACACTAGTTTAGAACAAAAACAGTTGGAAATTTACAATAAACAACTTAGTTTATATAATAAAAAGTTGAAAATATTAGAAGATAGTTATAAAAAATACATAACTCTTAAAGGTAAAAGTCAAGCAGAAAAAGATGATAAATTATATGTAATAATTGAACTTCAAATCTCTATAGAGTCATTAAAATTAAATATTAAAACTTTACAAGATACTTTAAAAAAGAAAGCAATTTTAGCAAAAGATTTATATATAAAAGAGTTTAAAGTAAATGTAGGAGACTATGTATCTATTGGTACAGAACTAGCAAGTACGTATGATATAAGTAAATCAAAGCTTTTAGTATATGTCTCTGAAGATGATTATAAAGATATAGAAAATAAAAAAGTGTTAATAAATGGGAAAGAGAACATAGCAACAATAGAAAAAATTGATAAGACTTTAGATGAGACATTTGTATCTGCACATAAAATTACACTAACATTAAAAGATGATGATTTTGGGAAAGTTTTAAAAGTGGAGTTTGTAAAATGAGAAATTTATCGAAAATAGTATTAGTATCCTTAGCACCATTATTGTCTTTTTCTAATGAAATACAGACATTATCAGATACAAAACAAGAAATAATTAAATTAAAACAAAAACAAATAGAGCAAAAAGAACAATCAAATAAATATGATTGGGTTTCTGATGTCAATTTAAATGCTAGTATTTCTAAAGATGAAGAGGATAGAAGAACAAATGACTATTACTTATCTATTTCACAAGAAATATTTAATTTTGGTGGAATAAGATCTCAAATAGATTATGCAACACAACTTAAGAAAATGGAAAGTTTAGATTTAGATATTAATACAAAAGATGATTTAAATACTATTTTCTCTTTATTAGTAGATGTAAAAATAAATGATATATCATTAGAACAAAATACATTAAACCTTAAAAATAGTGAAATAAGCATAAGAAATAAAAAATCTGAATACAAAGCTGGGCAGCTTGATATCAGTGATTTAAACGATGCTATAATGACTAAAAATGAATTAAGTGATGCAAAAAAAGAATTAAACTTAGCAAAACTAGTAAATATAAATAGTATTAAAAAATATACTAGTAAAAACTATAAAGAAATAAATATACCTGATATAAAACTAATGAATAAAGATACTTATATACAAAATGCAACATCAATAAACTATGCAAAATTAGATGCAACTGTAAATAAATCATTATATAAAATAAAAAAAAGTGACTACTTACCTTCTTTAGCTCTTACAGGAAGATATGGATATGAAGATAGCAATGAAATGAATGGTGATGATTACTATAATTATGGATTAGAACTATCTATGCCACTTAGTTTAACTGCATCAAATGAAATTGAGCAAAGTAAATTGGATTACTTAATAAGTCAAAAAGAATTAGCAGAGGAACAAATAAATAGTTTATCTACCTATGAAGAAGCAGTTTTAAGTATAAATAGTTATAAAGATAGAATAACTCTTGCAAAAAAAGATATTAAACTTTATGATGAACTTTTAGAAGTAAATGAAGAAGAGTATAATGCAGGATATAAAACTATTGATGATGTTGAAACACTAAAAAATTCTAAGTTAATTAGAGCTTTGGATATTAAAACATATAAATTAAATATTCAAAAACAGATATTAAAACTATATTTTAATATCTCAAAAGTTTAAAACCCTATTCTCTTGGGTTTTTTACTTTGTTTATTTCCATAGTATATTTATATACCATAAAATCAAACATTCTTGTATTTTCATTTTTTTGAAAGAAAAAAATCATTTCTATTAGTCTAAAAGACATTCTAAAGAAGCCTGCAAAAGGAATTATGTATGTGATCATAGTAGAGTAAGTTCTATAAGGATAATAGTTATCAAGTTCATCTTTTAATTCTTTTAATACCATACTCTCTTTTTGTAGTGTATCTCTATCTTGTGTTGAAATTGTTCTGATTGCTAGAAAGAAGTTAATTACAAACATCAAAGCATTTAAATTCCAACCAATTATACATATATCTAAGTAGCTCATATATTCTCCATTTTTTGTTAAAAGAATTATATCTAATTGTTTTTGATATAATTTGAAAAAATAATAAAAATGGAAAATTATGACTTTTAATGGATTTAAAAAAGAAGGTATAGAATTTTTAGAGCAATTAGAACTAAATAATACAAAGGTTTGGTTTGAAAACAATAGACATATTTGGGAAGAGCATATTTTAAGACCAAATATAGCTTTTGTGGAAGAAATGGGAGAAACTTTAGAGATACTAGTTCCTACAATTAAAGCAAAACCTAAAGTATCTGGTTCTTTATTTAAAATATATAGAGATACAAGATTTTCAAAAGATAAAACACCAATGAAAGATAAGATTGGAATAATCTTTTGGCAGGGACTTGCTCATAGAATGCAAAGTGCTAGTTATTATTTCTTTTTTAATACACAAATGTATTATATAGCAACAGGAATTAGAACTTTTAAGCCACCTTTATTAAAAGCTTATAGAAAATATATTCAAAATAAAACAAATGCTATGACTTTACATAATATCTTAGAAGATATAAAACAAAAAGGATATCAACTTCCAGAACCAAAATACAAAAGATTGCCACAAGGTTTTAAAGAAGAAGATGAATACTCTTATCTTTCAAAATACAATGCAATTTTTGGCTTTCAAACTTACGAACTAGATGATACTTTTTATAAAGAAGAAATAGTAGATAAAGCTTTTCAAGTTTTTCAAGATATGGATCAATTAAGACAATGGTTATATGAGCTTACACTTACGGTTGAGAATTAATTAAGGATATTAAATCATTTTAGTATAATCACTTTTTTAAAATAAATAAAATGGAAAACAATGAAATTAATTGAAGATAATATCACACAAACTTTAGATGAAATTTATTTAGTAGAAACACTAAACTTAGATAATAAAACAATTTTAGAATTAGGATGTGGAAATGCATCTATGACAAAACAAATTGCTCAAAATGGTTCAAATAGAAAAGTAATTGCTTGTGAAGTAGATGTTGTACAACATAAAAAGAATTTATTACTTGATATTCCAAATATTGAGTTTAAACTAAATGGTGCAGAAGATATTGACCTTGAAGATAATAGTGTTGATGCTATTTTTATGTTTAAGTCTTTTCACCATATTCCTTATGATTTAATGAAAACAGCCTTAAAAGAGATTAAAAGAGTTTTAAAGCCAAATGCACTTGCATATATCTCTGAGCCTTTATTTAAAGGTGAACAAAATGAACTTATTGCAATGTTTCACAATGAGGAAAAAGTACGTACTGATGCGTTTGAACATATAAAAGAAGCAGTAGAAAATGAAGAGTTTAAGCTCTTTAGGGAGTTGTTCTTTCAAACAGAAATTAAATATAAAGATTTTGATGACTTTAAAATAAAGCAAATGAACTTATCTTACAATGACAATAATATAACAAATGCTTTAGAAGAAAAAATAAAAAATAAATTTAACAACTATAATAATGGGAAAAATGCATCTTTTATGAAGCCATTTAGAGTTGATATTCTACAAAAAATATAAAATTAAGAGTAAAAAGTATGACAAACAACGAATATAATAAAAAAATAGAAAAATTAATAAAATGGGCACATGCTTATTATGTAGAGGATAATCCACAAGCTAGTGATGAAGAGTATGATTTATTAAGTAGAGAGTGTTTAGCTTTCGAGCAAGAGAACCCCTCTCTTTCACATCCAAACTCACCAAACAAAAGAGTTGGCGGCTTTGTACTAGAAGGTTTTAATAAAGCAAATCACTTAAGTAGAATGTGGTCACAAGAAGATGTATTTAATACAAAAGAGTTAGAAGATTGGATTACTCGAGCTAAAAAAGTAAATACAAACTTAGAATTTTACTGTGAACCAAAGTTTGATGGAGCATCTTTAAATCTTATTTATGAAAATGGTTTATTAAAACAAGCAATTACAAGAGGTGATGGAAGTACGGGTGAAGATATTACAAATAATGTAAAAACGATCCACTCAATTCCTTTAAAAATTGAGGAGAAATCACTTTTAGAAATTAGAGGTGAAATTGTAATAAAAAAAGCAGATTTTGAAAAGATAAATCAAGATAGATTAAAAAACAATGAAGCATTATTTGCAAACCCTAGGAATGCAGCCGCAGGAAGTTTAAGACAATTAGATCCAAGTATTACGGCAAAAAGAAAACTTTTCTTTAATGTTTGGGGTATTGGAGAAAATTCTTTAGAGTTTGATAAAAATAGTGAAAGAATGAATTATATTTACTCATTAGGCTTTGCTAAACCACCAATGCAAACACTTACAAAAACAGTTGAGGGAATTGAAAAACTTTATCATGAAATAATAGCTGCAAGAAATGATGTAGAAATGATGCTTGATGGAATGGTTATAAAAATTGATGATTTAGAAACACAAGAAGAATTAGGACATACAGTTAAATTTCCTAGATATTCATGTGCTTATAAATTTCCAGCAGTTGAAAAGACTACAAGAATAGTAAATATAATCCAACAAGTAGGAAGAACAGGAGTTATAACTCCTGTTGCTATTGTAGAACCCACTTTAATTGATGGCTCTACAGTTGAAAGAGCCTCACTTCATAACTATGATGAAATTGCAAGACTTGATTTGAGAATCCATGATGAGGTAATTATTATAAAAAGTGGCGATATTATTCCAAAGATTACTAAGGTATTTACAGACAGACGGGATGGTACTCAAGAAGTTATAAAAAGACCAACACAATGTCCACAATGTCAAAGTGAGCTTTTAGATGAAGGAACGTTAATCAAATGTCAAAACCTTGATTGTCCTTCAATTGTTGCTAATTCCATTATATATTTTGCATCAAAAAATTGTATGAATATTGATGGTTTAGGAATAAAAATAGTTGAACAATTAGTTAGTGAAAAAAAGATCTATGATATTTTAGATTTATACTCTTTAACATATGAAAAACTTCAAGATTTAGAAGGTTTTAAAGAGAAGAAAATATCTAATCTTTTAAACTCTATAGAAAATACAAAAGGTACGACTCTTCACAGAGTAATAAATGCATTAGGAATAGAACATATTGGAGAAGTAGCTTCAAAACAAATCTGTTTAGAGTTTGGATTAAATGTAATAAGTATTGATTTCGATTCTCTTGTTGCTCTTGATGGTATTGGTGAGCAAATGGCTAATTCTTTTACAGAGTTTATGAGAGTAAATAAAGACTTAGTTTTAAAGCTACTTGATATTATAAAACCTGTTGTAGAAATAAAAGTAGAAATTCAGGAGAATAATTTCAAAGATAAAACAGTTGTATTAACAGGAACGATGAGTGTTAGTCGTGGTGTTATAAAAAAACAACTTGAAGCACTTGGAGCAAAAGTTGGTTCTTCTGTTTCTAAAAAAACAGATTATTTAATATATGGTGAAGACGCTGGAAGCAAATATGATAAAGCAATTGATTTAAAAGTAAAGACATTAACAGAAGATGAGATGAATGCATTAATTTAAATGTGTTACTTTTTTCTATAGTTCATTAAACTATCTAAATAATTCACTCAATTGCTAGGTATATACTATATTTTTATTTTATAATGAATCAAAATTTAAATATATTTAGAATAAGGCTACGTAAATGAGTGAAGAAATTAAAAGAGAAAAATCATTAACTATGACAATGCTAATGACACCTGATAAAGCTAATTTCTCAGGAAAAAATGTTCATGGTGGTGAAATATTAAAGATGTTAGACCATGTTGCATATGCTTGTGCAGCAAGATATACAGGAATGTATGCAGTTACATTATCAGTTGATATGGTATTATTTGAAAATCCTATAAAAATTGGTTCATTAGTAACTTTCCATGCATCTGTAAATTATACAGGTAGAACATCAATGGAAATTGGTATTAAAGTAATTTCTGAAGATATAAAAGATCATACAATTAAAAATACAAACGTTTGTTATTTTACAATGATTGCTGTTGATGAAGAAGGAAAACCAACTCCTGTTCCAAAGCTAAATCTTGTAACTGAAGACGATAAAAGAAGATATGAAGATGCTATTAGAAGAAGAGAATCTAGAATGACTGCTAGAACTGGAAAATAGTTAATTAATCAAAAAAAGGGGGATGATTTAAATCATCCCCCTTTTTTTATGTCTATTATAAAAATATATTAAGCTTTTTGCTCAATATATTCTTCATAAGAACCTTTGAAATCTATAATAGATCCATCAGATTGAATTTCTATAATTCTATTTGCATAAACATCAAGTAATTCCCTATCATGTGAAACACAAATAACAGAACCAGGATATGCAAGTAATCCTTCACCTAGTGCAATAATAGCTTCTAAGTCAAGGTGGTTTGTAGGCTCATCTAAAACCATAAAGTTAGGTTGTTCTAACATGATTTTTGAAAGCATCATTCTGTGTTTTTCACCACCAGAACATGACTTAACTTTTTTCTCTTGCTCAGTACCATTAAATAACATTCTACCAAGACAGTTTCTAATTTCAGAAATATCTGCATTTCTATCAAAATCTCTTAACCAATCATATAATGTAATATCACCATCAATTAAATCAGTTGCATTTTGAGGGAAATACCCGTTTTGAATTGTTGCACCCCAGTGAATATCTCCAGAGTCAGGTTTCATGTTTTCAACTATAATTTCACATAAAGTTGTTTTACCTGCACCATTTGGACCTATTAAAGCAATTTTATCATCTTTTTCAACAGTAAAAGAAATATCATTTAATACAACTTCTCCATCAAAAGATTTAGATATATTTTTAACACTAAGTAATTCTTTACCAACTTCTCTTTTTTGTTTAAACATAATAGAAGGATCACGTCTTGAAGAAACTTTAATTTCTCCAACATTTAATTTATCAAGTTGTTTTTGTCTTGATGTTGCTTGTTTTGCTTTAGACGCATTAGCACTAAATCTAGTAATGAATTTTTCTAATTCTTCTTTTTCTTTAAGCTTTTTGTTTACATCTGTTTCATTTTGTTTTGTAATTAACATAGAAGCAATATACCAATCATCATAATTACCAGAGAACTCTCTAATTTGCTTATAATCAACATCTAAGATATTTGTACAAACAGCATTTAAGAAGTGTCTATCATGTGAGATTACAACCATAGTACCATCATGATGTTGTAATTGATTTTCTAACCAACCAATAGTTTCAATATCAAGGTTATTCGTAGGCTCATCTAAAAATAATACATCAGGTTTTGGATATAAAACTTGTGCAAGTAACACTTTAAATTTATCTCCACCTGTAATAGTTGACATTAAATCTGTTTGTTGAGCAGCAGGGAAACCTAAATCTTCTAAAATTTTAGTAATTTTTACATCATATTCATAAGTTGGATCTTCTTCACAACAAATAATTTCTAATTCACCTAATCTATCACCCACTTCATCAGTATATTCATCTAGGTATAATTTTTCTTTTTCTTTTATTGCATCAAATAGTCTTTTGTTTCCTAAAAGTACTGTATCAAAAATAGAATAGTTTTCATACGCAAATTGATTTTGTCCTAAAGTTCCAACTTTTTTACCATTTTGAACTTGGATTTCACCTTCAGTTGCTTCTTCTTTACCAGATAAAATATTTAAAAACGTTGTTTTACCAGCACCATTAGCACCAATTAATCCGTATCTTTTACCAGCATCTAATTTTACATTTATTTCTTGAAATAAAACTCTTGGACCAAAAGCTTTTTTAAGGTTTACAGTTTGAACCATATTGTATTCTTCTCCATATTTTAGTATTCTTTTCTTGTTATGTCGCGATTATATCTAAAAAAATTTATTCTAAAGTTAAAGTTCACTATCAAAAGCTAAGGCTATAATATCTTCTTCTGTTATCTCAGTTTTCTTCTTTTCAACAGGAGGATTTTTGATTTTTAAAACTTTTTCTTTTAATTCATTTAGATTATATTTTGTTAAATTTAAAATTAATGTATCTGTAATCTTTTCTTTTGTTAATGAACCATCATCTATCATTTTTTTAATAGCACTATTCAATTTATTTTTTATAGCTTCATGTTTTTTTTCTTCATCTGTTAATGAAATATAAGCCCTATCTAAATAAGACATTACAACAGAACCTGGATATTTATATGTAACTACTGATTTATATACATATTTATGGTTTTTTAAATTATCTAATTTAACTCCTGTAAAAACAGCTCCATGAACAGTCTTTAAACCTTCTAAATCTTTAATTGGATTATGAGAACATACATAATCTTCTTTTACAATTGATGGTGAATATTTTAAAGATGAAATATTGTTTTTAAGAACAATAAAACTACCTCCAACTTCTTTTGGAGCTCCTTTTAAAGATGAAATTTCATTTTTATAGCAGTGGAAATCTCCTGTAACTTTTGTAGGGGAACCTTCAAGAGATATTAATTCATTATCACTAATATCAAAATTCCCATCAACAATATTGAATTTAAGAGGTAATTTTATTAAATTTGATAATTTGTCAGCTAAACGAACATCACCATTTACATCAACTGAATTATCTTTTAATATATGAAAATTAGCAACCCCATGATTTTTTAACCATCTGTTAATATCATCAATATTTGATAATTCAACTAAAGGTTTATATATATGGGCAACTACTTCACTACCTTTATATCTCCAAAGATTTTTTTCTTCATCATGAGAACTTGTTACATGGTTTAAACGAATATCAGTAATTAAATCCCAGCCAATTTCATCTGATATATTTTCTAAATCTGTTAAATTATTATCATTACAAATATAATCATGTCCAACAGTAATTGGTCCACCTGTTAAATCTTCAATAAAATTACTAGAGCAATCAAAGTAAGTTTCAACATATTTAGCTCCACCTTTCAATGAACCTATTTTATTATTTGAGCAATTAAAATGTCCCTTAACAGTTCGAGGAGCTCCTTTAATTGAGATTATTTTATTATGACTACAATCAAAAGAACCATCAACTTCTTTAGGACAATAAGATAAAGTTGATAATTCATTTTTAGAACAATCAAAGTCACCAACTTTATAAGGTGCTCCAAATAATGATTCTAAATCATTATTAGAACAATTAAAATCCTTTAATACACTTTCCGGACTTCCTTCAAGAGATGTTAATGAATTGTTACTAATATCAAAATACCCATCTATAGATTTGAACTTAACTGGTAATTTTTTAACTGACAATTTTGCATTTAAATTAACATTACCAAAAACACTTACTTCTAAATCATCATTTATAATATAATTATTTATTGAAAATTTATTTAGCCATTCCTCTATTTGTGGAACACTTTTCATTTAGTACCTTTTATATATTTATGTAAATTGTATTCTAACATCTTCTATCTTATTGAGTCTGAAATTAGTTCAAAATAATATTAATTTACTAAATTTTAAGTATGCAACAGCTAAGATTTTATCGTTATATACTTAAGTATACAAGGAAAGAAATTGAAATTTTCATCATCACTTACTCTTTTAAATGCTAAAACGCCATTTTTATTAGAAAAAAGAATACTTTTATTGGAAGCAATTTTAGAACATGGATCTATATCAAAAGCAGCAAAAGCTGTACCTATGAGTTATAAAAGCGCATGGGATGCAATAAATAGTATAAATAACCTCTGCGAAAAAACTGTTGTATTAAGAGAAACTGGTGGTATTGGTGGTGGAGGTGCTACTGTAACTGAATATGGTAAAAACCTAATTAATAGTTATACAGTTTTACAAAAAGAACATTCAAAGTTTCTGGAAAGACTTACTAAATTAACAGATTTTAATTCAGGTAATTTAAAATCTTTACAAAGGTTTACAATGCAAATTAGTGCAAGAAATCAACTACTAGGAAAAATAGAAGATATACAAATTGATAATGTTAATGCAAATATTATTCTAAAAACAAAAAGTAATCAAAGATTGGTATCTTCAATTTCTAAAAATTCTGTAGAGAATTTAACACTTAAGAAAAATAAAGAAGTTCTTGCAATTTTCAAATCTAATAGTGTCATGATATCAAATAATAACTTAAAAGGCTTTAGTGCAAGAAATAAGATAAAAGGACTTATAACGAAACTAAATTATAGTGAAGTTAGCTGTGAAGTAAATCTTTTAGTAGATGATTCAGATGTAATAACTTCTGTAATAACAGCAGAATCAGCTAAGGAATTAAAACTTGAAATAAACCAAGAAGTATATGCAATCATAAAATCTTCTGATATTATGATTGGAAACTAATTAAGGAGTATTAAATGATAAACAAAATATTTATTGTATTAATCTTATTGGTATTAAATATTAATGCAAAAGAAATTACAATTGCCCTCGCAGCTAATGTTTCTTATGCAATAAAAGATTTAATTAAAGAATTTAATATACAAAACCCTAATACAAAAGTAAATGTTATAATAGGAAGTAGCGGTAAGCTAACAGCTCAAATAACACATGGTGCACCATATGATTTATTTTTATCCGCAAATATGAAATATCCTAATGATTTATATAAAAATAATTATTCAAAAACAATTCCAAAAGTTTATGCAAAAGGTTCATTAGCATATTTTTCTACTAAAAAACTTGACTTTGCTAAAAGTCTAAATGACTTATTAGAAGATAAAAATATTAAACAAATTGCCATTGCAAATCCTAAAACTGCACCTTATGGAATTGCAAGTTTTGAAGCTTTGAAAAATGCAAAAGTTTTTAATAAAATTAAATCAAAATTTGTATATGGAGAATCAATCTCTCAAACTATTATGTACAGTGTAAGTGCTACAGATATGGGAATCATTGCAAAGTCTTCTTTGTTTTCTGAAAATATGAGTCAATACATAGAGAATATCAATTGGAAAGAAATTGATGCTAAGTTATATACTCCAATAAAACAAGGAATAATAATACTAAAAAGAACAAAAAATAAAGATGAAGCTCAAGCTTTTTATGATTTCATCTTTACTAAAAATGCAAAAGATATCTTTACTAAATATGGATACTTAATTGATGAATAGATTACAAGCAGTTGTAATAAAGATTGATAGCCTAGAAAACCTTACAATTGTTCAATTTGAGTTCAAAGATATAATACTATCAATGATGAGTTTAGAACTATCAAATATTGATTTAGGTACAAAAGTTCTTTTAAGCATAAATGCCTCTCATATAGCTATATCAAAGGGTTTATCAGGTGATATTAGTCTTTCAAATAGATTTAATTGTATAATAAAAAAACTAGTTAAAGGTAAACTATTAAGCTCAATTACCTTAGATTTCCAAGGTACTCCTTTAACAAGTATTATTACTACAAACTCTGTAAATAGAATGAATTTAAAAGAAAATGATGAAGTTACAGCTTTAGTAAAAGCAAGTGAATTATCAATACAAAAGGTTATAACGTAATGAACTACTTAAGTAATTTAGAACTAGATCCCTTTATTCTATCCTTTAAATTAGCACTTATAACTACTACCCTTTTATTTATTATTTCTTTACCATTAGCTTGGTATTTATCACAAACAAAATCAAAATTTAAACCAGTTTTAGAAGCAATAACTGCTCTTCCTATTGTACTGCCGCCTTCAGTTTTAGGTTTTTATTTACTTTATACTTTATCACTTAACTCTCCTCTTGGAAGTTTTTTTAATGAATATTTAGGAATAAAATTAGTTTTTAACTTCACTGGACTTGTTGTAGCTTCTTGTTTTTATAGTTTGCCTTTTATGGTTCAACCAATGCAGAGTGGTTTTGAAAGCTTAAACAAGAATATGCTTGAGGCTAGTTATATTAGTGGAAAAAATAAATTTACTACAATCTTTAGAGTTGCACTACCAAATATCAAACCTGCACTTTTAACTGCTATTATCATAACCTTTGCACATACAGTTGGTGAGTTTGGTGTAGTGTTAATGGTAGGTGGAAGTATTCCAAATGAAACAAAAGTAGCATCAGTTGCAATTTATGAATACGTAGAAATACTTGACTATGCAAATGCTCATATATATAGTGCCATTATGTTAATCATGAGTTTTATCGTGTTATTTAGTGTTTATGTATTTAATGCCAAACAGAAAAAAACGTTTATTTAGGATTTATCATGAAAAAAGAAAATTTACTTATAGTTATTTCAACAGAAAATATTGACAGTATTTTAAAGTTCCCCCTACTTTATGGAGGTGTTTCAATTCCAAGAGGATATTGGAAAAGAGTACATATTATGTTTTGGGGTGCTTCAATTAAATCTGTTGTTAAAAGTAAAAAAATTAGAAAAAAAGTAATAGAAATACAAAAAGATGGTGTTGAATTTAGCGCTTGTATAGTTTGTGCCCAAGAATATAATGCAGTTAAAAAATTAGAAAAGAATTCAATTGTCTGTAATCATACGGGAGAGCTTTTAAATAAAGCTTTACAAAATGATAAAAAATGGTCAACACTTACAGTATGATAAAAATAGATATAAATAAAAAACTTCATGGTTCAAATGGTTCAATGACTTTAGATATTAACCTAGATATTAAAAAAGGTGATTTTATTGCCCTTTCAGGACTTAGTGGGAGTGGAAAAACTACCCTACTTCGTATTATAGCTGGTCTAGAAGAAGCTTCTGGAAAGATAAGTGTTGATAATGATATTTGGCTTGATGGAAAAGACAGTTTAAGTATTCAAAAAAGACAAATAGGTTTTGTTTTTCAAAACTATGCATTATTTGATAATATGAGTGTTGAGGATAATCTTTTATATGTAAAAAAAGATAAAAAACTCAGCTCAAAGCTTTTAGATATTACAGAGTTATCTTCATTGGCAAAAAGGTCTACAAATACTTTAAGTGGTGGACAAAAACAAAGAATTAGCTTATGTCGAGCCTTGATGAACAATCCAAAGTTATTACTTATGGATGAGCCTCTTTCCGCACTTGACCCAAATATGAGATTAAAACTTCAAAATGAAATATTACGTTTACATAATGAGTTTAATACTACAACTATTATGGTAAGTCATGAGCCAAGCGAGATTTATAGATTAGCTAATCGTGTTTTGGTAATGGAACAAGGTAAAATCATAAAAGATGGAAATGCAACAGAAATATTACTAAAAACATCAGGTTCTCAAAAGTTTTCTTTTGAGGGTGAAATCTTAGACATTATAAAAACAGATGTGGTTTATATAGCTATTATTGCCATTGGTCAACAATTAGTTGAAGTGGTATTATGCGAAGATGAAGCCATCAATTATCAAGTTGGAAATAAAGTTAGAGTTGGAACAAAAGCCTTTGCTCCAACTCTTTGTAAGATATAATTAATTATTTTATAAATTCAACTATATTTTCAAAAGGTTCTCGAACTTGTGGAGATTGTTCATTTAATCTATATCCAAAAGGAAGTACACAAGATACTTGAAATTTACTTGTATCAAGTTCTAAAACTTTTTCAAGATTTTCTTTTTCAAAACCTTCAATAGGACAAGAATCAATTCCTTTTGAAGCAGCACCTGTCATCATATTACCAGCAGCAATATAAGTTTGTCTTGCAGTCCATGAATAAATATTATCATCACTACTTAAAACATCTTTTAAATGTGAACCATAAATTCCAACATAAAATTCTAATTTATCATCAGGGAAACCTTTTCTTCCTAATTTAGTTCTTACTAAACCTGATTCTACTTTAACACTATCAATAGCGGCTAAAACAATTACTAAATGAGAACAAGAAGTAATTTGAACTTGATCCCAACAAAATGGTCTTATTTTTGCTTTTAATTCTTCATTTGTTATAACTAAAAACTTCCAAGGTTCCATACCAAAAGATGAAGGAGATTTTATCCCAGATTTTAAAATAAAACTCATATCTTCATCAGATATCTTTTTTGTATCATCAAATTCTTTACATGCATGTCTAAAATCCATAGCTTCCATAAATGTTTTATCCATTTTCTTATCCTTTTTTATATTGTAAGTGATTTTATTCAGGAAGTATATTAATTGTAAACTTAAATAACTCTTACATTACTTTAGGTAAGTAATAGTATATAATAAAAATTCTGCTATAATTATTTTAATTAAAAGGATTATGAATGTATCAAATAAATGAAAAAGAATTTAAATGCCCTATATCTGTAACTTTAGATATTTTTAATGATAGATGGAAGCTATCTATTATTTGGTATTTATTAGAAAATGATTTAAGATTTAAAGACTTACATTCAAAAATTGATGAAATTACACAAAAAACTTTAACAGTAAAGTTAAAAGAGTTAGAACAAAAAAATATAATCCATAGGGAAGTATTTGCACAAGTTCCACCAAAAGTAGTTTATTCTTTAACTACTGCTGGTAAAAGACTAAAACCTGTTTTAGATGAGATGTTTGACTGGGGTGTTAGTTATGTTGATGAGTTTGGAAATATTACAGCAGATGCAAAATGTAAAACTAAAGAAGATAAATAGATAAAAATGGAAAATTTTCTTTTAATAGGCTTTGCTATCATAGTAGGATATGCCCTACAAAAACTTCATATTTTTCCTAGTGAGACTCCAAATATTTTAAATAAATTTATAATATATATTTCACTACCTGCAATAATTTTGTTACAAGTTCCAAAACTACAATTTTCTTTTGATATTTTAATTCCAGCTATTATTGCATGGATTGTTATGGGATTATCTGCACTTTTAGTGATTTTTTTCTCAAAAATTTTACATTGGTCAAAAGATGTTACAGGTGGTTTATTATTAGTTGCTATTTTAACTAATAGTTCAATCATGGGAATTCCTATAATTAACGCATATTTAGGAGAAGAAGCTCTTCCTTATGTTTTAATCTATGACCAATTAGGTACATTTATAGCTCTTGCTGTTTATGGAGCTTTTATCACTGCTTATTATTCATCTAACTCAAGCTTGAGTTTTAAACTTATTATTCAAAAAATCATAACATTTCCATCATTTTTAGCTTTGTTAGTTGCTCTTCTATTTTTAGGAAAAACTTTTCATCCTATGATTACAGGAATTCTTACAACATTTGCAAATACTTTAATTCCAGTTGCACTTGTAGCAGTTGGTTTACAATTACAGTTTAAACTACCAAAACATGATATAAAACCTTTAAGTATCGCACTTATAATAAAACTTATACTTGCTCCGCTAATTGCTTATCTTACTATTTTATTATTTGGATGGAATAATCTTGCAGGACATGTATCTATTTTTGAAGCAGGAATGGCTCCAATGATTACAGCAGGAGCAATGGCATCAATGGCAGGTCTTGCACCAAGACTTAGTATTGCAATTGTTGGTTATGGGATTTTATTCTCATTTATTACAACTGCAATATTATCTAAACTTATAATTTAATACATCTCTTAACTCTTTGTTAACACTAAAATAGTAATATATCCCCACAAAATTTAAAATAGGAATAAAAATGATTCAAATGGCAAAAAAACTATTGCTAGCATTATTAATAGGTACAAGCTTAAATGCAGCAACACAGTTATCACAAAGTGAAATTAAACAAATAGAAGAGTTAGAACTTTTTAAAAGAGTTCCAATTACTGTAAATAAAGCATATGATCTTAAAGATTTCTATTTATTAAAAGTAATTATTCAAGGTAGTCCTGATGAAGTGTATTTAACAAAAGACAAAAAGCATTTAATTGCAGGTGATGTAATAGATACTAAAACTGGTGCAAAAGTAGAAGCTCCAGCTGATGTATCAGGGTTAATAGGAAAAGAAATTTTAACTTATGGAAGTGGTAAAGATGAATATTTCTTATTTACAGATCCTGAATGTCCATATTGTAAAAAATTTGAATCATATTTCTCTCAAATTGAGAAAAATGTAAAAATTAGAGTTTTCTATTATCCTTTAGATTTCCATGTAAATGCTAAAGATATGTCTATATATGTAATGAGTAAAAAAACAAATGCTGAAAAAATTGATGCAATGTTAAATGTTACTATTGATGATGAAGGTTATAAAAATAGAAAATATTCTAAAGAACAGTTAGCAGAACTTGAAGCTAGTTTAGAAGCACAAATAGCTATTGCTCAAGAGTTAGATGTAAGAGGTACACCAGCTGTATTTGACAAAAAAGGAAATAAAGTTTCTTGGCCAAATATGCTTACAAAGTACAACGTAAAACAATAAGTATTTATACTTATTGTTTTAATTATTTTTCAATAGAAATATAAATTTCTATCTCATCTTCTTTTGTATAGTGTTCAAAATCAATTGAATATTTTCTTTTATACTCATCGTTATTTTCAAAGTAATCCCAAATCTCTTTCCAAGTATCAATTACAACTTGAGGTAATTCACCCTCTTTTTTAAATACTAAGTATTTTTCATCTTCAATCACAATAGCTTTTTTATTTTTTGTAACTTCAACACCAACTGTAACATCATAGTCACCGTTTACATCTGAAGTGTAGTTTGAATAAACCCCATACATTGAACTATTGTTTGCTTTATCATGTGTTCCACTGTATACATTATTTTCTGAATAATTATCCCATAAACCTGCAATCTTTGCAGTTTCTTCGTTCATTTCATTTTTATTATTAGTAGTTATACTAATTCCACTAATCATTAGTTTTTTAATTCTTGTTGTTTTCACTTTTATGCTCTTTCTTTCTTGGATTTTAGGATTATAGTAAAGATTTACTACTTATAGCATAAAATTTAATTAAGTTTAGAAAGTATTTTTATATTCAATAGAGTCTAAAATAGTTTTTACATTATATTTTGTAGATTTATCGCACTCTTTAAATTCATAACTTAAAGATAAAACTATATTTCCTAAAATAGAAGAAATAATTTCAAATGCTATATTAAGGGTATTACAGGGTATAAACTCTTTTTCTTCTATACCTTTTTGAAGATATTTATTTATTAAATCTATATTCTGCTGATTAAATTCATATAGTTTTCTAGATTCTTCTTTATTATTGTTAAATGTCATTCGTAAAAATTCAATAAAAATATATGTAAATTTTTCATCTACTGATTTTGACATAAATAAAGATTTAACTATAAAAAGTATTTTTTCTTTATTTGTTTCTAAGTTTTCTATATTTTCAAAAATTAATAAATGCATATTTTCAAAATAGACTTTGATATATTCATCAATAACTTCCTCTTTATTTTTAAAATATTCGTAAAATGTACCTTTTCCTATATTTGCAGTAATTGTAATTTCAGAAATAGTTGTGTTTGCTATACCTTTTTTATAAAATAAATTTGATGAAATTTCTATGATTTCTTTTCTTCTTTTATCTTTTATATTAGTACTCATTTAAAGTTCCTTTCAAAAAAACAAGAGGATTTATTCCTCTTGTTTTTTTATTTTTCTTCAAGTGCTCGTTTTGCCATTTTTTCATCACTATTTGTAATTTTTTCAACTACATAATAGAACATTGGAATAAAAATAATTGCAATAAATGTAGCAGCTAACATTCCACCAATAACACCTGTACCAATAGAGTGTCTACTAGCAGCTCCAGCTCCATGTGAAATCGCAAGAGGAACAACACCAATTGTAAATGCTAAAGATGTCATAATAATTGGTCTTAATCTTAATTTTGCTGCTTCAACTGCTGCATCAACTAATTTCATACCTTCTTTTCTTTTATGTAAAGCAAACTCTACAATTAAAATTGCATTTTTTGCACTAAGTCCAATAAGAACTAACAATCCAACTTGGAAATAAATATCATTTGATAAACCTCTCCAAATAGTAGCTTCTATAGAACCTAATACAGCAAATGGAACTGCAAAAACAATAGCAATTGGTAAGAACCATCTTTCGTATAAAGCTGAAAGAATTAAGTATAAGAAAACAATACCAGCTATAAATGCTAAACTGCTATTAGTAGATAATTCTTTTTCTTGATAAGCAGTACCTGTCCATGCAATTGAATAATCAACGGGTAATACTTCTTTTGAAATTTTTTCAATTACATCAAGAGCTTCACTTGAAGAAACACCAGGAGCAGGAGATCCAGAAACTTTTGCTGATTGGAACATATTCATTCTTGTAATAATATCAGTACCTGTTGTTTTTTTAATTGCTACAAATGATGTAATTGGTAATAAATCACCATCACTTCCCCTAACAAAAATTTTATTTAAATTATCAGGGTTTTCTCTATATTTTTGAAGTGATTCAATCACAACATTATAATTTTTACCATTTAAAGTAAAATCATTTACATATTTATCTGCTAAACTTGCATTTAATGCTGTAAAAATATCACTAGTAGTTACACCTTTTGAAAAGGCTTTTTGATAATCTACTTCCATTTTATATTTTGGAGTATTTACATTAAGAGTTGATCTAACTCCTACTAAACTAGGATCAGCATTTGCTTTTTTAACTATTTCAGTTACATATTTATTTAATTCCATAATATCAGTACTATTTCTAGCTTGAACATACATATCAAAACCACCAGTCATTGACATACCTGGAATTGGAGAAGGAACAACACCGAAACTAAAACCTTCAGTTGTAGTTTGCATTAATTGTCCTGTAAACTTCTTAGCTAAATATGGTGTTTGTTGATCTGGATTTAATCTTTCATCCCAATCTTTCATATCAACAAATGTAATCATTGCATTTGTTCTATTTGTAAAAGTACCAAAATCCATACCTGGAATTTGAAATACTTGATCAACATTTGGATTTTGTGTAACAGTGTCATAAATCTGACCTGCAAGTTTTTCTGTTCTAGTTAGTGAAGAACCTGGAGGATTATAAGAAAGAATAAATACATTTCCTTGATCTTCAGTTGGAACTAGTTCTGTATTCATTTTCCCATATTCAGAATATGTAACATAAACAACAGCTGCATAAATTACTAAAAATACTACGGAAAGTCTAATAACAAATCTAACAATTTTCGCATATCCATTTGATAAAGCATCAAACATTTTATTAAACCATCTGAAAATAAAGATTGGTTCACCATGAACAGGTTTTAGTAATAAAGCACAAAGTGCTGGTGTTAATGTTAATGCAACAAAACCAGAAATTGCAACTGATATTGCAATAGTAACAGCGAATTGTTTATACATTACACCTGAAAGTCCACCAAGGAAAGCAACAGGAAGGAACACAG
The DNA here is from genome assembly GCF_018861145.1 of Poseidonibacter lekithochrous. Lineage (GTDB taxonomy): Bacteria > Campylobacterota > Campylobacteria > Campylobacterales > Arcobacteraceae > Poseidonibacter > Poseidonibacter lekithochrous_A. The sequence goes on from NZ_JAHKQT010000023.1 coordinate 217,696, forward strand.
CTGATAAAACTAAAACTATGGCAATTAATGCACCTGAAACTTCTTGCATTGCTTTCATTGTTGCATCTTTTGGATTCATTCCATCAGACATATGCTTTTCTACATTTTCAATAACAATAATAGCATCATCAACAACAATACCAATTGCAAGTACCAATCCAAATAAAGTTAGAAGATTTATACTATATCCTAAAGCATACATTCCTGCAAAGGCACCAACAATTGAAATTGGTACTGCTAAAATAGGAATTAGTGTAGCTCTCCAGTTTTGTAAGAAAATATAGATAATTAACATAACTAGAAGCATAGCTTCAATAAAAGTATAAATAACCTCATTAATAGAAACTTTAATAAATGATAATGTTTCATAAGGAACTCTATAACTTACACCTGATGGAAAAATTTCTTCAATTTCACTAATTTTTGCATTAATTGCAGCATCAGTATTTAAAGCGTTCGCACCTGATTGTAAGAAAATACCAAAAGGAATTGCATTTTTACCATTATATAAAGGTTTTCTTGAATATGAAGCAGCTCCTAATTCAACAGTTGATACATCTTTTAATAATACATTTCTTCCTGTTTCATCAGATTTTAAAATAATATTTGAGAATTGTTCTACATTTTTAAATCTATCTGGTGTTTGTAAAGTATACGTAAACATTTGCTTACTTGATATAGGTTCTTGACCAAATTTACCAGCAGCATATTGCTCATTTTGATCTTTAATTTTTGCAATTATGTCAGCAGCTGTTAAATTAAAACTTACTAATTTATCAGGATCAATCCAAACTCTCATAGCATATTCTTTTTCACCAAAGATAACTACATCACCAACACCCTTTATACGTTTAAGTTCATCAACAATATTGTTTTTTGCATAATTTGATAAAAATAGAGTGTCTTTAGAATTATCTGGAGAAATCAATGCATATACTTTTAGCATACTTGCTGATCTTTCACGTACATTTAAACCTTGACTTTGAACAATAGCCGGCATTGTAGAAAGTACTGTTTGTACTCTATTATTTACATTTACTTTTGCATCTTGTCTATCTGTACCTACTTCAAAAAAGATACTAATAGAAGCTGTTCCATCATCTGATGTTGTTGATTCCATATAAATCATATTTTCAACACCATTTAAACTCTCTTCTAATGGTGCAACAACAGTTTGAGCAATAGTTTGTGCACTTGCTCCTGGATATACTGTAGATACAATAATTTGAGGAGGTGACACTTGTGGAAACTGCTCAATTGGTAAGTTTTTAATTGCCAACAATCCAGTAAGAAATATGATAATAGAAATTACCGTTGTAAATACTGGATTTTTTATAAAATAAGAAGAAATCATTTTATTCTTTTCCTTCCATTATTTTAACTTTAGAATTAGGTCTAAGTTTTGCAATATTGCTTAGTACTATTTTATCCCCACTTTTTAAACCACTACTGATAATAACACCTATTGAAGAGTTTTCACCTGTTAGTTCTACTGGTCTGATTTGTGCTGTTGAGTTCTCATCAATAACATATACAACTGAGTTATTCCCACTTTGCATAATAGCCTCTTCTGGAATACTAATAACATTTGGAATTTCTATATCATCAATATTAATATTTGTAAATTGTCCAACAATTACTTTTCCATCTTTATTATTAAATTCTGTTCTTAAAAGAAGCGTATCTGTTGCAGAATCTAATACAGGAGATATATAATTAAGTGTTCCACCCATAATACATTCATTTTGACAATTCATAGAAAATTTTACTTCTTTTGATTTTATATGACTTAAGTATTTCCCAATATCAGTTTGAGGTAATGAAAACTCAGCATAAACAGGATCAACTTTTGTAATTGTTGTTAAAGTAGTATTTTCATTTACATAATTACCAACATTTAATTTAGTAATAGAAATAATTCCACTCATTGGTGCTTTTATTTCTGTATAGCCATATTGAATTTTTGCATTTGTTAAAGCTGCTTGTGCATTTTTTTCATTTGCGATTGCATCTTGATAGTTATAGTAATATTCATCTTTTTGAGATGCACTAATTGATTTTTGTTCATATAATTTTTTATATCTATTCCAATCATTTGTAGCTTTTACTAATAATGATTTTGCTCTATTCACAGCAGCTCTTGATGAATCAACATTTGCTTGATATGTTCTTTGCTCAATTGTATATAGTTTTTGACCTTTTTTTACAAAAGATCCTTCTTCAAAATATCTATTTTCTATTGAACCTGAAACTCTTGCAATAATATCTACACTTTTTTCTGCTTTTATTATTGCAGGATACTTTTTACTTATTTTAACAACATCACTATTTACAGTGAATACTTCAACTGGAACAGCTGGAGCCTCTTGTGCTGCATTTGCAAATACAAATGTACTTGTTAATAATACTAAACCTAATAATAATTTCTTCATTTTACATACTCCCATACATTTTTTCCATTTTGATATATTAAATTTGCTTTACTTATTTCTAAAGCATTTTTTACAGCCCATAAAGCACTTTGTGCTTCTGATTTATCACTTAAAGCTTCTAAATAAGAGACATTATTTACAAGACCATTTTCATATTTGTTCTTTGTTACATCATATGTACTTATTGCAGCTTTTAAACTAGCTTCTGCTGATTTGATTTTAAGTTTATTAATATCATAAGATTTTTTTGCCAAACTCAAATCTACATCGGCTCTATTCTTTTCATATTCGTATTTTGATTTTGCACTTAAAAAAGATTTATAAGCTGCATCATAAGCTGTTTTATTTGAATTGAAATCAAATAATTTCCATTCTACGTTTACTGCAAAAACATTTTGATCTCTTAAAGCTTGATCTGCATAAGTATCACTATTATAATTATGATCATAATATGTATATTTATTATCAAGATTTACTTGTGGTTTGTTTGTAGTTTTAACATTTTTAGCATTTAAAAGTTGCGTTTGCACTGAATGTTTTAATGATTTGATATCATTTCTTAAAGTAGCTTCTTCATTTTTAATTTCAATAAAAGAACCATCACTAATAGTTACTCTTTGACCTGTTATATATTCTAACTCATGTAAAATAGTTTGAATATTTAATTCTATTTCTTGTAATTCAACATTTGCTTTTTCCATATTTGACACGATTCTATCTACTTCATCACTTGTAGTAGTTCCTGCATCTAAAAATTTACTAAGTCTATCAAACTGAGCATTTAATTGTTCTATTTCAGTATTTTTAGCTTCTTTTGCAGCTTTATTTGTTAAATAATTAAAATAATGGTCAATAACATCTAATGTAACATTGTTTTTTAATGAAATTAAATCTTCCGAGGAACTATTTATTCTAGATTTATAAGTTTTATATGTTAAATCTTTTTTCCCTCCATCATAAAGACTATAAGATAAATCTACATAAGCATTTAAAGAGTTATTGGCTGCTGATGCAGTTTCATGTGCGACATCTGTATAAGCTCCACCTACACTTAGACTTGGTAAATAGCCTTTTTTAACACTATCATATTCTTTTTTTATAGATTCATTACTCATTTTTGATGCTTCTATATTTTTATTTACTAATGACATTTTAATTAAATCATCTAAACTTTCTGAGAAAAGTAAAATTGGAAATGTTAATCCCAATAAAACATACTTTGACATTTTTTATCCTTTATATATATCTTCCTAGGAATGTAACATTTAATATCTTATATTTAGCTTACTAGGAAGCTACTTTTAATTATAATTTAATTATTTCTATGATAAACTCTTTTCATGAAAAAAGACTTTTTAGATACATTTTATAAAAACTTAAGTGATAAAGAAGAGGATAGTTCTTTAACTAGTATTACTTTATCAATGGCTATTATTTCAGAAAAGATATATTCTCATGCTAAACATATTCATGATAAATATGACTTAACACGCGCAGAGGTTGATTTATTAGCAACTTTGAATATATATGGCGGAGAGTTAACGGCTTCACAGATTTCTGATAGAATGGTTTTTACCTCTGGTGGTATGAGTAAAGTAATAAAAAAACTTGAATTAAAGAAGCTTATCTATAAAAAAGAATCTACAGAAGATAAGAGAAGTTCTTTATTACATATTGAACAAAAAGGTAAAGATATTTTAGATAAATGTTTGCCTGAACTTAAACAGGCTCATAGACATTTTTTAGGGGTTTTAAATGAAACGGAAAAAGATATATTAGAAAAAGCTCTTAAAAAGGTTTTGTATAACTCTATAGAAAACTAAATTTAAAAACTATAAAAGATTTAAAATAGAGTCAATTTCAAGTGACTCTAATGTAAAACTACTAATATCCAAATCCTCAAGCATATGTATTTGTGATGTAGTTCCATTAAGTGGTGTTATATCTATTTGATTTAAAAATTTATAAAAAACTTGCTCAGGAGTTTTATTATATTTTGCTGCTAGTTCAACAAGAAGCTTACTTTTTAAAAGATGAGGATTTCCAGTAAGTGACCAAAAACTTTGATAAGTAATATTTTTTTGTTTACAGAAGTTTCTTATCTCTTTATCATAAGATGATTCACTATAAAATCTATTTTGAACAACCTTTGGTTTTACTTTTGCAATATCATATAAATATCTTAACAATTTAAAATCATAACAATTAGAAATTCCAATCTGCCCTACTTCACCATTTTGTACAAACTCTTCCATAGTTCTATAAACTTTTACTAAATCTTCAATAGGAGCAAAAGGAGAATGGATAAGATAAGAATCAATAAAATCAACATTTAGATTCTTTTTAGAAGTATAAAATGATTTTTCAAGTTGCGTTAAAATATCATCAGATGATAAATAAGGCATATTATTTAAATCTTGACCAGATATTGGTGTAAATTTTGTTTGAATAAATAAATCATCTCTTTTAATACCATCTTCAATGGCATTTGTTAAAGCAATTCCAACTAAATCTTCTCTATAATGCTTTGGTTGACAAGCTGTATCTATTGCTTTAAATCCAGAAGATATTGCAAGTTTTACAAGTCTTGTAGTCTCTTCTTTCTTCCAAGCTGTTCCATAAATCATATTTGTCATTTTAAAGCCTTTTGAAAAGATTTAGTTTTTATCTTAAATTTTTTAAGATCTTTTTACAAACTCTTGTTTTAGTTTTATTGCACCAACACCTGGCACTTTACAGTCAATATTATGTCCATCATTTCCTTCTACAAGTTTAATACCTTTAATTTTTGTACCAACTTTTATTCCAGAAGAACTTCCTTTTACCTTTAAATCTTTTATAACAGTTACATCATCACCATCATTTAAAAGTGTTCCGTTTGCATCTTTAACTACAAGAACATCTACATCTTCTTCCTCAGTACTTGTTGCAGTCCATTCATGAGCACACTCAGGACAGATAAGTAAACTTCCATCTTCATAAGTATATTCACTGTTACATTTTGGGCAATTTGGTAGTTGTTCCATTTTTTTCCTTTTTAATTAATATTTTGCATGATATCTAAAGTCTTGTTATGACTTGGTAAAACTAGAGTATTTATCTACCTTTTAATAGTATAAATGTAGCAATTGCGGATATAAATATACCTATAATTGTAAAAAAGTTCATAATAGTACCATCAATAAAAAAGGCAATAAGTCCAACAACTGCAGGATTTAAATATACATAAGCCATAACTTTTTTAGGACCTAAAATTACATTTGCACTTTGGTATAAAAATACAGTAAATAGTGTAGTAAAAATCGTCAAATAACCAATATTTAAGAAATTTGTTGTATTTAACTTTCCCCATTCCAAAGGAATATCAAATAAAACTAAAGCAAGTCCCATCCAAATACAACCCCCAATTAAAGTCATAAATACAACAACTAAAAGCTCATCATCTTTTTTATAAAGATATTTTGAAGTAATAGCATATAAACTCATCAGAAAAATTGTAAAAGTAAATATTATGTCACCTTTATTTAAAGAAAAAGCTAGAAGTAAGTCTAAATTACCTTTAAATACAACGATACAAGTCCCAATAATTCCTAAAAAATAAACCATATATTGTTTAGAAGAAATATGCTGTTTAAAAACAAATATTGAAATAATACCTGTAACAAGGGGAATCAAAGTATAAATAGCACCAGTATTTAAAGCACTTGTTAATTCTAATGCCTTGAACATTCCTATAAAATATCCTGAATAAAAAAAGCTTATTAACATAGTTCTTTTAAAAGTATAAAAAATTTTAATTCGATATTTTTTAATAAGTAAAATAAAAGGTGCTAGGATAAGCGAAGCTAAAATAAATCTCATCAATGTTATAGAAATAGGATCAATAGTCCCTGTTAATTTTTGAGATACAACAAAAGAACCACCTACTAAAAAAGTGGCAAATATTACAAAAAAATGTGCTTTAATGTTTTGTGACATAATAATAAACTCCTAAAAAATGAAGTCTATCAAAACTTTAATATTTTGTCCTTTACATATGTTGATTTAAGCATAATTTTGAAAAAATGCTCTTATGAAAATAGATAAAGAAAAGATTTATAGTTTATTAAAAATAACGATTGATTCATATTATACTTTAAGTAATAATACATGGGAAGAATTTCAAAAGATTTGTAGTATACAGATTCTGAAAAAAAATGAATATGCTTTTGATACAAATACAAAAGTTAATTGTATAAGTTTTATATATAAAGGTCTATTTAGAACTTCAAGTATTAATGAAAAGGGGAAGAATATAATAAAAACTTCTTTTGGGAAACAAGATTTTATGGTCCTATTGTTTCTATGCTTAAAGATAACAATCCTGATTCATCTGTGCAAGCTTTGGAAGACTCTATTGTTATTAATATAGATTATAAAAGATACAGAGCACTTTTTTATAAATATGAAGATTTAAAACTATTCCATATTTTATATTTAGAGAAACATTGGGTTATACAAAAAGATGAAATAGCCTATTCTTTGGTCTTAGAAGACGCAAAAACAAGATATGAGAGGTTTCTTGATGAATTCTCAAATATCATCACTAGAATACCTTTATATCATGTTGCCCTATTTTTAGGTATTAGTCCTACTCATTTAAGTAGAATTAGAAAAGATATGGAGCTTTAAATAACTTTATCATTAACAATTCATTATATAATTTATCCTATGATTAATTAATAAAGAAATTAAAAGGAGTTCTAAATGTTTGCAATATACAATAATGGAAGTGTAGGATTTAGAAGTACTGCTGATAATTTATATAATCTTAAAAATGTTGATATGCCATCTGAAGTAGTACTCAAACCTAAAGAAGGTTTTATACAAGATTTTACAGATGCACAAAAAGAACAAGAGCATAAAGGAAGCCTTAATCAATCAGCTATTAATAAATATAAGAAAATGGCGAATATTGATACTTCTGAACCTGTTTATCATGTTAAAGATATCATGACAAAAGACTGCATAATAATTGATAATAAGTCAACTATTTTAGATGCTTACAATCTTTTAAAAGATAATCAAGTATCTCAATTGCCAGTAGTTAGTTTTGCAAAAAAAATTGTTGGATTAATTGACAAAAAGATAATCTTAAATCTTATGATGGAAGATATTACAAGTTCTGAAGATATTCTTCTTCGAAAGATTGATGACATTTACTTACCCGAGCTTATTACAGTTGACCCAGTATCTGATATAAGAAGAGTTTCAAAGGTAATGATTGATTTTAAGTTAGATGCACTTCCCGTTGTTGATGAAGAAGCTATCTTATTAGGAATCCTTTCAAAAACAGATATCATAAAAGCTATCTCATCACTACCTAGATTACAACTTTGGTCGTAAGTTATTCATAACTTTCCATAGCTACTTTTAAAAAAGCTGTAAAACCAACATTATCAGGACTAAGAGATTTATCAATACTTGATTTCATAATATCAAGTGCTTTTGTATAATTATCATAAAATTCAAAACTAGGTTTTGGTTTGTAAATACAATCTTCTAGTTCAAAAGTTTTGATAATATTTTTTGTAGTTGTAGGTTTTATAAAATAGTCTTGATGTCTGTTTATACAATATGGAACTACAGATATTATCGTCCATTTTGCAAGTTTATATTCTCCTAAAAACTCAACTAAACCCTCAAAACCTTCCTTTTTATCTCCATATAAAAGCTCATATATTTCAATACTTAACATGTCTTTTTCATATGAATTTAATGTAGCTATCATATCTTTTAGTTTTAGTTTATCAAATAGTGATACAAATACTGATTTCTGAATCACTTTAAAAAAACTATCAACAACTAAACTAGGATTTTGAAAGTTCTCTTTTTTCAAAGCCTCTTTTGCAAACTCTTCTAGTTTTAAAGGATTGAAAGTTTTCATAGTAGGAAAAAAGTTTCTATCATCAAAACCATTTGGGTATTGTTCTAAAAATTCTGCCTCGTACTCTTTTAGTTTTTCTATGTTCATATTGTTCTTTCTTTTTATACTTATATTTATTATAGTTTTAACTCTAATGAATAGTTAACAAGTACTTGATTATCTCTTTTTACTTCATTCCTAGAAGTTTGCACAAATCCAAAACTCTCAAAAAATTGCTTAGAAGTAATACTAGCATCAACTCTTAATATCTTGATATCATTTTTTGAAGCAATTTCAAGAATGTGATTTATAAGTACTTTTCCAAACTTGTTTTTTCACTTAAAGATAGGTGCCATATATCTAGCATTTTATTACCAAAATCTTTATTTATTTTGACATTTTTTTTATTTCATATCTAACCTTAAATGATAAATTTAGTTATCATTATAAGATATATTACTAAAAAATGTAAAATAACTTTATCATTTATAGTTAAAAATCACCCATTAGTTTATCATCATTACTAAAATAATCAGTCAAATATTCATCTTTTATTTCTGATAAATTAGCAGAATTTTGAATAGCATCTTCATTTGATGTAATAATAGTTTGAATACCTTTTCTATGTAATTCATGAATTGCCAAATAAATACCATCTTCATAAGTGTTTTTATCTCCATTGAAAGGACTATCAAAAGCAACAAACTTGATAAGTCTTTTTTGTACATATATTTCAGCTAATGAAGATGAAAAGATAAAACATAAAAGTTTTTTTATAGTACTGTCATCATTTTCTACTTTTAAACTAAACTCTATATCATTTGAAGTATTTAAATCAATTGAAAATATTACTTCTTTATCTAACACTATATTTCCATATTTGGCAACACTATCTTTGAGTTTATCTATAAAGTGACTGTTAATCAATATTTTGTTTTCTTCAATAACTTTTGCTAATTCATCTTGAGCAGTTTTTAAAGTGCTTGAGTCTATATCTTCTTTTTTAATTATCTCATCTAGTTCATATTTTTTTCTGATTTTTCGTCCATCAATACCTATCAGATTTGATATAACGGTTTTATATTCTATTTCATGAAGAGCTGTGTGCTTGTTTAATATAAAGGCATCATTTTGGTTAGATTCATCTCTTAAAAAATATGTTATGTATGTTCTAAATTTATTTATAGAATAATTAACTTTATTTTCAAAAAAAGATTTAGCAATACCAAGACTACCTTTTTTATTAAAATCTTTTTCATCTGTCAACATGGATTTTTGTTTTGTGATTTTTAACTCTATATTTTTACCACTTTTTGTAGGTCTCTTAATCGTAATATATCTATTTGAAGCTATTTGAAGTTCTATATAGAAAATATAATCTTTAAAGTGTTCATGTCCTAAAAAGTGTTTATCCCCTAACAAACAAAAATCTATTAGTTTAAAAAGACTACTTTTCCCCACACCATTTGAATCTGATAGGATAAAGTTTATACCTTTATCAAATACTATGGTTTTAAAATCATCATTGTTTGAATACAATTTTGATATTTTCATTTATACTTCCTTGTTTTAAATGATAAATTTACTTATCATTTATAGTAATTTTGTCTAAAATATAAAGTAACTTTATTATTTTATGCTTAGATTTTGTAGATTTAATTCTAATGTGTAATTAATAAGTACTTGGTTATCTCTTTTTATTTCATTCTTACGAGTTTCCACAAATCCAAAACTCTCAAAAAAAGCCTTTGCAGTGATACTAGCATCAACTCTTGTTTTTTTAATATCATTTGTAGAAGCAATATCAAGAATATGATTCATAAGAGCCTTTCCAACTCCCTGCCCTTGATACTCATCATGAACATAAAAACAATCAATATAATCATCATAAAACTCAGTAAAACCAACAAGAGTATCATCTATAACAGCTAAATAAGGTTTTGTTCTATCAAGCCTTTTTTCCCATGATTCATAATCAATATTTGGATTAGCCCAAGCATTTAACTGCTCTTTAGTATATTCTTTATTGCATGTTTTATGGATTGTATTTGTGAAAAGGTTAGGAATTTCATTTGTATAACTTTGATTGTAATCTATTATTTTCATAATCTTATTTAGTCCAAATATCAAAAAGTTCGTTCGTAAATGATGAATTTATCTCTCTGTACTTTTCAATAATCTTATCTCTTGAACTAATACAAACTTCATATAAATCCTTTGCTTCTTTTGGAGTTAAATCACAAGTATCTATTCCAAATCTTAAAAGATATTTTTCACTCCACCACTTTTTACTACCTAATAAATGTAAAGCTGGTATATCATTTTTTATATACATTGTTGTTGTTACAACATCGTATGCATGTGCTAAGTCTATATCTTTTATTCCATCATAAAGTAAACCAAAGTTTTTTAAATGAGCATCACCATTTTTAAGTAAGAAGTTTAAAACTGTCATTTTAAAGAAATTTCTTAAAGCTTTTTTCTTATATTTTGGGCTAACAAAAGTTTTTATTGTTTTTACAACTTGCTCATATGTGCCTTCATACTTATCATCTCTTTGTTTCGCTTGAAGTACACACATATCTTCAAAACCTAAATATATTCCATCATCTTTTATATCAAATCTTTTCATAATAAATAGTTTTTTATCATCAGAGATATAAAAATCAGGTACTGGAATATCCGCTTCTTTTACAACTTCCATACACAAAAATTCATTTAGTGCAAGTTCTGGATATTCTTCTCCCCATGATTTTATTATGTAATCTTCTAGTTTTAAAGTGGCTTTATTTTCAATTTGGGCTAGTACTTTGGGTTGAACACCTGATATAGGAGAGTTTAAAGCAAATCTATTTACTAACTCATCAAATAATTTCTCATCATCAGAATGAACTAAATCATCTAAACTTAAAGGCTTTAATTCCTTTATAGATTCATTTTCATAAGAAACTCTGCTTTTTATAGATGATGACATAAGTTTTAATAAACCAAAATCATCTGTCTTAGCAAATTTAGAAAAGTGTTTTTTGATTATAGAGAGTAAATAACCTTCTGGTAGATGCATTTCAAAAATAGGATGCAATTCTTTACTATCCCATGATTTATTTCTTACAGGCATTGTAAGAGAGATAAAGTTCATGTTGTTTTCAGTTTTATAAGAAAAAGTATATTCATTATCTTCAAAAGATAATATACCACTATTCTTATTTTCTACTAGTATTTTCAAAGAATCATTCATCTCTTAAATCCTCTAATGTGGGGAATAAACTCTTTTCTTTTAAAGAAAACTCATACCCTAAATAATCAATAATTTGTAATATCTTCTTAAAGCCTATCTCACCTCTACCATTTTCCAAAGAAGATAGTGTAGCTCGAGAGATATTTAAATCTTCGCAAAGTTTAGTTTGAGATATTTTTTGTTCTTTTCTATGTTTTTGTAATTGTTTTCCAAATTCAGTTAAATTCATAATTTCACTTTTGTCTAATATATTTTACATACTACTATAATATACTTTTTATGTCAAATATAATATACATTAGTAATTGTTCTTATCTTACTTCTTAATTGATATATTATTTATTTAAATAAGTAGTTATTTTAATATACAGCCCTAGAATTTTATATTCATTTTAAAGCTATTTCAAAAATATGATACAGGAGAGTATTATTAATCACATCTAAATAAGGTTTTGTTTTATATAATCTTTATTCTCAAGATTCATAATCGATATTTGGATTTTCCCATGCGTTTAATTACTCTTTAATGTAGTTGTTATTACATGTTTTATGGATTGTATTTGTGAAATTTTTTGGAATAACTTGTTGATATTTAGGATTATAGTTTATAATTTTCATTTTAAAATGTAAAATCTTCAATTTTTTTGTTATATTTCATACTGTAATCATTTTTTTTGTTAATAATAGATATCAATTTTTATAGAATAATCTTTAATCATAAGTCATATACCTTACAATAATTACTACTATATTTTGTAATAAATCAACGTTTATTTTTACTTATCTAAATAAAAATAAAAAGTCAAAAAAATATCCTTATTTTAAAGATAAAATAATTATAGTGCTACCAAGTGAAACACCAAGTTGATTTATAACTTTTTTTATTGTATAATTACACTAATTAATAAATAAAAAAAGGTAATGAGTACTGTCATACTCACTACCTTATATTTGATACTTAAATATTAATAGTTTAAATACCATAAGTAAAATTATTATATTTAAAATATCCTTATATAACTATTTATTAAAAATAAGTGATAAGGAGAATAAAAATGATTTTTTTAAAGATATTAGATTATCTAATTAAATTTAGTGATATAATAAATGCTATTTCCAATTTAGCTGAAATACTTAAACCAATAAACTTATTTTAAAAGATGATTTTTTCATCTTTTATTAAAACTTCTTAATCAAATCCACATAAACATCAGTCAATCCCTCAACCTCTTTAACAGTAGTTCTCTCACCAATACTATGAATCGTGTCATTTATCACACCAAACTCAATTGCTTCTATTCCAAATGCTCCAAAATATCTAGCATCTGATGTTCCACCTGCTGTTGAGTGCTTAGTCGTAACTCCTAAAACATCTTTTATTGAAGTTTCCATAGCTTTTACTACTTTTGATTCTTTATTTGTTACAAAAGGAAAAGAGCCTTGTGTAGTTCGTAGTGAATAATCTAAATGACCAAATATCTTCTCTACATAAGCTTCGACATCTTCTTTTTTTGTATTAGTTGAGTTTCTTACATTAAACATCAAGTCTAATTTATTTGGTGTTACATTTGTAACTTGCATACCAGATCTTATATCTGTTAAAACCATTTTTGAGGGTGCAAAGTATTCATCTCCATTATCTAAGTCATGTCCTGCTATTTCGTTTAATAGTGGAGCCATTTGATGTATTGGATTTATTCCTTTTTCTGGATAAGCAGCATGACCTTGTCTTCCTTGGATATGTAAATATCCATTTATACTTCCACGTCGTCCTACTTTTATAGCATCACCAAAAACTTTCTCACAAGTTGGCTCTGCTACAACAGCATATTGAGGTATAAAGTCTATTTCTTTTAAATATTCTAAGGCTTTAATAGTTCCATAAGTACCCTCACCTTCTTCATCTGAAGTCATTAGAATACTTAATGTTCCATCAAAATCTTTTGCATGTTTACAAGCATAAAGATAAGCAGCTACTCCACTTTTCATATCTTGAGTTCCACGTGCTGTGATAACTCCATTTATAATATCAGCAGCAAATGGGTCAACATCCCATCCTTCACCTGGAGGTACTACATCTATATGACCTGCAAAACATAGGTGTTGAGGGTTGTCGTTAAATTTTTTATAATATACTCTATTTTTTGTATCTTCTCTGTCTACATTTATACAAGTCCACTCATTACCTAAGTATTCTTCTATAAAATTAAAGCCACCATCATCATCTGGTGTTACTGATTTGAATCTTAATAATTTTTGAAAAAGTTCTATAACTGTCATTTGTTTCCTTTTTAATACGTGATTGTATCAAAATTGATATTATATTTGTTATAATTATTCATATACGCGTTTTTTAATTAGGATAGGAAATGGAAGAAACAAAAAAACATATTTTAAAAGTAATAACTCCAAAAGCAGTATTACTTCCTTTAACAGAAGAAGCTAAAAAATCAATTATTAACGATCCTTGTGAAACATTTTTAATTAGAATGTCTAATTTTCCATATAGAATAGGAAGAGAGTCTAGGGTTGGGAAAAATGAAAAAGGTTTATTTGTAAAATTTAGAATTATGAAAAATATTGCTAAACCAAAAAATGATACATTTTTATATAATTCAGGCAAAGATTTACAAATTTCAAAAGAACACTTACAAATTGAAAAAGATGGAAATATTTATACTTTAAAAGATAGAGGTAGTTCAAATGGTACTACAATAAATGGAATCACTTATGGTGGGAATAAAAAAACTTTTAAAAGAAGAATTGAAGATGGAGATATTATTGCAATTGGAGATAAAAAGTCAAAGTTCGAATATCAATTTTTAATATTAGAAAAATAGGTTAATTTATGATAAACACTAAAAAAAACATTATAAAAACAATTATGCCAAAAGCAGTATTACTTCCTTTAACAAAAGAAGCAACAAATGCACTAGTAAAAGGTCAATATCAACATGACTTAATTCCTATGATGGATTTTCCTTTTAAAGTAGGAAGAGAATCAAGACTTGATACGAATGACAATGGCTTGTTTGTAAAATTAAGATTAATTAGAACTCCTTCTAAACCTAATAATGATATTTACCTTATTAATGAAGGAAGAGATTTACAAATATCAAAAGAGCACTTTCAAATTGAGAGAACTTCATCTGAATATATATTAAAAGATAGAGGTAGTTCAAATGGAACTACTATAAATGATATTACTTATGGTGGAGAAAAAGAAGTTTTTGAAAAAGTATTAAATGATGGTGATATAATTAAAATTGGTACTAATCAATCCTTATTTAAATACCAATTTTTGATTTTAGAAGATTTAGAAAACTAAAAAGGGTTTATGATGGGTAAAATAGAAAAATATTTTTATTGGCTATGCTTTTTCTTAGCAATTTATATAACAATTGGTTTTAAACTAATTCCAAGTGTAATACAAGATCAATTGGTAAAAAATTTAGATGAAAATTTAACTTTAAAAACTATAGTAGAAAAAGTAGAGTTTAATCCTTTTACATTTGAAGTAAAGATTCATAATTTAACGCTATTAGATGATAAAAATAATAAAACAATCTCTTTTTCACAGTTTAAGTTAAATATTGCATTATTACGTTCTATTCTTGAAACACATGTTAGTTTAGAAGAAGTTTTACTTCAAGATACAACTATAAATGTCGAAGAGAGTTTAGATGGAACAATAAACTTAAGTAAAATACTTAAAAGTAGTGAAGAAGAACCTGTAAAAGATGAAGAATCTTCTGATATTAAATTTTTAGTATCAAAAATCTCTTTAGTTAATATGAATATCAACTATACAAAACAAAGAGAAAATAAACCCTATAAACTTTCTATAAATAATGCAAACTATACTTTATATGATGTTGGAACTTACAAGAATAGTTTGGCTTCAAATGATTTACAATTTAATATAAATAAACACACAAAAGTGTCAATAAGTGGAGCTTTTAATACTCTTCCTTTTAAAATGTATGGAAAAGCTGAAATAATTGATTTAAGATTAAAAGAAATACTTAATCAACAAAAAGAGATACTAAACTTTGATATTAATGATGATGCTAGATTTGATTTAGCATTAAACTACAATATTAATACAGAAAATGATTTTGACTTGAAATTAGAAACAAAAAAATTAGAGTTTTCAAATATAGATATTAGTCAAAATAAAAGTAGTATTGCAAAACTAAATAAACTTATGGTTGAAAAAGTAAATCTTGATTTGCTAAAACAAGACATTAAAGTAAACAATATAAGTATAAATGACTTATCTACAAATATAATAAGTGATAAAATGGGCTTAAATTTAGCAACTTTAGTAAAAGAAACAGCTAGTAAAAAAGAAGAAATAATAACAGAAGAAGAAAAGACTTCTGAGCTAACAAAACCTTGGAATATTTTAGTATCAAATTTCAAACAAACAAATTTGGATTTAACTTTTTTAGATAAACAGAATGATACTAGTGTTAAAACTCAAAAACTTAATACAGATATTTCAAGTATAAAGCTTACAGGTTCAGATATTTTACTTAATAAACTTAAAATTACAAACCCAAATATAATATATAGTGATAATAAAAATGCAATGAATATAAATTTAAACAATAACTTAATTTCATTAGATAAATTATCAATTTTGAATAATAATATAGATATTAACAATATTAGCACAACACAAAGTGCAATCTCATATAAAGATAAAAAAGCTTCATTGAATATTGATTTAAATGATCCTAAAATAAATATAGATAATCTAAAAATTAAAGATTCTGATATTTATATTGGAAAGGTTGATTTAAATACTCCAAAACTTGAGTATAAAGACTCTAAAAATGCCTTAAATATCAAGAGTACTGATATAAATTTATCAACAATTGATTTGAATATTATCAAATCAATTATTTCAATGAATAAAATAAAACTTGATACTCCTACATTGAAATTTAGTAATCAAAAATCTAAATTAGATATAGATACAAAAGATACAAACCTTATAGTAAATAATTTCAATATTAATGGTCCAAAGATAGCTATGGAATCAATAGCACTTATAAACCCTGAATTAAATATCAATGATAAAACAAATAAACTACAAATTGATATTAATAAAATAAATGCAAATATAAATTCGTTTTTGTTAAATAACAATGATATCTTAATTAAAACGGCAAAAATTGAAAAAGGCTTATTAACATTTAAAGATTTAATAAACAAAACAACTATATCTTCAGATAAAATGGAAATAAATGCAAGTGATTTAAAACAAAGTAAAGACCTATTAAGCGTAGCATCTCTTAGTATTCTTGATCCTAGTATTTCTATGATAAACGATATTGATAAAACAAATATTCTTGCAAAAAATATTGATGTAAATATTACAGGTATTTCAAATGGCAAAAATGGTTTAAAAGTTTTAAAAACTAATATTTCAAAACCAAATATTTCTGTAACACTAGAGAAAAACAATAATAAAGCAGTTGAAAAAAAAGAGCCTAGCAAAGAAGCAAAAAAAGAGACGAGTAAGGAATCAGCAGCAAAATTAAATATTGGTCCTATAAATATTGATAATGCTATATTAAGTTTTGAAGATAAAAACTTACCTCTTCCTTTTAAAACTGTTATTAGTAAGTTAAGTGGAAACGTTTCAAAATTAGATACTACCAAATCATCTACATCAAAACTAAATGTTAAAGGAATAGTAGATAAATATGGAACTACAAAAATAACAGGAGTTGTAGACCCTCAAAGTTTAAAAATATTAACTGATATTAATATGTTGTTTAAAAACATCTCTATGCAAAATTTTACACCTTACACAGGGAAGTTTATAGGGAAAGAGTTGGAAAGTGGAAAGTTAGATTTAGATTTAAAATATAATGTTCTAAAATCAAACCTTGATGCTCAAAATAGTATTATAATTACAAAGTTAAAACTTGGTAAAAAAGTAGAGAGTAAAGATGCTGTTTCTCTTCCTTTAGAACTTGCTATTGCATTGCTAGAAGATACAAATGGAGTAATTGATCTTAATATTCCAGTTACTGGAAATATGGATGACCCTCAATTTGCAATTGCTCCTCTTGTATGGAAAGCCTTTGTTAATTTAATTACTAAAGCAGTAACAGCACCATTTTCACTTCTAGGAGCTATCTTTGGATTTGAAGCAAATGAAATTGATAGTGTTGATTTTAATTATGGGAAAGATTCAATAACACCAATTCAAAAAGAGACATTAGATAAAATTACTCAAATCTTAAAAAAACGTCCAAATATAGTTTTAGAAGTTGTTCCATCTTATGATAAAAACAAAGATTTGTATGCTCTTAAAAAGGTATTATTTGATGAAATTATTTCAGATGAATTAAAAAATGTAAAACAAAAAGAGTATAAAAAAGAATATATAGAACTACTAGAAGAATTATATGAAGATTTTGATCAAAAAGTTAAACCTTTAAAAGAGCAGTACGTAAATGACGAAAAAACATATATAGATACACTAGAGACTTATATTATTTCTAGACAAAAAGTTGAAACTTCTACTTTAAAACAAATTGCACTTACAAGAGTAGAAAATATAAAAGATTACTTAGTAGAAGTAAAGAAAGTAAATACAAAACAAATAAAACTATCTAAGAAAATAGATATTAAAACTCAATCTGGAAAAACTTCAAATATAGACCTA
Source organism: Poseidonibacter lekithochrous (assembly GCF_018861145.1). Lineage (GTDB taxonomy): Bacteria > Campylobacterota > Campylobacteria > Campylobacterales > Arcobacteraceae > Poseidonibacter > Poseidonibacter lekithochrous_A. Next base: position 235,959 of record NZ_JAHKQT010000023.1, read on the forward strand.
AAATTATCTAAATAATATAGTAAAGATTAATCTTTACTATATTCTTAACTTATAACTATTATTTGTAATTCTTATTACTTGACTTCTAATATTTAATTTGATATTATTCATTTATATAATATATTATTATAATTTAAAGATAAGGATAACTTATGAAAAAAATGATTTTACCTGGAATACTAATATTACTTATACTCTTTGTTACTTTTGCAGTTTTTGAAGAAGTTAATAAATTTGATCCAAATAAAAAAAGATTGGCATGCCAAGAAACAACAACAACTTTTGAGAAAATAGACTTTGAAAATCCTATTTGGGAAACTAATAATCTAATAGAAACAAATAATTTTATTGTTAAATCTGATATTGAATACTCTAAGTATATGCCAAGTCATTTAAAAGATATTTTAACTGTTACACAAGCAGATGAGATGCTAAACTCAATATTAAAAGAACATATTAAATCAAATATAGCAAATGAAAAGAAACTAATCATTGATTATTATATATATGAAAATGATAAAGAAGATAAGGGGAAAAAAGGTGCTAAATCAAAACTCTATGCAGGATATATCTTGTTTGAATTTAAATTAGATAATAAATTAGTATATAAAATACAAACTGACTATATGGATATAGATGGAAAAGATATTAAAGAAAGAATGGTTTGTGCAATAGATTCGTTTTTATCAATTAAATAAAGGATTATAAAATGAAACAAAAAATATTTAAAGATAAATACTCAATTTTTGAAATTGAGTATAAAAAAGATGAATTAAAATTTAAAAGTGTTGATGAGATTATAAGTGCATTACAAGTAAAAATTGATGCTCATCCTGTTATTGCATTTATTGCAATTTTTGATCAGCATGCTCATACTTCTTCTTTAGAAATGGGTGAAATAAATGATAGTATTAAAGCTGCAAAAAATATTATATTTTGTTTTGGTAAAGAGTTACCAACGCCTGAAGTTTTAGCTGTAAGACCTAGAAGTATTGGAGTTTGTGAACTAGAAGATTCTTATGTAATAAATTATCTTGAAGCACCAAATGAAGCTGCAAATGATACTATGGAAAATTTTATTAAATCCTTAAAGAACTAATACCAATCTATATTTAAATTAAAGTAATAAAGCTTTATAGCTTTATTACCTTTGCTCCAAAACCACCTTGTGAAGGATGAGCATCTGTATATCCAGCAACACTTGGATGTGAATCTAAAAATTGCTTAACTGCATATGATAACTTTCCAGTTCCAATTCCATGATAAACTAAAACTTCATCAAAACCAGCTATTAAGGCATCTGATAAAAACTTATCAAGATTGTTTATAGCTTCTTCACTTCTTTGTCCATGTAAATCTAGTTTTACATGACCAGTTGAAGGTTTTTCTATATTTACTGTAGCTTTTATAGGTTTCTTTTTTAACTTTGGAGGATTACCAGATCTTTGTAAGTCAGCTAACTTAACCTGAACTTTCATTCCCATATCATTTTCAATATATGCTTTTGCGCCTTTAATTGATATAAGTACACCTTTTGTAGTTCTATATTTTACTCTATCGCCTACTTTTAATTCAACAATATCTTGAACTCTTTGAGTTTTTATAACACTTGCTTTTTGATGCGCAACATTTAAATGTTGATGTGATTCAGTACTTAATTTTGCTTTGATAGCTTTTTTAGCTTCATCTCGTGCATCTTTATATTCTTTATGAAGTTTTGATTTTTCTGTGTAGATATGATCATCTAAAGTTTCTTTTTGCTCTTTTAAATTTCTTGATAATCTTTCCATATTATCAATCTCACTATTTAACTTTTCAATTTTTAGTTTATAATCTTTTTCTAACTCACTACTTCTCTCAATTAGTTCATTTAATTTATCTTTATCATCACCATAAACTTCTTTTGCTTTTTTAACTACAGTATTTGGAATTCCATATCTTGAAGCTGTTTCAAAAGCATATGACTTTCCAATAGTTCCTTGTAAAAACTCATAAGTAGGCACTCTATTCGCTTCATCATAAAGTGCAGCAATTAGTTCAACATCATCATTTGCTGCCATTAAAGCTGCCAATCTTTTATGGTGAGTTGTAATGATTATCTTAATATCTTTTTTAATAAGTTCTTCGATAATTACTTTAAATAAAGAAGCTGCTTCATCTGAATCTGTACCTAACTCAATCTCATCAACTCCAACAATTGCATTTCTTGTTGAAAATAGTTTTGAAAATTCTTGCATTCTTCCTGCAAATGTTGAAATATCATTTTTAACACTTTGTGGATCATCTAAAACTGCGTTTATTGATTTAAAATTGCTTATTTTTGTATCTTTATGTGCATTATATGGAATTAAATATTTTGAAAGTAAAACAGCAGATAAAATAGATTTTAACATCATTGTTTTACCACCTGCATTTACTCCTGTAATCATAACAACAGATTTAGAAAAATCAATACTTATAGGTTTTGGGTCATGAAGTGCGGGGTGAGAGAAATCAACAAGTTTATTTTCATTTTTCTTTGTTGGAATAATAAAGTTTTTATCATTTATCTTAGCAAAAAATAGTCTTGCTTGATAATGATCAAATCTATCAAACTCTTTATTTATAAATTTTAAAAACATCAAGTTTTTTTCAAATAAAGAAGTTATTTGTCTACATATTTTTAATAAGATTTCTTCTTGTTTATTTTTTAAGTCATTTTGTTTTTGTTTTAAAGAACTTACACTATGTGGAAGTACATAAAAGAATCCAGAGTTTGATCTATCAATTACTGAAGCTTTTAAAACATGATTAAAACCACCACGAACAAGTAGTGATTCTTCACCATTTATATAGTGAACTTGAGAATCAACAAGATAAGATCTTACTTTCTGATTATTAATTATCTTGTATAAACTTTGTTTAATTTCTTCTTTATTCTTAGAAATTGCATATTTAATAGAATCAAACTCTTCATCAATGCCATCTTTTAGATTTGCTCTTTCATCAAAATAGTCACATACCTTTTCTACATCAGATGGTATTATAATTTTATCAATCCATTCTTGAAGTTTACCATCAAAGTTAAATCTTTTTAAATACATAAAGTATTTTAAGATTTTAACAAATTCAATAATATCATCAACTTTTAAAACACCTTGTTTTTGTATATGTTGTAAGGCTCTATCAAGATTTTGTATTTGATTTGGAGCTTTAATATCAAATTTTGATAACTCGTTTATAAGTTTAAAATGAAGGTTTATGTCACCTTCTAAAATAATAGATTTTTCTCTAGCCATAAGCTTTGAAAAACTATCAATATAATCAATTAAGTCTAATTTTTTTAATATATTTTGCATGGCCGAATTATAACTAAAAGGCCATAATAATCATATGAATTAAATGAATTTATTTACATTTCTGATCTAAATCTTTTAACTCTAAGTTTAAAGCATTTGAAGAGATATAAACTTCCCACAATGAAATACATAAAGATAAACACATAATAAGTAAACTTAATCCGAATACTTGTTTCCCTATTTCATAAGATTCTAGAAAAAAGGCAAACATAGAAATTGTACACATAAGCATAGATACCACTCCAAAAAATTGCATCCATTTTGTAAGTTCTAATCTTTTTTTTAAATTCCCAATTTGTCCAGATAAATTTTTACTACCATGTTCTCTTGCTTGATGGCTAAGAGAACGAATAAGTTGTCCAGTTGTTAAAAAACGATTTGTATATGCTAAAAGAAGCAATGAAATTGCTGGGAATAATAAAGCTGGTGTTGATATTTCTATATCCATTTAAGACCTTTAGTTTTTAAATAAAATATTGCCAGTAAACTAAGGCAATAGTAGTAATAGCAATAATACCAATAATATTAAATAATACACCAAATTTCGCCATTTGTTTTACTTTTATCGCACCACTACTCATTGCAATTGCATTTGGCGGAGTTGCAATTGGTAGCATAAATGCATAAGAAGCACAAATTGTTGCAATCATCAATAATAAAGTCATATCCATATTTGTAGCTTGTCCTAATGAATAAATAATAGGAAGAGCAATTGAGATAAGTGCAGTATTTGATGTGATTTCAGTTGTAAATGTAATAATAGCTGCAACCATTAAAATCAATACAATTACAGGTAAATCTGTTAAAGATAACATATATGTTGCTACTTCACTTGCTAAACCAGTATTTGAGAATGCTTTTGCAATTGTAAAACCTGCACCAAATAAGAAGATAATTTCATAAGGAATATTTTTTGCATCTTCCCATGTAATAAATCCAATTTTTGGAACAAACATTAAAAGTCCAAAACTTAATAATATCGCTGTTTCATTAAGACCTAATCCTGAATAATAAGGTTCAATCTTTGAGTTTACTAATAAAAGTACTATTAATCCTAATAAAATATACAATAATCTTTTTTGATCAGGTAATAGTTTTTCTTTTAAATCAAGTTTATTATCAAGTTTTATATCACCTAAGCCTAAAGATAAAACCCATGGAATTAAAATAAGCATTACAATAGCTAATGGTCCTGTTAATAAAATCCATTGAATAAATGCAATTGGTTCAATTGAATGTTGTTGCATAAATCCCATAAGAATTAGGTTTGGAGGTGTTCCAATTGGTGTAATAATTCCACCAATACTACATCCATAAGCAATTGCTAAAGCTAATCTAGCTTTAAATTTTATATTTTCAGTTAAAAATATAGCAATTGGAATTAAAAGCAATGCTGATGTAGAATTTGATAATATCGAACTTAATAAAGCAGCAGTAATTGCTAATGAAAAAATCATTCCTCGTGGAGTTGAAGGAAAAACCATTAATAATTTATTTGAAATATATTTATGAAGGTTGATTTTTTGTGTTGCAATTGCAATCATAAAACCACCCATAAATAAGAAAATTGTCGTATTAGAATAATTTGCAGTTGCTGTTTTTATATCTAAAATACCAAAAGCAGGGAAAAGCACAATTGGAAGTAAAGAAACAACACCAATTGGTAAAGCTTCGTTTGTCCACATTACAACAAGTAGTGAAATTAATCCAATCAAAATTGAATGTTGTGTATTAAAAAATATACTTGCAAGGAAAAAGAATCCAACAGAAATAAGTATAGAAATAAATATATTTTTCATAATCAAGCCCTACTTTTTCTTTGGTCGAAATGGTTTTATAACCTCTTCATTACAAACTAAAAATGGCCCTTCCATTAAATCAATACAATAAGGAATAGCAGGGAAAACTGCATCTAGACATTCTCTAATAGACTTAGGTTTTCCAGGAAGATTAACTATTAATGAACTTCCTCTTAATCCAGCTGTTTGTCTTGAAAGAATAGCAGTTGGAACAAACTTTAAAGACTCAGCACGCATTAGCTCACCAAATCCTGGCATCATTCTATCACATACAGCTTCTGTTGCTTCTGGTGTAACATCTCTAGCTGCTGGTCCTGTTCCACCAGTTGTAACTACTAAACAACATCCTTCATTATCAACTAAATCTTTCATAGTCTCTTCCAAAGTTTTTTGGTCATCTTCAATACATCTATAAACTTCTTCCCAAGGAGATGTTAAATAATCATTCATTGTATCAATAATAGCCTTTCCTGATAAATCTTCATAAATACCTTTACTTGCTCTATCACTAGCTGTTATAATTCCAATTTTTGCTTTTTTTTCATTCATTATAATTCCTTCATATTTATTTACTTTTTAATTTAAATCTTTACTTATTTAATATATGTCCAACATCTTTTATAAAATAAACTGTTGCATATTTCATAAAAAAGTCTTTTGCTTTTTGAGCTTCTATAATTTTATCTTCAGAGCCTAAAAAAACTTCTATTTTTACGCCTTTATTTACTAATGCTTCTAGTTTTTTTTCATCCCATTTATAGTTGATTAACTCATCTAATTGTGCATAAGTACCTTGCTTAAAATACTTATTACAATCAATACTACTTGGATGTGAAATATTTTCCAAAAAGTTATTACAATAAGCATTATCATCTTTTTTATAAAACATTAACTGCATTCTTTTAAACCTTTTATCTTTAGTTTGAAAAAAAGCAGGAGAGAAAAGCTGAAGTTTATCAACTCTTTGTATTGAAGATAAAACTTCTTCAAAAGCTTTTATAGCTCCATAAGAAAATCCACTTACTGTAAAGTCATTTTCAATAATAAATTCACTGAAAAGCTCTGCTTCATTTTCTAAACAAAATCCTGAATGATGATTTTTAGATATCATTTACTGTTATAACCTCATTTTTAATCATAAGATCTTTTAATCTATTAACTTCATCTGCATTGTGTGATAATTCAGCTCTTAAATCATTTTTAACATTGTTTAATAACTCATCAACTGAACTTGCCATTTTGTACTTATTTACAATCTCATTTGCAATTAAATCTGCACTTTCTAAATCTTTATGGTTAATTGCATATTTTTCTTTTTTTATAACTTCAACACCAATAAATCCAGCTAAATCTCTTTTAATATTTTCAACTAAATCATGATATGAAGGATATGTTGTATTTAATTTTTCTACACTTTCATCAAATAGAGCAACTTTACTTTTTGAAATAAATGCTTTTGATGCTTGATAAATAGATAAAATTTCTTTTTGTTTTTCATCCAAAATCTTGATTTGTTTTTTACCAAATTCAAGCTTGTTTTTTGCAATTTCTATATCATCTGAATCTAATATCTTAGAGTCTCTTTTTATCATATTTAATAAAGCTTCATTTATAAGTGTTGCTAAAGCAGCTGAACTAAACCCTGTTGTATCAATAGATAATTGTCCTGTATTTATTTCATGGTTTTTACCATCTAAATACAGCTCTAAGATTTTTTTTCTATCTTCAATATTTGGAAGCCCAACATGAAGTCGTCTATCAAATCTTCCAGCTCTTAATAATGCTTCATCTAATACTTCAACTTTATTTGTTGCTGCAATTACCATTACACCACTATCACCTTCAAATCCATCCATTTGAGTCAATAGTTCATTTAATGTTGATTCTCTCTCATCATTTGAAGTTCCGCTTCTTTTTTTACCAACTGCATCTATTTCATCAATAAATATAATTGCAGGTGCACTTTGTTTTGCTTTTGCAAATAACTCTCGTACTTTTTTTGCACCCATTCCAACATAAATCTGTACAAAGGAAGCACCACTTTGATAAAAAAATGGTACATCTGCTTCACCTGCAACTGCACGTGCAATTAATGTTTTACCAACACCTGGAGGTCCTATTAATAAAACACCTTTTGGTAGTTTTACTCCATATTTTAAATACTTATTTGGCTCATTTAAAAAGTCAACTACTTCTTCAAGTTCTTCTTTTATCTCAGAAATTCCTGCAATATCTTTAAATGTTACATTTGAATTAACAGCTTGAATATTTGTATTTAAGTCTTCATTTGTAGCGTTTGCTTTAGCTTTATCTAATTCTGTTCCAAAAGCAGATTTCTTTTTATTTTTATCAAAATACTCTTTTAGTTTATCCTGTTTAAGTTTTACAATAAAGGCTACAAAAAGCAGTACAAATAAGAATCCAATTCCTATATAATAAGAACCACCTTGGATATGAGAACCACCTTTGTAAAGTGTATATACGAAAAGTATTAGTAGAACTATGGCAGAAATTGCCATAAGTTTAAAATTTTTATCTAGTGCTTTTTTATCTAAATTTTGCGACATTGTTTTTAGCCTTTACTTCATAATCATCAATAAAAATCCAATCTCCAACCAAATCTACAGTTGATTCAACTTCTATTTGATTAAAGTGTTGATCTAAACCTATGTATTTCCCATTTTTTTCTTGCTCTATTAAAATTTCTAAAGTTTTATTGTTTTCTTTTCTAAAGTTATAGTTCTTTTCTTCTATAATTTTAGTCAATTCGTTATAACGTAATTTAGCAATATCACCACGAATTTCTGGTTTCATCTGTGCACTTGGTGTTCCATCTCTTTTTGAGTATGTAAATGCATGAATATGAGTTAATGGGAATTTATGTAAGTTCTCCATAGCCTCTTTCCATATTTCATCAGTTTCTCCTGGATGCCCAACAATAAAGTCTGTTCCTAGAGCATAACCATTTTCTTTTAAAAATTCAAAAAGTTCTAAGTCTGATAAAACTTTATTTCTTCTATTCATAAGTTTTAACATATCTTTTGATGTATGTTGAAGTGCAATATGTAAATGTTTTGCCATAAATGGTTCATTTACTAACTCTCTAAATTCATCATCAATTTGAATAGGTTCAATACTTCCCATTCTTATTCTTCTAACACCTTTAATTTTAGACATTTTCTTTAAAAGTTTTGCTAAAGATGTATGTTGTTTCTTTCCATAAGAACCTACATTTGTTCCTGTTAAAATAAATTCTCCAAAACCATTTGAAGCTAGAGTTTCAACTTGTTCTAAAATTTTATCTTCACTATAAGATCTAGCATCTCCACGTACATGAGGAATAATACAATATGAACATCTAAAATCACATCCTTCTTGTACTTTTATAAACGCCCTACTTTTCCCAATAAATTCTTCAACTATAGTGCTATCAAGATGTTCTAAATCTCCTGCTTGGAAGAATCTTTCTTCTTGTTGTAAAAGGTCATTTATCTTTTCTTTTTCTGAGTGTCCAAATAATGCATCAACTTTTTCTTCTTTAAATAAACTCTCACCTTTAGTCCAAACCCCACAACCTGTAAATACAACTCTTGGATTATTACCTAATTTTTTTAAACTATTAATATAACCACGTGCTGTACTATCTGCTCCATTTGTAACTGTACATGAGTTAATTACAACTACATCGGCTTGTTTTTCATCTTGAGTAACATCAAAATCTTTTAAATTACTCATCATTACTTGTGTATCAAAAACATTAGTTCTACATCCAAATGTTTTAAAATATACTTTTTGTTTATCTTTTGTAAAATTCATATACTTTTCTTAACCTTCTATTCTATATCTTCTAATTCTTCTGGCTTAGCTCTTGGAGCTCTTGATGGACCATAATGATTCTCTGTTGTATTCATATTTATTTGTTGCGTTGGGTATGCTATATGAATATCATCTTCTGCCATAAAGGCATTTAAAATCTCTGGACTCATAGTACTTCTTAATTGTAATGCTGCATAAGAGTTTGTAAGATACCATCCTGATATTACAATTCCATATGGTTCAACAAAAGTAAATACTCGCGGTTCAACTCCTGTCGCTCTTAATTGATATTTACTTCTCATTTTGCTTAACTGTTTTCTAGTTATATCTGTATAACCTTTTGAATAATGCTTTAAAATATCTCTTGAAATCTTTTGTGCTTTTTTATGGTTTGAATCAAATGTAATTGTAATATCAATACCATCCCATACTGTTCTTAAACCTGAGTGAGTATAGTTTGCAATCATTTCAGAGAAAATATAGTTATTTGGAATAAAGAAAATTCTTCCTGTTCTTCTATTTACAGTATATGATGTATAAGTGATATCTTCTCTAATAGTGATTTTAAATAGTGAAATATCTAAAACATCTCCAACAGCTTGTACGTTGTTTCTATTAACTTTAATTCTATCTCCAACTTGAATAGAACCAGATGTTACAATAACCATCCAACCAAAAATAGACATAAACCAATCTTTTAAAGCAATAGCAATACCTGCTGATGCAAATCCAAGAATAGTTACAAGATATGAGACATTATCAATATATGAAAACATTAAAACCATAATTATTAAAAATACAACTGTAAAGTTGATAATTTTATTCGTCATATAATAGCTCTCATTTTGAGAGAAATACTTTTTAAGTGCTAATTTAACTAAAAATGCTAAAAATGATAAAACCACAATAATGATAAAAATCACTAAACTTTTTTGTATTTGCTGTGATATTTGATTTTTAATTTCTAAAATTACTTGTTCAATTTTTCTTGTATAAACCTCTTCTGTTGTTGATACAATTTCTAAAACCATATTGAAGTCTTTTTTCTGTTTATCTAAAAAAGTAATTCTTTCTTTATAATCAGATTTTTGCTCAAGATTAAAAAGTTCTAAATATACAAATAACTCTTCTGCTAATTTAATAGTCAAATCACTTATATCGTTTTCTAAGTTATTAAATACTTTTTTATTATCTTCAAGTTTTTTAATTTGAGAAAGTGCATTTATGATCCCAAAAGGATTTGTAATCTGTGCATAATTTTCAATTTCAGGAGGATTTATAAAGCCACCAATAGGAGAGCCTTTATATTCTGCAATAAGTTCAAGTTCATTTTCTTTTACTCTAATCTTATTATGAAGTTGATATATCTGCTCTTCATCTGCATCTTTCTTTTTTTCAACACTTTTCTTTAAAGAATTAAGCTCTGTAGATATTTTTCTATATGACAAATAGTTTGAATATCTTTTTAATAGAATATTATCTTTTAAAGAAGCATCGATTTTTTCAATTTTTAGAAGAAGAGTATTTATAAGTGCAAGATTTTTCATATTAATCTCTCTTGATTTTTGCTCTTCTAATTTTCTTTCTTGTTGTTCTTTTAATTCTTTTTGAGCCTCATCGAATTTTTCTTTTATTATCTCTTGCTCAATTTGTTTAACTTGAGCTTTATCTACAGTATCTATTAAAATATCTTCACTAAAACCTAAAGTAGTAAAAGCAGTAAAAGAAAGGGCAAGTAAAAAATTTTTAAGCATTAGAAAAACCTTTTAAAACCTCTATCACATCTTCTTTTTTTGCTTCATTAGTAATTAAACAGTCTCCAATGCCACGGGCTAGAATAAATTTTATTTTATTATCTAGAGATTTTTTATCTAAGAAAAAATGCTCATAAAAATCTTCAACATCTTTAATCTTATAAGTAGTAGGAATATCATATTTTTCAAGTAGTTTTCTAACTCTTAATGCATCATCATTATTCATAAGTCCTAGTTTTACAGAAACTTCATTTGCCATTATCATACCAATTCCTACGGCTTCTCCATGTAAATAAGTATTATAATTAGTTTCATTTTCAATAACATGACCGAAAGTATGACCATAATTTAAAGCAGCTCTAATACCATGTTCTTTTTCATCTTGAGATACTACATATGCTTTTGTTTCAACTGACTTAGAAATTGCGATTTTTAAATTTTCTTCATCATTAATATCATTTTGCTCTAACCATTCAAAAAAGTCTTTGTTAAAAGTAACTGCCATTTTTACAATTTCAGCAACTCCTGCTCCAAACTCTCTTTTTGGAAGTGTTTTTAGCATTGAAGGATCAATATGAACAGCAATTGGTTGATGAAATGCGCCAACTAAGTTTTTACCAAACTTATTATTAATTCCTGTTTTTCCACCAACACTTGCATCAACTTGAGATAATAAAGTTGTAGGAATTTGAACAAAATCAATTCCTCTTTGATAAATAGAAGCAGCAAAACCAGTCATATCACCAATAACACCACCACCAAAAGCAACTAGTAAGGATTTTCTATCAAGTCTTTTTTCAAAACAGTGTTCTAAAATATACTCAATAGTTTCCATATGCTTATATTTTTCGCCATCAGGAATAGTAACAACACTAAGCTCTTTAGCACTCAGTTTTGTTTTTAAATACTCTAAGTGAAAACCACTTACTGTAGGGTTAGTAACAATTACAACTTTTGTATCAAAGTAAAGTTCGTTTAGTTTATCTATAAAGATTTCATAAGAATTATCGTGGGGTAAATTAATTTTAACAGTCATTTTGAATATATCCATATTATTTAGTATAAGTGTATATATTATATCTAAATTTTACTAAATAATTAATCATTAAAAGTAGACTTAAGATATTATCTACTTTGTATCTAAAATTAAATATGAATACTTGTATTTTTTAAATACTTATAGTACAATACTAAATGATATTTAAAAATAAATACAAGGCATGAAAATGAATACACCTTTTCCTTATGAGTATATTGCTGATGATAAAAGCTTTTATGGTAGAAAAGAAGAAGTTTTACAGATAAAAGAGCATATAAAAAACTCAACAAATATACTACTTTTTTCTAAAAGAAGAATGGGTAAAAGCACTCTAATAAAGAATGTTTTTTCAAAAGTAGAAAAAGATTTTACTGTTATATATATTGATATTTTTAATATTATAACAGCAAAAGACTTTGCAGAAATATTATTAAAAGGTATTACAAATGCTCAAAAAGGTGATATTACAAAGACTATTAAACAAGTAACTAAAATCTTAAAGAAGACAAGAATTGAACCTACTTTTGATATGAGAAGTGGAAAGATGAGTATCTCTCCTGTTGTTTTAAACTCAACTTTTGAAGAGATAATAGAAGATGCTTTTGCATTGTTATTTGAACTTGCTAAGAAATCAAATGTAGTTTTAGCAATCGATGAGTTTCAGCAAATATCAACCATAAAAGAGAAAAAAATAGATGCCCTACTTCGTAAATATATACAAGAGGCTCATAATATTTCATATATTTTTTTAGGTTCAAAAAGAAATATTTTAAATAGTCTTTTTCAATACAAAGCACCCTTATATGAAATGGCAACACCAATGCTTTTAAAAAGTATAGATATTGAAGAAATATATGATTATTCAAAAAAATATATTAATATATCAAAAGATACAGCTGAGTATATTTATACTTTATCAGATGGAGAAACAAAACTAATTCAAATGATTTTACATAAAGCTTATATTTTAAATGCAAAGAAAAATGAAACTACTATTGAAATAATTGATGATTTATTAGATGAAATTCTAATTACAAAAAATGACCATTATAAAAGTTTATTTGAGATTTTTAGTACTAATCAGAAAAAAGCATTTAAACTCTTATCAAAGTATAAAGTTGAGTTATTTTCAAATGAAGTTTTAAAACAAGAAGATATTTCAAGAGCTTCAATGCAATCATCATTAAATCAATTATATGCAAAAGAGTTTGTAGATAAAGAAGATGATATTTGGTTTATTCCAGATAGAACATTTGAGCTTTGGGGAGAAAAAGTTTTAAATTCGTAGAAGAACTACTCTTTTACGAATTTTATAATAAATCTTGCTCCAATATATTTAACATTTTCATACATATACTCTGAATTTGAAACACTTATCGTTCCATTTAAATGGTTTACAATGATATTTTCACACATATATAAACCAATACCTGTACCTTGAGATTGATGTTTAGTTGTGAAATATGGTTCAAATATTCTATTAATAATTTCTTTTTTTATCCCTTTACCATTATCTTTTATTTCAATAATGATATCTTCTTCTTTTTTGTAAGCAGAAATAAATATTAATCTTTTTTCATTTTCTAAATCAAGTAATGCATCTTTTGAATTATTTAATATATTTAAAATAACTTGTATTAATTCATTTTCTAAAGAAATAATAGATATGTTTTCTATATCTTTTATTATTTCAATATCTTTAGAAACAAATTGTGAACTTACAATTCGTAATGCTTTATCAATTGTAAAAGGAAGTAAAAACTCTTTTTGTTTATTGTTTTTAGGATTAAAGAAACTTCTAAAATCTTCTATTGTTTCTGATAAGTATTGTACTGAAGCATTAATTGTATCCATTGAAGAATCAAAGTCTTTATCACTTAAGATTTTCATTTCTTTTTGTAATTTTGTACCAGTTGCGAGAGTAGAAATTGTAGATAAAGGCTGTCTCCATTGATGTGCTATATTTCCTAGCATTTCTCCCATTGCTGCCATTTTTGATTGTTCAGCTAATTTAAGTTCATGTTTTATATTTTTTTCAATTTCATCTTTAACTCTCGTTTCAAGATTATTATTAAAATGATTTAACTCTGCTATTTTACTTTCTAATTTAATATTAACTTCTTTTAAGGAAGTAGCATAGTTTTCTCTATTTGTTTCATATAAATTAATAATCAAGCCTATTAAAAATAATAAGATAAGAGGAAGTACTGATTCAACTTCATTTAAATGTGTATCAATAAATGATTGAAAATTATATAAAAGGATTGTAAGAAATACTAATGAAAACATAAAGTATCCAAATTTTCTACCAGCAAGAAAGAAAGATAAAAGAACTGTTAGGAAAAACCATGCTTCTCTTAGCGAATCTTCAACTAAATTTATCATAATAAGTACTTGAAGGATATATAGATAAAATAATGATATATAAATAACTGTATTTAAGTACTTTTTATCATATCTTAAAAAAAAGAAAAGTGCTATACATAAAGCCCCGTTTGAAAGCTCTAAGGTAATTACAAAAAATTTATTTTCGACACTTCCTATAAAGATAAATAAAAAAGCCATAAAAAAAGATACAAAAATACCAATTAGTAAAATAGTATTGATTAATTGAAGTTTGTTATTAAAAAACTTATCATTGTTTTTTGAATCCAAACCACTATATATTATATTTTTCCACATAATAATATTATATCATATTTAATATTATTAAAAAAAAGTGTATCTAATAAATTAAATCTTAATCTATAATAAAATAATTGTAGCTAAGCCTAAAAATGAGAAAAAACCTACTATATCAGTTACAGTTGTTAAGATAACGGTTGAACCAATAGCAGGATCTATTTTAAATTTTTCTAAAACTAGAGGAATAACAGCGCCAAAAAAACCTGCACTTAATAAATTTATAACCATAGAAATTGCAATAACAAGCCCTAAAAGTGGTATTTTAAACCAGAAATATGCAATTACTCCAATTACTAAAGCAAATAAAAGTCCATTTACTAAAGAAATTGTTACTTCTTTTATAATTGTTTTTTTTGCATCATCATATTCAATATCACCTAAAGCCATTTGCCTAACTGTTACAGTTAGTGTTTGTGTTCCTGCATTTCCACCCATAGATGCAACTATAGGCATTAAAACAGCTAATGCTACAAAAGATTGGATTGTTGCATCAAAAATACCAATAACTAAAGATGCTAGAATTGCAGTTATTAAATTAATACTCAGCCAAAAAGCTCTAGTTTTTCCAATTTTAAAAATACTTTCATCTTCTTCAACTTTATCATTAACTCCAGCTAAAGAGTAAAGTTGTTTAGTATTTTGTTCTTGCATTAATGTAGAAATATCATTATGTGTAACTCTTCCTAATAGCTTATTATTAGCATCAACTATTGCTAAGGAATTTAAATCATAATTTACAAACATATTAACAACATCAGAAATATCATCATTATCATTATGACTATAATGTTCAATTTTATCAGCTGGAATTTCTTCAAACTTTTGACTTCTTTCAAAAAGTATAAGTTCTTCAAGTCCAATAGAACCTAAGAAGTTGTTTTCATCATCAACTAAAAAAGCATGAAATACATTACTTAAAATATGTAAATCTTTTTTCTCTTTTAATCTCTTAAGTGCATCACCTATATTTTCTTTTAAATTTACAGAAAAGAGTTCCTTTTGCATATAAGCACCAGCTTGAGCAAATTCATAAGCATTAAGCTCTTCAATTATTTGTTGTTCTTCTAAATTTAATTTTGATAATACAGTTTGAGCAGAAGATTCATTCTTTTGAGAGATATTATAAATAAGCATAGAAGCATCATCACTATCCATATTAGAAGTAACTTTTGCAACTTTTTGTTCACTAATTACTTCTGTAATCTCTTCTTGAATATATGTTGGCATGTTTATTAAAATCTGTGCAAATAAATCACTTGGTATTTTTTTACAAATACTTTTATATTCATTAAAATCCATTTCTCTAATATATTGTAAATCTTTTGCTATATCAAAAGGATGGTCATCAGAGATGTTATTTTTAAAGTTTGATATTGTTTTGTTTATTTCTAAAACTAATTGTTCTAATTTTTCTGTATTATTCATAGTCTCTCTTTATACTTTTTTTACTGTTGTTTTTAATTTTATATTTTCATTACTTGTATACTCTTTTAATAAAGCAATTGATACTTCACCTCTTTTCTTTGTAGCAACTTTATAGTTTACTTGGTATGAAATAAGTCCTACAATTCCTGTTTTAGCACTATTTAATGAAAATGCAATTGTATAAGGGAAAGAAAAAGTTTTTAAAACATTTTCTGTGGCTTTTTCAATAAAATCAAAGTCATTATCTTTGTCAAATTCAAATTCTATTAAATCATTTATTATTCCATTTTGCTTTAATGAATAATTATAAAATACTTTAGTAAACATATAACTATTTGGTATATAAATAGTCCTACCTACATTTTTTATATCTTTTATATTAGAGTAATCACACACTTCATTTAGTTTCATTTTTATTAAAGAAATACTAACAATATCACCTACAACATGTTTTGTTTCAAACTGAACCATAACTCTATCACCTACTCTAATTACATTTGAAAAGAAGATATAAATTGCACCTGCTATATTTAAAATAATTTCTCTAGTTGCTAGTGTTAAAGCTGCTGCTACAACTCCTAAAAAAGTAATTATATATAATAAATCATCCATATATCTAACTACTACAAAAATTAAAATAGTTATTACAAATAATAAAGATAATATCTTTCTATAATTTTGTTCTAACTCTTGATTATCTTTATTTCTAATAATATAAAAGAAGACAAATAATAAAAATTTATAAGAGATATATGCAGCTAGAATACTTCCTAGTGTGATTATATGCTTTATAAATACTTCGTTTTCATACTCATTATATTTTTTAGTTAATTCATCTTGAAGATCTAAAAAGCTTTGATAAGTTTTTTCTATATTTTCAGAATATTCATTAAAATAATTGATTTGTTCTAATAAAAGTTGATTCTTCTTTTTATCTTTTATTACTTTTTTATCTTTATTATATTTCTCTTGTAGATAGGAAAGAGCAGCATAGAACTCTTTTTTTAATAACTCATATTTTGTAATTTTCTTTTGTAATTCATTTGAAGAGACATTAAATAAATAGTCATAAATAGTAATATCTATAATCTCAAATTTATAATTTTTTAATAAATCATTAAAGTTTTGATTCTTCTCATATAAAGAAAGTTTAGACTTATTTATACTAAGTTTACTAGTTAATTCTTGAACCTTATTTATATTCCTTTTATTTCTCTCAACTTCTTGTTCAATTTTATTAATATTAATCAGAATTGTATTGTATTTCTTATAGTTTTTATATGTTTTTAACCATATGTTATTGGGAGTTTTTTCAATCTTTTTAATTTCAATAACTTTTTTACTGTCATTTTTTGTGTCATTAGTAGCTTCTACATTAGCTAACATAATTGTGTTAAAAAGTATTAAGACAATTAATATAAATATAGTTTTCAAATAAATCCTTATTTTAATTTCTTTTGCGAATAAGATAGATAACCTTCTCTTACATCAACTAAAAAACCTTGTTTTAAAAACTCTCTACCTAAAAGAATAGGATAATTCATCTTAGTTCTATTTCTTAATGTGAACTCAGTATTATAACTCTTTTTGAAAATAACTACTTTTGTTGAAATCACAAATCTCTTTTCTACAATACCATTTGAACTACGAACACTTGCAATTCGTTTTATAGGCATTGTATATCTTTTGTCTTTATACTTTTTGTGTGTTTCATCTAGTACTTCAAAAGTAACATTCTTTTCATCAATTTGTTTTATATAACTACAGTGAAGAGAAGATGTTTTAGCACCTGTATCAATTTTAGCACCTAAGTTTTTCAAGTTAAGTTTGGGCAAGTCTAATCTATCAAACTTACCAATTACAAAATCTTGTGCTAGTAAACTTTGTAAAGAAAGTAATAATGTTACAAAAGAAAATGCTAACTTATTCAATAATTTCCTGCTCTAAATAAAGTTTTTTTAATATAAGTAAAATACTGTCAACAGACTCTATTTTTGCAGTCTCTTTTACTGTATGATATCCAATAGTAGGAATTTGCAATGTTGTTCCTTGTATTTGACCTTTACTTGCATGAATAATTCTACCAAGCTCTGTAATACCAAGTGATGACTTAGTATTGTTTTGTTTCATAATATTTTTTAAATACTCATCTTTATAATGATATTTGATTCTATTTTTAATTGCAATTTTCTTTATCTTAGTTTTTAGAGGTGATCTAAAATATCCATTTGCATCTCTATTTCTTAAAACAATATCAATATTTTTCAAATCTTCCATTGTTTTATATGGACTTGTATCTAAAACTAATAATTCATTTGTAGTTATTTCAAATCTTCTAAAATAATCAAGTAAAAACCTCCAACTTTTTCCAGCTTCTTCAGATGCCGTGAAAAATGCAGTTCCTTGATATCCTAGGTGATATAAATAGATTAAAATTGCAACAGATAAGACATTGTCCAATTGTGCAGAAACTACTTCATCATTAATTTCTAGTTTATCCATAAAGGCAATTGGAGTACCAGGGAATAGATGGTCAAAACCATTTATTTGAAAAATTATATTTTCTCTTCTTTCACATAAGAAAGCATTTTCAATCATTCCCATACCTAAATAACTTCCAGACCAAGGCTCATAAGCTTGCACTTTTTGAGTGGTAAATCTTTTCTCAAAGTTTTTTAATACTTGATCTTTATTTAAATTCTCAGCTAATGAAGATTGATTTTTTGCAATATAAGCTGCGTATTGAAATTCATTATGTCCAGTACAAATAAGTCCATGCCTATCAGCATGTGCTGAAATATATCCAGATTCTGGTTCCTTTCCTTTTGCAACAAGAACACCATCATAGTATTCAACTGTTATATTTAAATCTTCTAATTCTCTTTTTAAAAACATGAAAAAAGAGTGTTCATGTCCTGTCACACTTGGTACTCTAATTAATTGTTTTAAAATATCGTAAAATGCATCCAACTACACATCCTTATTTTCATCGTTATATTTTTTAATAAAATTTTCTAAAACTTCATAAAAGTTCTCTAACTCTTCTTCTTTACTTAATTCATCAGTTAATTGTTCTTGAATATATTCATCCGTGATTGTTAAAAGAAGAAGTTTTATTGCTTTTTTTATACTTATATTATTACGCATACTATATGAAACTACTGTATTAACAATAATGTTATATACAAAAGAATCAGGATATGCTTTATTTAAATTTATATTGTGAGAGTAAAGAATTTCATGATCATGTTTAACTTTTGGAATAATTGTCTCTAACTCTTTTTTATAACTTAATTTTATATCTAAACTATTTTTTAATGATTTTAAATCTTTTACATCATCAGAAACTTTTTCTCCGAAATACTTTGAAAGTGTTTTTGTTTCCTCTTCTAAAATTACATTTTTTATCTTCTTAGATTTTCTTATCATTGTAATTATAAATATAACAATAAGTATGATTGTCAAAATAATAAATATTTTCATTTACTCTTCCTTCTGTTTAATCTATAATGATTTTATACTAACTTAACTAATAAATTAGCTTTTTCATTATTTAAATCCACTTCTTTTTCTTGAAAATATACAATTGAACACTAACAATGAAAATTAGAAATATTGAGAAAATCAAAAATGCATCTTTATTTTCAGCTCCAGGCATTCCTCCAATATTTATGCCTAATAAACCAGTTAGAAAACCAATTGGCAAAAATATTGCAGAGATTACAGATAAAACATACATTCTAAGATTCATTTGTTCATTTAGTTTATTTGATAATTCTTCTTGTGTTAATGTCACTCTATCTTTAATAGAATCAAGTTCTTCTATATATCTAATTACTTGATCATTAATCTCACGCAATTGGTTTTTTTTATAATCATCTAACCAAGAAATTTTTTCATAATAAAGTCTTGATATCGCATCTTTTTGAGGTGATAGATATCTTCTTAAACTTATTGCTTCTTTTCTAATAGTTGATATTTCAGTTCTTTTTTCAAAGTTATTTGAATCAAGTATTGATTCTTCTAAATCAGAACTTCTCTCTTCCATTTGAGAAATAGTATTTTCCATTCTTGAAGTTAAATTATTAGTAAGTGATACTATAAATTCAGCTGAACTTTTAGGACCTTTATTTACTTTTAAACTATCTACTATATCTTTTACAGATAATAAATTTCTTCTTTTTGTACTAATTATAATGTTCTCATTTATAAATAATCTAATAGAAATCATATCTTCAGCATCAGAATTAGGATGTAAATTTACACCTCTTAATGCTAATAAAATTGACTCTTCTAAAATAATAGTTCGAGGTCTAGTTTCTTCTGTCAATAGAGCTTCAATTGCTAAGGGGTCGATATTACTTTTATTTGTAAGCCATTGAATTGTATCATTTTTAGAATAATCAAGATGCAACCATAACAGTCCCATTCCTTCTTTATATTCCTCAATGTTAATTTCTTTAGCTCCTCCCTTTTTATCTAGGATAAGGGCATGTTCATATTCCATAAAAAATCCTTATAATATAATTTCGAATTGTATCATATAAAATATGATTTTGATTCTTTTTTTATAAGAATTTTCACCTAATATTAGAGGAGTTTTTCTCTTAGATTAAACTTCTAATTCTAACGCTTTATCAACACAAGATTTAAAAGAAGTATTATCAGCAATTATAGGTTTAATATTTTTAGGAAAATACTGAGCTGTAGTTTTCCCAATAGATATAGCTTGATAAGATTCATCCCATGAAAATACCTTAAAGAAGTATTCAATTGTAGAAGGAGATGTAAAAATAATTTTAGAATTTTTTGGGATTTCTACAGTTTTAACTGCTTCATCAAAGCAGTTTTCATAAATTATTTCATCATCAATTTGAATTTTATTATCACTTAGAATATTTATTAAATTAGAAACAATTTCTTTACCACGTAAATATAATACTTTCTTGTTTTTTAACAAAGTCAAGATTTCATATGCAAACTCATCTCCATGTTTTATCTTACTAATATATTCTATTTTTCCATTTAAATCTTTTACTAATTTAGCAGTTTGTTCAGAAATAACATAAGAAGGGATATTTTTCCAAGCTTTATTAAAAGAATTAATTGCATTGATTGCATTTTTAGAAGTAAATATAATTGCATCATACTTACTAAAATCTATTTTTTTATTTATATATTCAATTTTAAATAAAGGAATATTTTTAACACCTTTAATTTTATAGTTATTTAATAAATAAATATTTTTAGTCTTAGTCTTATCTATGATTTGTGAGAAATATTTTTTAATATTAAATTTTGTTTTTTCTAAGCTAATAGTTTTGTTTTTCAATACCTCAAAAGGAACATATACTTTAGATAAATGATATGTGATTTTTAAAAACTCCATTTCTGTGAATCTATTTGAATAATTAATATCTTTTATTAGAATTTTTTTCTTTTCATCATACTCATAATATATTAAATCAAGTGAATTAATAATTTTTTTAATATCCATAACTACCTCCTTTATTAAGTTCTATTATAACAGTTTTGTCTATAAAGTTTGTTTTTAGTATTAAAAAAGAAAGTAAATTACTTCCTTTTTTAATTAAAGCTATTCACCAAAAAGAATGTTTTCTTTTTGATGTATCATTTTTGAAGTAAAAAAGCTAACAATTAAAATCGTTAAAATTGGTATAAAGAAAAAATAAACCAAAAGAACATCAGGTCTAAAATCCCAGTATGAATCAAAAAGTATATTACTTATAGCATAAGAGCCAATACTTCCTAAAATAATTCCAAAAGTACTTGCAGTAAAAGAGATTAGTCCAAACTCTATTAAAAAAGAGTTTCTAATAGCTTTGTTTTTTACTCCAATCATTTTTAATCTTAGAATATTATTCTTTTGTAAATTCATTTGATATTGAATAATAATAAAACTCATTAAAAGTCCAATTATGATGGAATAAATACTCATCTTATTCGTTATGTTTGTGACATTTTTTACAAGCTTTGCAAAAGATTCAAATAAGTTCTTAACATCAATAACTGTTAATGTTGGGAAAAGATCTGATAGTTTTATAAGCATTTGCGTTGCATCATAATCTCCTGTTGAAATAGTAGCAAGTATTGTTTTTGGAGCATCACTTAAAGCACCTTCTTGTAAAATCAAAAAGAAATTTGGTACAAATTCAGTCCATTTAACAGTTCTAATATTTACAACCACAGCTTCTAACTCTAATCCTAAAATATCAAAAACAAGAGTATCATTTAGATTTATTCCTCGTCTATTTGCATAGTTTTTTTCTACACTTACTTCTATAGGTTTTGAAAAGTCTGGGGAATCATAAACACCTGAGAATTCCCTTCCCTCTATAATCTCTTCACTTTTCTTTAAAGTATTTCTATATGAAAGATTAACCGCCCTATTTTTAAGTTCACTTTGTTCTGCTTTTAACTCTTTATTTGCATTTTTTTGTGAATGCTTTGTAAAATCCATATCATTTACTTTTATTATACGCCCTCTTATCATTGGTGCAATATTTTCTAATTTTGCACCCATACTATTTACTTCCTTTTTGATATCTTTAATCTGTTCTTCTTTAGCATCAACTACAAAAAATCTAGGTCTATCATCAATACTTTGTGTTAAAGCAGAAGATAGTGATGAACCAATTTGAGGAATAAGACTAAAAAATGTTGTACATAAAAGTATTGCTGTAAACAGTGTAAGGGATGTTCTTCTTTGTCTAACAATATTTTTTAAAGCTAAAGATAAAGATAAATTTTCTAAATGTCCTACAAAATCAAACTTCTTTAAAATTATTGAACCAAGGGCAAAAAATATTGCAATTATTACAAGCATAGCACTTGCAAAATAAAGACCTACAAATTTATTTGGCGTTACAAAATGAGATATTACTAATAAAAGAATAATAAAAGGAACAAAACCTAAAACAACCTTATAAAATGGCCTCTTTGTTCTTTGAAGTAATGGTAAAATCAAAGGAAGTCCAATACTTAAACTAAGTAGCAGTAAAACTAAAGCAGACTTTAAAAAGAAAGTAAAATCTAAGCTTAGATCAAATTTAAAATCAATAAGTTTCTCAATTATTGGAGCTAAGAATGAAGCTGATATGGTCATAAGTGAAAATACTATTACAGATGCTGTTGAAACTAATACAAACAGATGTAAAAGATAAGTTAGGCTTAAACTCTTTTTATTTAATCCTAAATCACTTAAAACTGTAATATCTTTTTGATGCTTCTTTAAAAATCCTGAATATAAATATATAAGTCCAACGAGTCCTAAGAAGAATGAAATAAGTGAAACCAATGATAAAAAGTTTGTAACAAAGTTTAAAACACGCAACAATCTATCTCTTCCATCATTTGGAGAAAGTGCTCTTAAATCTTGGTCAATACTCTTTTCAAGTTTGTTTTCAATCTCTTCAAGTTTATCATTTTCAAAATTTTCTTTAAAAAGATAATTTAGTTTATATCTCGCCGTTGAGCCAAACTGTAAAAGTTCTGTTTTATCTAAACCTTCACTACTTATATAAATTTTTGGCATAAAACCACTAAAACTTATAGCTTTTAAACTATCCTCTTCAATAACTTTTTTTATAATAAAGTTTGCTTTTCCAATTTTTACTTTATCTTGTAACTTTAAATTTAGAAGGTCTAGAACTTCTTGATAAACCCAAACTTCATTTGATGCAGGCATTGCTTCACCTTTTGGATAGATTGTTTTATCTTTAAAAACTAAGCCACCATAATAAGGAAAACCTTCATTTAACTTTACAACTTCCATAAGTCTAGCTCTTTTTTCACTAGATATCATACTAACTGTTGAAATACCTTGAGTAAAACTTTTTATTTCTGGTAGCTTATTTTTAATATCTTCAATTTGTTCTTTATTTATAGGAAATCTTGAAGATACAACAAGATCAGAACCTAATAAAATCTTTGCTTTTGTATCAAGTGAGTTTTCCATACTTCCTTTAAAAAACTGTAAATAAGAAAGTGAAGCAATAGCTAAACAAAAGTTGAATATAAATATAAGTGAGAAAGATTTTGAACGTGCAAGTGCTTTATATACTAGTTCTAGTACTAACATTTATTTAAATTTCCAGAGTTAAGCTCATAAGTTTTTTCACATCGAGTTGCTACATCTTTTGAATGAGTTACTAAAATCAAAGTAGTGTTATTTTGCTTTATTAACTCAAAAAGTTTATCCATAACTGCAATCCCAGTCTCTTCATCTAAGTTTCCACTTGGTTCATCTGCTAATATAATTTTAGGATTATGAATAAGCGCCCTTGCAATTGCAACACGTTGTTTCTCACCACCACTTAACTGTGAGGGCAAATGATCTAATCTATGAGATAGCCCTACACTTTTTAAAAGCTCAATTGCTTTTTCTTTTGCATTTGCAATATTACAAACTTTTGCAGGAAGCATCACATTTTCTAAAGCATTTAAATAAGAAACTAAATGAAAGTTTTGAAAGATAAAACCAATATTTGTAGCTCTAAAGTCATTTAATTCACTCTCTTGTAAATCTTTATAAGAAACAGAGTTTAAAATAATATCACCAGAGTCTGCTTTAATAATCCCTGAGATTAGTGAAAGCAGTGTTGATTTACCACTTCCTGATTTTCCCATAATAGCAACTCTTTCACCCTCTTTTAAATGAAAGTTTAGATTTTCAAATATTTCAATCTTTTGTGAGCCTTGGATATAGGCCTTTTTTAGTGATTTTAATTCTAACATTATAATTTTTCCTTTAAAAATTCGAAAACTTCTTTTGCAATATATTTATGACCATCAACATTTGGATGAATTCCATCTCTTTGATTTAACTCTTTAACTCCTGCAACTCCTTGCAGTAAAAAAGGCATAGATTCTAAATTGTATTTAATTTTTATATTTTCATACATTTTTTTAAATTGTTGTGAGTAATCAGGGCCATAATTAGGTGGAATTAACATTCCTGCTAATAAAACTTTTGCATTTGATTTTTGTGCGTATTGAATAATCTCTTCTAAGTTCTTTTGACTTGATTCAAGATTTAAACCTCTTAATCCATCATTTGCTCCAAGTGCTAAAAAAACGATATATGGCTTCTTTTTTAAATACCATTTAAGACGTGAAAGTCCATCACTAGTTGTTGAACCACTTACTCCTGCATTTATTACTGTGATGTCTTTTTTAAGTTCACTTTGTATTAAAGTTTCAACTAACTTTGGAAATGCCTCTTCTTTATTTACGCCTAATCCTTCAGTTAAAGAATCACCTAAAAAAAGAATATTATTTGAGTTTGCGCTTAGTATTTGTATGTTTATTAAAAACAGTATTAATATAAATTTTTTCATGCGCAATTCTATCTAAAATGATAATATTTGTCCACAGTAATTATGTTTAATTAATACCACCATTTTATTCAGTTATACTCGAAAAAAACACAAAGTTGAACATGAAAATATTATCAAAAAACTCTTCATTAGAAGAATCGTTAGAAAAAATGACAAAAACATTAAAAGATGTTGGATCAGAGGTAACTTTTGCAGAAGTTAAACATCCTTTAAAAAACTGCTTTTCAGTAAATTTAAGCTCAAATGATGCTCCAAAACATATTTACTCAAATGGAAAAGGTACTTGTATTGAAGCTAGTACGGTTAGTGCTCTTGGTGAATTCATCGAAAGATTACAAACAAACAATAGTTTTATAGAATTTTATATTCCAAATAGAGAGGCTTATCCTGATCAAAAAGTATTTTCATTTGATGAAGAGTACTTAGATAAAGACTTAGCTAAGTTTTACAATAAAGATAATACTTTTGAAGCAAAAGATTTTGTTGATTATCATAGTAACTACTTTGATAAGATTGTATCTTTACCTTTTGTAAATTTAAGCACAAATAAAAAAGCATATTTACCAGTAAACTTAACACATAACCTTTATGTAAGTAACGGACTTGCTACTGGAAATACTCCAAAAGAAGCACAGGTACAATCATTAAGTGAGATTTTTGAAAGATATGTAAAAATTGCTATTATTAAAGAAGGATATTCACTTCCTGCTTTTCCTAAAGTTGCTTTAGAAAATTTTACAAAACTAAATGAAGATATAAAAGCCTTAGAAGACTTAGGTTATATAATCGAAGTATTAGATTGTTCTTTTGAAGGTAAATTTCCTGTAACTGCAATCTCTTTAATTAACCCAAAAACATCTACACTGTTTGTATCATTTGGTGCTCACCCTATTTTAGAAGTTTCATTACAAAGAACAATGACTGAACTTATGCAAGGTAGAGATTTAGGTGATTTAGATGGTTTTGAAAAGCCAACTTTTGATAAAGAATTAATCCAAACAAATTCAAATATTGAATCTCATTTTATTGATTCAAATGGAAAAATTGGTTTTGAGTTTTTATCTGCTAAAAAAACATTTGAATATACTCCTTGGGTTTATAATGGAACGAATACAGATGAAGAATATGATTATCTAATTAATATTACAAAGACAATGAAAAAAGATGTCTATATAAGAGAGTATAATTATCTAGGATTCTATTCTTGTCAAATTATAGTTCCAAGTGTTTCAGAAGTATATCCTTTGGAAGATATGATATATAACAATACAAATGCTGGAAAAATGATCAGAGATATGGTTTTAAACTTTAAAGAGTATGATCCAGAAGAGATTTTAAATGAAATTGAAGCCTTTGATAATAATCTAAATATAGAAAAATACATCGGTGTAATTTTCAAAGAAAACTTTACTATTTGTGATTTTAAAGCACAATTACATTTAATGCTTGGAAATTATGAAGAAGCTATAGAATACTTTGAAATGTCAAATAAACCTTTAGCTTTTGCTTTAGCACAATTAACAAGAATGTATATTGATGAAACATCTTGGGAAGATTATGAGACTGCTTTAAATAATGTCTTTACAAAAGAAAAAGTAGAACTTGCAACACAAATATTTAATGGAGATAGTGAGTTTATTAATGTAACTTATCATCAAGATTATTTAAATATTCTTGATTTATATGATAAATTGGCAATTAAAAAATCATTACAAAAGTAAAAGCATTCATTAAGTATAATTAGAAACTAAAATACTTAGAAAAAAGAAAAAAGAATGAATATACTAAAAGATTTATTTACTGATTTAGAAAACTTATTAAACTTACTGAATGATTTTGATTACAGTAAGTTAATATTATTGACAATTACATTGTCAATAATCTATTTAATTCATGTTATTATCTTAAGTAAATATTATAAAAATAAAATAAATAAGTCAAAAATTACACTAAAAAAAATAAACTTAGAAGCTACTTTAAATAACAAAAGACAATATATGTTAAGAATCTATTTAATAATATTTTCTTTTGTTTCATTCTTTATTATTTCAAATAATAATTTAACAGTAATAATCCCTGTATTATCAGCATTGATCTTGATTTCACTCTTTTCAATGAAAGAACAATTAAATAATATATTTTTAGGTCTTGCATATAAATCATCCATTTCAACAACATTATATGAAGGTATGGAATTTTATTTTAAAGATAAACCTAATGAAGTTTGTAAAATATCAAAAGTTAATTTATTTAAATCAATATATAGAAATGAGATGACAGGTCAATTATTTTCACTTGAAAATAGAGCCCTAAATGAAATAGAAATAATTCATAAAGCTATTAAAGATTTAGACTATTTAGAATTTAAATATACAGTTAAAAATGATTATCCTTTAGAAGAGTATGTAGAAGAAACAAAAGAAAAATTAAACTCATTAGTGAAAAGAGTTGATGTAGATTTTAATACTCTAAGAGAGACAATACTATCTCTAAAATCTAAATATAATACAACACCATTTTTAAAACCATTTTATACGATAGATTTAGAATTTGGTATAAAAGAAGATGTAATTATAAAAATAAAAGTAACTACATATAAATATGATTATAATAACTACTTAGATGATTTATTAAGATTTAGACCAAAGACAGTAAAGCAAATAGTTTAAAAGCCCACTTTTTATTCCAAAATTCCTTAAGGTTTATGGAACTTTGCAGTTTTTACTTTTTGAACACTTTGTGGAACATGAAAACTAAAATGAGAAGTTCGTGCTCCAAATATAAGAGGTTGAGGAAGAGACTATTCAGAATTTTGTGTCCTATTTCTTGTTGCCATATCACTAGATAGCTAACGTATGAAAGATATAGGATATTGGTTTTCTATTATTCATAAGTTTACATTTCAATTAGTATTCTTTGAAAAAATCCTAAACGTCCTTGTTAAATTGGGTCTGACATGTATTTTTTCTTCATTTATTTTTCACTAAGGGGAAATGATGTAAAATATAAATAAAACATTATATTATTATTTTGTTTGAAACATAAAGAGGTTAACTATATGTTTAAATATAATAAAATGATTATTGCAAGAGAGAATCATCCTTCTTTAGTTGTATAGAATACTTTGTGATAATTCATTTATGCTACCTTTTTTCTTCTATTCTGGGTTTTTACATTAAGTTATTTTTTTTATTTATGATAAAAAGACTTTTTGTTTTTGAGTATTTATAAGATATAAATGTACCTTTTGTTAAATTTATTAAATAATAGTTATACATAAATTAAATAGGATCCTTATGATTTCAAAATATATCAAAAACTACATCATCTATTTTATTATTTCATATACTTTAGTATTTGGAATTATTTTTTTAATTAGTTATAACTTTTTCATTAATGATTTTATTTCTCTAGAAAAAATACAAAACAAAAGTAATATAAAAACTTTTCTAAATAATATAAATAACGATCTTAAAAATCTAAAAAATATTACAGAAGATTATTCAAAATGGGATGATGCCTACACATTTATAGAAGGTAAAAATGAAGAATTTATTTATGAAAACTTTAGAGAAGGTTCTGGAACTCTTGGAAACCTAAATATTGATACAATAATCTATTTAAATTTTAAAAATAAAGTTACATATTCTACTTATTCAAATAAAAATTTGGAAGATAAAAAAAAGAATTTTGAGAGTTTTTTAATTAATAAGTTTAAAGAAAAACAAAATCTGGACACCATAATAAATTATGATTCTACTTTCTTATATTTCTCAAAGAAGGAGATTCAAAAGAGTGATAGAACAGGAGATAGCAGAGGTTACTTAATAACAATAAAATCATTAAATGATATATTCTTTGATAAAAGCTATACGATATTTAAAGATATAAAAATTAATAATGAGAAAACATTAACTAATGACTTAAAACTAGATTTGTCTACTCTTAAAAATGTAAAAATAAAATTTGATACAACTTCAAATAAAATCATAAATTACATTCAATTTTTTGACTATAATGATAAATATATTATTTCAATAATTGTATCAAATCCGCGAGATATTGTAAATAATGGGGAAGAAACTATTTATATGTTTAACTTAATTGTTTCTATTATTTTATTCTTATTTTTCTTATTTTTCTTTAAAAATCAATATTTAATTCAAACTCAAAATGATACTTTAAATAAAGAAGTTGAGAAAAGAACGGGGCAGCTGGATAAAGCACTTAGAAAAGTAAATGATAAGAATAAAGAGCTTTATACTCTTGCTAATATAGATTCACTTACAAAAATCAGAAATAGAAGATGTTTTTTTATAGATAGTAACCAAGCTTTAAAAAAAGTAATTAAAAATAAAGAAACTCTTTGTATTTTAATGATTGATATTGATAATTTCAAGTCTGTAAATGATACATATGGACATGCTATTGGAGATGAAGTATTAATAAAACTTTCTGCAATAGTTAATTCTGTAATTGATGATGAAACAATTTTTGGAAGAATTGGTGGAGAAGAGTTTTGCATAACTTTTTATAATAAAAGTTTAGATGAAGTAACTAATATCTCTCAAGAAATTAGAAATAAATGTGCAAATACTCTGATAGAAATAAATAATTATAAGTTCAAATTTACAGTTTCTATGGGATTAAGCTGTAACGGCAATTTAACGGATATTGATAAAATTTTGAATAAATCTGATGAATTATTATATGAAGCAAAAAAATCAGGTAAAAATCGATTAGTTAGAGTCAATCGATTAAATATCTAAAACTATTAAATATGATTGGAGAAGTACTTATTCTTTTGCCATTATATAAGAAAGTAAAGGTCTCTTTATGAGAGTAGATTGATTTTCCATTCTCTTCTCGTAATAATGTTAATATTTTTTCTGATCTGGTCGCAGTTTATGGGACATAAAAAAATACTAAATATATTGGAATCTGCAATGTAGGTAAACTCTTATTTTAAAGATGAGTTATAAAAATATGTATATACAAGTTTCCCCAACCTGTACCTTTTGTGAATGTTCAACAATTCAACTCTTTTTGGAACAAGCTTTTTATTAGTAAAAACTGCTCCAAGAGTAAGAGGTTATTTATCTAAAATATTAATTGAACAGGCATAAAAAAATCACATTCTAAAATTCCATTATTTAATAGGTTTTCCGGATTTTTATATTCTACATATGCAGGAAAGTTTCTAACCTCATAATTTGAATCAGGAAGCCATTTTATATATGCTAAATGCATCATTTTATAAAGGTCTTTATGCTTACATGTAAATTTAAACTTGGCAAATCTACCATTACTTATAATACATTTTCCTACTTTACCACTTCTAAATGCATCTGATTTTGTTTGGATACAAGCTAAATATCTAGCTTCATTATATGGAGAAAAAGAAGGATGATTATGAAACAATCCAATATACCTATGTGGTTCATTTAAAATACCTATAGACTCAGACCATTCAATCATATGATTCCAAATATCACTCATATCATCTTCATATCCATATACTCTCATGTACATCATTGGGATTTCATCTTCTTTTACTATTTCAGGGGCTTTTATCTCAATATTATCATCCACTTCTATCATGGATATAGAGTCATTTGAACTTTCTTCATAGCCACCTTTTCTCCACTGTTTTGGAGTCATTCCAAATTTCTTTTTAAATGCTGATGTAAATCCAGTTGCTGTTGAAAAACCTGAGTCCATTGATATTTGTTCTATAGTTTTATGTTGATTGTAAAGTAAAAGGTTTGATGCTTTTTCTAGTCTTGTATTTCTTATATAATCATTTACATTTTGGCCTACAATATCCTTGAATATTCTATGAAAGTGAAATATAGAATAACCGCTAACTTCTGCTAAGTCTTCAGCTGTTATATATGAATCAAAATGATTGTGTACATATACTAAACTTAAGTTTATTTGTTCTAGATGTGATTTATTAGTTGTTGATTTTTTCATAGTACAATTTTAACTTGCATATAAACATAAGTACCTTAAAAAGTTAAATTATAATAGATGAGATTCTAAAAATCGCACAAATGATTGATTTTATTAGCAGAAAATCTATTTTTTAAAGCCTTTAATAAATATATAATACTCTCATATAATAACAAAAGGAAAAAAATGAAATTAAGAAAAATAATATTAGGTTCAGTATTAGCTTTATCAACATTAACATTTGCAGATAATTTAAAGCAAGTTAAAGAGACAGAAGTTTTTGCAAAGTTCCACGAACATAGACCTGGAAACATGGCTATTTCGAATGATGGTAGAATTTTTGCTACAAATACACCATTAATAACTCCTGAGACAAAAGTATTTGAACTTTTATCAAATGGAAAAACTAAAGCATATCCAAATGATAAAGTATCTCATGGAAAAGATTCAACAATAAAAGCAACTATTGGTATTAGAGTTGATAAAAACAATAACCTTTGGGTTTTAGATATGGGTGTAAAACAATTTGTTGTATGGAATATAAATGAGAATAAATTAACTAAAACAATTAAAATTCCAGAAGAAGTTACTACACCAACTTCATTTTTACAAGATTTTGTTCTTGATGAAAAAAGAAACAGAGTAATTATCGCAGATATGACTCAAGGAGATTTAAAAAGTGCTCCAACTCCTGCCTTTATTGTTGTAGATATGAACACAGGAAAAGCTTCAAGAGTTGCACAATCACATGCTTCAATGATGCCTGAAATTGAAGGTGGATTTGCTTTAAATCCAATCGCACTTGATCCTAGTTTTGAATGGCTTTATTTTGGAGCTTTGAATGGTAGAAAAGTTTATAGAGTAAAAGCATCTAGCTTTGATAATGAGAAAGAAGTAGCAAACAATATTGAATATTATGCACCAAAAGCTTTTAGTGATGGAATGACAGTTGATAAATATCAAAATATTTATAGTACAAATATTGAACAAAACGCAATTGGTTTTTCAAATGATAAAGATGGATACAAAATCATTGCAAAAGTACCAGCAGGACAATCATGGCCAGATGGCTTAGTTGTAAATGAAAAAGATGGATACCTTTATGGAACAGTTGATCAATTAAATAGAACAGCTGCATTAAATGGTGGTAAAGAAGAAGGTACTGGAACTTATATGATTGTAAGAACTCCATTAATTAAAAAATAAACAAAAGGAAAAAACATGAAAGCAATAGGATTTAAAAAATCATTTAAAATAGAAGAAAATGAAAGTTTAATTGAAATAGAAAAAGATATGCCAAAAGCAGTAGGTTTAGACATTGTTGTTAAAGTTAATGCTGTTTCAGTTAATCCTGCAGATGCAAAGATAAGAATTAGAACAGCTCCAGATGCACAACTTGAAACTGCAAAAATCATGGGATATGATGCTGTTGGTATTGTTGAATCAATTGGTGAAGAAGTTAGAAACTTTAAAATTGGTGATAGAGTATTTTATGCAGGTGATGTTACAAGAGATGGTTCAAATGCACAGTTTCAAGCGGTTGATTCAAGAATAGTTGCACTTGCACCTAAAAGTTTGAATGATGCACAAGCTGCTGTTATGCCTCTTACATCGCTAACAGGTTATGAAGCACTATTTGATAGATTAAAAGTTAATCCCCATGAAAAGAAAACTATTTTAATCATTGGAGGAGCAGGAGGTGTTGGTTCAATTACAACTCAAATTGCAAAAGAGTTAACAAACCTAACTGTAATTACAACTGCTTCAAGAAAAGAAACTATTACTTGGTGTAAAGAAATGGGTGCAGATGTAGTTGTAAATCATAAAGATTTAGTAAACTCTGTAAAAGAAGCTGGCTTTGAAACTGTTGATTATATTTTTAATGTAGCAGATACAAAAGGTCACTGGGATTCAATGGTTGAACTTATTGCTCCTTTTGGAATGATTGCGTCTATTGTTGAGTTTGAAGGTGGAGTTGATTTAAGTATGCTTCAAGGAAAAGCAGCTGGTTTTGTATGGGAACTAATGTTTACAAGAAGTCTATTTAAAATGGATGATATTGCAAGACAAGGTGAAATATTAACAGATATTGCAAACTTAATTGATTGTGGGAGAATAAAGACAACTCTAACTCAAACAATAAATGGTTTTAGTGTAGAATCATTAAAAGAAGCTCATAAAAGAGTTGAAACAAGTACATCAATAGGTAAATTAGCTATTGATTATACTAAATAAAAGTTTTCGCACAAATGTTTGATTTTATTAGCAGATTATCACTTTTTTTACTCTACTAATACAGTTATAATACTCTCATATAAAAAAGAAAAGAAGGAATTTAAAATGGCACAATTAACAATCGTTGCAAATATTATTGCAAAAGCGGACAAAATAGAATTGGTAAAAGCTGAGCTTTTAAAACTTATTGATATCACAAGAGCAGAAGAAGGTTGTATTAACTATGATTTACACCAAGATAATGAAAATAAAAACCACTTTATGTTTTATGAAAACTGGGAATCTAGAGAATTATGGCAAACACATATGGGTAATCAACATTTAGCTGATTATATGGCTGCTACTGATGGTGCTGTTGATGAGTTCATTTTAAATGAAATGACTAAAATAGCATAATTACTAATTAAAAAGATGGTACGAAAGTACCTCTTTTTTTATTATGGCAAGTTAAATATATAACTTGCCATAATAAAGAAAGAATAAGGAACTAGTATGAAATTTACAGGAATAACATATAGACCACCACCTGAAGCAAATACTCTTTTACTTCAAGTAACAGCAGGTTGTGCACATAATAATTGTACTTACTGTTCTATGTATACAGATGTAAAGTTTAAAGTAGAAAAATTAGAGCAAATTGAAAAAGATTTACAAGAAGCACAAAAACTTTATAAATCAGAAACAAGAATATTTTTAGTAAATGGCGATGCTTTTGTTTTAAGTGCAAAAAAACTAAGAAAAATATCTGATTTAATTCTTAAATATTTTCCAATGATGGAAACTATTACAATGTACTCTTCTATTAGAAATATAATGACTAAAACAGATGAAGAGTTAAAAGATTTAAGAGATAACTATAGAATCAATGACCTTTGGGTAGGAGTTGAAACTGGTGATGCAGATGTTTTAAAATCTTTTAATAAAGGTTATACTATGGATGATACATATACTCAACTTAAAAGACTAAAAACAGCTGGTTTTGATTATAACTGTAAATTGATGTTAGGAACTGGTGGAAGAGGAAAAGGTATTGAGGTTGCACAAAAAACAGCAGAGTTAATAAATAAAACAAAACCAAAAATGGTTAGGGAAACAACACTTGGCTTCTTTGATGGCACACAGTTACAAGAGGATGTTAAAAATGGAAAGTTTTTACCGGCAACTGAATTAGAAATATTAGAAGAACAAAAAAAGTTAATTGAACTAATTAATGTTGAGGATACTCATTTTGCAAGTAATCATTATATAAATGCAGTAAGTGTTAATGGTTTTCTTCCTATTCAAAAAGAGAATATGCTAAATAGCATTAATTCTTTTATAAATAATGCTGATACAAGTTTTTTAAATAGTGTAGCAGCAAGGCAGAGTTTATAAGATAATTGGTTTTCTGATAAAATAAATAAATGGAAATATAATTGAATCCATTTAATTTAATAATAGATTTTAAAAATATACGAGATTCTTAACTCCCAAAATTTATCTGAAATTTTTGATATAAAAATTAATTTACAAAAAGAAAGGGAAAGATATTACATCAAAAATATAGATGATATCTAGTTATTTCTCAAATAAGACATCAGTTCTTATTATATATTTTACGCCAGATAAGATTTTATCTGAACTATGTAAACAGTGTAAAGGATGCATTCCATGAGGAAAACATAAAACTCCTCCTGTGGGTGTTCTTATATTTTCTATTTTTGAATTTGATAAATTTCGAGCTGGCTTTGAAGGATTTTCTTCATCAATATAAAACTGAGTTGCACCACCTTCAAACTCTTCATTTAATAGAATTAAAAATGACATTTGACTAAATCTATCTGGATATGCATCTGTTATTAACCTATTATCTTTTACTGAACTACCAGGCCAAGCTCCGTCTGTATGAACTTTAAAAAAATCACCTTCATCATATTTATAAAATCTAAACCTTTTGTTTATTCCTAAAACTTTTTACCATTAAAAATAGAGTCTTCATCACTCATATATTCTTTAACTCTATTCCAAATAATATCATGAGTCATATCATCAATAATCCACGTAAGACTATTATTATGTCGAACACTTCTTGGTAATGATACCGCTGCATCTTCTAAGTAACCTAATTTTTCTGTTTGTATTATAAACCTATTACACTCTTCTTTTGTTAAAATATTAAGAACTTGAAATGATCCTGGTATATTTGAAAGATTTATTCGTTTTATATTTTGAGTTATATTTTCGTCAAGCATTATTGGATTATTATTTGTATTAGCCCATGCCGGAATATTATGATTCTCTGCACCAGCTTCTCTTGCTACAATATAAAAATTGTTTTCTAAGTTTTTCATTTAATTCTTCTTAAAAAGAAATGGCTATCTTACCGATATTATTGCCACTTTCAGTAAGTTCATGTGCTTGCTTTAAACTTTTAACACTAAAACCTTCAATTGTTTTACTAAGCGTAGTTTTAATTTTTCCCTCATCTACTAAAGAAGCAATTTGACTTAAAATATTACTTTGTTCTCTAATATCTTCAGTATTAAACATAGCTCTTGTAAACATAAATTCCCAGATAAAAGTTACTGATTTTGGCTTTAATTTATTGATATCTACGGGTTCTGTTGTATCAACAATTGAACAAATTTTACCTTGTGGAGCAATAAGTTCAGCCATTGCATCCCAGTGAATTTTTGTATCTGCTAAATTGAAAATATAATCAACAGTTTCAAAGCCAGCTTCTCTAACTGAAGTTAATAAATCTCTATGATTAACAACAATATCAGCTCCCATATCTTTACACCAAGCACTTGTTTCTTCTCTTGAAGCTGTTGCAATTACAGTAAGTTCCGTAGTTGCTTTTGCAATTTGTGTTGCAATTGAACCAACACCTCCTGCTCCACCAATAATTAAAATAGTTTTTTTCTTATCTTTTTTGATATTCATTCTATCAAACATTGCTTCCCATGCAGTAAGAGAGGTAAGAGGTAGAACTACAGCTTCTGTATCACTAATTGTAGTTGGAGCAAGTGCAACAATTCTTGAATCAATTAATTGAAATTCACTATTTGAACCATTTCTTGTAACATCACCTGCATAAAATACTCTATCACCAACTTTAAAGTTTGTAACATCAGAACCAATACTATCTACAATTCCTATACCATCATAACCTAGAACTTTTGGATTTTCTAATACAGTATCTTTAACTGCATTTGCTCTAACTTTTGTATCAACTGGATTCATAGAAACAGCGTTTACTTTTACTACAATATCAAAGCCATTTGCAGCTGGTTTATTCATTTCAAACTCAACTAGACTCTCTTCATGATTAATTTCGTGTGATGTTTTAATTCCTATTGCTTTCATATTCTTCCTTTATTATTATAGATTAAAAAATTATCTATTATTTCTCTTCTTGAACTTTTTAAAAAAGACTTTAAGTCTTTTAAAAAAATATTTCTTTTCTCTAAATTCATATTATCAAAATTGATTTTTATTGAACCTGATTCTAAAATAGTAATATTTAAACCTCTATTAAAAAAATGTTTATTTGCTAATTGCGAAAAAGGCGGAAATATTTCAATACTATTATTATATGTTAGAGCTGGTAAAAACTCAAATCCTGATATAACTATCTGTTCATTACTCTTTGTCATTGGTGTTCTACTCATAATATTCTCCTTAATTTTTCTTATTATTATAATCAATAAGATAAATTAATTCTTTATCCTATATTCTTTCTTTATTATCCTAAATTACTATTTTTATATCTTCTGATATAATAAAATTATGAAAAAAGATACCAAACATATACGAGCTGATATTGTAAACAAATCTCTTAATTATATTTATAAATATATAGATACAAATATTACATTAGAAGAATTGGCAAAATTAAATAGTGTAAGTAAGTCTCACTTTCTTACAATTTTTAAAGAAGAAATAGGAGAAAATGTTTTTGAAAGAGTTACCTCTATAAGACTTCAAAAGGCTGCAAATCTTCTTATTACTAATAAATTTTCTACAATTAGTGAAATAAGTCAATCATGTGGATATGCTTCTCATACTTCTTTTATAAAAGCATTTAAAAAACGTTTTTCTTATACACCTTCTCAATGGAAAAAGGGTGCATATAAAAATTTCACAAAAGAAAAACTAGATTTAGAAGAAAAATTTTATGAGAAGTTTAAAGATTTAGAGCCTAAAATAGAAGGAGTACCCACTCGAACATGTGCTTATATTAGGCATAAAGGTTATGATGGAGTTGAATTATCAAAGTTATGGCAAAGACTTATGGCATATGCGTATGAAAAGGATATTAAAAATGCTACACAAATTGGTGTTTATCATGATAATACAATTATTATTCCATATGAGGAATGTAACTATATAGCAGCATTAGAAGTAAATGATGATTTTATACCTACAAACTCAATTAGTAAATTTGAAGTTATAGAATCGTTATGTGCAATTTTTCACTATGAAGGATCATATGGTGATGTATGTAAGTTAATGACTTATATATATCAGTATTGGATGCCAAATAGTGGCTATGAAGCTATTACACTACCTGCTTATGCTATTTATCATAAGAATCATTATTTAGCGGGTAATAAAACATTTATTTTAGATTTTTATGTACCTGTTCGTGTAGTGTAATGAAACCTTATAATATTCTCTGTTCCTAAGCTTTACTATATTAGTAGTATAGAAAGATTTATTTACAAATGATTATACAAATGTCCAATAACCTGTAACTTTTAAAATTTTGTGTCCTATCTTTTGTTGACAGATCAAAGTTAAAATAATAAATTAAACATCCATTAATTATTGATTGTCAATCAGTTAGTTGAGACAGGTTATACTTTTACATAACATAAGAAGAAATGTAAAACTTCTTAGAGAGTTTAAAAACTGCGAATTTTTAAACTTATGAAACTTGTTTCCTTCTGTGAAAAGAACTTCTTGAATAAGAAGCTTTTTTTACCTAATAAAAATTAGCCTATCAAACTAAGATGTATAACACCAGTTTAAAATAGAGTGCTCAAATACTCTGTTTATAAGTCAAATATTTAAATCTATTTGTCTAAAAGTTTTTTATCATCTTGCGTATCTATATCAATCGAGAATTCATCCTGCAACGATACAAATTCTAGAGTATTTTCTTCAAGAAATTTTCTTGCACCTTTATCACCTTTTAATTCTTCAAGATTTTTATAATAATTTTTTGGAAATATTGAAGGCACTGCAAATCTATTTTGATACTTTGAACATACAATAGTATTTTCATTTTCAATCGATTTTTTAACTAATTTTATATAATGACTTAAAGGAATTAGAGGTTGGTCGCATAACATAATTAATACATTAGTAGATTTAAAAAAGTCATTCATGCCATAAGATATTGAACTGCCCATACCTTCTTCATAGTTTGGATTAACTATAATTGATATTGGAAAATTTATTATTTCATTTATTATTTCATCACTTTTATATCCTAAGACAACTCTTACCTTGGAGCTAATTTTCAAAGCTTTTTTTACAGCATTTTTAATAAGTGTATCATTCCCTATTTTTAATAATTGTTTTGGCTCGCCTAATCGAGAAGATGTGCCTGCTGCTAGGATAAGTACAGCAAGACTACTAAATTTTTCCATTTTTCCTAGCCTCTATTTGTGAACAAATTGAAAGTGCTATTGATTGCTGAGTATTTCCACCAATATCAAAACCAACTGGAGCAAAAAATCTTCTGTCATTTTCTAAGCCAAATTGTTCTATTTTACTTTGCATATTCTTTTTATTTCCCATCATTCCAATATATTCAACATTTGAATCAAGTAATGCTCTTAAATAAATATCATCAGTTTTTGGACTATGACTTAATATTACTGATGCAGTATAAGAACTTAAATCCATTGTTAAAATATCTTCTAATTTTTCTAATTCAATTAGTTTATCAGCATCTTCTACGTACTTATTCATTTTTATATCTATTATGGTTGTTTTCCAAGCCATAATATTTGCCATTTCAATAAGTGCTTTGACATGAACTCCTGAACCAAAGACTAATAAAGAATAAGGAGATTTTATAGTTTGATAGAATTCATCATATTCAAGTTTAGTATTACATTCTTCATTAAGAATTTTGTAGCTATTATCTTTAATTGATCTTACAAGTGTTTTGCCTATATTTTTAAGAGATAAACCTAGTACTCCATAATTTTCACTTAGAAAAAAAGGCTGTGAAAAATATTTGCTATTTCCATGTCCGGATGACTCATCTTGTGCTACAGATTCAAAAATATAGGATTCTTTACTTTTTAAAATATTTTTTGAAATCTCTAAAATTTTATTATGTAAAAAAGGACTTCCTAATACGCCAGTAAATTCGCCTATTGAATTTACAAGCATCATATTCCCAGGCTTTGCAAAAGTAGAACCAAGTGTTTCAATAACACTTGTTCCTACTATATCTAAACCTTTTTGTTTACTATCTTCAATAAATTTTAAGTACTCTTTATTTAAAAACATTTTTTATCCAATTTTTATTGGCATTGAAGTATATAATTTTCCTGTTGCATCAAAAATTGCATTTGGAACTGCTGCTAAAATTGGAGGCGTTCCAGGTTCACCAATACCACCAATTTTTTCACCAGAATTGATAATACTAACTTCAATATCAGGAGCATCTGAAATTCTAGTAACTGTGTAATCATAGAAGTTATTTTGAACTGTTGCCCCATCTTTTATTGTAATTTCACTACTTAATAGAGTTGCAATTCCAAAGTTAATACTACTAATCATTTGATTTTCGACATTTTGAGGATTGAAAGCAAAACCACAATCAATAGAACACCAGACCTTTTCTACTTTAAAATCATTTTTACTAACTCTAACTTTTGCAATCTGAGCACATATACTTCCAAATGATTCAACAATAGCTACACCATAACCAACATTTTTCTCTTTTTTTCTATTTTTCCAATTTGCCTTTAAAGCAACATCGTCAAGTAAAGTTATAAATCTTTCATTACTTAGCATAGATTTTCTATATTCTATTGGATCTTTTTTAGCATATGCTGCTGCTTGGTCAATACTACATTCAACTGTTTGTGCTGATTGTGTATGTCCAACTGATCTCCACCAAAGTACAGGGATTGGTGATTCCATAACATGTGCTTGCATGTCATTATTATCAATATTATAGGGATGGGATGCTAGTCCTTCTTTTTGTGCACCATCAACACCATCTTTAAATCCAAAACCTTCAAATGGTGAACCTTTAAAAATAGATTGACTTGCAACTTTAGCATCAAAGGCCGTAATATCACCATGCTCATCTAAAGCTAATTTAACTTTATTTTTATATTTAGGTCTATAGTTTCCAAGTTTTATATCATCTTCTCTAGTCCATAATGTAAGAACTGGGAAACCTTCATCTTTAGCTACATGAAGTCCATCTAAAATAAAGTCAAGATTAATAGCACCACGTCTTCCAAATGCTCCGCCTAAATATGGAGTATTGTAAGTGATATTTTCTGCTTTTACACCAAGAACTTTAAGTGTTGCACCAAAAGTTAAAGTCTGAGATTGTGCTGATGACCATAGAGTTGCTTTACCATCTTTGTGATGTGCTGCAAAACTCAAAGGTTCCATTGCGGCATGAGCTAAAAATGGAAAATCATAATCTAGTTCGATTACTTTTGAAGCTTCATTAAATGCCTCGGCAGAATTACCATCTTTTCGCATAGATGCTCCCTCTTTTTCCATAGCAGCAGCATACTCTTTATCCATATCAGCAGTACTAATCTTTGCAAAGTCTCCTAAATCCCAATCAACATTAATATCATTTAAAGCCTCTTTTGCAAGATACCATGAATCTGCAATAACAGCTATTCCTGATGGAATTTGTTTTACTTTTATAATCCCAGTTTTTTTCTCTAATGCACTAGCATCAAAACTTTTAACTTTTGCACCAAAAACTGTAGGATGTAAAACTGCTGCATATTTTAAGTCATCAACCCTTGTATCTAACCCAAAATCAGCTTTTCCAGTAACTTTAGCCCAAGCTTCTTTAGGATGTCTTGAATGAGGTTTTCCTATAATTGTACAATCTTTTAAATGTTTTATTTTAGGATCTTTTGGAACTTTTATTGAAGGTAAATCAGCTATAAGTTCTCCAAAAGTAAAATCTTCTTTTGTTTTTTTATTTATAACTTTTGAATCTTTAGTTTTAATATCATAAACTCTTACATTCCATTTTTTGGAAGCTGCTTCTTTTAACATAGTATTTAATGCAGACCCTATTTTTCTCATTTCTAATTGTTTTGCAACAATTGAGCTTGAACCGCCTGTAATCATAAGAGGACCATAAAAATGATTATAAACAGGAGCAACTTGTGCGCCTTTAAAATTAATCTCTTCCCAATTTACATTTAATTCTTCAGCAATACACATAGCTAAAGTAGTATATGTTCCTTGTCCCATTTCAACTTGTCCTATAATAAAATTAATTGTATTATCAGATTTGATTTCTACAAAAGCATTTGGCTCTAGAGGTTTTGCTACTGTTGTTTCTGCTGCTCTTGATTTAGTTGGAAGATAAAAACCAATTACAAACGCTGAACTTACAAGTGAAGTTGTTTTTAAAAAATCTCTTCTTTCCATCTTATGCCTCTTCTATCGCAGCTTTAATTGCTGTCTTGATTTTATTATAAGTTCCACATCTACAAATATTTCCATTCATAGCTGTTAAGATTTCACTATCACTTGGTTTTGCATTAGATTTTAATAATCCAGCTGCATTCATAATTTGTCCTGATTGACAATATCCACATTGAACAACATCTTCTTGTACCCAGAACTTTTGAAGTTTTTGAACAGTTTTGTCTTCTTTTGTTTCAATAGTAGTAATTTGTGCATCATTTAATGTATTAATAGGTGTTGCACATGCTCTTGTTGCTACTCCATTTATTAATACTGTACATGCTCCACATTGTGCAACACCACATCCAAACTTTGTACCAGTAAGATTTAGAGTATCTCTTAATACCCACAAAAGTGGTGTATCAGGATTTACATCAACTGAATAAACTTTTTTATCAACAGTTATTTTTATTGACATTTATTTTCCTTTTTATATGATTTTTATTTCAATAATATCTAAAAGTTAGCACAATTCAAATATTAAAAAATACAAATAGCATGTCAATTACTACAAAATCTTGAATATTAGTTCCTAAGATTTAGAAACTATCTATTATAAAACAACTGTTATTTAGAAATCAGAAGCTTCAACTTTTTTAACACACTATAGAAGTAACTTTATAAATCATTCATTAAATTTAATAAGTGGTGAAAATAGTGTTGAAATCCAAATAAATATTATAAATAAGATAATCTTATTATTTCAAAAGGAAATTGAAAACAAGACTTTAAAATAATTTACTTGATATTAATACTTCTGTTCTTATACAAGAATAAGCACTTTTCCAATACGAAATATCTAGTAAATCTCTTGAAGACCTTATTACAACAGCTTTGTAAGAGACCAAAGTTCTTTTATTGAAATACAACTTTATTAATTTCTTTTAATCCTCATCTAACCAAACTATTAATAATC
Organism: Poseidonibacter lekithochrous; assembly: GCF_018861145.1. Taxonomy (GTDB): domain Bacteria; phylum Campylobacterota; class Campylobacteria; order Campylobacterales; family Arcobacteraceae; genus Poseidonibacter; species Poseidonibacter lekithochrous_A. The sequence continues at coordinate 278,968 of NZ_JAHKQT010000023.1, forward strand.
TGATCATCAGTAGGTTTAATAAATCCCATAGTATTACTAACATTTTCATGCCCCACAAACTGTTCTTCAGGAAATTAATCACTGCTTTACATTCCTTCAAATATATGAGATAAATAATAAGTTCAAAACAAAGGATTTATTATGAATGTAGGTTATACAAGAGTTTCAACTTCAAGTCAAAATCTTGAGAATCAAATTAATCAACTTAAAAGTGTTGGTTGTAAAAAGATCTTCTCCGAAAAAAGGTCAGGAAAGAATGAATCAGATAGAGAACAGTTTAAGATTATGATGGATTTCGTAAGAGAAGGTGATGTACTTTATGTTACTAAACTTGATAGATTAGCAAGGTCTGTAATAGACCTTCATAATACTGCAAAGTTTTTACAAAATAAAGATGTAAACTTAAAAGTATTACATCAAAATATTGATACAACATCACCAGCAGGGAGACTGTTATTTACAATGTTAGGTGCTATTACAGAATTTGAACGTGATTTAATAAATGAACGTGTTAGAGAAGGAATTGAAGCTGCAAAGAAAAAAGGTGTTCAGTTTGGTAGAAAAGCTATTCTGGGTACTGAAGAGAAAAAACTTATATACTCGCAGCATGAAAAAGGAAAGTCTGTTGAATGGTTATCTAAGTTCTTTCATGTAGCTCGTAATACAATCTATAGAGCAATTAAAGATATAGATAAAAAGAAGTAGTCAATTTGACTACTTCTATATGTTCAAAAATTAAAGTCTATTTGGAACAAGCTATTTTTTTGTAAAAACTGCTCAAAAAGTAAGAGAATATGGGAAATTAAATATTAAAGCTCTTGACTCTTTTTTTGTGCTTAAATATGTTCAATATTTGTTTTTATTAGTACTATTTAACTTGATACCTAAACAAGATTACTCGACCAGATAAATGATGCACCTGAACCTGAAAATTGTTCTTGAAAATTCATGTAAGATTTTTTATTATTAACACCAATTTCATCTTCTGTGAATTCTACAGCATTTCGCCAAGATTTATATATCTTATTTGATTGCCAATCTAGTGCATATTTATTTGAACCATTTACATTACAATCTTTTGTTATACGTTTATTTCCATTTTCTTCCACACAACTTAAGTCATAAATGGAAAATAAACTTTTTTAAATGGGTTCTCGAATTAATTCAACTTCATTTTTTTAGGTAATTTACAAGCTAAATACAATGACCCAAATGATAATATTTTATACGCTTAACATTTCTTGTTCAAGAGTTATTTTATTAGTTTTAATAAAATCTATTAATTCTTGTAATATAAAATCATCTTTTGATTCTATATTTTCATATTTTGTTTGATGTGAATAATCTTTTTTATAATCTTTTTCTTTTATTATTTTATAAATATTTTCAGGTATTAAAAAAGAGTGTTTTTTACACTTTTTTAGTCTTGGAATAATTGTGTTTAAATAGATATTAATCCCTGCTAAATCAAAATCTCCAAAGTGTATATACTCTCCTTTAAAAGTTTCAAGCCACTTGTATTGATAGTTTGTTTTATACTCACTAATTGATAGGAATAAATACTTTTTATTTTCAGCAAATAAATGTTTATATTTTTTGATTTGCCATACTACTTGAGGATTTTCTACACCTACTACAATCACATCATCAAGTAATTCTAACTTTGAAGAATAGTGCAAAAATAAGCCAGTTGCTTGTATATTTGGATAAAGATATTCTTTTTTATTATTGAAAGTAACTTCTAACTTATCTAATACAGCTATCATCAAGCCATTAAAACTTTTTGATTCTACTCTTTTTGTATCTGAATAATCATTAGCTACATCATCACGACTTTTAGGTATTTCTTCTTGATTTATAAAGTGCTCTATATCTCTTAAAGATGTTACATTATATCCATTTGCTTTTATTACACCTAAGAGTGCTTTTTCATCATTTAGGTATATTTTTACAGGTCTTTCTTCGCTAATTGATATACTATTGCAAGCTAATAATGCACTTAAGAGTTTTTTGTTTTTAAAAGTACTCTTAGATATATATTTCTCTTCAAGTAGTATTTTTATAACTATAAAATTATTCTTAGTTATATTAATTGCCATTACAAATCATCTCTTACCAGTCATCCATTGCATTTCTTGCATCAATTAAGTTAAGTTCAACATGATTAGAGCTCTCTCTAGTACCCATATATATTCTTGGATATGCTTCAATAATATCATCATCATTTGCAGCAGTACCGTTTATAAAAACAAATTCTAAGTGTTTTGCATATTTCATTAACTCAGTAAAATAATCTGCTGAAATTTGTCCAATTTCATCAATAATACAGTGATATGTTATATCTTCACTATTTACAAACTTATTTGCAACCATACGAAGTAAAGTAATATAAATAATAGCTTTTATCATAATAGAAGTACCATTACTTCCTACACTATCAAGTGTAGCTATTCCTTTTGTAACTTGTGCATTTTCACTAACATCAAAAGTTAGAGTACTAATATCAGCAACTGTAATACTTTTTTTGAAGGTTTTATCAAGTACTATTTTTAAATCTTGCGCTATTTTTACTAGTTCATTTTTTAATTCATCTGCTCTTTGACTTTTTTCATAACCTATAAGCATATTTGCACTTAGCATATCACCAATACTCTCTATTTTACTTACAACTTCATCTTTTCCTATATCTTTAAAATTTAATCTAATAGAGTCAATTACTGCAATATTTTCAATACCTTTTCTAATAGTAAGATTTATCTTATTTACATCTTTTACAATACTATTAAAAGTACCTTTTATATGTGATATTTTACTTACAGCATCGTTAATAGCTTCTATTAACCTATGAAGTTGTAAACTAGTTCCTTCAATATCAAACTTTGTTTTAATAAAATCTACATAAGATTTAGCTATTAAAATATATTGTTCTATATTGTCTTCAAAGCTGTTTATATCAAATTTTGTTTTTAATTGCATCATATTATCAGCAGGAATACCATCAATTACTTTTCCAGTTTCTAAAATAATAGTTTTTTCTCTATCAGTTTCTTGAGATAATAGAATTTTAAATCTTTCTAATATGTTAATATTTTTCTTACTTTTAAGAAGTAATACAATCTCATCATCACTATAAGCTTCATATATTTTATCAAGTTTTAGTTCAGATATTTCTAGTTCAAAGTTTTTAAAAGACTCATTATAATTCTTCCAAATATCTATTTCTTTTTCAATTTCTTTTAAATCAAGAGTAAGAACTGTAAGCTCTTTTTCAAAATAATCTCTATCCTTATCTCTTTGTTTAATCATTTGTTCATATTGTTCATTTAAAAAAGGAACTTTTTTATAGTTTGGCTCTACTTCATCTTTATATCTTATAACTAAGGCTCTGTTTTTATTAATATCTCTAAGAGATTTTTCTATGAGTTTTATATTTTTTTGATATGATTCAAGTTCATTGATATCAATGTTTTCTTTTTTCTTGATTTCATTATATATAGCATGAATTTCTTTATCTGAAGTATTTATAAGTTCTAAATATTTTTTATTTATACTTTTAATACTTTGTATACAAATATTTAATTCACCAGATAACTTTCTTTCATCATCTTCATATTTTTTATTAACTTTGAAAATAAAAGCTGACTTGTTTTCTTTTATATTTGATATATACTCTTTTAGTGTTTGTAGTTGCTCTTTATCTTTTTTAAGGTTTTCTTTTTTATCAAGTATTGTTTTGTCAAGTTCATCTTTTAATCTTAGAATTTCATCTTCTAATCTTTTTGATTCGTTTCTAATTTTTATGTCATAATCTTTTACTTTTGGACTTAATTCATAAGCAGCCCTAGTTTTTTCTTTAATTGTTTTGTCATATTTATTAGCAATTGTTTTTAGATTATCTTGTGAATTTTTATACCTAATATTATATCTTGATACTAATTCATCATGTTGTTTTTGCAAAGATGTTTTATTGTTTTCAAGCGTTTCAATATCATATTTACTAGCAAGTGCTTCAATATTTCCATCAATTTTTAAGCCATAAAAAGTGTCATTACTCTGATGTACAGAATATTTTAAATTACGCTCATCAAATAAAATATCATCACTAGATAAGGCTAATATCTTTCTTTTATTTGGTACATCATTTTTATTTAAAAATCCAAATAAGTTGTTTTTATCAATATCTAGTTTTGCATTAACTTTTTCTAGTTTAGTACTAAGTTCAGCTTTATTTTTAATATATATACTAACTTCATTTTCAATTTTTATATTAGCTTCTTTTAGATTTTCATCTTTTTGTTTTTGAAGACCTTCTTTTTCACTTTCTAAAACTATAACTTGGGATTCAATAGAGTTTTTTAAACTATCTAATCTTTGTATTTCTTCTTTGATTTTTTTTGTATTATTGTTCTCTAACGTTTGCTTTGGTAAATATGAAAGTGCAGTTTCATCTTGAGATATTTTCTTATCTAGTTTTGTATATTCAAGGTTTTTATCTTCAAGTTCTTTATCAAAAGAGCTTACACCTGTTTGTATTTCAATCTCTTTATTTTTTGATAGGTTTAATAACTTATTGTTTAAATCATCTTTTTTATTATCAAGTTCTTGTTTTTCTATATCTTTTTTTTCATTTATAAGTGCAGTTTCTTTTTGTTTTTTTGTTTTTTCTTCTGCTTCAAGTTCTTCAATACTACTTGATATTGCACTTACTTTAATATTTAGTTCATTAAGTTTTTTTTCATACTCACTTTGTCTATTTTGCTCTTTTATTAAATTATCTATTCTATATTGTTGATGGAAGTTATTATAGTTTTTTTCATTTGTTTTAATCTCTATACTTAAATCTGAGATTTGAGAATTATAGTTATTTAGTTTAATTTTCCATTCATTTAAGAAGCTGTTTTTCTTATCACTTTTTATTTTTTGCTGTGCTAATAAATCTAGATGATTATTGTTTATTACTTCTTTTATTCTGTCTTTGTTATAAGACATTGTTTCAAGTTCAAAGGTAGTTTTATCTATCTCATCACATAAAGCTTTATAAGAAATAATTGTATCATCAAGTTTTAATATTCTCTCTCTTCTATCCTCTATTAGTTCAAAATGAGCCACGTTTTTTAAAGCATCTGATAATTTATTTTTAAAGTCTAAAATATCTAATGAGTACTCTTTTTCACCAATTAGTGAAATAAGCATATCTTTTATACCTTTATCTCTAACTGATGAATTTGAATAGATATTAAAAAGGTATTTACCAAAAATATGTGCTGACTCTTCACTATCATAAAAAGAAAAATCAATATTTGGTTTATCTTTATTTGGAAGCATTCTATAGCTTTTTTTGCACATCATTTTTCTAAAAGTACTTACTGTTTCACTTTTATAATAAGTTAGAAAGTTTTTTGAACAATTTGCTAAAATTTCTTTTAAATTTAAACATCTTTTATCTTCATCTAAATATAAAGTGCTTATATCTTCTTGGAAATTATGAATATTTATAAAGGTATGTTTTACTTTACCCTCATCTTTACTTAATATTAAAGCATTTCTTCCAATACTATTTTCATATATATAAATAAGATGCGAATACATACTATCTAAATGCCAATCATAGAAACTAAGTTCTTTATCAACAGGTCTAGTTTTAGATTTATCCATAGTATAAAAATAACATATAGCACTCATAACAGTAGTTTTTCCAACTCCTGAACTTCCAAGTAAAAGTGTAAAGTCATCAAGTAATACTCTTTCATTTGGAAAGTGTCCACTGTTTATAAATCTTATCTCTTTTAATCCAAGTTTATTAGAGTTCATATTCAATTTCCTCTATCATATCTTCTATAAATTTAAATGACCTAAGTATTAAAAATTCTTCTTCTTTATTACCAATACTTTGGGCAAAACCATCATTTTTTAGTCTTAATATTATTGAATCGATGGCTTCTCTATTAGTTGAACGTTTCTTTAAAAAGTTCATTTTATCAACCATAGTTTTTAACTCAATATCACCGTTTAATCTGCTTTCAATATCACTAGCACTATAAGGTCCACCATTTGCTGAACTGATATTTGTATTAAGTAATTTTAAAAATCTATAGATATCTATATAGTCAATATAAGCGTTTACATAAGACTTAGGAATAGTTTCATAACCTTCAATAATAAAGTAAAAATAACCCTTGTCAGATTCTAAAGAATATCCAAGAATACTAAAAAAAGTTTTTACTTCTTGTTTGTATTGATATATAAAATTATATGCATCTTTGATTTTGTAATCTGCGCTATTTTCATTTATAAATTTACCATTTACCCTACACTCTTCAATCACTTGAAAAATTTCTTTATACTCTTCTAATTGCGATAGATCCAATTTATCCCCTCTTTATAATATATGGCAATTCTATGCCTTTATGTTCAATAGTTATATCTTTTTCTATTTTTAAAAACTTATTGTATTGCAGTGTTGTTCTAATAAAGATTGATAAGAACTGCTTTTTATTTAACTCTTTTTCTTTTAAAAATGAAGCTAAATCTTTATCTTGCTTAATAAAACTATAATAGACTTTTTTTGTTCCTAAAATCATTCTTTGTTTTGGTACTTTATTTTGATTAAGTTCTATAGCTTCAGGTCTTTGCTCTTCTACTTTTATTTCAGAACTTGGTGCAATTTTATTTTCTTTTGCAAGTTCTACTATTGCTGTGATTAAATCATAATCATTCATATATTGAGATTTTACTTTTACAGATGGTGCTATATTCTTCAATCTACTTATAACAGAGTCAATATTGCTTTTTTCAAACAACTCACCGTGAACTTTTAGCTTATATAAGTGATTTAGTTTTTCAATTTTTTTAGCTTCTTTTTCTATATGAATAAGATATTTTGAAAGTTCATTTAATGTTTTGCTTATATTTTCTCTAACATCATGTAGATGATGTGCTAAGGCATTAATATGATAAGAAATAGATTCATTTGCAAGTTCATCTATAAAATAAGACTTATACTCAATTAAAAATTTATCAGTATTTGTTACAGCTTCAGAAAGTGCTGTTAAATCAGCTTTACAATCATATAAGTTTGCTTTTTTAACTTCAAAGTTTACTTCTGCTTTAAACTTCATCTCTTTTTCATTTAATGATTCAATTGCTCTATAAATAACCTTTTTAATATTTCTAAAAGAAGAGTTTATTCTTTTTATTTCACTTGAATAGTCATTAAAATCTTTTCTTTTTATTTTAATATCTCTGATTAGCTTCTTAATAATCTTTTGCTTATCTTCAATATCTTTGATATTTACATCTGTATAAGTTTGTAAATGAGCATTGTAATCATCACTTAATAATAAAGAATAAGAGTAATCATCATAATCAAATACATTAAAGTCAATTAGTTTTTCAATTGCAGGTGATAAATCTTTATTTTTATTAGAACTAGTAGAAGAATAGTATGGCATATTTTCAATATATTCGATACTACCTTTAAAATGAGCTTCGATTATTGCTTCTTTTGCATCATTTTGTACTTTTATGAACTCTTTTGGATTAATGTTAGTTGTCATTTATAATTGCCATTCTTTTGTATAATATTAGTTATGATGAAATCATAACATTTAATCTTTCATCTTTTCTTTATTTATGAAACTTTCCTATAAATTAAGAGTTTTCTACTTAAAGAATAGACAAGTTTCATGATTTTAGCTAAAATTACTTATTGACTTTATTACAAAAAAGGAGTTCATATTATGAAAAAAATAAATATGCTTACTTTTTATGTTTTAATAATACTAATACCTACATTTATTATTGCTTCTCCAATTACACTAATTTACCATGCTGAAGATAATGAAGTAGATGCAAGAAAGCATTATGAAATAGAATTACTAAGCTTAGCTCTTGATAAAACAAAAGATAAATATGGTGAGTATAAATTAATTCCTTCAAAAAAAATGACTATTACACGTGCTGTATATAATTTAAAAGAGAATAAAATCAAGAACTTTATTTTAAAGACTTCGGTTGATAATACTTTGCTTAATAAATTTTCATTTTCCAATTTTCCTGTAGATAGAGGGATAGTTGGATATAGAGTGAGTTTTATTTCCCCTCAAATGAAAGAAAAAATACATAATATAAAATCATTAGAAGAACTAAAAACATTAAAATTTGCACAAGGTGTTGGTTGGTTAGATACAAATATTTTAAAATCAAATGGATTTAATGTACGTATCATCGCTAATTATTCTAGTTTTTTTCATATGATAACATTAAATAGAATAGATCTTTTTCCAAGAGGAATCAATGAAGTCTTAGCTGAATATGAAGCATATAAACATCTAGATAAATTAGACTATGATAGAACATTTGCTCTATATTACCCTCTTCCACGTTTTTTCTTTATGAATAAAAAAAATGAGAAAATTGCTAAAAGAATAGAAGAAGGATTGAAAATCGGATTTTATGATGGTTCAATAGATAAACTATTTGAAAAATACTATCAACCTAGTATTAATTTTATAAATATGAAACAAAGAAAAATTTATAAGATAGACAACCCTTTTTTAAAAGGTATTGACAAATCTTATGAAAAATATAATTATCCTTTTCTAATAAAGTAGAGCTAAATATGAACTTAACCTATAAACTTTTTTTATCAGTACTTATTTCAGTTATTATCTTTTTTGGTTTATTTGTTACAGTAGTAATTAAAATTGAAAAAGATAAAGTTAATGAAATTTTTTATTCAAAGATTGAACACAATAAAGAAATTTATAGTGCATCAATATCTACTTTACTTTATACTTTGAATGAAGATGTTATTAAATCAATGATTACTTCTATTTATAAAGATACAGAGATTGTAAAATTAGAATTAATTGATAATTCAAAATTGATAAATATAAAAATTGATAATAAAAAATATAAAAATGAAAACTTAGTAAAAAGTCTTATTTCTTTAAAATATAATGATGAAGATTTAGGTAAATTAATAATCTATTATTCAAAAGATTTAATATTTGAACATTTAAGCAATTATAAATTCATAATATTCTCTTTTGCTTTACTATTAACTCTAATACTAACTTTAATTATATATTTCTTTATTAATAAGATTTCATCTTCTTTAAAATTATTGACAAAAGCTAGTGTAAAAATTGCTCATGGAGATTTAAGTCAAGAAATCAAAATTGATGAAAGAAAAGATGAAATAGGTATACTATCTGAACAATTTAATCTTATGAGAAAAGCTCTAATAAAAAGAAGAGAGATAAATAAAAGACAATTAGTAGAACTAAAAGAAAAAGATTTAATATTAATTCAACAAACTAAGATGGCTGCAATGGGTGAAATGCTAGAAAATATTGCACATCAATGGCGTCAACCATTATCAGTTATTTCAACAGCAGCTACTGGTGCAAAGCTACAAAAAGAAATGAATACCTTATCAGATACTGAGTTAACTTCAATATTAACAAGCATTAATAATTCTGCACAATATCTTTCTAGTACAATTGAATACTTTAGAGGTTTTTTTGATCCAAGAAATAATAAAGAAAGAAAGCTTTTGATTTCTTCTATAATTGAAAAAGCTTTAAGCTTAATAAACACTCAATTTGAAGATAAAAATATCCAAATAATCACAAATATTGAAGACTGTACTATTCTTTCAATTGAGAATGAATTAATACAAGTTTTTGTTAATATATTAAATAATTCAAGAGATGCTCTACTAAAAATAGAAAGTAAAGAAAAACTAGTTTTTATAGATACAAAAGTAAAAAAGAATTCTCTAATCATTGAAATAAAAGATAACGCACAGGGTATTGATGAGAGAATAATTGATAAAATTTTTGAATTATATTTTACTACAAAACATCAAAGTCAAGGTACAGGAGTAGGATTATATATGTGTGAAAATATTATTAGAAATCATTTAAAAGGAAGTATTACTGTTAAAAATGTGTCTTTTAAATATAAAGACATTCCTTATACTGGAACAAATTTCACTATTAAAATTAGTTTAAAACACCTAAAATAGGTGTTTTAAAGATTTATGATGAGCAGCTAACATGAGATACGCCACCAAGCTCAAAAAACTCTAGTGGTTTTAAACTATAATATTTATTCTCTACTTCAATAGATTGTTCAGAATATGGGTTTGTCATAATTTCTTGTAGCTCTTTTATTAAAGCATAATCACCCTCATTTGCTTGCTTATAAGCAGGAACTAAAAACCACTCTCTTAAAGTATATTTTGGATTTATAAGTTTCATTTGAGAACTTAATTCATTTGTATTATTACTTATAAGTGAATTCCATTTTTCAAGCCACTTTATCCAAGACTGTTCAATACTCTCATCATAATTAGAACCATAAAAGCTTTTTTTAAGTGCTTTTATTTCAGTTGGAATAGAAGAAAGTTCTCGGAAGAAAATAGTATAATCAACAGAACTTTTAACCATTAGAATTACTAGTTCATTAAATAATTCTTCATCAAAAGTATCAAGGCCAAGTTTAGAAGCCCACATTATATTCATTTCTTCTTGCATTACTTTTGAAAAATCATCTCTGATTTTATCTAATTCTTCTATATGCTTTTTACTTGAACCTATTAAAACTCTTAATGCAGAATAAAATACATGAAAATTTTGCTCTGCAGCAAGAGGCTGATTTAAAAAGGAGAAGTGATCTCCACTACTACTCCAAGGTTGATAGTATGGGTCAAATGCTTCTATAAAACCAAAAGGCCCATAATCAAGTGTAAAACCACCAGCTGCACAGTTGTCACTGTTAAAATTACCTTGGCAATATCCAACCCTAATCCAGTTAGCTATAAGTTTTGTAAGTCTTTTTCTAAACTTTATTGCTAATAAAACTACTTTGTCTTCAAGAGATAAGTTTTTATCAATCACATCAATTTCATTACTATATTCACGTTCAATTAAGTGTAATACAATCTGTTCAAGCTCTTGCATAGCTTTTGGATGCTCATTTTTTCTAGCACGTCTTGCAAAAAGCTCAACTTGTCCAACTCTAATAAATGATGGAGCAACACGCGTAGTAATTGCAATATTTTCACTTATCATCATATCAGGATCTTTAGAATATGAACCTTGTGAAAACCAAGGTCTATCAACTGTTTCACTTTTAGAAGTATATAAACTCAAAGACCTAGATGTAGGAACTCCAAGTGAGTACATATGCTCTTGTGCTAAAAACTCTCGAACACTTGAACGTAAAACAGCTCTTCCATCAGCTCCTCTACAATAAGGAGTTCGGCCACCACCTTTTAGTTGCATTTCCCAACGCTTATCATTTATAACAGCTTCTAAAACAGAAACTGCTCTTCCATCACCATATCCATTTCCTGTTTGAAAAGGACATTGTTGATAGTACTCATTCCCATAGATAGAAAGTGCATAACCACAAGCCCAACCAACTTTACTCATAGGCTTTGGAACTTGTGAAATATCTCCTGAAAACATTTTAATAAAATCAGCAGACTGTGCTAGACTATCATCAAAGCCTAATTCAGCAAATAAACTTTTACTATGTGCAATATATTCTGGGTTTTTAATTGGTGTTGGATTTACAGGTACATAATGACCCGAGAAAACTTGTCTAGGATTATGATCAGTACCATCTGCTTTTGATTGTGGATCTTCATTTAATGTCTTCATTAACGAGTAATCAGCAAATTTAGCTAAATCCTCTAAGCTTTTTATAGGTTTTTGGTTTTGTTTTATTTCATTCATATATTTTCCTTAAAATCCTATTTTTATATAAGTGTTATTTTTATATCATCATAAGATATTTTTTCATCTAGTTTCATAAATATTGGTTTTAATCTAATTTTTCCATCTTCTGAAAAATCTTCTTCTTTATTTGTTTTTTTGATTTCTTCTACTGCGGCTTTTATTAGATTAATAGTACTTAAACTTGGCATATATTTTGATATATCTAAATTTGGTTCATCTGCTTTTATTAAACTTAAGTGATTCATAATAGTTGATACAGAATAACCTGCATTTTTTGCTAAATCTTGTAGCGTTGCTGAGTTTTCTATTTGATTTTTTGTTTTTATATGATTTGGCATTTTTACTTCTATTTTAGGTTCACTATCAAGTGCTACTTTCTCTTTTGCTATTTCTTTTTCATCAATAGTTCCACCAAGTCTTTGGATATATGATAATTGCATAGCATTTAATTGATTTTCTTCAAAAGATTCTATTTTTTTAGCTGCTTTTTGTGAAGCTTGCTTTATTCGTGGATCTATATTTAAAATCAAAGGATCTACACTTAGAGCATTGTCATTAAAGCCCATTAACTTTAGGCCTTCAATATTTTTTATTCTTGAAAGTGCTACATAACCTTGCCCTACTTCAAACGTCTTTGATAAATCAATTTGTGCAGCATCAAGTGTCATACCTTGCGATTTATGAATTGTAATAGCCCAAGCAAGTTTTAGAGGTACTTGAGAGATTTTTGCTTGTATTTTTCCTGAATCATTTTCAATTTTCCAATCTTCATATTCTACTTTTACGATATAACCATTTGAAAGTTTAACAATTGGAAGTTTTTGTTCATCTTTTGAAAAATCAATTACAACTCCAGTAGTTCCATTTATATAATACTTTTCAGGATTATTTTTAATAAACATAACAACAGCATCTTTTTTTAACGTTACTTCTTCTTGAACTAGTGCTGATTTAAACAGCTTTTCAATATTACTCTTTGCACCCTCACTTGTGTATTTAAAAACTTCTGCCTTGTCATCAATACTATTTAATTCATCATTATTAATTCTATCTACATCCATATTATGAGTGTAGAGTTTTGTAGGTGTAAAATCTATATCTAAATCTTTTTGCAATCTTGCATTTAAAATATCATGACTTCTTTGTGATACCTGACCACTTCTAATTTCATCTAAAACAAAAATAAGTTGATTATCATCTTGTCTAAACTTTTTTTCTAAATAACAAGTTTGTAAATCTAACTCTTTCCATGATGGACTTTGCCATGCGAATCTTTTTCCATCTATATTTCTTGATATTGGAGGTAACTGGAAAAAATCACCTGAAAGTATAACTTGAATACCAGCAAAGGTCTCATCACTTTGTTTAAAAGCTCTTAATATTCTGTCAATTGATGAAAAAACATTTGGTGAAACCATAGAAATCTCATCTATAATTAAAATCTTTAGTTTCTTAAATCTTGTTTGAAGATATTTTTTATCCAATAAATTAGAAATAAAATTTTCATCAATACTATCTTTTATACCTAAGCTAAAATAAGAATGAATTGTTTGACCATTTAAATGTGAAGCAGCAATCCCTGTAGGTGCTACAATAGTAGGAATAATTTTCCTAGATTTTAAATATAAAATATATTCATTTAAGATATGAGTTTTACCTGTTCCTGCTGATCCTGTTAAGAAAACATTTTGACCAGTTTTTAGTATTTTAAGAGCTGTTTCTTGCATTTTTTACCTAATTTGCTTTATGGTTAAAGCTTTTATATTTTGATTTTGGATTATAGCGTATATACATAATAAGAATATTTAGTCTATATAACTTCAAAGTCCTTCAAGCTTATTCTCTTTATCTTTAAATATTATCTCATAGTTTTTTATGATAAAATCTTTTTAATTTTACGTTCAAGGATAAAAATGAAGGCTTATAAAAAACTTGTAGAAAAATATGAAAGAATACATCACTTATCACATATGCAATCAATTGTTTACTGGGATCAGCAAAGTATGATGCCTAAAGGTTCAAGTGATGCTAGAGCAAAAGCAATGGCAGAGTTTGGTGTGATTTTACATGAAGCATCAGTAGATAAAGAGATAGCTCTACTTTTAGATGATGCAATGGCTGAAAACTTAAATTCTATAGAAAAAGCATCATTATATGAAATGAAAAGAGCATACTCAAATAATACCCTACTTCCAAGTGCACTTGTAAAAGCACAAAGTTTAGCTCACTCAAGATGTAATCATATATGGATGGAACAAAGAAAAAACAATAATTGGAAAGCTTTTCAACCAAGTTTAGAAGAAGTTATAAAACTATCACGTGAAGAAGCGAGTATTAGATCAGAAATAAATGGATTAAGTGCTTATGATTCACTTTTAGACTTATATGAACCAGGAATGAAAAGTGAAACATTGGATGATATTTTTGCAGATGTAAAAACTTGGTTACCGCAGCTTATTCAAAATATAGTAGAAAAACAAAAATCTCAAAACTTTATAAAACCCCAAGGAATATTTGAAATACAAGCTCAAAAAGAGCTTGGAATAAAAGTAATGAATCATCTAGGTTTTGATTTTAATAAAGGTCGAGTTGATATCTCAGAGCATCCTTTTTGTGGAGGTGTTCCTGAAGATGTAAGACTAACTACAAGATATGATGAAAAAGATTTTGTTCAATCTCTTATGGGAATAATCCATGAAACAGGACATGCTTGCTACGAACAAGGCTTACCACAAGAGCTATTAGGATTACCCGTTGCACAGGCTCGTTCTATGGGAATACATGAAAGTCAAAGTTTGTTTTTTGAAATGCAAATAGGAAGAAGTAGTCAGTTTTTAAAATCTATTCACCCTTTTATTACAAAATCTTTTGGAAAGAAAAATGAGTTAGAACTTGATAATTTAATAAAAATCTATTCAAAAGTAGAGCCATCTTTAATTCGTGTATATGCAGATGAAGTAACCTATGCTTCGCATGTGATTTTAAGATATGAAATTGAGCGTGCTTTAATAAATGGACAAATAGAAACTTCAGATATTCCAGATATATGGAATGAAAAAATGCAAGAAGCTTTAGGATTGGATACAAAAGGAAACTATAAAGACGGATGTATGCAAGATGTACATTGGAGTGAAGGAATATTTGGATATTTCCCCTCATATACTCTAGGAGCAATGTATGCAGCACAGCAATTTAACACTGTAAAAAAAATCCATCCAAATATAAATGAATCAATAGAAAAAGGCGATTTATCGCAAATAAAATCTTGGCTAAAAGAAAATATTTGGAGTAATGCAAGTATTTATTCTACAGATGAGTTAATCACAAAAGCTACAGGAGAGACTTTAAATCCTAAGTACTTTAAAGCTCATCTAGAAAATAGATATTTATTCTAGTTTTAATTTCTTTTCTAATTATTATATTATTATTATTTTTTTTGTTTAATTTCTTAACAAGGGTGTTTATATTATTATTAATATATAAATTAAATTTAACAGGAGAATAATAATGAGTATTTCTAAGAAATTATATTCAGGATTTGGATTAATGATTTTTTTAATCATTATGTTAACAGTAATTGGTATAAATAGGGTTTCTTTTATTGATAATACTCTTTATAATATAGCTGAAGTAAATTCAGTAAAACAAAGACACGCAATAGATTTTAGAGGTAGTGTTCATGATAGAGCTATTTCTATTAGAGATGTTGTTTTATCTTTAGATAAAAACACTCTTTTATTTAAAAAATCTATTGTAGATATAAAAAAACTAGAAGATTCTTATGCTAATTCAGCAAAATTAATGGATAGTATATTTTTAAAAAAAGAAGGGATTGAAGAAAAAGAAATTGTAATTCTTAATAAAATCAAAGAAGTTGAGAAAAAAACTATGCCTTTAGTAAAAGAGATAATTAACTCAAAACTTTCAGGAAATCACGAAAAAGCTCTTAATTTACTTACAAATCAAGCAAGTCCACTTTTTTCAAAATGGTTAAGTGTGATTAATGAATTTATTGATTATCAAGAGGCAAAAAATCAAATAGCAACTCCACAAGCAAGAGATGTTGCAAGTAGTTTTTCTATTTTAATGATTACAATTTTAATAATTTCATTAATTTTAGGTTCACTTGTTGCTTATTTCATTTCAAAACAATTATCAAGTTCTGCTTGTACTATTCAAAATGGCTTACAAGAATTCTTTTCTTTTTTAAATAAAGAAAAAGAGTCAACAGCTTTAATCACACTAGATACAAAAGATGAATTTGGTCAAATGGCCAAAGTAATTAATGAAAATATACAAAATACAAAAAATCTTATTGTTCAAGATAATGAATTAATTGAAGATGTAAAAAGAGTTGTAAATGAAGTTAAAAAAGGTAAATTAAATGAAAAAATACTTAAATCAACTCAAAATCAAAACCTTGAAGAACTAAAAAATAGTTTTAATGAAATGCTTGAAAATACAGCAAAAAATGTTTGTGAAGATATAAATAAGATAACAAAAATTTTAGATAACTTTGCTAATCTTGACTTTAGAGATAGAGTAGAAAATGATAAGGGAATTGTTTCAATAGGATTAAATAATTTAGCTCAAATTATTAATGAGATGTTAGTTGAGAATAAATCAAATGGCTTAACACTCGATAATAGCTCAAATATTTTACTTAAAAATGTTATTGAACTAAATAAAAGTTCAAGTGAAGCTGCAACTTCTTTAGAACAAACAACAGCCGTTTTAAATGAAATAACAACAAATATAAGAAATAATACGCAAAATATTGGGAAAATGTCTTCTTATTCAAATAGTGTTACAAAATCAGCAAATGATGGTGAAAAACTTGCTAATCAAACTACTATTGCTATGGATGATATAAATACTCAAGTTAATACAATAAATGAAGCTATTAGCGTGATTGACCAAATTGCATTTCAAACAAATATCCTTTCACTAAATGCAGCAGTTGAAGCAGCAACTGCTGGTGAAGCTGGAAAAGGCTTTGCCGTTGTTGCACAAGAAGTACGAAACTTAGCAAATAGAAGTGCAGAAGCTGCACATGAAATAAAAACAATTGTTAAAAATGCTACAGATAAAGCAAATCATGGAAAAGAAATTGCCAGTCATATGATAGAAGGATATAAAGAATTAAATGAAAATATATCATTAACAATAAATTTAATCTCAGATATCGAAACATCAAGTAAAGAGCAACTTTCAGGAATAGAACAAATTAATCAAGCAGTAAATCAATTAGATCAACAAACTCAACAAAATGCAAAAATAGCTTCTCAAACTCATGAAGTAGCAGAAACAACAGATAAAATTGCAAAATTAGTTGTAAGTAGTGCAAATGAAAAAGAGTTTATTGGTAAAAATGAAGTAACAGCAAAAATTGATTTTTAATATTAGAAAGATTTGGGAATCTTATGAATCCCAAACTTTCTTTTTTACTGCTCTAACTCTCAACCTTACATAATCAGCACTCCAACCATCTATCTCATTATATTGAGTTGGTTTTAGTATTTCTTTTACTTCTTTTTTAAATGTAATTTTTTGTTCATCATCTAGATTTTCTGTTATACCATTTGCAAATACATCTAGCCAATTTGTAATATCATCAATTGGTGTTGGTCTTTTTATTAGTTCTATATATTCTACTTTAAAGCCATTGTTTTCTAAAAGCACTTTATAGTCTGTATCTTTTAAAAAAATCCAAGGATTGTTAAACTCTCCCCATGAAGAATGATTATCAAAAACTTCTTTCATAGCATCAGTTAGACTTTTTATATTTCCATATCCTCCAAATTCAGCTACAAACCTACCCTCTTTTTTTAAAGCTTTATGTATCTTTTGGATTGCTAGTTCACTATTTTTTACCCAATGTAATACAGCATTTGAAAAAACTGCATCAAACTTATTTTCAAAATCTAAATTTGTAGCACTCATTACTTTTGCATCTATTCCTTTAGATTTTGTTTTTTTAATCATTTCTTCACTTAAATCTACACCAATAACTTCAGCTCCAGATTTTTTTATCTCTAAAGCTAAAGTTCCCTCACCACAACCTAAATCCAAAATTTTTTCGCCCTCTTTTGGATCTAATAACTCTACTACAGGTAAAGCTAGATTTGATACGAAATCAGCGTGTTTTTTATATTTGTTTGGATTCCAATCATTTGATTCTTTCATATTTTTCCTTTTGTAAATTTTAAGTATTTTACAAGAACTAAAAATAGAAAGGTACAAGTAATCTTAGATTTTGTATCGGAATTCTTTAGGTGTTTGTTTGTGGTATTTTTTAAATTGAGAAATAAACCATGAAACAGTAGAGTATCCACAAGTTGTAGATATATCTGAAATACTTTTATTTGTATTATTTAAAAGTAAAACTGCTTTTTCTAATCTTTTTGTGTCTAGCCATATTTTTGGAGTTTGATTAAACTCTTTTTTAATATATCTTCTTATCTTGTTTTCTGATAATCTTGTGATACTACACATATCATCAAGGGTTTGAATAAGGTCTATATTTGATTCTAAAATATATTTAATTCTATCTTGACTTGTAGCTAAAATAGAGTTAAAAAAAGAGTACATCTGTTTTTCATTGTGTTTTATTGCTTGTAAAAACATCTCTTCAATTTTGAGTTTTAAAAGATTTTCGTTAAAATCAACTTTTAAATACTCTTGAAATGTTTGTACACTATTTTCAAATAACTTATCACTTTTGTAACTTGCTTTTACTATACTTTGTTCATTTTTTATATTGATTTTAATATTATATTTGTTTATAAAATCAAAAATAAACTTATCATCAAAATATACTAATAATGATTTATATTTAGAATCATCAGCTACTCTTTCACTCATATAATAGTTATTTTGAGTAAGAAAGAATATATCATTTTTTTCTATAGTAATATCTTCATTACTAAGATGTATCACTTTTGAACCTTCAAGCATAATTCCCATACTATGCATAGTTGTTCTAGCATATACATTGGAATTTTTTGTTTTGCTAATATAATTTAAGCACAATAAATTATCTATTTTTAAAAGATTTGAATATTTGTTTTCTATAAAATAATTTGGTACTACATATGTCAAAAGTATCTTCCCTTATAAATATTTGAATAATAGTAAATATATCTAAAAAAGTTTTAACTCTTACCCTAGGCCATCAATCACAAAAACCTATCCTATTGGAAACTTTAAAGTAAATGATGTAAAATACCTAAAATATTATAAAGAAACTTAAAAAATAGAAGGAAAATTAAATGGAAAATTATAAAAAAGCATATATTGCAGGCGGATGTTTTTGGGGTATGGAAGATTTGTTTAGAAAAACAAAAGGTATAATTGACACTGAAGTGGGATACCAAGGTGGAGAAAATGATAACCCTACATATGAAAACCATCCTGGTCATGCAGAAGGTATTGAACTTACTTATGATCCTAAATTAACATCTTTTAAAGAAATCCTTGACTATTTTTTTAGAATACACAACCCTACAACAATAGATAGACAAGGTAACGATAGAGGGTCAAGTTACCGTTCAACGATATTCATACAAAATGAAGAAGAACTAGAAATAGCTAAAGAGATTATAAAAGTTGTAAATGAATCAGGTAAATGGGAAGCGCCAATTGTTACAACATTGGAACCTTTTGATACATTTTGGCCTGCTGAAGCATATCATCAAGATTATTTAGTAAAAAATCCTGGTGGATATACCTGTCATTCAGAAAGATTTGGGTCATTTATTTAATAAAATTAAACTTATATAATGCGAAACTATGAAATATTATATTTATGATGTAGAAACCTTTCCCAATATTTTTACTTGTGTTATACAAAATACTCAAAGCAAAGAGTTAAGAGTATTTGAACTAAGTTCTAGAAAAAATGACTTAACAAAGTTTTTAAAAACACTTGAATGGTTAAGTAAAAATGAAAAAATATTAGTAGGATACAATAATCTAAACTTTGATTATGCTGTACTACAGTTTATCTATAAGAATGCAAAGAATTATTCTATAAAAGAGCTAGTTTACCAGATATTTCTTTTTGCAGATGGACTTATCAAAAACAATATCATTTATAAAGAAGATAAAAACACTTTAAAAATAGATCAACTTGATCTTATGAAAATCCACAACTTTGACTATAAAGCTACAAGAGTAAGTCTAAAAGTTTTAGAAGTAAATATGTGTATGGATTCTATTGAGGACTTGGATTTTAAAATAGGTGAAAATATAAAAATAGACGAGTTTGACAATCTAATTAAATACAACAAACACGATGTAGAAGCTACATTACTATTCTTTGAACACTCAAAAGAAGCCATAGAATTTAGAGAAGACTTAAGTTTAAAATACAATGAAAATATGCTTAATTACAGTGATACAAAAATAGGTAAAAGATATTTTATAAGGAATCTAGAAGAAAAACTTGGAAAAGATATTTGTTATGTAAATGGCAAACCAAAACAAACTATTAGAAACTACTTGGACTTTGGCAAGATTATCTTTGACTATATTAGTTTTGAAACACCAGAGTTTCAAAGTCTACTTAAATATTTAAAAAAACAGTATTCAAACTCTATGAATGAAGTTTTTTCAAATATCAGCCAAGATAACTTAGAAGAATTAAGCTCATTTTGTACACTAAATTCTAAAAAAGAAGCCAACTCCTTACATTTAAACTACAAAGATTTTACTTTTTATTTAGGAACTGGCGGTTTGCATGGTAGTGTTGAAAGCAAGTTTTATGATAAAAGTGATGAGTTCTTAATCATAGATGTTGATGTAGCAAGTTATTATCCATCTATTGTAATTCAAAATAACTTATATCCAGAACACCTTGGAATTGAGTTTGTTGATATATATAAAGAGATTCGAGATTTGAGATTTTCTTATAAAAAAGGTACTTCTCAAAACAAAATGCTAAAACTAGCACTAAACTCAACATATGGAGATACAAACAATCAATTTAGTCCTTTTTATGACTTCAAGATGACTTTGGATATTACTATAAATGGACAACTGATGTTGTGTATGCTTGCTGAAAAACTTATGCAAATAGATTCTGTTTCCCTAATCCAAGCAAATACCGATGGTCTTACTTTTAAAATAGCTAAAAAAGACAAGTCAAAATATGAAGATATATCAAATAAATGGCAAGATTTTACAGGACTTGAACTAGAAGAAATAATATATAAAAAGCTATGGATTAGAGATGTAAACAACTATATAGCGTTAAAAGAAAATGGTGAAGCCAAAAAAATAGGTGCATATAAATACGACTTAGCATGGAATCAAAACCATTCTTCTTTAGTAGTTCAAAAAGCAGTAGAAGCATACCTTATAAAAGGTATTCAAATTGAAGAGTTTATACATAATCATAGAAATAAATATGACTTCTTACTAAATTTTAAAGCCACAAGAAATATAGACTTAGTCCTTGAAAAAGTATATTCATTACAAAAAACTTATATGCCATTATCTAATACTATTAGATATTTTATAAGTAAAAACGGGTTTCCTTTAAAAAAGATTCTTCCACCTCTAAATAAAGATTCAGAACAAAGAGTAATAGGAATAAATGTAGGATATAAAGTAGAACTTTGTAATAATATAGAAGACTTCTCTTATGAGTTTTTAGACTTTGATTATTATGTAAAAGAGGCTTATAAACTAATAGAACCATTTAATCAAAAACAAGAATCACTTTTTGATTTTTGATGGTATTTTTATTTATTAAAACAGAAAACATTACAAATTGTCATTATTTTTTAAGATTAGAATTTTTTTGCATATAATCTAAAAAATTAAATATTCTTAGGAAATATAATGCAATTAATAATAGGATCACAAGTTAAACTTATCGATGGAGCTATTGAAAAAATTTTCCCTTATGGAGAAGTTTTGCAATTGTTAAGTAAATTTAAGAATATTTGTACTGATATAAAATGGAATGTAAATGTACCTGCAAGAGATAAGTGTAAGATTATAGAAAATCAAGAAACAATTAATATTAAAAATTTTCAGCCGCGTGATTTTCAACAAGATTGTATTGATAAATTTACACGAACTACACTTACTGGTTATATTTATGCACCTACTGGCTCTGGAAAAACAAATATCGCTGCATATTTAATTGCTAAAAGAAATATAAGAACACTATTTATTGTTCCTAAATATGATTTAGTTAAACAAACAAAAAAAAGATTTCAAGATATTTTAGATATAGACCCAGCAATGATTGGTGAGCTTAGTTCTGCTAAAAAAGAGTTTGGTGCAGCTATTTTAATTACAACATGGCAATCACTAAACAATGAAGAAACATTACAAAGAGTTAAAGAAGATAAATACTCACAGATTATCTGCGATGAGATGCATAAAGCTAGTGCAGATGTCTATTATGATGTGGTATCTTCTATACCTGCTATGTATAAACATGGTCTTACGGCAACACCATATAGAAATAATATTAAAAATGAACAAAGACTTTACGATTTAGTTGGAAATGAGATTGCAAGTGTTGATATCATAGATTTATATAAAAATGGCTTTTTAGTACAACCAACTATAAGATTTAAAAATACATATTATAAAATCAATATTGACCAAGAATATTTAAGATCATTAGATTTTAATATAAAACTAGGAATGCTTAAAAAAAATATTGATAAATCAAAAAAGAGAAAAGAATTAATACTAAATGATATTAAAAAATCTCTTCAGCTTGAAAAAAACGAGTTCAAGGCTAATCAATCTGTAATATTAGTAAATACTCTTGAATTAGGACTAGCTTTAAAAGAGGAGTTATCACTCTTCTATAATGTCTTATATATTGATGCAAGTACAAAAGCAAAAGAAAGAAATGAAATATTTTCTGATTTAACAGAAAACAAAATCACTGATTATGTTCTAATAGGAACTTCTAAACTTCTAGGAGAAGGTACTGACATTCCTTCAATCAAGAATGTATTTTGCGCAAGTCCTGCTTACCCTCCTTTTGAAGATACAGCACGTTTACAACAAATCATAGGAAGAGCTATGAGACCATTTAAAAATAAAAATAGAGCACATATAATTATTTACAATGATGAAACAACAGGTTGGATAAATAAAAAGAAAAATGAAGTTTTAGATATTGTAATTAATAATGTGAAGCCTATTTTTTCGTAAGATGAAAAACATATAATAATTAAGGAATAGTTTTATATACTCTAAATAATACAATAGAGGAAAAACTTATGGACGAAAAAGTTAAAAACCTATTAAACATCATAAAATACACTCCCTTAACTATAACAACTTTAATTAGTATATTTATAATATTTTTAATGTATCAAGAAAAAAAACAAGATTTAAAAAATGAAAAATACTTTTCAGAAACTCAATACCTTCAAACAGAAAAGGAAGCTTTATACTCAAAAATAGATACTGTAAATAATTATATAAAAAATGAAAAAGCAAAATCTGAAAAAGCATTAAAAGAAGATTTAACTTTTAAAATCAATAATGTTCATAAAATTGCTACAAATATGTATCTAAGAAACAAAGATACTCTTTCAAAAGATGAAATAATTAAACAAATAAAAACTGCGCTTGAAGCTATTAGGTTTGATAATGGAAAAGGATACTTTTCTATACATACAATGGAAGGAATTAATATACTTCAACCTATAGTTCGTGAATATGAAGGGAAAAGCGTATTAAATAGAAAAGATCTTAGAGGTGATTATCCAGTACAAAAAGTAATAAAAATTGCAAAAACAAAGGGAGAAGGTTTTTTAAGTTGGTATTCACTTAAACCTAATAATACATCAAAAGAATTTAAAAAAATTGGAATTGTAAAAAAGTTTGAACCATATGATTTAATTATTACTACAGGTATATTTATTGATGACTATGAAGAAAATTTGAAAAAAAGAATTTTAAATCATCTAGCTAAATTAGAATTTAAAAATAAAGGTTTTGTTTCTATTATTAACTATGATGGAGATGTAATTCTTCATAAATCAAAAAGCGTCTTAAATCATAATGTATTTAAAGAAAAAGAATTTTCTCATGTAAAAAACTTCTTAAAAAATCTAATTTCTACAAAAAACAAAGAAAGTGGAGATTTCTTCAGCTATAAACCTATTATACAATTAGGAAAAGAAACAAACGAATTAAAAATAACTTATTCAAGAAAATTTGATGATTGGAAATGGATAATAAGTACAAGTTTTAAATTATCAGATGCAAATAAAATTATAGAAAAAAGAAAAGCAATTATTGAAAAGAAATATGATAAAAAAGAAAAAGATCTTTTGATATATAGCTTTTTATTCATTATATTATTAGTAATAATTTCATTTTTTATAGCTAGATTAATTGAAAAGAAGTTTTTAAATTATAAAGAAAATTTGGAAAACCAAATACTAGAAAATAAGGCTCAGAAAGAAACATTATTAGAAGCACATAAAATTGCTCATATGGCAGGTTGGAAGTTAGAGATAAAAACGAAAAAAGTTATATGGTCAAATGAATTTATTAATATATTTGGGCTTAATATTAAAGATGAAGAGATTTTTGGGCTTGAGTATCTAGAAAATTTGATGTTTAAAGAAGATATATCTGCTTTCCAAGATTCAATGAAAAACTGTATAGTAATAGGGAAAGAACATAATTCTACTTATAGAATAACTAAACCTAATGGTGAAATGATATGGATTAATTGTATAGGCCATTTAAATAAAGAAAAGACTTTTGTTATAGGTATAGTACAAGATATAACAGCAATTAAAAAATTGGAAGCAGAAAAACAACAACAATCTGAATTATTGTATCAACAAAGTAAAATGGCAGCAATGGGTGAAATGATAGGTAATATTGCACATCAATGGAGACAACCATTATCTACTATTACAACTGCATCAACTGGGACAAAGTTATTAAATGAGATGAATACTCTATCAGATAGTGAATTAAATTCAGCTCTTCTAACTATCAATAATTCAGCCCAATACCTTTCACAAACTATTGATGACTTTAGAGGATTTTTTAATCCAAAGAATAGTGTTCTACACGAATTTAAAATTGAAGATACTTTAATAAAAACCTTAAAATTAATTGACCCTCAATTTAATACAAAAAATATAGAAATTATAAAAAATATAGAAAATTATCAATTGTTATCAATTGAGAATGATCTAATACAAGTTTTAATAAATATACTTAATAATGCAAGAGATGTACTAATTACAAAAGAAAAAACAAGAAGATTAATCTTTATAAATACATATCAAAAGAAAAATTCTTCATATATAGAAATAATTGATAATGCTGGTGGAATTGAAGATAATATTATTGATAGAATTTTTGAAGCATATTTTACTACAAAAGAAGAATCTCATGGAACAGGGATAGGATTACACATGAGTAAAGAAATTGTAATAAAACATTTAAAAGGAACTATAGAAGTGACAAATGAAACTTACAATTTCGAAGGTGTTCAATATACAGGTGCAAAATTTACTATTTCTATAGACTAAATATTCTTATTTCAATTTAGTCTATAGTGTATAGTTACGATTACTCAGCAGTAGTTGGATCAATGATATTTTTGATTTCACAAATACTGTTTGCAGGAAAATCACCTGATTTAGCATGTTCTCTTACTGAATCTTCATCTGGAGCAATATAGATACAATATACTTTATTATCTGTAACATAACTCTCTACCCATTGGATTTGTGGACCCATATTTTTTAAAATTCCACAAGACTTTTTAGAAATTCCTTGTAAATCCTCTGCTGTCAAATTTCCAGCATCTGGAATTTCTCGTTCGATTATATATTTTGGCATAATATTTCTCCTTTTGTTAATTTAAATAAATAGTATAGTATTGTATTTATAAACTAACCTTAATTAAATATACTATATTAATAATCCTTCTGTACTCTTCCACGTAACTTCTTTTGGGAACTTAATTTCTTTTTAGAGTTCAGTCGTCTGGTTACAGAGCCTCTTGTTGGTTTTGTAGGTACTCTTCTTTTTTGTACTACATTCACACTTTTTATTAGCTCTACCAAACGTTCAAGTGCTTCGTCTCTGTTTTGTTCTTGGCTTCTGTGCTGTTGTGACTTTATAACGATAATACCATCTTTGGTAATACGGTTATCTTTGAGTTCTAATAACTTATCTTTATAAAACTCTGGCAATGACGAAGCCTCTATTTCAAAACGCAAATGAATAGCAGCAGAAACCTTATTGACCTTCTGACCACCAGAACCTTGTGCTCTAATAGCAGATATTTCTACTTCGTTTTCATCTAGTGTTATGCTGTTTGATATTTTTAATTCTGACATATTATTTTATATCCTACTATTTAGAATTTTTAAATCTATGAAATATATTATATATAATTTTATACAACTTATATCATATTTTAACCTAATCCAAATTATTCAATTAATCTACTCAATATATCAAAAGGTTCAATATCTAATCTTGAAAAAGCAAACCATTTTTTACCTAAGTCTTTTAAAATAGCACTTAACATAGAAACATCTTGTTCTGTGAAAACATAAGGTAAGTACCTTCGTCCTCAATGTTCTAAGGTCGCAATTTGCGACCTCAAGCTTTCAGGAAATCTTTCAAGTATTTTAATTCCCACAGCTTTTACAAAAAACTTCTTTTTGTGTAAATGTATTTAAACCTTTTCTTTGTGTAGTATTACAGTTTATGCAGATAAAACTAAGCATTTCATGTCCCATATATTTTTTTGAAGCTTGAATATCTTTAAATTTATTTAAATTTTTTGGATTTAACTTTGAAGTAATATCAATTTTTTCTTCTTTACTAGGTGTATCTTGAATATTCTCTTTAGTCTTTACATCTTTAATTCTATATTTTTTATCATAATCAATTAAAATAGGTTTATGCTCATTTATAAGAATATTTGCAACATTTTCTAGATTTTTAGTACTTGGTAAGTTATTTGTTATCATTTTTGCTGCGGCAGATAAAATTTTTAAAGGACTTTTTTTAAACTGACTTCTAATATCTTCAATAAATGTATCTGCCCTACAGAATTTTTTAGGAAGAACTTTATTTTTAATTTTAACACCTGGTAAAAAGACAACATAAGACATAATATCCATTTTTATATTGTACTTTTTTAAAATTTCTTCTAATACTAAAGCATGTCTTTGTGATTGCGCTAAAGGACTTGGAAGATTATGTGACTCTTTAGGATAAGTGTATAACATTGTTCCATCATCATTTATTGTTACTTCTGCTTTCGTATTTTTAGTTTCAACTAAAATAATACCTACTGCAACATTAATCAATAAATGGTCAATCTGTGCAGTTAATCCATCTATTTCAAATCTTAAGTCATGTAATACCATATAGTTCTCACTATCTTTTAAATTAAAATCTATAAAGTAAGCAGTTTCTTTTTCTCCTTTTAACCCTGATTCTAACTTTGTTAATTCTTGTCTTATTATATATTTTTGTTTTTCATTATTTGAGAGTTTAAGCTTGTTCTTTAAACATTGAATATCTTCTTCTTTTCTTTTATCAATCTCTTTTAATAACACCCGTTATTTCCTTTATTTTATTGAATATCATTTGAATTTGATGAATTTTATTTTTTAAGTCTATAACTTTATTTATTAAAAGTAAATAAAAATTATTATTTGTAAATCTTTTAAATAGTAGTATAAGAACACTTCTAAAGTATCACCTCTTACATAAGAGCTATTTATATGTACTATATTTGCAGTTTTGATATATATCTACTAAGACTAAAATACCATTGAAATTAAAAGTAGCTTCATTTATATACTTGATAGCAATCTATAGATTTGGCTGTTTGTTCAATCATCTGGGGGGGTGATAGTACTTCTTTTTAACCAAAGTACTTTTTTGCATTGGATGCCTTTGTGGAGAGGGATTTAGATAGGTTCATATTTTTCCTTCTCTCCTTTATCTAAAACTACTAAGAAGTATATTTATATTATTGCACTTATAATATATTTAAGAATTAGTTTTATTTTTAATAACAAGTCTAATCTGATCTTTCTTTTCAGGCTTATCAGATGTAATAAATTCTCGTGAATATAATAGTTTGATAAGTTTTTTATTATAATCCTTATCAGAAATTAATGGTCTTTTTCCATCAAGTTTAGCTATTTTACTATATTCATCAGGCATTAATTCTAGTATTTCAATTAATTCTGTATCAACTAAATCACTCTCTTGTTCTACTAATAAGTTAACTTTTGATTCTATAGATTCAAGTTGTGTAATCATCATTTTGGTATAGTAATAACCCATAATAATAGTTTTATCTATAATGGAATATATCAATTCTGCAATTCTTGGATTACTTATAAAATCATAATCTATTAGCTCAATAATTTCTTTTTTATTTTTATCAGAAATATTTTTTGATTCCAATAACTTTGTAATATCATCACTATCTATAATAAAATCAGAATAATTTTCAATAAACTCATTTATATTTTTTTCTAAAAAAACTATATGTTGATTTTCACTATTTTCTTTTAATTGTTCAAAGTTTGTATTTCCAAATTTTAGAATAACATCATTAACCAATATATTTATTTTTTCTTCTTCGAGTTTTGACAAATCAATATCTTCATAATGGTATCCATTCTTTTTGACTAAATTTGAATAAGAAACTAAATTAAACTTATTACACTCAATCAATTCTTTCAATAATGTTAAATTAAAATTTGAATGTAGTTCTTTATATTTTTTATCTATACGAATATCTAATAACTCTTTTGAATTTTCTCCTATATCTAGAAATTCAATTAAACTATCATCTAATCCTTCAACATAATTGTAATATTCTGAAACATTTTCCCAAGATGAAATCAACTTGTTATTGTTTAATAATTCAGTCCATAAATCTTTTTCTTTTATAGAATTAATTTCTAATATTCTTTGTTCTTGATGTTTTATAATTTCTACTTTTAATTCTTTTTCAACTTCTTCAACTTCTTCATCATTAAGTAATTTAAGTATAGTAGATTCAGATTCACCAACATTTGTCTTGATTTTTAAATTCACATTTTTAATATATTCGTTGATATTCTCAGATATATATTGTTTTAGATTTTCAGCACTTGAATCTAAAATTACTGTGTAATGTGCCTTTGATAGACTATCATATATATTAGCATCGTAATCATTTTGAACAAAAATAATATAATCTATCATTTTTCGATTAAGTTCATAAAAATTATTTTCATAAATAAATTTAAATGGTGTAATTTTGTCTTTATCTTCTCTAAAGAACTTGAACTTAACATTTAATTTACTTATTATAGATGTTAATCTATTATTAAATGCTTCATGAGGGCTATTAAATTCTTTTAGTGCTTCTATATAATTTTTTAAAGTATTATCAATATTCAAGTTAAAAATATTGTCAAACTCTAAATTATGTAGTAATATATAGAAATATTTACTTTTTTCTTCATCAGTTCTATTCATTACGATATATTTCCATATTGATGGATAATATTTAACTAAGCCTTTTATAAAAGCAACAATATTAGGTTGAGTATTTAGATAAGAAAAAATAAATTCTATCGAAGATTCACTCTCATTTGATAACTGCTTAAATATTTGAATAAATTGTTTAGGATAATCACTTTTATTGTCAAGTATATAGAGTAATAATTGGAAATTTAGAACTGATTCTTTTTTAAAATCTCTAATTTCAAGTCTTTCTTTTCTAAGAATTTCTTTTAAATTTTTCAACTCATAACTAAAATTAAAGTGAGTTCCATTATTTTTAATATTTAATAAAAAGTCATTATCATTTTTTGAAATACTAACCCCAAAGAAATTTGATAAATAGATATTATAATCTTTATTTATATGACCATAACTGATCAAATATTTTAAAAGGTCTTTTTTATCAAAATTATCATCAAATACATTTACATCTTTATATTTATTTATTATTTCTTGAATTGAATAGTTTTCAATTTCAGTAATATCATCTTTCAATTTATTTATTTGATTTAATAATTCATTCTTTTTATTATTTGTTTTATCTAAAATAAATTGTTCTCTTTGTTGATATGAATATTTTGAATTGATTTCATCTTCAATATCTTTAAAATTTAAACTTCCATTATAATTATAATTATTATAATTTATCTTCTTACTATTTATAATCAGCTCAAAATCTTCATTCATTAATAATTCTTTTAAATCAAATCTATTTCCATCAATATAAATATTACCACTAAAGGAAGACGAAAATTTTTCCATAATCTTAAAAAGATAAACCTGTCGTAATTCTCGTACATTTTTATGAAATTCTTTATCTATTTCATCAATTTTCTGTTGTAAATTTTCAATTTCACTATTTATTTCATCAATCACATTTTTTATATATTCTACTTTTTTATTAAAAACATTATAGACCAATCCTTCATATTTATGTAATTTCTCGAAATCTTGTGGCTCAAAATTTTTATAAATAATCATTGCTAGTAATTTTGTTTTATCCAGTCTTGAATCAAGACTCATACTATATATTTCATATTCATTATAGATATTTTTCAAAAGTCGCATATCTGATATATAAAGTGAAATATCATATAAGAAATTAGTTTTAACTTCATTTTTAAAAAAATCTAATAATTTTTCTTTTGAATTAGTTGCATTAATGTAAGGAATAATAGGTATTAAAAAATCAAAAAACTTCGTCCTTTCTTGTTCATTACAAAAGATTTTATCTTTTACTGCATATATAAATTTTATTTCTCTATCGATTTGTTCTGAATTATTAATAAAGTTATTTAATTCTCTTAATTTTGTGAAAATATCTAAATTTTCAAATCTATCTAAATCTTGGAAGACAATTACATTAAATGTAGTTTTTTCAAAAAAATACAAAATTTCATCCAAATGTTTATTTAATAAAGATTCATTTTTTTTATCATTTGAAACTAATTCCAAATCTTTCAAATTGAGTTTATCAATACTTGTATTACTCAAAATAAATAAGATCTTTTCTATAAGATAATAACATCCAACTAGTAAGATTCCAATTGAAATAATTCAAGGATATCTTTAAGTAAGGTGATATTTGATAAATATTCTGGTTTAAATACTATAAAAAAAGACAACAATGATAATAAAATATTAATAATTTTTATTGATAAATGGTCTAATCTATTAATTTTATTTAATCTTGATTGAGGAATTTTATTACTCTTAACTTTATAAAACATTTGCTCTAAAATACTTTTTTCAATAAGAGATGAATCTATAGAATTATTATCTTCATTCTTTTTATTAAATCTTGCCAATGATATATCTAAAAATTCATACACTCCATTTTCATGATTCTTTTCAAATGTTTTTATAAAACTACTTTTCCCAGAACCATATGAACCTGATATTGCGATATTTCTTACTTTTATTTCATTTAGTGCATTTTCTAAAGCGATTGAATATTCTTCTATATTTTCTGCTTTATCATTAGGTGTTAAAAATTGATATCTACTTTCTGTTTTATAATATTTATTTTTTATATAACAATGATAAATATTCAACTTCTTTATTAAAAAAACAATTATCTTATCTAGAAATTTTTCTAGCATTATTATCCTCTGTATTATTAATTTTAATCTATCTCAACAAAACTCATCCCAGCACCCTTAGGAACAACTTTTATTTGTAATGGTATTCTCTCTTTCAATGCTTCCACATGAAAAATCACACCTACCATTTTTCCGCTACTTTGGAGTAGCTTTAGAGCATTTAGTGTTAGTTCACAACTATCTTCATCTAAAAAATCTATGATAAAAGTATAAATAAAAGACTAGTTATTTTATTTCTATTTTACAGTTATTCCTATTAAATTATAATAATTTATTATTTTATAATATTATTTAAAGTTTAATAGCTTTTAAAACCTTTATTTTGCTATTATTCTAAAAAAATATGGAGATTATATGAGCACAAAAATTAAGTCTATTATTGAAAGTAATTTTTTCACAAAGTTTATAATTTATTTGATTATTTTAAATGGTATTACTATGGGATTAGAGACTTCTAAAACTTTTATGTCAAATTATGAAAGTTATACTACGATATTTAATCAATTTGTTATAACGATTTTTACTATTGAGATTATACTTAGGATTTATGTTTATAGAATCTCTTTTTTCAAAGACCCATGGAGTTTATTTGATTTCTTTGTTGTTGCTATTTCATTAGTTCCTACAAGTGGTGGTTTTGAGATATTAAGAACTTTAAGGGTATTAAGATTATTTAGACTTGTTACAGCAGTTCCACAAATGAAAAAGATAGTTGCTGCTATAGTTAGTGTGATTCCGGGTATGTTATCTGTGATTGCTTTGATGACACTATTTTTTTATATCTCAGCTATTATGTCAACACAACTTTTCTCAGAAAAATTCCCTGAATGGTTTGGAACATTAGGAGAGTCTTTTTATACCTTATTCCAAATTATGACATTAGAGTCTTGGTCAATGGGAATTGTAAGACCTATTATGGAAGTTCATCCTTATGCATGGGTTTTCTTTGTGCCTTTTATTTTCGTTGTAACCTTTGTAATGATTAACTTAGTAGTTGCCATCATAGTTGATGCAATGGCTATTTTAAATCAAAAAGAAGAACAAAATATTTTAGATGAAGTACAATCAAATGAAACACATATAAATGAAGAGATAAAAAGTTTAAGAGAAGAAGTACGAGAGTTAAAAGTTTTATTAGAAAATAATTTCAAAAGGTAAATCATGGAACATGAATCTAGTTATGAAGAAATAATTGTAGAAAAATCAGATAAAACGTATGAATTAAAAGATCAACTAAAAACTTATGGAATTCATTATAATTTTGATGAAAAAGAGTATTCAAACAACTCACCTATAAGTGAAAATACTCTTGAAGAGCTAAAGTGGTTTTTAAAAAGTAATGATTTGAAACATACAACAAGAAAAGCTAGCAAAAAAACACTAAATTATAAAATAATACCAATTGATAAAAACAACTTCATAATAGAACAAATAAACAATAATTTAAAATGCTATTTTATAAATGTTTATATAGGTATGGATCAAAACAGAGTAAATATTTTAGATACAAGAAAATCACTGCACTTAAGTGCAAATTTGCCAAAGTTTGAATCTAGTGACAATTTATTTGAAGTACTCAAATACTTCTCTTTAAATAATGAAAAGCTTGTTGAAACAAAGTTTGATGAATCAGAATTATTTACTATTCTTCCAAATATTATTGATACACACTCTTTACAGATAAGCTTGGAGCAAAAACTACAAAAATTTAAGTTTATGGTGATTAAAGATTTAGCTTCTAAAAGTAAAGGAGATTTCTTATGCAATTGTGTTCCAGGGTTTTTCCCAGAAACAGAGTTTAAAATAGTAGGTAATAAAATCCTTAGTTCTTACACAGAAAACTTTCTTTCAGCTAATCAAGAAAAAAAGATATGGAAATATTTATATAAAAAAGAAAATCGAAGATATATAGGAAACAGAAAAGAACCAAGTTTATTTGAATTATTTAAAGGTGCAAAAATACCTATAAGAGAACAATCAGGAAATGAATACTTAGGAAGAATAACTGCTATAAAAGAAATCAGAGGTAAATTGGAAATAAAAATATCAAATGGAATAAGTGAAAAAATTGCTCCAAGGCTATTTGGAAAAGAAGAGTTATTTGATTTTATTAGACCATATAGATAATTTGAATATCTTATTTCATTTTTCTCAGGATATTAAATAATCAGCAATTAATCATATTTAATCAACTTATATTAGCTCTATAATACTATCAATATTTTGTAATTAATTTGTAACCATTTACTATTATAATTGAACGATAAATGTATTATACGAGGAAAATAAATGAATAAAAAAAGTTGGTTAAGTATCTCAGTTGCAAGTGCAATTTTATCTATAGCTTTTGTAGGATGTAATTCCTCAAAGAGTGGTACTGATTCTGAAGAATCAAATTTAGAAAAGTTTTTCAATACAGGAGCTGTATTACCATATACTCAAATTGGTGAAGAGTTAGATAATGGTGCTAAAGAGAATGAGAAGTTTTTTGTTAGAAATGGTGGATATGGTTCAGCAGCTGCTGCACATCCAAGTGAAGAAAAACAATTTTATGCATTAACAGATAGAGGACCAAATGCAGCTTTTACAGGTGATGATGGTGTAGGTAAAAAGTTTCCCGTTCCTGATTATACACCTAGAATCGGTCTTTTTGAAATTCAATCAGATAATTCAGTTAAAAAAATAAAAGATATCCTTCTAAAAAGACCTGATGGTACAGAAATTTCAGGATTACCAAATACTTCTGCTTTAGGTGGTACGGGTGAAACGCCTTATGATGCACAAGGCAATACAATAAAAGATGAAAATGGCAATATTAAACTTGATGATTATGGACTTGATGGTGAAGGATTAGCTGTATTAAAAGATGGTACTTTTTGGGTAAGTGATGAATATGGACCACATATGGTTCACTTTGATGCTGATGGTAAAGAAATTGGAAGAATAAATCCTTTTGCTTCTGATTCACGAAATACTTTTACTTTACCTTCTGAATTTTCTTATAGAAGAGCAAATAGAGGAATGGAAGGTCTTACAATTACACCTGATCAAAAAACACTTGTTGGTATTATGCAATCAACTATGTATCTTCCCTCTTCTGAAGTTAAAGATTTAAATATTACACGAATTGTAACTGTTAATGTAGAAACTGGAGAAACAAAACAATATCTATACAAGCAAGAAAAAAATCAGAATTCTAATTCAGAAATAGTTGCTTTAAATAATGATGAATTTTTAATTATAGAAAGAGATGGTAAATTCATAAAAGATGGTGATAATTTACAAAAAAATATTTATAAAGTAAGTTTATCTTCAGGGACAGAACTGGAAAATGTTTCTTTAAAAAACAACATGATACAAGATGATTCTTTAGGACTTATAATTGATGGTTTAACTCTAGAACAAGTAGTTTTAAATAGTGGATGGGAAGCATTAGAAAATTCAGGTATTTATCCAATATCAAAACAATTATTTGTTGATATGGTTGATCAAGTACAATATCCCCATGATAAAATGGAAGGTTTAATAGTATTTAATAATGGCAAATTAGGAATAGTAAATGACGATGATTTTGCAACTTGGTCAACAGGTGGTATTTTAGAGCAAAAATATCTTGATGCAGATAAAAAAACAATTGATACAAATACACTATATCTTGTTGATCAACCAAAAATTGTAAGTAATTTAGAAAAAATAGGTTCTTATGACACTAAAAAAGAAGCTGGAAGTGAAATTGTTGCTTATGATAAAGATTCAAAAAGAATGTTTGTTACAAATGGCGCTAATAATGCTATTGATGTTATTGATATTTCAAACCCAACATCAACATCTTTAGTTAAAAGTATTGACTTAAACACTTATGGAACAGGTGTTAATTCTGTTGCTACTTATAATGGAAAAGTAGCTGTTGCTACTGAAAATAAGTCTAGTGATGGATTAAAAACAAATAGTAAAGGTAATGTTGTATTTTTTGATATAAATGGAACTCATCTAAAAACTGTAGAAGCTGGATATCTACCTGATATGGTTACTTTTAATGAAGATGGTTCAAAAGTTATAGTAGCAAATGAAGGCGAACCAAATGGTGATTATTCAGTAGATCCAGAAGGAAGTATTGGAATTATTAATACTGATGATTATAGTTATACAGAAATTACTTTAGATATGCAAACAACTAATGCAAATGATGGAACTCTTGTAAGATTAGGAGCAACACCTAGTAATTCTCAAACAAAAGATTTAGAACCTGAATATATTACAGTTTTAGGGAATTATGCTTATGTAACTTTACAAGAAAATAATGCATTAGCAAAAGTTGATTTAACAACTAACACATTAGAGTTTATTAAATCATTTGGTGCTAAAGATTATTCAAGTAAAAATACAATTGACATCGAAGAAAATGGCACAATTGAAATGAAAAATTATCCAGGTCTTTTTGGTTTATATCAACCAGATTCAATAGCTTCTTATTCTTACAATAATTCAACATATTTAGTTACAGCAAATGAAGGTGATGGAAGAGAATATCTTTATGATGATAAAGATGGTGAAGAACAAGAATCACATGTAGATGAGAAAAAAATTAGTAAATTAGACTTAGATTCTTCAATTGCCAATGCATATAAAAATGATAATGATTTAAAAGTTATGATTGATTTAGGTGATACAGATAATGATGGCGTGTATGAAGAACTATATACTTATGGTGCTAGAAGTTTCTCTATTTGGGATGAAAATGCAGATTTAGTATGGGATAGTGGTGATCAAATTTCTAAAAAAATAGCACAAATTCAACCTGATCTATTTAATCAAGATGAAGGAGAAATAGATGGTCGAAGTGGAAATAAAGGTGGTGAACCTGAAGCCTTAACTGTAGGAGTAATTGATAATAAAACTTATGCATTTATTGGTCTTGAAAGACAAAATGCAATATTAATTTATGATATTACTAATCCAACAAATGCCTCTTTTGTAAAATATATTGAAATTGGCTCTAATGGTGATATTTCACCCGAAGGTATGAAGTTTATTTCATCAAGTGATTCTTCAAATGGAAAGGATTTATTACTTGTTTCTTATGAAATGAGTGGGTCAACTGTTATTTATGAAGTTAAATAATTTATATTATTAATAGTAAGGAATAATTTATGAAAAAAGTATATTTAAGTATTGTTTCAATAGTAACAGCATCAGCATTATTTGTAGGTTGCGGTTCCTCAAGTAATAAGTCAGTAAATAATGATGAAAATTTTAAACTATCAATATTTCATGTAAATGATACACACTCTCACATAGAAAGTGAATCTATGACATTAGAGTTTAATGGTGTTGAAACATCAGCAGACGTTGGTGGTTATGCAAGATATGTAAGTAAGCTAAATGAATTAAAAGAAGAAAAACCTGATTCAATTACATTAAATGCAGGTGACGTATTCCAAGGTACTCTTTATTATTCATTGTTTAAAGGAGAAGCAGATGCAGCAGCTATGAATCTTATTTCTTGGGATGCTTATGCATTAGGAAATCATGAATTTGATGATGGAGATGAAGGATTAAAATCATTTTTAGATATGTTAAATGATGATATACCAGTAATTTCAGCAAATGTAGTACCTCAGAAAGGAAATATATTAGAAGGATATTGGACTCCTTATATTATAAAAGAAATAAATGGTGAACAAGTAGGAATAATAGGTTTAGATATTGTAGGTAAAACACAAAACTCATCTAATCCTAGTGATGAAATCACATTTTTTAATGAAACTCAAACTGCACAAAAGTACATTGATGAATTAACAAGTAAAGGTGTTAATAAGATTGTATTATTGACACATCAAGGCTTTGATAATGATTTAGCAATGGCTGAAAGTCTAACAGGTGTTGATGTAATAGTTGGTGGTGACTCTCATACTTTAGTTGGAGATTTTACAGCTTTAGGTCTACAAAGTACTGTTAGTGATTACCCTAGTATTAAGCAATCTCTTGATGGAAATACTGTTTGTATTGTTCAAGCCTGGGAATATGGGCATATTTTAGGTGATTTAGATGTTATATTTGATGAAAAAGGTACTGTTTTATCTTGTGAAGGAAACCCTTTACTTTTAGTAGGTAATGAATTTACACAAGAAGATAAAAACGGTGATGATCAAATTGTAAATGATATACAAAAAGAAACAATCACTAAAATCATAGAAGAAAATTCTAATATAGAAATAGTTAAAGAAGATGAAAATACATTAAGTGTTATAAACACTTTTGTTCAACAAGTTGATGAGAAAAAATCTCTTGAAATAGGAATAGCAAGCCAAAGATTAGGACATAATAGAATTCCCGGTGATGTAAAAGATGGTGTTGCTGCACTACCTTTAGGAAGTGATATTGCACCAATTGTTGCAAAATCTTTTTATGATTTAAGTAATTTAGCTGATGCTTGTATTCAAAATGCAGGTGGAGTAAGAGTTGCTATTGAAGAAGGTGTAGTTACAATGGGTGATGCATATACTTTATTACCTTTTGCAAATACTTTATTCGAAATTGAAATGTACGGAAGTGAAATTAAACAAGTATTAGAAGATGCTTTAACTAATACAATAGACGTAGATGGTTCAACTGGTTCTTTCCCTTATTCTTATGCTTTAAAATACGATATTGATTTATCAGCAGAAGAAAATAATAGAATTTCAAATCTTGAAATAAAAGATAGACAAACAGGAACTTGGGGATTAATTCAAAATGAAACTATGTACACAATTGTTACAAACTCTTACACAGGTGGAGGTAAAGATGGTTATCTTACTTTTAAAACTGTACAAGATGAAAGAGGTCAAGGTGTTGATACATATTTAGATTATGCATTAAGTTTTGTTAAATATATGGAAACATTAAAGGCAAATGGAGAAACTTTACAAAAGCTTCCAAGTGAAGATCATCCAATAAAAAGCTTTATTGGAATAGAATAAAAAAGAAAGAAGTTAGTTTAAGAATAGATTTTTCTATTCTTAAATCTACATTATATTTTAACACTCACCTACTCTAAAATTATTTAAATCAAGTTAATATATTTACTTTTGATATAATAATTTTTAATTACATATTTAAAAGAACAAAATGACTTAAAAATAATCAAAAATATAAATGATAATTACCCAGATGGGGGAAGTTCACGAATCAATTAATATCACTATCTAAACAAGATATAACAATTAAGAATATTGCTGGAAATAAAAGAATTGTAATATCTTTATATTATAAATACATTATTTTTTTTAAGATATTTATATTTTAGAAATACATTATTTTCTTTAATATATGCTGCAGTTGTATGTGAAATATGCATTAGTGAAGCATTTTTTACTTCAAGTTCATCTAATATTTCACTCGCTTGTACATAGTTTAAATGATTTCCAGTTTCTTTTCTTTCATCATAGCAAGCATCAATAAAAGCATAATCTAGTGAAAATGATTTTAAGAATTCCATACTTGTCTTACTTATACCTGAGCAATCTGTCAAATATGCAATTTTATTATTTTTATATTCTATTAAATATCCAAAAGTATTCTTTGAGTGCTTTAAAGGAATTGTAGTAAATTTTATTTCATTTATAATTGTTTCACTAAAAGGTTCTAGTTCATTATATAAAAGCGAATATTTGTGTTTAAATAAATCAGAAAAACCATCTTTATCTTTTGGATGATAACAATTAATTTTATCATTTGAATGTCTAAGTCTTAAAAGACCCATGCAATGATCAGCATGGAAATGTGTTAAAAAAATTGCAGATATTTTTTTCATATCAAATATATTTGAGATATCTTCAATACCAGCATCAATTAAAATAACCTTATCTTCAATTTCTAAATATGCACAAGTTGATAAATTATTCATATTATCACTTCTATATTCATTACATATAGAACAAGTACAATTATGTACAGGGATACCTGCACTATCTGCTGTTCCTAAGAATTTGAGTTTCATTTTTTACCTTTTGTACTTTTATCTATTTTCAATATCAATTTTAATAAGTAAGTTATCAAATCTTTTTGTTGATTCTTCAAGAGAAGTAGAATTATCAAAATTAATTAAATTCTTTGCTTCTATTTTCTCATAACTACGAGATAATCTTTTTTCAATTTCTTCTTTTGTTTCTCTTCCACGAAAAAGTAATCTTTGTTTTAGTATTTCTTTAGGAATTGTTATATTAATCGTATAAACATTATCATATTGTTTTTCAAAATCTTTAATTTTGGATCTTGATATTGATATAACATTCGTTCCTGTTGTAAGAAATCTTCTTGCAATACCATATGAATTACCATGAGCATTCCAAGATGAAGCAAAATATGAATTATGTTTTAATAACAAAAAAGCATAATCATCTATATAATAATTGCTTTCATTTAAATCTGCTTTTCTTGTTATATATCTTTGTACAAAGTTTAACTTATCACTTAATCTTTCTTGTGAAGAGCGTAAAAGCGTATCTTTTCCTACTCCGCTTGGCCCTACAA
Organism: Poseidonibacter lekithochrous; assembly: GCF_018861145.1. Classification (GTDB taxonomy): domain Bacteria; phylum Campylobacterota; class Campylobacteria; order Campylobacterales; family Arcobacteraceae; genus Poseidonibacter; species Poseidonibacter lekithochrous_A. Next base: position 318,884 of record NZ_JAHKQT010000023.1, read on the forward strand.
TTAGTATAATTTTTGTTTTCATTTTTCCTACTTTAAATATTTATATATTAAAAATCGAAACCTCTAATTCCGTTATAAATTGATTCACCATCTTTAATTGTCAAAACAACTTTTGGAATATATGTATCATCAATTACAATAATATCAGCTCTTTTACCTTCTTTTATAACACCTCTATCTTCCAAGTTTGCATATGTCGCAGGAGTTGATGTTACCATTGAAAACCCTTTTGCTATATCTAAATTAGCATCTTCTTTCATTCTATAAACAGCTTGAAGCATTGATGTTGGGTGGTAATCTGAACATAAATATTTACATACATCTTCTTTTACTAAATCAATTGCAGCAATATTCCCACTTTGACTTCCTCCTCTTACAATATTAGGAGCTCCCATACCAGTTGCAATTCCTTTTGAAACTGCATATTTTGCAACTTCTAAATCTAAAGGAAATTCAGAGATTTGAACACCAAGGCTAAGTAAACCATCAAGTTTTTCAATACAATCATCATCATGACTTAATAGTGTTAAATTATGCTCTTTCGCATATGAAACTAAATCATTGATTTTTTCTTCATTCTTATTTAACTTTTTACTAACGACATCATTAATTTCTTCTTCATTTAAGTTATAATAATTTTCATAATATGTTTTAAATGATTCTAATGATTTAAATTGACCTTGACCAGGACTGTGATCCATTAAAGATACCATTTTTACCATTCCATTTTTGATAACTTCTTTTATAGGTTCAACTGCTTCTTCTGAGCTAAGTTCAAATCTTGCATGTACAAAATTATCAACACCTAAATGTTTTTTATTTGCTTTATTTATCTCTTTTATTTGTTCAATTGCTAAATCTATACTTCTTTTCTTTTTAGGATTATCTTCAAAACCAATTGCATGAAACATAGTTGTTATTCCTGCCATTGATAGTTTTTTATCTAATTCAGCAAGAGCTAAAGAAACAGGGAAAGTAGCACCATGTCTAGGTTCTATTTCTTTTTCAATTGCATCTGAATGCAAATCTACAATTCCAGGAGCTATTTTTTTATCTCCTAAATCAATTGCAATTTCATTTTCTTTATATTTATCAATTCTTTTTATAAATTCTCCTTGAATTACTATATCAGCAGGGACAAATTCTTCATTTATTAATACATTTTTACTTCTTAAAATTGTTTCCATTTTACTTTACTCTCTCTAATTCATAAATTCTATCACTAATAATTTTCATTGCTTCAAGGTCATGGAAAATACCAACCATTGCAACACCTTGTTTTTTTAAATCTTTTAATTTTTCTACAACTTTCATTGTATTTGTTTTATCCAATGATGCAGTTGGTTCATCTAGTAATAATAGTGATTTTGGTGCAATAATCCCTTTTGCAATATTTACACGTTGTTGTTCTCCACCTGAAAAAGTCAATGGTGATAAATCAAAAAGTTCTTCCCTTATTGATAAATAAGCTAATAATTCTTTTGCTTTTTCTCTTGAAACCTCTTCACTTTCACCTTTAAAAATAAGTTGTTCAGATACAACATCAACTGCACTTACTCTTGGTAAAATTTGTAAAAATTGAGAAACATATCCTATTTCTGATTTTCTTAAATTTAAAATTTCACTTTCACTTGCATTTGAAATATCAATATTACTTCTATCGTCTCTTGTAAAAATGATACTTCCTGATGTTGTAGTATATGTTCTATATAAAGTCTTTAAAATAGATGATTTTCCTGCACCACTTGGTCCAAATAAAGATAAAAATTCTCCATTTTTAACAGTTAAATTAATATTTTCAAAACCTTTTACTTCAATACTTCCTCTTGTATGTACTTTAAAAGTTTTATTTAAATCTTTTACTTCTAATCTAATCATCTTTTACCCTTATAGTATTGAAGACACAAGTAGTTGTGTATATGAATGTTGTGGATCTTCTAAAACTTGATCTGTTAATCCACGTTCAACTATTTGACCATTTTTCATTACAACTGTAATGTCTGTTAAGTGTTTAATAACACCCAAATCATGTGAAACTACAATCATTGCAAAACCAATTTCATGTTGTAATTCTTTTATTAAATCAAGAATCTTAGCTTGAACTGATAAATCAAGTCCCGTTGTAGGTTCATCTAAAAGTAATATCTTCGGATTTGAAGATAATGCTTTTGATATTTGAATTCTTTGTTGTTGTCCACCTGAAAAATATTCAGGATAATCATCAATTCTACTTACTGGGATTTCTGTTTTTTCTAAAAAGTACAATGCTCTTTTTCTTATTTCATCATACTTTTTATTTCCACTCATAATTACTTTTTCAGCAATATTTCCACCAGCTGAAAACTTGTAGTTTAATCCTAATCTAGGGTTTTGATAAATCATAGACATTAAAGAGTTTCGTAAATAAGACAGCTCATTTAAATTTGCATCTAAAATATTCTTTCGATTTCCTTCCTTATCTACAAAATCTTTTACAAAAATATCACCAAGACTTGCTTTTTGATCTTGATAAATTAATTGTAATAATGTAGATTTTCCAGAACCACTCTCTCCTACAATTCCTAAAACTTCACCTTGTGATAAAGTTAAATTTACATTATTAACTCCAACTACACTTTTACAAGAAGGACAAATTGAACTGTTGACATTGGCCCCTGTTTCTTCTAGACATTTTGGGCAGAATCTACCAAAAACCTTAGAAACGTTTTTCATATCAAGTATCATATATTTTCCTTACTTTCTAAATTTGTATCACAAAAGTCTGTATCATTACAATAATAATGTATATCTCCATTATCATCATAAACTTCATCTAAAAAGCTATGTGAACTTCCACATCTTGAACAAATTTTATCATCAAAACTTTCTACTTTAAACTCTCTATCTTCAAACTTTAAAGGAACAACTTTTGTATATGGTGGAATAGCATATATCTTTTTTTCTCTTCCTGCTCCAAAAATTTGTAAGGCTTTACAATTATTCAATTTTGGTGTGTCATATTTGGGAATAGGACTTGGATCCATTGCATATCTATTATTTACCATTACTGGATATCTATTTGAAATTCTTGAATCTCCAAATTGAGAAGTGTCTTCATATAAAAGAACCCAAAGTTTTGAATAATCAGCATTAGCATGAAGTAATTTTGCTTTTGAAATATTTGGTTCAACTGTTTCTAAAATATCGGGCATTGGAACTTGAAATACTAAAGTTTGATTCTCTTCTAAATGTATTTCAGGAATTCTATGTCTTGTTTGTATAATAGTTGCATCTTTTGTACTTGTTGTAGTCTCTACATTGGTAACTGATGATATAAAGTTTCTGATGTTTACAGCATTTACAGAACCATCACAACCTTGATCAATTACTTTTAAATTATCTTCTTCATTTATAATTGCAAGTGTAACTTGAAGACCACCTGTTCCCCACCCTCTTGCAACTGGTAACTCTCGTGATGCAAAAGAAACGATATACCCAGGAATTGCAATTGCTTTTAAAATAGATCTTCTAATTTCTTTTTTAGCTTCTTCATCTAAAAATGCATATCTCATTTTGCTTCTCCACTTTCATTTTCTTCTACATATTTTTGTGCTGATTTAAAGATTTGATAATCAGTTTGGAAAGTCACATAATGTGGTAATTTAAAATGATTTGTCATACCAAAAGACTCTATTCCATCTAAATGATGCATAATCATGTCAAAATCTGCTGCAACAACATGTTCTCCACCAACTGAATAATGTGAATTATAAAGTGATAAATCAATCATAGACATAGATATAGCTTTTGTTTCATTCTTCCCAAAACAGAAACCAAAACCTGTTGTTAGTTTTGTATCTCCATTTTCATCTTGATTAAATGTTCCAACGCATTCAACACTAGTTGCTTCAATACTTCCAATTTTCACTTCTTTTTTAGTAAAAGGATGAGTAAATTTAATATCTAATTCCCCAATTCGCAAATCACCAATAGTAGGATGAATATCTCCATAACCTCTCATTGTTGTATATCCTATACAAAGTAAAGAACCAGATTCTCCTCTACTCATAACTTGTAATACTGCTGATCTTGGATATGGTGCATTTGGATAATTTCTAGTAATATCCCAAGTTTCATCTTCTTTTGGTAAAACTTTTATCAAATTATCATTACGTAAAGGAGTTAATGCTGATTTAATTATATTATCACCATTTGAATATTCTTCAATATCTACATCTTGATTTTTCAAATCAAGTAATAATTTAATCTCATAATCATTTGATGGCCCTAATAACTGTCCACCTTCAATATCTTTAAAGGCAGATGAAATTTTTCTACTTAATCTCATATCATTTACGTCAATTTGATTAGCTATTCCTATTCTTTGACAAGAACTTCTATGTGCTCGTAAGAAAAAAGAAGCATTTAATAAATCCCCTGCACTTCTTTTAATAGCTTTTGCAGCTAGTTTTTTAGAATATAAAGAACCTTCACTAATTACTTTATCAATTGAAAAAGTTAAACCTTCAATAAGTTTTTTATCTTCAATATCATTAGCACTTGATGTTACATCATCATAAAAATGTAAGGAGTTTTTTATTGCTTCTTCACCGCCTTTAATTGCATAGTAAGCCATTATAAAATCTCCAGTTTTGTTGTTCTTGATATTGCTAATAGCTCATTATTCTCATTTAAAAAGAAGACTTCATTTCCTAGGGGAAAATATGAATTTTTTTCATTAAATGAATTTACAAACGATTTATTAATTGGCAAAGAAATATCTTTTTTTTCATTAATACCAGGTCCTGTAAGTCTTACTTTTAACCCATCAAAGTTTTTACATTTAAAAATATAAGTACTTGAGTGTTCAGGATCCAATGAAGTTCCTATTTTCCCCTGATTAAAAAGATATTCATTTAATTCATCACAAAAAATATAATCTGCATTTTTTGTATCTGCTTCTTTAGGATTTGTAATTGCTTTAATCAATTCAAACTCTTCTTTACCTTCATAGTAAAAACTAACTTCCGAATAAAGAAGTGTATTTGCAATAGCTAAAAAAGATGAGTCAAAAAGTTCTTCAATCTTTTCTACTTTTCCTGGCATTGATAAAACATTCATCATTAATCTAAAATTTTCTCTATTTAATTTTTCTATATCTACTGATTTCATTTCAAACCTTACATTAAATCAAAAGAGACTCTAGTTGAGTTAACTTTTTTATTTGTATTTTTAATATCTTTTTCTTTTATATTTTTTGCATCTATTAGTAAGCTTTCAATTTCTTCTTTACAAATATTTGCTTCAAAAGATGCATCTAAAACTGCTGTATATAATGATATTTCTTCATTTAAATCCATTACCATTGACCAACCTTTTACTTCTTCAACTTGAACAATTGTAGAAGTTACAAGAACTTCTCCAGCATAAAAGCTTCCGCCTGATATTGGATCTTTTACTGGAACTAGTAGTGTTTGTTCTGTTGCTTGTGTTAAAATCTTTACATTATGATTTTTATCAATTTTTTTATATAATTTTTCTAATTTCTCAATTTGCACTAGTTGTGCTAAATCATTTATCTCTTCACGTTTCATTTTTAAATAAACCTTTTTCTAATTAATGCACTCATTTTGTCTAAAGCCCAAACAGTTAAAACAATAACAATAATAATCGTACAAACATCACCATTTTCAAAAGCTCTCATCTTGTCAAATAAGTAAAATCCAATTCCACCAGCTCCTACAAAACCAAGTATTGAAGCTGATCTTACATCTGATTCAAATCTATATAAAACCATTGATACAAAATGAGGCATTGTTTGAGGTATTACTGCAAATATTAATACCTTAATAAACCCAGCACCTGTTGTTGTTAATGCTTCAACTGGACCTGGGTCAATCGCTTCATTTCCTTCACTTAAAAGTTTTGATAATACTCCTGCTGTATGTACACCTAAGGCTAAAATACCTGCCATTGGACCAAGTCCAACTGCACTTACAAAAATCAAAGCCCAAATAATTTCGTTTATAGATCTAAAAACATTTGATATTAAAGTAGCACTTCCATATATCAATTTTTTTGAAAATATATGAATAGGAGATTTACCTGGAATTAAAATATTAAGTATATTTCTTGAACTCATATATGACAATGGAACTGCTAAAATAATTGATAAAACAAGTGCAACAACTGCCATTTGTATAGTTTCAAGCATTGACAAAGCATAAGTAAATAAATCATCTCTATTTAGATTTGGTGGGAAAAAACCACTATTTTCAATATTTGGATTCCCTCTTATATATTCAAGCATATATTGCCAACCATCAATTAATGAAGTAAAGCTCATTTCTGTATCTTTCCAAGACTGTATAAAAATCAATAAGAAAATGATTATTACTATTGATTTAGAAAAAGAGAATGGATTACTCTGTGCTTTTAACTCGTCTACATTCATGTTTTATTTCCTTGTGATTTAAGTAGGCAAGAAATGCCTACTTTATACTTTGATTATTTTTTCTTTTTTAATTCGTCTTTTAATTTGATTAATTCTCTAACTGGGTTATAAACAGAATCATCTCCTTTAATAAAACCTTTATTCTTAAGTCTTTTTAATCCTTCAGGATCATTGTAAGAAAGGAAAGCACCTTTTAAAGCCATTTTTAAAGAAGTTGGTAAATCTTTTCTAGCTGCAATAGGAGCACCTGGAATTAATTCTGAAGTCCAAAGAATATTGAATTGGTCTTTTTCCCAATGTTTTCCTAAACCTCTATTGAAGTCTAAGTTATTTGTAGATGCTGCATCAACTTTTCCAGCTTTAACAGAAAGAATAGAAGCTTCATGTCCACCTGAGTAAATTACTTTAGAGAAATATTTCTTAGGGTCAATTCCAGCTTTTGAGAACATAACAGTAGGAACTAAAGTTCCTGAAGTTGATTGAGAAGATGTAAATGCCCAAGTTTTACCTTTTAAGTCTGCTAAAGTTTTTAAACCAGAACCTTTTTTACTAATAATTGTTCCAACATAACCTGGTAATCCTGATTCACCATCAACTTCAACAACTAATGCTTCAGCATTTGCTCTTTTTGCAGCTTCTACATAAGATTTTGGTCCTAAGTAAGCAAAGTCAATATGTTTATGTTGCATAGCTGTAATAATACCAGTGTAATCACCTGCTAACTTCATCTCAACTTTAATTCCTAAAGACTTAGAAATATAATCAGTTAATGGTCCAAAATTTTCTTTCATCGAAGTAGAACCAGCTACTGGAATTACACCAAAAACAAGTTTATCTGGCCATTTATCTTGAGCCATCACAGATGTTGTTAAACCTAATACAATCGAAGCAGATACAATTTTCTTAATAAATTTCATTTTAATTCCTTATTTTAAATGTTTTATTATGCTTTTTCATTGTTAGCATATATTTTTTCAACTAACTCATCAGTTAGTTTTTCACTTTTGTCATCAAACACTACCGTTCCATTATTAACACCAATAATTCTGTTACAGTATTCATTTGCATACTCTAAATGATGAAGGTTAGCAATTACAGTTACCCCATAAGTTTCGTTAACCTTCTTCAATATACTCATAATCTTTTTTGCACTCTTTGGATCTAAAGCAGAAACAGGTTCATCTGCTAAAATAATCTTTGGTTCAGCCGCTAACGCCCGTGCAATTGCTACACGTTGTCTTTGACCACCAGAAAGTTCATCACATCTTTTTAATGAATGTTTTGTCATATCAACAATATCCATGTACTCTTTTGCTTTTTTTAACTCCTTTTTTTTATAAAGTTTAATTATTGCTCTTGTAAGAGGAATGTCTTTTAACATTCCACTTATTACATTGTCTAAAACAGATATTCTGTCAACTAAGTTATAACCTTGAAAAATTACTCCAATTTGCTCTCTTAATTTGATTAAGTTTTTCTTTTTAATATTTTCTAAGTCGTAATCCAAGACTTCAAATTTTCCATCAAAAACTTTTATCCCACCAGTAACGGCCATTAATAAAGTTGATTTTCCTGCTCCACTTGGACCAATGATTCCAATGAACTCACCTTTTTTTACTCTTATATTTATATTATTTAATATTTTTTCTTTTTTATAACCTAAAGTAAGGTTTTTCATTTTTATCATTTTTAATTCTCCTAATTAGATTAAATCGACTTTAATTTTTACGGCATCTGCTCTGGAATATGATGTTCCAAATTCAACAAGGTTTCCATCTTGATCTTTTGAGATTGTACTTGCACTTAAGATTGGAGTATTTGAGTGTAAATTAAGTAAAGAACTTAACTCAGCACTTGGATTTAATGCTTCAAATACTGTTGACATTTTTGTTATTTCCATTTTGGGATAGCATTGATTTAGAACCCTATATAATGAGAAAGGTTTCATATCTAGGTGATTTACAATATCTCTAAAAAGATATGCATCAAAGTAAGAATATGAAACAGTTATTGGCAAGTCATTAGCAAATCTAAGAAGTTTTATTTCTATTACATTTAGATTTTTATTCAGACCTAGTTTTTTTGCCACTTCTGCATTTGGTTCAATAATATCAACATTTAAAACTTCAGTAGTAGGTTCATATCCTAAGTCTAATATTCGCTGACTATATGAACTTTTATCAGATATTGAATAAGGGATTTTTATATTAGAGATAAAGTTGCCTTTTCCTTTTAATGTATAAATAACTCCTTCATCTTTTAATAATTGTAAGGCTTGTCGTACAGTATGTCTATTAACATTAAATTCAGAAGCAAAAGTATTTTCTGAGGGTAATTTATAATTAACATTATATTTTTTATTTTCAATATTTTCTAAAATTTTGTTATATAATTTTATATATAATGGTTTATCAAAATTCTTCATTTTTACTTCCTTTATCTTGTCTATACAAGCTGAACGTTGGAAGTATAAAACAGTAGAATTACACTTTAGTTACATCTTGTCTATACAAGTTATAATAGAGGTATAGACAAGTAAAATGAATATTTAGAAGATATAAATTATTATAGAGTTTAGACTGATAGTTATTTAGGAATTTTATTGATTGTTAGTTTAATATAGAATAAGTATTTGAAAGTGGCGACCCCGGCAAGATTTGAACTTACGTCATCAGGAGGAAATCCTGAGGTCCTTGGCCGCTAGACGACGGGGTCATTTGAATGATTGAAATTATAAGTTACTTTGCGTTTATATTTGCTTAAAATATAAGTTCTGGTACTCTTTATATGCAAATTTTACACTTTATTGAAAAGATACTGGTTTATTCTTATTAAATATTAATAAAAATTGTCTTCTTTTAAAGAATGATATATTTTCTTTCTAATTGACTGACAAATGAATTAGCTTTATTTTCTAATAACCTATAGTCACTTTCTAAACTATTTTTCTTTATCCATTTACAATCAATAAAAGTAATAGTTTGTGTATTATAGGCAATAAAATCTATTTCTAAATCCTTATTATTCCACCATGAAGCAATTTTTTTTGGTATATAGTCAAGAAACTCTTCTGGATTGTTTTCTAATACTTCAAAAATATATTTTTTATAAGCACTTGGCAGAAGTCTTTTATTGAAATCAACTTTAATATGCTCTTGTACATTATGAATTTTATTTGATGTTATATTATTTGCATTTGGGTATACATAACAAAACCAAAACTTTAAAAAATTATCTTCAATCTCATATCTACCAAATTTTGTTTTTATTGGATCTTGGTTGATTGGTGTAATTCTATTTATAATCATTAAATCAAGTAATTTTTGCATGTATCGAGTAAGATATGTAGATTTCAAATTAAGAAAACTTGCAATATCACCTATTTTATTATTTCCCATTGAAATTGAATATAAAATAGAAAAATATGTAATAGCATCCGATAAATCTTTCTTTATGATATTCATACCTTCATTATATAAAGAACCATCATATCTAAAGAAATTATTCTTAACATTTGTTCTAAAATCTTTTCTTTCATTGTAAAAAGAAAGATATTTAGGATTTGTACCAAAAGCTGTATAAACGTTCATTTGATCATTTTTTGAAAGGTTTGGGAAAATCTTTTTTATTGTATTAAACCCTAAAGACTTTAATCTTATTTTATTATCTACCTTTTTTGATATTTGCAATATTTCAAAATTATTTGGTAATAAAGAAGAGGTGATGATAAATTGAATATTCATATTTTTTAAATATTTATTCCAATAGTTATTAAAATTTATTAAAAATAGTTTATCAATTTTTATAAGGTTATGGATATCTTCTAAAACTATTACTATTTTATTATTTATTCTACTTTTAGATAAATAATAAAATAAATCATCAAGTGTAGATATTTCCTCATTTTTATTAATATTAAAAAAAATATCTATAGTCTTTTTAAATTCTTTTATCAATAATGAAGCCATCGTTTCAAAAGAAACTAAATATAATGCTTTTTTATCTTTTATATATTCATTTACAAGTGATGATTTTCCTACTTTTCTTCTTCCAAAAATAAAATTTAGAGTTGAATTAGGTTTATCAAAATCTTCATTTAAAAGATTTATCTCATTTTCTCTAGATAAAAACATTATCTGATATTCTTCTTTTTAGTTTTTTCTAGTTTTATAATTCTAGATGCACTTGTTTCAAAGAAATTATTTTTATCTTCGACGATTATATCTGCACTATTTATCGCAAACTCTTTTTCAAAACTTTTCGATGTTTTATTGGCTGAAGTTGAATACAAGATTTTAAACTTATGTATAAAATTATAAAAGTTATTCTCTTTTTTTATTACTCTAAAGGATTTTTCATTTGGATATATAAATGTAGTTTTTTTAGAGTTTCTAACTATTTTTCTAAATTTTTTAGGAACTCTTGTATGCTCTTGTAAAGTCTTAAAAGAGTCAACTGTATGAAGTATTTTTTTTGATTTTGGTCTTTGTTTTATGGCAGAAAGTTTTTCATCATTTGAAGATGAAAAACCAACTGTAGTATCTGTTTGAACTAGATAAACTAGCGATGAATCCATAAAAAAATTTAGTCGTTTAAGAACTCTTGGATAGATTTAACACCTAATCCATTTTTCTTCTTTAACACAGTAATAGATTCAACACAAGCAAGTGCTCCTGAAACTGTTGTTACATAAGGAACATTTTCTTTTAATACTGCTCGTCTAATATTTTTACCATCATCTTTTGATGATTCTTTTCCATCTGATGTATTAAAAGCAAGTGCAATTTCACCATTTGTAATAGAATCTGTAATATTAGGACGTCCTTCAGAGATCTTAAGAACCTTTTCACACTCAATTCCAGCATCTTCTATAGCTTTGTGTGTTCCACCAGTAGCAACTACTGTGAAACCTTCATCAACTAAGCCTTTAGCAATTTTTGGTGCAAACTCTTTATCTAAATCACATAATGAAATAAATACTTTTCCACTTAATGGTAAATCATTTTTTGCAGCACTTTGTGCTTTTGCAAATGACTCACCGAAGCTATCAGAAATACCCATAACTTCACCAGTAGATTTCATTTCAGGAGTTAAAATCATATCTGAACCAGATAATTTATTGAATGGGAAAACAGCTTCTTTAACAGCAACGTGATCTCTTAAAATTGGTTTTAATACACCATTTCCTTCCCATACTAAATCAAAGTTATATGATGATAATGCATCTCTTAAACTTTCACCCCACATAACACGAGTAGCAACTTTTGCTAATGGCATACCTGTTGCTTTAGATACAAAAGGAACAGTTCTTGAAGCTCTTGGATTTACTTCAATTAAGTAAATCTGACCTTTATGAATTGCATATTGAACGTTCATTAGACCAACAACACCTAAGTTAAGTGCCATTGTTTTAGTTTTTGTTTCTAATTCTTTGATTAATTCATCAGAAATTGAGATTGGAGGTAAAGAACAAGCAGAATCACCTGAGTGAATTCCAGCTTCTTCAATATGTTGCATAATTCCACCAATATAAACTTCTTTACCATCACAAATACAATCAACATCTAATTCAATTGCTCTGTCTAAGAATCTATCGATTAATACAGGTGCATCATTTGAAACAGATACAGCTTCATCCATATATTGTTTTAATTCACTAGTTGAGTAAACAATTCTCATTCCTCTTCCACCTAAAACAAATGAAGGACGAACAAGTACTGGGTAACCAATTCTCTCAGCAATTTCAATAGCTTCTTCTACTTCAACAGCAGTACCATTTTCAGGCTGTAATAATCCAGCTTCTTCAACAAATTTAGAGAATTTTTTTCTATCTTCAGCTAAATCAATAACCGCAGCCGTAGTACCAATAATTTTAGCACCTGCAGCAGTTAATGCATTTGCAAGTTTTAATGGAGTTTGTCCACCAAAGTGTACTATTACACCATCTGGTTGCTCTTCTTCAATTACAGATCTTACATGTTCAAAGTCAATTGGTTCAAAGTATAAAATATCTGATGTATCATAATCTGTAGATACTGTCTCAGGGTTACAGTTATACATGATAGTTTTAACACCCATTTCATTTAAAGCAAATGAGGCATGAACACAACAATAATCAAATTCAATACCTTGTCCAATTCTGTTTGGACCTCCACCAATAATCATAACTTTCTTTTCAGCTGATTGAGGTTTTGCAACTTTTGGTAATTTAGTAATATTTGTAGTTGAGTAAAGGTATGGAGTTAAAGCTTTGAACTCAGCAGCACAAGTATCAACTTCGTTGTATTCTAAGTTTACATCTAAAATTTTTCTAGCTTTATAAACATCTTCTTCTGTTTTACCAATAATTCTTGCAATCATAACATCAGAGAAACCGTTTGTTTTTGCAGTTCTCATAGCTAATTCATCACTTAAAATTGATTCAGTCATTGAAGCTTCAATATTATAAATTTCTCTAAATTTAGTTAAGAACCATGGGTCAATTGCACAAAGATCAAAAATCTCTTCATTTGTAAGACCTTGTCTCATACCATCCATTACATATAATGCTCTAGAATCATTTGGTCTTCTAATCTCTTTTTTGATTTGTTCCATATCTGTAGAAATAGAATCAAAACCACAAAGACCTGTTTCAAGTGAACAAAGTGCTTTTTGCATAGATTCGTTAAATGTTCTTCCCATAGCCATAACTTCACCAACTGATTTCATTGCTGTTGTTAATGTAGAGTTTGCTTTAGGGAATTTTTCAAAAGTAAATCGAGGAATTTTTGTAACAACATAATCAATTACTGGTTCAAAAGAAGCCGTAGTACCTGTAATATCATTTTCAATTTCATCTAAAGTAAATCCAACTGCTAAAAGTGTAGCAACTTTTGCAATAGGATAACCAGTTGCTTTACTTGCAAGTGCAGATGATCTTGATACTCTTGGGTTCATTTCAATTACAATCATTCTTCCTGTTTTTGGACAAATTGAGAATTGTACGTTTGATCCACCTGTATCAACACCAATTTCTCTAAGAATTGCAAAAGAAGCATTTCTCATATCTTGGTATTCTTTATCAGTTAAAGTAAGTGCAGGTGCAACAGTGATACTATCACCTGTATGAACACCCATTGGGTCTAAGTTTTCAATTGAACACACGATAATACAGTTATCTTTTTTATCTCTGATAACTTCCATCTCATATTCTTTCCAACCAAGCATAGATTCCATAATTTCAATCTCGTTAATTGGAGAAGCATCAATACCAGCTTCAGCTAAAGCTTTGAACTCTTCCATATTATAAGCAACTCCAGAACCACCACCTGCAAGTGTAAATGAAGATCTAGAAATTACTGGGAAACCAATATCTTTAGCTACTTTAATTGCTTCTTCAACAGAATAAGCATTTGCACTTTTTGGTAAATCCATACCTATTTTAATCATTGCATCATTAAAAAGTTGTCTCTCTTCACCTTTTTTAATAGCATCAGGATGAGCTCCTAGAAATTGAATTCCTTCAAGCATCCCTTTGTCATACATAGATGTTGCAACGTTTAGTGCTGTTTGTCCACCCATTGTAGGTAAAATAGCATCAATATTTTCTTTTTTGATTATTTTTGCAACCACATCTTCAGTGATTGGTTCTATATAAGTTCTATCAGCAAACTCTGGATCTGTCATAATAGTTGCTGGATTTGAATTAATTAAAACAACTCTATATCCTAGTTCTTTTAATGTTTTTGTAGCTTGAGTACCTGAATAATCAAACTCACATGCTTGACCAATAACAATTGGACCAGAACCGATTAGTAAAATAGACTTTATATCTTCTCTTTTTGGCATAAAAATTCCCCATATATATTTTTATAAATTTGGAGATTATACCTATAAAGTGCTTAAAATTCGGTTATATGAAAGAAAGATGAAATTAAATTATGCAATATTATTAAAGAAAAAGAAGTACTATAAAATAGTACTCCTTTATACTTATGATGTAGGAAGATTAAATCTTTTAGTATCTAAAACACCTTCACTATCAAAAGATAGATAGTATAAAATATCTTTTTTTACAGGAAGTCCTGTAAGATGTCTAATTGCTAAGTTAGCTTGAAGTGAAGCTATATGCATAACTATTGGACAAGCTATTCCATTTGGTTTTCGATCATTTACTTGAAAAACTGCTTCATAAGATGCTTTTTCAAAGAAACAAACTTGACCATGAAACTCTTCTACAGAACCATAAATCCAAGCTTGATTGTTTTTCATGCAATATTCATTTATAGCTGCTCTTGTTGGAAGATTGTCTGTTCCATCAATAACTAAATCAAACTCTAAACCACGCTTTGCAAACTCTTCAAAACTTTCCACATAAGAAGTAACTTTAGTATAGGGACATCTTGATTCAACAAGTTCTTTTAAAACATCACTTTTAAACTTTCCATCATCACCTACTTTAAAACCAATTTGTCTGTGAATATTATGAACACCCACTTCATCAAAATCAACTAAAGCAAACTCCCCTATTCCAGAGGCTCCAAGAGCGATAGCTAAGGAACAACCAAGTCCTCCACTACCAATAATAGCAACTTTTTTATTTGCTAATGAGTCTTGTGTCTCTTCACCCCAAAGCTTTATTTGTCTGTTAAAAAATTCATGTGATTCACTCATAATTTATTCCCTAGTAAATAAGTATAGTTTATTTTTATTATATATATTTGTAATAATAGCAGATTTATATTTAAGTATACTCAGGTTTTGGTTGGGCTACTAAAAGTTCTTCTGGTACATTTACATAATCACTGCTATTGCTTGCAAAACTACTTTGAGTTCCTAAATCATCATAAAACTTCTCTACAAATACTACAATTTTATCTAAAACCCTTGGCACTACTTTCTTCCTCTCTAAAAGTTTTGGTTTTACTTTTAAAGTTTTCACAACTTCATCTTTTAACGGAACTCTTTGTTCATAGATATATTTATCTACTACTTTTCGTACCTCTTTACAATCTAGGTTTTCTTCACTACATAACTCTTTATACGCTTTGTCTTTTTCCTCTTCCCAAAACTTATCAAACTCATCTTCTATATCATCTTCATTTATTGCATAAAGATTTTCATTGATAAATTTCTCAATAAGCTCTTTTTTACTTCTAAGCTGTGGATTGTTTGTCAAAATATTTGAGATATTTTCCCTTTGTTGTTTTTGCTCTTCATCGGATGACTCTTTATATTTAGCTAGTAGTTTTAAAATATACGCTACATTTATCTCATCTTTATGTATAAGTTCTAATTCAAAATCTACATCTTCTAAAATAGATACCTTTTCAGCTCCTTGATTTTTTTCACTTTTTATCTTCTCATACATATCAAGGTATTTTGACTTATAGTCTTCAAACATCTGTTCACTCATTGACAAATCTGACCATTTGAAATCACTAAAGCCCTCTAGTATATTTTTTATTCTCATCAGCTCTCTAAAAGCTTTTATAAAATCTAGCTTATCATCTTCACTTATCAAACTATCCACACTACTTACACTTGGTGTTATTTTTATAAGATTTATAAAGGCTTCATTGAACTTTAGAACATACTCTTCATAAGGTTGCATAAGTATCACATCTTTTGCTTCTGGTTTTGAAAAAAGTGCTATTGCATCATCTGTTGCTTTTTTGATATTTCTAAAGCAAAGTATATTTCCTTGTGATTTTCTCTCATCAAGTATTCTATTTGTTCTTGAAAAGGCTTGGATAAGTCCGTGGTATTTTAGACTTTTATCCACATACAAGGTATTTAGTTTTTTACTATCAAATCCAGTTAAAAACATATTTACTACAAGAAGTAAATCTATTTCACCTTTTTTTACTCTTTTTGATAGTTCATTATAGTAGTTATAAAAACTTTTACTATCTTTTGTACTGTATTTTGTACCAAACATTTTATTATAGTCTGATATATACTCATCAAGCTTTTCACGGCTGTGTTTATTGATATGTTCTTCATCTATATGTGCCCCATCTGATTCATACAGACCATTGGCATCTTTGTCCTCTTCGTTTGCACTATAAGAGAATATTGTTGCTATTTTTAAATTGTGTTCTTTACTTCTAAAAGTCTCATAATACTTTGTAAGCATATCTACACTACTTACGCACATCATTGCTGTAAAATCTTTACTGTGAGTTTTTCTTCCATGATTTGCAATAATATAATCTGCTATTTTGTTGATTCTATCTTCACTCTGAAGTAGTTCTTCTTTATCTATATCTTCAACTTCAATATCAATATTTGTAGCACTTCCCTCTTTCTCTTTGTATCTTCCTATATACTCAACTGAAAACTTCAAGACATTTTCATCATTGATTGCATCTGTAATTACATATCGGTGAAGTCTATCCTCAAAAAGGTCTGCTGTGGTTCTTTTGCCCAGTTTATTTCCCATAGCATTTTGTTTAAAGATTGGCGTTCCTGTAAAGCCTATCATTTGATTGTTTGAAAAAAATCTATTTATACTTAAGTGTGTTTGTCCAAACTGACTTCTATGGCACTCATCAAAGATAAATACAATATGTTTATCTTTTTGTTTTTCCATCTTTTCTAGGTACTGTTTTTTATTTATAGCCGTATTTAGTTTTTGTATAGTTGTTACTATTAGTTTGGTATCATCACCAAACTGTTTTACTAAAGCTTTTGTATTATCAGTACCATCTACACTTCCATCACTAAAAGAGTTAAACTCTTTTGTAGTTTGAAAGTCTAAATCTTTTCTATCTACTACGAAAACCACTTTATCTACTTTTGCTAGTTTCATAAGTATTTGTGCAGTTTTAAAAGAGGTTAGCGTTTTCCCACTTCCTGTTGTATGCCAAATGTAACCATTTCTTTTTGAGGTATTTACTTGCTCGATAATAGCTTCAACGGCGTAAAACTGATAAGGTCTAAGAACCATAAGTATCTTATCAACTTCAGCTAAAACGATATATTTACATATCATCTTTGAGATATGACATCGCTCTAAAAATGAGTCTGTAAACGCTTCTAGATTTGTGATATTTTTATTCTCTTTATCTGCCCAAAAAAAGGTTTGTTTAAAGCTTTGTTTTTTGTTGTTGGCATAATACTTTGTATTTACTCCATTGCTTATGACAAAGATTTGAATGTAGTGAAATAAAGCACTGTTTGAGCCATAAGAGTGTTTTTGGTAACGATTGATTTGATTAAAAGCTTCTTTGAGTTCCAATCCTCTTCTTTTTAGCTCGATTTGTACTAGGGGAAATCCATTGATTAAAAGAGTTACATCGTATCTGTTTTTATAAGTTCCATCGACACTGATTTGATTTGTCACTTGAAAAAGATTTTGACACCAATGCTCAGAGTCTAAAAACTCAATATAAGAAGTGGTACCATCATCTTTTTGAAGCACATATTTATCTCTTAGTTTTTTAGCTTTTTCAAATACATTTCCACCATTTAGATGGTTTAGTATCTTTTTAAATTCGCTGTCACTTATGGTTGTTTTATTATGCTTTTCAAGTTGAGATTTGAGATTTGTTTCTAAATCTTTATCATCTTTTATACTTACTCTTTCGTATTTTGAAGAGACAAGTTGTTTAATAAGATTTTCTTCTAGTATTGCTTCGCTTTGGGTACTCATATTTTATTTAGTCCATTTAGAATTATTTTTTCAAAACCACTTTCATCTGCATATTGTACGCACTCAATAGCACAATTGATATACTCTTTTGGAGTTACGCTTGAATAATCTATAAATTTATATCCATTAAATGAAACAATCATATCAAAAAACATTCTTGTGATTCTTCCATTTAATTCACAAAAGGGGTGTAAGGCATTTATTTCACATTTGTAATAAGCCAATTTTTTAGCAAACTCTTCTTTTGGTCTGTTTTCAAAATCTTTTAGATAATTGTCTTGTTTTAACTCTTCAAATATTTTTTTAGAAGATGATTCTATAAAAGCGCCTTGGCAAAATCGGCTTTCACCTTTTGACATATTAAAATCTCTATATAATCCAGCCCATTCATAAAGTGATTCAAAAGTTCTTTTGTGCAAAGACTTAAAATATTCTTCATCAAAAAGAGTATCTTCTTCTAGTTCATCAAAAAATATTTCATAAGACTTTATAAGTAGTTCTTGCTCTATATCATGTATTATTTGACTATCTTTTATATCAAACTTGTTTTTAGGAATATCCGTATTTGCATAGTAAAAGCTACTATCTTTTAGGTGATACTTTGATTTCATATTTTTCCATTAATTCTTTAGCTTTTTTTATAGATTCACTTGTAGATGAATTATAACCTTCAATAGCTTGTGATACTTTTATTGTATCTTTAATAGATTGTTTATTTATAGGATTTTTACTCATAATCTTCCTTTATATTATTTTACCATATCTATACAAACATCTGCTGTAAAAGTGCTTTTTTGAACTTTTTTGTCTCTTCTAGGGCTTTTCTGTTTTGTGATATTTTTGTATCGATAGAAAATAAAAAGTTTGCTATTTTTGTTTGTTCTTTTAGGCAAGGTAGTTTTATTTTTATTTTTTCAATTTCTTTTTTACTGATTTCAGGGAAAGTTGAACCATTTGCTCTTGATATAAATTTATATTTATTTCTTTTAATCCAATTAAAAATAAATATACTATTATTGCTATCATTTACTACTAAAGATTGAAAACCTTGATTAGTAGTACATTCTTTTAATGCTATTGATACTTCACCAATAGTTGCTCTTGTTGTTAATAAAATCGTTCCTTTTGGTAAAATTTTGGCAGACGATTTTTTTAATCCTAATAAAGAAATTGTTCTTTTACTTGTAGAAACATTGTCTGATTTTATTTCTGTTGGTGTGAACCATTGAATATCTCCGTTCCAATATTCATCTTTAGTTGTATCAGGTGTTCCTCCCCCTACTATTTCAGATACATCACTTAAACTTTTTTCTTCCCAATCAGGATAATCACTTCCATCTTTTTCGCCCTGAGCTTGTGAAGAAGTCCCCTTGGGGGAAAATCTAATCTCTTGAGAAAATATCTTTTGCATGGCACCTTTTTTATAAGAGTGCAACAACTCATCTTTTTTTGATAATTGTTCAATCTTTTTATCAATAGAACTTAGAAAAGAGGCAATTTTTTCTTGCTCTTGTTTTTGTGGAATATAAATTTTTATTTTTGATAAATCCGTTGAGTTTATTGCGGGATAACTTGTACCTGTACATCTTAATAAAACTTTATTTACAAAATCATCAGTATGAAGTTTTTGATATAAAAATTCTGATGATTCATTTGCACTTATTTGGGCATAACCTGTTGATGCAACATAGTCCCCATCTAATTTAAAAAAGTAGTTATTCTTTTGATAAGGTCTAACTGTTTGAAATAAAATATCATTTACAGATAATACCCTTTGAGCTCTACTTGGTGCTTCATCTTTCATAATTTCATTTGATTTTACAAGTAATCCCTTTTCAACACTCTCTAAATCTATATAAATGAATTTGTTCGGTAGTTCTTTTGTTTTTGGATTAATTTTAGAAGTTTCTTTTAATTCTTTTTCTTCCCAATCTCCAGAAAACTCTTTAAACCTAAGTGTAGGCATTTTCAATTTATCACTCATTAAAACGGTGCTTTAATATTAAGTTCACTACAAAAAGAAGCGATAACTTTATCATTTTCAACTGTTTCTTTTTCAAGTGCTTTTAGCTCACTTGAAACTTCGTCCAAGTCAATCAGCTCTTCCTCTTCAAAAGTATTCACATATCTTGGGATATTTAGGTTGTAGTCGTTCTCTTTTATCTCTTCTAAGCTGGCTTTATAAGAGTATTTATCTTCTTGTATTCTAGTTTTGTATGTATCTATAATTTTTTCAATATCTTCATCTCTTAAAACATTTTGATTTTTTACCTTTTCAAAATGTTTTGAAGCATCTATAAATAAAACATCATCACTATCTTCACGACACTTTTTAAAGACCATGATACAAGTAGGTATAGAAGTTCCATAAAAGATATTTGCAGGCAATCCAATGACTGCATCAAGATAGTTTCTGTCTTCAATCAAATATTGTCTTATATGTCCCTCTGCGCTTCCACGAAAAAGTACACCGTGGGGAAGAACGACGCTCATCGTTCCAGCATCATCAAGGTGGTGAATCATATGTTGCACAAAAGCAAAATCTGCTTTTGTTTTGGGTGCGAGTTTTCCGTATTGGGAAAATCTATCATCGCTTAGGTGAAGTGGGTTTGCTGACCATTGGGCAGAAAATGGAGGATTGGCAACTATGGCTTCAAATTTTAGCTCTTGGTGTTGTGGGTGTTCTAGGGTATCTTCTTGTTTTAGGTCAAACTTTCTATAGTGAATATCATGCATTATCATATTCATTCTAGCAAGGTTGAAAGTGGTTCTGTTTAACTCTTGTCCATAGAAGTTTGATACATCATTAACCTCTTTTGAAACTCTAAGCAGAAGTGAACCTGAACCACAAGTTGGGTCGTACACTGATTTTAGTTTTGTTTTTCCAGTAGTTACTATTTTAGCAAGTATTTTTGAGACACTTTGAGGAGTATAAAACTCCCCTGCTTTTTTACCAGCACCTGCTGCAAACTGTGAGATAAGATACTCATAAGCATCACCTAAAACATCTCTATCGTGGTTTTTTAGTTCAAAGTTTATATTATCAAGGTGGGCTAAAACTTTTGCAATTAGAGTGTTTTTTTGCTCTTCACTTCGTCCTAGTTTTTTAGAAGTCAAATCAATATCAGAAAACAAATCTTCAAAATCATCTTCACTCTCATGCCCCATAGTAGAAGACTCAATATTTCGTAAAATTGTAGTCAAATCTTCAAGTATGAAGTTGTTTGTATCGCCATTTCCTCTTAAAGCAAGTGCAGAAAAAAGCTCAGCAGGTTTGAGAAAATATCCAAGCTGTTCCAAAGCATCCTCTTTGATAGCGTCAAGATACTCAGCATCTTTTTTTTCATCAAGATTTGTATAGATTAGTTTATCTTCTTCTAAAAGTTCATTTGCATATGTTTCCATCTTTTCAGATAGATATTTGTAAAAGATAAAACCAAGGATATAATCCCTAAACTCATCCGCATCCATCTTACCTCTTAAGGTATTTGCTATATTCCATAATTGTTGTTCTAATTTCTTTTTGTTTTCTTCACCCATAATTGTTTGTATTTCCTTGATTATTAAGGATATTATTTTACTCAAAGTTTCTACTCATACGGCTAAAAGAAAATATGATTTTTAAAATACTTTTAACTTATAAAATCCCCTCTTCTTTAAAAGAATAAAAGCCCTCACTTGTAAAAATCACATGGTCAAGTATATCAATCCCTAAAATCTTTGCAGATTCTTGTAATCTTTTTGTTATATTTATATCAGATAAACTAGCACTTAAAACTCCACTTGGGTGGTTATGAGCTAGGATAAGACTTGCACACCTTTTTTCAATCGCATAAGAAAATACTTCTCGTGGATGTACTAGTGTTTGGTTTAAAGTGCCTATACTTATGACTTCTGTGTTTACTAGATGATTTGCTCCATCTAGGTAAATAGCCAAAAAGTATTCTTGTTGTTTGTCTTTATAGGGGATTAATTCTTCATATACATCACGAGAGCTTGATATTCTTATTTTTTGTTTATCACTCAAGTATCTTTTTGATAGTTCTATGCTTGACAATATTTGTGCGGCTTTTGCTTTTCCTAAGCCATGTATACTTGTAAGCATTTCTAAAGTGATAGTAGTGAAGTTTTTTTCTAGAAGTTTTATTATCTCTTTTGATAAAGAAATAACATCTTTACCTTTTACACCTGATCCCAAAAGTACACTCAAAAGTTCATAATCTTTTAGTGCTTGAGCACCTTTTTTATATAATTTTTCTCTTGGTTTATTTATCTCTTCTAAGTCTTGAATAGTTTTCATTTTAAATCCTTAACTTTTCATATATGAAAAGTTTATCGGATTTTTTAGAATGTTATAAAATATATAACATTTTGTAATATTTTATTATTTAGTTTTTTTAATTTTTCTCTTGTGTTGTAAAGATAAGCTTTGCTTCATCTAGCAGTTTTTGTGCATCTTCTAGTTGCTTAATACCTCTTTTATATACTTCAATAGAATCACTTAATGTGATTTGTGGGTTTGATAACTTTTCTAAAAGTTGTTTTGCTTCTACTATTTTATCTTCAAAAACTAATTTTTCTGTTTCTTTACTCATTATTTACCTTCTAATATATTTCTTGTATGTTCTTCAAACTTATCAACTTCAACTAAAAAAGAATCATGTCCTGATTTGCTGTTTATAAGTTTATAAGTTACTTGGTCTTCTTTTCCTAGTTTTATCATAATATCTCTTATTTCTTCCATTTCTTCAGGAAAAAATAGCATATCATCTTCAAAAGCGATTAGGTGTAAATTAGATTTTACTTTTTCAAATGCATCTTCTAATTTATCTTTATTTCTTCCTGCATCAAAAATATTCATCGTTTTACAAATATACAAATATGATAAAGGATCAAATACTTTTGGAAAACTATATGCGTTGTATTCTAAGTATCTTTCAACTTCAAATCTACCAAATAGTTCATATAAACCGTCTTTACTTGAATACTCTCTTCCAAACTTTTCATTAAATAAACTTGGACTTAAATATGCAATTAATCCAGCCATTCGTCCAATTGCAAGACCAGGTAAACCATTAGCTTCTAAATCTTCTTTATCATAAAGTCCATTTTTAAAAACAGGGTCATGTCTTATTGCTTCTATTGCTATTTTATTTGTTGCTATTGCCCATGGTCTTGTATATGCAGTTGTGGCAAGTGCGATAATAGTATCTGTAAACTCAGGAAATTCAATAGCATAACAAAGTGCTTGCATTCCACCCATTGAACCACCTATAACAGCAACAGCTTTTTTAATACCTAGTTTTTCATATAAAGCCATTTGTGCTTTAACAATATCTGAAATAGTTAAAATTGGAAATTTAAGCCTATATTCTTTCTTCGTTGAAGGGTCTATGCTTAAAGGATTTGTTGAACCAAAACTACTGCCTAGGTTATTTGAACAGATTACAAAATATTTTGACGTATCTACTACTTTTCCATCTCCAATAAACTTATCCCACCAACCAGCTTTTGCTTCAGAGCCATAACGACCAGCAGCATGATGTGATCCTGCAAGTGCATGACAAATAACAATTACATTTGATTTATCTTCATTTAATTCGCCATACGTTTCGTATACTAGTTCGTATGATTCTAGTATCCTTCCACTTTCTAATTGTAGGCGTTCATCAATCTTCTGGGTTTTTGTTTCTATTCTCAAATTTTTTCCATTATTAATTTATAAGTTTATATTATCAAAAGTTAAGATAAGACTTGCTTTTACTGATAATTTACCTCTGATATATTAAGCTTTTTTTATTTCTTCAAAGTCTATTTTCATAATCTCTTGCCATTTAGTATCAGGAGACCATTGCTCAAACATTGAGATATCAATATCATTAAATGGAGTATTTAGTATATATTTATGATAAACATACATAAAGGCTGTAACTCTATAGTTTAAAGCACAGTGAACCCATACTTTATTTGCTCCAAGAGCTTGCAATGTATTTAAAAAAAGTTTTACATCTGAGGGTTTTGGGTTTTCAAAATCTACTGGAATATGAAAATATGCCATTTTTAAATCTGTTACTATTTTATCTTCATTTTCTATTGCATTTGAAGCATTGTGAAGTGCAAGATTTATAACTACTTCAAAGTCATTTTCTGCAATAACTTCAAATTGTTCAGGGCTTGGTTGTCCTGATGTTGATATTAATTCATTTATTTTTATATAGTTTAATATTTCTTCCATTTTATACCTTTAAATTGCTTTTTCTACTTTTAAAATATATTCTTTTTTTAGCTTTTCATCTATAAAACTTGAGTTAAAAGAGTTTTTTACTAGAGTAATAATATCTTCTTTTGTAAGTTCTAAGTTTTCATATAAATTGATAAAGTTTTGATTTAAATACCCTTTAAAATATGATGGGTCATCTGAATTTACTGTTATATTTAATCCATAATCTAAAAGCTTTTTTATATTGTGTTCTTTATAGTTTTCAAATACTTTTAACTCGATATTTGAGTTAGGACAAACTGTAAGAGGTATTTGCTCTTCTTTTAATCTTTTCATTAAAGCATCTGATTTTATAGACTGAACACCGTGGTCAATTCGCTGTATATCTAAAAGGTCTAAAGCTTCATAAATATATGAAACATCAGCTTCTTCTCCTGCATGAGCTACAAGTTTAAAGCCCTGCTCTTTTGCTTTTTTAAATACTTCTTCAAACTTTGAAGGTGGATTTCCTAACTCTGAGGAATCTAAGCCAACTCCTATAATATCATCTTTAAAAGCTATAGCTTGTTCTAAAGTTTCAAAGGCATCTTCTTGTGATAAGTGTCTTAAAAAACACATGATAATACAAGATGTGATTCCATACTTTTCTTTTGCATCATCTAAAGCTTCTTTGATTCCTGTAAGTACAGTTTCAAAAGAAATTCCTCTTAAAGTGTGTGATTGTGGGTCAAAAAATATTTCTGTATGAATTATATTATCTTCTACACATTTTAAAATATATTCATGCGTCAAATCATAAAAATCTTGCTTTGTTATAAGTACATTTGCGCCTGCATAGTAAATATCTAAAAAGCTTTGTAGATTTGTGAAGTTATATGCAGCTTTTACATCTTCTATAGTTTTATAAGGTATTTGTATATTATTCTTTTTTGCTAACTTAAACATAAGTTCAGGTTCTAAGGAACCTTCAATATGCAAATGCAGTTCAGCTTTTGGTAATCTTTTTATTAAATCTATCATTTATTCCCATTGTTTCTTATTTATTTTTCTGATTATACTATGATACAATAAGAAAAAATTTAAGGTATATATAAATGACTATGATTATGGCAAAATCAACTGAAGCTATTCAGGCTTATAAACTTGTAAGAGCTTTACAAAAAAGATTTGTAGACAAACTAAATCACTTAAGCCAAACAATTGGAGAGAATAAAAATTACGAAAAAGTTACATGGTTAAGAGATGAAGGAATTCACGGTGGTGGTTCTAGATTTGAAGCAAGAGATAATACTCTTTTTAATACTGCAAGTGTAAATGTATCTCAAGTTCATTATGATGAAGATGAGAGTAAAAGACTTCAAAGTGCAAGTGCAATATCTACTATAATTCATCCTAAAAATCCTAATGTTCCATCTATTCATATTCATATTTCACTTACTCAAATTAAAGGAAATGATTCTTATTGGCGTATTATGGCGGATTTAAATCCAAGTATTGAAAATAATGAAGATAAAGAGGTATTTGAAAAAGCTTTAAAAACTCTTTCAAAAGATACTTTTGAAGAAGGAATCAAACAAGGCGATAAATACTTTAATATTCCTGATTTAAATAGACACAGAGGTATTTCTCACTTTTATTTAGAAAACTATAAAACATCAGATATTAAAAAAGATTATAACTTTGCAAATAGTTTTGGTGAGGGAATAATCGATACATATATTGATATTATTTCAAATGCATTTAATACTAGAAAAACAGTTTTAGAAGAAGATAAAAAGAAACAACTTGATTATCATACTTTATATTTATTTCAAGTTTTAACACTTGATAGAGGTACAACTTCTGGGCTTTTAATCCATAATCAAAATGATGTTGGAATTATGGGTTCACTACCTACTTTTGTAAATAAAGTTTTATTAAAATCATGGCAAGAAAAAGCTACAAAACCACAAGATGAATTGGTTTCAAATTTAGTAGAAGTTATAGGTGATGAAGGAAAAGTTGACAAAATTACAAAAGAAAAGCTAGCGCAAGTTGTGAGAGAACATTATAAAAAATATCCCCAAGCTTTAAGTATGCAAGCTAGTGGAAATACTGTACCATCAACAGTATCAAATCATAAAGGTTAAACATGGCAATTTTTGGAAATTTAGAAGATATAAAAAAACAAGTTTCAAAAGAAGCTTTTCAAGTGGCTTTTGAGTATTTAGAAAATATTACAAGTGATTTTTTAGATATTAAAAATGGCGAGTGTATAAAAGAGATGTTAAACGAAGATATTTATGTTTTAAAACAAGCTTATTATACAAAGAATAGAAAAGATTGTTTTTTTGAAGCACATAAAAAATATATTGATATTCAGTTTATGGTAAAAGGTGAAGAGTATATGGATATATGTGATTTAGACTCATTAGAAATAATAAATGAGTATGTAGAAAAAACAGATTTTGCTCATTATAAGGGAAAAGAAAATGGCATATCAAAACTTCTTATTCGTGAAAATTGCTTAGCTATTTTTTATCCAAGTGATGCACATCAACCTTGTGTAAAAGTAGAGAAAGAAGAGTTAATTTATAAAGCTGTTATAAAAATACCTGTGAGTTTAGGATAGTTTCAAATCGTTTAAACGGTTTAATGATTTAAATTTTCCAATGATTTATTTTCTCTTGATTTAAATCTTTTTTTGTATGTTCGCATAATTGTGGGAAGAAGTCTAAGAAATCATTTTCTAACTCGTCTATATTTAAGTGAACTTCATCAAAATACTCTGAAGCACTTTCTCTTTTTAACAGTCGTTCAGATAGTCGTAAATCCATTCTTTTAAATGAAGTATTTAAGTCATCTAAAGTATGATATTTATTTAATAAATCTTTATTTATTAGATTTGTTACAATATATGAAGCTTTTTTTGGTAAATATTCTAAGCTATTACTTGCCTTTTTATAAAAATTTTCTGTGAACTTATCAATTGGTATAGTAGAAAATAAATCCCAGTTTTTTGTAAGTAAATAATCATAAGTCAAGTCAATAATTACCGGTTTTAATAAACCTTTTTCTCTAAGTCTTTTTTTACTTAATCTTACAATATCATGAGAATCAGTAAACTTATCAATCCTAATATGTGTTTGCATTCCATTTTCCATATGAATACTAGCATCATCCCATGTTCTAGCTTTTAAAGGATCGGCTAGAATATTTCCAATTTGGAAATCAATATGATCTTCTGATAAAAAAGCATGTGCTAACCAATTCATTAAATTCCTTTTAAAACGTAACTTTATATTAATAAACTTAAATGCCAATAAAACAAATATTTATGCATTATATTATATACTGCGATTACTAATTAAAAGGATTTTATTTGAACGTAGATATTACAAAAATAGCTAATGTGATTTTATATATGTTACATAAAAAAGTTGACCACCTAAATGATAAAAAAGTATCAATAATGCTTTTCTTAATGGAATATAATCATCTTAAGTTTTGCGAGAAGAAGATATTCAATGAAGAGTATATTAAAAACTCAAGAAACCCTGAGCCAGTACTTTTAAGTGAACTTTTTGATGTAATTGCAAACAATGAAGATTTAGACGAAGAGGATGAAAGACTTTATTTTATTCAAGAGCTTTTAGATTACTTGGATATTGAAGTTGTTGAGAGAAAGAAATTTGCTGAATTAAAGTTTATTAAAATGGAAGAAGAGTTTGATGAATCACTTTTTGATGAAGATGAAATGAAAACAATTCATAAAATTGTAAGTGATCATAAAAGTACAAGTCCTAGAAATATTGCAAATTCATGTTTCCAAATTGATGACTTAAGAAAAATTCCAAATGGTGAGATTATTATCTAATTAGAGTAATTAAACATTTTAAAAATTATTCTTAAAGTTTAAAATATCACTTTGTGTTAAAGATAGTTGATTTATCTGGTTTTGTTGTAATATCGGATTCATTAACGCATCTTTTTCATCTATATGTGGCACTCCCACTAAATGCGCAATTTCATGTGCAAGTATCACTTTTAATTCATCTTTACTTTCAAAACCATAAATCTCTATTTTATTCATTATATTTTTAACACTTTTTTCTTTTACTCTTTTTCCATCTTTATAGAAAATTTTTGAAGTAATCTGTTTTTGTCCTATTGTATTGCCTTTTACTTTTCTAAAACTTCTATTCATTCTTTCAAGTTCATTGTTTAGTCTAGTAAAATCTCTTAGTAAAGAATTTTGTAAATTTACTTTTTGGTTATATGAAGTTACTTTGGATTGCAATTTTCTTTGATTTCGTTGTAGTGTACTTGTGTAAGATTTAATTCTTTTTTGTTCACTCTTTATATAAGTTTTAATTCTTTCATATTCACCTTTTGAAAAGTTTTTCTGTTTATTTACATCTTTTATATAATCATTTAATCTTGATATTCTTTCATTTAATATAAGACTTTCTTGTTTTAAAAAACCTTTTTGGGTATTAATACTTTTTAACTTTCTAGGTAAAGAACTTTTAATTTCATTAATCTTTTGTTTCTTGAATTTTAACTTTTCTAATTTTCTATCAATTCTTTTTTCAAGTTTTGAAGGTGGAACATAAAGAATATCAATAACTTTCCCATCATTGGAATAATCAAAAATATTCATGTTAAGTTGTGATTCAAAGATATATTCTATTTCATCTAAGAGATTACGAACTTCTTGATAGCTGATTTTATTTTTATAGTAATTATCTATTTTACCAATTTTTATTTTCTCAAAAGAGGCATGTGATAGAGTTGTTAAAATCAAGATTGGAAATATTATTCTTTTAAACATACTTTATTTTAATTAAATATATATTTATCATAGCTTATTTCGATATAGTACTAAGCAAAAAATAGAAGGATGAATATGTCAATAAAAGAAAATCAAAATGTAACTTTAAACTATGAATTAAAACTTAATGACGAAATAATAGATACAAATATAGATAAAGATCCAATATCATTTCTTTATGGTTCAGGACAGATAATAAATGGTTTAGAATTAGGAATAAAAGATATGAAAGAAGGTGAAACTAAAATCATAAAAGTAAGTCCTAAAGATGCCTATGGCGAATATGATGAAAAACTTTCTGAGATTGTTGATATTTCTGAATTTGAAGGAATTGACTTACAAATTGGAATGGTTTTAGAAGCTGAAAATGACAGAAAAGAACCTATTAGAGCAACTGTAACTGATGTAACAAAAGAACATGTTACTGTAGATTACAATCACCCCTTAGCAGGTTGTGAGTTAGAATTTAAAGTTATTATAAAATCAATTATCTAATAAATAAGTTTTAGCACTTTGCTTTATTAAAGCAGGTGTTTTAACGCCAACTTCCCTTTCAATGATTTCATCATCTTTAAAATAAATCAAAGTAGGAATCACTCTAACACTAAATTCTTTTGCTAAACTTTTTTGTTTATCAATATCCACTTTATAAATTACAATATCATCTTGCTTGTTTTTATTATAAATTGTTAAGCTTTCACCTAAAGCCTTACAAGCTGATCAAGTTTGTGAATAAAAGTCTAGTATTACTTTTTTGCCAATTGTTTTTTCTTCAAAGTTTTCTTGAGTTAAATCTTCAAAGGCAAAAAGTATACTATTGAAAAAGAATAAAGATACAAATACTAGTAATTTAATTTTCATATGATTCCTTTAAACAAGACCTTGTTCAATCATTGCATCTGCAACTTTTTTAAATCCTGCAATATTTGCTCCAAGTACCAAGTTTTTCGGTTCTCCAAACTCAGTAGCAGCATCAGTTGCAGTATTAAAAATATTTTTCATAATTTGCTCAAGCTTAGCATCAACTTCTTCAAATGACCAGTTTACCATTGAAGCATTTTGTGCCATTTCTAATTGACTAGTAGCAACTCCACCTGCATTTGCAGCTTTTCCAGGTCCGTAAGAGATTTGTTTTTCTACAAATAGATTTACAGCTTCTGGTGTTGAAGGCATATTTGCACCTTCACTAACACATTTACAGCCATTTGCTAATAAATTTTGTGCATCTTTTAAATTAAGTTCATTTTGTGTAGCACTTGGGAATGCAGCATAACAAGGAACTGAATAAATTCCATTTGTACCTTCTTCATAATCTTCTATTGGAATATATTTTGCACTTGGTCTAGCTTTTACATATTCAGTAAGTCTTTCTCTTCTTACTTCTTTTATATCTTTTAAAAGTGCTAAATCAATACCTTCTTCATCTATAATCATTCCTTTTGAATCACTACATGTAATTGGTAATGCACCTAAATGTAGAAGTTTTTCAATTGTATAAGTAGCAACATTTCCACTTCCCGAAACTACACATCTTTTACCTTCTAAAGATTCATTTTCTGCTTCTAACATACATTTGGCAAAATAAACAGAACCATATCCTGTTGCTTGTGTTCTTCCTAAAGAACCACCCCAGTTTAAAGATTTTCCAGTGAATACACCTTCATATCTATTTACTAGTTTTTTATACATACCAAACATATATCCAATTTCTCTTGCCCCTACTCCAATATCTCCAGCTGGAACATCTGTATTTGGCCCAATATGTCTAAATAACTCAGTCATAAATGCTTGACAGAATCTCATGATTTCATTATCAGATTTACCTTTAGGATCGAAATCACTTCCACCTTTTCCTCCACCAATTTGAAGACCTGTAAGTGAATTTTTAAAAATTTGTTCAAATCCTAAAAATTTAATAACACCTGCATTTACACTTGGATGAAATCTTAAACCACCTTTATATGGTCCTAAAGCTGAATTGAACTCAATTCTAAAGCATTTATTTACTTGAATTTCACCATTATCATCAATCCAGTTAACTCTAAAAAATATTTGTCTTTCGGGTTCTACAATTCTTTCTATAATCTTATATTTTTTATATTCAGGATGTTTTGCCATTAGAGGTCGAAGCGATTCTAATACTTCTTCTGCTGCTTGATAGAACTCTGTTTGAGAGGGACTTGATCTCTTTAAATAATTAAACACTTCTTCTACATATGACATATATATCCTTTATTTTATCATCTAAAATGATATTTTTTGAACAAAAATAATATCAAAAAATATTAAATATTAACTTAAGTTTACATTAGATAGAGGTGGTTCTCTATTTTTAAGTATCATATAGTAAAATACACAAAATTTAAATAGGTATTAAAATGAACAAAAAAACTATCGCTTATCAAGGTGTTGAGGGTGCTTATTCTCATCTTTCATGCAAAAACGTATTCCCCGATGCAAAAACCATTGCTTGTGAATCATTTCAAGAAGCTATGTATTTAGTTGAAACTGATGTTGCTGATGTTGCTATGATTCCTGTTGAGAATTCAACAGCAGGAAGAGTTGAAGAGATTTATAGACTTATTCCTAAAATGGAACTAACTATTATTGATGAGCATTTTGAACCTATAAAACATTGTTTATTAGGTCTTAAAGACTCAACTTTAAAAGATATAAAATATGTATCATCTCATCCTCAAGCACTAGCACAGTGCCTTGGAAATATTACAAAAAGAAATATCCAAGCAATAGCAAAATTTGACACAGCAGGTGCAGCAAAAGAGCTAGCTCATATGAAAGATAAAGCGCATGCAGCAATTGCATCAAGCTTATCTGCTGAACTTTATGATTTAAATATTTTAGATGATAACTTTGGTGATCATCATGGAAATACAACAAGATTTTTAATTCTTGGAAAAAGCAATGAAATACCTGAGTATATTGAAGATGAAAAGTTTATTACATCATTAGTTTTTGAAGTAAGAGATATCCCTTCTTCTTTATATAAAGCTTTAGGTGGGTTTGCAACAAATGGAGTAAATCTTATAAAACTTGAAAGTTATTCAGTTCCAGGAAGTATGAATGCTAGTCAATTCCATATAGATATTGATGGACATATAAGTGAAAGAAGATTGCAACTTGCTATAGAAGAATTAAAGTTTTTTGCAAAAGATATGAAACAATTAGGTATTTATAAAAGAGACTCATATAGAGATATAATGGAAAACTTTAAGAACTAAAAATAAGGAAAGAAACAAATGTACAACCCTATATCATGTGAGTTTTTTGATCAATTAAATGTTGCAATGCAAAGAAAAATCCCTTCAACTGTTGTTTACATAAAAAAAGAAGAAAATAAAGAACAGACAAAAGAAACTGCAAAAGGTATTGTAAAAACAATGGAAGTAATAGATGGAATAGAATACCTAGTCTTAGATTCTCAAGAGAAAATAAGACTAGATTTTGTTCTTACCTTCAATGGAAAAAGGCATAAAGAAGAATAGGACAGTTAAAACTAGTCTCTTATTTTTATATAAATATGGACATTATCAGAATCATCGTTAAATTTTCTTTCATCTATAAGAATATAATTTAAATCTCTAATTAGTTTTCCTAGCTTATCATAACCATAATTTCTAGGATCAAAAGAAGGATGCTTTTTATTTATATAAGCACCTACATTTGATAATCTTGCCCAACCATCATCTTTTGATACTGCATTTATAGCTGAGATAACTACAGGTCTTAATTCTGTAGTATTAGACTCTTCTATAATTTCTGTATCTTTTTTCTCTCGTAAAATTTCTGTAAATACAAACTTATCACAAGCTGCGATAAATGCTTCAGGAGTCTTCTTTTCACCAAAACCATATACAATCAAACCAGATTCTCTAATTCGTGTAGCAAGTCTTGTAAAGTCACTATCTGAAGAAATCAAACAAAAACCATCTAAGCTATTTTCATGTAAAATATCCATAGCATCAATGATTAAAGAAGCATCTGTTGCATTTTTCCCTTGTGTATAACTAAACTGTTGTATAGGCTGAATAGCATGTGAATTTAAATGTTCTTTCCACTGTTTTAAATTTGTAGTAGTCCAATCTCCATACGCTCTTTTAATACTCGCAACTCCAAACTTTGCTACTTCTGCAAGTAGTTCTTCAACAACTGAAGCCTGAGCATTATCTGCATCAATTAACACAGCTAGTTTCATTGTTTTATAATCTCGCATTTGTTTCCTTATATTTTGAAATTTTATTTTTAATTTTATCTAGATAAGGTTTAGTTTATACTTCAAATAATAATTTTATAAATAAATTTTTATTTTACTTTTCATTTCTAACCCACGACGAAATTTGTTTTATATCATCAGGTGTAGTTTGGCAACATCTACCAATAATACTAGCGCCTTTTTGATACCACATTAAAGCCATTTTTCCATACTCTTTAGTATTAACTTGAGTACTCCACGTTTTTGTAATTCCATCATATGCTGCTCCACCATTTGGGTAAATAATAATAGGTTTTGAAGAAACTTCTTTAATCTCTTTTATTAAAGATTCGATATATTCAGGTGCTGTACAATTAATACCAATAGCAACAATTTGTTCTTTATTATCTAAAAATTTTGCACACTCTTTAATACTCTCACCACTATTAATGTGTTTACCATCCTTTGCACTAAAACTAATCCAAGCTTGCTCTAAAGGGAACTGTTTTAAAAGTTGAACATAAGCTTGTGCTTCAATTAAGCAAGGAACAGTTTCAAATGCTAATAAATCTGGTTTAGCCTCAAGAAGAGTTCTCATTCTTCTTTCATGAAAAGAAATAAGTTCATCTTCACTTAATCCATAGTTACCTCTAAACTCTGATCCATCAGCTAAATATGCACCATAAGGACCAATTGAAGCTGCAACTAAAGGTTTAATTCTATTGTTACTTGCATTTTTCTTCCAGAAGTCATCTCGTACCTTTTGTGCAAGAGTTACTGAGGATTGTAATAAGTTTTTTGATTCACTATCACTTAAACCTCGGTTTTTAAAACCTTCAAAAGTAGCTTGATAACTCAAAGTAGTAATACAATCAGAACCTGCATTTAAATAATCTTTGTGAACCTCTGCAATTGCAGTTGGGTTTTCCATAAGAAATTTAGCTGACCATAAAGAATCATTTATATCATAGCCTTTACGTTCTAATTCAGTACCAGTAGCTCCATCTATTATGACAATTTTTTGTTTTTTTAATATATTCTTCATTTTATTTTGAGTTTGCTTTTCTTAATATTTCTAAACCTTCTTGAGTTATCATTGTAACTTCCCATTTAGGAGAAAATACAAATTTCACTTTACATGTATCAACTTCATCAACACTTTTTACAGTATCAATGATCTTATCAGTAAAAGATTTTGTACTATTACAAGTAGAGTTTATTACTGTATTTTCAATATTTACATTTACTTTATCATCTATCTTTTGCACTTCGATTTTATAAATAAGTCCCAAATCATAAATACTAATTGGCAATTCTAAATCTAAAATTGTTTTTAATTTTTCAATTACTTTTTCTTTTATTTTCTCTTTATTAAATACTTTCATTTTATATCTTTTTGTCGTTTACTAAATTTATTAACTTTAGCCCTATTTCCACAAATATCCATACTACACCAACGTCTAGAATGGTTCTTTGATGTATCTATAAAATATAAACTACACTTATGATTATCACATTTCTTAAGATATTTAAATTCTGTAGAGTTTAGAAGTTTCATAAATTCTATTGCTAATATTGATAGCAATACATTGTTATTTAAAGTATCACAAAGATATTCTAATACATAAGAATCATCTTTTTTTACCATTTGAGGATGAACGGAGTTTTTTAATAAAATATTATTTGTAATGTTTATTAAATTATCTAAAGAAATATTAGATTCAAGATATTGTTTAAAACTATCTCTTATTAACTTTCTATACTCTATAATTTCTTCAAAATATTCTTTCTTTTTAGCAACATTTAACTCTTCAAGTTTTTCAACTAAACCTACTTCTAAAAACCAATTCTCTATATCTGAATAACTTTTTAAAAGTTCAATAATCTCACTATGTGGAGTATATATAGTATTTATAAAATCTGTTATGTGATTGGAACCTATAAATAAAAAAGATTTTATGACTATTCCTTTTTGTTTTTATAATAGCATGAAATTAATTAATATAAAATTTCTACTAACTTTCTAAATAAACTTGACAGGTTAGTTAAAAAGAGATATCATTTTACTAACCATCTAATTTATCTTTAATGGTTAGAAATAAAAAGGATAGAAAATGAAAGTAGGACACGTAGGAATTAATGTAATAAATATGGAAGAGTCAAAAGAATTTTATTTAAAACTTTTTGGATTTGATATATTATTTGAAGAGACATTAGAAGATAAGAGATATATGTTTTTAGGAAAAGATGGAGAAATTATTGTGACATTGTGGGAACAAGCAAATAAAAACTTCTCAACATCAACAGCAGGACTTCACCACTTAGCTTTTATAGTAGATAGTGTAGATGAATTAAAAGCTTTTGAGAAAAAACTTGAAGAACATAAAATTACAAAGATTTATAATGGAATAGTAACACACTGTGAAGGAGCATCATCTGGGGGTGTATTTTTCTTAGATCCAAATGGAGTTAGACTTGAAGTTTGTATTGCAGAAGGAATTGAGGAATGTAATCCAAGTAATCATGACCATTCATCTTGTGGTTTCTTTTAGAATAAAATGAATACTATCTTTCATGAAGGTGAATATCATATTCAAGAAGTGATGAGCGTCACAAAATCAGCCGATGCTCTATCTTCAATGATAAAAGATACCATACCAAAAATTGCCTCATATTTTTTAGAAGACTTAAATTTTTGCGTATTAACACTTGGTACTAAAAATGATAATATCTTTACATCTGTTGTATATGATAATAAATCATTTATTAAAATCATTAGTCAAAATAGTTTTTCCATAAATTTAAAAAACAAGAGTCATATTCCAGATATATTTTTCAAACAAAGATTAGTAAATATTGGAATAATTGGATTAGAATTTTCTAGTGCAAAACGTATAAGAATTAATGGGAAAGCCAAGATTATAAATAGTGAAATTATAGTTTTAATAGATGAAATATATTCAAATTGTCCCAAATACATAAAAAAAAGATTTCTTCAAAAACAAATGAAGCCTTTAGATACCCCTATTATAGAAAATGAGCTTGAACTGAATCAAAATTTGATAAATGTAATAACAAATTCTGACACATTCTTTTTAGCCTCAGGACATAAAGGAAAAGGTCTTGATGTATCATATAAAGGTGGAGAAAAAGGTTTTGTAAAAGTAAACTCTTCTACACAATTAAGCTTTGATGATTTGCCTGGAAACAATTTATATAATACCTTAGGAAATATTTACACTAATCCCTATATAAATATGTTCTTTATAGATTTTGAAAACAATAATACTTATAATATTTTAGGAAATGCAAATATAGAAGAAATAAATATAAAAGAAGGAAAAAGACTTAGAGTTATTATAAATTGTATAAAAATTACAATTAATAAAAATAGTTTTTCACTTGATTATAAATAGATTTTATAATCAAATGAATATAAAAATTAAATTAAAACTTCACTAATTTGAATTTGAGGTTGTGAATTTGTAAAGTTTGGAATGTCTGAAAGTAATTCTTCCGAATGAACTCCAAATATAGCTTCAAAAGCCTCAACTGAATCAAATGTCATATGAGTCATCACAACGTATAATGCAGGACTGCCAGGTAAACCACCTGCAAGACCAAAATCTACTTGTGCATTTTTTAATGCATCACCTAATAGTTTTGTAACTAAAGGAACATGTTTATCAAGGTAATATTCTTTATCAAATACTACATATTCTGAATTTGGATATAGTACACTTACTTTTATCATTATATTTTCCTATTTTAAATTTAACTAATATCTAGTTATGTTAAAAGTCTAACATATGAATATAGCAAGAGTATAAATATTTTATTTAAAGAGTTGTTTTAAAGAAGTTAAAAAATAAAGAATTGAAAAATTCAATTCTTTATTTTTATTTATTGAAAGTTATTATTTAAGTGCTGCAAACATATCAGCAGTTACTTCTGATACTTCTTTTGTACCATCAAGCTCTACTATAACGCCCATATTTGTATAGAAATCAATTAATGGAGCAGTTTGTTCATGATAAGCTGATAATCTTTGTTTCACAGTTTCTTCTGTATCATCAGCTCTTTGGATTAAATCTTCTTCTTTTTCATCTGTTGGTGGGTTAAATTTCATATGGTAAATTTTACCAGTTACTTTAGATGTTCTTCTTCCTGTAATTCTTTCAACTATTAATTCATCAGGAACATTTAAAGAGATTACTTTATCTAAAGAAATATTCATCTTAGCCATTAATTCTTTTAAAGCTTCAGCTTGTCCAAGAGTTCTTGGGAAACCATCAAGAATAAATCCTTTTTTACAGTCATCTTCTGCAAGTCTATCTTTAATAATACCAATAATAGTTGAATCAGGAACTAACTTACCTGCATCCATAAAATTCTTTGCTTCCATACCCATATCAGTTTTATCTGCAATTGCAGCTCTTAGAATATCACCAGTAGAGATTTGAGGGATATCATACTTTTCTATTAAAAACTTTGCTTGTGTACCTTTTCCAGCACCAGGTGCTCCAAATACCATTAAATTCATGTTCAACTTCCTTGATTTTCTTTTACGTGATTGTATAAAAAAAGTAGTTAATAATACCTAAGAGATAAAAATTACATACTAAATTTTACTCTTTAGCAAACTCTTCTATTTTAGAAGCAAAATATACAGGACATTCTAACATTGGGTAATGCCCAGCTTCTTGACATTCAATAATTTCTAAGTCTTTATAATAATTAGAGAATAGTTTTGTAACTAATTTAATTCCAAAAATTGGAAAATCATATTTCCCTACAATAATTTTGATAGGTATTTTTATATTTTCAACATCATCAGAAAAATCTGTTTCTAAATACATTTTCATATACCCTACTCGTGCATTTAGTGTTGAAGCCTTATATGCCATTTTAATTCTAGATTTAGCCCATATTTTATTATGTCGTTTACTTGCACTATAAACTATTTCTTCAATTTTATTTTTATTTTCATTCATCTCATTTATAAGTTTATCTTGTGCTATTTGTGGTAATTTTATTCCGGTTGGAGGAATTGGAGTAATAAGTATAAGTTTGGAGATTCTTGAATCAATAAGTGCAACTTTTTGTGCAATTAGAGTTGACATAGAGTGTGCAATCAAAATAACATCTTCTAGCTCTAGTTGTGTTATAAGATTTTTAATATCATTAGATGCTTCAACACAAGAATAATCACCTTCAATATCTTTTGATAATCCATAACCACGTAAATCTACAAATATAAAAGTAAAATCATCTGTATTTAAGTAAGGAAAAGTAGGCTCATAGTTTTTATAGTTTCCCATTAGTTCATGTAAAACTATTATATTTTTTTTACCAGTTCCAATTATTTTATGGCCTAACTTTATCATTACTATCCTATATATTTATTTTTTAACAAAAAGTTTAACATCTATATTCTTAGATTAAAATTTTGCTAATCTAACAGCTTAAAAATCAACATAAAAGATGCTTTAAAAAGCTTTTAGATACACTTCTTTTACATCTAATGGAGTAAATAATGCAGAAAAATGAAGAAATAGAACAAATACTTGATAACATAAGAAAACTAGCTTTTTATGTAGGACATGGAAAGTACAATGAATATATGAGTACAGAAGAAGTTCTAAAAATCAAAGTAAAATTAGAAAAAATACTTGAAATTGAAAAAGAATATGAGAAAACTACAACAGATGAAGAAAAAGAACTTATTTATAAACGATTAGAAATATTTAAAACTTTTAATGTAAAAGATTTTATTGATTTAAAAATATAAAGGAAAAAACAATGTTATCAGTACTTTTAGAATTTGCCATGTTTCCAACATCAAATGATGGAAGAGAAGGCTCTTCAGTTTCAAAAGAAGTAAGTAAAATAATCGATGCCATTGATAAAAGTGGGATACCCTACCAATTAACAGCAATGGGAACTATCATAGAAGCACAGAGTATGAAAGAAGCTTTAAGTATCATAGAGTTAGCTTATGAACAATTAGAAGATTGTGATAGAGTATATAGTTCACTGAAATTTGATATACGAAAGAATTGTGAAAATAGACTAAAAACAAAAGTAGAAAAAGTAGAAAAAACTTTGAATAGAAAAATAAACTCATAAGAAAGAGTATAAAAGTTACTTGGAATAATTTCAAGTAAAAAATATTTTACTATTATTCTAGTTTATAACAGTTTATTGACTATAATTCAAATAAAAATAGGATATACGTAATGAGCGAAAAATCAAACGAATTTTTACAACGAGCTGATGCTCAAATTGCAATTGCTAATGAACAACTACAACAAGGACTAACATTAGGTGAAGTGAGTGCTTCATATATGTATGGTTCAGTACGATTTAGTACTTATATGGCGTGTACTTCATATGATACAGCAGAAGATATGCTTGCAGATAAAGATGAAATTATAGAGTACTTTACAAAAGAATATAAATTAGCATTAGAAGAACATCTAAATAATCATGCAGTTACTCATGATTTTACACAAAATCCAAAAAACTAAATTAGGAAAGAGGTGAAATACACCTCGCTTTTAGTTAAACTTTAACAAGTTTAAAATAACTAGACTTTAAAAGTGGGGATTAATGATATAAGCCCTATTTTTATAAATTTAGTCTTTCTTTTTTGGTGGCGGTAATAAGTTATTAAAATTGTAAGGAATTATATTTCGTTCAATATCTTCAGTAAAATCATATAATTTAATACAAACACCAAGTAATACAGGCCAAACAGCTATTTCTCTTATACTAGGGCTAAATACAAATCCAACTAGAATACCCAAAATACCAACTGAAATTAAAATATCATCAACTTTTTTTTCTTTCAATAATCTATAAAAATCTTTTATTTTTTTAATAAACATATCTATTTCCTTTTGGATATTAGTATTTATTATAGTATCTAATTATTTAGGAAATGTAAAATATTTATTAATTGAATCATCTTTTTTAGTTTACACTCTTTACAAATCCACATTATTTAATCCTTTTTATAATAAATTATATTATCAAAAAAGGGTTTATAACAGCCTCTTTTTTTAAGTTTAAGGCAAAAGTAAAATTTTAAAAAGGAATGTACATCAAGTATATGAGTGAGAAAATTTCTGCGATAAACGCAGAAATTTGAGAAAGAGGTTGTTATAAACCTCTTTTTTTATACGTGGTAGTTTGGAGCTTCGTTTGTAATAGTTACGTCGTGAACATGAGACTCTTTAAGTCCAGCACTTGTAATTTCAACAAACTCAGCAGTTTCTTGAAAAATTGGAATAGTAGCAGATCCTAAGTAACCCATTGATGATCTTAACCCACCTGTCATTTGGTGAATAATATCAGCGATTGAACCTCTATATGCAACTCTTCCTTCAATACCTTCAGGTACTAGTTTATCAGCAGCTGTTCCTTCTTGGAAATATCTATCTGTACTTCCTTTAGTCATTGCTCCAATAGAACCCATTCCTCTATATGTTTTAAACTTTCTTCCTTGGAATAAAATTAATTCACCAGGACTTTCATCCGTTCCTGCTAATGCAGAACCCATCATAACAGAAGATGCACCAACAGCTAATGCTTTTGCAACATCCCCAGAATATTTGATTCCACCATCAGCGATAATTGGAACTCCATATTTAGCACCTTCAGCAGCACATTCATCAATTGCAGAAATTTGAGGAACACCAACACCTGCAACAATTCTTGTAGTACAAATAGAACCAGGACCAATACCAACTTTAACAGCATCAGCTCCTGCATCAATAAGAGCTTTAGTACCTTCACTTGTTGCAACATTTCCAGCTATAATTTCAACATCTAATTTAGATTTAATATCTTTTACTGAATCTAAAATACCTTTAGAATGACCATGAGCAGAATCCATAACTAAAACATCAACACCAGCTTCAACTAATGCAGTAGCACGATCAAGTTGTCCAACACCAATAGCAGCACCAACAATTAATCTTCCAAATTCATCTTTACTTGCATTTGGATATTCTCTTTTTTTATTGATATCTTTAATTGTAATTAAACCAATTAATTTATTTACTTCATCAACAATAGGTAGTTTTTCAATTTTATTTGAATGCATGATATCAGCAGCTTCTTCTAAAGTTGTACCTTCTTTTGCAGTAATAAGAGGCATCATAGTCATCTTAACACTTACTTCTTTAGTAAAATCTTTTGTAAATCGCATATCTCTATTTGTTACAATTCCTAATAAAGTTTTATTATCATCAACTACAGGAACTCCAGAGATTTTATACTCTGCCATAATATCTTCAGCATCTTGAAGTGTTTGATTCATTTTAATTGTAATTGGATCAATAATCATTCCAGATTCTGATTTTTTTACTTTTTTGATTTGAAGTGCTTGAGTTTCAATATCCATATTTTTATGAATAATTCCAATTCCACCAAGTCTTGCCATTGCAATAGCAGATTCAAACTCAGTTACAGTATCCATTGCAGCTGATATAAAAGGAATTTTTAATGAAATTTTTTTAGTTAATTTAGTTTCTAATGAAACCTCTTTTGGTAAAACTTCTGACTTTGCTGGTACTAATAATACGTCTTCAAATGTTAATGCTCTTTTTCTAATTCTCATAATATCTCTTTCTTATTTTTTATAATTAATTG
This sequence comes from Poseidonibacter lekithochrous, assembly GCF_018861145.1. Lineage (GTDB taxonomy): Bacteria > Campylobacterota > Campylobacteria > Campylobacterales > Arcobacteraceae > Poseidonibacter > Poseidonibacter lekithochrous_A. The sequence goes on from NZ_JAHKQT010000023.1 coordinate 360,853, forward strand.
CTTTTTCTAGTGATAAAGCACCGTCAAACATAGTTTGTTCATCATAAGCCTTTGCGATGAACTGAAGACCAACTGGCATTCCATTTTCATCATTATCAACTGGCAATGAAATTGCAGGTAATCCTGCTAAATTTACTGAAATTGTATAAATATCACTTAGATACATCTCTAATGAAGTTTTAAAGCTTCCAAACTCTGGAGCAGTTGTAGGTGCTACTGGAGAAAGTATTAAATCTGCTTCTGCAAATATAGCTTCATACTCATCTTTGATTAAGTGTCTAACTTTTTGTGCTTTAATATAATAAGCATCGTAGTATCCTGAACTTAATACAAAAGAACCTAATAAAATTCTTTTTTGTACTTCATCTCCAAATCCTTGAGATTTAGTTTGAACATACATATCTTTTAACCCAGCTTCACCTTTTCTATTTCCATATCTAACACCATCAAATCTTGAAAGATTCGCAGATGCTTCAGCAGTTGCAACAATATAGTAAGAAGAAAGAATTTTTCCAGTATCTAACATATTTTTATGAATAATTTTATGTCCTGCTTCTTCTAAAGCTTTTATAGATTTTGTAAAGGCATTTTTAATAGCAGGACTTGCTTGATCAATAAAATTATCGATAACTGCAATAGTTAGTTTTTTATCTGCATCAAGTTTTGGTGTAACAGCATCATAATCAACATTTGCAGAAGTAGAATCCATTGGATCATGTCCTGAAATAATATCGTATAAAATTGCAGCATCTTCTACATTTTGAGTAATAGGTCCACATTGATCTAAAGAAGAAGAATAAGCAGTAATTCCATATCTTGAAACTCTTCCATAAGTAGGTTTCATTCCAACAACACCACAATATGCAGCAGGTTGTCTAATACTTCCACCCGTATCTGTTCCTAAAGCAGCAATTGCAATACCACCAGCAACCGCAGCAGCAGAACCACCTGAGCTTCCTCCTGGTGTTTTATTATTATCAATTGGATTTAAAGTTTTACCATAACAAGAAGTTTCAGTTGAACTTCCCATTGCAAACTCATCCATATTAGCTCTACCAAATGGACTTAATCCTGCTTTTTCTAAATTATTAATTACTGTTGCATTATATGGTGAAATATAACCTTTTAAGATATTACTTGAACAAGTAATTTCCCAATTTTTAACATTTATATTATCTTTTATAGCAATTGGAATTCCAGTACCTGAAGTAGAAATATCTGTTGAAGTTAGTTGCTCAACATATGCACCAGTTTTGTTTTCTTTTATTTTTGTAGTTAAATCTTCTCTTAATTTTTTAATATCGTCACTAGCTAAGCTTAGTGCTTCTTTTAGAGTTATCAAACATGTCTCCTGTAATTTCTAATTATAATATTACACCCGATTTTAGCTAAAAAATGATTAAAATATGGTAAAGCAAATATTAATTAAAAAAGAAAAGGTAAATTTAAGTTTTGAAGAGAATTTAATGAGAGAAAAATATTTTTATGTAAAAAAAAAGGTAGGAGAAAACTCCTACCTTTCTAATCAATAAAACTATTAATTATACGAATGAAATGAATGCCATTTGAGTAGCATCACCTCTTCTGATTCTTGTTTTAATAATTGAAGTATATCCACCATTTCTTTCAGTATACTTTGGTGCAATTTCGTTTATTATTTTCTTAGTAGCTTCTTTAGATTGTAATGATGCAAATACTTGTCTATGAGTATTTAAATCAGCATTTCTAGAAGTAGTTACTAATCTTTCAATATATCTTTGTAATTCTTTTGCTTTTGGAACAGTTGTTTCAATCTTTTCTCTTTCGATTAAAGCGATTGCCATATTTTTTAACAATGCTTTTCTATGAGAAGAAGTTCTACTTAACTTTCTATATCCGTGCTTATGTCTCATATTCTAAACCCTTAATTATGCTTTAAGTTGCTCTAATTTTCTTCTTAATGCAGAAGCAACATTTTCTGGAAGTGTATCTTCAACTGGGAAACCAAGTGATTCAAGCTTTTCAGCAATTTCATCATAAGATTTTTTCCCTAGGTTTTTGATATTTTTAACTTCAACTTCACTCATAAGTACTAATTCACCTAAGAATTTTAATCCCGCTCTATCTAAAGAGTTGAATGATCTAGCACTTAAATTTAAGTCATCAATTTTGACAACTAAATCTTTTAGTTCTACTGGTTCTTCACCTGCATCACTAACTGTTACTTCTGATAAATCAAAAACTTTATTAAATACTGACATTTGAGAATACATAACAGAAACTGCTTCTTTAAAAGCAGTTATTGGAGAAATTTGTCCATTTGTTTGTACATTAAATACAGCTTTTTCAAAGTTAGGATTATCTTCAACTAACATTTTTTCAATATCGTAAACAACTTTTTTTACTGGAGTAAAGAAAGCATCTACTGGAATATAATCTGGTCCAACAATTTCTCTAATATCTTCAGAAGGCATATAACCAATACCTTTTTGAATAATTACAGAGAATGTTAAATTACAATCCGCATTTATTGTAGCTACGTGAACATCAGGAGAAACTACTTCAACATCAGAGTTGATTAAGTCTTCACCTTTAATTTCTTTTGGTCCATCAAAAGAATATTCAACAACCACTTGTTCTACATCACTATTAATTTTAAATTTAATATTTTTAAGATTAATTATAAAAATAGCTATATCTTCGAGCATCCCTCTTAACGAGTCGAACTCGTGAGAAGCTCCTTCTATTTTTACTGCAATTGGTGCGTAACCAACTGAAGAACTTAAAAGAAGTCTTCTTAAAGGGTGTGCCAAAGTTATTGCAAAACCACTTTCAAATGGATATGCAGAAATCTTAGCTTCATTATCATTGATAGTTTCGATTTCAACTTCTGTTGGTAAAAACGGTGCGTCCGCAAACTTTTTCATTGGCTACCTTTACTTATTACTTAGAATATAACTCTACGATTAATCTTTCTTCAACTGGAATAACTACTTCTTCTCTTGTAGGAATTCTAGTAAAAATACCAAATGCTTTAGCTGTATCTACATCTACCCAATCAACAATACCTGTTTGATTAGTTAATTCTAACGCTCTAACAATTTGAGGATTAGTTTTAGATTTTTCTTTTATTTCTATTTTTTGACCTGGTTTAACAACGTAAGAAGGAATATCTACTTTCTTTCCGTCAACTAAAACATGTCCGTGTGTTGTAAATTGTCTAGCATTTGCTCTAGTTGTAGCAAATCCCATTCTATAAACAACGTTGTCTAATCTTTGCTCAATTGATGTAATTAAGTTAGATCCTGTATTACCTTCAGTTGTTGCAGCTTTTTTAAAGTACTTTCTGAATTGTTTTTCAGAAACACCATACATAAATTTAGCTTTTTGCTTTTCTCTTAATTGTAAACCGTACTCAGAAATTTTAGTTCTTCTTTGTCCGTGTTGTCCTGGAGCAAATGGTCTTTTTTCTAAAGCAGATTTTCCGTTAAGTCTTCTCTCACCTTTTAATCCAAGGTCTGCATCAAGTCTTCTCTCGATTTTTTCTACTGGTCCTCTATATCTTGCCATAACTACCCCTTACACTCTTCTTCTTTTAGGAGGTCTACAACCATTATGTGGTAATGGTGTAACATCCTTTAACCATGTAACTCTGATACCTTCAATTGCACCAACAGCTTTAACTGCAGTGTCTCTACCTGAACCAGGTCCTTGAATTTTGATACCAATGTTTTTAATTCCATGTTCCATAGCTTTTGCCATTGCATCTTCTACAGCAGCTTGTGCAGCAAATGGAGTAGACTTTTTAGAACCTTTAAATCCTAAGTTTCCAGCACTTGACCAAGCAATAGCATTACCTACGCTGTCTGTAACTGTAACCATAGTATTATTGAAAGTAGCCGCAATGTGAACGATACCGTCAGCAATATTCTTTTTTACAACTTTTTTTCTAGTAACTTTTCTTTTTGCCATTAGTTATCCTTACTTCGCTGCTGCGCCAACAGTTTTCTTTTTACCTTTTCTTGTTCGAGCATTAGTCTTAGTCTTTTGCCCTCTACATGGTAAACCTCTTCTATGTCTTAAACCTCTATATGAACCAATGTCCATTAATGATTTAATATCCATAGCAACATTTTTTCTAAGATCACCTTCAACTACATAGCTTTTTTGGATCTCTTGTCTAATTGCTGCAGCTTCATCTTCAGTTAATTCATGAGCTCTTTTGTTGTAATCAATTCCAACAGCATCTAAAATTAATCTTGAGTTGTATAACCCAATTCCAAAAATATACGTTAATGCATATTCCATTCTTTTTTTATTTGGTAAATCAACACCTGCGATTCTTGCCATGTGTCTTATCCTTGTCTTTGTTTGTGTTTTTTAGTTTCGCAAATCACTCTTACGACACCTCTTCTTTTGACAATTTTACATTTGTCACACATCTTCTTTACTGAAGCTCTAACTTTCATAAGTCATCCTCTTTTTTGTGTATTTGCCAATATCATACAACAGGTATGAACGATAAGGACATACCTTGATCATTCATCCAACTCTTTATAAAACACAAAACATTTTATAAAAACTTCTTTTATGGTTGTAGAAATGGAAAGGGATTATATTTAAGATTTACTTAAAGCTTGGTTAATCAGTATTTAATATACGTATTTAATAGTTCTTGTAGTAAAATATGTCAAGTTAAAATAATAAATAAAATGAAAAAGGCTAAAAATGTCAGAAGTTTATAAAAACTCATTAATCAAAATTGAAATAGAAAATAGTGAAATTCCATGGCTTAAAATATTTACGAATAAAAAAATAAAAGAGTTTTCACAATGTGACAATGAAACAAAACTTGAAATACTTAGATGTTTAGATGTAATTGAAAAAGAGATGTTAGAGTATTTTAAACCTGCTAAAATAAATATTGCATCATTTGGGAATTATGTTCCTCATGTACATTTTCATATTATGGCAAGATTTGAAGAAGATTCATATTTCCCTGAACCTATATGGGGGAAAATTCAAAGAGAAGCAAAACTTGATTTACCCTCTTTTGAAAACTTTTTTGAGATTATAAAAAATAAGTTATAAAATAAACTCGAAAAGATTAGCCATCTTCGTTAATCTTTTCAACTAATTCTTTTAATACTTTTTCTGCATCCTCAATTTCAATCTGACATCCACCAGCAGCTTTATGACCTCCACCATTATATGAAAGCATTAACTCACCTATATTTGTTTTTGATGTTTTATTTATAATTGATTTTCCAGTACTAAAAACTACATTTTGTTTATCTTTACCCCAAATAACATGTATAGAGATATTTGCATCTGGATACATTGCATAAACCATAAATCGATTACCTGGATAGATTATTTCTTCATTTCTATAATCTATAATTAAAAGATTACCTTTAACTGTTGTACATCTTCTTAATTGTTCTTTAAAATCTTCTTCATATTTAAAGTATAAATCGATTCTTTCTTTTACATCTGGTAATTCTATTATTTCATCAATGTTGTGTTTTACACAATAATCAATCAAATCCATCATTAATTGATAATTAGAAATTCTAAAGTCTCTAAATCTTCCTAAACCAGTTCGGCTATCCATTAAGAAGCTTAATAATGGCCATCCTCTTGGATTTAAAATCTCTTCTTCAATAAAATCTGCTGAATCTGCTTTATTTGCGCCATTCATCATTCCAGTAAAATATCCAGGAAATTTATCATTTCCACCATAATATTCAAAAACAACTTGTGCTGCACTTGCTGCATCTGGATCTATTATATGATTCTCTTTTTTTTCATTTCTTAAAGTTTCAGAATAATGATGATCGAAAGCTAAGTATACACCATCTACATAAGGAAGGTTTGTTGTAATATCACTTGATGTAAGTTTGATTTTTCCATCTTGCATATCTTTTGGATGTACAAACTTTATTTCATCTATTACACCAATATATTTTAATAAAGTTCCACATACAAGCCCATCCATATCACTACGTGTTACTAATCTATATTTTTTTTCATTCATTATTTAATCTTCCTATTTAGGATTTTTATAATTTTAACATAAAAAGTTATTAATTACAAGAGAATTGATTATTTTTAGTGTAGATATAGGGAGGAGTCATAAAGAAGGACATGTTCCCTCTTTATTATTTGTTTATATAATTAGCGATAACATCGCCCATTTCAGTAGTAGATAAAACTTCTTTAGCATCATAATCAGCTAAATCTTTTGTTCTATATCCATCTTTTAATACATTTCGTATCGCTTTTTCTATCATATCTGCTGCTTTATCTTCACCTAGTGAATATCTAAGCATCATTGCTGCACTTTCTATTGTTGCTATTGGGTTTGCTATCCCTTGTCCTGCTATATCTGGTGCACTTCCATGTATTGGTTCATATACTGCTGTTTTATCTCCTGTTGATGCTGATGGCAATAATCCTATTGATCCTACTACCATTGATGCTGTATCTGATAATATATCTCCAAAGATATTCCCTGTTACTATTACATCAAATTGTTTTGGGTTTCTTACTAGTTGCATTGCTGCGTTATCTACATACATATGTGTTAATTCTACTTCTGGGTAATCTTTTGACAGTTCTATCATTGTATCTCTCCACAATTGTGATACTTCTAACACATTCGCTTTATCTACTGAACAAACTCTTTTATCTCTTTTCATCGCAAATTCAAATGCTTTTTTACCAATTCTGATGATTTCATCTTTTGTATATACCATTGTATTATAAGCTTTTTGTCCATCATTCGCACGTGGCTGTCCAAAGTATATTCCACCTATTAGCTCTCGCACTACCATAATATCACATCCTTGAATTACTTCTGGTTTTAGTGTTGAGGCGTTTACTAATTCATCATATACTATTGCTGGTCTTAGGTTTGCGTATACTCCTAATTCTTCTCTTAATTTTAATAATCCTGTCTCTGGTCTTAATTCTCGTGGCAAGTTATCCCATTTCTCTCCACCTATTGAACCGAATAAACAAGCATCTGATGCTAATACTCCTGGTACTGTCTCAGGTGGTAATGGTACACCTGTTTCATCTATTGCTATTCCTCCCATTAAATACTCTTTATAATCTAATGTAAAATCACAAGCTCCTGATACTGCATCTAATACTTTGATCGCTTCTTCTACAATCTCTGGTCCTATTCCATCACCTTTGATTATTGATATATTATAGTTCTTCATTTATTTCCCTTCTACCATTTCTTCTTTTGCATAATTAATTAATCCACCAGATGCAATTAACTCTTGCATAAAAGGAGGAATTGGAGTAAATGTATAATCTTTTTTAGTTGTTTCATTTGTGATAATTCCATTATCTAGATTAATACTAATTTTCTCACCCTCTTTAATTTCTAAAGATTCTGGAAGTTCAAAGATTGGTAACCCCATATTGAATGCATTTCTATAAAAAATTCTTGCAAAAGATGGTGCAACAACAGCAGCAACACCTGCAGCTTTTAAAGCAATTGGTGCATGTTCTCTTGAACTTCCACATCCAAAGTTTTCACCTGCTACTATAATGTCACCTCTTTGTAATTTGTTTGGAAATTCTGGATCTGCATCTTCCATTACATACTTTGCTAAATGTTCTGGATCTGAACTATTTAAATATCTTGCAGCAATTATAACATCTGTATCGATATTAGCTCCAAAATTCCATACTTTGCCTTCAATCTTATTCATATTTTTTATCCTTGTTTCAATAAATTTCTTGATATTTTCTAAGAATTATTTTTTTTAAAGTTGCATTTTATCCAATAATTTAGTAATTTCTGATTAAATCTAAAAAACTAATCATAATTTTAGGTAATTTGGGTATAATATCCATCTATTTAAAAGAGAGGAATCTTCATTATATGAGCGCAAAAGATTTAAATAAAGCAATAGAAAAAACAGTAAAAGAGTATAAAGACTCTATACTAACTTATGAAAAAATTATTAAGATCTTTCCTAAAGCACCATCAGGTGCCAATGTAAAAAAACTTTTAGCTTTTATCCAATTGTACAATGTTACGATAATTAGTTCGCAAGAACAAGCAAAAAGAATGAATGCAGAAGAGGCAAAGAAAAGAAAAGAACAAAGAGAAAAACTAATAATGAACGAAGATGAAGTTTATGATCTTCTGAAAAACAAAGAATTATTAGAATGGTCTAGATCTGACTCTCCTGTAAGAATGTACTTAAGAGAAATGGGACAAATCCCTTTACTTACAAAAGAAGAAGAGATTGAAATTTCAAAAAAAATTGAAATGGGTGAAGATGTTATTCTTGATGCAATTTGTTATGTACCTTACTTAATAGATTTTATCTTAGAGTACAAAGAACCTTTAGTAAATAGAGAAAGAAAAGTAAAAGAACTTTTCAGAAACTTTGATGATGAAGAATCAGATGATTCATCTGACGATAATGCAGAAGTTGAAGTTGATAAAGAAAAAGAAGATGGTAAAAAACAAAAGAAGCTTGATAAAAGAGCACAAACTATTGTTGAAGCATTTAAAATATTAGAAAAAGCAAAAAAAGACTGGTTAAAATTCTTAAGCAAAGAATTTGCTAAATCTGATGCAGAAGCTGATCAAATGCAACATAATCTTGCAATTGCTTTTAAGAAAAGAATTTTAAAAGAAGCATTATTAGATCTTGGACCTACTTCTAAACTTATTACAGAAATTGTAAAGGCAATGGAAACTGCACTTAAATCTGATACTGGTTTTGATCATGAACTTAAAAGACTTGAGTATAAATTACCTTTATTTAATGATACTTTATTACAAAATCACCAAAAGATTTTAGATAATATTGTTAACTTAACTAAAGTACAAATTACGACTATGGTTCCTGAAGCTACTATGGTTTCTACTTATATGGAAATTAAAAAACTTTTCCAAACAGCAGAAGCTTCTAAAGATGGGTTTGATTTAGATCCAGAAGAACTTAAAAATGTTTTAGAGCAAATTAAACGTGGTAAAGATATTACTGATAAATCTAAAACAAGAATGGCTAAGTCAAACCTTAGACTTGTTGTATCTATTGCAAAAAGATATACAAATAGAGGTTTACCATTCTTAGATCTAATTCAAGAAGGTAATATTGGGCTTATGAAAGCTGTTGATAAATTTGAGTATAAAAAGGGATATAAATTCTCTACTTATGCAACATGGTGGATTAGACAAGCGATTTCAAGAGCAATTGCAGATCAGGCAAGAACTATTAGAATTCCAATTCATATGATTGAAACTATTAATAGAATCAATAAGATTATTAGAAAAGGTATTCAAGAAAATGGTAAAGAGCCAGATGTTGATGAAATTTCTAAAGAAGTAGGATTACCTGTTGATAAAGTTAAACAAGTAATTAAAATTACTAAAGAACCTGTATCTCTTGAAGCTCCTATTGGATCTGATGATGATGGTAAATTTGGTGACTTTGTTCCAGATGAAAAAGCTCCAACACCAGTTGATAATATTATGAAAGAAGATTTACAAGGTCAAATTGATCAAATCTTAGCACAATTGAATGAAAGAGAACAAGCCGTAGTTAGAATGAGATTTGGACTTATGCATGATGCATCTGATAGAACACTAGAAGAGATTGGTAAAGAGCTTTCTGTTACAAGAGAAAGAGTTAGACAAATCGAATCAAGTGCAATTAAGAAGCTAAAACATCCAAAAGTAGGTAAAAACCTTAAGAACTACGTAGAAAGTTAGAAGATGGATTTTTTTGAAGATTGGGTAGAGTTAGATCTTAATCCTGTTATTTCTTTTTCTTCTACTTCGAAGATTTTATATTCTAATTCTGAAGCTCAGTTTCTATTAAATAGAATAAAACAAAAAGAGCTTTATGAATTAGCTTTAAAGTATGCTCCAAAGTCTTTTGGAGCAGAAACTTCATATATAGATTTAACTATACAAAACTACACATTTTATGCAATTACTGTAAAGTATGATAATGAAGATGAAATTCATATGAAACTTTATAAAAGTACTATGGCAAAAAAAGAAGCAACCCTTAATATTAAGAATATAAATAGTACAAATATTTTCACTCTTGTTGACTTAGCAATATCTACAAATAAAATTAAGACTGATACTACTTATAGAAAGAATTATGATCCATCTATTCCTGAATTTAAGTTAGATGCTAGTTTATTTATTAAAACACTGAACCAAGCTTTTGAAGCATTTAACGGCTCTATAGATATAAACTGCTCTATTCTACTTAAAATCGGTGAATATATAAAAATTGGAGGAAAGAAATACTCTTTAATCACAGTTAAAATTACATCTGATAAAGATGCTGTAAAAGAGTTACTTCAATATAAAGAAGGTAGTTCATTTATTTTGTCTTGTGATAAAAATGAAATTACTATTGATTTACCTTTAATTACTTAGAATATAGTATATCAAAGCTTTTATTTTCTATCTAAAAGCTTTGATAATAATACGCCAATAGGAACAATTGCTAAACCTACTATAAAAGCTATAGGAAGAAATAATTTATTATTATTTAGGGCAAAAAATCCAAAAATCAATGTTGCATAACCTAAAACTCTATATACAGATAAGAAACCTGTTGCAGAAAAGATAGTATTTTTAAAAGAATTCTTTTTTACTTTTGTTTTTTCATCACTGATAATCTCTTTTATTTTTTCAGGTGTTAATTCATCTTCTGGTATCTCTTCATATTCAGTATATAAATCATAAGGATCATCAATTTCATCAACTTTATCTCTTTGTTCAGCATTTACTTGTTTAGATAAATCGAGATTTGATAATCTATTTTGTATATTCTTTTTATATGAAAGAAAAGATGCGATAGTTATAAATAATGAAGAAACAAAAGCAACTTGAGTATTTAATAGCCAGATTTGTGTATTAAATACTAGTGTGTATATTACTAAACAAAGGTCTAAAATAATAAAGACTAATGCAAAGTTTTTTAAAGATTGATTAATCTTCATCGTCATTATATTCTTTATCACCATATTTAGCTCTATGCGCATATCGAGGATCATTCTCCATACCTTCATAAGATTTCTGAGCTCTCTTGTATGCTTTATAAACATTAAGAATAGCTGCACTTATTCCCCAAAATAAACCTAACCATAATAACCAATCAATTTCAAAAACTGTTTTTAATCCATAACCAATACCAAAACCAATACCAACAGCAGCTACCATTGAGATACCCAAAGATAAGTTATCTAATGCTTCAAACTTATCTCTATGCTTAGGTCTAGTTTTCTCTACTTTTTTATTTTCTTCCATTAAAATTCCTATTATTTAATATATGAACAACAATAATCAGTTATTGTTTTCACCTTAATATCAAAACTAGAGTTTGCATCAACATTAAAAGAAGTATCAGCGGTATAAGTATTCCAAGTATCAGAACCAGCTAGTTTAACTTCAACTGTTCCATCAAGAATTTCCATTAATTCTGCTTCATTTGTACCAAAGTTATACTCTCCTGGCATCATAATTCCTAATGACATTTTAGAACCATCGTTGTTAATGAAACTTCTACTTGTAACATTTCCATCAAAATAAATATTTGCTTTTTTTACTAAATCTACGTTTTTTAATACTTCCATTTTAATCTCCTAAAGGCTTTTCATAACTTCAGATGCTGCATCAATACAAGCATCAATATCTTCATTTGTCATAACTGTTGAAATAAACCCAGCTTCATATTGAGAACAAGCAAAATAGAAACCTTTTTTCAACATTTCATGATGAAACTTTGCAAATCTATCAAAATCACATTTTGCTACTTCTTTTATATTAAAAGGTTCTTTTTCACAAAAAAAGAAACCAAACATAGAACCTCTTGTATTAACTTGTAGAGGAATATTATTTTCATTCGCAACTTTTTTAAATCCATTTATTAATCTTAATGCTTTAGCATTTAATTCATCATAGATAGAGGGATTCGCTTTTAATTTTCTAAGACTTGTTAATCCAGCACTCATAGCAACTGGATTTCCACTTAAAGTTCCTGCTTGATAAACTGCACCATCAGGTGAAAGATGTCCCATGATTTCTTTTGAACTTGCAAATGCACCAACTGGCATACCTGCACCTATTACTTTACCAAAAGTTATAATATCTGCTTTCGTATCTACAGTTCCAGATGCACCTGTTAAAGAAGCTCTAAACCCTGTCATAACTTCATCAAAAATTAGTAAAGCACCATGTTTATCACATAACTCTCTACACGTTCTTAAAAACTCTTGAGTTGCAGGAATAAATCCCATATTACCTGCAATTGGTTCAATAATAATACAAGAAATATCATCTGAATCTTCAAAGCATTTCTTAAGATTCTCAATATTGTTATATTCACAAAGTAAGGTATGATTTGTTAAAGCAGCTGGAACTCCAGGTGAACTTGGCGTTCCAAAAGTTGCTAATCCTGAACCTGCTTGAACTAATAAAGAGTCAGAATGTCCATGATAACATCCTTCAAATTTTAAGATATCATCTTTACCCGTAACACCACGTGCAAGTCTAATTGCAGACATAGTAGCTTCTGTACCAGAACTTACAAATCTAACCTTATCAATATTTTCATACATTTCAACAATTTCTTCAGCTAATTGTGTTTCTAATTCAGTTGGTGCTCCAAAAGACAGACCGTTTTTTACAGTTTTTATAACTGCTTCTTCTATATCTTTATCACAATGACCAAAAATTAATGGCCCCCATGATTGTATAAAGTCTAAGTATTTATTACCATCAACATCAAACAAATAAGCACCCTCACCTCTTGCTATAAAAGGTGGAGTTCCTCCAACACTTTTAAACGCACGAACTGGTGAATCAACACCACCTGGGATTACTTCACAAGCTTTTGCATATGCTTTTACTGAATTATCAAACATTTAATTTCCTATTAATTTTCTATTAGCGATATTCTACTATAATCACGTTATGAAACTTATTATATTAGCCTTTATTATATCAATATCTTTACATTTATTATTATTCAATAATTATAAACTTGCTCAAAAACCAAATGTAAATAAAAAAGCTTTAGAAAAAGAGAAAAAAGCTAATGTAACTTTTGTAAAAATCAAGAAAGAAAAGAAGGCAGAAAAAAAAGTAACAGTAAAAAAAACTGAAGTAGTAAAAAAGAAAACAATAAAGAAAACAATTAAGAAAGTTGCTAAAAAAAGATCTATTACAAAAAAAGTGTCCAAGAAACTTATTAAAGCTCCTAAAGAAATAAATTATAAGAAAAAAAGAGTTACAAAAGTACCCACACAAAAAAAGATGAAAGCTCTTGAAAATAAAACATTAGAAGACTTTTTATCACAAGAAGACCCCGTAGAACAAAAAGTATTAAACGAAATACAAAAATTATATGGAAAAGAGTTTGAATCCTTTACTAAAGTACAAAAAGTTTTTATTGAAAAAAATTTTAATAGTTTTCAAATAATAACGCAAAGAGTATTAACAAGATTAGGATATCCTAAACTTGCAATTGAGATGAGATTATCAGGTCGCAATGTTGTAGAGTTTTTATTTCATCCAAATGGTGACATTTCAAATTTAAGAATAACAAATTCATCTGGCTACGATGTATTTGATAAATATACTATTAAATTAATTGAAATTGCCTATAAAGATTATCCAAGACCTAAAACTAAAACAAAGTTAAAATTCAATGTTCAATATCGATTATATTAAAGAAGGAAATAGATGTTAGAAAAGAAAACCCCATCATATTTTAAAAGATTACTAAAAGGACAAATCAATCTAAATATAACTTTTTGGGTATGGTTTGTATTTGTTACACTGGCTATTAATATATTCATAGATAATAGTTTTATTCAAACTGATTATCATCAAAACAATAATGGAGTTCTTTTTAGTTTTATAATTTATTTATTATCTTTTATATATTCAATTTTAATATTTATTGCTGTTTATAAAAGTGCTCAAAATTATATAGGAAATAAATTATGGCCTTTTTTAGCAAGAGTAATTATTTCTATAAATCTTTTCTTCTCATTATTTTCTGCCTATGATTTAATTAAAGTAACTATCTTTGAAGATTATGCAATTAAAAGTGAAATAAATAGTTTTAAAAATAATTTACCTTTAAAAGTAAACGAGTTTAGTCATTTAATAGATATTAATATTAATAAAAAAAATATCTATTATACTTATAGATTAGATAATATGGATATAAGTAGTGCTCAAAACTATAATTTAAAAAGATTTAAATCTCAAGTTCAAGACTCTTTATGTGAAGAAGAGAACACAGTAAGATTACTAAAAAAAGATTATATTTTAAACTATACATACATAGATAAAAATGCGGAAAAATTAATAGATATTGAAACTAAAAAAACAAATTGTGGCAAAGGTATCTATGATTTAGATATATTAAAAGAACTAATAAGACAAGGTAATTAATAAATGAATTTAGAACAAATACAAGAGAGTTTAATATCAGACTTTAATTTTGAAAAGGTTATGAATATTTTAGAGAAGTTAAATGAAAAATATGTAAAAGAAGACTTGATTAACAATATAAAAGGTTTGATTAAAATGGCTTATGTTTCAAGAGAAATGGAAGATGTAAGCTTCACATCAGGGCACTTTATAATAAATAGATCTTACTATGAAGGTGAAGAAGTTCAATATGACTTGAGCTTTTTACTTGAAGTAAATTCAAATCTAAGCTATGAATTAGAAAAACCTTTTGAAACAAAAAACATAAATGAAAAAGAAGTTCTTTTAAAGAAAAAATTAGAAGAGCTACTTTTAATAAATACAAATGCATATAAAGAAGATAGTGATAATTATACTTATGAAGCAAATATACAAAGAATCGAAAGAATGATAGAAGTTCTAGATTAGATATCACGTTAAATAAAAGTATAAAACTTTTATTTAATCGTAGCAAGAATCAACTCTGTTAAGTGTAAATCTAACACCTGTTTTAAAAGAAGTTGTACCATCAAAACTCTCTTCACATCCTATAAAACAATTATTTTGTACTTTTATACTTTATAACTTCCTCTCATAATTATATAAATCCATATATCTAAATGCTAACAAGTTTTCTAAAATTGCAAAAATTACAACAAAATTAATAAAGGAACTTCCACCATAAGAAAAAAGTGGTAAGGGAAGTCCAACAACGGGTGCAAATCCTATAACCATTAAGATATTTACACTCATATTAAAAAATAGTAGTAGCCCCAACCCTGAGGCAAATACCCGTATGACGTAATCATCTTTAAAGTAATAATTTAAAGTTAATAAATGTGCAATTAATAATCCATATAAAAATATAAGGCCAATAGCCCCTAAAAAACCATATCTTTCAACAAAATAAGCAAAAATAAAATCACTTGTTGCAATAGGTAAGAATTTTAAATGTGTTTGCGTGGCATCTTCGCTTAATTTTCCAGTTAATCCTCCCGAACCAATTGCTATAATCGATTGTTGAACATGATAACTAGGTTTCTCTGAAATAAAATCCTTTATTCTTTTCTTTTGATAATCTTTTATCAAATATGTGTAAATAAAAGGTGATGATATTCCCATTACTAAAATAATTGATGTCCAAATTTTCCAATTTACTCCAACAATAAACAAAATTCCATAACCTACAAGTAATAATACAAGTGCAGTTCCTAAATCAGGTTCTTTTGCAATTAATATAAATGGCAATAAAATATAAAATGAAAAATATGCAAAATCTGCAAAATTATAGCCCTTTTTGGGAGGTGGTTTATTATGAATTAAATACCCAAGCATTAAAATATATATAGGTTTTATAAGCTCAGAAGGCTGTATTGTTGTATTTAAAATAGGCAATGGAAGCCATCTTTTAGCACCTAGTTTTGTGACACCCCAAAATTCAACTGCAAGTAAAAGTAAAATACCTAACCAATAAAGAGAAGGAACTAATCTCAACTTCTTTCTAATAGGTAAAATAAAAACTATAATAAATGTAAAAAATGAAAGTGTAAAGTATATTAATTGTTTATTTGCTAATATTTCATTAGTTTCACTTATTAGATGATATGATAAATATATCAACGGTAAAACAAATAGTATTAACAAATAGTCAAAATGGGAAATTATTCTCTTATCAAATAAACGCATAGTGAAAGAGTATCTAAAAATGTATAAAAATTTTATTGTTCAAGAAACAAATAGGTTAGATAAGTTCTTAGCATCACAAATTGATGCTTCAAGAAACCAAATAGAGCAACTTATAAAAAAAGAGTTCGTAAAAGTTGATGGTAAAACTGTAAGTAAAACAGGTTTAAAATTAAAAGAAAATCAAGAAATTGAAGTTTATTTTCCAAAAGCACAAATAGAAGATGTAAAAGATGAAGTTTTTGTAAAAGAATCTTTAGAAGGAAAAGATGTAAAAATAATTTATGAAGATGAACATATTCTAGTTATAAATAAACCTGCAAATCTTACAATTCATGATGCTCCAAGTGTAAAAGATGCAACCTTAGTTGATTGGTTAAAACTAAATAACATATCTTTATCAACAATTTCAGGAGAAGAAAGACATGGAATTGTTCATAGATTGGATAAAGGGACAACAGGGGTAATGGTAGTTGCAAAAACAAATGAAGCTCATACTTCACTCTCAGAGCAATTACAAGATAAAACTATGGGGAGATATTATCTTGCTATTACGGATTTAGCACTAAAAGAAGATGTGATTATTGATAAACCAATAGGAAGAAATCCAAATAATAGATTAAAAATGTCTATTGAAGAAAATGGAAGAAATGCAAAATCTGCTTTTAAAAAAATTGATATAAGTACAAACGAAAAATATGAACTAATTGCAGCTAAATTATTTACAGGAAGAACACATCAGATAAGAGTTCATCTAAGTTCGATAAATAGGCATATTCTAGGAGATAATTTATATGGTTTTAAGGGCGATTTAAATAAAATAAATAGATTTTATTTACATGCATACAATCTGTATTTAATCCATCCTAATACTGGTGTTTTAATGACTTTTAAAGCAGATTTACCAAATGACATGAATGAATTTTTAATTAAACATTTTCAAATGGAGAATATACATGACAAAATTGATGCAAACAACATCATTGACAGCTTTACTTCTTTTACTTAGTGGTTGTAATAATTTAAACAATAATTTAAACGCACCTGTTAAACCAAAAATAGATGAAACAATTGAAGTTATAGATAATAGTTCATTAAAATCTATTTCTGATATGACATCTATTGCTTTTGAATGGAAGAAAGTAGATGATGTAAGAGTTACTGGATATAACTTTTATAGAGCAAATATGCATAAAGACGGTAGAAGACTAAAACTAATAGAATCTGTAAATAATAAATATACTACTCATTTTGTTGATAAAGAACTTGAACCAGATACAAAATATGTATATCAAATCTCTTCAAAAACAGCTGATGATACTGAGTCAAATACAACTGATGCTTATATAACACAAACTCTTCCAAGAATTGTTCCAGTTAGTTTCGTTCAAGCATTATCAGACTTACCAAATAGAATCAAAATTATTTGGAGACCACATCCTGATTTAAGAGTTGCATACTATAAAATCGAAAAATTCAATACTACACTTAACGAGTGGAATACTGAAAAGAAAATAAAAGGTAGATTAGAATCTGAATACATTGATGATGGTTTAGATAATAATGAAACTTTTAAATATAGAGTTACAGCTTATACATTTGAAGATGTATCTACAAAACCAAGTGAAGCAGTTACTGCTAAAACAAAAGCATTACCAAATGGTGTACAAAATTTAAGTGCAACAAATAATGAACCTAAAAAGATTATATTATCTTGGGAACCATCTGTTACTAATGATATTATAAAATATGAAATTCACAGAAGTGCTATTAAAACTTTTGGCTTTAAAAGAATAAAAGAAGTTAATAATAGTACATTCGCTTTTGTAGACCAAATAGATGAAGATGGAAAAGAATATTATTATAAAGTTGTAGCTGTTGATAAAGATAACTTAAAAAGTTCATCAAAAACAGATCCAATAAAAGGAATAAGTTTAAATCAACCAGCAAAACCAACTATTACCTTAGCTCAAATTCAAAATTCACAAGCAATTTTAAATTGGACTTCTCCTGATAATAGAGCAATATCATATAATATTTATAAAAAAACTATGATTAGTTTCTTTGAATCAAAAACGGAGAAGTTTACAAATATTCGTGATTTAAGATTTGTAGATAATAATATTATCTCAGGAGTTGAATATAAGTATTCAATTCAAGCAAATGATACATACGGATTAATGTCTGAAAAAACAGATGAAGCGTCATTAATTTTACCAAAAATACCTCTTAAAAAGTAGTTTTAGAAATGCCGCATATAGTATTTAATAAAACAGAACTAATAAATACACCATCAAAAAAAGATGGTGTAGATTTTAAATTTATTGCAAAATCGTATAATTTTACAGAACATCAAAGAAATACAGAATATAAAATTGCAGTCGAAAATGAAAATAAAGAATTTTTATTAACTTTAAAAAATAAAGATAATGACCAAATGGTTAAAATTGATAAAGTTACAAGAATTGCTCCAATTACTTTAGTAAAAGATGCTTTAAATGCTTATACTAACTCTATTGATGCTAATATTGTATTTTCAAATACTAATACAATTAATCAAAAAGCTGAGCAAAACAAAGAGTTCTTAAAAGATATAAATTATTTTGTTGATGAATTTCAAACAGATAAAGAGATTCAAATAGAAGTTGGATTTGGTAGTGGTAGACATTTATTATATCAAGCTAAAAATAATCCAGATGTTCAATTTATTGGTTTAGAAATTCATACACCATCAATTGAACAAGCATTAAAACAAATGAAACTTCAAGATATTACAAATGTTCTTATAGTAAATTATGATGCAAGACTATTTATGGAGTTTATAGACTCAAATAAAGTTGGTAAAATTTTCGTACACTTCCCTGTTCCATGGGATAAAAAACCTCATAGAAGAATTTATTCTAATGAATTTATAAATGAAGCTTTAAGAGTATTAAAAGTTGGTGGAACGCTAGAACTTAGAACTGACAGTAGAAAATACTTTGATTACTGTACAGAACTTCTTACAAATCTTCCTACAGGAAAGATTACAATTGATATTAATAAAGATTTAGAAATAACAAGTAAGTATGAAGATAGATGGAGAAAACAAGGGAAAAATATCTATGATGTAGTTTTATTATCACATAGTATTGATAAACCTTTAAAAATAGAAAAAGACTTTTCATTTGATTTTGAAATAAACTATGAAGAAAAAATAAAAAGCATAACTACAAAATCTATTGTTGAAAAAGATTTCTTTGTACATATTGAAGATTTATTCACTATCGAAGATGAAGATAATTCTGGATTAATTCAACTAACAATGGGTAATTTTGATAGACCTGTTAGTAAGTATTTACTTATTCAAAATGGAAAGATAAAATATTATCAAGGAACACCAATTCCAACAAGTTCAAATATAAAAGCTCACAACAAGCTAAAAGAGATTCTTAACTAATGCTGGAAGCCAAGAATATATACTTATCATATGATGATAATAAATATATTATTAAAAAAGGAAACTTTCGAATTAAACCCAAAGAATTCATCTTTATAGGTGGAAACTCTGGAAGTGGGAAGTCTACTTTATTAAAATCTTTTTACGGAGAGATTCCATTAAAACATGGCAGTTTAAAAATTGATGGGGTTGAAGTTTTTGGAATTAAAGGGAAAAAACTAAGAGTTCTTAGAAAAGATATTGGAGTTATATTCCAAGATTATAAACTTGTAAATGAATATACTATTGAAGAAAATATTATGATTCCTTTAAAAATCAATGGTTACTCAAACGAAATATCAAAAGATCAAGCAAATAAGTTACTATCACATGTAAAATTATCTCATCGTGCAGGATATTATCCAAATGAATTAAGTGGTGGAGAACAACAAAGAGTTGCCGTTGCACGAGCACTTGCGCATAATCCAAAGATTATAATAGCAGATGAACCTACTGGTAACCTAGATGATTATTCAGCAGAAGTTGTTTGGAACTTATTAAAAGGTGCAAATGAACAGTTAGGAATTACAATTGTAGTTGTGACACATAGAGTTCCTAAAAATTTAGGAATAAAATTTAGACAGTTATCGTTAGAGGATGGTATGATTTATGAAGTTTCTTAAAAATATATTTGCTTTCTTAATTCCTCTTTGTGCAATGCTACTTACATTTACATTATATTTATTAATCGATAATGTAGTAGAAAACTATAAAAAGAAAATCTCAAGAGATTATTCCATTGTTATAGTTACAAATACACCACTTATAAAAGAGAATATTGATGAACTAGCAGGTATAAACGTTGAGAGAATTCAAACTTTACCAAAAGAAAAAATTATAAATGATATTAAATCAAACTTATCAACTAGTTCAGTTGAGTTACTTAAAAAAAAGCTTCCTTATTTTTATCAAATATATTTAGAAGTTTTTCCAACAACTAGTGAATTAGAAACAATAAAAGAAACTTTACTTCAAAATAAAAATGTTAGAAAAGTGGAAGTATTTTATAAAAACCATAATCAAACATATTTGCTTTTAGTGCTATTAAGTAGTATTTCATTTATACTATTTTTTATCATTACAATTTTTGCAATTATTATTATTGCAAAACAAATTAAGCTATGGTTTCATGAACATAGTACTAGAATTGCGATATTAAGACTTCATGGTGCATCTGTTTTATATAGTGCATCAACAGTTTTAAACTATGCAATTATTAGTTCTTTTCTAGCTTTTTTAATTGTAGGTGCACTTTTATATTATATTTCTAATAATATGAGTATATTATTTCCACTAGAACTACATGAAATAATTAACGTAGAAATAGACTTAAATTATGAACTAATTAAACTATTTATATTATCTTTTACTATTTCAATTTTTACAATACTTGGTGTATTATTAAAGTACAAAATAAATGATGAATAAAATATTATTTATACTATTACTAATTTTTAGTAATACAGCTTTTTCATCAACTAAAGCTATTGATAATAAAATCAAAAGTAATAAAAATAGCTTAAATAAGAATGTATCCAAAAAGAAACAAACATCTTTAAAAGTAAAATCTTTAGCAAATAAAATTAATGAACAAAATAAAAATATAATAAAACTAGAAAAAAATATTAAAAAAGTAAATTCAGATATTAATGAACATGAAAAGCTTTTAGAAGAATCAAAAGCAAAACTTGAACAGTTAAGAAAAAGATCTACTAATTTAATAAAAGAAAAGAAAGGTAATGAAGTACAAATAGTTGATACAATTATTGAAGACTTTTCTACTTCGATAGCACTTAAATTAGCTTCAAAAAACACTTTAGGAGAATTAATAGATAGTGAAATATATACTATTCTTTCAGAAAACTCAAAAGACCAAATACTTAAATTAGATAATAACTATGATTTATTAACAAATAATACAAAAGAGAATCAAAAAAAAATCAAAACTATTTCTTCATATATTGAAGAAAGAAAAAAAACTAAAAAAACTCTAAGTACACTTAAAAACAAACACTCTAAATCCTTAAATAGTTTAGAAGATCAACATAAATCATATCAACAAGAGCTAAAAAAAGTTGCACAACAACAAGAATCTCTTAAAAAACTTTTATCTAATTTAAATATTTTAAAAGAAGAAGAATTAAGAAAAGAGAGAATTAGAACAGCTAAACTCCAAAGAATATTAGCTTTAAAGAAAAAGAAAGCTGAAGCGAAAAAGAAAAAAAAGAAGAAAAGTAGTTCGAAAACAGTAAAAGAAGAAGAATCTATACAAACAGCAGAAGTTAGAAATCAAAAATATGCAAAAAATTTAAATTTAGATGTTAAAAAAATTGGTTCAGCAACTTCTGGAGTAAAAGTAGTTAGATATAGAGGGAAAAAGACAATTGCCCCTCTTAAATCTTTTAATGTAGTAAAGAAATTTGGTTCTTATTATGACCCAATTTATAAAATTAAACTATTTAATGAATCCATAGTATTAAAAACAAAAAGACCTAAAGCAAAAGTTGTTTCTGTGTTAAATGGAAAAGTTGTATATGCAAAAAAGAACTCAGGTATGCTTGAAAATGTTGTAATTATTCAACATGAAAATGGACTCCATACAATCTATTCTCATTTAGATGAGATAGCTCCAACTTTAAAAGTTGGGAAATGGATAAAAAAAGGTTATGTTGTTGGTAGAGTTAATAATAATCTAACTTTCCAAGCTACTAAAAACTCTTCACATATTAATCCAAAAGATTTATTTAAAATTTGATGAATAAATACAAATATCTACATATCTATCTTCCAGTATTTTTTATACTATGGCTTGGACTTTTTATAGATAGTAAACTTATATCAAGTTATTTTGTTAACAATCAATATATTACAAATATTTTAGTTTCTTTTGTTTTTATTTGGACTTACATTAATGTGTCTGTAAAAATAAAGAAGCTAATGATTTATGGATTAATTTTAGCAGTCTTAGGTGAAGCATTATTTGCACTTATTTTAGGTATGTATTCATATAGATTAAATAATCTGCCATTATATGTGCCCTTGGGTCATAGTATGATTTATGCAGCAGTTTTTTATATGGCAAAAGAACCTATTTTAAAAAGAAATAAAGAATTAACAATAAATATACTTTTTATTTTAATGCTAATATATTCAACAGCTTGGCTTATTTTTGGAAATGATGTATTTGGATTTATTTGTATGTTACTTATAGTTCTTTTATTTAGAAAAAAACCGCATATAAAACTATTTTTTCTAATAATGTTTTTTATGATTGTTTATTTAGAACTAATTGGAACACATTATGAAAACTGGTATTGGCCCAAAATTTGGTTTGATAAAATATCTTTTATACCAAGTGCAAATCCCCCTAGTGGTATTAGTGTTTTCTACTTTGGTTTTGATGTTGGATGCTTATTTTTTTATAAACTATTTAATAAAGAAAGATGGAAGAGATTACGTAATTTACAAAAAATAAAAAGAGAAAAAATATGATATTATATATAGATGGAGATGCTTTCCCAAATTTATTAAAACCTATTGTTTTAAGAGCAATTGAAAGATTAGAACTTGAAACAATAGTAATTGCAAATAAGAAAATAAATATAGGAAAGTCAAGTCATATTACATACATGATAGTAGATGCTGGTGCAGATGAAGCTGATAATAAAATTGTTGAATTATTAGAAGAAAATGATTTAGTAATAACAGCAGATATTCCACTTGCAGATAGAGTGATATCTAAAAAAGCACATGCTATAGATCATAGAGGTGCTATGTATACAGAAGATAATATAAAACAATATCTTGCATATAGAAACCTAATGCAAGAAATAAGAGATAGTGGAGAGATGACAAAAGGTCCAGCTGCCTTTTCTTCAAAAGATTCACAAGAGTTTGCAAATTCATTAAACAAGTTTTTGCAGAATATAAAATAATTTAAAATAATACAAAGGATTTATCATCATTTTAATAGACCAAGCAACAAAAAAACAATTTAACTCATTTTGTAAGAAAAACAATCCAAAAGATTTAGAAACTGCAATTGAATACTTTACAGTATTTGGTGGGCTTAATATCGATATTGACATCACTATTCCATTAAAAGAACTAATAGAAACTGAGATTCTAGATAAGTATAGATATTTTAAAAACCAAATAAATACAATTACTGGGGGATATAGTGTAGATCAAGCAGTATTAAGTGGTATTGCTTTAGGAGATAGAAGAACTAACTCATCTTTTAAAAGAGCATTTGTAAGCTTTGAAGAGGGTATGAAATGTGTTGAAGGACTAGTTGAGAGAGGAATTATTGAGATGGAATCATCGCAACACTTCTTACTTAATCAAAGAGGCGATAGTAAAATATCTAAAAAGCTTTTATTTACTACACCTTTTTTAAGATTTTGGTTTGCCTTTGTTTCACCTATTTATAAAGGTATTAAAGATGGTAACTATAATGAATTTTATAAAAACTATGAAAATAGAAAAGCTGAGTTTACAGGTTTTGTATTTGAAGAGTTAGCAATGGAATTTCTAAGAGATGCCTATAAAGATGATGAGATTAAAAATATTGGTAAATATTGGGATGATAAAAACAGTATTGATTTAGTAGCTAAAACAAAATCAGGAAAAACAATAGCAGCATCTTGTAAATATGTAGATTCAAAGATTAAAAAAAGTGAATTAAACAACTTAAAAAATACTTGTAAAGAAGTAGGATTTGAAGCTGATATTTATGTATTATTTACTAAAAAAGGCTTTACAAATGAGCTTAAAACTTTAAAAAATGAATCACTAAGATTGTATACTGCAAAAAGTTTTAAAATATTACTTGATAAATAAAATATGAATTTAGTAGGACTTGATTATGTGAATGAAAAAGATAAAGAGTTAACAAAACTCTTTATTGAATCAAAGAGCATAAAAAAATATATCTTAGGAATAAACAAACTTGGGAAAAGTGTATTAAAACATCTTGAAGTTGATGGTATTATCGATGATTTCACAAGAGTTCAAAAATCAAGAAAAAAAACAGTATTACAAATAGAAGAAGTTCCTAAAGATTCTATTATTCTTACAGTTGCTACAGGAAGTCCTCTTGAAGTAAATATTAAACTAGATGAGCTAGGATATACACACTTTAACTATTTAGCCTTTATAAAATACTCAAAACTTGACTTAGTTCACCCTCCTTTTATTATGGATTTTAAAGATGATTTTTTACAAAATGAAAGTAACTACCAAAAAACATATAATCTTTTAGCTGATAAAAAATCAAAAGAAGTTTTTAAAAAAGTATTAAACTTTAAAATGACTTTTGATTTAGAGTTTATGAAAGGCTTTACAAACAACTTTGATGAACAGTACTTTGATAAAGACTTAATCCCAGAAATTAAAGATATAAGCTTTTTAGATGGTGGTGCTTATGTTGGCGATACTCTTCCAAATATAATAAAAAACTTTCCTGATTATAAAAAAATATATTGTATTGAACCAAATAATTTACATTTAAAGATTGCAAAAAGAGACTTCTCTACTCAAAGAGACATTGAGTTTATAAACTGTGGTCTAGGAAATAAAAAACAAGAAACTAGTAAAACACAAGAATTACAAGATAATTGTGCACATGACTACCAAGCAGAGAATATTGATACAATAGATAACTTAATAAAAGAAAAAGTAGATTTTATAAAACTTGATATTGAAGGTGCAGAACAAGACACCATTATAGGCTCGAAACAAACTATTTTAAATCATCATCCAATATTAGCTATTTGCATCTATCATAAAGCGCAAGATTGGTATAAAGTGCCAGAATTAGTACTAGGTATTAGAAATGATTATAAAGTATATATACGCCATTATATGGAAGGTATATATGAAACTGTTATGTATTTTATTCCAAAGGTAGATTATTAAAAACAAAATATTTAAAACAAATAAACTACCTTATCTTGAATTAAGATATATTGATGAAATAATAAGTTGTGATAAAAAGCATCAACATAAAGAACTTACTATAACTGCTATTAAAACTGGAAATATAAATATACTATTTAATAATAAGAGTGATTCGTTAAATCCAAATGAAATATCAGTTGTAAATCCCAAAGAGGTTCATTGTGCTACATTAACTAAAATAAAGAGCTTTGGCTGTTATGTTCTATATATTGATGAGAGTTGGTGTAGATGTATTCAGCAATCATTATTTAATAATATAAAATTTTTAAACATAAATAATAGTCTTATTCAAAACCAAGAACATTACAATAATTTTATTGATTTATGTGAGCAATTATTAACTAATGATATTTTATTAATTGAAAAAGAAGAAAAATTAATAGATTTTATGAACAATCTTTTTTTACAATTTTGTAATAAAAATGCAAATGAAAATGAAAATACTAAAAATACAATATTAGCTTTAAAAATAAAAGAGTATTTAAAAGATAATATCAATGAAGATATTTTATTAGAAGATATATCAAATGATATGAATTTATCAATCGTACATATCCTAAGAATATTTAAAAAAGAGTTTGGCTTACCAATCCATTCGTATATCCTAAATAAAAAAGTTCATCTAGCAAGAAAATTAATATCACAAAATATTCCTATTTCTCAAGTAGCTCAAACAGCTGGTTTTTTTGATCAAAGTCATCTAAATAAATCTTTTAAAAGAGTTTTTCAACTAACACCAAAAGAATATCAAAAAAACATATTTTTATAAATGTTAATTTTGTACAAGAATTAATTTTTTTTATTTCATATAATTCACTAAGTTTAATTTAGGAGTTTTTATGAGAAACGAGATACAAGAAGAACACAATAGAAAAGTAATTGAGCAATTTTCAAAACAGGCAATTCCATTTAAAAAGATAAAAGGACACTATAATTCAGTTGATACTATTATATCAATGAGTGAAGTATCTAAATATGATAAAGTACTAGATTTAGCATGTGGAACAGGAATTGTTACTTGCGAATTTGCTAAATATGCAGAAAATGTAGTTGGCTTAGATTTAACAGAAGCAATGATAAATCAAGCAATAGAAGTTCAAAATGAAAATAATTTAACAAATATAAAATTTGAATTAGGAAATGTTCACAAGCTACCTTATAAAGATAATACTTTTGACATTGTTTTTACTAGATATAGTTTTCATCATTTTCTAGATAAAAAGCAAGTATTTGAAGAAATGATAAGAGTTTGTAAATCAAAGGGTAAAGTTATTGTTGTAGATGTAGCACTTGAAGATAAATATGAAAAAGCATATAATCATATGGAAAAATTACGTGATCCTTCGCATACAAAAGCTTTAACATTTAAAGAATTTGAGGATCTTTTTTCTTCTAAGTTTTTATCAAACCATAGTAAAAGTTCATATAAAGTTGATTTAGAATTAGAAGATCAACTAAAAGCTTCTTTTCCAAATAAAGGTGATGATGATGTACTACGTAAAATATTTAAAAATGATATCAAAGAAAATACCTTAGGAATAAATAGTCATTATAAAGATAAGAAGATATTTTTTTCATATCCTATTACAATATTTATGGCTAAAAAGAAGTGATATATTCACTTCTTTTATATAAAATCAATTTATAATATATTCTTAATCTTTAAAGCATCCATTACAATTTCTTTTCTATATTTTAACTGCTCTTTTTGAATATCAGCATTTAAGGCGAAAAACCACACTTTATCTTTAATTTCTACATATCCTACATACCAGCCAAGTTTTCCTGTCCATCCACTTTTAGCTCTTATTATATATTCAGTAGTTGAATCAGTAATTAATATCTTTTTTGTAATATCAATATTTCTTTGAGAAAAAGGCAGGTCATTTTGATATAACTTTTTTAAAAAATCTATTTGTTCATTAGCTGATATTTTAAGATTACCTTCTAACCAAAATGTAGAAATATCAGAACCTGTTAATTTATTCCCATAATTCATTTTTTTTAGATATTCTAGATAGCTCTCATTTCCTATTTTCTTAGCAAATATTTGATAACACCATACACAAGATATTGATATTGCACTTTGTAAATTTTGGTCCTTATTCCAAGGTTCATAAGCTCTAACCTTGCCATCCCATTTAATTATTTCATATTCATCTTTAATTACTTCTTTTTCTAGTGAAATAAGAGTGTTAGGTATTTTAAATGTTGATGCAGGTAAAAAACGTTTTTCAGTTCTTGTTTTATTGTAAATGTATCTTTTATTAGAAGTTAATTCTGAGACAACTAATGTTCCATTAATTTTAGATTCTTTAAAAATCTTTTCTAAATCTATATCATTAGCCAATGAAGATGTAAATATTATAAGTAAAAGTATTGTTATTTTTATATAACTCATTATAATTTTCCTTATTTATTATAAAAAGTAAATTAAATAAAAGAAGTGAAAATTTCACTTCTTCATAAATAAAACTAGTTTTTAGCAGCAGTAACTATAATTTCAACTAAAGTTTCTACACTTGCCATATTTGCTTCAACGCAAGCACGTACTGGTGGATTTTCTTTTGAAACCCATTCATCCCAAACGCTATTAAAACCTGCAAAGTCTCTTGCAATATCTTTTACAAATATTTCAACTCTTAATATATCATGTTTTGTAACTTCTGCAAGTTCTAATTTTTCTTCAGCAATTGCTAGAACTCTTGCCGCTTGACCTTTAATATCAAGTGTTTTATCATCTGATACTATTCCTGCTAAATATACTGTGTTATTATGTACAACTACTCTACTCATTCTTTCATTTACTTGTTTTCTTATAACCATTTTATTCCCTTTTATTGTAGTTTCTCTATTTTAGCATTATACTCATCTAAAATCTCATCCATTTTTAATTGTTCAACTTCCAAAGCTGCAAAAATTTTATCAATTTTACTTTGATTAGCTTTTACATTTTTTGAAAGTTCCATAACTCTTGTATTATCTCCTGAGTTTGAAGCTTGAACTAATTCATGTTGTTCTGTTTCTATTAAGTCTTCTATTTCAATGATTTCATTTTCATATTTTTCAACTTTTTTCTTTAATGAAGAAGTTAATTTATTTCGCTCTGTAAGAAGTGCTGTTCTTTTCTTTTTATTCTCTTTTTTATTAACTTTTGGTTTAGCTTTTACTTTTACTTCACCCTCTTCTTCTTCCCAACCAATTTTTTCTAAGAAATCATCATATCTTCCATCAAAATAATCAGCACCACCTTTTGAGAATATAATCAACCTATCACATACACGTCTTAGTAATTCTTCACTATGTGTTACAACAATACAAGAACCATCAAAGTTTTCAATAGCAGTTGTTAAAGAATCAATTGATTCCATATCAAGGTGATTTGTAGGCTCATCTAGAAATAAGATATTTACATCTTTTGCAAGTATTTTTCCAAGCATTACTCTAGATTTTTCACCACCTGAAAGTAGTGATACTTTCTTTTTACTATCATCTCCGCTAAACATCATAGAACCAGCAATAGATCTAACACTTGATTCTGCTAATTTTACATTTCCTGTTTGAATTTCATCCATAACAGAATTTGCTGGATTTAAGTGGTCAATATTTGTTTGCCCAAAGTGTCCAAAAGTACTAGTTCCATGATAATCAACTTTTCCACTTAATTGCTTTAACTCACCAGCAATTACATTTAAAAGTGTAGATTTACCTTTACCATTTTTTCCAATAATTCCTAAAGTTTCACCTTTTTTAAGTGTAAAAGATATATCTTTAAAAAGAATATTATCACTTGTGTATCCAAAACTTACATCTTTTACATCAAGTAAAACTTTTGCAGGAGTCTCTTTGAAGTTAAAATCAAAATCTAAAGTATTATCATGAACAATTGAGCTTAAATCATCCATTTTATCAAGCTCTTTTTGTTTTGATTGAGCTTGCGCTGCTGTTGAAGCTCTTGCTTTGTTTTTAGCAATAAACTCTAAAAGCTCTTTTCTTTTTTTATCTTGTGTTGCTTTTTGCTTTTCATGATGCTCATCATTTGATGCAATTTGTGCATAGAACTTATGTGTATCTCCAGGAATTACTTCTAGGTTTCTTCTTACTAACCCCATAGTATGAGTAGTAACATGGTCCATAAAATCTCTATCATGGGTAATAATTATAACCTCACCTTCAAAGCTTTTTAAAAATGCTTTTAGCCATCTTAATGATAAAATATCAAGGTAGTTTGTAGGCTCATCTAGTAATAATAAATTTGGTTCAGTAACCAGTAATTTAGCAAGGTTAATTCTAATTTGATAACCCCCAGAAAAAGATAAGGGATCTTTATCTAAATCTTCATCTGTAAAAC
This sequence comes from Poseidonibacter lekithochrous, assembly GCF_018861145.1. Classification (GTDB taxonomy): domain Bacteria; phylum Campylobacterota; class Campylobacteria; order Campylobacterales; family Arcobacteraceae; genus Poseidonibacter; species Poseidonibacter lekithochrous_A. The sequence continues at coordinate 390,790 of NZ_JAHKQT010000023.1, forward strand.
CTAAACCAAATAAAATCTTTTCAACTTTATAAACATTATACATATCTTCTTCACTTAAAGATAAAGCAGCTTCTTCTCGTACAGTTTTTTCAGTGAAAACTAGGTGCTGTTTTAAGGCACCAATTTTATAGTTTTTTGGAATACTAACAATTCCATCATCACTAAATTCTTCTCCAAGAATTAACTTGAATATTGTAGATTTTCCACTACCATTTCGTCCAACAAGACCAACCTTGTTCCCTTTATTTAATCTAAAATTTAAATTAGAAAATAGTTCTTTTTGTGCATAAGATTTTGATATATTTATAAGTTCGATCATATTACTCTTTTTTATTTATTTATAAATTGGATTATACGCAATAAGGAGTTATAGCTCAATTAAAACAAAACCTATTTTTCATTTATCCAAATAATTGCTTCATTAATATCATCAAAATGTTTTATTTCACCATTTATAAACCATGAAGAAATTTTAGTGCCATATTCAATCCAAGCTGATGTGCCATAAACTGCAATTTTATTAAAATTAGAACCATACTTTAATCCAAGTTTTAAATCATCCCAAGCAGCTTGTAATTCCCAACCTTCAAGTTCAGATATATCAGCTAATACATTAAGTTTAGGGTTAATGATTCCTTCAAGTGAAGAATCAACAAGTGGCATAATTCTTTCATAATCTTCATGAGTTAATTTCCCATAAATTTTAAGTGTTAAAATAAATTCATTATCAACTCTTTCCATTCCAAGTGATAATCCATGTCTTTTGATATTTGTAGTATTTATCCACTCTTTTGCTTCTTCTAGTTTTTTATATGGAAAAGTTTTTATTTTCGCACTTATAAAATAATCCATAAAATTTTGTGCAAAACTACCAAGTAAAGAATTTGTTACAAATGCAACATGAGATATTTTTTTATGATGGTTATTTACAAACTTTAAATGCTCTAATAAAGAAGAGAAGGAATCCCAAGAAGGAAAAGATTCAACATAAATGATCAGACCATTTAATTTTTTATTTTCAAGAATAAAGGGGTCAATTATTTTACTAGCCTTAATAAAATCAACTTTATTTAATTTACCATTTGGTTTAAGAATAACTAGAGACTTTTCTTTATTTAAATCAACTTTTAACATAAAAAATTCCTTTTCTATTATTATATAACTTTTTTATATTTTTTTAATAAATAAGGAAATGAGTTAGCATATTAATATCCTAATATAATTATATTAGGATATTAATTTTTAGTATTTATTAGTGTAAGTCAGCGTTTAATTTAACTTCTCTAGTTGATCTCATAGCAACAATTTGACCATTTACTGAGTTTTGTCTAAAGTGAACTCCATTTACACCTAGGAAATCCATACCTCTCATAAGAGATTTAATTTCTTTTTCTGGATTAGCTTTAGCAATTGCATCAACAGCTTTTTCAGATAAAGTGATTTTAGTTCCTGGTAAAATAGTAACACCAGCATCTAAGATACAACCATCACCAATAGCAGTACCAGTACAAGAATTTGCACCAAGTAAAGTATTTTCACCAATAGAAACAGGAACACCATCAGTACCAGAAAGAACACCTAAAATAGAAGCTCCACCACCAACATCAGAACCAGCACCAACTACAGCAGATGAAGAGATTCTTCCTTCAACCATTACAGCACCTTCAGTTCCAGCATTAAAGTTAATGTATGCAGCACCAGGCATTACAGTAGTACCAGCTGCAAGTTGTGCACCCATTCTAACTTTTGAAGTTTCTAAAATTCTTGTGTTATCTGCTAAGATTACATGTGATAATAATCTTGGGAATTTATCTACCATATCAATAGCAGGATATTTACCTGATAATTTTAATGAAATTTCATTAGCTCTTAACCAGTCTAATTCAATTGGTTGATTACCAACCCATGCACAATTATGTAATTTTCCGAATACACCATTTAAGTTTAATGATCTTAAAGCTGCTTTTCCAGTTGATAATGCATATAATTTTAAGTATGCAGCTTCAGTAGAAGCAACATCTGTATCTTCAAAAATAAATACAACTTTATAATCATCAGCTGTTAAACCTGAATCAATTGGTAAAGAAGCAAGTGTTGAAATAACTTGAACATTTTTATGGTCTTCACCTTTAGCTTCTGGAATATAAGGAGTAAATGCTTCAACACAAGCTGTTAAAAACTCATCATTAATACTACATACTAATTCTGATTTACTTGTATCTACATCTTGACCAGATTTTTTTAAAGCATCTAGAAATACAGCCGCACTACCGTTATTTTCATTCCAGTTAATAATTGGAAAAGTTGCTTGTAAGATTTTTGATGAGTCTAATTGACCTCTATCTACTTTTGCAATACCAAATCCGATTGGGTTTTTGTACCAGCTTTGAGCTTGAATATTTTCTATTAATTGTTTAAATTCTTCTTTTGTATTAGCCATAATAACTCCATTAATTTTTTGGCATTGTACAATAAAGTAAAATAAACTAAGTTTAACTCTTAGAGCTTGCTTTTAATTATCCTGGTAAACTTTTGTTAATACTTCTTCATGAATAAAGTTTTCTATTTTTAATCTATACCATTCATATGTTTTAGGATTTTGTACTAAAGTATTGATTCCTTCATCATCAAGCTTTTCATAAAACTCTCTAACAGATTGAATTTTTCTATAAAGGTCATCGATGTTGTATTGTATATTGTTTTCTAAATATCTATTTTTAAATATATCATCATTTGATATAAGCTCTAATACTTTCTGTGTTTTTTCTAACATATATTTTATGTGTTTATTAAATGATTTTAGTACTTTTACATCTTTTAATTTAACGATATGCAATTTCAATCTTTCTTCCCCAAAATACTTGATAAGAAGCATTAATCTTCTATTTTATCTAAGATTATATGTTTTTGACTAACTTCAATAATTGGTTTTAAAGCATCATAAAAATCATCTTTGTTTTTATTGACAGCTCTTTTTTTTTGTTCATTAAATTCAAAACTATCTAAAAATTTAAGAAATTGCTCTTCTTTATTGATTTTTATTAAAATCTTAATATAGTTCTCAAATGATATTTTTCCTATTTGCTCAAATTGTTTGTATGTTGAATATTTAATTCCAATAAATTCAGAAAATTCTTCTTGAGTTAGTTTTAATGCAATACGTTCAGCACGTATCCTTTGACTAGCAGATTTCATAATTCTTTTAATATTATCATTGTTCAAAACACATATCCTTAAAAATTAATTGTAATTGACACAATCATATCAATTAAATAATAATATACTTAATTACATATAATTGATATCATATTCACAATTAACAATCTAATCTAGGGACAGTATACCAATTAATTTTTCAATGATTTTTCTTTGGTCTTCCTACTTTTTTATTTGTAAAAATAAGGAAATGGAAATAAGAAATAAGGTGGCAACTGTCCCCGGATTTTTCGGATTTTTTACAACACACTTTGAAAATACGATAATAGCTAGTTGTAAATCGAATTTGAATCTCATGAATCCTATATTTAATGTATATGATATAATTAAATATGATAAATCAATTTAGAACAAAACTTATAAACTTACCAAATAAAAGTTTTTATACTTTATATAAAAATAATAAGTATCTAGTAACTAAAGATACGATTGTAAATAATTCAATAATAAAACTATATGCACTTAATCTTTCTAATAATGATATTGTTTCTGGTAACTATTTCTTAACGATAAAAGACGGACTTTTAAAACCTTGTGAAATGACTGATAAAAAAGTTATTGATTTTATTATGAATTTAGAAATTATTAGTGGATGATTATATTAATTTCTTTATTTTAGGTACTTCTGTATTGTTTTTTTGAAAGTAACTGTTCTTGTTTGAAAAGTGGCAATTCTCATGACCTGAGACCTATTTCCAACTATTTTCCTATTCCATTTCTCTGGCTTGTTATCATTTTGTTTTAAGTAATCTTTGAAATAGTACATCTTCTAAATTTCTACTTGAATCTACTACTAATAAAATATATACTTTTTTATCATCAACTTTATATATTATTCGCCATCTTTTATATATAATTTCTCTATATTTTAAAATACCTATTTGCTGTAATTCTGGTACAATTCTTTTTCTTTTTGGAAAAGTATATAAACTATTACATTCTTCTTTAATTTCAAAAAATATTTTCTTTGCAATACTTAAACTATCAATTTTAATGTATTCAATAATTGATTCTAAATCAAATTGGGCACTATTTGTCCATATCACTTCAAATTGTTTCATATGATTTTATCCAAATAGTTTATGTTCTAAATTATCAAACATTTTTTCTTGTTTTATGGTATTATTGTTCTCGATATCATTTTCACTTTGAACAATTAATTTTAATAAATTTAAAGAGTTTTGTAAGTTTTCATAAGTTTTAATATCTTGAACAACTGCTTTAGCCTCACCATTTTGTGTTATGATTATAGTTCTTTGATTTTCATTTACACTATTTATAATATCAGCTGTTTTTGTTTTTAAATAACTAATTGGTTTTATATCTTCACTCAAATGCATTTTATCCACCTTTAAATTTAAGATAATATATTGTATTAAATTTAGTCTTAATTTGGTATTGTTTTTAAATATATCCCATGGTGATACACGACTAAATCTATTCTTATTTTAGTTAGCATAATAAATACTTTTGGATTTTTAATAATATTAAATCTTATTTTATTAAAAACAGCTGGTCTTGTTTAAAAGTGGCAATTCATGACCTGACCCCTATTTCTTGTTTAAAAGTGGCAATTCATGACCTGACCCCTATTTCAAACAGGTCATATGTAAAATACTATTTAGAACTATTTTAGATAGAATGTTTAAATATTACAAAAGTTATAAAATTTCTAAAAAAATACCTAAAATGCTTTCTAGAACATTAAAAGATATTCAAAGTATATCACCCAATAAAAAGAAAATTTCTGCCATGTATGTATATGATATGTTTATTGAAAGAATATATTATCTTGTTGATTTTAATTTTAATAATGAAGATACAAAAATACTTTATAATAAGATTAATAAAATTATTGAAAAAATGATTATGAAAATAGATATATTGAAATTCCAATACCTAAAAATATTTTGGAAAAAGAACTTTTTGAACTTTATTGGTTTAATTCAAGTCTTAAACATAAAGTTATAAGGCCATATTTTGTTAAACTATCTATGCGCGATTTAATATATGTATATTTAGATTCTTTGAATTCACACACAACAACATCAAATACTTTCGTAAGAAAATATATTATAGATAATAATTTATCTATAGTTTTAACAGAAGATTTATTTAATCCAGTATCTGATTATTTTATAAATTTTATTAAATATGAAATTGATAATGATAAGTTGAACAAAGTTTTATATGAAATTAAAACAATACAAGAGTATTTATATAAAGTAAAATATATTTACAAAGAGGATGTAAGAACATTGATTTTTGAAAGTTTAAATAATCCACATTTTAAAAATTATATTGTAGATTTAATTCAATTTATGGATTCTTTGAGACCAAAACTATCGAAACTATTCCAAATTCAGTTAGTAAAAAGGTTTATTGAGAATCTTATATCAAAAAATGATATTAATATTTCAATTAATCAAACTTATTTTAAAGGTTTTGATAAATTTAAAGATATTGATATATTATATCTAAATGAAGTTTTAACTTCAAAAGAAGCTATTCAATACTTGAAAGATTGTATGGATGTATATAAAAATTTAATTAATCAACTGATAGAAATTGATTATTTTAAATATAAATATACTATTGATAAATATTTCATCAAGTATGAAAAATATAAAATTACTTTAAATATAAAATGAAAAAATATATTTTTTTGATATACCTGTTTATAGATTATCTCGTGAAGATTATAAAAGTGAGATTAACAAGAATATAAGAAGAAATTATAATAATTTTTTTATGAACAAAGATGGAATAAAAAGAAATAAATTAATTACTTTTGAAAGCTATTACGAGAAATCAATAAAATATTATGATATCTGGGATTATAACGAAACTATAGGTTATATAAAACTATACACATTAGGAACTCAAGTTAGAGGAGAATACTACCAACATAAATCAACTAGAATTAGAAAAACTAGAACTAAATCATTTATTTTCAAAACACATAAACTTAGTCCTGAAATAAGTATTCATAATAAAACTAATTCTGAAATATATATCATAATTTTAGATTATTTGGAAAATTGTAAATTTGAATTAAAAAAAAGATTTATTGATATAAATAATTTTAGAAATATTGGACAGTATATTGATTGGAATAAATTAATTGAATAAATAAGGGGTCAGGTCATGAACTGCCACTTTTAATAATCTTAGATATACTCGAAGAAGAAATCTTTAAATATCTTGCTATTTCACTTTGCTTATATCCACCACTAAAAACATAAAACAGATGTGTTCTACAATATATATTTTTTTTCTACTGCTCTATTATATACATGATGAAATCCTGCTAATTTAATTCTCATTCGTCTTGACATTATAAATCCTTTTGGATTTTTAATAATATTATATCTTATTTTATTGAAAACAGCTGATCTTGTTTAAAAGTGGCAATTCATGACCTGACCCCTATTCTAACCCCTATTCTCCTATTCTACTATTCTTTTTGATGGATATAAAAGGTTCATTTCTTACTACAAATATTTTGTTTTGTTTTTGAAGTTTATAAACTAAAACTTCTATATATTAAATAATAATTTATTATGCTATTATTTTATTATAAATATAAAGTTAGATACAAGGTATAAAATATTAAAGAAGAATACTATTTAATAAAGCAATCATTTCCTCATTTAGATGTAAAAATAAATAAGATTTATTGTCCTACAAATATACAACATTTAAAAACATTGATATCCTTTATGATAGGTAGCATAGAAGTATATTTATATAATGAAGAGAATGGACAACGAGAAGATTTAACTGAAAGTTTAGGTAATAAAAAATTTAATGTGTATGAACATAGATTTGAATTAGTTAGACCAGTAAAAGTTGTATATTCTACTCCTCATTTAAAAAATAAATATCTTTCATTTTATACACTATCTGATATAAATCCAGATTTTTTACCCAAATTTTTTATGTTTAATCATGTTTATATAATAAAAGGTGGAATAGAACATCAATTCGCAGCTGATAGAATTAGTTGTAATATAGAAGATCATAATAAAAGACAAACTTATGGTAATGATTATGAAAGATTTATTGCTGATAAATATAAATATAATGGCTATGACGTAGAAGATAGAGGAATAAAAAACTCTTTTAATGATGGTGGCTTAGATATTATTGCAAGAAAAGATAATAAACTTATTTTAGTTCAATGTAAAAACTGGACAATGTCAAATAGTTATAAAATAAATCAGAAAGACATTAGAGCATTTGTAGGAGATTGTTTTTTATATCTACAGAATATTAACTTAGAGGAGATAAAAGTGTCTTATCATTTTATTGTATCTCATGATAATATATTAACAAAATCGGCAGAGATATTCTTAAAACAAAATACTTTTATTAAATTTAAATGTGTTGCATTTCAAGGTGATACTTTGATAAAAGATGAGAAGTGATAATAAAATGAATTCATATAATAAAATAAGGGGGCAGGTCATGAACTGCCACTTTTAATAATCTTAGATATACTCGAAGAAGAAATCTTTAAATATCTTGCTATTTCACTTTGCTTATATCCATCAATAAAAGCATAAAACAGATATGTTCTGCAATATATATTTTATTTCTACTGCTCGATTATATACGTGATGAAAACCTGCTAATTCAATTCTCGTTCGTCTTGACATTATAAATCCTTTTGGATTCTTGATAATATTATATATTATTTTATTAAAAACAGCTGGTCTTGTTTAAAAGTGCCAATTCATGACCTGACCCTATTTTCAAATATCAACATAATCTTGTTACCTTAGTAAATTGTATCCATATCAATAGAAGCCATAGTTGAAGTTATAGAATGAAGTGAAGTAAGTAAGGCTTTTACATTTGAAGATCGCAAGATTATTTCATATCTGTATTTATTTGCCATTTTAAAAATAGGAGATTGCCCAAAACCAACTACTTCTATGTCTTTGTTTTGTTTTAATTTTTTTACATAAAAATCAAGTTCATCTTTTACTTTTAAACCATTTGTATGTGCAAATATTACTTTTGCCATTTTTAAATATGGTGGATATAAATCTTCTCTAAATTCTAGTTCTGTTTCTAGAAATTCTTCATAATTTGATTCATTTAAATAGTAGTTGAAAAATTCTTCATTTTTTGTCTGAATTATAACTTCCCCCTCACCTTTTCTTCCACTTCGTCCTGAAATTTGAATAAGCAGTGATAAAGCTCTTTCTCTTGCTTTATACGAGTTCATATTAAGTAAAGAATCAATTCCTAAAACAACTGCTAATTTAACATTGTGATAATCATGACCTTTTGAAAGCATTTGTGTTCCAACTAAAATATCAATTTCACCTTTATTAAACTCATTTAATATTGTTTTTAATTGTGTATTTGTTTTTACCTTATCTCTATCAAATCTTTTGATTACTTTATCTTTAAAGATTTCATTTAGCTCTTCTTCAATTTGTGCAGTTCCAACTCTTAAGTTATGAATAACTCCAGTTTTACAAGTTGGACAAAACTCAGGGATTTTTTCTGTATAACCACAATAATGACACTTTAATGCTAAGTCATTTTTATGTAAACTCATAGAAACCGAGCAATAAGGACACTCAACTGACTTTCCACAAGATGTACATATTTGATACTTAAAGTTTGCCCTTGTTGGCAAAAATACAATCACTTGATTCTTTGACTCCAAAGTTTTTGAAATTTGATTTAAAATAGGAATAGACAAACTTGAATCACTATCATCAAACTTATACTTTTTACTAGTATCATGATAAGTTTGAGTAAGTCTTATAAATGGTACTTTATGAAAAGAAGACGTCGAAACTGTCGCACTTCCAAGTACTAGTTGAATATCAAATTTCTTTGCAATATAAATAGCTAAATCTTTAGTATTAAATCTAGGTTTTGAATCACTTTTATATGATTCATCATGCTCTTCATCTACAACAATTACACCAAGGTTTTTATATGGTAAGAAAAGTGCAGATCTTGCCCCTGCTATTAGTTTTATACTTCCTTCTTGCAAACCTTGAAGTATTTCTAGTTTTTTCTTTTTTGTGATTTTTGAATGCCAAATAGCAACACTTTTATCAAAAACTTTTTCTAATCTTTTTTGCATTTGAGGAGTTAGAGAGATTTCAGGCATTAATAAAATTGCTTGTTTATTTTCGTTTAGATGATTTTCTATAATCTTTATATAAATCTCTGTTTTTCCTGAACCTGTATTTGCAAAAAGTAGTGCTTGTTTTTTCTTATTTAAAAAGGCATAAGCTTTTGTTTGTTCACTTGAAAGTTCAATATTACAATCAAAAGAATATTTGTCATCTTTATCTTTAAATTCTTTATTAAAAGGGATATAGACACTTAAAGCTTCACCAAGTGAGCAAACATAGTACTGAGATACAAACTTTGCTGTTTCAAGCATTTGCTTATCATAGTATTCTTCAGTAATCTCTTCTATCCTAACACACTTAAATTCTGGCTTTTCAACTTTTTGTATAACAACTGCATCATTTAAAACTTTTCGTCTTTGCAATTTTACTAATACTTTTGAACCTATTTTTATTTCTTCTTCGCTTTGGTATGTAAGATTATTTAAAGGAGATTTTAATAGTGCTACTTCATAATAAAACATTATTCAATTTCCTTACATATTTCAAAACTGCTTTTACATATAAAATTGTTATCTTCCAAAGAAAATAATACTTTTTTACTTGAACTTAATAAATATTCATAAGAAGATTGTGAAGTTTTTATCCATTTACCAATTTCATTTATACTTGAAGTTGTTGAAACTATTGAAAATTCTATTACATTGTTAAATAAAGATTCATTATTTTTCTCAACTATTGCTGAATCTAAACTAGTGATATCAGAAGACTGTGCTAATAATATTTGATTAGTTTTAAACTTATTAATTCCATTTCTAATAAGTGCAATATTTGACTTAAGTTCTGTGATTTTTGAAGTACTTGTTATCATATCAAATTTTGGAATTGCAAATGTTAATATTATTGAAATTGTTGCAATTACAATTAACAATTCTAATAGGCTAAAAGATTTGTGCATTAAAATCTTGCTAATTTTGTTGTAATCTGGTCTACATCATCTTTAAATGTTGAATATTCTTGAGTTATCCTAATATAAGCAGCTAATAAATCTTTTGTATCATTACTTTTTTCTAAATCTAAATATTTTGTAAGTTCTTTTTCCATGTTAGGAGTTACGTTAATAGTATATGCCATATTATTAATATGGAAAGTAATATCTTTATTCACCTTTTTGTGCCTTTATTAGATTCAGTGTACTATCTATTCTTAGAAACATATCCTGATTATTTCTTGCTAATTCATCATTATCATTTTGTAAAGAATCAAGTTCTTGTTTCAATGACTGATTTTCTAGCTTTAATCTTTCATAATCATGTAATAGTTTATCAATTTTTGTATTTAATGTTTCTATTATTTCCATAAGCGCATTCTACCTAAATTTTCCTAGTAAAAAAATTTAAATAATAGTTATTTCGCTAATTTACTTCATTTATAAAAATATTTGCTACTTGGTACAACATTGCAACTGATTTTCCCCATTGAGAATAATCATCTATATCTTTACTATCAAAGCCAAATTTTTCTGTTATTTTGTTAATTAAATCTTTTTCATTAACATGAAAATCATTGTCAATATGAATTAATATCATTAGTTCTAAAAGAATTATTCTTTGACTTCTTTGTGATTTATAATTGTTTAAATTCTCTTCTAAACAAAAGGAATCAATATCAAATGAATCAACATTTTCAATTCCCATTTCAGTACAATAAGATAGAATTACTTCTTCTTCTCTATGACCACAAGTGCTATCAATTCTAGCCAAGTAATGTGCTAATTGTAAAAATGAAAATTTTTCTCTTGCTTCTAATTGCATTAGTAACATATATTAAATCCTAATTTATATTTATATTATTTAGTATATTATATTCATAAAAAGTTAATCAATAATAAACTATTATTTTATTATGCCCAACCTGGAAATAATTTAATCAATCCACTTGCCATAAATTCTACAGCAATAGCTGCTAATATTAATCCCATAATTCTTGAAATTACATTTATTCCAATTAAACCAAGTTTTTCTGATAGATAAGCTGCTGCTCTTAAAAAAATAAATATATTAAGAATAAGAATTGAAACAATTATACTCATAATTACTAAATGACCAATTCCACTTGAATTATTTGAAAAGACAATAACTGTAGAAATTGCACCTGGCCCCATAATAAGGGGAATAGCCAAAGGAATAATTGCTAAATCTCTATTTGATACTTTTGCTTCGGCTAACTCTTCTGGAGTTTGTTTAGCACCTGGAATTTTTGCATTAATCATATTAATAGCAAGACTTAAAAGTAAAATCCCACCTGCAACTCTAAATGCAGGAATTCCAATATTAAAAAAACCTAAAATATATGAACCCAACCAAACAGAACATAAAGCTACAAGTAAACCTGCAATTGAAGCATTTTTTGCTAATTGTTGTTTTTCAAGTTTTGATTTTCCTGCCGTTAAATTTACAAAAATAGGCATAACTGAAAAAGGTCCCATAATTGCAAAAACTCCAAAAAATATTTTTATATAATCTTCTATTTCTAGCATCTAAAAACTTTTAATACTTAAAATTGGGAAAACTACAAGTAATCCAGAAATAATAAACTCAATAGAAATAGAAGCTAAAATAAGTCCCATAACTCTTGAAATAACATTTATACCAGTAATTCCAAGTTTCTTAGTAATATAAGTTGAGCCTCTTAATGATAAAAAGATTATTATTGAAATTAAAAAGATTATTATACTCATATAAAAAAGATGTATTAAAGTCTTTTCTTGTTGAGAATAAATTATAATTGTAGAAATTGCTCCAGGCCCAGCAATCAAAGGAATAGCAAGTGGAACTACTGCAATTTCACTAATATTTGTACTTTTTTCATGAGCTTCTTCAAGTTCTTCTTTAGTACTTTTTGCATTTGGTGTTTTAGCATTTAACATATTTATTGCCATTAAAAGAAGTAAAATACCTCCCGCAATTTTAAATGAAGATATAGATATACCAAAAAATATTAAAATATATTCACCAATCCATACAGAAATAAGTCCTGTAATTCCTGCAGCTATTGAAGCTGTTTTAGCAGTTTGATTTTTTTGTTGAATAGTTGTATTTGAAGTAAGTGATACAAAAATTGGAATAGCTGCAAAGGGTGAGAAAATTGTCACAATACCTATAGCTATTTGGATATAATCAGCAAATGATAACACGAAAAAACCTTTTATTTATTTTTTCGTATTATATCAGATAATTTTCTATTTATTTCTTTTTTAATTAGTTTTATGCACCTAAGTATTTAGCTCTAATTTCATCAGATTTTACAAGTTCATTTCCTGGTCCTTCAAGTGCAACTACACCATTTTCAAGAACATAAGCATAATCAGATATTTCTAAAGCAGCAAAGGCATTTTGTTCTACTAATAAAATAGTAATCCCTTCATCTTTTAATCTAACTATTGTTTCAAATAGCTCTCCAATAATTTTAGGAGCTAGGCCTAAAGAAGGTTCATCAAGCATTAAAAGTTTTGGGCTTGACATCAAAGCTCTTGCAATTGCTAGCATTTGTTGTTCCCCTCCACTCATAGTTCCTGCTAATTGACCTTTTTTAGAAACAAGTCTTGGAAATAGTCTAAACATCTCTTCTTGAAGTTCTTCGTACTTATCATCATTATTAAATGCACCCATTCTAAGGTTTTCTTCAATAGTAAGATTTTGAAAACATCTTCGTCCTTCGGGAACTAAGGCAATGTCATTTTGAATAATAGTATGAGTTTTCATTGAAGAAATATCTTCATTTCTAAATGTAATTTCACCATTTTTTTTAACATCATTTACAATAGATTGTAAAGTTGAAGTTTTTCCTGCACCATTTGAACCAATTAAAGAAACTATTTGTCCTTCCTTTACTTCGAAATTTACGTTTTTAACACCTTTTATAAGTCCGTAAAACACTTCTAAATTTTTAACTTTAAGCATGTTTGAAATCTCCAAGATAAGCTTTTATTACTTCTTCATCTTTAATCGCGTCTTTAATATCACCTTCAAAAATAGTTTTACCATAATCTAAAACCATAACTCTATCACATAGTTTATTTACAAATTTCATATCATGTTCAATTAATAAAATTGTAATATCAAACTCATCTCTAATCTTAAAGAATAACTCAGCTAACTCATGTGTTTCTTGTGGATTCATACCAGCTGCTGGTTCATCTAAAAGTAAAAGCTGTGGACTTGCAGCTAATGCTCGTGCAATTTCAACTTTTCTTTGCTGTCCATAAGAAAGTGAAGTGGCCTGCTCATCTGCATATTGAGCAATATCTAAAACCTCCATGATCTCCATAGCTCTTTTTCGAACTCTACTTTCTTCTTTGAAAAATCTAGGAAGTCTAAAAATAGCTTCAAAATAAGTATAAGTTGCTTGATAATCAAAACCAATTAAAACATTGTCCATTACAGTCATTGAATTAAATAGTCTAATATTTTGGAAGGTTCTAGCTATTCCTCTATGCACAATTTTAAAAGGTTTAATACCATTTATTTTTTGCCCATGAAACTTTATATCACCTTCCGTTGGTTCATAATTTCCAGTGATGATGTTAAACATTGTAGTTTTTCCAGCACCATTTGGACCAATTAATCCGTAAATCTCTTTTGCTTGAACGCTAAAAGAAGTATCTTTGATGGCTGTTACACCACCAAATTTTTTAGTTACATTACAAACTTCTAAAATCATTTATCAGCCTTTTTCTTTTTGAAGAAATCTTTTAGTTCTTTTTTACCAACTAAACCTTCTCTTGCAAAAAGCATTACAAAAATTAAAATAAGTGAGAATACAACCATTCTCATACCAGGTGTTCCATCAGTTTCAATTCCCATAAAGCTCATAGGTTCATCTAGGAATCTCATATATTCTAATCCTGCCATTACAAAAATAGTTCCTATAATCGCTCCTGTTGTACTTCCTAAACCACCTAATACAATAATAATTAGTAATTGGAATGTTAAGAAGAATGTAAATAAATCTGGACTAATACTTGTTAATAAAGAAGCTAATAATCCTCCTCCAACACCTTCAAAGAAAGCTGAAGTTGTAAACGCATAAGTTTTAATTTTAAATGTATTAACACCCATTGCAGTTGCTGCATCTTCATCATCTCTAACTGCTTTCATAGCCCGACCATATTTAGAATAAATGATATTTAAGATAGCAAGTACAGTAAAAATAGCAATTCCACCTGTCCAATAAAGATTAGAATATTCTGGAATATCATTTATACCTAAAGAACCATTTGTAATTTGAGGATTATTAATAGCTAAAATCTTAATAATAAAACCAAAACCTAAAGTTACAATTGCAAGATAATCTCCTCTTACTCTAAATACAGGAAAAGATAAAGATAATGCAACAAGTGCTGAAATAATACCTGCAAATAATAGTGCCCAAGCAAACTCTGTTTGCATAGCTAAAATCCAAGCTGATGGATCTTCAATATCATATTGATAAAGCATTGTATCTGCATCTACAATTAATATAGCCGTAACATAAGCACCAATTGCAACAAATCCATTTGGTTCAAGTGAAAACTGACCAGTAATACCATTAATAAGATTATAAGAAACGGCTAGGATTATAAAAATTGCAACGTTGTTTATAATTCTAATTGTATATTCATCAAATGTATTTTGAGCAAACCATGTAAACCAAATAGCAGTTACAATAATAGCTAGGTTAATTAACCTTTGGTTAGTAAATATTTTATCTTCAATCATAATTAGAACCTACTCTTCTCAAGGTCTTCACCCATAATTCCAGTTGGTTTAAAAATTAATACAAAAATTAATAAAATAAATGCGAAAGCATCTTTATAACCACCAAGTTCTGGCCAAAACGCAATAAATACAACTTCAGTAAATCCAATAATAAACCCACCAATAACAGCACCAGTTACAGAGCCAATACCACCAACAACAGCAGCAGCAAAAGCTTTAAGTCCTACTAAAACTCCCATCATTGGTTCAACACTAGGATAATTAATAGCCCAAAATAAGCCACCAACTGCAGCAAGTGCAGATCCTAGAGCAAATACAATAGCAATAATTCTATTTCCATCAATACCCATTAAGTTTACAGTTTTAATATCAAAAGAAAGTGCTCGAATAGCCATTCCATATTTTGTTCTATATAATACAAACAAAATTCCAAGTAATAAAATTAAAGTTACAATTGGAACTGTAATAGATGCAACTGAAAAAACTACACCTGAAACATCAAATATTTTTTCCATATATTCAGGAACAGGAAAAGATCTTGGAGTTCCACCTGCAAATACTGTAAATGTATTTTCTAAAAAGAAAGAGATACCAATTGCCGTAATAAGTAATGAAATTTTTGGAGCTTCTCTTAAAGGTTTATAAGCGATTTTATCCATTAGAACACCAAGTAATGCGGCTATTGTAACTGATAACATCATAGTTACAGGGAAGCTTAAATCAAATACTGCCATAAATGTATAACCTAAAAAGGCACCTACCATCATAATATCACCATGGGCGAAGTTAATAAGCCTAAGCACTCCATATACCATAGTATATCCGATTGCAATAAGGGCATACATACTACCCAAACTAAAACCGTTTACCATCTGTTGCATAAACGTTAATATATCCATTAAATCTCCTGATTTTTTAAAACTGTCAATATTCACACTAATAAAAGTAGCTTTTTTACTTTTATTAATACAAAAAAAAAGTCTAGTAAACTTTTACTAGACTTTTTAAATTTACTTATAAACTACGGGTTAACTGTCGCTTTAAATCCAGCTTTACCATTTCTAATTTCTTTAATAACTGCAGATCTAGTTGCGTTACCTTCTTGATTAATAGAAATTTTTCCTGAAACACCATCAAAATCAGTTGTTTTTTTAATTTGTTCATTAATACAAATTGAATTTGTAGGGTCTTCACATCTATTCATTGCATCAATTAAGATATTATATGTGTCTGCACCTAATGCTGTGAATGAATTCATTTCTTTATTTCCAGTTTCTTTTTCATGGAAAGTTACGAAATCAGCAGAAGTTTTTGATGGAGGATTAGTAGAATCAAAGAAATCTGTAAACATATATCCTTCAACAGAATCTCCACCTAAATCAATAAATGTTTGGTTAGCAACACCATCTCCACTAAACATTGGTTTATTTAAACCTAATTGTTTAGATT
Organism: Poseidonibacter lekithochrous; assembly: GCF_018861145.1. Taxonomy (GTDB): domain Bacteria; phylum Campylobacterota; class Campylobacteria; order Campylobacterales; family Arcobacteraceae; genus Poseidonibacter; species Poseidonibacter lekithochrous_A. Next base: position 407,321 of record NZ_JAHKQT010000023.1, read on the forward strand.
GTCTTGTAATCATTGAAGCTTCTGGATGGTATAAAGGTAAAAACATGAAGTCTGGATTAATTTGTTTAATCTGAGAAACTACTGCTTTAAAGTCTTTATCACCTGAAGTTACTTTAATTTTCTTAACAATTTTTCCACCTTTAGCTGTAAAAGCTTTTTGGAATGCTTTAGAAAGTCCTAAAGAATAAACTTGTGCTTGATCAATAATAACAACTGCTGTTTTATATCCAGATTCAATTGCATAGTTTGCAACAACTTCACCTTGGAAACTATCAGTAAAACAAACTCTATTTGCAAATGTCCTTCTAGCTGTTAATTTATCATTTGTAGCAACAGAAGCAATTACTGGAACTTTTTTCTTATCTGCAATCGCGATTGTTTGAGCTGTATTTGTAGATGTTAATGCACCTAAAATAGCAACAACTTTATCAGAAGAGATTAATCTAGTTGTAGCATTTGCCGTTTCAACTTTATCACCTTTATTATCTAATAATACAATTTTAATTGTATCACCATTTTTAAGTGTTGGTTGTTGCTTATGAGCTAATTCTAAACCTAAGTGTGTAACTTGACCATAAGCTGCTAATGGTCCAGACATTGGCATAACTGCACCTACTTTAATCTCTTTTGCCGCTACTACACTGCATGTTAATGCAGAAGCAAGAGCTAAACTTAATATTTTTTTCATTGATTCTCCTTTTATTCGAAATTACGATAACATAATATTATGTAAAAATTATGTAAAAACAGCTTATTTCTATATATAATATACACAAAAGTTACAAATATAATTCAAAAAGCAATTATTTACATGTATTTTTATCTATTTTATCATAGATTCTTTCTTTAATGCATTTTTTAGTAAACAGAAACTACACAATATTTTATTATTATTAGAGATAAAGGATAAGATATGAACAAATATATAATAATCGTAGTTGTTGGCTTATTAGCCTTTATCTCTACAAATTTTTCTAAAGAAATTGTAGTACCTAAAGATAAAAATATTGATTATACAAATACTAAAAAAGCATATTTTGCAGGTGGTTGTTTTTGGGGTGTTGAACATTTACTTGAAAAACAAAAAGGTGTGAAAGATGTAATCAGCGGATATATGGGTGGAACTGTTAAAAACCCCAGTTATTACGGTGTAGTAAAAGGAGATACAGGACATGTTGAAACTGTAGAAGTTATATATAATCCTGAAGAAATATCATATGAGAATTTAACAAAACTATTTTTTGAAATACATGACCCAACTCAAAAAGATGGTCAAGGTCCAGATATTGGAAGTCAGTATCTATCTGTAGTATTTTATGGAGATGAGAAGGAAAAGAAAATAACTGAAAACTTGATAAAAATTCTTGAAACAAAAGGTTATGATGTAGCAACTACACTTAAACCTCACTCACCTTTTTATGCAGCAGAAGGGTATCATCAAAATTATTATCTAAGAACTGGCAAAACTCCATATTGTCATGTTTATAAAAAAATCTTTGACTAATTTTTAGTCAAAGATTTAAACAATACTTCTATATACTTCCTAAATGACAAATATAAAAAAACTTACAATTTTTACCCTTTTGCTTCTAGCAATGACTACTAGTATGTCAAACGTAGCAATAGTAACAGCTTTACCTCATCTAAAAGAACATTTTACAAATATAGCAAATATTGAATTCTATTCACGTCTTATGCTTACTCTTCCTTCACTTGTAATTGCACTTTTAGCTCCAATACTTGGTCATATAATATTTAAGTATGGAAAAAAGAAATCTGTTGTTATTGCACTTGTTATTTTTTCTATTTCAGGAAGTGCTGGTCTGTATTTACAAACACTAGAAATGCTTCTTTTTTCACGTGCTATTTTTGGTATAGCAGTTGCGACTTTAATGATTGTGTCAACTTCACTTATAGGAGATTATTTTAAAGCTGAGTATAGACATAAATTTATGGGATACCAAAGTGCTTTTATGGCTTTAGGTGGAGTTGTCTTTGTAATAGGAGGGGGAGTTTTATCAGATATTAACTGGCGTTACTCTTTTGGTATTTATTTAATTGGATTTATTCTTCTACCTTTTGTGTTAACTCAAATCAAAGAAGTTATAGTAAATGATAATAATAGTGAGGAAATAGAAGTTGATTCTAATATGTACTTTATATATTTTCTCGCATTCTTTTATATGCTAATCTTTTTTATTTTGCCAACGCAAATACCTTTCTTACTTATAGAGAAATTTCAAGCAAGTGGTAGTTTTGCAGGAACGATTATAGCCCTTGCTTTTGTATCTAATGCTCTTGGCGCTATTACCTTTGCTAAGATAAAGAATAGATTTTCTTACTCTAATATATATTTAATTGGATTATTTATCATTGCTATTGGCTTTACAGGAGTTGGTCTTGTAAACCATTCATATTTATTTTATATAACAAGTCCAATTTTAGGTTTTGGTGGTGGTATTATGATGACTAATATAACTGCATGGATGTTAAGTAAGACTAGTATTAAAAAAAGAGTCAAAACATCTGGATATTTTACCTCAGCTATTTTCTTCGGTCAATTTAGTTCACCTATAGTATTTCATCCACTTGTTTCCTACCTTGGAGTTCAAAGCTTCTTTTTTACTATAGGTATATTTTTATTTGTAATTATTAGCTTTATATTAGTATATATGAAAGTTATCAAATCATAAACTAAATAGTAAAGAAGCAGATTTTTATTATGCTTCTTTTGGTACGTAAATTAAAACATCATTTGTAACATTTTCCATCATATATAATGAAGTTGAACCATAAAGGAATGAACCTGCATTCTTAACACCATTTGAACCAAGAACAACAAGGTCTTTATTTTCATCTTTTGCTTTTTCTAGTAATACTTGACTTACACCATGATGTACTTCAATAAGTTCACTATCTGTAATTTCATTTTCTTTAGCAAACTCTTCAAATCTCTCTTTTGCTTTTATAACTATATCTTCTTGAATTTCATCTTTATGCTCAAGTGAGTTATGGAAAGTTAAGACAAAGTCATTTAACTGTTTATATGCATGAATTACTTTTATGCTACTTTTATCAAAAAACTCTTTTGTGAAGTTAATACTTTTTACTGAAATAGGTGATAAATCTGTAAATGCTAAAATACTATCATAATCTTTTTCATAATTGTTTTTTACTATTAATACAGGTAATTTTGTATTTTGTATAGTTCTAATTGCTGTTGAACCAAATACTTTTGTTTTAAAGTTATCAACACTATTTACACCTATTATTATAAGTTCAGGATTAGTGTCTTTTACTGTATCAATAATTAAACTTGATGGTGATTCAATTTTCACTACAATTGCATATTCTATATCATTAATTTGAAGAGTTGTAATTATCTCTTCAATATTTGTTTTAGCCTTTGCTATTAATTCTTCATTGTTTGAATTAGAGAAGTATTTATCAAATAAACCTTTATCAATTGCATGAACAATTGTTAGTTTCGCATTTTTTTGTTTTGTTAATTGAAATGCTCTTTTTAAAACTTCTGTACTAAATTTTGAAAAATCAATACCTACTACAATATTTTTCTTGATACTCATAACTTCCTCCGATATTTGTATTATATAATTAAAGTTATTATAACACAATCATCGTTAGTAATTGTTTAGGGAAATATTAAAAATAATTATGTTTCTTTTTTATCTTTTTCTTTATGAACTCTTATATGTGTTATTTTATTTTTAGCTCTAAGTCTTTGTTTTAACTCTTTAAATTTTTGCTTATCTTGTTCTCTTACATTAATAGAAGAGTGGTCTATATCCTCACCCATACTAATATCTAACATCTCACTTTTTTTCATACTTAATATTTGAGAAGGGAAAACACTTCTATGCCCTGTAATTAAAAATGTAATTACAACTGATATTGCTGCATAAGGTGCAATTTCTAAACCAAATAACTCAACAGCCATAATAATAGCTGCTATTGGGGCATTTGTAGCACCTGCTAATAAACTAACAAATCCAATTGCTGAAAAGAAAGCAATATGATCTCCCATTAAAGTACCAAATAAATTACCACTAGTTGCACCAACAAAAAATAAAGGTGTTAAAACTCCCCCACTTCCACCAGCTGCAAGAGTTACTGAAGTATATATAGTTTTTAATATAAATGCATACCAAGGAATATCCGCTGATAAGCTTTTATCAGAAAAGAAACTATTATTAACAGTCTCTAATCCTAAACCAAAATAAGCATCACCTACAATAAAAGATAAAGCAACTAAAAAAGTTCCTCCAAGAAAAGCCTTTAAATAGCCATTCATTTTAATTGATTTAATTGATGATTCTGATTTTTTTAAAAATGTAATAAAAAAATCTGCAATAATTCCAAAAAATAGTCCAGCTAGTACAACCTGTCCTATTAAAGTAAGTTCAAGTGGAATAGCTTGTGAGAATCTCATATCAAAGTATGTATAGTTTAAACCTAAAAATTGAGCAGTTGTGAAAGCAGCAAATCCTGCAATAAAAGAAGGAAGTAAAACATCATACATAATAATACCTACAATTAGAACCTCAACTCCAAATATTGCACCTGAAATTGGTGTTCCAAATACAGCAGCGAATCCAGCACTTATTCCACAAATTACAATTTTTTTTCTATGCTCTTTTGAAAACTTAAATAAATCAGCTATAAAAGATGCAGCTCCCGCACCTATTTGTGCAGCAGGACCTTCTTTACCAGCTGAACCACCTGCAAAAATAGTAATAACTGTTGCTATTAGTTTTATAGGAATTACTAAAATATCAATTTTTCCATGTCTTTTGTGAATTGCTTCTATTACCTTTTCTGTTCCATGCCCTTTTGCATTTGGTGCAAAGGTTTTAGTAAGCCATACTGTAAAAACTAAAGCAAAGGGAAGTAAGTAGTAGTATTTAAATCCAAGTAAATCTCTTGAATCTTCTGCGTACTCTAAAGTATTTACAAAAAAAGTTACGATACAACCTATTATTATACCTATTACAGTTGATATTATTAGCCATTTGCTTACGGAGAAAAAGATGATTGATTGTTCAAGAAAGTGTTTTTTCATAAATATACTTTTAATGTTTTTAGATTATTGAGTATAGTATATAAAAACTTAAGCCGTAAGATAAAGATGTATAATTAATGGCAAAATTCAAAAGTTTAAAACAAGTTAAGTTTATATAAGATATAATTATAATATTTAAATATTAAATAATAAGGAAAACTTATGAATATCTTTGAAAAAATGAGAGCTTTTTGTAGACCATTAAGAATTATATTAGGTCTTGTATTAATTGCTATTGGTTTATATACTGGTAATCCATGGTTTTATTTAGGAATAATTCCTTTAATAGCTGGTGTTGCAAACTTTTGTCCTGCCTGCATGATTTCAAAACAATGTGACTTAAATAAAAAAGAAGATTAATTCTTCTTTTTTAAAATAAATAAGTTTTTGCCATATCTGCAAGTATATATAATACTAAAAGGGCAAAAATAATTTTACTCATATCCATATTAACTCTTTTTTTTAATTTATACTATATTATATCTTTTCATTAATCATTTTTTAATATAATCATTTTTTATTTACAAAAGGAATCAAATGTTAAACACATCATTTTCAAGATTTAGACTTATTTCACTTATTGAAGGTCTTTCATATTTAATACTAGTATTTATTGCAATGCCAATGAAATACTTAGCAGACAACCCTTATTTAGTAAAAGTAGTAGGTATGGCACATGGTGTGCTGTTTATACTATTTTGTATTGCACTATTCAATGTTATGTTTAAGTGCAAATGGAATAAAGGTTTAGGTTTACAGTTATTTGTATATTCTCTTATACCTTTTGGTTTTATTCTAATTGAAAAAGCAATAAAAAACCAAAACAAAGATTAAGTTTTTGTTTTCACAAATAGGTTTTTTAGGAACAAGAGCTCCTATGTATATGGATTTAGTTACAATTTATTTTGCACTACTTCCATTTCTTCTAGCTTTTAGTATTTATTATGCAATTAAAAAGAATTATAAAAAACATTTTTCTTCTCAAGCAGTTCTTTTATTTGTAACACTTTTAGTTGTTATTATATTTGAAATTGGAATTAGAGTTTCTGGTGGATTTATAGAGTATTCAAAAGATACAAATATTTCATATAATTTTATGTTAGTATTTTTAATTATTCATATCATTATTGCAATTGCATCTATTTCAGGATGGTTATATCTTTTTATTACTTCTTTTAAAGCATATAAAAAAGACAAGTTTAAAACTATACAAAGTACAAAGCATAAAAGAATAGGAAAAGCTATTTTTCTTTCTTTAACAATTAGCTCATATATGGGTGTTTGTATTTATTTATTTTTATTTATTTTCTAGTCAAGCCAATAAAATTGGCTTGCTTTTTAAAGAGCTTCATCTTCTGGTTTAAATTTCTTTAGTATCTTTTTATATTTTCTATCACTATTACATTGAATTAATAGCATATCATTTTCTTCTAAAAGAGTAGATCCTGTTGGTTTTATATAATCTTTGTCTTTTTTTATCAAAAGAATTAAAAAATCTGCTGGTAAATCAAGTTCAATAATACTCAATCCTATCACTTTAGACTTTGGTTCAATATAAAACTGTTTTAATGTATGATAAAAAAGTGGTGAAGCTACTAGTTTTTCTGATTTTACATCTTTCTTTTTTGATTCAACTTTTAACCATTTTGCCATTAAAGGAAGTGTTGTACCTTGAATTAAAATTGAAAATAATACAATAAAAAATACAATATTAAAAATCAAGTTTGATTTCTCAAATCCTTGTAAATAAGGATAGGTTGCTAAAATAATAGGAACAGCTCCTCTTAAACCAACCCAAGAAATAAAAGCCCTTTCTTTAAAAGTAAAAGAGCTAAACATTGTACTTAAAAACACTCCAGCAGGACGAGCAACGAACATTAACCAAAAAGCAATAGATAAACCTGTTAATGCCACATCAGGAAGTGCTGAGGGAAAAACTAAAAGTCCTAAAGCTAAGAAAACTGTAATTTGCATAATCCATGATAATCCATCATGAAAACCAATAAGGTTCTTTTTATGAACAAACTCTTTTGTATTTGCAACAATTCCTGCTATATAAACAGCTAAAAAACCATTCCCTTCAAGTAATACAGAAGAAGAGAATAAAAGTAAAACCCATCCTATTGTAAATACTGGATAAAGACCATAAAAATTTAAATGTATTCTATTTAATATTATTGGTAATAAATATCCAAATAAATATCCTAAAACTCCACCTATAAAAAATTGTAAGAAAAACTTGAAAATCCACTCAGCAGGTGTCGAACTCTCGGGTAACATTAACACTTGTAAAATAGCAACTGTTAAAAAAATCGCCATAGGATCATTACTTCCTGATTCAAGCTCTAAAAGTGGAGAAAGTCTCTTTTTTAAAGAAATACCTTTTGCTCTTAATATTGCAAAAACAGCAGCTGCATCGGTTGAAGAAATAATTGCACCTAATAATAAAGATTCTAAAAAAGTAAAATCAAGTAAATAATATACACATAAAGCTACAAAAAAAGTTGTTAAAATTACTCCAAGTGTTGCCAAAATCAAACCATCTTTTAAAACAGGCTTAATAGCTTTCCAAGTAGTATCTAAACCACCTCCAAATAATATAAAAATAAGTGCTAAAGTTCCAATATTTTGGGCTAGTTCAACATCATCAAAATATATTCCTAAAACCCCATCAGAACCAGCTAGCATTCCTAATCCTAGGAAAATAAATAAAGAAGGTATTCCAAATGTATTTGATAATTTACTAGATACAACACTAAGAAGTAATAAAAAAGATGTAATTAGTAAATAAAATTCTATACTTTCCATAGAAGTCCCCCTTTTCATAAGTAATAATTTTTTTGCATTATACTTAAAATTTGTTAACAAAAGAGTAACAAGCCCTAGTAAAAACTATACTATATACATTTTATAAAACCTTCAAATTAACTATGTATTAATAAATATACATTAGATAATAAAAATTAGACAACACGTATTGGAACATAAAAGTCTAAAATAAACGTTTCATTCTCTTCTAAATAATGATTTTGATGGTATATCGCATAGGAAGGAAGAGTTATAGCTTCATATCCACTATTTGGCATCCAGTATTGATAAATATAAGTCATTAGTTTACAAATATCTCCATATTTACCTTCATAGAAAAAAACTGCACATAAAGATTCAAGAACTTCAAATTTACTTATAGAATTAGTTGGTACAAAATCTGGGCTTACTTCTAAAGCTGCAATATAATTACACTCTTCATAGGGAATAATAATTGTACTGTCATGATAAAGCCCAATTTGAGTATTGTCATTTAGTCCACTTTGATATGCAAATGCTAAAAGTCTTTGCCAAATTTTTGAAAGAGCGACTCCATCATACCCCTTATATCTAATATATGCACATGTTTTTTTAGGAATTACTTTTATCTTTGGTTCTAATCCATGAAAGCTTTCTAAAAAGTTCTCTTCTAAATCTAATTTATCTTTAGTAAAATTTTTAAAAGATCCTTTTCTCCATTGACTTGGTGTATATGTAAATCGTTTTTTAAAGGCTTTAATAAATGAAGTATGAGAGGCATATCCACAAGAGTTAGCAATTTGGGTAACAGTTGAATAATTATTAGTAATAAGAAGGTTAGCTGCTTTTTGTAATCTTATAGAAGTTATTCTATCAAATAAGTTTTCGCCAGTTTCTTCTTTAAAAATACGGTGAAAATGAAACTTACTAACACTATTTAACTTTGCTAATTCTTCAAGATTTATATTTGTATCAATATATTTATAAATATAGTTTAGTGATTTGTTTACAATATCTGCTCGTATATGTTTTGTGTCTTTTTTCATATCTTACTATAACATAAGATAGGATTAATAGCAATATAAGATAATAATTTTGAAATTTAAGATAGAGAATTAATTATTCTTATTGACTATACTTATAAAAAAACTTAAGGGGAATATATGACAAAAAAAATTTCAGTAGATAATACTTTTGTAGGATTTGAATTATTACCAGCGAAACCATCGTTTAATAATATAGAAATTTATCATCCTTTTGCTAGTTTAGCAAGCATATATTTTTTAAATAAAGATTTAGATATTACTTATTTAAAATCTGGTTCAATAACGTAAAAATTTAGCCGATGAATTAAAAGCATTTTTTAAAGAATCAAGACAAAAAATAATTCAAGATTTTTTAATTTATAAAAAACATGGAATAATTTACTTATAAAAAACAAAATAAAAGGAAATAAATGAAAGCAATAGGATTTAAAACATCACAAGAAATTGAGAACAAAGAGAGTTTAATTGAATTTAATATACAAAAACCAAAAGCAAAAGATTTTGATATAGTTATAAAAGTAAGTGCAGTATCAATGAACCCTGTTGATACAAAAGTTAGAGCAAATGCGGCAAAAGATATTATTCTTGATGAACCCAAAATACTTGGATATGATGCAGTTGGTATTGTTGATGAGATTGGAGAACATATCACAAATTTTAAAATAGGTGATAGAGTTTTTTATGCAGGAGATGTTTCAAAAAATGGTTCAAATTCGCAGTTTCAACTAATTGATTCAAGAATAGTAGCCCTAGCTCCTACTTCTTTAAAAGATGATGAAGCAGCGGCATTGCCTCTTACTTCATTAACTGCGTGGGAAGCAATGTTTGATAGAATGAACATAAATAAAAATGATAAAAAAACAATTCTAATCATTGGTGGTGCTGGTGGTGTTGGTTCTATTGCTACACAAATTGCAAAAGAGAGCACTAACTTAACTGTAATTGCAACAGCATCAAGAGAAGAAACAATTTCTTGGTGTAAAAAAATGGGTGCAGATTATGTAGTAAATCATAAGGATTTAGTAAATTCAGTGAAAAATACAGGTTTTGAAACTGTTGATTATATTTTTAATGTAGCAAATACTGAAATTCATTGGGATGCCATGGCAGAACTTATTGCTCCACAAGGAAAAATCTGTTCAATTGTAGATGCAGAAATACCTGTTGATATAAATAAATTAAAATCAAAATCAGTAACTTTTATCTGGGAATTTATGTTTACAAGACCAATGTTTAATACAAATGATATTGAAAAACAAGGTGAAATATTAAGTGAAATTGCTACATTAGTTGATGGTGGTAAAATAAAAACAACATTATCAAAAACTTTTCAGGGATTTAATGTAGAAAATATAAAAGATGCTCATAAACTAAGTGAATCAGGAAAAGCTATAGGTAAAATTGCAATACAATTTTAAAAATAAAGTGGGTTTATACTCACTTTATTTCTTATTTTTAGAGTAAGGGTTTATGGTCTATAAACTCTTATATTAGTAAAGTTTTCTGCATCTCTTAAATACTGAGCGTGTAGTTGACTTAAAATACCTTTATCACAATAAAATAAATACTCTTTATCTTTAGGAAGTTTTTTGAATTCACTTTTTAATTTATAAAATGGAATTTTTAAAGTTTCACTAGAAGTTTCAATACAATCATCACTTTGTCTAATATCAATAACAGTAAATTCTCCACTTGTAAGATCACTAATTACTTCCATTTGGCCAATATCTGAAACATCATTTACAATTTCTTTTACTTTAATACTAACAGCATTTTCAACAGCTGTATCTAATACAGAATAATCAAACTTTCTAGATTCTTCTTCCATTCTTTTGTAAGAACCATGAGTAATCGGATTTTTTGAAATTACACCACAATACTCAGGCATAGTTTCTGCAAATCTTCTTGTACCAATATCATTTGCAATACTCATAATCTCTGGCTTATTCATAGTTGAAAGTGGTCTTAAAATAAGTTTATTTGTAACTTGATCAATTAAAGCTAAGTTTCTTAATGTTTGACTTGATACCTGAGCAACACTTTCACCTGTTAATAAAGCATCTATTCCTAAATCATCAGCAATTTTTTCAGAAGCTTTTAGCATTAATCTTTTTAGAGTTACACCCATATATGATTCAGCAGTTGATCTGAATATTTCAGTAATCACATCATCAAAAGGTACAGAAATAAATGAAACATCATGAGAGGAACCAAATTTATTCCATAAATATAAAGCAACTTGTTTAACACCAATTTCATGTGCAACACCACCAAGGTTAAAGAAAATAAAGTGAGTTTTAATTCCTCTTTTCATTGTAAGGTACGATGCAACTGTAGAATCAAAACCACCTGACATTAAAGATAAAATATCACCTTGAGTGCCAAGAGGGAAACCACCAAGTCCTTTATGTTTTAAAGTAATGATATTTAATTGATTATTCATAAGCTCTACATTTATAGTAACTTCAGGAGTTCTTAAATTTACACCTTTAGTTTTATTATGTGCTAGCATATATCCACCAACAGTTTGCTCTATTTGAGTTGATTTAAAATCATGAGTTCCTGAACGTTTAGCTCTAACTACAAATGTCTTACCTTCTATTTCTTGATACATAGCATCATTTACAATAACTTTGATTTGATCTAATGTAGTAACTTGATCAAATTGAATTGCTTCTAACACAAGTTCAATACCTGGTGTTTCTAAAAGTACTTGTCTAGTTTCTGTAACTAAATCAATTGGACATACTATTTCAATTTTATCAAAGAATTTTCGTAAGTTTATTTCTTCATCAATTTGTTTAAGAAGTTTTGTAAGATTGTTAAAAAGTTGATTAATCATCTGCTTTTTAGCAGATGAACCTTTAATCATAATTTCTGGGAAAAATTTTACTATAAATTTTTGTGTTTTTACTTCTGGTGTTTCCATAATACATAAGCCTTAGTTTTTAATAGGCGGAATTATAGCATAACAGATGTAAAGGATAGAATATTAAAAAAAGTGTATTTTAAAAAACAAAAGAAATATCAGTTATTGTTAAATTATAAATATTAACTTTAACACCTGAACTATCAAGAATACTATAAGTAAGAGTCAATTCATTTGGATTTTCAATAGTATCATTTGCTAAAGCAAACTCTTTATATCTATCAAAATCAATAACAGAATAAATAAACAACGCTTTATCTTTAAAGTTCTTATTGTTTATATATTTTTCATATACTTCTTTGTATTGAGATTCATCATATTTATCATAAAAATTTTCTTTATACAAAGCTTCACATAATTCATCTTTTGTAAAATCTTTTGAAGCATATTTATAATAATCATCACTTAAAATTCCTTCTAAACTAGGATGTATTTCAAAAAAGTTATACTTAATATATCCATCTTCATTTGATATTTCATGAGTTGTTTTAATCATATTTTCTTAGCCTTAATTTTTTTGTAATTCTAGCATATAGTAATTTTATCTATCTTAATAAATCAGAAAAATAAAATTTATTATTTTATATTGTATATCTTTTATATATATTATAATACTAACACTTTGTAATATTTAATTGAATACAATACCTTCTTTTAATAATCTATATAATGATTTTTATTTCAAAAAATTATTAATTCTATAAGCACTACATATTAATGTATATAGAGTATTTATATACATTATGTATACATATAGATATTCTTATAATTCAACTATTATGTATAACATTAATTTTATAATAAATAGCTATATAAAATTAATTTATATTAAAATTTAAAAGCTTGTAAAAAACACATAAGCCCTACCCTATTTATTTAATTTAAGAGTTATTATTAAAGTTAAATAATATATTTAGCTAATATAACAATAAATCTATATTTTTTTCAAAAACAAAGAGTATAAATATGTATAATATATAATATACTATTCTTTTAATTTCAAAGAGTTCTAAACTTTATTTAACCTGTTATTCTTAAATGTGAGTTCTTCATTATATTTTAAATAATTGTATAGATATTAAAGATCTTTATGATTTTAAAATAGCTTATATATAGTCTATAAGGCTATTATTTAAACTATAATAATACTATTACATTTGTTGTGTATTTTTATCTTATACTACTTTATGAGCATTTTAATAGATATAAATATTCACTTATCATATCTATACTATTTTTCATATTATACTTATACATTTTCATTTTTTTTCTATACTTTTAAATATTAAATTATAAAATACTTTTCTATAATCCTTCTTTTTTCCTCCTTTTTATTTGTATAATTTTTTATTAAAAAAAAAGGATTAAAAAATGAAAAATACAGCCCTAATTATTGTTGATTTACAAAATGACTACTTCCCTACTTTTCAAACTGCTAAATGGAAATTAGATAAAACAGAAGATGCTACTTTTAATGCACTTAAGATTTTAAAGCAATGTAGAGAACAGAATATTAAAGTTATTCATGTTCATCATGAGTTTGAAGCACCTGATGCTCCATTTTTTCAGCCAAATACTGAAGGTGCAAAAATACATGAATCTTTAAAACCTTTAAACGATGAAATACAAGTTTTAAAACACAATGTCAACTCTTTTAAAGATACAAAACTTAAAGAGATTCTAGATGATTCTAATATAAAAAATGTTATTATCGTTGGAGCAATGTCACATATATGTATTGATTCTATTACTAGAGCAGCTAGTGATTTTGGATATAACTGTTTTGTAGCTCATGATGCTTGTGCAACTCATGACTTAGAATTTAAAGGTGTAAAAGTAGATGCTGCTTCAGTTCATGCAGCATATATGTATGCTTTAGAGTTTGCTTTTGCAAAAGTACAAACAACAGATGAAATAATTGACTTAATAAAGGAGTAATATGGAACTTTCAGATTTATCAGTTCTTTATATTACGGATAATCAAAGTAGTAAAGAAGAGGTATCTGAAATACTATATGAGAGCGTTAATAAAGTTTTCTTTTCCCAAACAATAGAAGAATCTAAAAAACAATATTTTAAACACTCCCCTTGTTTAATAATAGTTGATAGTGCGTTTAAAGATAAACGCACTATTAATTTTTTATCAGATTTACGAAAAGATGATATAAAAACGGCCTTTATAGTTTTAACAAATAATCAAGAAAATCAATATTTAAGTGAGTTAATGGAGCTTTATATTACAAAGTATATTGTAAAACCATTTACAAAAGACACCCTTATAATAGCGCTTAATAAATGTATGGAGATAATTGAGAGAAGAATTTATAGTAATACAAAACTTTCAAAAGGTATCTTCTTTAATTTTCAAACACAAAGTATTATAAAAGATGATATTTCTTATATTTTAAATAAAAAAGAGAGTTTACTAATAAATCTACTTATTCAAAATCCTGAAAAAATAATCACTTATGAAGAATTGGAATATTATATTTGGGATAAGGACTGTACAAATGCTGCATTAAAATCTTTAATCAGAGATTTTAGAAAGAAAACTTTTAAAAATATAATTAAAAACTATTCAGGTCTTGGTTATAAACTTAACTTAGAATAATTTTTTGATTATCTTTCTCCTTATAATTATCAATTTTAATAAATTTCACAATATAATATAAAATTGTATTAAAAAGAGGGAAAATGCCAAGAGCAAGATTAAGAAAAATTTTACCATCACATGAAAAAATTAAAGAACAAAAGATATTAAAGATTTTTGGTAAACTACTTAATAAAAGAGAAATATGGAGTTCTTCAAGAAGAAAAATTCTAGGTGGTGTTTTTATTGGTATTTTTGTAGCATTTATACCAATGCCTTTTCAAATGCCTTTAGTAGCATTATTAGCCATTATATTTAACGTTAACTTACCTATTACTATTTTATTAGTTTGGATCTCCAATCCACTGACAATGCCTTTTATCTACTATTTTGAGTATGAATTAGGAAATTTTGTATTAAACGTGAAAGATCCTATTGAATTTAGTTTTGAAACTATGAATGAAAATATAAATGAAATAGCTTTATCTTTATATGTAGGTACGGCTATCACATCTACTGTTTTAGCATTTTTATCTGTATTTATTTTAAATTTATTATGGATTAAAGATGTTAGGAATAAAAGAAGGTAACTACCCTATTTTCTAATTTAATAGAAAAATAGGTGTTACTTTTAAAACAATTTTTTTATCTGTTTTTTCTTGTAATTTATTTTTTATACTATTGTATGTTGTAAGACTTAATGGTTTATTTGAAATCACTTCAATATTTACTAATATATTATCTTTTCTATTTTCTATTGTGTTAATTTTTAAATCTATTTTTTCTTTATTTATTGTTATAGTTTTAATACTATTTAAATCATCCAAATACTTATTTCTATCTACTACTTTCATAAATGATAAAAACAATGGAATAGCTACTATAGCCATGATTAGGGAAGTATAGAATACTCCTTTTTTTGCTTTTGTTACAGGGGCAAATCCTAAAACTATAAAAGTTAAGGCAGCACTTAGTGTAATACCAACTAAGTTAGTAATAAAAAGTAAAAATGAGCCATAAATTACATCAAAATTTCCAAGACCAATTCCAATACCTGTAACACTTAAAGGTGGAACTAAGGCAACAGCAATTGCAACACCTGCAAGTGATTTTGCAATTTCTTCTTTAGATGTAGCATAAGCTCCTGCAATTCCAGAAAAAACAGCAACTAATAAATCTAATAAATTTGGATGTAATCGCCCTTGCATTTCAGCAGTTATTTGTTCTAAAGGAATAAATAGTGTATAAACAGAAGAGAATAGTAAAGCCATAAAAATACCAATAGCCAGTGTTTTAATACTTTTAAATAATAAAAATTGATCAGTTCTAATTATACCCATTGATAGTGAGATAATAGGAGCCATTAAAGGGGCTAATATCATTGCACCAATGATAACCGGTGCAGAATTTGCAAAAAGTCCGGTAGTAGCTAATAATGTACTTAAAATCATAAGAATTAAATATGTTGCTGAAAACTTTGAGTTATCTTTTAAAACTGTTAATAAATCTTTAAAATCATCGTCACTAGCCTTTTTAATTAAAGGGATTTTATTGTTAATTAAAATATTTTTCAACTCACCTTTTGGTAATAAGTTTACTTTAATAACATCTTTTTCTTCTGTATTATTACTATTTGCACTAACAACATCTAATAAAACTCTTCCTAAATGTAGACTTACACAATCTTTTAATACTTCAAGTTCAATATTTGAAGCTTGATGTAGTTCACAATTATCTATTTTATAATCTAAAATATTATCCGAAGAGATTGTTAATTTCTCAGTTTTTATATATCCTAAACTTTTTGGTAAGGAAACTAAAGATATTTTTTGATAAAAAAATATCGCTATTAAATACCAAATATAAGAGAATAGTGAATTTGGAGCTAAGATATAAGCATTTAATTTTCCATCATGAATAGATAGTTCATCATTAATTGCTGATTGTTTATTTATTATAGTTGAATGTTCTAAAATAGTTATTCCAGAAGCCACTGTTTGAATAGAGTGTTCTTTTGATGTTGTTAAAGTATAAGTCCTAAATGTTAACTCTTTTAAGTTCTTATAAAATATTTTAAATTTCTGAAATTTGCTATTTTTATTATAATCAACACGATTCATTCCATGCATATCTCCAATAGAAATACGATTTAAAGCAATATTATCATTACACTTTAATAGATCTATTTTGCTTAACAATTCAAGATTTAATGAATCATCTATTGCCTCATAGATATCTGAACAAATACCATAATTACTTATTGTATTGGGACATTGATCATGAGGTAAAAGACCTATTTGAATACTGCTATTAAGATTGTCTTTTAAAAATTCTTTTACATTTTTATCATCTAAAAGTAAAAGATGTAAAGTTTTATCATGGGTTTTATCTATTCGAAGAGTATTTGAAAATATCTTAGTTTCTAAAGTATATTTTTCTTTTATATAATCTGTAATTTTTTTAAGGGTTTCTTCGTCATTCTCATTTGTAATTAAATGTACCGCTTTATACACTATATCAATCCTTTTTTATTAAGATTGATATTATAGTATAAAAAGTAGTAATTAATCTATTGGAACTACTGGGTTTAATGTTGATGTATTATGTAAAAAATGTCTATGTTTTTCAAATTGATCTATAATATCAATTACAATTGCATTATGATCATAACCATAAATATCATATGCTTTATTTCCATCTTGTAAATAAACTTCTACTCTTGAATACCTTTTTTGCTCTTTAGTAGGATTTATTGACTCAGGATATGCATAACTTGGAGTATCATAATTCTTTGTACGAACTTCATAGATAAAATCAAAATCTTCAGAATGCTCTACTCTTAAAATAGAAATAGCTTTTTCTTTGTCATTTTTTATTTCTGCATTCCATGAATATGAAGAAAGCTCTTCTTTTACAGCTTCCATTGCAAATGTAACATCTTCATTTATAAATCTTTCCACTTCATCTTTATTTGGAAATTCAATAATTCTATTTAATCTTACTTTCCAAGAACCACTTATTTTTCCATGACGACCTGCATTCATATGATGTTTTAAACTTTCATTTCTAATCGTCTCAAGTTTTAAAGCTCTATATAATCCCCAAGCAGCAATTAACATAACAATAGCAAAAGGTATCGCAATAATAATAGAAGCGGATTGTAAGGCACCTAAACCACCTGCAATTAATAAAGCAATAGCTACTATACCTTGAGTTACTGCCCAAAAGATTCTTTGCCAAACAGGATTTTTATCATTTCCACCTGATGCAATTGTATCAACTACAAGAGCACCTGAATCTGCTGAAGTTATAAAGAAAGTGATTACTAATATAATTGCAATAATTGAAGTAAATCCAGAGAAAGGAAAATGTTCTAAGAATTTGAAAAGTGCAGTTGAAACATCTGCTGATACAGCAGAAGTTAACATTACAAAACCATCATTCATAATAGCATCTAAGGCACTATTTCCAAATACTGTCATCCAAAGAAATGTAAATCCAGCAGGAACAAAAAGTACACCTATTACAAACTCTCTAATAGTTCTTCCTCTTGAAACTCTAGCTATAAACATACCAACAAAAGGAGCCCAAGCAATCCACCATGCCCAATAAAACAATGTCCATGAACTCATCCAAGAAGTTTTATCATAAATATATTGATTAAATGTCATTTCAACAATATTTGATAAATATGCTCCAATATTTTGAACATATGCACCTAAAAGAAAAAAAGTAGGACCTGCAATAAATACAAAAAGAAGTAAAAAACTTGCTAAGTAAAGATTTATTTCTGATAATCTTTTTATTCCACCATCTAAACCTAAAACAACTGAAATAGTAGCTAAAGCAGTAATAACAGATATTAATATTATTTGAGTAATAATATCAACTGGAATATCAAATAAATAGTTTAAACCTGAATTTACTTGTAAAACACCAAAACCAAGTGAAGTAGCAACACCAAAAACAGTACCTAAAACAGCAATTGTATCAACAGTATGTCCAATTCCACCATAAATCTTTTCACCAATTAAAGGATATAATGCTGATCTAATTGATAAAGGTAAACCGTGTCTAAAAGAAAAATATGCTAATACCAATCCAACTAAGGCATAGATTGACCAAGCATGAATTCCCCAATGAAAAAATACAATATTCATAGCCAATTTTGCAGACTCAATACTCTCTTTTGAACCAACAGGAGGAGAAACATATTGCATAACAGGTTCAGCAACACCCCAAAACATTAACCCTATTCCCATTCCTGCTGAAAATAACATTGCAAACCATGATAAATTACTATATGTAGGTTTTGAATGATCAGGACCTAGTTTAAATTTACCAAAAGGTGAAATTGCTAAAAAAAGTACAAAAAGTACAAAAATTCCTACACTTAGCATATAAAGCCAGCCAAATTTTTCTGCTACAAAACTCTTTACTGTATTAAAAATATTATTTGCAAGCTCTGGACTAATAGCTGTAAAGACTACTAACAATATTATAAATAACACTGATGGTATAAATACAGGTTTTAATATTGTTGTTTTAAAATTATTATTCATTATTTTCCTTTTGATTTGTTTTAATATATATCTAGTAGTGATAAGTATTTAAATATAGTTTTACTATTATTCTAAAGTAATAGGAAGAAGGGATCGATTATAGTCAAAAATGATAGTGAAGTAGGTACTAAGTACCTACTTTTAATTTAGAATTTAAATAATCCTGTTTCATTTAAAATTACAATAATCAGTGCTATAGGTATAATATATCTAACCATAAAGAACCAAACCTTTGTAAAAAATGTTCCTATTAAAGGTATTAGTTCTGCGTTTATTTTTTCTTTATCCATAAAATGTCCAACAAATACAACAACTAAAATTCCACCTAAAGGAACTAAAATAGTTGAAGAAACAAAATCTAACCAATCAAATAAGTTTTTATCTCCTACCATTAACATAGGTGAATAATCTGTAATATTTGATAATAAAGCAGCAATTCCTAGTACATAAAAGAAAATACTACATATTAATGCAGCTTTTACTCTTGAATAATTAAATCTATTTACAAAATATGAAACCATAGGTTCTAGCATTGAAATAGCTGATGTAATACCTGCAAAAGCAATAGCTACAAAAAATAAAACAGCTAAAAAAGTACCAATACTACCAAATTCATAAAAAACAGAAGGAAGGGAAATGAATACTAACCCAGCACCTTTTGTTGATTCAGCGCCTTTATCAAATAATAAAGTGAAGATAATAAGTCCCGCTACAAGTGCAACTAATGTATCAATAACTGCTATTAGTAATGATGATTTTACAATATTCACTTTTTTAGGAAGTGACGCTGCGTATGTTATTATAATACCCATACCTAAAGATAAAGTATAAAAAGCTTGTCCAATTGCAACAATAACTGCTTCTGAGCTTAATTTTGTAAAGTCTGCATTAAACATAAAAGATGCAGCTTTTGAGAAACTATCAACTGAAATAGAATAAACAAAAAGAATAGTTAAAATTAAGGCTAATAATGGCATTAAAATCTTATTTATCTTTTCAATTCCATCTTTTACACCTTTTAATATAATAGATGTAACTAATACAAACACAATTGTATGATACATTAATTGTGTTTTTAAATCAGATGTTAATAAACCCATAAATATATTTTTTGATTCTTCAACTGAAGAAGGTAAAGATTGAAAGGAGATAGCAATATAATGAAAAATCCATCCAATTACAACAGAGTAATAAGAAAGAATTATCAAAGGAACAATCGCAATAAATCCTGCATATTTCCAAATATTTTTCTTCTTAGTTGCTAGTTTTTCAAACATACTAACCGCATCACTTTGTCCTAATTTACCAATTAATAACTCTGCAATTAAAATAAAAACCCCAATAAATAAGGCAGTTAATAAATAAACTAGAACAAAAGCTCCACCACCATATTCACCTGTAACATAAGGGAATTTCCAAATATTTCCCAAACCAACTGCAGAACCTACTGCTGCTAAAATAAATCCAAAGCGACTAAATCGTGCTGTACTCATGTTCAAATCCTTAAAATAAAGCATGAATAGTATCTAAAAAGTTATTAAAATAAAATGTAACTAATATGTAGAAAAATCATAATATTTAGATAATTAAATTAAGAATATAAATTATTATATTTAGACTCCATATCTAAATAAATATCTTATTTAAATATTATTTATGGTACAATTTTTAACATTAGTGTAGTTAAACCAATGTTTTAGAAATTATTAAAGTGGTGACAATATGAAAATTAAATTTATAAACGATGACATAAATAAGCTAGAAAAAGAATTAAATAATTTATCACAAAGTGCAAAGTCTATTTTGATTCTTAGCTGTGATGAAAACAATTATAATACAGATAAGATGAACAATATTTTAAAAGAACATACAATTCCAATCATTGGAGCTATTTTCCCTCAAATAATTTATAAAAATAAAAACTATAAAAAAGGAACAATATTAGTTCCCTTAGATGATTATTTAGATATTTTATTAATCAAAAATTTATCATCTTCCACAAACAAAGTCTTAGATGAAAAAATTGAAAAGCATTATGATGTACTTAGTAATGATACAAAAATGATGTTTGTCTTTGTTGATGCTTTAAGTAAAAATATTAATAATTTAATATCAACTTTATTTGATAACTTTGGCTTATCAATTAATTATATAGGTGCAGGAGCTGGTTCTTTATCTTTTATAAAGAAACCTTCTATTATTACAAATACTGGAATACATGAAGATTGTGCTGTTATTGCATCTTCAATATTAAATAGTGAAATAGGAGTAAAACATGGCTGGACTCCTATTTCTCAGGCACTTAAAGTCACAAAGTCAAAAGATAATAGAATAATTGAATTGGATTATAAACCTGCATATCATGCATATAAAGAGATTGTAGAAAAATATTCTAAAAAAAGTATTTCTAAAGAGAATTTCTTTGATATTGCAAAAGATTATCCATTAGGGATAAATAAACTTCAAGGAGACATAATAGTACGTGATCCTATTATATTAGAAGATACAAGTTTAGTTTGTATTGGAGAAATCAATGAAAACTCCTTTGTCTCTGTTTTAAAAGGAGATGTAGACTCTTTAATCAATGCAGCTTTACAAGCTAAAGAAGAAACAATAATAAAAGAAAAAAATTATTTTGTTTTATTTATTGATTGTATTTCAAGAGTATTATTTCTAAAAGAAGAGTTTCATAAGGAACTTGATATTGTAAATGATGATGAACACGTTATAATTGGTGCATTAACCTTAGGTGAAATAGCTAACAATAAAAAACACTATTTAGAGTTTTATAATAAAACAGCTGTAATAGCAAAGGTAGAAGACAATGAATAATCTACAACTAAATAATGCATTATTAGAAATCTTATTAAATATTGGTACTTCATTTGAATTAGAGACAACAGTTCAAGATGCATTAACAAGTTATTTACGTCAATTAGATTGTTCAGGAGTTATATTATTTGAACAAAATGATAGTAAATATAATTTACACACTGCAAAACCTAAAATCTTTAAAAATGACTCAACAATTTTAGAAATAATTATAAATATAGAAAAAAATATAGAAACAATTAAGAAAGAATATTTTAATAAAGATTTACCCTATTTTATTTCAAAAGACGATGCATATTATTATCTAAATGAATTAAAAGATTTTGGATTAATTATGTTTATAAAGAATCATACTACTTTTGAAGTAAATACATGCAAAGCACTAATACCTATAAATAAGAAATTCACGCATTCCTTAATTTCTTGCAGAAATATTGAACAAAAAGATATTAAAGATAAACTTCTTTATGAGCAATCAAAGATGGCTACAATGGGTGAAATGATAGGTAATATAGCTCATCAGTGGAGACAACCTCTATCTGTAATATCAACATGTGCAACAGGTACTATGATGTTAAAAGAGTTAAATGATTTAACAGATGATATATTTTTAAAAAATATGCTTACAATTAATAAAAATGCCCAGTACCTTTCAAAAACAATAGATGATTTTAAGAATTTCATTAAAGGTGATAGATCTAAAAAAAACTTTAACCTAAAAGATGTCATAAATAGTTTTATTCAACTTGTAGAAGGCTCTATAAAAAATCACCAAATAAAACTAGTTGTAGAAACAGATCATAATATCAATATGTTTGGTTTTCCGAATGAACTAATACAGTGTTTTATCAATATCTTTAACAATAGTAAAGATGCATTAAATGATTTTAATGAAGAAGATAGACTAATTTTCATAAAAGTAAAAGAGAAAAAAGATGATGTTGTTATTACTTTTAAAGATAGTGCAGGAGGGATACCAAAAGATATTCTTACAAAAATATTCAATCCATATTTTACTACAAAACATCAATCTCAAGGGACAGGACTAGGTCTTCATATGACATATAATCTTATTGTTGATGGTTCAGATGGAAATATTCAAGCTTCTAATATTCACTTTAAATATAATGAAAAAAACTACAAAGGTACAAAATTTACAATTACCTTACCAAATAATAAGAACTATTAGCCTTTAGAAGTATATTAAAGAGTTAATAAGTTGGGATAAACCCCAACTTATCTTTGAAATAGTTCCTAAGAGTGAACTAAGTTTGTTAATTGTTCAGAAGTAACTTCGTGGAAGTTTAAGTATTTATAAACACCCTCTTTGTTTTTTTCTGTAATTTTCTTAGGTACAATTTCCATGTACTCAGCTTTTGTTGGAAGTCTTCCAAGAAGTGCAGCAACTGCAGCAACTTCAGCAGATCCAAGATAAACTTGAGAACCTTTTCCTAATCTATTATCAAAGTTTCTAGTAGATGTAGAGAATACAGCAGCTCCTTCAGAAACTGATGCTTGGTTACCCATACATAATGAACAACCAGGAATTTCTAATCTTGCACCCGCAGCTGCAAAGATTGAATAGTAACCCTCTTCAGTTAATTGTTCTTTATCCATTTTTGTTGGTGGTGCAACCCATAATTTAGTTGGAACTTCACCCTCACCTTTAAGTACTTCACCAAGTGCTCTGAATAATCCAATATTAGTCATACAAGAACCTACGAATACTTCGTCAATGTTCTTAATTCTTTTATCATCAGCTAAGATGTTAGTTAATGTATCAACATCATCTGGATCATTTGGACAAGCTAAGATTGGCTCAGTAATTGTATTTAAATCAATTTCAATAGTTGCTGCATATTCTGCATCAGCATCTGGTTGAAGTAATTCTGGGTTTGCAATCCATTCTCTCATTTTATCAGCTCTTCTTTGAAGAGTTCTAGCATCTTCGTAACCTTCTTCGATCATCTTTTCAATTAAAGCGATGTTTGAAGATAAGTACTCAATAATTGGTTCTTTATCTAATTGAACAGAACAAGCTGCTGCTGATCTCTCTGCTGCTGAATCTGATAATTCGAATGCTTGCTCAACTTTTAAGTCAGGTAAACCAGCAATTTCAATAATTGTTCCAGCGAATACATTCTTTTTACCTTTTTTCTCAACAGTTAATAAACCATCTTGAATAGCTTGGTAAGGAATTGCGTTTACTAAATCTCTTAAAGTAATTCCTGGTTGCATTTCACCTTTGAATTTAACAAGAACAGACTCAGGCATAGTTAAAGGCATAGCACCAGTAACACCAGCGAATGCAATTAGTCCAGAACCAGCTGGGAATGAAATACCAATTGGGAATCTAGTATGTGAATCTCCACCAGTACCAACAGTATCAGGTAAACATAATCTATTTAACCAAGAGTGAATAACACCATCACCTGGTCTTAATGTAACTCCACCTCTTGAAGAAATGAACTCAGGTAAAGTATGTCTTAATTTAATATCTGCTGGCTTTGGATAAGCAGCAGTATGACAAAATGATTGCATAACCATATCAGCACCAAAAGAAAGTGCAGCTAATTCTTTAATCTCATCTCTAGTCATCGGTCCAGTTGTATCTTGAGATCCAACAGTTGTAGCAATTGGCTCAACGTACATACCAGGTTTAACACCTTCGATACCACAAGCTCTTCCTACCATTTTTTGTGCTTGAGTAAATCCTTTACCGTTATCAGCTGGTTGAGAAGGAGCAACGAATGCAGTTGTAGCATCTAATCCTAAAGTTTCTCTAGCTTTAACTGTAAGACCTTTACCAATAATTAATGGAATTCTTCCACCTGCTCTCATTTCATCTGTTAATGTATTAGGAGCTAAATCAAATTCAGAAACAACTGAACCATTTTTAAGAATCACACCCTCGTATGGTTTAACAGTAATAACATCACCAGTTTCTAAAGCATCAACAGAAGCTTCAATTGGTAAACATCCTGAATCTTCTGCAGTATTGAAGAAAATTGGAGCAATAATAGAACCAATTACAACACCACCAGTTCTTTTATTAGGAACACCTGGAATATCTCTACCCATGTGCCATTGAACAGAATTAATCCCAGATTTTCTTGATGAACCAGTACCAACAACATCACCAACGTATGCTAATGGGTGACCTTTTGCTTTAAGTTCTTTCATTGTATCTAATGGATTATCCATTCTTGATTGTAACATTGCAGTTGCGTGTAATGGAATATCTGACCTAGTAAATGCAACAGTTGCAGGAGATAAATCATCTGTATTTGTTTCACCAGGAATTTTATATACAGTTAAAGTCATTTCTTCTTCTAGTGCAGGTTTGTTAGTAAACCATTCTGCATTTGCCCAAGACTCAATAACTTCTTTTGCATAAGAGTTTCCAGCATCCATTAAATCTTTAACATCATTAAATGAATCATATACTAAGATAGTATTTTTTAATTCATTAGCAGCAGCAGCAGCTACTTCTTCAATTTTAAGTGCATCAATTAATGGAACAACATTAAATCCACCCATCATTGTTCCTAAAATTCTCACAGCTTCAGATTTTGAAATTACTGAACATGCAACATTACCTTGAACAATATCATTTAAAAATGCAGCTTTAACATAAGCAGCATCATCAACACCTGGGTTGATTTTGTTGTTGAATAAATCTAATACGTACTCAGACTCAGCTACTGTATCAGCTTTTAATAATTCAACTAATTGTGCTGTTTCTTCAGCAGTTAATGCTAATGGAGGTAAACCACCTTCGTTAGCTCTTTCTTCTGTATGTGCTTTATAATTTACTAATAAACTCATATATTATCTCCTATTTGATTTAATTTTATTGATAAGATTATAGCATAAAGCATAAAATTAGTATGTACAATTATTGTAAAGAGATGTACAAGTTTTTATTTTTGTAAATAAAAGTTACAATATCTAGCTTTATTATTAGTGAAGATAGATAAAAACATCTATTTTAAGTCTTTTAAGGTGTTTAGAAGAGTTAATTATAATAGCTACTTTTATACACACTTTTATTTTTAATAGTAGTTTATCTGTATATATTCTATATATGTACAACTTTTGTGCTTTTGATAAGGAGATTGCTTTAAGCTTTTATTATTATAATTCTATATTAAATAATACACAAGGATAACTTTGCTTAAACAATTAGAAAAAAAACTACATGAAGAGATTCCCTTAACTAAACTAATGAAATTAAAAGTAAATACTTATAATGAAAAAGAATTAATTACCTCTGCTCCTTTAAATGTTAATATAAATGATAAAGGTACAGCCTTTGGTGGAAGCCTAAGTACTATAACAATTATTTCTGCTTGGAGTATCTGTTGGCTAATTTCTAAAGAACTTGAAATTGATAGTAAGAATATAGTTATTATCAAAAATGAAAATTCTTATTTAAAACCTGTTAGAAAAGATATTATCTGCTATACACAAAAACCTTCAAAAGAAGAAATTTCAATATTAAAAGAGAAAATAAATAGCAAAGGTAGTGCATCATTAAAAATAAAATCTAAAATAATCGAAGATAATAAAGTATGTGTTGAATTTGAAGGAATCTATGTGATTAAACTTTAATTTTTAATAAGTAGAAATTTATTCTACTTATTACTCTTTTTATTTATGGTCTTATATATGAATATCCATCTTCTTGTAATTCAATAATTCTAGCTACCCCTGCTCTTACTGTTCCTACACCTTCTAACAATTCAACTTTTGATCCACTTACACTTTCAAGTTTTTCTATTGAATTTAAACAAGCAGAAAATGAGATATCTTGCAAAGCAAGACTTTCAACTCTTTTAACTTGTCTACTTTTATCAGTAAGTAAAGTAATTCCTGGACCAAAGGCAACTATTTCTATTTCAACATTATCTAGACCATAAAGTTTTTGTAAATTAACTGCATTATTTAAAGCAATTTTCTGTGTTCTCATATCATCAGTGCTTACTTGAATCACAACTTTGTGAACCTTTGGTTCAGCTGTTTCTTGAGCATTTAATGTAGTAAAAAATGCAATTAATCCTACAAATAAAAATGTTAATATCTTTTTCATAATCTGTCCTTTTTTTAACAATCTTACATAATAAAAAGTTAAAAGTCAAAGTCCCCAATATTGGTACATTTATTACAATAAGTATAAGTAATTTTTATCTATTTGTATTTCTTATAATTAATTCTAAATATTTATATTATTTTAATAATTATTTCTTATAATAGACAATAAATAAAACATAAGGAATACTAATGAAATTAAAAATATTACTAATGACAGGAATACTTACAAGTAGTGCATTGCTAGCTAATGAATTTATTGATTACAAAACATTAACAAGTAAAATGGTAGCTGAAAATAAAAAAGCTGGAAATTATGCAACAACGAAAGAAGTTAAAGAAGCTATTGCTTCAAAAGAGTGGATAGTGGCAGATGTAAGAACAAAAGAAGAATGGTCAGCAGGTAGAATTAAAGGTGCAGTTAGAATAGGAAGACAAGCTCCTGAAAAAGCAATTGCAAACTATGCACTTGATGATGAAGACAACTTTGTAAAACAAAACCTAATTGTTATTTGTAATACAGCTAGAAGAGCATCGATTGAAGCAGAAACATTTAGACAAATGGGATTTAAAAAGGTAAAGGTTTATGAGTTTTATAAATGGATAGATTCTTGTAACCCAATAACTACAAACTATTCTTCAAAAAGCGACAAGACTGGAACTAAAAATAAATTTGGTCAAGTAAAAGCAGCTCATTGTTATAAATAATATGTAAATAAAAAGGATTTATTCCCTTTTTATTTACAAATATTCACAAAACCTTTCCTTTTCTACTCATTCAATTAACTATAAATACAAAATAATGAAGCAATGAAACTTATTTTGATATACTTTCAAAAAAAATTAGGAAATTTTATGAGTAAAATAACAGAACTTGAAAAACTATTAAAAGAAGATGTAATACCTGAAATTGATGAAAACATTGATGAGTTAATGGATATCGTTGATGGAAAAAAATCTACAAAAGAAGATAAAGATGAATTAAAATATATGGAAGATATTAAACTATATTTTGATGAAGTATTAATAGACATTGAAAGTAATAACTTAAAAGATGAAGATGCAATCGAAATCTTAGAAGTTTTAGAAGAAATGAGAATAGATAAATAATATGTTTGAATTAGAAATATTTGAAACAGTAAACATCTTAGCATTAGTTCTAGGAACTGTATTTGGAATGGTAGCTCAAAAACAACAGTTTTGTTTCTCTGGTTCTATAAAAGATTATATTCTTACAAAATCTACGAAAAGAGCAGCTTCTGTGGTTATGGCAATGATAGTTGCTATTATTGCAACTGCAATTATGTCTTCAGTTTTTGAACTTGATTTGAGTGAAACAAAGTACTATAAAGAAAATATTAATTACTTTGTAATTATTGCAGGTGGAATACTTTTTGGTATAGGAATGATGTTAGCAGATGGTTGTGGAAATAGACAACTAATAAAATTTGCTCAAGGTGATTCAAACTCTTTGATTACAATTATTTTTATTGGTATCTTTGCATATGCTACAACTAAAGGTTTATTGTATGGTGTATTATCACCTATTATAAACAATGAAACTTTAATCAATCTATCTGCTTACATACCAAATATTACTATGAATATATATGTAGTATTAGCTGTACTTGTAGCTTTATTACTATTTATAATCAAAAAAGTCAAAAGACTATTTACCCTTTGGGATGGAGTTGTAATTGGTATTTTAATATCACTTGCTTGGTATATTTCAGGTGTTGTAGGTGCTGAGAGTATGGAGAGGGAAATTGTTCTTGATGGAATTACATTTGTTTATCCAACTGCAAAAACTCTAGAACTATTTATGTATTATGAAGTAAATGAATTATCATTTCCAATTTCATTGGTATGTGGTGTATTATTTGGGACATTTATAATGTCATTTATAAATAAAAAATATAGTTTTGGATGTACTGCAGCTCAAAATATCAATAGAACTAAATACAATATGATAGGTGGAGCACTTATGGGTGTTGGTGGTGTTTTATCAATTGGATGTACAGTAGGACAAGGTCTTACAGGTCTTTCAACACTTGCTTTTGCTTCTGCTTTGGCTATTATTTCGATAATGGGTTCTGCAATAGTAACAGCACTTCTTTTAAATAAAAAGAATAAATTACCAATGTGTTTTATTTTCGAATGGGAAGATAATACACCTGACTATCAAATTTAAAAGGCGTTTAAAACGCCTTTTTTAATCTATATATTCTTCATTGACTGTAGCGTTACCACTATTCCAAGCTAAAGGATTATAATTAGATGAAGGATTAACCTTCCAAGTTTTATATCCAAATCCTCTATCTGCATCTAAATTCCAATTAGGAATACTTTTACCATTAAATATTTTTTTCATTAGTATTTTAGCAACATCAACTGAAGAACCAAAAGACTCTAATCTAGTTTCTTCTTGTAATTTTATAGTCTCTATTGGAGTTTCCCTTTGACTATAAGCACTAAATAACTGTTCATTATTGGCTGTGTTAAGTATAAAATCTTCGGGTGTCGAAGTATATGGATATGGTCCAGGTGCAGTGGTATCAGATTCAGGTGAAGTTTTTGGATAACGAATAAACCCTTTATTTGATTTCTCTGCTCTATGTGGATAATATTTACCATATAAAAGTCCATCATCTGGAGATCTATCTTTCAAGGAAACACATGATTGTGCTATAGGATTTTGATCTAACCATTCACTTTCAGGAGGCAATAACGCTGCAAGTACTAGTACTTGTCTAACTTCTTCATAAATAACATATAATGAAGATTGAATAATCCAAAATAATGATTTTATAACTACTTTTAATGGTGCTGTAATACTACAAGCTATTAAATCCCACATATCTTTTAAAACTTGTCCAACCCATTGAATAAGTTCTCCTAAATAGCTAATATTTTCCCATACACTTTCTAAGAAATTAAGAAATGAGTCCACAGATAAACCACAATCATCATCCCAAAATGGAATACAAGAACCATTAGAACTTGAAGAATTTGTTGGAGGGTTAGATACTGTTTCTAAAAACTCATTCATTGCATCATTTATTGAATCAAACATATCTTCAGTAGGATCTGCTGGTTTACTAATATGACTTGAAGATACTGATTTAATTGAAGCTAAAATAGCTAAATATGAAAAGTTTAAATCTTTTTTTGTTAAGTACTCTGAATCTAATCTTTCAGGATGAATCTCTGAATGAAAAGTATCTTTCATCGATCTATTCATTATTTCATAAATACCATCTAAATCATCTGGAACTTCATCTGCATTTCTAGCTAATGTCCTAAGTAGTGATTCCTCTTCATCGTAAAGTTCGCCATGAGGTAAATCTCTATGTATAAAAGATGATGTTAGTCTTTGACCAAGCATATTGTCATATACCCATGAATCCATCATATTTTCAACGAAATGATGTCTTTGATTGTGAGATCTTGCAGGTCCACCTACTGCTGTATTTACAAAAGGATGCCCAGTAATATCAGCTGCAATATGCGTTACATATCCTAAAACAAATGCTTTTTCTTTATCAGTTTTAGCATTAGCCCACATATTTTTTGCAAAGTCACCAGTTTTTCTGTAATGAAGCATATCAAACCAATACCAAGACTTTTCACTTTCACCTTTTTGAATTGCAGGTTGCATCATGTCAAATATATCAATATTCCTATCTGCTGCTAAAAATACAAAGTTGTTTATAACTCCTGAAACAAGTTCCATTGTTTGATCACATTGATCTCCAACTTCACCAAAAAGTCCACAAAATACTTCTTCATCAATAGTTTCTCCTACATCACTTACAAAATCAGTTATTGGTTCAATATAAGTATCATGAAATTCTTCAATAGGTTCAATAATAGTTTCATAAAAGCTTGTGATTTGTTCTAATAATTCTTTTATATCTTGACTATAATCAGGTGCAAAGAAAAGCATATCAGGTCCTAATGAACCCATCTTATAATATTTTTCATTATTCTCAATTATATTACTAATTTTTTCTTCATCAGCTACATTCATATCTAATCTATCCGCTATTATTTCAGCAATAGCCATATGTGTTACTACTCCAGGCATAATTATCTCCTTGCGCTTATATTAATATTTCTATATTTAGATAAATCATTTATTTGACCGGGAAAAGGTTTCCGTTTATAAAGAATTGAACTTCTACGAGGTTCAAGATAAAGTAACTTTCTATTTTCTAAAGCACTATCGATAAGATAATTCAAAAGGTTATCTGTACTTTCAGTAATTTGAATATCAGGCTTTGGATCTTGTAGCATGTCATAGCACATAAAGAAATATGGCTCAAATAAAGTACCATAAAGAACATATCCAGGAGAAAAAATACGAATAGACACTTCAGAATCAGGGTATATCGTTTCTAATTTCTGAAAAGTTCTTTCTTGAAAATGTCCAATAGTACCTAAAGAAGCACCTCTTCTTATGAGATCTTTTGGCGTTGTGTATGTTTCTAAAAAAGCATTATAGGCAGGACTTAAGCCAGCATTATAAATCTTTATCTCAATAATCTTTTCCCTTTTATATATTTCTCTCCAATCATCATCTAATGAAATATGTAATTCAGGTAAGTTTTTTGTTTTTTGTTTTGTTTTTCCATTTAAGGTCATTGGAATTTTTATGTTTATTTTACTCTTTGACCTTTTCTCAAAAATTGTACTTAGAAGTTCAGAACTATCTAAACCTTTAATATTGAGTTTTCGTGGTGAAATTCTTGAGCTCTTTGCTCTTGAAGAAACAGAAGTTGGTCTTTTTTTTAAATTAGCCATAAGTACTCCTTTAAGAATTATAAAAGTTAAATAAGATGTAGTTATATGAACAAGATCTTTTAATATAAATATATCTTATTTAATTATAAACTTTATAATTTTAAATAACTCTTAAAATTATATACTTATTCCATCAAATATTATAAATAATTCCTACTAATATAGACTTTGTCTATATTAGTAATAATTTCATGTAACAAGTATTGATTCGGCAATAAAATTAATACCAACATAATAAATATATCTTATTCTATTAAAAGTTTAAAAGTGGAGATTCAGAACTTGACCCCTATTTTCTATTTTTTATTGAAAGCTTTATTAAATCATATAGATACAAGTATTTCTTGGTTTTAATATTTTTTAATTAGTATACTGTCCCCGGATTTTGGTTCCAGAGATTAAACCAACGGTAGCGGTGAATTTTCCAGCTATAGAACTTCCAGTTTCAGTAAGTAATGTTGATACAGAATCAAAATAGATTCCATCTATATTCTCTAAGTATTCAGTTCCATCAGCCATATTATTTTCCTTCTTTTATTAATTTATATTTTTCTTCTTTATTGACTTTAGTATAATCAAACAAATTATTATCAAATGTTATTGAGGATACTTTAAATTGCTCATTTTTCGATATTTGAAATAAAACTTTTAATAATTCTTTAAAATCTAAATTATTTTTTACGATACAATGTATAATAAAATTCTTCTTTAAATAAAAACTAAGAGCTAGCCCCCCAACCCATTGATCCAACACCCAAACTAAAATATATTTCTTTAAGAGGTATAACTCTTCCTGAAAAAGTAATAAAGTTATTATTCGTCAAATAAAAGCCAACATAATAAAAATTTTGTATATCTCTTTTTATTGACCATAATGCTCCAAAAATTAAAATAAATGATAAATACCAAACTAAAGTATATGTATCTAATTGTTTATTTATTCTAAAAAAAAGATATATCATTAATAAAAAAATTGGTAATCTAAAAAATAAGATTTGTAATTTATTAATACATTTATATTCAAGTAATATTTCTTCTTCATTAATATATCTCTTACCATCTTTTTCAACAATCTTAACACTCATTATCATCCTTTATTAACTTAATATTTTTAATCATCGTACACTCAATCCTTCATCCAAATACCTAATAATTGGATAGATAAAGCAAAATCCGGGGACCAAAATCCGGGGACAGTATACCAATTAATTTTCAATCATTTTTCTTTGGTCTTCCTGCTTTCTTATTTGTATAATCTATACCTGTAATTTCTTTTATTTTATTATAGAATTCTACATCTCCACAAGGCTTACTTGTTCTTGTTTTTTCTTTAATTAAGTCTATTTTATTATCTTCTTCTAAAAATTCTTTATAATTCTCAATACTATTTATTAATGAATGAGAAGAAAGAAGAATATCTTCTTTTACAAGATTTAGTCTTTTTAAACAAGATGTATATTTATAATCCCAAGGGTATTTAACCATAAAGGCTTTTACTGGATTTTGTTCTACATATTTAATAGCATTTAAAAGGTGTGTATCAGCCAATGGTGTTGAGTAGAACCTTGATTGAAAAAAAACAAGGGGTCAGGTCATGAACTGCCATTTTTAATAATCTTAGGTATACTCGAAGAAGAAATCTTTAAATATCTTGGTTTAGTACATTTACTTTTACAATTAGTTGTGCATCTTTTGGGAACTATTGAGATTAGTTTCTCTGCTAGTGTTACTACTCCATCTATTGTATTTATCATCATTTTTGCAAGATATCTTATAAAAATATATTCTATTAAATACTCATTTTAAACAAAACTATAGACGTAGCAATTGCTGCATTTAGACTTGTAACTTCTTCATGTATATCAATTTTTAGTATATTATCTGATAATTCAAAAATTTCTTTATCGACTCCAAAGCCTTCATTTCCTATAACAATACCAGATTTTGAAGGAAAAGTATAATCTTTTAAACTAATTGCATCAGGGGTATTTGCAGTTGTAGATATTGTATATCCACCCTGCTTTAGCTTTTTCAAGTCATTTTTTAAATCACTTGATTTATATACATTTACATTAAATAAATTTCCAGTAGAAACTCTAATACATCTTCTTATAAAAGGTGAGCAAGTTTTCTCATCAATGATTAAAGTTCCAATACTAAAAGCTGCACAAGAACGAACTATTGAACCTACATTTTCAGGAGATGTAAGTCCATTTAGGATTACTATATTTCCTTGAATTTCATCAAAGCTTATAAATTCTGGCTTATCAATAACAGCAAGCATGCCTTGATGTATTTTATGCCCTACTATTTGCTTCATGATTTCATTTGATGCAGTTAATATCTCAAAGTCAATATTTTTACAATTTTGTTTTATAAAATCTAAATGTTCAGGTGTTGTAAAAACCTTATGTATTTTAATATTTGCAGAAAATAGTTTTTTAAAAACGGTTGTACTTTCAACTACTACATACTTTTCATCATGTGCTGATTTTCGTAAAGAGACAAACTCTTTAATTTGTGGTTCATTTATATCACTTACTTCTTTTGTGCTTATAATCTCTTGCATTCTATTTTCCTTATTTCTTAAAAAAGAAGTTTTTTATTGATTTTAAATATTGCGCTGAACTTATAAAAGAACCAACAATTATAAAAATACAAGCAAGCGTAACTGCTGTTGTAAATTCGGCATATCCTAAAACTACAAGTAAAAGCGTAGATAATAATGGTGTGAAATAGGAAATTGAGCCAAGTAGTTTTATATCAGCATTCTTAACACTAAAATCCCATAAATAAAAAGCCCCACCAACAGGTCCAAGGCCTAGCATTAATATTCCAAATAATTCTGTAGTATTTGGAATAACAGTAGTTTCAAATATAAAATGACAAATACCTGATAATATAGCTGTAGCCATACAAAAACCAGTAACTGCAAAAGTAGGAACATGCGATAATGTTCTTGAAATTACAGAATATGATGACCATATTAAAGCTGCAATTATTGCAAAAATATAACCTGAAGTATATTGTGTTTCAAAAGAAAAACTACCACCTTTTGAAACTAAAAGAAAAGCTCCTAATAACCCAAAAATTGTTCCTAAAATATGAAACCATCTTAGCCTCTCATTTGGTAAAAAAGATGAAAAGATTACAATTAATAATGGCCATAAATAGTTTATTAGATTTGCTTCTACAGCAGGTGCATTCTTAATAGCTAGAAAGTAAAAAAAGTGATATCCAAATAAACCACTTATTCCTATAATCCAGGCTTTCGCAGGAATTTTAATTAGTTTTGAAATATGTACTTTTTGTTTTTTCAAGAAAGCTAATCCAACAAAAGAAGCTACAAAAAAAGATAATGATGTTAATTCAAAAGCAGGAATATTACTTGTAAATATTGAAAAAAGTGCTAATGATGAATATAAAAGAATTGTGAAAATTCCATATATATTTCCTCTTCTAACCTGCACTAATCAATCTTTATTGTAGGCATATTATTTTCAAGTTTTCTATCAATATAGCAAAAAGCAAAGAATAATAAAACTAACCATGAAGCAAATATCACACCTGAAAAAGTTGTTGTTTGCGCAAAATTCATTACTAAATATGAATCTAAGAAAGCAACACATATAGCAATGAGTATCCAAATATAATACTTAATCCCTCTTTTTAACTTAAATTTATTAAGACATGAAGGACATGTATATCTTCCTAAAAAACTTTTAAAATATAACTTTGAGTCTAGTTTAACATTTGTTTGACAGTGTGGACATTTCATCTATAATCTCTTTATTATTTTTTCTTAGGATACTATATTTTATATTACTGACAGCTTTTATTAAATTACACAATTCTTCACAAAAAAGCATTATTATAACTTATATAGTTATCACTTATAGTTTAGGATAATTTTCTTTTGCTATAATGTTCGTAATATTTAAGGATTAACAAAAGGAAAATAAATGAAACAATTAAGAAATATCATTCTAGTAATCACTACATTATTTATAATTGCAGGATGTACTCATAAAACGCCATATACTAATAGATCACAGATGATTTTTATGTCATCAGAAGAAGAACTAGCACTTGGTGAACAATCATATAAACAAGCTTTATCCCAAGCAAAAGTTGTTAATAATACTTATGATTCAAAAAGAGTAAAAGCTATTGGAGAAAAAATTGCAGCTGCAGCAAATAGACCTGATTTTAAATGGGAATTTAATCTTGTAGAAAATACGGCAATGAATGCATTTTGTCTTCCAGGAGGAAAAGTTGTAGTTTATACAGGTATTTTAAAAGCTGCTAAAAATGATGCCCAATTAGCAACAGTCATGTCACATGAAGTTGCGCATGCACTTGCAAGGCATGGAGCAGAGAGAGTTAGTTCATCAAAAATACAACAAGGTATTCAATTATTAGGAAATGTTGTACTTGCAACAACTGCACCTGAATTTACTAATACATTTAATCAAGCTTATGGAATTGGTACAGAACTTGGTGTTATGCTACCTTATGGAAGATTACAAGAGAGTGAAGCTGATGAAATTGGTATTTACCTAATGGCAAAAGCTGGTTATAATCCTTATGAAGCATTAAACTTTTGGAAAAATATGAGTGATGGAAAAGAAAGTACAAATGAATTCTTTTCAACACATCCAAGTTCAGAAACAAGAATCGAAGATATAAAAAATGTTATTACTAAAATGGAAAGAAAATAATCATGAATAATCTTGAACTTGAAAAAGCTAAAACACAACAATTAAACGTTGTATTAGCTTATTTACTATGGTGGTTTGTTGGAATATTTGGAATGCATAGACTTTATACAAAACAGAAGAAGTGGTGGATTTATATAGTTTTAGGTCTTATTGGGCTTATTACAACTGTTATATTTATAGGTTATATTATACTAATTGGTCTTTTTATATTATGGATAATAGATGGATTTAAATTAAGCAGTGTTGTAAAAGATTTTAATCTTGATATTTTAGAAAAATTCGAAAGAGATTTTAAATAAGTTGAAATCAAATTCTGATTTCAACTTATTCTAGTTTAATTTAAACTAACTAAATTATATTTGTATAAACAGCTTGAACATCATCATCATCTTCAAGTTTTTCAAGTAACTTTCCAATTTCTTCTTGTTGTTCTTCTGTAAATTCTTGTGGATTATTAGAAATTCTTTCTAATTTTGCTTTTGTAAGTTCAATTCCTAAATCTTCAAATGCTTTATTTAAAGTTCCAAAATCAGTATAGTTAGCTGTTACGATTACAAGTCCATCTTCTTCTTCAAGTTCTTCTAAACCTGCATCTATTAGTTCCATTTCTAATTCTTCTAAATCCATATCTTCAGTTTTATTAAACTCAAAAAATGCCTTTCTATCAAACATAAATTCTAAAGAACCAGTTGGTGCTAATGCTCCACCATTTTTATTAAAGTACATTTTAACATTTGCTACTGTTCTTGTATTATTGTCAGTTGCAGTTTCTACAAAAATCAAAGCTCCATGAGGACCTTTTCCTTCAAAGTTTACATCTGTATAATTAGCCGAATCTTTTCCACTTGCTCTTTTAATTGCTGCTTCAATATTCGTTTTAGGCATATTTTCAGATTTTGCATTTAAAATAGCAGTTCTAAGTGCTGAATTCATTTCAGGATCTGGAACCCCTGCTTTTGCTGCCATTTCAATAGCTTTTGCTAATTTAGGAAACAATCTAGACATTGCTCCCCATCTTTTTAATTTTGACGCTTTTCTATATTCAAAGGCTCTACCCATTATTACTCCAATAGTTTATATTCTCAAATTTTATTTGGATTATAGCAGGTTTGTAATTATAGACTAATAAGTTGTTAAAACTATTACTAAAATATTTTTGGATATTATTAATTTATGAAAAAAATATTAATTATCTCACTTATCTTTCTTTGCAATTTGTTTGCCTTAGAAATAAACCAATCAACTGTTAAAAACGCGAACACAGTCCTTCTTGATATAAAGAAGAAAAATATCTCTGATGTAAAATTAACTTTCCATAAGCAAAATATAAATTTTTTTAAAAATCCTTTTAAAGAAAATACATATTATGCACTTCTCCCTATATCTTATTATCAACAAAAAAAAGATTATAGAGTAATTGTTTCATATATTGAAAATGGGAAAAAGATATTTGAAGGGAAAAACCTAAAAGTTATCGATGGAAATTATAAAAGTGAAGTTATAAATGTTCCTAAAACTAAATTTAAACCAAACCCAGCAAGAGTAAAAAGAACAAAAGAAGAGTATGCACAAGCTATGAAAGTTTATAACTCTGTTTCAAAAGATATTTTATGGAATGAAGATTTTATCTATCCATTAAATACAAAAATTACAAGTGATTTTGGAACTAAAAGAGTTTATAATGGAGAGTTAAAATCTTACCATAGTGGTACAGATTTTAGAGCAAAAATTGGTACACCAATACTCGCATCAAACTCAGGAATTGTTAAAATATCACAAGATAGATTTTATGCAGGAGGATCCATAGTAATAGATCATGGACAAGGTGTTTATTCTTGCTATTATCACTTAAGTAAAATGAATTATAAAGTTGGAGATTTTATAAAAAAAGGAACAATACTAGGTCTTAGTGGAGATACAGGAAGAGTTACCGGTCCTCATTTACACTTTTCATTTAGAATACATGGTATTCAAGTAGACCCATTAAACGCAATATCATTATTAAACCAACTTAAAAGGCAATAATTTAATTGCTTAAACATTATTTCCACATTTTTTCAATATAATAATATCTTAATTAAAAAAAAGGACTCTTTTGAAAAATTTAGTTTTTATGATTATTGTAGTTTTTGGATTTACAGCTTGTTCTAGTAAAAGCAGTATTGATAAACCAATTCCTACTATTTCAGAAAAAAAAATAGCCAATAAAACTTCAAAGGAAACTTTAGAAGAAGAATTCAATGACGATTTTGGAGATGATTTTGATGGTGGATATGCAAAAATAGAAGAAGTATTTGATCCACTAAGTGGTTATAACAGAATTATGACATCTTTTAATGACAAAGTATTTATTTATGCTTTAAATCCAACAGCTAAAGGATATGCATACATACTTCCTAAAACTGTAAGATCAGGAGTATCAAATTTCTTTGATAACTTAATGTTTCCATTAAGATTTACAAATAACATATTACAATTTAAATTTCAAAACTCAGTTGAAGAGTTAGGAAGATTTTTAATAAATACAACATTTGGATTAGCTGGATTTATGGATCCTGCAAAAACTGAATTAGGTTGGGTTCAACATAATGAAGATTTTGGTCAAACATTAGGGTTTTATGGAGTGGGAGAAGGATTCCATGTAGTATTACCATTTTTAGGACCATCAAACTTAAGAGATATGGTAGGACTTGTAGCTGATTCGTATACAAGTGCATTATCATTTACAGGGGCTAGTGATATAAAATATAAAATACCTGATACTCAAACACAAAGTTTAGCTATAACAGCAACTGATACAATAAATAGTACTTCATTAAGACTTGGTCTATATGAAAGTTTAAAGAAAGATGCCTTTGATTTATATCCATATTTTAGGGATTTATATAATCAAAGAAGAAATACACTAATTAAGGAATAAAATGAAAAATATATTTAAAGTTTTACTAATAACACTTTTTTCAATATCTTCACTTTTTGCATTACAAAAAGATGAAATAAAAACAGTGATGTCAAAAAAAATTGATGATTCAATTTCTATTATAAAAAAAGACAATATGACAAATAAACAAAAGGGTCAAGAAATTGTAAAAATTATTGATGAAGTTTTTGATTATAGAAAAATGGCACTAATTTCTTTAGGTAGAGATGCCTGGGTTAGTGCAACAACAGATCAAAAGAAAAGATATTTAAAAGCATTCGAAATTAATCTTAAAAATTCATATATTGACAAATTAGGTTTATATACAGATCAAAAAGTAAAAGTTGTTGATTTAGAGTCTACATTTACACAAAAATCTAATGTAGAAAGAATAAAACTAATTACAGAATTAATAGGTCAAAGTGAGTCTTATACTGTAAATTATTTATTTTATCAAAATAGAGACAAGGAATGGTTAATTTACGATATTGATTTAGCAGGTACAAGTGTAATTGCAACTGCTAGAAAACAATATGCAGGTTTGTTAAAACAAAAATCTCTTGAAGAGATGATATCTGAAATTGAAGCTAAAAATAAAATAAATGGTTAAAAAGTTTTATGACAAGATTGTTTTAAAATACCCAATTACAGTACTAATAGCATTTTTTCTTGCTATTAGTACTCTTGCATATCATGCAACAAAACTTGAAATTGATGCCTCTGCTGAAACACTTCTTTTAGATGATGATAAAGACTTAAAATTCTCACGTGAAGTAAATAAAAGATACTACAATCCAAACTTTTTGGTTGTTACTTATACTCCAAATGAAGACTTACTCTCAAAAAAAAGCATAGATACTCTAAAAAGATTAAGCGAAGAGTTATTAAAAGTTGAAAAGATAGAAAGCATAACTTCTATTTTAAATGTTCCTTTAATACAATCACCTCTTAGACCTATTACTGATTTAGTTGATGGTGTTGATAGTTTGGAAACTGCTACTTTTGATATGGATTTAGTAAAAAAAGAGTTCTTAAACTCACAACTTTATTCAAACAATCTTGTAAGTGCTGATTTTAAAACGACTGGAATGCTTTTAAATTTAAAAAATGATGAGAAATATTTTGAACTTTTAGAAAAAAGAAATACTCTTTTAACTAAGAAAAGAACTTCAAATCTTAATGAAAAAGAGAAAGTAGAACTAGAAATCACTATACAAGAATTTAAAGAATATAGAGACTTCATAAGAGAAAAAGATGAAAAAGAGATAGAAGAAATAAGAACTATCATAAAAAAATATAATTCTAATGCATCAATTTTCCTTGGTGGAATAGATATGATTGCAAATGATATTGTTGGTTTTGTAAAA
The DNA here is from genome assembly GCF_018861145.1 of Poseidonibacter lekithochrous. GTDB lineage: Bacteria > Campylobacterota > Campylobacteria > Campylobacterales > Arcobacteraceae > Poseidonibacter > Poseidonibacter lekithochrous_A. The sequence goes on from NZ_JAHKQT010000023.1 coordinate 448,049, forward strand.
AGTGATTTAGCTATTTATGGTTCAACTTTAATCTTCTTACTTATCTTTATTTTATGGGTAATATTTAGACATCCAAGATGGGTAGTTTTACCTATTACTATTTGTTTATTATCTGTAGTTTCAACAGCTGGGATTTTAGGTTTATTTAACCTTGAAGTTACTGTAATTTCATCAAACTTTATATCATTACAATTAATTATTACACTTGCAATTGTTCTTCATTTAATTGTAAGATATAGAGAATTAAACGTAAAATATAAGAATGCAAGCCAATATAAATTAGTAATAAATACTGTTTTATCAAAACTTTCACCCTCTTTTTTTGCAATAATCACAACAATTACAGGTTTTGCTTCACTTGTATTATCAAGTATTCAACCTGTTAAAAACCTTGGACTTATGATGAGTGCTGGTATCGCTGTTTCATTGTTCATTGCCTTTTTTGTTTTTCCTATTATTCTAATAATGCTTCCTAAAAAAGATGAGCATGAAAAGAGAAAAGCTAAGTCATCATTTTCACTTATAACTTTATGTGCTTCTTTAGTTGAAAAAAGAGGAATAACTATTATTATTGGAAGTTTAGTAGTTATTCTTTTTTCAACTATAGGTGCGTCAAAACTAGTAGTTGAAAACTCTTTTATTAATTACTTTAAACAAAGTACTGAAATATATAAAGGAATGAAAGTAATTGATCAAAAGTTAGGAGGAACTACTCCTTTAGATGTAATTATTAAGTTTAAAGATGATGAAAAAAAAGCTGTGGTTCAAGTAGAAAAAGATGAAGATACAAGCTTTTTAGATGATGAATTTGGAGATTTTGAAGCAGAAATAGACGCAAAATCTGATGATGAACAATACTGGTTTTCTCAAGATAAAATGGATACTATTACAAGAGTTCATGAATATTTAGATAATCTGGAAGAAGTTGGAAAAGTTCAATCTTTAGCTTCATTATTAAAAGTAGGAAAACTTTTAAATCAAGATAAAGATTTAGATGGAGTTATGTTAGCCCTACTTTACAAAAAAATTCCAGAAGAATACAAAAATATGATTTTAGCTCCATATATAAATATAGAAAGCAATGAAGCTAGAGTTAGTATGAGAATTATAGATTCGAATGAAAATTTACGAAGAAATGAATTAATTGCTAAAATCAACAAAGATTTAAGAGAAATTATTAGAAATAAAGAAACTACATTTCAACTGTCAAATCTAATGATTTTATATAACAACATGCTTCAATCATTATTTGATTCTCAAATAAAAACTTTAGGTATTGTAGTTGTTTTATTATTCATAATGTTCTTAATCTTATTTAGATCAATAAAAGTAGCATTCATAGCAATACTTGCAAATGTTATACCAATATCTTCAATTTTTGGGATTATGGGATTTTTGGGAATTCCTTTAGATATTATGACTATTACAATAGCTGCTATTTCAATAGGAATTGGTGTTGATGATACAATTCATTATATCCATAGATTTAAAGAAGAATTTAAAACTGACCATAACTACTTAAATGCAATGAAAAGAAGTCATGAGAGCATTGGTTATGCTATGTATTACACTTCTATTATTGTAATGATTGGTTTTTCTATTTTAGTTTTATCAAATCTTATTCCTACAATTTACTTTGGAGTATTAACAGTTGTTGTAATGGCTACAATTTTAGCTTCTGCACTATTATTACTTCCAAAACTTATCATCATGTTAAAACCATTTAATACTAGTAAATAGGATATTATTTCTCCTATTTACTAATTGTTAACCTTGTATTTAAAATAGGTTAATTGATAACTATTATAATTCTTACATGCGTTAGGATATATTCTTAACCAAAACCTAATTTTACTGACTTGATTTCTCCTACAAATACAAGTTAACATAAGAGTGCCTCTATAGGCACTCTTTTTTTTATAAATATTGTATAATTTTTATACATTAAAGTTGTAATAATTTTATAGATATAAAGTTATTATAAGCTTGAAACTTTTATAATAAGTTCAAATAAAAAGGCCCTTAACTTAATGATTAAATTAGATTCAATACAAACAGATTTAGTTCTTACAAACTTAGATGAAAATGGTGCATTATCTTGTATAAATGCATTTAAAGTAGCAAAGTTAATTGGAATGGAACCTAAACACATCGCACAAATTGCACGAGATATGAAAATAAAAATCACTAATTGTGAACTAGGTGTATTTGGAAAACTTGAATTTAATGACATGAATGAAGATATATTTAATATATTAAAAAAACGTTCTCATAATTCAAAAATAGATTGCGAAGTTGCATGGAAAATATCACAAGAAAAAGGTAAAGCAATCAGTGATATAGGAGCTTCAATAAAAGAGTCAAATATTAAAGTATCAAATTGTCAACTTGGATGTTTTAAAGAAGAAGAAAATGATGGTTTTATAATGGCAACAAACTAAGATAGAAGATTAATTAACTCTTCTAATCTATCAATACGATAAGAAGCTTTTGAAAAGTCATGAGTTAAGGTAAAATCATTTTTAACAATCACACAATCAATCTTTGCATTTACAGCTGAAATCAATCCTCTTTGTGAATCTTCTATTACTATAGTTTCATCATTTGATGCTTTAAACCTTTTAAGCCCTGCTAAATATGGATCAGGATAAGGTTTAGCTCTTGGATAATCTTCTACACATAAAACAAAATCCATAAAATCAACTATTCCTCTATTTTTATGAATTAATTCGAAATCTTCGCGCCTTGAAGTTGTGATTATTGCCATTTTATATTTTTTAGATAGCTCTTTTAGTATTTCTTTTACATTTGCTATTTCAATATGTCTTGTTTTAATCAACTCTTGATAATAAATATCTCTTTGAAATCTTTTATTATCAACTATTTTCTTAGAAATTCCCTTCTCGTAAGCTAACTCCCAAGCAGTTCCACCTCTTGCCATTATTTTCATATATCTATCAAATGATAATTCGATATTTAACTCTTTTAATGCCTTTACATTAGCTTCAAAATATAAAGGCTCAGTTTCAACTAATACACCGTCATTATCAAAAAGAATATACTTTTTATTTTCTATCATTTAAATATTCTTTTAGTTTCTTTATTCCAGTACTCATATGCTCAATATCTCTTGTATATGCAAACCGTAAGTATTGTTCTGTTTTATTAGAACCAAAATCAACTCCAGGAGTTGTAGCTACATGAATATTTTCAAGCAACTCTTTAGCAAAGGCAAAACTATCATCTGTGTATTTTGAAACATTAGCCCAAAGATAAAATGCACCATCAGGTTTTGCATCTATATCAAAGATAGTGCTTAATTCAGCATATAAGTAGTCTCTACGCTCTTTAAATATATTTTTAACCTTGTCTAGATATTCTTTATCAAATGCTTCTAATGCAGCATATTGTGATAATGTGGGTGCAGAGATAAATATATTCTGTGCAATCTTTTCTGCTTCACGAGATAAATTCTTTGGAACTATAATCCACCCTAACCTCATACCTGGCATACAATAATATTTTGAAAAGCCATTGATTACAAAAACATCATCAGAAAATTCTAAAGCGGTATGTGCATTTTCTTCATAAGTTAAACCATGATAAAGTTCATCTGAAATAAAAGAAATTTCTCTTTGCTTACAATATTGAATTAATTCTTTAAGATTTTCTTTTGAATATAAATTTCCCGTAGGGTTAGAAGGTGATGATATTTGAAGAGCCTGAATATCTTCTTTTTCTAAATGCTTTACTGTTAACTCATAATTTGTAGATTTATCAATATTCATAAAACTTGGGTTTATATCCAACATACTTGCAAAGTTTTTATAACAAGGATATGAAGGATCGGATAAACCTAAGTTTTCTTTATACTTTAGTGTTAAAGTATAAGCAACTAAAAATGCACCTGAAGTACCAGGCGTTAAAAGTATTCGTTCTGGTGGGACATCTACATTATAGTTTTCTTTATACATTGTAGATATTTTTTTTCGTAAGTCAAGTAAACCAAGACTTTCTGTATATGAGAACTTATCCTCATCTAAAGCTTTTTGTAATGCTTTTTTCACTTTTGGACTTGGTGTTAAGTCTGGCTGACCTATTTCAAAATGTATTGAATCTTCATACTTTTGTGCTTCACGCACAATATCCATTACAATAAATGAACTAATATCATCATATCTCAAATCTATTCTTTACCTATAGCCATTTTAACATACTTTTCATACGTTTCTAACTCTGATTCACCAAGGAATTTTTTTACAAATTCACCATCTTTTGAGAATAAAAACAACTCAGGGATTCTTTGAACATCTCCTAAAGCTTTTGCTAATTTAAAGTTTTCCTCTCCGACTGTAATAGGATATGTAATACCATATTTTTCAATAAACTCAATAACTTCTGATGTAGGTTTATCTTCTTCTTTTTCAAATAATACAGATACAATTTCAAAATCATCTTTATATTTTTCTCTTAATTCTTTTAAAACTGGAATACCTTTAATACAAGGTGGACACCATGTTGCAAATACATCAACTAAAATAGCTTTCTTCCCTTTATAATCTTTAAAGTTTAAACCCTCTTCTGTATTTGTAAGTTCTATTATTTTTCCATCTGTTGTCGTTAATTTAAATGTCTGAGAAACAAACTTTTCTACATAGGGTGTATTTTCTTTTGTATTAGCAATTAAGCTTTCATCGATATCTTTTGAATCACAACCTGTAAATAAAAAAAGTGCTGTAATTAATGTGGCAAATATGTAATTGATTTTCATGATTATCCTTGATTATTTTAAATGTTTATTAGTTTTATTACTTGAAATTATAGTAAAAATAAGTTAATAGTTAATAAATATCTTAACTAAGAGTTGAAAGTTCTTTTAAAAGTTTTGTAGCTTCTTCTTTTTCAAAAAAAAGATTCATTGATAACTCTTGATTTATCTTTTTTAGTAGTTTTATTCTTTCTTGTGTTTGAAGCTTCTTATCATCTTCATACTTTAATAAAAGCTCTTTCATTTGATTTTTATAAGCTTGAATTAGCTCTTCTTTTTTAACAACAGGCGCTTTTATATTTTTCTTCTTTTTAGCTGTAATAAATAAAAAGATTGCAAAAAATATAAGAAAAATTAAAATAAGAGTTAGTAAATCCATGATATTATCTTTAAGTAATGTAAGGCAAAAGCCTTACATATTTATTTTTGTCTTGCTATTTCTTTTGCTTCATTTGCAATTGCTTCTGCACGTCTAGCTACTTGAAGAACTTCAGTTATAGCTTTATTTGTTTCTTCATCTTTTTCAAGTCTTTCGATTCTTTCTAAAACATTTCTATATGAAATATGTCCAATAGCTTCAAGAACTCTTGGAGATTTAATTATGTGATTAACATATGTTAAATCTCTCCAGTTATCAGTGATTTTACAATCTATGTGATTTGAATAATCAGAAGAAATTTTTGTTTCATTTGCTACAAAAGCTAAATCTAAATCAATATCTTCAGTTTTTGCAAAGAAGTTATGGTATAAGTCTTGTAAGTATGTAGATGATTTAAGATTTGAAATATAAGAGTATACAACTTCTTTTTCATCATTTTCTAACATATATGATAAAATTACATTTGAAACTTTTTCATCTTCACTTTCTAAAACTTCATTTAGTTTTTCATTACAGTTTTTATATACTTGAACTGATTTATCTTTAGTTAAAGCTTTTGTAAATTTAAATAAATCTAAATTATGCGAATAAGAAAATCTATTTATTTGTTCAATAAGTGGAGTTAAAAGTGATTCAGGCTCAGTTGTTGTGTTTGCATAAGAAACAATACTATTTACAAACTCAACATCATTTTCATTAAAGTTAGTATTTAAACTATATTCTGTAATCTCATCTCTTAAGTTTTCACTTAATAAAGTTTTTGATTTTTCATCATAATATGATGTTAAATCATCCATTTTAAATTTTTTAGAATTTTGAGAAATCAGTGCATACTGTGCTGAGATTTGTTTATATCTCGAAATTTTGTCTTTTATATTAAAATCTTTTAATAAATTTAACTCTTTTTCTAAGATGTCATTTTTCTGAGCATTAATACTATTTGCTAATCTTGGACCTCTTTTAGGTAATTCAGTTGCTAATTTTGTAAGCTTTGAATCATAATCCTCAAAATCATTTGAGTTTTGAATATTTGATACTAGTTTTACAGCCGATGATATTTTAGCTGCTCTTCTTATAAAAAATATGATTATAAGTAAGATTACTAATAATACTAAAACAGTAGCGTATATACCATTTGGATTTTGCGCATACATTTGTGCGATATCAAAATTTGTTTCTTGAGCTAATGATAAGAACTCTTTAACTTTTTCTAGAAATGACATTGACTTCCTTTTACTTTTCTACTTTTATATTAGTATACATAATTTTTCTTTATATTTTCTCTATATAAAGTACTGTAAAGTACGAAAAATATACTATTTGTATATTTCCGACTCAACTAGCTCACTTAAAGTACGATATGATAATACTTCTAGTTTTTTCCCATTTACAAATATAGTAGGTGTTCCACGAGCTCCTAAAGTTCTTGAATCATTTGCATCAATATCCATCATTTCATCAAATATAGGGTTTTTAATATCAACTTTAACTTTTTCTATATCAATACCATCAATTTGAGATATAAAAGTCCACAATAATTCTGGTTTAGGATTATTTACATCTGCCCATTTATCTTGATTAGAAAAAACTGCATCTAATGCTTCTGTATATTTACCTTGTAATCTTGCCGCCTCTAATAGTTTTACAGCAAATCTAGAATGTTGATGATTTGGTATATATTTTATAACTAAAGAAATATCTTCATAATATTCTTTATACATTTTTTTCATAATTGGATGAAAAGCACCACAAGGTGGACACTGAGGATCTATAAATTCAACTACTACAACACCTTTTTTATTGTCACCAAACTTTGGTGAATGTTCTCTCACTAATGGAGATTCTGATTTACTATTCACCATACCACTTACTTTACTACTTTCATTACTTTTAAAAGCATAAGTAGCAAAAATAAAACCAATTACTAAAACAAGTAAAGATATAACAACTATTTTTTTATTTTTCATTTGAAGAAATTCCTTTTTTTATAATTAATAACAGAACTAGAATGATTGAATATGCTACAAAAGAAAGGAAAGGAATTGTAATAAATCCTAACCAATTTATATACTCAGTAGAACAAGGAACTCCCTGAACACAAGGAACAATACTCTCTGGTATTATTTCAAACATTAATAAGTTATGATAAACAGAAAATGCCCAGCCTACAAAAGCAATAGGCATTGCATATTTAACAATTTTATCATCTGGATATAACATATTTACTAAAAATATTAGTACTAATGGATACATAAATATTCTTTGATACCAGCACATAGAACAAGGTATAAACTCCATAATTTCTGAGAAAAATAAACTACCAAGTGTCGCTAAACAAGCTGTTATAAAAGATAAAAATACATATGTAGATGTTGAATTCAAAATAATTCCTATTAATTTTTTGAAAAATTATATCAGAAACTATCGATATTTTAGGTTAGATTTGGAGTTTAATTTTTAGTTTTTTTTAGAAGTGATTTAGTAGTTATAAGAAAAGCTTATAAAAGATGAGTAAACTCATCTTTTATGCTCCACCACCAATTGGTGCGTTTAATTCTGCATGAATTTCGCTTCTAGGAATTGAATCACAAAGTGCAACTGATTCATTTAATGCTTTAAAAAACTCTTCAATATTTTCATAGGGTATTTCAATTTCAGAAGTTTTTTTAGTTCCATCAGAATAAATAGCAATACTTACAACTGGACTACTATATTCACCATATGGTTTTTCAACGTGTTCAATTTTAACAGTATCACTTGTAGAGTGAGCTAGTTTAAATGTTTTTACTTCAATATGTTTACTTGGCATAATATACTCCTTGAATTTTATTACAACTATTGTATCATAAAATAAAAAAAATACAAATAGTTATTTAATGTTTTTTTTAATAGATGTTGCAGTTAAAAATAGATAATTTTTACCTGTTAATGTAACTTTAAATTTCTTTTGTTGCAAATATTTTTTGCAAAAATAAACATCTTTATACAGTAGTGATTGTTCAGAATAAGAATAAGTTGGATTTTTAGCACCATATATAATATCAGACCCCACCCACCTACAGTTTGGGAAACCTAAAATGATACTACCACCCTCTTCTAAATAATTTTGGATTAAAGACATAAAAACTAATTTAAAATTTATACTACTTGATTGTAAAGTACTAATAGATATGATTAAATCAGATTTTTTTAAATTCAACTCATCAAGTTTATTTATGTCATGAGCATAAAAATTAAAATTATCTTCACTAAATTTTTGTTTTGCTTTTTCTATCACACTTTTAGAATAATCAATTCCCACAAAATTTATATTTTTAAATACTTCAGGATAAACAATCTGTTTAATGATTTTAAACTCATCTGCTTTATTAACACCTAAATTTAGAATCTGTTTTTTTTCATATACTTTAGCGTGAATAAGAGCTTTTTTATAAGGGAATAAAAATGATGGTTCTTCATTTTTATTTATTTTTGAAAATTCTGACTTTATTCCATATTTCTCATTTTTGGAATCATTTTCATCTTTATGAAAAGAGTTTTCTAAATCAATCTTTTTAAAATTTAAAATTACAGTATATTTTGAACTAATAATTGGTGTTAACATCTTACAAAACATCAATTCTGATAAATCAGTCCATGATTTATATGAACGATAAATATATTTTTCATCTAAATGTATAGTTGTACCTGAATAATTATCAACGCAAATATCAGGATTTAATACTTCAAAACTAACTATATTTTTCTCTATTAAAATATTTTCAAAATACTCTATAATCTCATACATTGATTGGTTTGTAAACTTTTTCATAAATACATCTTTATTTTTTGCAAATTATATACTAATTTTTAAGCTAAAAGTTTTAAAATCACTTGTTATTTAACTTATTTATTAAAATTAATTATAAATTTTAATATTTATTTAATATTTACACTTTTTTTACATTTTTTTCTACTATTATAAGAACCTTGAATTTAAGATTTAAGAAGAAGGGAAGAGAAATGAATATACATACAGCAGATTTATGCGATGAGAACCAAGATAAAGAGATAAAAGTATTACCATCAAAGTTTAAAAACTATGGTGGATTAAAAAGATTTTATGGTCAAATTGAAACTATAAAACTTGATAAAAGTAATTGGCGTTTATTAGAAATGCTTAGAGATGAAGATGGAGAAGGAAAAATAGTTGTTGTTGATAATGCAGAAGAATTCTTTGGTGTTGTAGGTGACAAACTTATGGCCTTTGCTGCTAAAAACAACTGGCAAGCAATTATTGTAAATGGATATGTACGAGATACAGATGAGACACAAAATATAAATGTAGGGCTTTTTGCAATTGGGACTTGTCCTTTAAGAAATTTTGAAAAAACGCAATCTTCAAGAGGTGAAAGTATAAGTTTTCATGGATTGACATTTAATCAAGGCGATTATCTTTATGCAGATAATGATGGTGTTCTTATTTCAAAAGAAAAATTAGTTTAAAACAATAAAATATCAATAATTTTTTTCATAATAAATTACATCTAAGCTAAACCTATCTTTTTCACAATATAATTACACTTTAATTTAAGGAAAAGATATGTCACAAATAAAAGACAAACTAAAAGATGTAGTTACAACAGTAATGATTCCAGAAGTAGAAGCTTATTTAGAAGATCTACATAAACTTTTAGAAGAAAATAAAGAAACTGAAGATGATAAATTAGCAATGACTGAAATGGAATCACTTCTAGTAGAACTTCAAAATGTACTTGCAGTAATTGAAGAAGATAAAACAGAAGATAGTGAATATGAAAGAATTTACCACTATATTATGGAAAATCTAGATTCAAATGAACATTAAGTAGTTCAATATGGAAATAATTTACCAAATATTTGAAATAGGTATTTTAATATATTTTATTTATATGCTATATCGACTTTTAAAGTGCAAATTTGGGAAATGTGATATCAAATAATGTTCAGATATAATGCAATAAAGGAAAATAATGAAAAAAACATTTAAATTAAACGTTGAAAATAAACACCCTGATAGACAAGTAGAATCTATTAAACATGAAATTAGAAAATATATAAAGAGAGAAAAAAAGAAACCCTTACCTGAAGGTGCAGATTTCTGGAAATTCGAATGTAAATTTGCTAAAAATAGTGAGGAACCAAAAACTATTGAATTCATAGATATTACAAAAAACATTGATGAAGCATCAAATGAAAAATGTGAAACACTTTATATGGAAATATTAAGTATTGAAGGCAAAAGAGAAGCAAAACCTGAACTACAAGATGCAGAAACTACAGAAGAAGATAAGTAAACTTATCTTTCTTCATTATAAACTAAACTATTAAATCTTAATTATATAAGATGAACTAAATACTCCATCTTTTTCTAAGCTATTAATTCCAATTTTTTCTTTAATTTTTTTGTTATGACTAATAAAATCAGCTATACCACACCAAGGCTCAATACATACAAAAGGTGCTCCATTAGGTTTTGACCAAAGCCCTAAATAAGCAAAGTCAGAAAAACAAACTTCTATAGACTTATTATTTCTATAATTTCTTAATTTAATACTATTTATATTTTCATTTTTAAAAATCAATGCATCTTTCTTAAAAGTATCTTCACTAATATTTAATCTTTTTCTATCAAGTTTTATATCAATTGTTTTACTTGAGATACCATTTTCTAATAATGGAAAAGCTTTTAAAATTTTATCATCATCTAAATTATAAAATTCAAAATAGTAATCATCTTTTTTTTCTTCAATCTTTTCATTTATATTTTCTATGGGCCAATTAAAAGCAGGATGAGCTCCTATTGAAAAAAACATCATCTCATTTGATTTGTTTACGACTTCATATGATATTTTAACTTCACACTCTTTTATTTCATAAGAAATAAATAGTTTATAAGCAAATGGATAGACTTTTAGAGTTTCAGAATCACTTTCTTGCAAAAACATTAAGAAGTTTTCACCTTTAGCTATTAATATAAATTCTTTATCTCTAGCAAATCCGTGCTGTGACATCTTATATGATTTATTTTTGTAAATATACTCATCATCTAAAAGTTTACCTACAATAGGAAATAATACAGGTGAACTTCTATTCCAATATTTTTTATCACCTTGCCATAAATACTCTGTATCATTTTCTAGTTTTTTTAGACTTTTAAGTTCAGCACCAAAAGAATCAACTTCAATTTTAAAATACTTGTTTTTAATAGTATATTTCATATTAAATACCTTTTTTACTCTATTTATAAATAAATTATAACAAATTTTTGTAATTTATCTAATTTCTTTAGAACTTTAATTTTAATTTAAAGTTATCTTGTCTATAATGCCACTCCAATTTAAGAATAA